>NZ_JBHULT010000009.1:0-240827 GCF_042684505.1 Salinimicrobium flavum
GAACATGACCCCCTCCGCCTTCGGCACCTCCCCCTAAAAGGGTGAGGATCATTCCGCCTTCGGAAGGATGTCTCTTGTGGAAATAAAAGGAGTTGAACCTTTTCTTTGTTACCCTTACCCGGGATTCCTTTTCAGTATAATTTGATGAACATTCGTTCTCGTTCTAAGCGGCTGCAAATATACAACCGATTTTAAAACCTGCAAGAAAAAAATTTTATTTTTTTTCAGGGAACTTCCCGAACTTGTTTTGTCACAAAAGCGGATGCAAACTTACAACCTTTTCCCGTTACAACACAAACAAAATTTCAATCTTTTTCAGAGAACTTGCCAACCAATCAAGGTGGGCTTTTTCGCCTTGAGACTCCTGCTCTACTGGGCCCGAAACTCCCGGTCTAATGACCCTTTGTTGTTTCTCAAAGCGGGTGCAAATATACGCCTGTTTCTTTCTCCCGCAAGTCCACAACCCATCTTTTTTAAGGTTTTTTTAAGCCTTTGAAATAAGGGGCTGAAAATGTGATTTTTGAGAGGGGATTTTTTTAGATTTCTTTGAAACCCTGTCAGGGATCCAAACCGATGACAGGGTTGATAACGAACGGGCGAGAACCGGGATCAGGTCGTATCGCGTTAGCGGGTGAAGCGTCATCTTTTAAAGCGCTTCCACATAAGGCGCTTTAAAAATACAGCGGAACACGCGACCCACCGTCCGCGTACCGCCAAAGCTTTAACGGAGGCGCAACCCCTCTGTGAAGGTGGGGAACGCCCAAATATTAAATAGCTTTACCCGGCTTCTTTGCCTCCTTTGAAGAAGAAGACCATTTATTGGTCAACTCCAAAAAATTAAAATCGAGCGCAGAGGGTTGTTTGGATAACTGTTTGTTTTGAAACGCCCTTTGCAGAATGTCTTCTATTAAATAATCTTCCTGGTCATGCTCGGGTCTGAACTCTTGCTTAAGAGAAATATCAAAAAGGCTGGCCGTGGTGTTATACCAGAAAGCCCTCCACCCGCTCTTTAGATCCTTAATAAGATCAAAGGCAGTAGTTCCGGTTTGCCTGTGAATGAGCTTTACCAGGATCTGTCCTTCTGTACGGGTCAATTTCTTGAGTTCTGCCGAGAATTGGTCTTCAATATAATCCTGCACTATTTTAGTATAGCGCTTCCTGTCCCTTTTAGTCTTGATCTGGTCAAGCCTGCTGTTCAATTCCACCAGGCGTTCTGAAGCCAGTTTGGCATATGGATACACTTTTATGGTCTTGCGTCGAAGGATCAAATATTTTCTGCGTTCCAGCTCACTGTCAAATTTGATCCTGCCCAGTACCAGTACCTCATCCAGATCGATATGTTCCCTGGCGATGGTATCCCCCTCTATGAGCATGTATCTCTTATACAGGGTATCTTCAACAGGAAACTGTTCCTGGGCCACTGCAGAAGCTGAAACCAAAAGCAATAAAAGAATAAGCTTATTCACACTTTTTGTTTTAGAAAATAACGCCAAAATCATTCCAAAATTACATTATCTATAAATTGTCAGCTGTATTATTCTTATTAAATTCGTGCCAAATATTTATTAAATGGGAAAAGAAAATATACTCACAGAGAAGTCGATCGATTTCCTTGAAAAATATCTGAACAATGCTGCTCCTACCGGTTATGAGTGGGAAGGACAAAAACTTTGGATGAATTACCTGAAGCCGTATGTAGATGAATTTATCACCGACACCTATGGTACCGCCGTAGGGGTGATCAACCCAAAGGCTAAATATAAGGTAGTGATCGAGGGACACGCCGATGAGATCTCCTGGTATGTCAATTATATAACCGATGACGGATTAATCTATGTAATAAGGAACGGGGGGAGTGACCACCAGATCGCTGCTTCCAAAAGGGTGAACATTCATACAAAGAACGGGGTAGTAAAAGGTGTTTTTGGCTGGCCGGCCATTCATACCCGGGACAAAGAAAAAGAACAGGCTCCAAAACTCGACAATATCTCAATAGATGTAGGATGCTCTACCAAAAAGGAGGTCGAAGCACTTGGAGTTCATGTGGGCTGCGTTATCACTTATCCTGATGAATTCTTTATCCTTAACGAAAATAAATTCGTGAGCCGTGCACTCGATAACAGGATTGGCGGATTCATGATCGCTGAAGTAGCCCGTCTTTTGAAAGAGAACAAGAAGAAACTGCCTTTTGGACTTTACATCACCAATTCGGTCCAGGAAGAGATAGGTCTCAGGGGAGCCGAAATGATCACGCAACGTATAAAACCAAATGTTGCCATCGTGACCGATGTTACTCATGATACCACAACCCCCATGATCGAGAAGAAGACCAATGGTTTGACGAAGATCGGGGACGGGCCGGTGATCTCCTACGCACCCGCAGTGCAGAACAGATTGAGAAACCTGCTTATTGAAACTGCTGAAGATAAGCAGATCCCGTTTCAACGCATGGCCTCTTCAAGAATGACCGGTACAGATACAGATGCTTTTGCCTACAGTAATGGCGGGGTTGCTTCTGCTTTGATCTCCCTGCCGCTGCGTTATATGCATACTACGGTAGAGATGGTACACCGGGATGATGTGGAGAACGTTATTCGTCTTATATATGAAAGTCTTCTGCAATTGAAGGACGGAGAAACATTCAGTTATTTTGAATAGTCTCTGAAAATCATATTTTAAAACCTCCTTATGCCTCCTTAATAATAGGAGGCTTTTTTATTTTTGAACTTTCACATTTTTTTAAAGCTGAAAGAAAGGGATGCAGATTATCTTTAGAAAAAAAATTTCTCTATGACCCTTTCACCTGAAGAGGTAACTGCCCTGATCTCCAATCCTGATCTTGCCGCCGAAAAAGCCAACCTGCTTTACATTTCTGAGGAAGACCTCTGTATTGAACGGCGTAAACGAGGTAAAGGATACCAATATCTTCAGGATGGGGAACCCGTAAAGCCCGAAGTTGTTGAAAGGATAAACAAACTGGTCATTCCTCCCGCATGGGAAAAGGTAATGATCTGCCCCGTTGACAACGGGCACCTGCAGGTCATTGGCAGGGACGTAAAAGGCCGGAAACAATACATCTATCACCCTGACTGGACGCGCATAAGGAACCAGACGAAATTCTTTAAAATGTCGGCCTTCGGAAAAGTACTTCCAAAAATAAGAGCGCAGGTAGATAAGGATCTTGACCTAAGAGGAATGCCCATGCGAAAAGTACTGGCACTGGTGGTAAGGCTTATGGAGGAAACCCATATCAGGATAGGTAATGACACCTATGCCCGTGAAAATAAATCTTATGGCCTTTCCACCCTAAGAAGCCGCCATATACAAGTATCCCGTGGAAAGATGAAGTTCAATTTTGTGGGAAAGCGGGGCATAGAACATTCGGTATCTGTACTTGACAAAAAACTGATCAGGCTGGTGAACCAGTGTGAGGAAATTCCCGGGTGGCAGGTCTTTAAATACTATGATGAAAGCGGGTCTAAGCAAAGTATAGACAGCGGGATGGTAAACCGTTACATCCAGGAAATAAGCGGGGAATTATTCTCAGCGAAAGATTTCAGGACCTGGAGTGCTACCAAGATCTTTTTTGAACACCTGCGGGAAAAAGGATATGCTGAAGATGAGAAAGAGAACAAAAGCAATATTTTGAGCGGTTTTGATACCGCGGCAGCGGCTTTGGGTAATACAAGAAGTGTTTGCCGCAGTTATTATGTTCACCCTCATGTAGTAGAGGCTTATGAAACCGGAGAGATCGTACCTTATTTCTTAAAGGTGAATAGAAAGAGAACCGTAAAACCCCATTTTTCGCAAACCGAGGAGGTACTATTGGAAATGATCAGGAATTTCGAGATCAACCTGGAAGAACAGGATTGAACTTATTACAAAAACCTCTCAGAAAGAAAAAACCGGAAATGCTTCCGGTTTTTCATCTTTTAGGGTCTATAGCGCTTTTTCCATTATCTCCTCCACCACTTCAGGATTGAGAAGGGTTGAAGTATCCCCAAGGTTGGAGGTGTCTTTTGAGGCTATCTTCCGCAGTATCCTACGCATGATCTTACCGCTCCTGGTTTTTGGAAGACTTCTTACGAACTGGATCTTTTCAGGTTTTGCAATAGGTCCCACGGTACTGGCAACCAGGTCGCGAATCTCTTTTTTAAGCTGCTCTGACTCCTCTATATGGTCATAAAGGATCACATAGGCATATAAAGCATTTCCTTTTACATCATGCGGGAAACCTACCACCGCACTTTCAACTACTCCTTCGTGTTCATCAATGGCATTTTCTATTGTGGCTGTTCCCAGGTTGTGACCCGAAACGATCACGATATCATCTACCCTACCCGTAATTCGATAGTTCCCGGTCGCGTCTCGATAAGAGCCATCTCCCGTAAAATACTTATTGTCATAGGTTGAGAAATAAACCTCTTTATACCTTTCATGATCGCCATAAATGGTCCTGGCGATTGAAGGCCAGGGGAATTTAATGGCAAGTCTTCCTTCCGCCTTTTCCTTCAGGTTGGTGATCTCCTCCCCATTATCATCCATAAGTGCGGGTTGCACTCCGGGTAAAGGAAGGGTTGCAAAGGTGGGTCGCGTTGGGGTGATTCCGGCGAGTGGCGAGATCATGATCGCCCCGGTCTCGGTTTGCCACCAGGTGTCCACCACCGGACAATTTCCTTTTCCTATGTTGTCATTGTACCAGTGCCAGGCTTCTTCGTTTATGGGCTCCCCTACACTTCCCAATACCTTCAGCGAAGAAAGATCATGTTTCTCCACAAATTTTAAGGGTTGCTTGGCCAGGGAACGAATTGCGGTGGGAGCAGTATAGAAATGGGTGACATTAAGTTTGTCACAGATCTCCCAGAACCTTCCGTAGTCAGGATAACTGGGAATACCCTCAAACATGACCGTGGTCGCTCCAGCAGCCAGGGGTCCGTAAATTATATAGGAATGACCGGTGATCCAGCCAATATCGGCGGTACACCAGTAGACGTCATTTTTCTCGGGCTGAAAAACATTCTCAAAGGTATAGGTGGTGCCCACCAGGTATCCTCCTATAGTATGAACCATACCTTTGGGTTTGCCTGTAGAGCCCGAAGTATATAAGATGAACAGCATATCTTCTGCATCCATGACCTCTGCCGGGCAATCTTTTTGCGCTTTCTGAAGTTCCTCGAACCAGAATTTATCCCGGCCCGGGGTCATTGTCGTGGGCTCTACCGTTCTTCGATATACAATAACCGTCTCAATACTCGGAGTGTTTTCCAGGGCCTTATCACAGATCTCTTTCAAATTCACCTTTTTGGAGCCTCTGTAAACTTCGTTGGCCGTGATCAACATCTTGCATTCAGAATCATTGATCCTACGTGCGATCGCGGCGCTTGAGAAACCTGCAAACACTATGGAATGTACGGCGCCAATCCGGGCACAGGCCAGCATGGCGATGGCAAGTTCAGGGATCATTGGCATATAAATGCATACTTTATCCCCTTTTTTGATCCCGTTATTTTTAAGGACATTGGCAAACCTGGAAACCTTCACGAACAATTGCCGGTAAGAGATGTAACGGGATTCTTCATCGGGATCATTGGGTTCCCAGATGATGGCGGTTTTATTACCAAGCTTTTCAAGGTGCCGGTCAAGGCAGTTCTCGGTTATGTTGATTTTTCCTCCCTGGAACCATTTGACCTCCGGCTTTCTGAAATCCCATTCCAGGGTTTTATCCCATTTTTTTTGCCAGGTAAAAGTCTCTGCGATCTCGTCCCAAAAAGCTTCAGGTTCCTTTACACTTTTTTTGTAAGCCTTCTTGTATTCGGCGAAGGTCTTTATCCTTGTATTTTCCATAATTCTAAATTAGCAAAACCCGTCTCAAAAACAAATCTTCTTCAGCCCTGATTTTAAGCAGTTTCTAAAAAGCAATATTTTCAGAAGCTCTTAAAATTAAGATCCCTGTAGATTCACAGAGTTTTAAGACTAAAATCCTTTCCTGCTTTTCTGAATTATGTATATTTAAAGGAGGAGAGTAAGAAATCCCCGAACCTTAAAGTCTCAAGATCCATGGAATTTATTGACTACTACAAAGTTTTAGGACTGGGAAAAAACGCTACTAAAAGCGACATCAAAAAAGCATACAGAAAACTGGCCCGGAAATTCCACCCGGACCTTAATCCCAATGACCCTGCAGCCCAAAAGAAGTTTCAGCAAATCAATGAAGCGCATGAGGTGTTGAATGATCCTGAAAAAAGGAAGAAATACGACAAATACGGCAAGGACTGGCAACATGCGGAAGAATTTGAGAAGGCCAGGTCACAACAGCAATATCAGCAACAGTATTCAGGAGATCCTTTTGGAGGTCGTTCTACGGGCGGATTTGGAGGAGGGAACTATGAAGAAGGCGACTTTTCTGATTTCTTCGAATCAATGTTTGGAGGGGCAGCCAGAGGAGGCAGGCGCACCACCCGTTTTAGGGGACAGGATTTTAATGCCGAGCTAAAATTGAACCTTACCGATGTTTACCGGTCTCAAAAACAAACCCTCACCATAAACGGTAAGAACATTCGATTGACCATTCCTGCAGGAGTTGAGAACGGGCAAACCATTAAGATCAAAGGTCATGGTGCCCCGGGAGTGAATGGAGGGCCGGCGGGAGATCTCTTTATCACCTTTGCCATTATTAACAACACCTCCTTTAAAAGGGAAGGAAAAGACTTGTTTAAAGACGTAGATCTTGATATGTACACCGCCGCGCTGGGGGGAGAGATCACGGTAGATACTTTTGACGGGAAAGTCAAACTAACCGTGAAACCGGAAACACAAACCGGCACCAAAGTAAAACTAAAAGGAAAGGGTTTCCCTGTCTATAAAAAAGAAGGACATTTCGGGGATCTGTATATTACTTATAGGGTAACAGTCCCAGAAAACATAAGTGCCAGAGAAAAAGAATTACTTAAGGAACTTCAAAAAATGAGAAAGCATGGATCCTAAGGAATATATATCTGTAACCGAATTTTGTGAGTATAACCACATCCAGTATTCTTTCATAAATTCCCTCAGCGAATATGGATTATTGAGTGTCACGATCATAGAAGAGAATGAATACATTGATCACGAGCAGGTAAGGGAGCTGGAAAAAATGATGCGTCTGCATTACGACCTGGAGATCAACCTGCAGGGAATTGATGCCATCAACCATTTGCTCAACCGGGTCTCAGAGATGCAAAATGAGATAAGGTTACTTCGCAACCGGCTCAAACGATTTGAAGAATAATTTAAACCAATCTATATGAAGATCTTATTGAATTTTTTTGCAGGCTTTGCCTTGTTCTTTTTCACCGCTACCTGCAATGACACTACAACCACCGGAAAAATGGAAATAACAGGAACTATAGAGCAACAGGGGATCACCTCATATCAGTATGGCACTCACACCCTTACCAATGAGGAAACATTTTACGCATTAAAAAGTGAAACGGTCAACCTTGATGATTATTTAGACCGTGAAGTAACTGTCGTAGCCGAGAAGATAGAGGGCTATCCCGTAGACGGGGGTCCGGATTATTTACTGGTTTTGGAGTTAAAGGAATAAATAGTTGGTAGTTATGAGTTATGAGTTGTGAGTTGGTAACGAAAAACTGACAACCCACAACTGTTTTAAATTTCATGCAGCTCTGCCTGGATGACAATACACCCAATCACAGCATCACTCCTTTCACCATCACAGCATCACTACGTCACAACATCACGCAGCTCTGTCTGGATGACAAAGAACACGGTCTACCGGCTACAGACTACCGACTAAAGACTATCCAAATACCTTAGGACGTTCTTTTCGATCCTCTCCTCAATATTGGAAATATCGGCTTTAATGAAGGTTTCCCCGGTGATCTGCTCATAGAGTTCAATGTATCTTTCGGAAACCGAATTGATGTAATCTTCACTCATTTCCGGGATCTGCTGCCCTTCCTTACCCTGAAATCCATTCTCGATAAGCCACTGCCTTACAAACTCCTTTGAAAGCTGTTTCTGGGGCTCCCCTTTTGTGAGCCGGTCAAGATACCCTTCAGCGTAAAAATAACGGGAAGAATCGGGAGTATGGATCTCGTCAATCAACACGATCTTTCCGTCTTTGTTCTTTCCGAATTCATATTTGGTATCTACCAGGATAAGTCCATTGTTCCTGGCGAGTTCACTTCCGCGGAGGAACAGCTGACGGGTATAGGTTTCCAGAGTATTATAATCCTCTTCAGAGACAATCCCACAGTCAAGGATCTCTTCCCTCGAAATATCCATGTCATGTTCTCCAGATGCTGCTTTGGTGGTAGGGGTAATAATGGGCACGTCAAAGGCCTCATTTTCCTTCATCCCGCCGGGCATCTTCACTCCGCTCAGGGTACGTTTCCCTGCAGTGTATTCCCGGGCCGCATGGCCTACCAAATATCCTCTTATCACCATCTCTACCTTGAAAGGCTCACACATTTCCCCAATAGCGACATTAGGATCTGGAGTCGCCTCCAGCCAGTTGGGGACAATATCTTGTGTGGCTTTCATCATTTTGGTGGCAAGTTGATTCAGGATCTGGCCTTTAAAGGGAATACCCTTGGGCATCACCACATCAAAAGCCGAGAGACGATCTGTTACGATCATTACCAATTTGTCATTTTCAAGTGTATACACCTCCCGTACCTTGCCTTTGTAAACTGATTTTTGTCCGGGAAAATTAAAATTTGTAGATGTTATGGTATTCATTTTTGAAATATGAGATTATAAAAAAAGATCCCATAGCAAAACCGGGATCTGAATATGAGGGTTATAACTATTCGGGAGTTTCTATTCTCTTATAGGCTGCAATGATCTGTTTTACCAGTTTATGCCTTATGACATCCTTTTCATCCAGGTGAATGATACCCACCCCCTGCACATCCTGCAATACGAGAATGGCTTCTTTCAAACCTGAAACTACCCGCTGCGGAAGGTCGATCTGGCCGGGGTCACCGGTGACCATGAATTTCGCATTTTTCCCCATTCGGGTAAGGAACATCTTCATTTGAGCATGCGTAGTGTTCTGGGCTTCATCAAGAATGACAAAAGCATTGTCAAGGGTGCGTCCCCTCATGAATGCCAGCGGTGCTATTTGAATGGTACCTTTTTCAATAAGACTTTCCAGCTTCTCATGAGGGATCATATCTCTTAATGCATCATAGAGCGGTTGCATGTAAGGATCCAGTTTTTCCTTCAGGTCGCCCGGAAGAAACCCAAGGTTCTCCCCCGCCTCAACAGCAGGTCGCGTAAGGATGATCCTTCTCACCTCTTTATCCTTCAGGGCTTTTACTGCCAATGCAACCCCGGTGTAGGTTTTGCCGGTCCCCGCGGGGCCAATGGCAAATACCATATCGTTCTTTTTCATAAGGTCAACCAGACGCCTCTGGTTTGCGGTTTGTGGTCTTATGAGCCGGCCACTTACGCCATGCACAAGCACTTCACCACTTTCGCTGGAAGTATCGTAATCCTCCTGCTTCTCACTGGTGAGCACCCTTTCCATGGTATTCTCATCCAGTTTATTGAACTTCCCGTAATGATCGATCAACATATTGAACCTTTTATCGAATTCTTCCAGCAGTTCCTCATCTCCGTAGATCTTGAGTTTATTTCCTCTTGCAACAATTTTTAACTTCGGAAAATACTTTTTCAGCAGTTCAATATGTGCATTTTGTTCTCCAAAAAAATCCCGCGGGTTTATTTCTGAAAGTTCAATTATAAGTTCGTTCAAAAGCGGATGGATTAAATTTAAAAATTGGGTTTTTTATCTTTAGATTTGCAATACAAACTTAGCAAATTAAAGGTTTAAGTTACTAAAAAATATTCTAACAATTGCCCATGGCTATTATTACCTTAACCACAGATTTTGGGGAAAAAGATCATTTTGCAGGGGCAGTTAAAGGAGCCATTTACACCGAGTTACCCATGGCGAGGGTC
Organism: Salinimicrobium flavum; assembly: GCF_042684505.1. NCBI lineage: Bacteria > Pseudomonadati > Bacteroidota > Flavobacteriia > Flavobacteriales > Flavobacteriaceae > Salinimicrobium > Salinimicrobium flavum. The sequence continues at coordinate 9,973 of NZ_JBHULT010000009.1, forward strand.
GTGGATATTTCACACTCCATTTCTCCCTTCCACATTACAGAAGCTTCCTACATTATAAAAAATGCCTACAAGAGTTTTCCCGAAGGCAGCATACATATCATAGGGGTAGATTCTGAGCTTACTCCGGAGAATAAACACATCGCCCTGAAACTGGACGGCCATTATTTCATTTGCGCCAATAACGGGATCCTGTCTTTGATCGCTTCAGAATATGTACCCGAAAAGATCGTGGAGATCAATATTCACGATAAGGTGGAAAGCAATTTTCCTGTGCTGGATGTTTTCGTGAAGGTAGCGGGGCATCTTGCCCGGGGAGGAACCCTGGAGGTAATAGGAAAACCCATTACTGAGATCAAACAGATCAAGGAGGTGGAGCCGTATTTCAATACAGAGCAAACACAGATAAAAGGTAATGTCCTGTATATTGACAACTACGGAAATGTGGTGACCAATATTTCAAGAAAGTTGTTCGACAAGATCGGGAAAGGCCGGAAGTTTACAATGAGGGCCCGTACCGCCACCTTTGACGAAATCTACAACACCTACAGCGATGCCATTAATTTTGACACCGATCAATTAAACCGGGAGGACGGGAAGAAGCTCGCTATTTTCAACTCGGGCGGGTATATTGAACTGGCGATCTATAAAAGCAACCCGAGTACGGTAGGCAGTGCTTCCACCCTCTTCGGACTGGAATGGAGGGATACGGTGACGATAAATTTTGAGAAGGAGTGATTGGTTAATCGGGGATTAGTTAATTGGGGATTAGGGATTGGTTAATTGGAATTTGGAATTCGGAATTTGGAATTTACAGTTTGGGATTTGGCCCTCCTACGCTTTTCAGCTCCGGCGGGTAAAAATTTGTAAATTAAATATGATAGTAAGAATTGTAAAAATGACTTTTAATGCTTCGGAAGTTGAAGCTTTTCAGGAGTTATTTCAACAGAATAAAGAGAAGATAAGAGGATTTGAAGGCTGTAATTTCCTGGAGTTGTACAGGGATAAAAACGAAGATAACATCTTCTTCACCTACAGTTACTGGGAAAATGAAGATGCCCTTGAAAATTACCGCACTTCCGCCCTTTTTAAAGAGGTATGGAGCAATACTAAAAAGATGTTCTCAGGCAAACCCGAAGCCTGGAGTGTGGATAAGGTTTGGAGCAGCGGGGATCGTTAATTCGTTAATTCGGGATTCGGGATTTGGGAATCGTTGATTCGGGAAACGGAATTCGGGATTGGTTAATCGGGGAATCGTTTATTCGGGAATCGGGATTCGGGATTCGGGAATCGGGAATCGTTAACTCGGGAATCGTTAATTCGTTAATTCGGGATTGGTTAATTGGGGAATGGTTAATTGGGGAATGGTTAATTCGGTAATCGGGATTCGGGAATCGTTGATTCGGGATTCGGGAATCGTTAATTCGAAATTTTGAATTTTGAATTTTGAATTTTGAATTTTGAATTTTGAATTTAATATCCAATATTCATTATACATTATACATTATTCATTAGAAAATATACATTCACAAAGTGTTTGCAGTTTTAAAGAAAGAAATAAACTCATTTTTTGCTACTCCCATTGGCTACCTGGTGATAGGATTGTTCCTGTTACTTAACGGACTATTCCTGTGGGTGTTCAAGGGGGAGTTCAATGTATTTGACAGCGGCTTTGCCAGCCTGGAACCCTTTTTTACCCTGGCTCCCTGGATCTTTCTTTTTCTCATCCCCGCGGTGACCATGAAGAGTTTTTCTGAAGAGATAAGACAGGGCACCCTTGAACTGCTGCTTACGAAACCTATTAGTTCATGGCAGCTGGTACTGGGCAAATATTTAGGAGCCCTGGCCCTGATTATTTTAGCACTTCTGCCAACCCTGCTCTATGTGGTGAGCATTGACACCCTAAGCAGGACAGATTCTCATGTTGACCTTGGAGTGATCACGGGATCCTATTTCGGACTCCTGTTTTTGGGTGGGTGTTATGCCGCTATCGGGGTATTCGCTTCTATCCTCTCCCCTAACCAGATCGTGGCCTTTATCCTGGCGGTGTTTCTTTGCTTTATCAGTTTTTTTGCTTTTGAAGCCCTGGCAGATCTCAACCTGTTCAGCCTGGGAGCCTTCGGCCCTGAAGACCTGGGTATCAATGAACATTATAAAAGTATTAGCCGCGGGATCATTGACACACGGGATCTTATCTATTTTTTTAGTTTTATTTTCCTATTTCTGGCGTTGACAAAATTCAACCTTGACAGTAAAAAATCAGTCTCTTGAAAAAAAATCATCCAAATATCTTCAGAGCCCTGATACTGTTTGCGATACTCATTTTTCTCAACGTGGTCTCATACCAGTTCTATGAGCGCTTTGATCTAACTGCAGATAACAGATACACCTTGTCCCCGGCTGCAATTTCGATCCTGGAAAAAGCAGAATCTCCGGTGGTGATAGATGTGTTCCTGGAAGGGGAATTTCCGCCCGAATTCCGCAGGTTACAGCAGGAAACCCGGCAATTGCTGGAAGAATTCTCAACCTATAATCCGCACATAGAATTCAATTTTACAGATCCGCTTGAAGGCGGTGGGAATGCACGGCAGGTCGCGACCTCCTTTTACCAGATGGGAATGACCCCTGCGCGTATCAATGTGGCAGAGAACGGACGTACCAGTGAAGCTATCATTTTTCCCTGGGCTATTGCCAATCATGGGAATAAGACCGTTAGTATCCCGTTGCTCAAGAACCAACTGGGAGCCACTACCGAGGAGCGGGTAAGAAGTTCTGTACAGAATCTGGAATATGCTTTCGCTGACGGACTCAGCAAACTCCTGGAACCCCGAAAGAAGAAAGTTGCCGTGATGCGAGGCAATGGGGAACTTAAGGACGCTTACATCGCCGATTTCGTGAAGAGCATCCAGGAATACTATTTCACAGCCCCATTTACCTTAGATTCTGTAGCCGTTGATGCACAGGGAACCCTGGACCAGCTGCGGGAATATGATCTCATCATTGAAGCCAAACCCACAGAACCTTATACCGAAGCTGAAAAATATGTGCTTGACCAGTACCTTATGGGCGGCGGAAAGCAGCTGTGGCTGGTGGAACACGTCGCGATGGAAACTGACAGTCTTTTCTCAGGTGCCGGCAGTGCTATTGCCCTTCCCCGTGACCTTAACCTGACCGATTATTTTTTCAAATACGGTTTGAGGGTCAACCCGGTCCTGGTACAGGATATCTATTCGGCACCCATCGTACTGGCCAGTGGGAGCGGGAATAATGCAGAATTCAACCCTTACCCCTGGTTCTACTATCCGCTTACCTTGTCGCCGAGCGATCATCCTGTAGTGAACAATATTGAGGCAGTAAGGTTCGAATACGCCTCTCCTATTGATACCCTCAAAAACGACCTTCAAAAAACGGTATTACTGGCCTCTTCCCCCAACAGTAAACTGGAAGGACTTCCCAGGGAAATAAGTCTTGATATTCTTGACCGGGAACCCGATTTGGATGCGTACAACGAGGGGGAGCAAGCACTAGCTGTGCTGGTGGAAGGCAGGTTCACCTCTGTGTATCAAAACCGGGTGAAACCGGTGCAAATCAGGGAGCCGCGGGAAGTAAGCGAGAAGACAGGGATCCTGGTGATCTCAGACGGGGACGTGGTGAAGAACCAGTTGCAACGCGGGGAACCTTTAGCCCTGGGATATGACCGGTATACGGGCACCAGCTATGGCAACAAGGAATTCCTGATGAATGCCGTGAATTACCTGCTGGATGATACAGGGCTGCTGGACCTTCGGTCAAAAGAGATCTCCATAGCCTTTCTTGACCTTGAAAGAACCGAAGAAAAAAGAACTTTCTGGCAGGTCATGAACCTGGTCATTCCGCTGGTGATACTGGGCATTTTTGCAATGCTGCTCCTGTATTTCAGGAGAAAAAAATACATTCGGTAATGATTGTTTTGACGGGTATTTTTCCGCAGAAAAATAAACGCAAAAAACGAAGAAGAACCTTATTAACAATTTTTGAGCAGCAGCAGCATTAATTCTCTGAAAAGTAGTGATATAGCGGGGCATTCAGCGATTTCCCTGTTAATAAAAAATAATGCCGCTGACCCCTATTTTTAAAGGATTAAGATATATTTGTATCAAAGTTAACTTATTACGAAGCCAATGAAATTTATTGTATCGAGCACTTATTTGCTGAAACAGCTACAAATACTCGGGGGAGTGATCAACAACAACAACACTCTTCCCATCCTGGATAACTTCCTTTTCGAACTGAACAACGACGAACTTACGGTTTCTGCATCAGACCTGGAAACTACCATGTCTGCCAAACTAAAGGTAGAATCTGAGTCTGAAGGAAAGATCGCGGTACCCGCCCGACTTTTACTTGAGACCTTAAAAACCTTCCCGGAGCAGCCTTTGACCTTTGTGGTAGAAGATAATAACACTATAGAACTTAGCTCCAATCACGGTAAATATGCATTGGCTTATGCCAGCGGCGAAGAATTCCCAAAAGCGGTGAGCCTTGAGGAACCAAGCAGTACCAGGATACAGGGTGATGTGCTGGCAACCGCAATAAGCAAGACCATCTTCGCATCAGGAAATGATGACCTGAGACCCGTAATGAGCGGGGTTTTCTTTCAGTTCACTCCTGAAAACCTGACCTTTGTTGCTACAGATGCCCATAAACTGGTAAAATATTCACGTGATGACATTTCTGCGTCTCAAACCGCCGAATTCATCATGCCCAAAAAGCCTTTAAATCTGCTGAAAGGTATACTTTCAGGATCAGACAGTGAGGTGCTGATAGAGTATAACGACTCGAATGCCCGATTTACTTTTGAAGACACTACGTTGGTATGTAGGTTGATCGATGGGAAATACCCGAACTATGAAGCGGTGATTCCAAAGGAGAATCCGAATAAACTGGTGATCGACCGCGGACAGTTCCTTAGCTCTGTAAAAAGGGTATCCATTTTCTCGAATAAGACCACGCACCAGGTGCGGTTGAAAATTGCCGGTGCCGAACTGAACATTTCCGCAGAAGATGTGGATTACAGCAACAAGGCCGAAGAACGCCTTACCTGTTCTTACCAGGGGGACGATATGCAGATAGGGTTCAATTCAAGGTTCCTTACAGAAATGCTTTCCAACCTGAACGCCAATGAGGTACAACTGGAGATGAGCCTTCCTAACCGCGCAGGGATCCTTACCCCGGTAGACGGACTGGATGAAGGGGAGAAAGTGACCATGCTGGTGATGCCGGTAATGTTAAACAATTAAGGCTTTCGCCTTGATTGTAGACCGCTGTGCTGCTGGATCGCTTGGCTGTTAGATGTTAGACCGCCTCTTCGGAGGCTGATACTAAAAAAAGAAGACCTCTGAAAAAATAAATTTTTCAGAGGTCTTCTTTTTGAATAAACCTTCAACAGGTTTGCCTGTTTAGATTGCTTTCCTGGGCTTCAATAATTTAAAGCCGTTAATGTATTTGGTGAGCTCTTTATCAATATTATCCAGGCCCTGGCCCCATAGGTCGAAAGGCTCCTCACTTATTAGATAGGAAAAGCAGTAAATGCTTCCATTGATCTTCAGGATCGTCAACCCCACCTTGGCATCAGGTTTATGTTGTACCCATTTCCCATCTTCCCCGGTAATAACCGCGCAGGGTGCCATTCCCGGTAGGGAGAATTGGTAGACCTTTGCTTTTCCGTAGACCGTTTCAATCTCTGTTGTTTTGCTGCCGGGTGGCAAATTCTTTTTGAACTCCTGCATCACAGGGCTCTGAAGCTCCCAGTCTTCCGCGGAAAGATCCGTTTCCCCATGCAGCTCAAGACTAAAGGTCCGGCATTCATCATCAGATATTGCCAGGCTTACCAGCTGCTTATTTTTAAGCTCTTCCTTTAATTTCGGCTTACCCAGTAAGTAAGAAAAATCGATCTGAAATTCCTTTCCGGGACTGGTGTAAACGCCTTTTTTGAGTTTTCCTTTCTGAGCGGTCAACGGCTGAACCATGAATACCATCATGAGTAGCAGCAGAAAATTTGTTTTCATTTTTTTCGCGAAGTGTTAAGTTCCTTACCATTCATCCTTAAGTCTTTGATCTGCGTAAGTCCCTTGTTTGATGGATCTTTCGAGAGCATCAAGCGCCTCAAGGGCTGCAAAATGAGATTTGTAAAAGGCCTTTCCCATCTTATTTTTGGTCTTCCCGTCAGGGTTGACGGGATAGGAATCGGCAACTTTAAAAGTCTGAAAGATGGAGGAGTAATCCATAATGAGTTCATTCTCAAATTCTGTGAGCACCAGGGAGGCACGAGCGCGGCCATCTTTGATATCAACGGCTATATTATGCCGGCAATCCACATAGTTATTGGGAAAGAAGGTGCTATGCACATCATCAAAAATCCCTTTACCTACGATCCTGTTGAGCACCCTGTCTTCAGTTTGAACCACAGAATTTCCCATACTATAGTAGTAAAGGAAAAAGTCCAGTACCCGGTTAAATATTTCGTCCTGTTCAACCCCGGGTGCCTCGATGATCCTTTGATACTCCACGTTGCCAGACTCGTTCAGAGCCCACTGTCCCTCTATTTCTTTTAACAGATCACGGGTATTGCGGTCCTGGGCAAAAGAGGCCGTGGTAAAGCCCAGAAAAAGGATCCAGAAACATGTTTTCATTTTCATCAGGTAATTATTTAGCTCCTTTAATTTCTGAAAAGAAAGTATATTAAAGAATGATTATTGTCAATCTTCCAGGATGGGGTAAAAACAAAAAAACCTGCTCGAAGAACAGGTTTTTTGGGGATTGGTGAATTGGGTCGCCAGGGATTCGTTAATTCGGGAAACGGGAAACGTTCAATCGAAATTTTGAATCTTAAATCTTTTAAATTGGTCCTCTGCCCTCTTACTTAATAATATTCATACTCAAAGGATAAGACGGGATCTCCCCGTTATTCACCTTGATCGCGTTAAGAATGGGAAAAACAATGGCGATGATCCCAATAATTATAATGAGTAATATTCCCAGCCCAAACAACAGGATAAGCGGAATGGAAATGATCGAATAGATGAAGAGGGATATCTGGAAGTTCAAAACCATTTTTCCATGCTCATCCATTCCAAGCACTTTATCTTTCTGGGTCAACCAGATCACCAGCGGCACGATGAATCCGCCTATTCCCGTCACCAGGTCCAGCAGTTGGCTCAGGTGGGTAAGCATTAGTAATTGTCTGTCTTCTCTCATGATTGTTGTGTTTGTGTGGTTCATTTTGATTTGATTGATGATTGTTTCTTCAAATATACGTTTTTATATAGTACTATGTTATAAAAGATACAGGTTTTTTACTGGTTCTCAGTTGTCGGTTTTGGGCTGCAAGTTGTGGGTTGTGGGTTGAAAAAATAAAAATTAAGAACCCAGTCTTTGATGTTTCCTGCAGATTTCGCTGATTTGCGCAGAATGCTAAAAAGCTTCAGCGGGTAATGCTTGAAATTTGCTGCCTGTAATTTGGAATTTCTGATGTTGCCGCGAACCTTCCACTGTCCTCTGCCCTCTGTCCACTCTTTGCTAATTGTATATTATATATTGTACAATGTAAATTGTCTATTGGTAATTGTTCACTGCTCATTGTTTATTGTTTATTGTTTATTGTTTATTGTTTATTGTTTATTGATCATTGATCATTGTTCACTGCTCATTGTTTATTGTTTATTGATCATTGCTCATTGTCACTTCTTCACTGCATCACTCCGTCACTTCACCACTCCCCGGAAGCATTAGACATTATTCAATATTCATTATACATTTTAATACCTTTGCCAAATGAAATTGAATGACAACATCGTAGCCCTTGCCACTCCTTCGGGAGCGGGAGCTATTGCCGTGATACGGGTATCGGGACCGGATGCTATTCACCTGGTGGCCCCGGTTTTTAAGTCTAAAGGCAATAAGGACCTGCGGGAACAATCTTCCCACACCCTGCACCTGGGGAATATTGTAGATGGCGAGCGTATTATTGATGAAGTACTGGTCTCTGTCTTCCACGGCCCGAAATCTTACACAGGGGAGAACACCATTGAGATCTCCTGTCACGGGAGCCCTTATATTCAGCAGGAGATCATTCAGTTATTGATACGGAAGGGTTGTCGTTCTGCGGAAGCCGGAGAATTCACCCTGCGTGCTTTCCTTAACGGAAAGATGGATCTGAGTCAGGCAGAAGCCGTGGCCGATCTTATCTCTTCGGAAAACCAGGCGAGTCACCAGATGGCCATGCAGCAGATGCGCGGTGGATTCTCCAACGAGATCCAGAAACTGCGGCAGGAACTGCTGAATTTCGCTTCTTTGATAGAACTCGAACTCGATTTTGCCGAAGAAGATGTGGAGTTCGCCAACAGGGAAGAATTCAAGAGCCTGGTGAGTAAGATTCAGCAGGTATTAAAACGGCTCATCGATTCCTTTGCGGTGGGTAACGTGTTGAAAAACGGAATTCCGGTGGCCATTGTGGGAGAACCTAACGTGGGAAAATCCACGCTGCTAAATGCTCTTTTAAACGAGGAACGTGCCATTGTTTCTGAAATTGCGGGAACAACCCGGGACAGCATTGAAGATGAGATCTCGATTGGCGGGATAGGCTTCAGGTTCATCGACACCGCCGGGATACGGGAAACCGAAGATGTGGTGGAAAGCATCGGGATCAAAAGGACTTTTGAAAAGATTGGTCAGGCGCAGGTTGTGCTATATCTTTTTGATGCCTCTCGTCTTCGTCACCTTCAGCCAGATTCTGAGCGTCATCCTGCCCCGAAGGATCGGGATGTTTCAGGATCTCATACTCCCGCCCCTACCCTCGAGCAGGTCAAGGTGGAGATAGGCAAGATCAAAAACCAGTTTCCGCAAAAGCCTTTGGTGATCCTGGCAAACAAAGTAGATCAGCTAAGTACGGAGCAGATAATAGATCTCAGATCGCAAATCTCAGATCTCAATACTATTTCAGCCAAAACCGGTGAAGGGGTAGAAGAACTCCAGCAGAAGCTGTTGCAGTTTGTGAACACCGGCGAGCTGCGCAACAACAACACCATCGTTACCAATACCCGGCATTACAACGCGCTGCTCAGCGCCCTGGAAGAGATCAACAAGGTACAGGAAGGGCTCAATAATGATCTGTCAGGAGACCTGCTGGCCATAGACATCAGGGAAGCCCTGCACTACTTTGGGGAGATCACAGGTGAAATTACTAATGATGACCTGCTGGGGAATATTTTTGCAAACTTTTGTATTGGGAAGTAACCGCACAAAACAAATCCATATTAATTCAAAATACATCGTGCTAATATAGTGTAAAGCCACCAAATCAACATCTCCCCCTATATTCCTATTTTGTAATGTTATTTGTTTTTTATGTTACAAGTTGTACCTCTCCTGTACCTTTCCAGTCTTTTTAAAAAATTTGTACCCAAACTTGCTTATTTGAGTTGACAAAGTTTACATAATAGTGTATCTTTGAATAAATTTATACAAATGAGCACCAATATTCGGATTGAGAAAATTTGCCGATTTTGCGAGAAGACTTTTATAGCAAAAACAACTGTAACTAAATATTGTGGTGACACTTGTGCGAAGAGAGCTTACAAGAAGCGAAAGAAAGAAGAGAAGATCCAAAAATCGTATAAGGAAACACGCAGCCATAAAAGCGAAAACCTGGAGAATCTTAAAGCAAAGGAATTTTTAACTGTAACTCAAGCATCTTTACTTTTAAACTGCTCTAGACAAAACATTTATAAGCTTATCAATTCCCACAAATTACCAGCATCTAACCTTCTACAAAAGAAAACGCTTATTCGCAGATCTGATATTGACGAACTTATTACAAACACTAAAACAGAGGCAAACCAAAGAAAAAACCTTCAACAAGGAGGGGACCAAAGCGGAATTATAGATCTCTACTCCATTTCAGAAATCCAAAGTTTGTTCGCAATTTCCGAAAGTGCTTTACAAGAACTTTTACGAAGAAATAGCGCTGTTAAATATAAACACGGGAGATCTGTTTTTATTCCCAAGGAAGTTATAGAAAACCTCATTTCACCCAAATCTAACCCCTCAAAAATCACTTATAATAATTCACATCTGAATGACAACAAAAGTAAAACTTAGACAGAAACCAATTAGTAAAGGTCGGAAAAGTCTCTATTTAGATTTTTACCCACCCATCCTCCATACAGAAACTGGTAAAAACACAAGACGCGATTTTCTCGGGTTATACATTTTTTCCAAACCTAAATCTTCGCTTGAAAAACAGCACAATACCGAAACTCTAAAAATAGGTGAAAGCATACGCCAAAAGCGTGAAAACTTCTTAAATAAACCTGAGATTTACAGCCAGTACGAAAAGGAGCAATTAAGGTTAAAGGAATTAGGAGAACATTGTTTTATTGAATACTTCAAAAAGTTAACCAACAAACGAAAAGCCAGTAACCACGATAACTGGGTTTCAGCCCTTAATTACCTTGAAGATTTTACTAATGGAAATTTGAAGTTTGCAGACCTAAATGAAAAATTTCTAAACGACTTCAAAGAATTTTTGCTTACCACAAAAAGCAAAAAGAGCAGTAAAACTACCCTTTCCCAAAATTCAGCAGTTTCTTATTTCAATAAAGTAAAGGCAGCATTAAAACAGGCGTTCAATGACGGTATATTACAAACAGACTTAAACGCTAAAATAAAGCCTATTAAAGCTGCCGAAACGAGACGGGAATACTTGACCATTGAAGAACTTAATAAGCTTGTAAAAACGCCTTGCAGCAATGCTTTATTGAAACGTGCAGCCCTATTTTCTGCACTCACAGGGTTGAGGTTTTCCGACATTCAAAAAATGAACTGGGGCGAACTTGAATACATAAAAGGGCAAGGGTATTTTTTGAACTTCAATCAAAAGAAAACCAAAGGCGTTGAGGTATTGCCGATTTCTGAACAGGCGTACAGCTTTACAGAAGGTACAGAAAAACCAGAGTCTATGCCAAAGGATCAGCCTGTATTTGAGGGGCTTAAATATTCAGCCTACCATAACAAACACTTGTTTCAATGGATTGGAGCAGCAGGAATAACAAAGGATATTACTTTTCATTGTTTCAGACATACCTTTGCAACCTTGCAACTGTTTAACGGAACAGACATTTACACCGTTTCGAAAATGTTAGGACATAAGGATCTAAAAACCACCCAAGTTTATGCTAAAATTGTGGATAGTTCTAAGCGAGTAGCCGCCGATAAAATTCAACTTGAAATGTAGTCAATAATCTTATGGAGAAATTAAATAATTTCAATTTACTGCATTCCAATATAATAATAGGCATGCATGCTAACGTCAACCTATCCTTAACTTTTACTGAGGACTTTAATAAGTGGCTGCATCATAAAGACAATGATTGGGGCATGGAAGATTTTAAAAGTAGAAACACCTTGTACGTTGGTTTTTTACATATTATTGACCTATCCGTTTTAAAGCAAATTTTTTATGATCTTGCCAGTATATATAAAAAACAATTTCCTTACGCTGAGAAACAAGCTTTCATTGATTATACTTTTGGTTTTACCATCGTTGACATAGAGAGATTTATATCCCGAGATTTCGGTTTTCTCGGATCGCCAACAATTAATTCACCATTAGAATACTACTACTGCTCTCTATCAACTGGGGAATTAATTGATTTTGCTATTCCCAAAGATTCCTCGATTGAACATTATAAACAATATTATAGGCAGGCTATAAATCTCATTAATAATATTCCTTATAACACTGCTTCACCCCTTCCTTTTAACTGCGAAATGCCCAAAATGTCTAAAGTTACCGACCAAAGTGAAAGTGAAGAACTCCAAAACACGAAATCCGACAACAATCAGTTTAGCGTTTTGCAATGGGCTACAATATTTTATTATGTTGATGAATCAGAATTTTCAACCAGTACCGACACCAAAATAAATCGTATGGAGCAATTTATGAAAGAGCAGAGCATCAACACAACCTTAAATAATTTCAAAAAGAATTATTATGAGGCAAAAAACAGAATAAATAAAAAAAATGATTACCCAATAAGAAAGCTTGAACCGCTAATTCAATACATGGAAGATAACTATCCTACGACAGTTAATCTCATCGAAACGGACTTGCGATTTCTCGAGGAAGAAAATGATATCTAAACCCATTATACCTATGCAAAGTAACCGTTAAGTAACCAGTTACCTCTCCTGTACTTGCAGCCATTGTTTAACTAAAATCAAAAACAATGGAACAAGTATTTTTTACCTTTCCTTTAGCAGAACTTGAACCCATCTTTAAAAGGTGGATTAGAGAGACACAAATTGAAACCGAATCTAAACAGGCTTCTTCCGAAACCACTGAGGACATATTAACCGTTCAGGAAGCAGCAAAATTCCTTGACCTAGCAGTTCCAACCGTATATAGCAAGGTAAGTAAAGGGGAGCTTCCTTTTATGAAGAGGAGCAAGCGCCTCTATTTTTCCAGTACCGACTTAAGGGAATATCTCAAAGCTGGCCGCAGAAAGTCAAATAGCGAGGTTGAGCAAGAGGCAAAAGCTTTGTTTTCAAGCACTCAAAAGGGACTGCGTAATGGAAAATAAACAGTTGCTCAGCCCCTATAGTTATTTGTGTTGGCGCTCTTTACAGGCGCAAACTATTATTTAATTTAAAAGATAATAGTTATGCGAGTTGAATTAAAGAATGAGAGGTTTTACATAACCCTCCCGCAACGCCTATATGTTGAACTTTTAGAATGGAATAAAGAGCATGAGAGGATGGATCTTGACTTAACAGCCCTAATCCTTCACTTTATCTTAAAACAGCAGTCAGAGCCTCAGGAATGGGTGCCACTGAGCTCTGTAATCCTTCGAAAATATGATAACGGAAGATATAAGTCAAGTGAACAAATTGAACTGCTACAGGAAGGAGAATTTATAGAGTTTCTGAACCACCAAAATAACATTCCTGGCAAAGAAAATTCTTGTAGGAGATTCAGGATATCATCAAAGTATTTTGAACAGGAAAAGGATGCTTCTAATCCGACTATCCACAGTTATGAAATAAAGCAACAGCCTCTTTTGAAAAAGCTTGAAAAGCATAATCGACACAGAAAAATTGAGGCTAGCAGTACCACAGCTCATCTCACAAAGTGGTTAGAATCTGATGGTTTCACCATTGACAAGGAAGCTGCTTTTAGTTACATTGAAGAAAAATACCACTCGGATTCCCGCAAGTATCTTACCCGATACGATAAAGTGGTTCAATTTGATCCAGCTCAGTCTTATTCGAGAGATGGCGATGACGATAGGCTCCATAGCATATTCACTCAACTCCCAAAGGATTTAAAACCATTTGTAAGTTATCAGGGGCAGCAGCTCATTGAGATGGATGTGAAAAATTCGCAGCCAATGATGTTCGTTATTTTACTTGAGGAGTTTTTACAGCATATTGATGATTTAAGTAAGAGTAAAAATGGAGTAAAGGAAGGAAGATTAAGAAAGAGGATTTATAATACTCTGAAGAAGTATATAAATAATAATGATACTGATTACTATAACAACAATAAGTATACAATAGATATAGAAACAATATCATATAGTATAACTATAATCTTGTTAGAAACCTTTGGAAGCCCTGATATTGCTGAAATTGATAATTTTATTTCGCTAGTTAACAGTGGGGCAATCTATGAAAAAACTGGTGAGTTGTTATTATCTACGGGAGCCATTTGGCAGGAAGAAGATACTTTTTTTACCATACTTTATAACAAGGAAAAAAATAAACAGGAAATTTCTGATTTTGGTTCCTTAAGAAAATGTGGTAAAACACTTATAATAAATGCTCTTTACTCTCCACGAGGAAAAGGCAGTGTAAGAGCCATAAATAAAGTAAAGGAATTATACCCTTCGATATTCCGAATTGTTGAAGCATTTAAGGATCCCAATTACAAGGATTTTGCTTTGATTTTACAGAGAATGGAAGCAAAATGTATTTTGGACCACTGTGCCAAGAATATTGCAAGGAAATATCCTGATATGCCTCTAATTTGTAGACATGACAGTTTATCCACTTCCAAAGCTTTTGGAGATGATTTATTTGAAGAATTTAAAAATCAAATCGAAAGTTATTTTGGCACAGAAATAAAAGTAGAAAAGGAAGTTTGGTAAAAACTCTTTCTTCTCGGCCTCTGAGGTAACCTTCTAAGCCTATATTTTACTCTATAGTTTTATACGGATAATAGTTGGAGAGGAAAATTTAATATCGGCTTTAGTAGCCTAACCATCAGCGATTTGAGTTATAGAGCTAATCTGTCAATGCAATCTGCTAATTTTTAGCATGATAGATTGTCCAACGTTCCGTATATAGTGTCGTAGCATACCGCAGGGTGCTATTCACTATACTCCTTATTAGCCCTTTTTTTTATTCTAAGAAGTTGTCACATTTTTCCGTTAGCCAACTTAGTGCGGAAAGGGTTATAGTCATATCTTCTTGATTTATATCCTTAGCATGGGCGTCAATTCTGTTTTCATTAGATAGCCCCATATAGATCTCAAATTTTCCCTTATCCACAAATATTTTTTCGAAATCCGCCCAGTTTTTAGAAATGTATTTTTGTATATCCAAAAAATAAACCTCTCCTGAATCAGAAAATATTTCGTTTAAGTTTAAATTGTTTAAACGTTCTCTTCTCTTTTCTTCGATAATTTTTAAAAATTCCGATTTACTTTTAGCTGAACCGAATTTAAATCTTAGTGAAAGTTTTAGGACGTTGCGCAATTTTAGTTCAAGACTATTTCTTTTTTTAGTTATAGTTGCCCACTTATCCTCAATTTTAGCATAGCTGTGTTGAATTTTAGTTTGGTCTAGTATATAATTTTTAACAGCATTTATCTTTACATGATAGACATCATTATCTGATTTTTCAATCAAATTATAGCCTAATAGGTGATTAATGGTTTTATCTGAAATTGAACTTATTTTTTCAAACTCTTTTAGATTTCCCAGTACTAAATGTTCTAGAAGTTCAAATTCTTGAGGATACCAGTTTTTTAATACATCAACAATTAATTCAACGTAGTCAGAAAGGTGTCTGTCAAAATTCTCTTTCTGTTCTCGGTAATAAAATTTGGTAACTTTTGCAGGCCTTTTAGATGTTGTTTCTCGATGAATTTTAGAACAAACTTGTCTAATTAAAAATGGGTGGCCACCAAAATCATCGGTTAAAAAAGTTATTATCTCTTCGTCAAAGTCTAAGCCCATATAGTTACCTATGTTTTTGACCATATCAGAGACATTTGAATGGTTAAATAATTTCAAATATGTTGGTGTAATCATTCTATAGATTGGATTATCATAACTTCCAATCAAACCAGTTTCGATTGTTTTTGGGTTAACCCCTGCTATAATAAATGAAAAAAGCCCTTGATTTTTTTGATAAATAGACCTAATGGACTGCCAAAACAAAATGAAATCATTATCACTAGTCCAATGTTCAGAAGGGGAGATATCAAAAGTTATGTTTTCAATTTCGTCAAAAATCAATAACAATCTATTACCACCAATAGCGTCATGAATTTTGATCATGTCTTCTTCAAAAGAGGTTGAAGCATCCTTCTCCGTATAATTAGTACTTAACTTTATATTGAGTTCAGGATGAGTTGAATTAATTATTTCATTTAATAACTGATTCGAAATGAACTCAAGGGATTCATTCCACCTTCGTTTATGAAATGCGGGTTCTTGACAATCAATAAATACAGCACTTTCGCTTCTTAAATTTAAATATCTTTTCAGAGCATATAAAACTGAGGTCTTTCCAATTTTTCGTAATCCGAATAATCCTGAATTTTCTCCTGATTTATATTTATCATAAAAAAACTGTACAGTTTCAGTTCTTCCGTAAAAATATGCATCATTCTGCAATGGGGACTCGAAAGCAAACAAGTCACGTCCATAAAAAAATTCTTTTAACCTTTGTTTTATTATTTCTTGAGGATTTGATTTAAAAAAATCTAAATAACTGAAGGGTATAATAATTCGAGTTTCTGGATTTTGTTGAGCTAGGCTGGTAATTTTTGACTTGATTTTTTTATCACCACTGATTAGAATAACACATAACTTATCTAACCTATTTTGATATTCAAACATTAATTTATCAACATAGTCAAATGTTCTTGTATCGAAATTTTCATAGGAATTTGTGATCAATAACATTTCACTTTGAAATCTGTATTTCTCCTTTAATTCTGTCGTAGGTTTTAAAAATGCAAAATTGTACCAAGCACCCTTGAAATTATGAGATTTCGCAAAGGAAATAGAAAAAAGAGCACTAAAATATTCAATGATATTTTGTTCTGTATGCCTGATTCCTGCCTTTTTTAAACTTACATTCGGATGTATTCCTGTTTCTGTCATTTATATTTTTTTAATAATGCTTAACGTCTCGTAAAAAACAGTGCAAGCTGGCATGCTTGATTGGCCGCAGGACAATCAGGCGCAGCAAGCGAACAAGGAGTTTCGATTTGAAACTAGACCAAATATTATTTTTATATAGTTTTACCAATTTTAGCGACACGTCTAATCAGGGATTAAAGCTACTTACTCAGCGCCTTTACTATTCTGTCTTCATTTATAAGTACATCTCTGAAGAGCACGTGTGGGAACTGCTTATGACTCGAGGACTTAAAGGCATCATGAATTTGCAGTAAAGATGAAGCTGTAATTAACGAAAGATTCAGTTCAGTATTCATCTCACAGTCCGTTATGAAATCATCACTAAATTCAGGGGCAAGAAGTAATATTTTTACCACGCGCCTATCATTATTTTCAACTAACTTCTTATACGCCTTTAACTGCCTCGATACAGTACTAAATTTATTATACCCTCTTTCCTTACTTGTCTTACATTCCACTATTATTACATCTCCATTTTCAATATGCAATAGGATATCTACCATGTCTTTGTTGGTATTTAATCGCTTCTTCAAGTTCTCATCCACATTAAATCCTAACTCTGTAAAGATTTTTCTGGTTAGCTCTTCAAACTTTAACCCTAGTTCGCTTTCTTTTGTAGAAATTCCATTGCTCTTAAGGGCATTCAGGTCTCTATAAGCAACCTTCTCATAGTTTTCGAGGAAAAGGTTCTCTGCATCTTTGTAGTGCTCCAGGATGTTCAAAATATCATCACCACGCTGTTTAATTCCATTCTCGGAAATGAATAGCTTCAGATCATCCTTTGCAATTAAATCAAGAATATCCCGTGGTTTTATGTTGTAATCAAGAAGAAATTCAGCACGTAAAACAAACTCCTCCTGAAGCACAAACTGTTTCTGAATCTGCTTGTTCAGTTTAGGCAAAGAAATATTTAATTCAGCTAACATCTTTTCATATCCGTCAAGAGCAATGTTTATTCTTTCATCGTTCTCAACATTCTCAAAATATTCAACCAGGCTCTGAATCTTGTCTTCAATAGTACTTCCTCTGAGATTCTCAATCCCCAGACTTTTTTCACAAAGCCTGTTTAGCTCGTTCTTTTTCTCAGTTAAAGTAGCTCCTTTTTTATGTATATCATTTTTCAACAGCCCCGTAAAAGAAATTCCTTCTTTGATGATCTCTTCAATTTTTTCTGAAAAACTAAGATCCTTATTGATGTTATGTTTTCGAGCTATTTGATTTATAACTGGCTCCCGAAGTATCCTCAAGGTTCTGCGTAAGAACTTGTCGGCTACCTCTTTTTCCCTGACTCTTCGCAGAACTCTTACCATTTCATCCGCAACGTAAATGGTATTCTCTTTCTTTGAAAAGAACAGCACACCTATATTCTTCAAGTTATTGATCACATCCAGCACGTCCACCTTTTTAATGGGAAGTATGGAATAGTTAATCAGCTTGATTTCTTCTTGAGATAGTTCTAACTCCTGAGATAAAGTAAGAATAATTGATAGTTCGTCTGAAGATATTCTGGCATCCCTATTGTTCTCAATATCGTTGTGATAAGCCGTTTCAAGACAGGCCGAATAAATAGTGTAGTCTCTTTTGCGCTCCTCAGAAATTTCAGATTTGTCGCTTTTTAGTTCTTCCTGGAGTTTTTTGGTTTTTGTCTTTAAGTTTCGAATTTCTGCTTCATATAATCTTGAAAACCAGTCCTGTTTCATTATACAATTGCCATCCTGAATTATGATATCTGTCAGAATATCGAGCTGAGAGGATGTATCCTGAAATTCACATTTCAAGTACTCATAAAATTCATTATTAATTAATGAAAATACTTTAGAAATATTTCTACTGTCAGCGGATTTCAGTCCCCTATCTGCAGAGCTTAAGATTTTCTCAATTTCTTTTGCGTTCTTAGGATTAGTGGAGATGATGTTGTCTATCACCTTTATGAACGAGTTTTTCTCTATTGAACCCAGGCGATCCAATATTTTCTCTAACTTCATTGTTTTCTTGTATTAAGAGTTAATCAAGTTTGTGCAATGAGAGGTAGGGGATCTTTTGCTTTAACTTAATAGGAAGTGTTAAATATATCAAAAAAAATTACGGACTGGTAATTTCTTCTGGGGAAATTATTTGAAAACAGGAAATAGAGCATAAAAACAGGATGGCGTGGATTTTTGAGAAGTTTTCTTGATATCAACTTAATTGCGAAAAACTGATATACAGAAGTTAATACAGTAGCTAATGAAACGCTTCTATACTCTGAAATTTTTTTTGTTGAGGTAGATTAAATCTGGAAGATAAAGACGTCTCAGAACGCCTGAAACACCCTTCTTTTGAGCTTAAATTCAAGTCGATGAGATGGCATCTACTCTTCAAAGAGCCAAACTGGAGACCTTCATTGCAAGCGGGCACAGAGTTTCGAGTTGAGACAGGCTTAGGCAGTGCTTCTACATATACTTGGCAGCGAAGCAAAAAGCTTCATTTACCAACTGAACTCCCAATATTTTTATAAGTGCTGTTAGCGTCTTTTTTTAAAGTTTTTTTATTGATTCTTCAATCACTGTGTTCAGTTCGTTTAATGAAAATTTTCTAATTACTTTTTTTCTATTCTTTTTACTTCTTATTTCTTTTAAAAGCTTGGATTGTAATTTCACTAGTAAATCCTTCTCTTGTCTTTGGTTGTCTTGGATTACCACATTTGTGTATGTTTTCTCGGGAAAATATCTGTACTCAATAAATTGCTTGAATTTAAAAATTCCGTCATTGTTAAGCTGAAAAATTGTCTCAGCAAACTTTTTAGGATTAAGTTTGGACAACATCGGCGTATGTTCAATAACATTACCTAAACTTTCATCGTAGACATCTATTTTCTGATACAATTCATCAACATTGTCATTTGAAATAGTGTAAAAAATATCTTCTACAACTCTTGTTGATTTTTCTTGTTTAATTTCCTGTAAAAGGTCCTTTGTAAATTTGACGAGTGATTTAAATTCATCCGATTTGTCTGATGCATAAGCTTTTTGCCAAGAACCCCAAGTCAGCATCGAAAAACCTCTTTCATCTTTAAACTCCGAAAGGTTTGTTTTTTTTATCAACTTCTTTGCTCTATTGATGACTTGTGACTTTTTTTTAGTCTTATATAAATTTAAATCTATGAGCGAAAATAAAATCCCCGAAATATGAAGTATTTCGGTTATGTGAAAATCTTCTGTCCTGAAAAAACTTGTACTTACTCTATTTAACAAAGGTGCAAAATCGTCATCATCCATTAATTGCCAATACCAGAGTTTTTCCCAATCCTTTTCAACTTTCCCTTTAGAAAAGATTGAAGAATTATTAATTTCAAAAACCAATTCTTCATAGTAACCATTTTTTATGAAATCAATTAGTTTAAATGGAGTAAATAACTTAGTCGAATGATGTAGAGAAAATGTTGTAATAATTTCCTCGTATTGCGTGTACTTTTTTTCACTTTTACCATCACTTAAAAGGTTTCTTTGTTGAAAGGAAGATATGTCTTCATTTCCTGTTTTAAATTCAAGAAAGTAAATTAAGAAATAACTTAAATAATTTTTAATCAACTCTTTATACCTTTCTTCGTCCTTCGATAACTCTTCCCCAGTGAAATTGAATAATCGTTCAAAATCGTAAATAGCTCTTTGTAAAACTCTTAGATTTTCTTTCTTAGAAATTTCAAAAGTTTTAATTATTATATCCTTAAATTCAAGTAAGTGTGATTGAATATCGCTTGTTACGGAATCTAAAAAGAAATTAATCGCTTGTTCTGTATCTGGTTTAATTTCAAATGTTTGCCCTATTATTTTCTCTTTAAAGATTGGGTACTTATACTTACTATCTTTTGTGGTTTTCTCATCTATTTTATCTTCGTCAGAAATCAAAATCACTTTGCACTGTGAATGTTCTACAAAGTCGTTAATAAAGCCATATAGCTCATCGATTGGAATTTTACAGCGCTCAATGTCATCGAAAATAAGAATACGATTTCCTTTGATTTTATCATTTGAAGATTTGAAAATAGAAATCGGGTCAAAATTTATGTTTATACTACCATCAGCTTTTTTGTCATTGTCATAATCAAAGTCAATTTTTAAGGTTGTTTTGATAAACCCTTTAAGAATGTCAGTTGCGAATTTTGTGCCTTTGGAATAAAGGAACGGTGATATTTTGGCTTTCAGGGATTCAACAATTTCACTTTTCTTAGAAACACCATTAAGTGAAACATAAATAGGTTTCAAATTTATTTCTTCATTATCAGAAATAATTTGCGCGTTCTCCCATTCTTCAATTATCCCTCTTATAAAATAAGTTTTTCCTGCTCCCCATTTCCCTTTCAGCATTACAGCAAAATTTGGGTTTTGAGAGGCTACGAAATAATTAAGATATTCCTTTGTAGTCTGATTTATCATTTAATTTTAGGTATGTGGATTTAATGTTACAGCTGATGTAACATCTCGTATGATAATACTGGGAGCTGGCGTCTGACCGTTCACTGGACAAAATGGCATTGCAAGAAGGCACAGACTTTTGACTGGAGACAGCTTGAACATGTTTTCTAACAAGTTCTTTGCTGTCAACAATTTAATCAACGCAATAAGAATTGGAGTAGTTCTCTTCAAATTCCTTTTGATATCTATCCAACAAGTTTCGGAGTTCCTCATTTCCTGAGTCATTCTTCAGAAGAATTTCAATACTTTTTAACTTTAATTGATTTACACATAAATATAAATGTGAAAAATAATTCGGACGGCCGATGTGGTGTAAATCCCAATTTCTATTTATCAAAGGATTCTCATAATGTGGAACCTTCTCAGTTTTTTCATAATCTAACCCTAGCTTTTTAAAAAGTTCCGTTAAATCGATTCTTAAAACCTTTGTGCTGTCAGATTCTGCGCAGATATCACAATAATTACTAATTGATTTTATATGTTCTTCAAGTTCATCAAAAAGATCAAGTATTTCTTTGTCGAAATCTCGTTCTACCTTGAGCTCTTCAAAGTCAAATTCTTTTTTAGATAATCTATTCCAGTAATAATCAATTTCAAACTTCAATTGTCTAATCATTTTTTCGGAAGCCTCCCTGCCTTCTTCTGAAAATTGAGCTTCGTGAATTTTTTTTATCTCCCTTAATTTTTCTTCAGGAAAGTCTTCAATGATATCAGTTTCTATATGGTGTCGATGGCACATTAGTAGCAAATTTTCATATGACCTCCTTTCTTCATCAGTTTGATCAGCATTGTATCTTTCGCCACCCTCATTTGCCGCATTAATATGACAAACTTGTGCTATTAAAATTCCATTCTTGTTGAAAATAGGATGATCACAACCTGGAAATGCACATTGATTTCCAGAGTGTGCAAATAATTGTCTTAATGTTTTTGTAGAAGGGGTTTTTCTCGCCATTTATTAAATATTGTTGCCAAAGTCCTGAGGCTATGATTTGGACCCATTGTTGGCAATTTTTTATTTTACATTTGATGCAGATAGTTTATTGTCACAAGCATCAATCAATACGATACTTGGGTTATTCTGAAGTTTTAATTCTTGTAAAATTTTATTCACCTTAACTAATTCCATATCGTCAAAGAACATTATCACTTTAATACTTTTACTGGTGTTATTAGCAGCTTCATAAACCCTTACCTGATTTTCTAAGTTCATTTTAAGTTTGGAATTTGATGCTAGTTTAAATTCAACTAAAGTTTTGTCTTTTGAGCCACTAGAAACGGTATAATCGACTGGTCCTCTTCCATTGTTCACCTCTCTGTTCACGTCAAATGGAGTTGCGTGCCAAGTCAAGCGGTAGATTACTTGTAAATCAGCCTCTCTCTTAATCGCTTTTCCTTTGGAATAAAACAGTCTATATCCGTCCTTATTTTCGATTACATCTTTCAAAAACTCAACTCTTTCAAGAGCTTCCTCAAAAGAACCTTTTGGATTGATTTCGTAGAAATCCGTTTTGTCTATCAGATCGCCAATTAGGGTTGAAACGTTTTGTATGAATACTTCTTCAACCTCTTCGACTCTTTCTTGAGATATATTTTTCGCACCTACCTTATTCTCTTCCTTAGTCTTTATATAGTATTTCAGAATGTCAGGAAACTTTTTTATAGTTTCATTAATAGCGAAGGAAAGTTCCTTTTGAGTCGGTCTTTTCTTTTTGGGTTTAGGAGGGATTTTTGACCGAAAATAATTATGTATCTCAGAGCGTAACTGGTCGTTCGGTATAGCATCACAAATGCTTTCAAAATTTCCTTTCAAGTCATTGCTATTTATCCAGTTGTCATCCTTAGTTAGCAAATCTTTTGGAGTCAGCAGCACGAAATCTCCATTAAGAAAGGGTAAGGTAAACTGTCTTGGCATCCATCTTTCCATTTCGTAATCAAAATAGACTTTGCTGACCATAATTGTCTTTACTTGTTCTTGCTTTAAGTTTTCTGTTGCAAATTTCTCAGTATATTCTGCTAAGTATCCTTTTATTAGGTTACAGGTAAAATCGCTGATGTTGTCCTTTCCAACACCTATTTGAAAGAGACCAGCTTTTTCTAAATGAGACGAAACTGTGACTCTCTCGTTATTCAAATCGTCATAAACAACGTGCATACTTGCGGACATCGCCTCTCCGAACTGCTTTCCTAATCCGCTTCCTCCGTTTCCCATCAAGCTGTATCCGAGCCAATTTTGCTTTACTTCTGAAAACTTATACCAGCTTTTGATATTGGCATCGGTAATATTCCCTTTTTCCGATTTTGTCTTTAAAAAAGTTAAGTACTCAATTATGTTTGTATGTAATTTTTGATATTCTTTTTCATTACTGCCAAAAAGTAAAAATGGATCAATAAATAATGGTAGGTCGTTAATCAGTGAAATATTGAATGCACCATAGTCTTCTAATATTTGCTTATCTACATTAAAATAATCTGAAAAGTATACCATGATTTATTTTTTTAATTACAGCGCCAACATCCAAATAAAACAGCGAGATCTGGCGAGCACATTTGTCACCAAGACAAGTAAATACTTGCTTTTACTTTATTTTGGAAAATTGTAAATGGCAGCAATAGCGTAAGCTTGTTATTCTATCATTGTGTTAAAATATCCAATTTCATTGTCAATTAATAAGTTCCTGTCTAAATATAAGTTCGAAAGTTCACAAGTGGTTTCAGGGGTTAAGCTACAAGAATGACAAGCAGCTAGGTTCAGTTGCCCAACTCCTTGTCCTTCAGATTCGATGCAAATGGGGTCAGAAGAACAATCGGTTGCTCTGAATATTGCACTTTCAATAATTTTTCTCAAATTTTCTAAATCATTGCAAAGATTAGAAAGTCCTCCCAAGTAACCGTCTGTACCGTCAAATGCAGATATTAAAAATCCGTGCATTGTTTCACTAACATAGAGTCTTTCTGATAAGGAAGATGATGGATAACCACATACATATTCCAATTCTCTAATTAGTAGATGGGAAAGTGTATGTATTAATACTTTTCTTGGAGTCAGTGTCTTTGCAATAATTTGATGAGATTTCCAATCCGCATTTTTTGCATTTGATTTGATTTTTTCGGTTCTTTCAATTACATATTGTTGTTTTTCCCATTGTTCTAGTTTGCTTTTATCCAAGACGAACAAAATACCTTCTCCATAGCTTTCTAAAGCAGGTAGGGTTTTAGCATCAAAATTATTCTTTGAAACCGATTGCCTTTGAACTGAATATTCGTATTCTGTTTGGTCTTGCAAGATTGAATCGATATCAATTGGTTCGTTTCTTGTAAAGGACGTCTGAACAGTTGTCTTTTTCAACTTGTCAATTTTCACCAATTTTGAGTAACCATGAATTTGTTCACTACAGTCAATTACTCTAAATTTTATCTGCTTATTGTCTGGTTGCTCTTTCTCTAAAAAATATTCATATTCAGTTTGGCGGTAAACATTATCTGGTATATATTTTATTTCACCTGATTCTAAATACTGCTGAATAAGTTCTTTATCAATTTTCTTTTGGATGCTTATTAGTTGAACAATTTGTTCAGTTGTGAATTGTTCACTTTCTACCATGTTGTCAATATCTATTCTTATTTCAACAGATAGTGGATTTTGAAGTTCAGGTATAAAGAGACTGCTCAGGCTATTGGCATAATATACGCTATTACTGGTTTTCAGTTTTACAGAAATACTAGGTTGCATTGTTATACCACATTCTTCCTCATGAAACTTACCATTTAATTGACCAAGCCAATATTTTTTACCATCACACTTTTTTTCGAAGTTGAAAATGCCTTTTAGATTTGCCCTTTTCTTGCAATTCTTACACTCAATCCAAATACCTGAAAGCTCAGTGTTTTCTCGGCTTATTTTATAAATCAAGTCTTGATGGTCACAACATTTTTTTGTGTAATCCAATTGAGGACCATTTAGCTTCTCAATCTTATTTTCATCTTCATTTTCTTCTACATTGTTTCTATCAGATGCTAAACGATTATTCCAATACTCCCAAGGTAAATCGTGAATATGTCCGTTGCTACAAGTCATAACAAAACGAAGTTGCTCTAAATGATTTTCCTTACAATCTCTATTACTACATTTAGGAGGATTGAAAAAGTCTAAATTCTTTCCCGCACTTCTCCATCTGGTTTTCCACTCAGAATAAAATGCAAAGCGATTACAATACGTGCAGTAAAACCATTTTGGAAAGTAGTTTGCTTTAGGTCGGACTTGATGTAAAAATGAATCTCTATCAGTAGGGATTGATACCAAATGCTTAAGATTGGGGAATCTATTTTTAAGACGCTGTAAAAGCCTATCATCTTTTATGATGTAATGAGCCAATTTTTCATTTAAATCGGAATAGCCCCAATTATCAAATGTTTCAATTATTACTGAATTATCTGTTGTCTCAATTAGTGAGCCAACACCACCATAGTTTGATATATGTTTGCTTCTACCGTGCCTGATTTTATCGTTTGGCATAACTACTAATATTGTCTAATTAATATTTCCGCACTAGGTTCAACACTTCTCATTGATTGCATTGCAACAAGAGTGTCATCATCACTTTTCTTTTCTTGCATAGGCACTATTAAAGATTCTTTTGGATGATTGTGCCAATAGTATTTTAGATTTTTTTCAGCATCAACCTTATATCTCCAATCTCTCAAAATGTTATCTGTCTTTTCCATTATAAGTTGAACATCTTCTTGAGCGAATTGATGATCTTGGAAAAGGTTTAATAAGTTATTTCGGAGTTCGCTTTTAATTCTATCATCAACTAATGCATTTGCCGCTTCGTTGGCCGTATAAGGAGTCGTGTGTCTGAAATAGGCGAGTATAAGAGTAAACAACATTTTGTCTAAGGCATTTTCAGCAAATGGAGTTACACTCAATGGTTCCACTTGCTTATAAAATGTTTTATGAAATTGAACAAAATCTTCATAGAACGATAAATCTCTACTGTTGAATGGGTCGTATAGTGTAAAGACAACACCTTTATTTTTCCTTGCAACACGACTGCTTGCCTGAATGTATTCAGCAGTATTTGGGGGCATTCCGTTCATTATCATAACTCCTAAACGACCTACATCAAGACCTACACTAATCATATTAGTTGCAAGAACAAGGTCATAAGCCTTATGGTCTTTTAAATTGCCATTAAATGGTATGTCAAGTTTATCCAGGTTCTTTTTGATTTTTTCGTTTGGAATACGGCTTGTTAATTCGATGTTTCTGTATGAAAGTTTGTTGTAATTATTTGCAGAATTAAAATCGTCAATTAAATACCTAACTTGTAATTGCTTAATTATTGGTTTTAATTCAGAGTTTATCTTGTTTGAAAAGCGACCGATTTCCTTAAGACTTTTGAAGTATGAAAGTAAAGTCCAAAAACTATCAGCATCAGATTTGTTGGTGGATTTTTTCCAAATTTCTAGCCTGGCAAACATTAGCGAAGCTAATAATTGAAGATTGGTAACTACTGTGGTCTTACCTGTAGGTAAGACACCAATGTATTTTCGTTTACTTTCATTAATTACTTTTGAGAAAAATGTATCATCTGAATTTGTAGCAAATTGTGGAAACACTTTTGCTTCACGACCGTATAACCCCAATATTTGTTTATCTACGTTTTTTACTGTTGCAGTTGAAGCAATTATTTTTGGGTTATGGCAAAGTTCTAAAAGGGCATTTTCAAATAAACCCACTAAACTGCCTAATGTCCCGTTTAATAAATGCAACTCATCTTGAATTATCAATTCGGGCTTTCTGTTTGAGCCATTATTAAAGAGTGCTGTAGATTCACCTTTCCATGCTAAAGCAGCAAATTTATCAACTGTCGCAAATAATATAGTTGGTGGTTTAGAATAAATATCATCATCAATCAAAACAATTGGTAAACCTCCATTTTTTTCTGAAAAGTGGCAAGCGGCATTCAAACAATAGCTTTTAAGTTGCCTGTCAACTCTGTGTCCAATCTGATAAATAGAATCTTTTTGGGAAAATCTTGTTATAACCTTTGTATTGCACCATTGACAGTTTGAAAGTTGAAATGGATTTACTACATAAGTATTGCCTTGATTCAGCTTTTGTTGAGTCGATTGTAATTTTTTCTGAGCATCTATTAGTCTGTTGGGAATGGTTTGTTTTCCAACCCAAAAACCTATTGTAATTTTCTTATCCCCTAAATCTTTAGAATTGCTTCTAATAAATTCACAAGCTAAAATCATTTTCGAAGCCCTTTCAAATTGCTGTGCAGAAAGAAGCCTAAGAGTATATCTAATTATGATATTAACACCATCATAAGTTTTCGGGTATTCGATTCTTCGCCAAAATATTAAAAATGCTGATACAGCCAAATATGCTTCTGTTTTACCACCACCTGTCGGGAAATACAATAAGTCAATTAACTCTTTTTCTTGGCTGTTTTCATCTACAAACGAAGCCATGCATTGCAATATAAAAGCTAACTGAAATGGTCTCCATTCGGGAACTCTGTTAGAAGGAAAATCTAATTTACCGTAATCTTGGAAACTATGTTGTAAAATTTCGTTGCGTTCCCAGACTTCAAAACCTTCTTTTTTTGTATTAAAATGTTGTGCAGTTTGGAACATTTGTAAGTAAATCGCAGTGTTCGCTAATTGAAATGCTCTTAATGCTTTTTCATTTTCTGAAAGTAATTTGATTCCGTTGTTTATTCTCCTATATATCTGTTCACATTTTTTAATATTTTTTAGTCCTAGCTCATTCTCACCTGATTTTATACGCTCTTCTTCAATCCAATTTTTATAGGCTTCTGAAACTTTAAAGAGATTTGTAATTATGCTTTTGGTGTCTGTATTGTATACCGTAAGATTTTTAATATCTAAAATCTCCCCTTTGATTTTGTCTGTCTCGGAACTTTGACTTTTTACATCATATTCAGGCAAAAAGGTTGATTGTATCCATTGTGGGGTATTAGGAGATTGTGCATTCTCCCAAGTACAGGCTGTATTATGACCTATTCCAAATGCCAATTTTTCTCTATACAAATAATCTAACATTTTATCTTCGTCAGTTTTGTACAAATGAGTTTTATAATCTCGGAACGGTAATAATTTTTCACTTTCAATTTTAATCTCTGTCTGAAAACAACTTACTTGATTAACTTTTTCTTTGGATAACGAAAACTTATCCTTTGGTATCTGCACTTTATTTTCAATTACTGCTTTAATGTAGTATTTATCGGCATAGTTGGAATACATTTTTAAATGGAAAACAAGGCTTTCTTTCATTTCCTTATTCCAATTTTCAAAGTTGCAATTTGGCTGTTCTGAAAGTTTTAACTCTAAATGATTGTTTAGAGAAGCCTCAATCTCGGCGACATTTATGTTTAAAGTAATTGAGTTATCAAATCTCCTGTACTTGTCTTTGAAAAATAGTTTTGAAATGACTTTGTAAAGTGCAAAATCCTTATCCGTTTTTTGCCTCAATGATTTAAGACAATCTTGAAAATGAAGATACTCAGGCGTGATTTTACCATCTTTAGTCCTTGGAACTTTTTGTGATTGAGTTAGTGTTTTATTTTCTGCATCAAAAGTTACAAAAGGGCTAAGTCCAAACTGCTCTAAAAGGTTAATTCCTTCACCGCTATATGCGATTTTGATTTCTGAAAAATTGGCTTTTTTGTAATTGCCGAAATTTATTGTTGCTTTAAAATTTTTACATGATTTATTAACGGCAAATGTTATCCCAAAATGTGAAGGGAAAAAGGTGTTTGAAGTGTATTTTGGTTGCGTGTCGGTTTTGTCTTTCTCGTCTTCATCATCTTCAAAAACCTCAATTTCTTTAATTTCTCCATCATTCAGATTGGATGTTAAATCAGTTAGATCATCCTCATCTTCCTCTTTCATCTCCTCTTGTCCATTATCACTTCCATTTGGTTGAAGTTGTTTTGGAAAAAGGATCCCTGAAAAATATCTTTGCAAAGGCTTTCCTTCAATTATTTCATTCCTAAAATCTTCTTTACATTGAAAAATATCTGAACCTGGTCCAATTATTTCCTTTTTTACTCGCTCAACTATTATATCTCTATTTTCTTTTACACTCATATTTCTATCAATTGTAAAGTCGATTCATCCAATGTTTCAATATTTTCACTAAAAACCTCAATGCTATTTACAATATGTAAAGGCATATAATCATCTACAAAATTTTTTAATGTGGTTACATTGAAGTTTCGCTTTTGCAAAATTTCTCCAATTTTATTCTCTTTTAAAAACAAACGTATTTCTTGTTTTATACCACGACCAAGAACAATCATTGTGCTGTTATAGGTTGTTTTAGATTTGAAAATTGGTTTTATCATTGAGTCTATTTCCATGTCTGAACTTTCAGAATAATAAAGTTTGAAAATAGCTCGTAAGTCATTATTAAACATTGGAAATTTTCTGTATCCTTTACCATAAGTAGCTAATGTGTTGGGCAATATTCTTAGCCCCTTTTCTTTTAATTTTTGATAAAGCAATTCATCTCTATATTTAAGTCGCATCTCATTTATTAATTGTTTCCAATAAACTGAGTGTTCTTCAACCTTTCCGAATATTTCAGGTTCGGTTTCTACAGCCACTTGGTATAAATTTTCAGCTAATTCTTCTTTTGGATAAATTCTGAGTCTATCGCCAACTTTAATTTTATAGGTTTTATTTAATTCACCCCGCTCCGTGAAAATTGTATCGTTACTTTCGAGGTACAATTCAGCAAGATTTGTTATGACCTTGTAAACCAGTTTTTCCTCACTGTCATTTAGCAAAATATCACATTCATTTCTGTAGCCTTCATAAGCTCTGTTTCCTAAATTATCCAACCTCGATACAATACCATTAATAGTCGAACTTACATCAACCGAGTAATCTCGAGTTTCTATATATTCAATTCCGCAAAGCGATAATCTGTCATGTGACTTTATCTCTTGTTCAATTAGCTTTTTTCTGTTATCTAAATACTTGTAGTAAAGATTTTTTTCTTGTTTATAAACTACAAGGATTATTTCAATATCAAGGTTATATAATAAATCGAAATCTTTTTGACCATTAAAACTGTGAAATACAAGTGTTATGTTTTCAAGGTGCAATTTTTTTAAGTCAGAAAAAGGCCGAATTTCTACTTTTCTATTTTTAATATGTTTTCCTGCAAAGTCAATATCATTATTGTCAAAAAAAGCAATTGTCCTTTTATCTGTTTGATTTAAGTGTTTCAATAAAATTTCTTGCTTGAGTAAATTTGATTTCAAAAAATCAAGAAATTCTAAGAGTTCATTTTTAGGATTATTCTCTCCAAGAAAATCAATTGTGTAGCCACCTGCGTTATCTAATGACTTTTCCAATTCTTTGTTGATTTTTACCCTGTCAACAAGGTTTTCAATGGTATCATATTGAATTGCGTTTATGGCGATTCTCAAAATATTACCATATGTTTTTAATTCAATGCCAAACTCAGAATTGATATATGATATTTTGTCGTCAAGTCTACCTATAAAGTCTTCTACTTCAGCACTAGGTATGTTTCTGAATTTAATCATATTGAATTTACTATGTCTACTTCTTCCTTAAACCAATTCCAACAAGGTATTGAGGTTATTTTTTGAGGAGAAAGGCTATTTGAAAGTACAATCAAATTGAAGCCAAATCTTTGTTGGTCAAGTCTCATTTGTTCAATGTTGCTTGCCTCTGTATCGAAGACAATTATGGATTTTATTTTTTTGCCTTGCTGTATAATTTGTTGATAACATACTTCATATTTTGGAGTGAAATAAACAAGACAATCTGTTATTGCTGGAATTGATTTAATTTCTGATAGGTGGTTTTCTTCTCTTGGATTAGGTAAATAGATTGATGGGATTTTATTTTTTTCATTTAAGCTGTCCCATAAAGGCTTTTTTGATATAAATACGGATATAGTTTCAAAATTTGTTCTCGGAAAATCTGTTTTTTCAAAATTTAGTGATTGAAAAAAATTGAAATAATCTTCAATAGTTTTATCGCTAACACCTGAATCAACTTTTACAAATTTTTTTACAAGTCGATCATATGTGATATTGGGGATGTCTGCTGGTAATTTTTGTTTTTTAGATTTTCGGAGTTGATGGTTTAACCTATAATGTGATTCACCAATTTTTTTCACTAAATAATATTCTCCATTAACTCTTCTTTTTACTTTATCTCCATCTTTTATTCCTGGCAAATCATAATGGTTAAGATAAATGTCATTTGCTAATTCAATATATAGATGTCCTGCAATTTTTAATAGTGTTTCTTTTGAGTTCTGAAAGTTTATGTGGAGAGTTTTGTTTTCTTGGTAGTGTTTAAGAATAATCTTTACAGTCAGGGCGATAACATTATTAGAAAATTTTGTTTCAACATGGTGGACACCACTAAATCTTTCAAAAAGTTTCTGATAATATGTTTCGTTTAATATCATTTATAAAAAGTCTGTCAATGTCAGCATTGAAGATTAAATAAAACAAAACTTATAGGGAAGTATTGAATGGGAAAGATAGAAATTTAACTTAACAAAATATTAAGAAGTGATTTTTTTCTCCAATTATTGCTCTCTTTATGCAATTTTCGAAAATTGAGCAATAAAGTCAAAATATATATGAGTCTCTTCGGCACTTCAGGGTACCACCCCAAAATGGCGTGCCAATGTTCGAAAAGGAAAACGAATCTAATTTGAGGGGAGGGGGTGCTCAATAAAAAATCTACGGCACCTCCTTTTCAACTTTTTTATGAGTAAAGGTTCCTCTCCAATTCTCATAGTGTATTCTCTTGAAAATGTATACCTTTAATAGCCCTGTTTATGAGGCAAACTTTTCAATCCTTAATTTATTTATACATTTCTTTATGATTACTGAAAAGCAGTTAAAAAATTTAGGTTATAGTGTAAAAACAATAATTGAACGTACAGGAACAATAGACTATCGCCACCCAGAAAAGAATTACCTTGTTAATTACGACCACGGAACGGTAACTGTAATTATACGTGGTGGAGTAAATAAATTGAAAACAGAAGATTATGAACGGTTTTTAGAATTTCATAATGATAATTAGTTCCACTTCGCACCTCATTTGTACCTTATTTGTACCTCAAAATTTGAAAGGCCTTATAAATACTTAAAAGATATATTCTGTATTGGCAAATAGAGAAGTCATTTAATCTGAAATCATTTGAGAGATAAAAAATGAAGCTTTGGAATATACTTTTCGCCAAAAAAGATTTTAACCATTAAATTTGAGCTGGTTCAATATCTTTTTCACTTGGTGCCTGGAAGAATCCATGTTTATTCCTTTTCCGACCTCAACTTGTAGGATGAAAGCCTTTACCCAACAGAGCTGATAATTGAGGGAAAAGATTGAAAATAATCTGTCTAAATTAAAAATTATGATTAGAAATAATAATTTTAAGATTTTTTTCACATATTTGCAATAAGAATTAAGCCCCCATCCCTACAGGCTTTCAACTTTATAAAATGTTGAAAAAAATAATTTCGGCAATCCTGTGCCTGTTATTGGTTGCCTGTTCTCAAGAAAGTGAAGAAGTAAATTCCAGCCCTTCACAATTTTCCCTGGAGGATATCTCCTTTGCAGGCACTGTGGCAAAAATCCGCTGGTCCAAAGCTCAGGACGCAGACCAAGATGAAGTCTTCTACAATGTTTATCTCAATTCCGAACTTATTAAAGGACCTGTTTCTCAAAATGAGATTACTACCACACTGGAATATAACAGGGATTATGAAGGTCTCATTATAGCTACAGATCGTAACGGAGGTACTACAGAGCTCAAATTCAATTTTAAAGGTCCTGCCAGTAAGATCATTTTGGTAAGTGACTTTCAAAGCGGACAGGTAGTAGCCATTGACCTCGATACTCGCAGCAGAATTTGGACAGCCCCAAACCAGGATGGGGTTCATAGTGTTAATAACGACCTGGTATATTCGGGAGTATTGAATCTTACTGCACATCATCTTTTTACAGGTGAGAAGGTATGGGAAAAACAACCTGTTAACAGGAGCTATGATATTGGTTACCGGCACTTAATGGCCGATGATCAGAACCTGTATTCCATTACGTCAGATATGACTATGGTGGCAATAGATCTTGAGCGACAGGAAAAACAATGGGAAATAAGCCTGTTCGACAGTAACTACAGATATGCAATGGATGAGGCTTATCTTTATATCCCGAAGCGCAATAATCACGAACTCATTGCAGTGAATAAATATTCCGGTGAAATCAAGTGGGAATTTGGAGTTGATAACCCTGTTAGCAGTCTCGCACCATTCATAGAACATGCGCCACTTGTTCATGGGGGAAACCTTTACTTTCAGGATAACAATGGGCGCTTTTATTCGGTAAACAAATTGAGTGGCGCCAAGAATTACAGCCTTGACCTTGGCAAGTATTCCAAAACAGCTCCGGTATGGGCCAACGGTAATGTAATATTCACAGCCCGTGATGAAATCTTCTCTGTAAAAGCCACTACCGGTACTATCAACTGGAGATATTATTTTGGGGATGTTTCCCAATCTTCCCCTTTTAAGGAAGATGGAAAAATCTTTGTGGGAGCCGGAAATCATCTTTTCTGCTTTGATGCTTTAACAGGAGCCTTGAGATGGAAATCTTCTGTTGGAGCTACTGTGGTATCCTCTCCTATTGTGTACGATGGAAAGGTCTACGTAAGTTCCCATTCGGCCCGTCTTCACTGCCTTAATGCCGAAAACGGCAATATGGAATGGGAAGTAGGAAATGTTACGTTTTCTGTTTCTTCCCCCACCCTGATCATTGGCAATAGCGAAAAAATTATTCATCCCTCAGATTATGGTCTGCATTACAATTAAATTCAAAAAATGAAAAAACTGGCAGCTTTTTTTATCCTTATATTTTGTCTCTCATGCAGCCAAGAAGAAGAGGAACCCAGAGTATTAAGCAGTGAAAATCAAATCACCTCCTTTGCCCTGAACTTCGCAGGTGAAAACATTGCCGGTGAAATTGATCAACACGAAAGAACTATTGTCTTTCAGACCGACGGTAAAGACGTTTCCTCCTTAACTCCGTCTGTAAACATTTCTCCAAAGGCCAGGATAGAGCCCGCCTCCGGTGTGGCACAGGATTTTACTTCAACGGTTCCCTATACCGTTTATGCGGAAGATGGAATTCCTAATGTTTACCGGGTAACTATAAACAACAGACCAATATCTGCAAATAATGAGATCAACAGCTTCAGTTTTGTGGTTGACGGAGAAACGATCGAAGCAGATATAGACAGAACAAACGGAATAATAAAAGCAGATGTGACCTTTACAGATATTAAAGAGCTTTCACCTGTTATTTCTATTCCCGGGTATGCTTCCATTGACCCTCCTGCTGAAACGGTCGTGGATTTTACCACACCTGTCACTTATACAGTAACTGCAGAAAATGGTGATAGCCGCAAATATGTCGTAAAGGTAAATGAGCCGGAAATACAAAGCGTCATACACCAGTATTTCCCCGGAAACCAAAGTTTCTTTGTTGGGGCCAAAGCGGGAATAATGGGCAGATTTTTAATGAACGAAGGAGAAGATCCAGACGTATATCTCTTGGACGGAACCTCCAAATATACACTTAACGAGCTGGAGTATCACTTTTCTTACAGCGACACCCACACCGGTATTGATTACTATGCCGTAAGTTTTGTTATTCCCGATGACACCCCCACAAATATTTATAAGGTCGTCCTGGAAAAGCAAGGATACAGGGTAGAGTTTGACAATTTTGATGTCAATTTAGAAGATGCTCCCAACCCCACCTCATTGAGTCAGGAGGTCTTTAGCAGAGAGGACGTTCTCAGCATTTATGGAGAGAATCTTACAGCGGGAATAATAATCCCATCTGATGGACAGCATTACCTGATCTTTAATTACACCACCGAATATACTAAGGTTGACATCCGGGTGAACGAAGAAAAAACAGAAATGAATTTTACACCCGATTACAACTACGACCGTCTTTACCCTGCATATTTTGCCCGGGAACCTGAAGAAAAGATCATTACTTTTTTTGATCCTGTATCCAAACGTATAGGCCGCAGTATCAAAACAGTATTTAAATAGAGAAACCTGAAGATTTTCTCCCCGGGCTGTAGGTCACGATGAGAATTGAGAGAAGCCCGAAAATATGGTTTTTTCACACCTTTTTCAGGTTTAATTTTTTAGAAAATAATTTTTTACGTCAACTTTAATACCTTATTATGTCAAGAATTTTACCTGTAGTTCTTCTGTTGTTTTTCTGCTATACTTCCAGGGCCCAGACATCCTGGGAATTACTAAATCCCACCCCTTCCTATGAAGCAGGAAAAAAAGTGGTGTTTACTTCCGCAGATAAAGGTTTTATAATCACCCAAAAAGACCTTCTTTATACTGTAGATGCCGGTGCAACCTGGAATAAAAAGATGGATCTTCCAGGTGCAAATGACATTCATTTCCTGGGAGATCTTGGTTATATGGCAGGAAGTAACGGTTCGGTGTATGTTTCTAAAGACGGGGGAGATACCTGGGCGCAGGTAAATACCGGCTCTAATGAAAATTTCAATACTGTACAGATCATTAATGAAACCACCATCGTACTAACGGGATCTAATTCCATAGTGAGGACAGATGATGGGGGAGCAACATGGCAGGATCATATAGTGGAGGGATATTATAAGGTCAATAAAACTTTCTTCACCAGCCCCCTTACCGGTCATGCCGTTTGTAATGGAGGTTTTATCCTAAAAACCAGTGATGGCGGAAAAACCTGGAAGGTTACCGAGAGTACAAATACATTTCCCAACGATTTCTTTGCTGTCTATTTCGTAAATGAAAATACAGGGTTTGCCTCAAAGCAGCATGATGCCCTGCTCAAAACCTCAGATGGTGGAGAAACCTGGCAGAAAATGGGAAGCACCACCGATGCTTTTTATACCTTCTTCTTTTTGGATGAATCCACGGGATATGCTGCCGGGGAACATGGTGCAGTCTATAAAACTTTGGATGGCGGTAAAACCTGGAAGTGGATAAGCTTTCAGGATGCCCGTATCTCTCACACGAGCATCTACGGAATTCATTTTCAGAACACTGGAGTTGGTTTTGTCGTGGGAGATCGGGGCATGATTTATAAAACCACTGATGGCGGCAGTACCTGGCAACCGAATTCACCATTTTACACAGATGTGCAAAACCTTCAGTTTGTATCCGGTACCGTGGGTTATGCTTCTAATTATACCGATCTGCTCAAAACCACTGACGGAGGTAAGACCTGGAATAAAATGGGATCACCATTGGAAGGAGCCGGAATATTTAAACTGGAATTCCTTGATGAGAATACCGGTTATGCTACTGTTGGTGTTCACAATTACGTCTATGAAGTCTTTAAGACAGTTGACGGAGGAGTTACATGGGTACAAACAAATAATGGCATGGAAATAATGCGGGATAATTTATACTCGCTGAAATTTATTGATGAAAATGTAGGCTTCGTAAGTGGCGGCTATAACCAGAAAGGGGTTTTTAAAACAACCAATGGAGGAGACAGCTGGTTAATTGTGGAAGACCTTAGCTTTGGAGAAATGCAGTTTCCCGATGAGACCACGGGTTACGGGATGCAGGTACATCAAATGTTAAAAAGGATTTTTAGAACAACAGATTCAGGAGAAAACTGGGAAGTGGTTTTAGAAACAGAAGACAATCTTACAAGCATGTATTTTGTAACAAAAGAAGTGGGATATGTAACTGCAGAATATGGGATCATGTACAAAACTACCGACGGTGGAGAATCATGGAGCAAACTGGATGTTCCCTATAATGATTACATGCACGTAAAATTTTTCAACGAAAATATAGGGTATGTACTGGATGATAGTAACGGGATCTGGAAAACGGTGAACGCAGGCTACAGCTGGGAAAGAATCTCTTTCCATTGGGGGATTAAGGCTATTGACATTACAGAGGAAGAACAGATCTTTCTTTCGGGAACCAACGGAAGGATCCTGAAAAGTTCTGTCACCTACAACTCCTTCAGCCTAACGCCGGGGCCCGCAGAAGAAATCTTTAGCAATAGCGCACGGCTTACCGGAAATGTTACTTCCAATAGTGGCATTATCAAAGAAATTCAGTTTGAGTACGGTACAAATTATAAGTTTGACAACGTAAAATCTGTAAGTCCGGGTACAATTGAAGCGAGCAAATCTGTAAACATGGCAGTTAAGGTAGATGGGCTGCTTCAGGAAACCACTTATCAATACAGAATTAAGGCCATTTATGAGGGCAAAACAGTACGTAGTGAGATCAGGGAATTCAAAACCAAAAAGGATTATGAATTAAAACTGCACTACAATCAAATAGACATGGCTACAAACACAGTAAAAGCTTCCGGACTTGTGGTTTCTAACAAAGCCGAGATCTCTGGAATCGAATTCCAGTACGGTACTGCCGAAGCTCCATTTTCTAAGGCTGTCTCTGCAACTCCTGCTGTTATATCGGGTATGGCTTCTTCAGATGTAGTGGCAACCATTACAGGATTGGAAGCCAACACCAAATACCAGATAAGGATCAAAGCAGTTCATGAAGGGGATATCATATATAGCCAGTCGCAGGAATTTATAACTTATCCGGAATTTCAAATCACTCTCAACAGCGTAGGGATCACAGAAAGTTCTGCCTCTTTTTCTGCTTATGTCTCTGCTATTTCTGCAGATATAAAGGATCTTGTTTTTGAATACGGCAGCCCCGAATTTGAGCACGAAGCAGTTGCAGATCCGGGTACGGTCGCTTTTTCCCACGGCGGTTATATTTCTGCGACAACAGGCGATCTTGACCCTTCAAAGACGTATTACTACAGGGTTAAAGGAGTGATGGGCGAAAAAACCATTTACAGCAAAACCGGGGTTTTTAACTTCTCTGCAGAACCTATAGTTATTCCCAGTGGTACTAATGCAAATGCAAACAGGACAGTAAATGTGGAGGGCCTGATCAATCCCGGAGCAAAGTACCTTTCGAACATCAGGTTTGAATATGGGCTTGATCAGGAATTTGATCTTTCTGTGCCTGCCTCGCCTTCTGCTTTAAGTGGAAACTTTACTTCCGCGGTTACAGCCGTTCTGGACAATCTGGTCCCCGGCAGCTCCTACACCTTTAGGATCAAAGCTCAGGAAGGCTCGAAAACGCTTATTTCTGATGCATACACCTTCGCTACAGAAGCAGCAGTTGTAATAGCGCAGGATGTTCTAAGTTTACAGGTTATTAACGAGACCTGTCTCGGCAAAAATAACGGTAGTTTTATACTCGCTGCAAGTGAAGAACATGATTTCACCGCCAGTATTAACGGAGAAGAACATGAATTCTCCTCTCAATTAAAGCTGGAAGATCTTGCCCCCGGCTTATACAACGTCTGTGTTACCGCAAAGTCTGTTCCCGATTTTCAACAATGTTATGATTTCAATATAGCAGCCGGAAACTCCATTGCAGGTATGGCAGTGATGGAACAAACTGCCACAACTAATTTTGCCAATATTAGTATGCAAGAGGGAACAGCTCCCTTTACCGTTAGCCTTAACGGCAGAGTTGTTGCCGAATATTTTTCAAATGATTTCTCTGTTAAGGTAAAGCAGGGAGATAAACTTCAAATAAGTTCCATGGCCTCCTGTGAAGGTGTATTTGCATTCGATGTGGACCTGAAGAATAACCTCACTGCCTATCCAAATCCTGCTTCTTCAGTTTTAAACATACTTATACCGTATGCAGAGAATGAAGAAGTTAATGTCGAGTTGTATAATAATC
Organism: Salinimicrobium flavum; assembly: GCF_042684505.1. Lineage (NCBI taxonomy): Bacteria > Pseudomonadati > Bacteroidota > Flavobacteriia > Flavobacteriales > Flavobacteriaceae > Salinimicrobium > Salinimicrobium flavum. Next base: position 48,761 of record NZ_JBHULT010000009.1, read on the forward strand.
ATGGCAGTCTCATCTCTTCCGGAATGTATACGGTGTCTAACAACACAGTCTCTGTATCCGTAGAGAGCCTGGCCTCAGGTTTTTATTTCGCCGTGGTTAAACTTGATTCTCCCAAAACGATCAAATTTTCAAAAAAATGAGAAAAATAAATTTCCTACTGTTAAGTGGCCTGATGCTTTTGTCCTGTACTGCTGAAGATCAGCCTGTAGAAAACAAAGCACCTTCGAAACCTTTACTTCTGGCACCGGAAAATGACCTTTTTTGTACAACAGATGTCCAAATCTTTGAATGGTCTCGGGCTACCGATCCTGAAGAAGACGAGCTGGTCTATAACCTGGAAATTTCAGAAGACAAGGAATTTAAAAATCTGTTTTTTTCAGGTGAAACAGGTAACCTGTCCAAAACCGTCCCTTTAAAAAAAGGAGAAGATTTTTATTGGAGAGTCTCTGCCCGCGATAAAAATGGAAATAAGAGTGAGTACTCTGCTTTCAGGAGTCTTTATACAGAAGCTGAAGCAACTTCAAACTTTTTACCTACTGCAGCCGTAGTAGTTTCACCCGAAGAAGGTGCGCAAATAAGTGGTACTACTACAAGCCTCGAATGGACTGCTGAAGATGCCGATGGCGACCAGCTTTCTTTTGATCTTTATTTCGGTAAGAGTGTGGAACCCGAACTGCTTAAAGAAAACCTGGCAGCTTTCACTTATGACGTGAGTCTGGAGACGGGCAGTACTTACTACTGGAAAGTAATCGTAAAGGATGAGCATGGAGGAATAACGGGCGGAAAGGTCTGGTCTTTTACGACCGAATAAAAGTTTGAAACATTAGTTCTCGGCGGATCCCCTGTTATTCAGACTGAAGTGCAACGGCGCGAAACCCGCCAGGCAAGAATCTCTTTAAGGGTAGTTGTTCTGCCAACTTTTGCAAAGTCAGGAATTGGCGAAGGGGAGCTGCAGTTCGCGAACACTGTACAGCTATCCAACAACAACACCATTGTCCCCGGCACGGGGCACTACAACGCGCTAAATTCTCAGAGAAAGTCTAAAAAACCAAAGGCCCATCTTACAGACGGGCCTTTTTAGCTCTTAATTTTTTATAAACCGTTTAAAGATAGATCCGTCGTCTGTTTCAAATCTGAGGATATAGGTGGCGTTTGGCAACGAATTTATTTCGACCCGGTCATTATTGATAATCCCCTGTTTTTTCATGACCCCCGAGATATCATAGATCATGTAAGGCCGGTTAGAAGTGGATTTTGGCCCTTTGATGTTCACTATATCGCTGGCAGCAACCGGATACAGAATGTATTCATAACTCCTATCCACAGCATCAACGGGTATTTCGGTGGTTTTGCGCTGGTCTTTGGCTACCGCTACAGTGACCGTACGTTCCGTAAAGTTTCCGGAATCATCGGTAACTTTTATGGTAATATAATATTCCCGTCCGGTTCCTTTACCAGATCGTTCTGCCCTTAACAGTACCTGGTGTTCATCCACTACTTCCCAATCGGGAGCTTCGTCGCCTTTTCCGGTACTTTCGGGCTCATTGCTGGTAATAGTGATTTCTGTGCCCGCAATGCTACAGTTATCCCAGGCGACGTAGTCAATGTAAACAGGAACCATTTTATGGTTTGGAGGCCATAGTGGCTCATAGTTTTCCTGCAGATCTGCAATTACCGGAGATTCTGTATCTGTAACCACCACCTCAAAACTACAGGTGGTCACCTCCCCTGTTGTTCTAACAAGCTCGAAGGTATTGGTGGTGGCACCAATGGGGAACAATGAACCGCTGGGGAGTCCTGCAGTTTGAGTGACGGACATGACATCACCACCGCAATATTCTGTGGCCACAAATCCGGGATAATCTACCATAGCCCCGCAGGTTCCGGGCGTGTTGTCTACAAAAATATTCTCCGGACATTGGTTTGCTGTCGATATATCAAAATAAGGGGTGGTAGTGATTATATGTGTTTCCGGGTCGTAAGTGAAGGTAATTTCCCCGTCTGCCGGAACAAATAACTTTATGTCATAACCCCATTCAACTCCGTCATCCCCATAGAAGGATAAAATATTACAGCTAACTGTTTCTTTCACCCAGTAGTTGTAACATCCGGCAGGAAGTGCAAAGGTTCCTTCCCATGCCCCCGTTTCGGGATTAAATTCTAACATCGGGCTCTCACATTCAAGATCAAAATCTGAAGTGCACCCCAATTCATTCTGTAGATTTCCCAGCAGGGATACTTTTGTCACCACCTCTGGAGCACCGCTATAAGGGGTCGAACTTATTTCATGGGTTTGCGGATCATAACTAAAGGCAATTTCTTCTTCTGACGGAACATACAACTGGATCTCATTAGCCCATTCAACTCCGTTTTCTCCATAAAGAATCACATTACAACCCGAGATTTCAACTATCCAGTAAGTATAACATCCGGCGGGAAGCACAAAGCTTCCTTCCCAGGCACCGGTATCAGGATTAAATTCCATTTCGGGATTGCCACATTGCTGGTCATAATCCTTTTCACAGCCGGTTTCCTCCTGCAGTGATCCATAAAGCCAGACTTTGGTTATCTCCTGCGGAGACCCACTATAAGGTGTGGAAGTAATCAGGTGTGTTTGAGGATCATAACTAAAGGTAATTTCTCCATCTGCCGGGATATATAACTTAATATCATTACCCCCTTCAACTCCGTCTTCCCCATAATACGATTTTTCACAGCCAAATCTTTCCTGTACATGGTAAATATAACATCCCTTGGAAAGCATAAAACTTCCTTCCCACAAGCCAGATTCAGGATTAAATTCCAGTGCTGAATATTCGCATTCATCTTCCCAGTCTTCATTACAACCCAGTTCCCTCTGTAATGTACCTCTCAAGGCCACTCCGGTCACTTCTTGAGGAACGCCGCTGTAGGGCGAGGAAGTCAGGATATGGGTCTGAGGATCATAACTGAAGGTGATTTGTGCATCTTCCGGTACATACAAACTTAAATTCTGTCCTGTACTTCCATTTTCGCCATAGTAGAAAACACTACACATCGATTCTTCTTTTACCCAATAATCGTAACACCCGGCAGGTAAGCTAAAGCTTGCCTCCCAGAAACCCGAATCGGTATTATATTGCAAGGCCCGGTCATCCGGAATGCCTGTAAGTGAAACTGCTGTTGCTTCCTGTGGAACTCCACTGTAGGGAGTTGAAGTTATAATGTGGGTTTCCGGATCATAGGTAAAAGAAATTTCCCCATCTTCCGGTATATATAACTGAATTTGCTCACCCCCAGTGGAGCCATTTTCCCCATAAAGAGTCCAGTTACAGCCAAATGTTTCTTTAACCCAATATGCATGGCAACCGGCAGAAAGAGTAAAGCTGCCTTTCCATTTAGCGGAATCAGGATCATATACCAACGCAGGTTGATCACATTCCGGATTATTAATGGATTCACATCCAAATTCCTCCTGGAAAGTTCCGGTGAGGGAGACACTGGTAATTTCCTCCGGAACACCAATGTAAGGAGTTGAGCTTAGGAGGTGAGTCTGTGGATCATAACTAAACGTAATTTCAGCTTCTTCCGGTATGTATAACTGAATTTCACCCCATGGATTTCCATTTTCTCCATACTCAAAAGCGCCACAAACAGTTACTTCCCTCACCCGGTAAGTATAGCATCCGGCAGGAAGTGTAAAGCTACCCTTCCAGGTTTCCGAAGCAGGATCATAGTCCAAAGCTGAATTTTCACAATCCTCTTCCGACGGGTAAGCACAACCCAATTCGTCTTGCATATCCCCTATAAGATATACGTTGGTCATCTCAGGTGGAACATCGCCGTAGGGTGTTGAACTGATGAGATGTGTTTGCGGATCGTAACTAAAGGTGATCTCCCCATTGGAGGGTACATATAAATGAATAACATCGCCAGACTCCTGTCCGTTTTCTCCAAACAGGATACCTTCATTACACCCAAATTTTTCTTTGATCAGGTACCAATAACACCCGGCAGGAAGTGTAAAGCTGCCTTCCCAAAAACCGGAATCGGGGTTAAAATTTAAAGCAGGTTTGTCACAATCGGGATTCGCTTCAGACTCACAGCCCAACTCATCCTGTAAAGAACCCAACAGAGATACTTTTGTGATTTCCTGAGGAACACCACTATAGGGTGTTGAAGATATTGTATGGGATTGCGGATCATAACTAAAGGTGAGTTCAGCTTCTGTTGGTACATATAGCTGGATCTCCTGCCCGTACACTCCATTTTCTCCATAGTAGGTTTCCACACAACCAAAGGTCTCTTTGACCCAGTAGGTATAACATCCTTCGGAAAGGGTAAAACTGCCCTCCCAAAGACCCGAATCAGTATTCAGGATCAGTTCATTTTGAAAAGAACCTTCAAGGGCCACTGCAGTTACTTCCTGCGGCGTACCGCTGTAAGGGGAAGAACTTATGATATGGGTTCGGGGGTCATAACTGAAGCTGACCTCCCCGTCTAGTGGAACATATAGCTGAATATAACCTCCTGTTTCACCATTTTCTCCGTATGATACAGTAATACATGCAGATTTTTCCTGTACCTGATAGGTATAACAGCCTTCGGAAAGAGAATAACTACCCTCCCATAATCCTGAATCAGCATTCAGGATCAGTTCGTTTTGTAAAGATCCTTCGAGAGATACTGAAGTGATTTCTTCCGGATAACCGCTATAAGGGGTCGAATTTACCAGATGAGTCTGTGGATCATACTTAAAGGTGATCTCAGCTTCTGCCGGCACATATAGTTCGATAGACGACCCATAGTATTCTCCATTTTCTCCGTAGTAGTTCTCATTGCAGCCAATGATTTCTCTTACCTGATAGGTATAACATCCTTCGGAAAGGGTAAAACTACCCTCCCAAAGACCCGATGCAGCATTCAGGGTCAGCTCATTTTGAAAAGAGGATCCTTCGAGAGTGACTGAAGTGGCTTCCTGCGGATTACCGCTATAAGGAGTTGAAGTTATCAGGTGAGTTTGCGGATCATAACTAAAGGTAATTTCAGCTTCTGTCGGCACATATAGCTGGATCTCCTGCCAGTATACTCCATTTTCTCCATAGTAGGTTTCCACACAGCCAAAGGTCTCTTTGACCCAGTAGGTATAACATCCTTCGGAAAGGGTAAAACTGCCCTCCCAAAGACCCGAATCAGTATTCAGGAGCAGTTCATTTTGAAAAGACGAACCTTCAAGGGCCACTGCAGTTACTTCCTGCGGCGTACCGCTGTAAGGGGAAGAACTTATGATATGGGTTTCAGGGTCATAACTGAAGCTGACCTCCCCGTCTAAGGGAACGTATAGCTGAATATAACCTCCTATTTCACCATTTTCTCCGTATGCTAAGGTGCTACACTCGGATGTTTCCTCAATCATATACGTGTAACAGCCTTTAGGAAGCATAAAGTTTCCTTCCCACATGCCTGAATCAGCATTAAACACTAATGTTGATTTTTCACAATAATATTCAGGAGCACACAAGACCTCCTGAATAGTTCCTGTAAGAGATACTTTTGAAATTTCCGGCGAAGAAAAAGGCGTTGATTTTATTAAATGGGTTTCGGGATCATAAGTAAATGATATTTCCCCGTCTTCGGGAAGATATAGCTGTATCTCGTCAATATTTCCCTTGGTTCCGTTTTCTCCATAAAATGTTACAGTACATCCAAATGTTTCCTTTATAAAATAAGAATAGCAACCCGAGGGAAGCCAAAAGCTGACTTCCCACATTCCGGTATCAGGGTTATTCTCTAACGCAGGCTTATCGCACCCGTAAAAGTCAAATTCATATTCACAACCCAGCTCATCCTGAAAAGATCCCACTAACGATACGTTAGTCACCTCCTGAGGAACACCACTATATGGGGTTGTTTGAATGAGATGGGTTTCGGGATCATAACTAAAGGAAATTTCACCAGCTGAAGGAATATAAATTTTATATTGCTCTCCCCCGAATGTACCCTCTTCCCCATAGAAATTGGTAGAATTACAACCAAAAGTTTCTTTTACATAATAAGAATAACATCCCGCAGGAAGAAAAAAAGTGCCTTCCCATTTACCGGAAACAAGATTGGAAATCAGAGCGGGATTATCACATCCGTAATAGTCATCATCAGTATAACAGCCTAATTCACTTTGTAAAGATCCTACGAGAGAGACTTGTGTTACCTCCTGTGGAGGATTGACGTATGGTGAGGAGGTCACGACATGACTGATGGGATCATAGGTGAAATGAGTCACTTCAGGATTAGAAGGAATATACAAGCTATAATCTTCTCCATTAAAAATACCTTCCTGTCCATAATTATTTTGCAAGTTATTGTCGAGTACCACTCTATAATTGTAGCAACCTGAAGGAATGTGAAAATCCCCCTCAAACAATCCCGATTCAGGATTCCAGGTAAGTGCAGTATTTGTGCAATCACCCATCCCATCACTACTGCAGCCTAATTCATCCTGAAAGCTTCCTGAAAGCACCACGATTGGCAAACAATCCGGTGAGAAGCCACTTGTCATTGGCGAAGTGGTGACCAGGTGGGTGACCGGGTCGTAGGTAAAGGTGACCTCTTCAGGGCCGGCAGGTACACACAGGAAAATATCAGCTCCGCCATAGTCCCCGTTTTCCCCGTAATTTATGTCCCAGCTGCCTCCCACTGCTACTTTATACCGGTGATTCCCCTCAGGTATCTCAAAAGTTCCTGAATATAATTCTGTGGAGGAATTAAAGGTAAGCGCGGTAATTTCGCAATTAGCATCCCAGTCTGTTTCACATCCCATAGCATTTTGAAATGTTCCCGAAATCACCACTTTTTCCGGCGGGGCAGGCCCCAGGTCCTGCAGGACCACGTTATCAAGGTAAGTGGTAGTCTCATTCCCGCCAAACTCAAAGCTGAGTTTGTGCAGATCAAAGACAGAAGTGGCTTCGAACTGCAGGCTTATGGTCTGCCATCCAGTAGAGAGATAAAAATAAATGCTTTCAATTAAGTTAATAGCATTGCCTCCCTCTTCTCCAAGGAATAACCGTACATAACGATCGGAGTCCGCCCTTACATCAAAGGTAAGTTGGTAAACATGCCCCTGGTTTAAGGGAAAACCAACTTGTGTCAATTGGACATCCGGATAATCGTATCCTGGGTTCAGGATCTGGATTTTAGCAACACCATCAACAACAGATGGGTTGGCTTCTGCTCCACTATTCTCATTTACCCGGTAAGCCCAGGTATTCAGAGGTGTGGGGGTGTCAAAAGGAATAATTTCGGTGGTTTCACTAAAATCACCATCACTTATCAGGTTCTGGGCCTGCCCCATACTCACTGTTAAGCACATTACTCCTACTACCAAAGAAATGTAGTGTGTTTTCATAATGGCTGGTATTAATTTTAAGCTACATTAATTTAGCAAACTGAGGATCAGCGGGTAATGACAAATGTCAGTGGTGATGAAGTATAATTCCTGTTAAATATTCAGAAAATACGATAAAGAGAGAGGGGCAAAAAATCCATTTCAAATTGATTAGAAAAGGGTAAAAACAGTTTTTTACTTTCGATTTACTTGCCATTATTCCTTTTTCCTTATACATTTTACATTTAACCGCGTCACCTTTTGTCGCCCTCCTCTCCTATCTTAGTACTACAAAAGGAAAACAAATGAGGAAACTGGAGATCAGATGGAGTTTTTCAGGGAATAGAGGTAATTATTCCTAATCGTTTATGTTCTTTTTTGCATTGCCCATGAACTTTGAACCTGACCAATCCTGAATTTTGAATCTTAAATTTTGAATTGAGCGACCTTGAACTTTAAACTTTGAACCCAATGTAAAGAGACAAAATCATCCTTACCTACCGCGCCCTCCTTGATACTCATGAAGAACTCATGGAGCGGATTATCAACATGGGCATGACAGGCGAATTTGCAGAAATCAATGAAATCTTTCGGGAAGGAGATACCTTTAAATTCGACCTGGAGATGTTCCGGGACAGTAAAGATCAAAACATGCAACTATTATTGGGGCTCTTTGATGAGCTGGAAACTGTGATGAATACGCTGGCGAATATCAATGGGATCACGGAGGAGGAATTGGAAGACGAAGATATTTGAAGGTGGCTTTACGAAGATGGAATCTTTTGTCATTTAGAGCGAAGTACAACGGAGCGAAGCCCGCCTGCCGGCCGGCAGGAATCTTTCGTTTCCACAAGAGATTCCTCCCTGCCTACCGGCAGACAGATTGAAAATTAATTAAATCCTATGGTTTGAGACGGATAATTGGTTAATTGGTTAATTGTGGATTGGATAATTGGGGGGCAACGTTGATTGGTAACGGAAAACACAAGTCCCCAGAATACTTTTCATGGCACAGTCGCTTTTGCTCTCCAGAACAATTGGGAATAAATATTCAAAATGCAGGAAAACATTATGCCTTAAATTATGCTTTTAAGACTGCCCTGAAAGCAGATTTTTTCACTACCTTTAATTATCTATTAGTCTCAAATACAATGGATTAAGATCTTCATGTTGTGTTGTGGTTTAAAAAATACATTAACCATTAAATCCACAACCATGAAAAAGTATTTAAAATTTTTTCTTGTTCTTCCACTCTTTATTTGGAGTTGTAGTTCAGATTCAGATGAAATTACTACGGAGTTAAATTCCACTATTGAATTAGAGAATTCGGCAAACGACCATGCAGTCTTTAGCACCTTTAAAGTGACCATTGAGAACATTGGACAGGATCAGAACATTCTGACTCTGTTTTCACCGGGGGTCTATGTAGTTCAAAAGCAAAGGTCTGAACCTTTGTTTGACCAGGGTGAGGAAGACTACGGCATGGGATTGGAAGCTATAGCCGAAGACGGCATGCCGGGTCCGCTTAATGAAAATCTTGAAAACCATCCAAAGATTAGATCCCATGGGATTTTTGCCACCCCGGTTGGGGCTTCCGGGCCCGCTCCGCTTACGCCGGGAGAAGAGTATGAATTTACCATTACTGCCAAGCATAAGGATTACCTGAATTTTGTTACCATGTATGTGCAGTCCAATGATGTTTTTATAGCTCCAATGCCTCAGGGAATTTCACTTTTTAATGATATTAGGGAACCTATCGAGGGGGACATCACAGGTTATCTCTACTATTGGGATGCCGGGACAGAGGTTAACCAGGAGCCGGGAGTAGGTTCCTATCAGGCACCGCGCCAACCTGCACCGGATACCGGAACGCCCGAAAATGGAGTTGTTCATTTATTAGATGACGGATATTATTATCCTCCTCTTGAATCAATCATCAGGGTAACTATATCTCTTGTGGAGTAATTTCAGACTTCAGCTAAAACAAATTAAAAATGGTAAGTTCTCTGGTGCTTACCATTTTTCCTTTTAATCATCATCAGTTCCTATTTTCCCAACTTCAGAAATTATCTTCTCAAGAAATAAATTAAGAAATGCTTTATATAACCTATCTATGGGGCTTCACAAATTCAGGTTTTTCCACTTTATGTCATTGCGATCTTTATGACTTATATAGGTTTCCAGGGAATACTTGATCCAGCTGGCCCTTGTTAATCAAGATACTGATTCCCTCGTGAGTATTTCCACCAACAGAACCTCTTTACAACCCGGTTTTATTATTTTCATTGTTTTCGTACTCTTTAGTTTGATCCTTTATACCATACTTAAAAGAATCACTTCTTTGGAAAATAAGATCATAAAGCAGGAAAACAAATACCGGTCTAAGATTTTGATTGGCAGAAGAAAAGACTCTTGTGCAGGAACTTACTAAGATTTAATAAGGCTTCAATAGCAAGATGTTCCCTTAATTAATGCTTACCTTTAAAAAATTCATAAAAATGATATTTTCCAGCATGCCTGAATTAATTGATGAAAATAAATCAGAAAATGATTATAAGAAAAATCAGGATCTTGAGAATTACTTCGCCAACACAATAATTCCGCAGCTTTTCATAGATAGAAATCTTATCCTGAAGAAATTCACCCCTCCTGCGATGAGGCAATTCTCTCTTACAGAAGAGGATGTAAACAGAGATATTCATGATGTGAAAGAAAATTTTCGTTTTCCCACTCTTATTGAAAATATTGAAGAAGTGATCCAAACCGGGGAGATCCTTGAGAAGGAAGTACAAACAACAGACGGGAAATGGTATCAAATGAATATTCTTCCATATAGAGTTTTTGAGGAGAACAGGAACGATGGGGTAATTATTACTTTTGTAGATATCACTAAAAGAATTAGAGCTATTGGAGAACTTGAGAAGTTAAATTCTGAATATCACACCCTAATAGACGCTCTTTCCCACGATATACGACAGCCGCTTTCGGCTATAGTACTTCTTTCTGATACTTTATTGAATGCTTATAACAAACAAAATGCGCCTCAGTTCGAAAAATATATAGCTACACTAAAGGCCAGCTCCAATGCCATGAGAGATCTGTTAATAGATTTTATAGCCGTAGGTGAAGATCAACCCGAACTTGAGGGAGAACCGGTTAGGGTAAATATTGAGAACATCGCGCAGGACGTGATTATTTCTTTAAAGTCGGAAATCTTTAATAAAGGTATTTCAATAGCTACAGATTTTCAAACTTCAGAAATTATCTTCTCAAGAAATAACTTAAGAAGTATCTTATATAACCTGCTGCGAAACTCAATTAAATATAAGAAGGCCGGGGAACTATTAAAGATCAACATTTCTACAGTTAAGCAGGATGATTACATAGTCTTACAGGTAAAGGACAACGGCATTGGAATTGCCGCGGAGCATCAGGAGGCTATCTTCCATAAATCCACCAGGGTTTCCCACAAAATTGAAGGCACAGGTATGGGTCTTTATATCATCAAACGAATGCTGGAAAATAACGGAGGAAGTATTAAGGTGGAAAGCCAACCGGGTCAAGGTTCGACCTTTTCTGTTTATTTCGCTTTAAATAAAGATATATAACTTAGGTCTGTCTATTGGGCCTCCCCTAATTCCATTTTTCTAGCTTATACCGTGAAATTCACTCAGGTGGTCATCACTTGGGATTAGTTTGTTTTAGTTTTTGTTAGTTTGCTTTTTTATTGCCCAATACATCATTTCATTTCCCCCTATACCAACCAATTAGTAAATGCCGCCACCATTTCTCTTTATAAAAGTAATGCGACACCCACAGCGGCAGCCAACCCGGATGGGACTTTAATTTCCCGAATTTTTTTGCCATTCAATTTTCTTGGGGGAATAAAGAGGTCTTATAAATAAATCCATTGTCTATTCTTTCTTCCCGAAACTTTTCTGCAGTTAAGAGCAAAAATTTTAATACTTGAGTTTAATGGACATTTGAAGATCTCTTCCATCATATAAAAATTCAGCGTCAGAAAACGAAGGAGCACTCAAGGCAGCTTTGGCATCACTGGAAAAAGCATAACCTTCCTTGGGTATACCTAACCAGTTCTTATCTAATTTTCCGTTGTAATTTTCATCATGAATCACGGCAATGGCGTATTTCCCTGGTTTGATATCTGAAAATTCAAAACTGGCATCTTTTCCTCTTATTTGTGTTATCATGATTTTGGATGCAAATTCCAGGAACTTATCGGGGAAGCCTTCGGGGGACTCAAAGATAGCACAGGCAATAACACCGGTATTGTTACCAATATTTTCAATTTTTACGTTAATAGCCGCACATTCTGCCTGGCCATAACCAGTTAATGGGAATAACATAAAACTTAGACCCAGCCAAAAGGCAGCTATAAACCGGCCGGAAATCAGAGGCTTCTGCCTACCATTTTGAGAAAACAGGGCATACATTCTTAATACATTAACTATCAGTAATTTAAGTATATCCTCAATGAAATACAAGTCCAAAAAAAAATAAATAACAGTTGATGTTTCTGCTGGTTAGTCCCAAATTATTATGCCTTTTTTCTCCGAGGATTAGTAGCAGAAAAGCAGGCATAGATAATAACTTTTGTTTAGGAAACAGAATTCGGAGAAGTTATATAAAATATGTAACTTATTAATTATTATTAAGTTAACTCTATTGATAAGCTTAATGCAGCAGAGGTAATTTATCCAGAAGCGGGAAATTATTTCAACTGGGTAAGATATCGATGATCGATAAATTATTTCTTTAATCAATAACCTTAAATTATTTAATTATGAAAAGATCAATGGTTTTAATAGTAGTATTATTTTTTCTGGGCTTAATGCCACAGGAAAACGTACAGGCACAAACAGAAGCCACTTATCAGGCACTGGAAGGCGTCAGCTCGGTAAATACTGTCTTTGATTTTAGGATCAGTGATGCAGATAAAGCTATGAGTCATCTGAACCTCATTCATGGAATGTTAGAGGATCCAAACATGATCATAAAAGGAGAACAACCGGAAGTTATTATTGTGCTTATTGGTCCCTCGGTAAATCTTGTGTCAACTGACAAGATGAAAAATGCTTCGGAGGCGAAAAATAAAATTGCCCAAAAGATATCAGACATGACTGCAGACGGCATTAGATTTGAGATTTGTATGACAGCCGCCCATGCTTACGGCGTTCCCGCCGATTCAGTTCTACCCGAGATCGTGCAGGTGAAAAACGGGTGGATATCCCTGGTTGGATACCAACAGAAAGGCTACTCAATGATTGCTGATTTTTAACAGGGAAAAATATTGCTCTGTCTTTGTGAACAAACATTTTGGGAGGGTTACTTAATTGTGCATTAACCACTAAGGCTGCGATTGCAGCGCTCCATAAGATCTCTTAGAAAACCCATCTTACCACAATCATCGTGTGGTAAAATGGGTTTTGAAGTAATTATACCGTAGAGGCTTATGCCGCATATATAGGGGGAATGAAATGATGTATTGCACAAAAAAGGGATATCATTTCAAGATGACATCAAAAAATACATGACTCCGGAAACCGGAAAAATGATCAGGAGATCTCTCTTCTCAATCAAAGACTCTTGATCTGATACTCCCCTGTGGCAAAAACCCTTATAAATCGACCAAGTAGTTTGTACTTCAGGTACTTATAATTAATCCAGGTGAATTATTTCCGGAGTTTGTCGTATCTTTTCCTCTATTATTTTCTCCCCCCCGATTTATTTATATGGATGAAAAAGATCTTCACATTTCTATTCCTGTTTTTGTGGACCGGCTTCAGCTTTGCCCAGGTAAAGGTTCCCGGCGCCGATGCGTCTGTAGATGCCACTCTTGTCTGGATGCGCGCCAATGAAACTTCAGCAGAAAATGTAGATCAATTCCACGAAATTGCCCTCAGGACCCTGAAACGCGGTCTCAAAACAGCGCCTGACAGTACAGTTGCGCAGATCCATGAATCTTTAGCCAGCTGGCATTCCTATAACGGCAAGTTCCCGACGGACTCTGTGGTGTATCATGCAGAAAAAGCGCTGGGTTATTACTTAAGATCTAATGATAAACAGAAAATCGCCGATTCCTACCGCTCACTTTCCATTGATTACCTGAATACCGGAGAATTAGAGAAAGCACAGGAGGTACTTTTTAAGGCCATTGATCTTTACGAAGAGCTTGGTGACGAGGCCGGCCTTGGTAGTGCCTACCGCACTTTAGGAGTGAAATACAGGGTGACAGAAGATTACGAAAAATCCATAGAATACACTAACCTGGCGATCCCCTTTTTGGAGGAAGCGGAAGATCACAGCTCAATAGCCATTGCCCAATTCAATTTGATCATTGGCTACGGCGAACTGGGAGAATTTGAAAAGGCCTATGAAGCCACAGAAAAATGCCTGGAGATCGTAAGAACAAAAGCCCCCGAAGAAGTCTTTGTGGCTGTGAGAGCCTACTCCTACCGGGGAGATGTGTATATCAAGGCCGGGGATCTTGAAAATGCACTCCAGGATTATATGACGGCATGGGAAATGTGCAAGCAGCAAATAGGTGAAGAACGTTGCGCCACCTATCGCACCGAGATTGGACACATTTTTCTTTTGCAGGAGAATTACGCGCAGGCTTTAGAACATCTGCTGGCGGGTGTGGACTCTTATGAGGACAAAGGGCAGGCAGGGCTCATTCAGCCCTATCTTGATCTTGCAGAAGCATACAGAAATCTGGGAGATTTCAGGAATGCCCTGATCTTCAAAGAAAGGGCCCACGCCAATTCAGAAAAGATGCTTCAGGAAAGGATCAACAGTATAGAATCTGAAATGGCAATCAAATATGAGACTGAAAAGAAGGATGAGGCTCTTGCCTCTCAGGCGGCAATACTTCTACAGAAGAACGAGACACAGACCCTCATAATCATTATCGCTTCCCTGCTGTTACTGTTTTTAATTTCCCTTCTTTATTTCTTCTACAAGAATAAAAAAGCCACCAGGATCATACGTACTAAAAATGCTGAAAAAGAACTTTTACTCAAGGAGATCCACCACCGGGTGAAAAATAACCTGGAAATGGTAAAAAGCCTTATCGCCCTTCAGGCGGCTCAAATTGAAGATCCCACCACCAAAGATGCCATGATCGCCAGTCAGAACAGGGTGCAGTCGATGGGGATCATCCATCAGAAGTTATATCAGGGCAATAACCTTGGAAGCATCGAAATGAAAGATTACTTCCTCAACCTTAGCGAAGGTATTCTCGATTCTTTTAATGCCGAAGAGCGGGTAAAAATAGAATGCGCCATGGATGACCTGGAGCTGGATGTGGATACCGCCGTTCCCATAGGTTTAATTGTGAACGAGCTGCTTACAAATGCCTTGAAATATGCTTTTCCTCAGGATCAAAGGGGAGTTATCAATATACGCCTGGAAAAGGAAAGGGAGCATTATCTAAAACTGGAAGTGAGCGATAACGGGATTGGAAAAACCGCAGGACTTGCTCCTAAGGGTACAGGTTTCGGCTCCCAATTGATAGAACTGCTCACCCGGCAACTTAACGGGCAGATGAGGGAACGCAGTGATACGGGAACTCACGTGGAATTTGATTTTGCCATTCAGAAAAGTGCATAATGGATGAAAAGATAAAGTTATTGATCGTGGAAGATGAGATGGTCATCGCTGCGAATATTTCCCTCCAGCTCACCGAAATGGGGTATGAGGTCACAGGCATTGTGCCCCGGGGTGAAGAAGCTTTGGTGCATGTGAGGGATAATCCTCCCGATATCATTTTGCTCGACATCAATCTTAAAGGCGAGCTGGATGGGATCGAAACTGCACGGGAAATGCAGAAGTTGCAGGATATCCCGGTGATCTATCTCACCGCGAACGTAGACGATGCACACTTCAACAGGGCCAGAGATACCCACCCATTTGGATTTATAGCCAAACCTTTTAAAAAGCTCGATCTGCAGCGGGCCATCGAATTAACTGTGAGTCAAATCAACTGCAGGAATGGCGGGAATACAAGTGCAGATCAACAAAAGGACGACACCTTTATCCTAAGCGACTGTATCTTTGTAAGGCATTTGAATTCAATGGTAAAGGTGAGTATTAAGGACATCCTGTACATTGAAGCCGAACGCAACTACTGCCGTATCTTCTCCAGTAGCAAGGAGTATTTAGTGGTGATGACCCTCAAGGAAATGGATAATAAACTTCCCTCAAAGCACTTTTTGAGAGTTCACCGTTCCTATATTATAAATATCTCCCAGGTAAAAGAAGTAGCCACCAGCCACCTGGTTATTGAGAGGAAAGCAATTCCCATAAGTAAATCCCTTAAGGAGGAGCTGCTCAAGCGACTACAGACCATTTAATTCCTTCGTTAATAAAATTCTCTTCTTTGGACAACATTTCGATGCTTTGGTCCCACCTTGCTTTAATTAACATCTGTTTATCAGTTACTTAGATGTGTATCCTAAAAAAATGATGTTATGAGAACGATGAGAATTATTATTACCACCCTGGTGGTAGCGATTTTTGAAACAGGTGTGCTTTCAGCACAAAATGGAGCAAGTGCAAGTGAGATCTTGACAACTACTGAAATTACCGTCAAACAGGGACATAATTCCCAGTTTATAGAAGGTGTGAAAAAATGGAAAGAATGTTACCTCAAACATAATGGTGAGGAGGAATGGACTATGTGGAGCAGGCAACAGGGAGAAGGCCAGGTGTATATAATGGCCGGCACAATTTCCACCTGGGGCGAAATGGAGAACAAAGACGATGTAGATAATGAATGTTATATAGAGCTACTGAATCATATACTGCCTCACATTGAAAAAGTAAAATCCAGAGTAGCCAGCTCTATGCCGGAAGTAAGCAGAAGCACTCCCGAAGATACAAAGTATATTTGGGTGACCTATTACAACGTACGCAATGAGAATACCTTTAAACAAGTAATTCGGGAGGTTACCAATGCTATTAAGAACAAGGAGGGATCACCTCGTGGCCTTTGGTATAACTTTCAACTTGGTGCACCCGATACTCCACACTTTATGGTGGTTGAACCCTATAAGGGATATGCCGACATTGACATTAAGAGAGATAGTCCGGCAAAGGTATATACAGATGCCGTGGGAGAAGAAAAAGCGCAGGAACTGTGGGAGGTATGGTTTGACACTCTGGAGGAGAGATGGGCTTATATCTATAAACTGAATCCCGAAATGAGCAGTTACTAAAGCCGAAGAGATCCTCATTTCTGTGTGCGCCCCCTTGGAAGCAGGGCTCCGGGTTTTCCCTTTAAAAAAGGAGACCGGAGCATGCTTTTTGTATTCGTACAGATGTTTCCCATCTTAGATTAACGAGTACGTACGAGTTACTTTTCTTGATATGAAGGATCCCTGGGGAGAAGTTTAAGCTTTTTAATCTTTGCTTAAATGAATATTTCATACCATAAAGACACTCTTGATAGCAGGTAGTTCCCGATACAAATTTCATACTGCAAGGGAAGTCTGATATTCACCCGAACTGACGCGAAGATTTATTGCTGAAATTCATTGATCTCAACTCATTTTATACTTCCTCCTGGTTCTTTTGATCTTGATCTGCAGCAGCAGGGCCATGGCGAGGAAGGTGATGACAATGATCAATATAAGGATCTTAATCTCGGGAAGTACATCTGCCATGCCCCCTCCAAAGTAAGCTACCTTTCTAAAGGCGGTAAGGAAATGCGTCACCGGTATGGATTGGGCAATGGCATTAATGAACCCGGGGATGGCAAGGCTGGGCCAGGTAAAGCCGCTAATTACAAAGGCCGGGGTAGAGATCACCATCAGCAATTCTGTTGCCTTTAACTGGTTAGGAATGGCCACCGAGAACAACATCCCCACCCCCATCGAGGCAAGGCTAAGAAGTGTGATCAATACCAGCATGGGCAGATTAAAGACTTCAGCTTCTACATTGAAGTATATAAAAAGCCGGCCCACAAAGAACCACATAAAAGGCAGGAAGATTATAAAAGGGGTGGCTTTTAAAGCTATGAGGTAAAAGGAGGATTTCTTTTTCTTCACCAGCTGCCGGAAATACCCGTCTTCAAAATCCCTGGAAAACACCAGCGCCATCGCCAAAAAGATCACCTGCTGCATAATGGCCCCTAACAGCCCCGGCAGCATAAAGCTTAGGTAATTTCCCGTAGAATTGTACAGTTTGTGGAAATTGACCTTAAAGCTTTCATAGGAAGCCATCGCGGCCGCCGGGGACATCCCCTGTTTCTTAAGGCTTTCTATCTCCATACCCGCATTCAGGGTCATAAGCACCTGCTGAATGTTCTTGCTGGCAGTATTCGCATTAAGGATGTTGGCCATATTAAGATCTACCCGCACTTCGGGATATCTTTTTTGAAGTACGTCTGCTTCAAATCCTGCCGGAATGGTGATCACAGCGGCATATTGCGCTACCGGCATCTCCTGCAGAATATTGCCGGGATCATAACGCCTGTCCTTTACCAGCAAACCTTCATTGTCTTCAAAGGCATCAATGATCTTATCTGACAGCGGACTTTTATCCTGGTCTACGATCACTACAGGTAGATCTACCACCTTTGCCTGCTGATAGACATAACCAAAGAGGAACCCGTATAATACCGGGGCGCCAAAGAAGATGGCAAGCAGCACATTGTTGGAAAAGATACGTTTGAATTCCCTTCTCAGTAAAATTTGAAATGTCTTCATCAGCTATTCTTTTATTAAAATGGTGGCGTTCTGGTAATAGGTGCTTTCCGAAGCATTAGAAGTGGGGATCACCTTGAGCTCGTATACAGATTCCGAAAGCCCGTACAGAGGTGCCGTAGTGGTGATATCGGCATACTGTGGCAGTTGTTTTATATAGGCAATCCTGCCGGTCATTTCCTCATTGGTATAGGGGTTGACCATCTTTAGTTCCATCCCCTGTTCAAAATCATAGATACGGGACTCATTGATTGTGAACCGGATATAAACACTGTGCTTCCTGTAGCCGTTAAAGAGCGTGTAGCCGGGAGTAAGCAGTTCGCCTTCCTCCAGACTTATAGTTTCGATAGTCATGTTGGCCGGGGCAAGAAGGTATTTCTCATCAGATGCTGTAAGCACCTCTTCCCGGGCACCACGTGCACGCTCCAGTTGACCCCGCGCCTGGTCCAGCTGTTCAACCCTTACACTTTTCCCTGCCTCTTCCCGCTTTGCTTCCACTGCTGCGACCTGAGCTTTGGCCATTTCAAGCTTCATCTTCACTTCATCCAGTTGTTGCCGGGAAATAAGGGAATCCCTGTACATGTTCTCCAGCCGGGAATAGGATTCTGTCGCGAAATTAAGCTCTGCTTTTGCCGCGTCCAGTTTTCCTTCAATTTGAACAAGCTGCTCTGTTGTAGCCCCGGCATTGGCCATATTGAATTGTCCGCGGGCGGCCGTCATTGCACCCTCTGCCTGTATCATCTTTGCACTGAGCTCGGGTATATCAATAAAAGCAAGGGTATCACCTTTGCGAACCTCATCGCCTTCTCCCACGTAGAGCCTCCCGATGCGCCCTGCCAGTTTACTGCTTACCGATAGGGTTTCAAATTTAACTTTTCCCCTGTAGGGGGTGATTTCCTGTTCATTGCTACAGGAAGCCAGTACCAAAATGCTTATAAGGCTGAATGCAATTTTTATAGTTCTCATCTCTGTTAATATTGTTTAGTAGTTAAGTTGACCTTTTGAATGAAGAAGCGCGGTGAGTGCCCGGCGCTGATTGTAATAGGATTCCTGAAGCTGAAAATTTGCACTTTCCAGGTCCCGCAGGGCATCCAGTACATCGGTAATGGTAGCGAGGTTATTTTTGTACTGTTTATTCACCATTTCATAGGTGGCACCGGCCAGCTCGATCTCCTTTTGAGCAATCCGTGAATTTTGCAGGGAAGCTTCATAGGTGTGTTCGGCTTTTACGATGCTCAACGCGATCATTTCTTCAGCTTCTTCGATCTGTTGCCTGAATTTTCCGGCTTCAAGTTGCGTTTTCCGGCTGTTTAAGCGCGACTGTCCGCCGTCGAACAAATTCCATTTTACCCCCACTGCCGCATACCATTGGGGATCAAAAAGGGAAAGGTCGTCTTCCAGGAATTCATAATGTCCTTTTAAAGCGATCTTCGGAATAAAGTGGCTTTTCTCCATTTTCGCCTTGTAGGCAGTAGCTTTTTCTGCTTCTTCCAGCGCCAGTATTTCATTACGTTTTGCTGGGGTGAGGTTGTCCGGAGACATTGGAGCAAGCTTTGGTTCCAGGGAACGCAGTACCTCTTTATCTTCTCCTGTTAACTGGTGCAGGCGCTCAATTAACAGCTTCCGGTTATGACTGTATTCCAGTTGCCGGGCTGCCAGTTGCTGCCGGGCCAGCGCTACCTTTTGGCGGCTGATGGGGGTTGCCAGTCCATTCTCTATAGCTTTCTTCACGTAGTGCTCCTGGTCCTCCAAAAAGGCTTCGGAAGCAGCAAGCACCTCTTCGGAAGCATTCACTAATGCCAGCTGATCATAGGTTTCAATAATGCTGAGGATGATATGATCTCTTTCAGCCATACCCGCGTAGCGCAGCGAGCTCTCCTTATGCCTGGCAGCCTTTAATGCATTGGAAGCTTCGAAGCCGCTGAAGATCACCCAGTCTACATCTACAGAAGATTTGAGGATATCCTTATTCTGAAGATTGTTGATATCCTGAAGCGGAATATGCTCCGGAAAGGCCGCGTTAAAAGGAATACCTGCCGCCTCCTTGATTAGTAGCTTTTGGGTAGCCTTTAACAGGCTTTGAGTATCATCATCAAAACTGATGTCATCATTGAGGCGGGTATAGCTTCCGGTTACGGTGAGCTTTGGAAGAAATACAGATTTTGCAAGTTTCTGGTCTACCTGCGCCTGTTCGGTTTCCAGTTGATTGATATTGAGGCTGTGGCTCTTCTCCAGTCCCTTTTCGATTAGGTGCTCCAGGACAGGATCTGTTTCCTGTGCAGAAGCAGTGAAAGGCATCAACCCGGCCAACCAGGTAAAGAATAAGATTAAAGTTAAGGAGCTTATTTTCATTGCAGCTATTTTTTTAGGACTGCAAAGGTGCTCACTAAAACAGGAGTTTCTTTTGACCTAGATCAAATAACAACGGGAAGGTCTACCAAGCGGATCTTCTGCGGAAAGGGATGCTGATCTTTAAAAAAAACAGGAAATCAGGTTTTCCTGATGCGGCTAAGGGTTTCCTGGGTCATTCCAAGGTAAGAGGCAATATAGCCCAGGGCGACCCTGTTGGCGAGTTCGGGGTATTCACTCAACATGTAGTCATAACGTTCACGGGCGGTCTGGAATTGAATGGCATTCAATTTATTGACCACCCGGGTGAGCATTTCTGTAGAAAGAAGTCTTCCCAGTTTTTCCATGTTATGGTACCGGGAGAACAAAAGGTCCAGCTTGTCGCGGGTGATACTGTAAAGAACAGCATCTTCCAGCATTTCCAGGTAGTACAAACTGGGATTTTGCTGAAAAAAACTTTCAATGCTGGACATAAAATGTCCTTCCACGAAAAACCATTGGGTAATTTCCTTACCGTCTTCTTTAAGGTAGTAGCTTCTTCCCACCCCCTGCTCCACGAAATAAAGCTTGGAGCAGATCTGGCCTTCCTTTACCAGGGGTTGATTTTTGGGTATGGTTTCTCTTTCAAAATGAGACACAATATCCTCCAGTTCTCCGGAAGGAAAAGGAACGGTTTTAACTAAATAATCGGTAAGGCTCATAAACCGGGATTTCTTGAGAATTCCAGGTGTAAAACTAAGTAAATTCTATGGTTTAAGACGGGAAATTGGGGATTGGTCCCTCCTACACTCCTCCTTCGCAGGATAAGGGAAGCTACGGAGGATGAAGGTTGGTTAATTGGGATCTTACAGTATGTCGTACGATCTCTGTCTATTTTCATCTCCCACTTTCCACATTCCTCCCGTTTAAGAGGATTATTCAATATTTTAAGATAAAAATTAGGTTTTATTTATTTTGGTCTTAAATTTGATTTCCTTACCTGACCAATATTGACCTTAACCTTCCCATTAGATGAAATACTTTCCAAGTTTAGTCCGTCCAGCCATTCTTTCTGCGAATAAAAAAATATTATTACTCATTGTTCTTGCATTTTTTGCAAATGCTCTTGGGGCACAAAACCTGCCGGCAATAACAACTAATTCAGAAGAGGATAAACCCATTGAATTAAAACGGCTGCATATCAATGTTTTTGTCATTGAAAACATTGCGACCACTACTTTCGAAATGCAGTTCTATAACAACAATGACCGGGTAATGGAAGGAGAACTGGAATTTCCGTTAAACAATGGCACTACGGTTTCAGCATTTGCCCTGGACGTAAATGGGGAAATGCGGAAAGGAGTTGTTGTAGAAAAAGAAAAAGCAACACAGGCATTTGAAGCAGTCACCCGCCGAAACATAGATCCGGGAATTGTAGAGGTAACCAGGGGGAATAACTTTAAAGCCAGAGTCTATCCCATTCCTCCACGAGGATATAAAAAAGCGGTCATCTCTTTTGAACAGGAACTTAAGGGGAATAAGGATGATTATCTCTATCAATTACCCATGAATTTCAAACAAAAACTGGAGGAGTTTTCAGTAAGGGTTGAAGTGGTGATGAACAAGCCCGAAGTTACCAAAAGCAAACACCCTGCTATTAATCTCATTTTTACTGAAGCCCGGAATTCTTATATAAGTGAATACCGGGAAAAAAATGTTAGCCTCGATACCCGGTTAGCCTTTTCTATTCCAAAACCCGATAATCTCAGGGAGGTACTCACCTATAAAGGAGAAGTCACCTCAGATAATTATTTCTATATCAATTTAAATCCAGACCGGGAATCTATCAGCAAACCAAAACCTTCCAGAATTGCCATTGTATGGGATGAATCATCTTCGGGTAAGGACCGGGACACACAAAAGGAAATAGCCCTGCTGAAAAATTACCTGAAATGGATGCAGGAGGGAGAAATTGAATTAAAGACCTTTTCGAATAAGCTTCATACAGAAAGGACCTTCAGACTGGCCGATGGTACATCTCCCCGGCTTATAAAATTCCTGGAGGCTTTATCATATGACGGGGGAACAAATTTGGGTGCGGTTGATTTCAGCAGCATTAACTGTGAGGAAATCCTTTTGTTTACCGATGGGATCTCCACCTTTGGAGAAAAATTTCAGGATACATTTACCTGTCCTGTGATCCCTGTCAACAGTTCAAATATTGCAGATCATAATCTGCTGGAGTATGTCGCTTCCGCTTCAAATGGAATTTACATCAATGCCATAAATCTCACCGGAGAAGAGATTACAGCCCTGCTGCAAAACCATCAGAAAACACTGATAAGGGCGGAATATGACCCTGAAAAGATTTCAGGTTTCTTTTATGAAAATGCTTATGCTTTGAATGGAAACTTCAGCTGTGCAGGTAAGGTGGAAGGAGCAAAAACTGAAATAAAGCTGCATTTTGGATATGGGGACAGGATTACCGAAACCCGTACCCTGACCATTGACAACACAAAACGTATACAGAATGGCCTTGGAGAAAGGATTTGGGCACAGAAGAAATTAAAGTCCCTTCTGGTCAATGGAGTACATTCAGAAGTTGTGAACCATGGAAAAAAATTCAGCCTGGTCACCCCGGGAACTTCCCTTATTGTACTGGACGAGGTACAGGATTATGTAAACTACGGGATCACTCCTCCCCCCTCCCTTCAGAAGGAATATAACCGGCTACTCGCCCTCAGAAATAAAGAAAATACAGGGACCAGAGAAAGGCGTTTAAACGAGATCTGCGAGCAGTTCAAAATAGACATTGACTGGTGGGAATCAGATCATAAAGCAGCTAATAAAAACAGCGAAATACCCCGGGATGCTCCACCGGCACTTGAGGAAGTTATAGAGGTGGCAGAAAACGTCATGGATATGGAAGATGCCGTCCTCGAGGAGGTTGTGGTCACAGGTTACAATGCCCGCTCAACCACCCCAGGAATGGCAGTAAATACTGAGGGAAGGCAGGCACTGTCTTCATCTGTAAAGATCCAAAAATGGGAAAGTAATGCGGGGTACATGAGTGAATTAAAGGCAACCGACGTAGAAAACCTATATCCAAAGTACCTGGAGCTAAAGCCTGAAAATATAGAAAATCCATCTTTCTATTTCGACGTGGCCACTTACCTGTTTGAAAAGCAGCAGCGGGAAACGGGTTTAAGAGTGCTTTCAAATCTTGCTGAATTACAATTAGAGAATACTGAACTAATGCGAACGCTGGGCCGCAAACTGGTCGAGTATGAATTTTACACCGAAGCACTAAGTATTTTTAATGAGGTGATGAACCTGCGGTCTTTTGAACCACATTCCTATATCGATCTGGGCCTCACCTATGCTGAAATGGGGAAATACCAAAAAGCCATTGATGAACTCTACAAGGTAGTTGATAAGGAATGGGACAATGACATTAGTTCCCGCTTCCCCGGCATTGAAGTCATTGTACTGCACGATATCAACAAGATCATTTATAATAACAGAAAAGATTTGGATATTTCCCGTATACGGGAATGTTTCCTGAAGCATATGCCGGTTGATATAAGGGTAGTGATCGATTGGGATGCCAATGAAACAGACATCGATCTTTGGGTTACCGACCCCCGCGGAGAAAAATGCAGCTACCAGAACAAGTATACCGCGATTGGAGGAAAAATGTCCAATGACATTACCACGGGCTACGGACCGGAAGAATTCAGGTTAAAAGAGGCCAGTGCAGGAACCTATAGGATACAGGCTAAATTTTACGGGAGCAGGAAACAGACACTGCAAGGCAATGTAACCGTTAGAGCTCTTGTCTATACAGGCTTTGGCAGCAAAGACGGACATAAGGAGATCCTCACGCTGCAACTGGAACCTGATAAGCAGGGGGATTATACCATTGGGGAAGTACTATTTGAGAAGTAAATTTCTGAAAGCTCCAGTAATTACCTGACGGATACTTAAGCAATAAACATCTATTCCTTCAACTTTAAAGAAACTAAACCTGCTTGTTCCAAATAGGTAAAGACCCGCGATATGCTTGAAGGACTAATAGCAATTTTCTTTCTATTTCTCTGGGAATTCTCTGATCATACTTACCATGAGTTATATACCAATGTACATGTAATTTCTCAATACCGTCCTCTTCCATTTTTTGAGGCCAAGACCTTCTCCTTGCTTCTTTAAATTGTTTCCCTTTGATAATTCGCCCCCCGATTCCGTCCTGACGATGAATAATTTCTCCATTCTGACCTTCTCTACCGGAAATTCCGATATAAATGAGATTCTTTATGGAAACTTCTTCAGCATAAACTAAGTAAATACCACTGCTGTGATTTGGAGCGTTACATACTTGGGAAAGCCTGTCTTTTGCATTAAACTGAAATTGATCCTTTTCTTGAAATTTTTCTAAAAACTTAAACATAATTAAAAGTAGTTTTACACCGACGTTTGGACTAAATAGGTAATCTCACAAGGCTTACATTTCCTCCACCTTTGATCTACATCACCTATGGAGAAACGACCTTCTCTTTTCTCATAAATATCGAGCCCCCGGCCAAGAATAATTTTGCAATCATTATTTGCTTTGATGTATCGATCGTGATGTTTTTCAAGAGCAAAGGTTAGGTTGATCCTCATATCCTTTACACTGGCAGCTATTTCCTCAAAACAAGTCTTACTTTGTTCCTGGAATTCCCTGGTGTTCCACGAGATCACTTTTAGACTTATTGTCCTGCCGGGTTCATTATTATTATTTCCAAGCATCACACAAAATTCTAACAGGTTCTGGAATTGGTAAGGCAATCTAATCCAGGGATCCTGTAATTCTATATAGTCAGCTCCTTTTAAAAATTCACCGAATAATTTTTCATAGGTAATGTTGGTTTGGTTGTGCACAATAATTCGCTGTTTCCGCACCACAGGATCTAATTTTGGAACTGAAGTAAAGGAAATGACTTCAGGTTTTAAAGCAGGTCGTGAGACAGATTTTTTATCGGATGAAGATTTTAGTTCCTCAGGTATGGAAAACTTTTCTACTATAAAAGGTTTGAAATCTACACCTGTACCTCCGGACAAAATATCTTTCAAATATCGATCTTGACGATCACTGGAAATAAGAATATCTGCAGCATTTTTTGATTCCCATATTCGAAAATTTTTCACAGGAGATGTAAACGTGGCGGCAGGAATTTGGAGCAACTTGATTTGATCTTCTCCATTTAATATGATGTTCCAGTCTTTCTTAAAATTTTTGAGCTTAATATTCATCCACCAGCCAACCCGGGTGGGACTGGTACTAATACTCGCAAAAGTTGTATTCTTTGTATTCAGCTTTGCAGCCCCAAATCTACTATTAATGTAACTGATTACCTGAGTTTTAGTCATTGCTTCAAATTTGAAAATTAATAACAGAGGGGAAAACAATTAGAAATTTAATCAATTTTCTGAAATTCACCTTTCAAACCTTTAAGAAAATATTTAGATTTACTGAAACCAATTCTGAAGCTCACACCTCCTTACTCCGGCTCCAGAAAATAATCTAACACCACCTCCTTAAGTATGGCATTATTTCAGGTTTCTCTTGAAAACAACTCAAGCTTCAGATTAACAGTTTAACCTTGATAACCAAATTTAGAATGATAAATAACAAACAAAAAGATCAAATTTTAAAAATCTGGAATAGCTATAGCAGCTCTGATAAACTCGTTTTAGACACTAAAGGAAATGTGCTGCCAAATATTGATGGAGAACGTGAAAAGGCTATTGAGTCCCTTCAGGAATATTTAAATGAATTCGTAAACGGGAAAATAGATATTCATGAGTTCAAAACTACTGTCGACAGTTTTAACAAGCGGAATAACCTTTGGGGGTTTACCGCAACTAAAGGGCAAATGTTTTTTAATCAATTAGTAAGAAATAGTGAAAATAAAATAGATCGCTTAGTTTCCTTGCTAAAGAAGGTTCTGGTAGAACCGAAAGATTTAGAGGAAGCATTGGAGCATATACAAACTCTGGAAAATTATTGTATTGAGAATTATAAAGATGCTAAAGACCGAAGAAAGGTTGCTAATCCAAGTTCAGTAGGATATTTTCTTTCATATTTTTGGCAAATTCAAAACCATAAGGAGTGGCCAATAATTTATACCTCCCTAACAATTTCATTTGAAGAAATAAATCTATGGAGACCATTTGAAAACCAAAAAGAAGCTTATTCCTATTTTTTTAAACTTAATGAGGAGGTAAAATTATTACTTGAAAAGGAAACAAGTAAGAAAATTTCGAACTGGCAAGTAGAACATGCTTTTTGGAAGTTTAAAGGTAACCCCAATAAGGAAAAGAAAACAGTTGTCGAAAAAAATGTGGAAAAAGAAACTTCAGAAGATTCAGAAACAAAGTTGAGCATAACAGCCAACTTTAAACTTGAAGATTATCTATTCCCCAAGGTAGCAAAGCTGATTGAAATAGGAGCGGATACAGAGCAGAGTTCTTCTAAAAAGGGCAACCAATTCGAAAACTTGGTTTCTGAAGTTTTTAAACTTATGGATTTTGATGTTCAATCGTTAGGACAGGGATATGGAAGAACTCCCGATGCAATTATTAAATTCCCAGAAGAACATACGGCTTTTCTTGTAGATGCTAAAGCCTATACAAATGGGTATAGTTTAGGATTAGATGATCGTGCGATTAAAGAATATATTTCTTATCATACACCAATCCTAAAAAAGGAAGGTTATACTAAGATTGGATTCATAATAGTTAGTAATAGTTTTAAAAGCAACTTTGAAGAATTTATAAATGACATTACTTGGAACACAGAGATCAAAAGGTTCATACTATTACAGTCTGAAGCCTTACTTTATCTGTTAGCTTACAAATCCAAAGACCGTTTGACATTACCTAATATCATTGAGACACTTATCAGTCTCAACAGTCCTATAACTTCAAAACAGATTATAGAAGAGTATGATGATGTTTAATATTGACAAAGGATACTCTTCGATTTTGTTAAGAATCTGAAGGTGATACTCTATTGGCCAAATAAATTAGAGTATATTTGGTTTGTTTGCACCCCTACTGCTAAATTCTTAAAATACTGCAGTTATATTGAACACCGAAAAATCTACTCGCCAACAATTAATTGACCAACAGCTGAAAGAAGCTGGTTGGGATGTCAATGACAGAACCCAAGTAGCCGAAGAGTTTTTTTACATCAATTCCAACGGAGTTTCAGAGTCTTCAAGCAACTACGGCAATAACAACTTTTGTGATTATATCTTGCTGGGCAAAGACGGTAAACCATTAGCTGTTGTAGAAGCAAAAAGAACATCAAAAGATGCTCAACAAGGTAGAGAACAAGCTAAACAATATTGTTACGGTATAAAAGATGAGCAGGATGTAGATCTGCCATTTTGCTTTTATACTAACGGAAATGACATCTTTTTCTGGAATTTAGAAAATTATCCTCCCAAAAAAATAATTGGCTATCCCACTAGAGATGATCTAGAACGTTACAAATATGTAAGAAAAAGAAAGAAGTCTCTAGCTACTGAATTGATTGATACTGACATTGCAGGCAGGGACTATCAAATTCAGGCGATTCGTAAGGTCATGGAATCCATCGAGAAGAAAAGAACAAAATTTCTTCTTGTCATGGCAACAGGCACAGGTAAAACTAGAACTTGTATTGCTTTGACAGACGTATTAATGAGAGCAAGCTGGGCTGAAAAAGTCTTATTCCTAGTAGACAGAATTGCTTTACGCGAGCAGGCCTTGGATGCTTTTAACGAACATTTACCCAATGAACCCACCTGGCCCAAACGAGGTGAAAAAACTATAAAAAATGACAGACGAATTTATGTTTCAACCTATCCAACGATGTTGAACATTATTCGTGATGAAAGAGAAACTTTATCTCCACACTTTTTTGATTTAATAGTAATTGACGAAAGTCATAGATCTATCTACAATACTTATCAAGAGGTACTACAATATTTCAATACAATTACCCTTGGTTTGACTGCAACTCCAACTGATGTTATTGATCATAACACGTTTCAATTGTTTGAATGTGAAGATGGGCTGCCAACCTTCGCTTATAGTTATGAAGAGGCTGTAAATAACATACCTCCCTATCTATGTGATTTTCAAGTAATGAAAATACACACCAAATTCCAATTTGAAGGGATTCACAAGGGTTCAATTAGCCTTGAGGATCAGAAAAAGCTAATCCGAGAGGGAAGAGATGTTGAGACTATCAACTATGAAGGGAAAGAAATAGAAAAATCAGTTAGAAATAAAGGCACCAATGCTCTCATCGTTAGGGAATTTATGGAAGAATCCATAAAAGATCCTAATGGTGTCCTCCCTGGAAAGAGTATCTTCTTCTGTCAGTCTATCGCTCAAGCCCGACAAATAGAAACCGTATTTGACTCCTTATATCCAGAATATAATGGGGAACTTGCAAAAGTTATGGTTTCCGATGATCCTCGTGTCTATGGTAAAGGAGGATTATTGGATCAATTTAAAACCAAGAATTTCCCTCGTGTTGCCATTAGCGTTGACATGCTAGACACTGGTATTGACGTTAGGGAATTAGTGAATTTGGTTTTTGCTAAACCTGTATTTTCCTATACCAAGTTCTGGCAAATGATCGGGCGTGGAACAAGATTGCTAGAGCCAACAAAAATTAAACCCTGGTGTACCGAAAAAGACGTTTTTCTTATTCTTGATTGCTGGGATAATTTCGAGTATTTCAAGCTTAATCCAAAAGGAAAAGAAAACAAATCACAAATTCCGTTACCGGTTAGATTTGTAGGTATCAGAATTGACAAAATTGAAGCCGCTTTAGAATTAGATGAGAAGGAAATTGCATTAAAAGAAATAAATTTTCTAAGGATGCAAATTCAGGACCTGCCAAAACAGTCAGTAGTTATTCAAGATAATAAAGCTAAAATTGAGAAGACTTTATCTACAGAGTTTTGGAAGAGTATTTCTATTAAAAACTTAGAATTCTTAAGAAATCATATTCAGCCTTTATTCAGGACAATGTCCCAAGTTGACTTCAAAAAAATGAGGTTTGAAAAAGATGCTTTAGAAACATCACTTGCATTTTTACGACAGGAAGATGAAAAATTTGCAATTCTAAAGTCGAATATACAGGAAGAGGTAGGGCTTTTACCTCTAACGGTAAACCTGGTTGAGAAACATAAAGCATACATTAAACAGGTGTTGCACGAAAAATTCTGGAGTACTGTCACTGATTCTGATTTTGACCATCTGGCAAAGACGCTGGGTCCATTAATGAAATTTATTGATAAACTGAATGGTAAATCAGAAATGGACCAGCTAAACCTTCAAGATATTGTCACCAAAAAAGAATTTGTAGAATTTGGACCTAAAAATGAAGCTGTAAGTATCTCTAAATATAGGGAGATGGTCGAATCAAAAATTTCAGAAATGATCGACCGCAACCCTATTTTAACTAAAATCAAAAATGGAGAAAATGTCACTCCCGCGGAAGCTGAAATTTTAGCGGAAGAACTTCAAAATGAAGATCCGCATATTACCGAAGCTTTACTTCAGAAAGTTTATAACAATCAAAAAGCTAAGCTGGTTCAGTTTATTAAGCATATTCTCGGCATCGAAGTATTAGAAAGCTTTGATGAAACCGTAAATAAAAAAGTAGCTGAATTTATAAAAGAACATAATACATTAACAACAAGACAAATTGAGTTTCTGAATCTTCTAAGAGATTATATTATTGAACGTGGGAATATTCAAAAACGAAATTTATTAGAAGCTCCTTTCACAGTTATACATCCAAAAGGAATAAGAGGCGTATTTTCACCAGCTGAAATAAAAGAAATAGTTACCCTAACCGAACAACTAGTTGCATAAATGAGTTTATTACAACATAACCCAAACATCAAATCAAAAATTCAGGACTTATGGAATAAGTTCTGGAGCGGCGGTATTTCCAACCCCTTAACAGCTATAGAGCAAATCACCTATTTGCTCTTTATGAAAAAGCTTGATGAAAATGACAAGGAAGCTCAATATAATGCTGAATTTACAGGCGATCCTTTTACTTCCATTTTTGATGGTTACTTTTTACTACCAGGAGATAAACCAAAGCAAAGTATTTCTAAGGAGGACCTGGAAAGATTAAAAAAAGAAAAAGGCATCGAAAAGGAGAAGTTGCGCTGGAGTGAATTTAAAAGATTGCCTTCTGAAGAAATGCTTCAGCGTGTTCAACAATATGTTTTCCCTTTTATAAAAGAAGATTTAGATAAAGAGGACTCTCCTTTCGTGAAGCATATGCGGAATGCAGTGTTTATAATTCCTAAACCTTCACTTTTAACTGAAGCAGTTAAAATTATCGACTCCATTTATGAGGAAATTGAAAAGGATGCTTCTGAAAAAGGCCAGGATTTCCAGGATATTCAGGGAGATGTTTACGAATATCTTCTTAGCGAAATAGCAAGTGCTGGTAAGAATGGACAGTTTAGGACACCAAGGCACATCATTAAATTGCTAGTAGAATTAGTTGACCCCAAGCCTGGAAATCGAATTGCCGATCCAGCCTGTGGTACCGGTGGGTTTCTGTTGGACGCTTACCAGTATATGGTAACTCAACTAGATGACAATAAGGGTAAAAAAGAAAAAGATGAAGATGGCTTCATTAGAACTAGCAAAAGTGCAAAGCTTACTTCTGAAGTAAAGGAGACTTTAGATCAAAGCCTCCAAGGTTATGATATTGACCAGACCATGGTTAGGCTTGGACTTATGAACCTAATGATGCACGGAATTAATAACCCACAGATAGACTATAAAGATACCTTAAGTAAGTCTTATGAGGAATCCTCTCAATACAATATCGTCCTGGCAAATCCTCCTTTTACAGGAAATATCGATAAAGGAGACATTAATGAAGAGCTGAAACTAGGAACTACTAAAACTGAACTTCTATTTATCGAGCGTATTTATAATATGCTTAAAATTGGAGGAACAGCAGGAATCATTATTCCTCAAGGAGTTTTATTTGGTAGCGGTAAAGCTTTTATGGAAGCAAGGAAACTAATGATTGAAAAAAGCCAATTAAAAGCGGTTATAAGTGTTCCAAGTGGAGTTTTTAAGCCTTATGCAGGAGTGAGTACTGCTCTCTTAATTTTCACCAAAGGAGGTGAAACCGATGAGGTTTGGTTCTACAATTTGGAAAGTGATGGTTATTCACTTGATGACAAACGTCAAAAAGATCCTAATAGCTATGGTGATTTGCAGGAAATAGTTACCAAATATAAAAATGCTAAGCCAGATTCGGAAAACAACAGAGAACTTAAATATTTTACAGTTCCTAAAAAGGAAATTATTGCAGAAGGATATGACTTAAGTTTTTCAAGGTATCACAAAGAAGTTCTTGAAGAAATTGAATATGAAAAACCGGAAAGAATCCTGGAAAAATTAATGGGCAAATATAATGATCAAGGAGAGTTGGAGGAAAAAGGACTAGAGCAGGAAATTAAAGAGAAATTAGAAGACCTGAAGAAATTATTTTAATGGAAAGTAAAAATTGGACTTCAGATAAACTTGAAAATCTTTGCGATATTATATTAGGAAGAACTCCTAGTCGCAATAAGAATGAATATTGGGGCAAAGGCATTGATTGGGTAAGCATTTCCGATATGAAGCAAAAGCTTATATTCTCTACCAAAGAACAAATCACGGTTATAGGTGCTGAAAAGAGTCGCTCCAGATTAATCAAAAAAGGAACTCTTCTGATGAGTTTCAAATTGAGTATTGGAAAACTAGCTTTTGCCGGAAAGGATCTGTATACTAATGAAGCAATCGCGGCTCTCCCAATTAAGGATAATAACAAAATAAATAATGAATATTTATATTATTTGCTGCAAAACATACCATTAATTGGAGGTAACCAAGCCGTAATGGGAAAGACCCTTAATAAGACGTCTCTCCAAAAGCTGCAAATTCCTTACCCAAAATCTATAGAAAAACAAAAAAGAATAGCCCAAGTACTATCTGACTGTGAAGATTTAATTGCCAAACGTAAAGAAAGTATTGCTTTACTTGATGATTTGGTAAAGAGTACTTTTTTAGAGATGTTTGGGGATCCGGTAAGAAATGTTAAAAATTTTGAATTAGTGCCACTCGCCACATTGGGAACCATTGACAGAGGAGTTTCCAAACATAGACCTAGAAATGCACCGGAGCTATTAGGAGGTGTTCATCCTTTAATACAAACTGGTGATGTCTCAAATTCAAACACTTACATTACAAGTTTTTCCAGTACCTATTCTGATCTTGGCTTAAAACAGAGTAAGAAATGGCCAATTGGAACACTTTGTATTACAATAGCAGCAAATATTGCAAAAACTAGTATTTTGAGCTTTGAAGCCTGTTTTCCTGATAGTGTCGTTGGTTTTATAGTAAATAAAGAATCAAATAATCTTTATGTACATCATCTATTTAGCTTCTTTCAAAGAATCTTAGAAACTAATGCACCTGCAGCTGCTCAGAAAAATATTAATTTAAAAATTTTAAGAAATCTAAAGGTCCCTAAACCACCAAGAAAATTACAAACAGAATTTGCTGGTAAGATATCTGAAATTGAAGAACTTAAAAATCTATACCAATTTCATCTTTTAGAGTTAAATAATTTCTACAATCGATTAAGCCAAGATGCCTTTAAAAGAGAATTGGACTTAGATAGGATAGAATTAAAAACAACTGAAATCAACACTAATTTTTCTTTTGACATTGATGAGGTTAAAATTTCAGTAGAAAAACCTTCTAAAAACAATATAAGTAAGAAAAAACTAGCTGAAATTATTTTTTCAAGTTTTGGAAAAAATGACTTTTCAATAGACACACTTCGATCATTAATCTCTGAAAAGTATGAAAAACAGTCCACGGAAGAATTGAAATCTTTGCTTAAAGATTTACTCGAATCGAATCAAATTGAGCAAACATATAATCAAAAGGAAAAACAAATAAAATTTAGGGTAGCTAATGAAGCTTAAAAAGATAAAACTTCTTTCAAAATTTCGAGGCTTACCTAAAGGCTATCAAATCGAATTCAATACCGAAAACACTTCTGAAAGAAAAATTGAACCCATTTGTTTCGTTGGTTTGAATGGTTCCGGAAAATCTAACATTTTAGAACTAATAGCGGAAATTTTCTATTACCTAGAAATTTATAGCCGAATTAATAAGAAGTCAAATGAGCTAGCCTATCCATTTGGTTTTCACATTGAATATTTTCTTCCCCGAATAATACATGACGAGAATAGTTTTCCATCAGGAAGGATTGGAAATTTAAGTATCGAAAATCTAAATGGCCACAGACTAGTCCAGATCATCAAAAAACCTAATGAACTGCCTACAGGGAAGGTTCTCATTGATGATAACATTGTAGAATTTTCTCACGAAAAGACAGTAGATTTCTTTTCAATGGTTTTACCAAAGTCTATAATTGGATATACTTCAGGTTTAAATGAATTACTTAGCAATCCTTTTATCAAAATGGATTTGGAATATTCAGACGAACTAAAGAGGAAGGCTAATGAGGCAGCAAGAGCTACCTTAGACTTAAATAGGTTGTTCTTTCTTAATTACAACTCCAGTAAAATCTTTGCAATTAGCAATTTTATATTCGATGATACCAATTTAGCACCTTTAAAGGATGAATTAGATATTAAGGATCTTCTTTCTTTTTCAATTCATTTAAAACTTGAGAAAGAGAAGCATAAGAAAGATTATTTACCCTCAGAATTGAATCAAGCTATCTATTCATTTCAGGAATTAGATCCTTTGTTTTCTGAAAAAGAAAGTTCAACAACTAAGGTAGATCGGTTAGAATATACTTTCAATTTTCAAGTCGATGGTGAGAAAAAACAAGCTTTTCAATTTAAATTCCAAACGAAATTCAATCTCCTTAGGATTTTATATAACTTTCAAATGTTGAACATCCAGCTTATTGGTTCTAAAACTAAACGTAACATAAGAAACGCTCGAGCTGGTACCCGGGATAATTTATCGGATATTATTCCTAAAAAGGAAAAGGAAAAGCTGATTTTCTCAGTTGATAGCATTTTATTTGAAAAAGAAAACGGTAATAAGGTTTATTTAAAGCAGCTTTCAGATGGAGAACACCAATTGATGCAAATAATCGGAAGTCTAATCCTTTTAGATCAACAAAGCACATTATTTCTATTTGATGAACCTACTACCC
The DNA here is from genome assembly GCF_042684505.1 of Salinimicrobium flavum. NCBI lineage: Bacteria > Pseudomonadati > Bacteroidota > Flavobacteriia > Flavobacteriales > Flavobacteriaceae > Salinimicrobium > Salinimicrobium flavum. The sequence continues at coordinate 83,448 of NZ_JBHULT010000009.1, forward strand.
ACTTCAATCCAGAATGGAGATCAAAATTTATCTACTTAATTGATAAGTCCCTTGAAGGTCACTTGAAAAGAAAACAAGAAATATTGCTCACTACACATTCACCTTTTATTATTTCAGATTCTAAAAGAGTCAACGTCGTAAGAACCTTTAATAGGAATGGAAGAAATTATGAATTCCCAGAAGAAGAAACATATGGCGCATCCATTAGGTTTTTATTGAATAGATTGTTTAACCAAAAACATAGCATTGGAGAATTCTCATTTCAAGAGCTAAAAAAATTAGAGTTAGAAATTGACAGTTTAGAAAACGAAGAGCAAGCTGAAGATATTAAAGCAAAATCTCAAGGTTTTGGAGATTCGCCCGAGAAAATAAAACTCTTCAACAAATTGGCTAACAAGTTAAATACTATTTCTAAAGAATGAGGCAATTGTATAAATTTAGAAATTCAGATTTGGATGATTTTCATGGATATATAGTTTTCTTTTTTGAGTCAATTTATTTCCAATCCCTAACTAATTATAATGATTGGAATAATTATTTTATTCATTCTGAACTGAAGCCTTTTGTAAAGGCTACTCGAAAATTAAAACCTTTACTTGAAAAAATTCATGAGGAGTTTTTAAAGGTTAATCAGTCTGAAAAAAAGTTAGTTTTTGATTCAGCCCGAAATAGCCTGGATATTCAAGGTATTTGTCATTCCGAAATTCCATTAGCCCATAAAAAGGATTTATCTAATGATTTAGGGAACGCTATTCATGCACTATTCCACTACATCTATTATCAACTTCCACAAACTAAAATTTTTACAGATAAATATGGAAAACTTATAAATCATTACGAAGAGATTAAGCGTTTGAATAATGATATCAAAAGTTGTCCCTTTTGTGGCCTTCATCCAATAAAACCACTTGAGTCAAAAACCAGACAAACTTATGACCATTATTTGCCACTAAGCCATTATCCATTTGTAGGCTTTAACACACAAAATCTGGTTCCCACATGCAAACCGTGTAATGAAGATTATAAGAAGGACAAAGAAGTCCTTCATAGTGATACTAACAGGCAAAATAGGAGAAAATTAATCTTTCCTTATGGTAATTATGCCTTTAGTCCTAAGATTAAAATTGATGTTTTAGATTACGATCCGGATACATTAAAAATCAATCGATGTTTAGTGAATATTGGGACTGAAGAAAATATATGCTTAGACGAAATGAGAACATGGTGTGAGATTTATGAAGTTGATACACGCTATAGAAATATTATTGTCAATGATTCTGATTCCTGGTTCGATGAATTTTTAGAATTTCATACCCAACAACAAATTGACCAACCTATTTTAACTAAAGAGGATAACTTTCAGACATTTATGAATTCAATTAAAATTCAGGAATCGACTAGTAATGTCATTTTAAAACGACCGTACTTCAATTCAATGAGTACCTTAACCAATGCCTTCAGTAATAATTAGTTATGGCCCTTTTTCTTAATACCAATAAACTAAACTATTGGATTCCCAAGCTTATATCAGAAGCGGAAAGTGAACTCATACTAATTGTTCCTTATATTAAAGTCTCTCAAAAAATTGTCGAAGCTTTACAACAAACAGACGAAAAAGGAGTGGATATAACGCTGGTATACAGAGAGAACAAACTTTCAGAATCTGAAAAATCAAAATTAACTTCATTTCAAAATCTTACCCTTCTCCACCACCCTAATATTCATTGTAAATGCTATTACAATGGAGATCTACTTATTTTAGGATCGATGAACCTATATGAATATTCAGAAAAAAACAATAGAGAAATGGGGGTTCTACTTCATCAAAGAAGGATGGAAGATCTTGGAGAAGCCTTTAACGGATGGGAATCTGATAGCAAAAAAATTTTTGATGATGCCATTTTAGAAATCAAAGAAATTATAAACGGTGCTCAGATTGAAAAACTCAGTGATAAAGGAAAAGCAAAAAACTTCAAAATAGAAATCATCAAAACTGATGAAGAATTGGAAATCGAAAGATGCGAGCGATTCAATAAATATTTTCTAAATAAAAAATTCAAGGCCTTTGAAGAAACCGAAAACAATTGGCTATCAAAATGTGAAAATTATTTTGATAAAGTCGATGTGCTAATAGAAAATAATAGAATTGCTATCCGATTTAATTTACCAGAAGGTGAATTAAAAGGCTTATATCAAAAATGGATGTCATCCTATCAGGAATATGAATTTCCTTCAATTAAATATTATTGGAATTACCATACATCCAGTCTTCTTATTTATAGAGATTACAAGAGTTGTAATTGGGATGAGCTAGGAATAGGAAAAGAGTATCACCAAAAATTGATTGCGGGAATTGATAATATTATATCAAAGTATAGAATATTAACTGGAAAATAAATTTATCAAAATGAAAATCAAAAGAATGAAATTAAAATTATTCATACTACTCTTAACCTTCTCAACGGTTTCCCACTCACAAATATCAGAAAATACGGGTATTTATTTCGCCAAAGAGTTCAGTAAAGATCAGGCATTATATAAGGCTAAAGAATTTTTAATTACTGAACTAATCAATGTAGATTCAACTCCTACTAAATTTGAAGTAGATCCTTTAGCGGCAGCCTCTTCAGGTGAGTTAACTTCTCTAATGTACTCCTGTGAGGAACAGAATATGAGTGGTCTAATTTTTGGTTTTTTTGGTAATAGATGGAATGAAAATGGAGTGAATTATCAAGCTTATGCATTCAGAAATCTAAATAAATCGGACGCTCTTGAAATTCTTTCTAAACTTGAAAAAATAATTGATGAAAACTCAAAATACATTAGATCAGATTCGGACACAAACAACATTTCTTTTACTTATCAAGACATAAAATTTCTGATCTATAGAGATGGAGGAGAAAAAATTAGAGTGTTTTGGAATGGATTTGATGCTGAATGGGAAGAAACGGCATTTAATAGAACCAGAAGAAGATTTGAAAGAAGAATAGATTAACATGTCTATGGAAATTTCCTTACAAAATGTTTTCTGGAAATCGACTAACTAGTTTTTGTTGTACATTTTATAAACCCAGCTTCTATAGATGCTATAAATACTAGGCAAAAGCTTAATCAAAATTAAAATCAGGTAAAGTTGCAGGATCAGTCTTTTCAGAGATAGGTTCCGGTTTTACGTTTTCTCTCTCCGGCACTACAATTTCCACCAAGTCGGTGGGAAGTTCATTTAGAAAATATAAGCTCAATTCCTGTTTTCCAACTTCAACAAATTTTTGATTAAAGTCTGCCCTTGGTATAACTTCTGTTCTTTTATTTTTCTTATTAAAAACCGTCACACTCTCGTTCTGCGAATTGATCACCAGCACTTCCTGTTCATCGGGAGTTTTTGATTTATAAGTGCCACGGAGGTGGATTGCTTCTTCATTCTTATTAAATTGGGTGTGCAAGCTCCTAACATTCCTATACAGTTTTAGATGGTCCTTAGCTCTTGTCATCGCAACATATAAACACCTCCGTTCTTCTTCTACCGCGTCTTCACCTTCTTTTATAGTACGCGTTGAAGGATAAGTATAAGGATTTACATTTGTTATGTGGACTATCTTTGACTCCAATCCTTTGGCAGAATGAATAGTAGAAAGGGTCACTACATCTTTATCTATTTCTTTACCTATTTTTAACGTAGTATCGGCTCGGGGATCGAGAACATACTCTGTAATAAATTCTGAAATACTTCCGGTAGATTTAGCCACTTCCTCTAAAACCTCAAAATCAGTAATTCTATAGGTCCATTCCTCTTTATATCTTTTTGAAAGGAGGTCGTTCATGGAGTCAACAGCCTCCCGAATAGCATTAGCCGGGCTATTGATATGTTCATGTATAACTTCAAGTATATCGGGGACAGAATGAATCAGAGTTCTGTATTTTGAGTGTCTCAAATATCGCAGTATTTCGACAAAGGAGGATAAAGTGAGAATATCAGAAATAATTTTCGTTGCAGAAACCTCCCCTATCCCATCCCAAAGTTGTAAAAAGCGGATCCAGGCAATTTCATCATAATTATTAGCAACTACTCTCATCCCCGATGCTACATCACGAACATGAGCTGATTGCATTAACTGAGTTCCTCCAAGTTTTATATATGGAATTTTCTTTTGCAAACATGCTCCTTCCACTCTTGATAATGCCCAACTAGATCTCCCCAATACCATGGAGTCTGAGTAGCTACAGTCATTTTCATTAACACTTCTAATTATGTCGTCGGTAATGATATTAGCCTCTTCCCAATCATTTTCAGTGTGAATAATTTTTGGTTTATTCCCTTGGCCTCTGGAAGCTTCAAGCTTTTTATCGTAAGTAAGTGGGGATTGCTCCAGTAACCAGTTAGACAAATCCAAAATTTCTTGGGTGCTTCTATAATTAAGAATCAATTTTTGCGCTTCTGAATCTGGAACATTGGCAGTAAAAGAATGTATAGTTTTAAAATCTGCACCTCGAAAAGCATATATGCTTTGAGCATCATCTCCCACACAGAACAGCTTAGAATGTTCAATAAAGGACTGTAAAAGTTTATACTGCAATGGGTTTGTATCCTGCATCTCATCAACCAGAATGTGCTCCCATCTTTTTGTCACTGCCTTCCTTATCACTTCATTTTTTTGAAGAGCATCAGCAACTATGTTGAGCATATCATCATAATCTACATAACGCCTGGTAACCTTATAGTCGATGTACTTTTGAATTACAGGTCCTATTAGAGCCCTATCATTTTCAATAATTATTTTTAGCTCTTCATCCCCCTTGTCGGAATTACAATACCTTAAATGTTTTATAGCTTCAGATAATTTGCACAAAGTATTTACAGCGTAGGAATAGATAGCAACAACAGTTGCTGCTTTTAATTTTTCTCCCTGACTATCTTTAAATTGTTTTCCAACAGCCAACCCCATAGCACTTATTCGATCATCTTCGTCTAATAAAGTGTATTTACTTTGGGGAAAATAATCAGGATAGGTATGCATGATTTCATTGCACCAGGAATGAAAAGTCCGGCCTGATATAGCCCCGGCATTAAATGGTCCAGAAACAGAAGATTTGACTCTTTCCACAATCTCCTGCGCAGACTTTCGGGTAAAAGACAAGACTGCAATTTTTTTAGGCTGGACTCCCGATTTGATTAAAAACTCAGCACGAACAATAATAGTTTTTGTTTTTCCGGTACCCGCTCCTGCCAACACCAAAAGGTGTTTCCCTTGGAATTCGGCTGCCTTTTTTTGATAATCGTTAAGTGTGATCATGGAATTCTAGTCTATTTAGATCGTAACTGATCATTCAAAAATAGATTTTCGCCCAGTCGAACTTCCGGAGTAAAAAACCAGGACTGAAAAATACAGTATTCTATTCGGTTTAAAATACTTTTATATTATACTGTAACAATTTACGTGGAAGGTTATCGTCTAAATTTGAAATGTCGTCATCATTTAGTTCGATCAGATTTAGATCGTACTTCTGATATATTTCCAACTTCTTCTTTTTCCTCTCTAGATATTTGGGATCATTTTCCATTCCCCAATATTCCACATAAACATTTTCTGAAGGAATAAAGAAATCACAATACAACTCTTCTTCAATAGGTACTTTTCGCTCATAAGCATGAACTACTCCGTAATAATAAAGAGCATCGTCAATCATCACCTCTCCTCTTGATCTTACATTATGCCCGTCCTTAGTTCGATATTTGGGAGGAAAAGCATCTCTGAAATTATTTTTTTCTTCAGAAAAACTATTCGCGCTTTCTGCTTTTCCAGTTGTCTCATCTTCCTCCTCCTCAAAAACTGACTTTAGACTCTTATTGTTCAAGATAGCATCAGGCCAAAGGACGTATTTGTTGCCAGATTGATAATGTTCTTTTTGGAGTCCGCCAATTCTTTTTCCCTGTTTAGTCACAGCCCACCCCGCAATATCCTTCTTCACCCAACCAAGCTCAGATAAAATGAGGTTCATTTTTTGGGAAGAAGTATTGAAATGTTTGGCAATCTTTGTTGCACTTAGAAAAGATCCATTAGATTTTTCTGAAGATGACTCTCCTGATTTTGTGCCATTTTTAGGCCACACAATGTATTCTCCGTACTTTGGGTTATTCTTGGTTTTACCTCCTTTTTCAATTCCAAGGTCGGTAAGAACCCATTGTTCCCCTTTCCTTTGAATTAACCCTTTTTCCTGAAATGTTTGAAATAAGTCACTGGACTTCACATTCAACTCCTTGGCTAGAGCAGAAGTAGATAAATAACTCATAAATTAGTTTTTGATTCTATTTTATTTGAGCGGTAGGGGCGCACAACATCAGGTTTTGATGCATTAGTAAATATAGAGAAATCTTTGAAAAGCTAAGAGGTTATTCCTTGAATTGCTCTTGTTTACCTGGAAGGTATAATATCTTTAGGATATTCACCCATTACATCAGCTCCAATTCCAGCGTAAACGATTTTACCTTCAAATGTAAACCTACTGTTCATGTGCAGTTTTGCAGCTTCTAAACGTAAAGGAAGGTCTAGTTTTTACATGAATTTGCGTACACAAGAAACGAATTGTCGATTAAGTTATCGTTTTAAAGGTAGTTAAAATGTCATTTTTGGGAGGCTCGTCCGCTATTTGCTTCGTTAACCGTTGTTACCTAAATTTGCGAATATCTTTCTTTATTAAATTAAATCCTTTCATGATTTTTCATAGACTATTTCACTAGCTATGTTATGGACAATATCATATCCAGGTCCTTTATTGAAATTTGAGAAAATTGGCTTGTAGCCTTTTTTGTTCCCCGTAATTCTATTTAAGGTCCTTGATAATTTCTTTGATGTAGGGATATTCGACTAAAATGGTTTCCATAAAATCGTGGAAATCTTTTGGAATATCTTCATCACTTGTCAATAATCCAATATAGACATCAATTAACTCATCTTCATTAAAAGTAACTCCTGAGCTGTAATTCCAGTGGGATTTACTCCCTTGTCCTGAGCCATATTTCCAATGCGACTCACTTCCTGCCCCCGACCCATATTTCCAGTGAGATTTACTCCCAATTCCTGATCCGTATTCCCAATGCGATTTACTACCAATACCTGAACCATAATCCCAATGAGACTTACTTCCTAATCCGGACCCATAATTCCAATGTGATTTACTTCCTTTTCCGGATCCATAATTCCAATGCGATTTACTTCCGTAACCCGAACCGTAATTCCAGTGTGACTTGCTTCCTAAGCCAGATCCATAGTTCCAATGGGATTTACTGCCCATTCCAGAACCATAATTCCAATGAGATTCACTAAGTGGTTTGTAATCTGATTCACTTGTGTTAACACTTAGGATAAAAACCAGAACAAATATCAAACTTTTCATAGTCAATAATAATTACGTATAACGGTCCCGGTAAACGCAAGTAGCCGTCTAGAGAAACACGTTTTTCGGTTAAGTTATATTTTTAAAAACTTGGTGATTTTCATTGTTGTGCAAAGTTTAATCTTCCGTCATTGCCATATCAACTTTTATTGCAATTTCTTTAAACTCCTCATTCAACACTCTTAATTCTGAAATATGATTTTCTACATCTTTGACAAATTGAACGACTTCCTTTCGTCTCGCACCTCTTTTATCCGGAGAAAGCTTGTAGACTCTAAATCGATTATTTTCAGGTTGTGGATTGTCCGATAATTCAATTACATCTGCTCCTATTAGATATCGAGAATGAAGGAGATCATTTCGAACACTTACTTGTTTAGAAAATTTATTTCTAAAATTAGAGATCTCTTTTACCAATCCTTTTGAGTTTTCCTGGTTCTTTAGAATTTCGTTACATAAGCTTTCGTAACAATTTATAAGAGGATCCGCTGTGAATTGCTTTTGACTAAATGTTATTTCTGCTAATTTCCAGTTTTTCAATCCACGAGTTTGAAAAATTGCGCAGCTCCAAAACCTAATGTTGTGTACTATTTCTTCGAATTCTGCAACGTATTGACCAATAGAAGCATAATGTTTTGTCCAATCCACTGCATTTCCATTATGTTCGTACATACTTTTTATTTTTTAGAATTTTGCACAACTCGTTACATCAAAACGAATGTAAGAATTTAAAAGCTATAGCTACAGGATAACAGCAGGAAAGGGAACTAACTGGTGAAGTTATTACTGAAAATTTTAGGAAATATTCATAGCTAAATACCCTGTCAATTTGATTTACCTTCTTGTACCTTCGTTTGTCAAACCTCATGTACTGGAGAAAGTAAAAGATGTATCTTCACTGAAAGAGAAACTTATTGAAAAATATACTCCGATGTCGGGAGCTGGTTTTGTGGTCTTATAAATTCAAGGAGAATGTACAATTCGGATAATTTTCACAACCGTAAAATTCACCATATTTCCCTTTTCTTAAAATCAAGTCATTCCCGCATTTTGGACAAATTTTCTGACGTTCCATCTTCTTTCGAGTCCGTACACTTTCCTTTATATATTTTATGTGCTTCTTATTCGCTTTTTTTTCAATTATTTTGTGCTGTTCTAATATATCAGAAATCAATTTTACTTGATCAAATGATAAATTTTCTCGTTCATTCATTTTTTTGATAGTCCTCAAAAGTTGGTTTCTGTAAATAACTGGAATTCTTGAAGTCACATTTTTTAATTCTGCATTTCCTGAAAACACTATTATCGGAAAATACCTGATATGGCCAAACTCGGAAAGTAATTTTTTTATTGCGAAAACATGGACCCAATTTTGTTTTATTGGATTACGAAATTTCTTTCGATAATTATAAATGGTTTGCATCCAATATTCAGAGTTTTGATGCCCATGGATCCAGCCTTTATAGTTTTTTGTTTCAATTACAAAAATACCGCCTTGACAAACGACTATATGGTCAATTTGAGTAGTTGAATTGCCTTTCTTTAATAAAATATTGTTGAATACTATATATTCCTTCTTATTGAGACGTCTAAGTTTGGTGGTGACTTTGTTTTCACCTAAAGCGCCTTTAATTTTAGGAAGGATATTTTTTTTAAAATAGAATAAAATTCCAGATAAAACGAAAAAAATAATAAATAGAAATAGTATTTCCATTTCTGATGCCCACATCTTATATCGTAATAAAAATATGAATTTAGAAGCTATGGCTACAGGATAAAAACAAAATAGTGAATTAGAGGCGAAATTATCTTCAAAAAAATCTCAAGAACACACAGCTAATTCCCCTGCCAATTTAATGTACCTTCTTGTACCTTCGTTTGTCACACCGCATGTATAGGGATAAGTAAAACGATGTATTGGGGGAAGTAAGGATTGGTTAGTGGTATTTTACTTTTCCCTCTTCCAGAGATTATTATCCTTCACCGCATCTGGGATATGATGAAACTCAAGATGAATTTGTTTCACAGGTTGAGAGCCGGGAATGGAATGGGTGTATATGGAACTGTTTTTCCAAACCTCAGGATTTATTTCTTCTTTAAGAAGTTCATCGTTCTCATAGGTAGTGACGATGGTAAAAACCATAGGCCTTCCCCCTAGATTTTCAATTTCTGCAGTACGATCTTCTACATCGTTAATTCCCAGGTCGATATAACCCCAGTCAAAATACCAGGCATTCCAAAACCAGGTGAGGTCCTTTCCCGTTTCCCTGTTAAAGGTGAACATAAGATCGTAAGGTGTGGGGTGCTTGTGCTTCCATTCGTTCATAAAGGCATGCATCCCCCGGTTAAAAAGTTCATCTCCCAGTAATTCATAAAGAGAGAGATACGCGGCTCCACCTACCAGGTATGCATTTATGCCGCTATTGTCATGTTCATCTGAAGGCACCATGGGAGGCACGACGCTTAATGAGCCGAGGTAACTAAAATCCATATCATCTATTGGCATCCATTGCTCAATAAAAGCACTGGATATTTCGGCAAAGCCTTCGTCCATCCAGGCGTATTTTTTTTCATTAATACCCATCATGAAAGGAAAATACATATGAGCCATTTCATGCAGGGTGAGGTTGAGATTCGCCAGGAATGCCTCTTTATCATTTAAATCTAACCCAAGGTACTGCCTGAAATCTTCTTTTTTGGCGTAACCATTATTTGCCATTCCCGGGAACTCCATTCCACCCAGACTTTTCTGACCGTTAAATACGGTGAAGTAATGGTAAGGAAAGGGATATTTCGGAAATTCCCCATGCAAGCTTTCCAGTGAAGTAGTAAGGCTTGGCAGGATCTCTCCAAAGCCGGGGTTTGCATGTGAATAGGCTGTCTGAAGAAAATATTCTCCCTCTTCATTAGTATAGGTAGCGGCCTCCCACAAGAAATGATCACTAAAAGCAAAAGCAAAATCAGGAAAATCCTTAGCCGTGAACTTCCAGGTTTTCATCCCTCCGGTTCCGGGCCGTAAATCTTCTTTGGTTAAGATCTGGATTGCGCTGCTGCTTTTCCGGGCCTGCTCCAATCGGTTCTGAACTTCTTCAGAATAAACCTCTTCCGGATTATCGGGAGGCACAGAGGCCCAAACTGTGAACTCTTCAGGAAGACTTAGTGCTATTTTATAATCTGAAAAATCGTGGTAGAATTCCGTAGCAGCATCAAAAGTCTTGGTATCCCATCCAAAAATATCATCCCTTACGGCCATTTCAGGATACCAGTATCCCACGATCATCGAAGTACTGTCAAATGCCCCACTGCGACTCTGCCTTTCATCAGGAATTTGATAGTTCCATTTTATGCTGAGCTCAAGCTGCTCTTTTGGAGGAAGTGGCTCTGCAAGTATTACACGGTAATTCGTGCCGCGGTATATTACCCGTTCAGGGTTTGTGATCTCCACAGTATCACCTGCCACTACAAGATGCTCTATCAAGGTGCCCTTATGATCTTCGGCCCGGGAATTTAAAGGATCGAAGACTTGCCTGCTGGTATAAGGTTTCAGGTAATCGTGGTAAGTGTGAAAGACCACAGACCGTAGTGTATCGGGGCTGTTGTTGTAATAAATTATCGCCGCGGTACCGCTTAAGATCCTGGTAGGTACATCCACACTGACCTCAATATCATATTCCGCACGGTTTTGCCAATAGCCATGGGGAACTGTGCCGTCCTGGCTACGGGTACCATTTTCATAAGCTTTTTTAAACTCCAGCGGGAGATAAAGCTTTTCCTGGCCATATAAAGAAGAAAAGAAAATAAGGGTCATTAGTGATAGAAACTGTTTCATACTGCAGATTTATTTAAACGATAATTCCAGGCAGGGGGAAAACAACTTGTGTTTCTGCGAAAAAGAGGGAAAACGCAGTGGGTTCTAATTTCAGCAGGAAGCATTCACCCGAAGGATGGGGCGCTTCCTGTTAATCTGATTACAAGATAATAAATTCATCTTCAGCCAGTTGCTGAAAATTCATTTTTTTGTTTGGTAAGTAAGTGATGAAGCTTCCGAAATAATGGATTTGGTCACTAATTTTAATAATGGAAGATGAAAAATATTTTCAGGATGATTTAGTTATGGATTTGTCCTGACCCCATTCAACAATTCCCGATTAAGTTCCGCTGTGTCGTCAGATGTATGTAAGACCGAAATATCTCCAGTCGATTCTAAAACTACGGCTCTGACCTGACTGTAATCAATTACATTGGCTTCCCTTAATTTTGCTATCAATTGTTTTTTTTCAATCCTCGCATAATTTAGGTTTTCATCCAATATTTCACTGCCATCCATTAATAATAGTGGCTTATTCGAAATTAATGAGCTTACTTTTTTGAAAGCCTTCTGAAGAAATGAAAAAATAAATGTCAATAAAAGAAGACTTACTATTGCGACAGATCCATGGGCAATACTAGTGCTTGAAGTCAGAGTTGATGATATTATACTTCCGATGGCTATCGTAAAAGCAAAATCATAGGCTGTGAATTTTGCAAAAGACCTAAGCCCTACAATTCTTGTTATCAAAACTATTACAATAAAGATTAGGAAGCTACCTGCTGCGGTTTCCCAAAGAGGGTCGTTGATATCATATATCCATTCCATATAAGCCTTTTTATCTTGTCTACCTTATTAGATTAAACCAATATAGGCATTTATCACATTTGGATACAGGATATCAATAGGTTACCGGCTATTCTTCCGGTTCTGCTGATTGAACTTTGGGTGGAGACAAAAGATCTCCGGCGCAGCCCTTTCATGGATTTTTCTCTGGCTCAGGGATTTTATCCTTAAAGTTACCTTATGGCCTTATCACGATCTTTCCCGTAGTGTGCAGGGTCTGGATCTGTTCTAAGGCTTCTGCAACTTCTTCAAGGCTGAAAACCGAGCTTACCTGCACCTTCACTTTCCCATCCCCGACCAGCTGTCGCAGGTGATCCAGCTGAAGTGCATTTGGTTCCACGAATACAAACTGAAAATCGATCTTCGGGAAATCATCTCCCTGGTTAAGAATGGATACGACTTTTCCTGAATCCCTGAGAGACCCAAGACTTTGCCGGAGGGTATCTCCACTCGTGCAGTCAAAGATCAAATCGACTCCTTCAGGATAGATCTCCTTTACGGCTTTCCCGACATCACTGTCCTTATATTCAATGGTGTGATCTGCACCTAAGGACTTCATATAATCATGGTTTTTACTACTAGCCACCCCAATGACCTCTGCGCCTTTTGCCTTTGCTAATTGAATTCCGAAACTGCCTACTCCGCCTGAAGCTCCCAGGATGAGAAGCTTCTGTCCTTCGGAAAGTTTCCCGTACTGGTAAAGAGATTGATAGGCAGTGAGTCCGGCAAGCGGAATGGCCGAAGCGGCTTCCACCGATATGTTTTCCGGACGTTTTGCGACATAGCATTCGGGGATAACAATATACTCGGCAAAGGTGCCCCATTTAACCTCGGGTCGTCGCGCGTAGGCAAAGACTTCATCACCTACCTTGAAGCGTCGCGCCGCATGGCCTTGTTCTTCTATTACTCCGGCGAAATCCCACCCGGGAATGATGGGAAATGAATGCGGCATCATATCCTTGTAATATCCATTAGTTATGACAGCATCCACAGGATTCACTCCAGCAGCCTTTATTTTTACCAGGATTTCCCCTTCTTTTAACTCCGGCACCTCCAGTGTACCTACCTCTACCCCCTTGGGGCCTTTGAACTCATCATATTTTGCAGCTCTCATCTCTCTCTTCATAATTCTTTTTCCCTTAAGTTCAGAATTAAGTGGGGCTAAGGCAAAAAAAATCTACTAAAGCTTTGCCAATGTTTGGATGCCAACCATGCATTTTTTAAAGAAAAGAGGAGGATATATCGGGATGTTGCTATAAGCAGTAATTTATCACGCAGGTAGCATTATCATTTTCGAATTGTTTCTTCAGTTCTAAAAGCAGTGCATATTTACCCCCATTAGCAACCCGTTAAACCAAATAGAACTTTTCAATATTCCCGGGCTCCATGGTATAAGCTGCAGAACCCGGGTATTTTAATACGCCGGGTTGAAGTGCTATTGTTGGGAAAGTTCCGGTAATTCATACTTCTGTCCCAACATAATTTTCATGGCGCTAAGGAAAAGGTGCTTCATTGGGTAATTGGACCCATTGGCAACAAAAGCTGCTGTGATCTTCCCTTCAGGGAAATGAACGGCTATAGAGGAAAACCCATCTATCCCTCCGCCGTGGCCATACACTTCAATTCCCTCCAGGGGTAACTTCATCATACCTATTCCCATCCCGTCTTTTTCGGTTTTCATCTCGTCCAGGGAGGCCGTGGTAACGAGATTTCCCTCAAATAAATTCCAATAAAATTTGTTTAGGTCTTGAGGTGTGGAAACAAGGGCACCTGCTCCCATGGGTACGCTCATATCTGTTTCGGGCATGAGTTCCCAGCCGGCATCACTATAAACGTAGGACCTGGCCTGGTTGTTTTCAGGAACAATTTTTCCGCCGTAAAAGGTGTTTTCCAAACCGAGCTTATCAATGATCCTTTGCTTCACAATTTCAGCATAAGGTTTATCCTCAATCTCTTCAGCTATATAAGAAAGCAGCAAATAGTTGGTATTGGAATATTCGGATTTTTCCGCAGGTAAAAAAAGTGTTCCGTTCTTCACCATACGCTTCAGCATTGCCTCCCTGGATTGCGGCGATAACATCCACTTCCTGAAATCTTCATCATCTGTAATATTGAAAAGTCCGCTTTGGTGCCTCAGCAAATGTTCAATGCTAATTTTATCTGAATTTGGCACCTGCGGGAAGTATTCCTCAAGCCGGGTCTCTGCTTCAAGCTTTCCTTCTTCTATAAGCTGCATCATCACCACCGCCGTAAAGGTTTTTGTAACAGATCCAATTCTATAGGCAGTCGTGTTGTTTGCCGGGGTTTGGTTGGCTACGTCGAGATAGCCGATGCTGCGCGTGTATGCCTCCTTTCCATTCGAGAAGATGGAGATACTTCCCATTGCCAGGTCATTGGCGTGGATGCTGTCAAACAAACTGTCCAGCTTCCTGATTTGTTCCTGTGTTTGCGCCTGGAGAAGTGTTCCTGAAACCAGGAGTAGTAGTGTGATGAAGTTTTTCATAATAGATAGATTAGATTGGTTAGCGTGTATGGAATCATTGTCGTCCTGGAAAAAGACTAAAATCCCGGAGGTTGGAAAGGAGTCAATTAACCACTGCTGCAAAACCTGAAAATTCCCTTAATTAATCGACATTCTAACCCACCTCTGAACATGGTTGAATTGTCCTCTAACTATATATAGAAAGACTTAAGGAAGATTTCAAGCTTTAATTGGACAACAATGGTATGGTATTAAATCCTGAAAGTTTACCGGGCACTACCTCATTGGCCTCACCCAGTTGAGCACAATGGTAGAAAAGCGGGTACACAGGAAAACAAAAGCGCCAAAGAGCGTGGGCAGCATGGTCATCTTAAGACCATCGGCAAAATCCCGCGGGGTGGTATCTTCAAAGGAACTAAGATAGTCCAGGGTCTCAATGAGCTTTATCAATTGCCCGAACACTCCCAGCACCAGGGCGAAAAGTCCGACGGAATTGAGCAGAAGGATAATTCTGGCAATCTTAGGATCCTTCTTACCTGCAAAATAAATTCCCTTTACCAGGAGAAAGAGCCCCAGGATCAAAACAATAAGGATGAGCATCATTATAAAAAATCCGCCTTCCTCAAACCGGGCTGCGAGCACTTCAAAAATTCCTCTTTGTGCCTGCTGTTGTAGTGCTATCATAATTTTGTGGTTTTTCAATTGTCTATAGCCAAATCTACTGCTTATTCCCGGTGAGAATCCTTTAAAGATACCAATTACCGGTTTCGGTCCTTTTTCAGCAGCTTCTGTGCTCCTTTTGGTGGTAACTTCAGGCAGCAGGGTTAAATGGGGCAAAAAACCTGTTATTCATCGCAAGTGGCTCAACCTTTCTGAAATTAATTGGATATTGTAGGTTCTATGACCACCGGGACACTTGTATATTTTTTATGGAGGAAGATTGCGCTGCACAGCCTTTTCTGGTTCCTGGTGCTTGGCTTTTTCTCATATTTCCTGGGCGCGGCAACCAGGGACCTCATGTATTCGGGCTCCTTTGCGGTCTTCCTCCTGCCGGTAACCATGGCCACCACCTACACCACCATCTATTACCTCCTCCCCGGTTTTCTCCTGAAAAAGAAGTACCTGCTGTTTAGCCTCTATAGTTTTTATACGCTGGTACTCTCTGCTTTTGCCATTGTGATCTCTATTTTCTACGGACTCATTTTTATCCTGAATATGGATTACCACGGAATGCCTGCACCCGGCCGAAGCCTCCTGTCTATGATGGTGCTGGTATATCTCGTAGTGGTACTTGTGAGCGCTTTAACCCTCCTGAAGCAGAATTATTCTTCTATAGCTGAAAACCGGGCCCTGGAGAACAAGTTCCTGGAGGCGCAGTTAAAGCTGAAGGAGCAGGAGCTGCATTACCTGAAGTTGCAGGTACACCCCCACTTCCTGTTCAATACCCTCAACACCCTCTATGGCCACGCCCTCAAAAAAAGTGAAGAAACGCCCGATATGATCCTGAAGCTTTCCAACCTGCTCGATTACCTGTTGTACCAGGCAGATAAGCCCCTGGTAAGTCTTAACAGTGAAATTGAACATATCAAAGATTATATTGCCCTGGAGCAAATGAGATTTCGCGATAACCTGCTTGTAGAACTTGACCTCCCCCCTGCTACTGAAAATATTGAGCTCCCGCCTATGCTGCTGCTTCCGTTTGTGGAGAACAGCTTTAAACACGGGCAGCTGGTAGACGGGAAACTGAAGATATCCATAAGCCTGCAGGCAGATGATGCACAACTTCAGTTTACCATAAAGAATTCGGTTAAAAATGAAAAGGAGCGGGAAACCCAAAACGGACTCGGCCTGCAAAATCTAAAAAAGCGACTGCAGTTGTTGTATCCTGACCGGTATAACTTTTCCGCAGAAAAAACCGGAAATACCTTTGAAGCCCGGCTCTCTTTAATCCATTCTAAAGTATACCGGCATGGCTAAAAAAATATCCTGTATCATAGTAGATGATGAGCCCACGGCAAGGGAGATCATTGCCGCGCATTTGGCAAGGATCAACCACGTGGAAGTCATAGGTTCCTGTGAAAATGCCGGGGAAGCTTTTGGTTTGATTAATGCAAATAAGGTGGACCTGATCTTCCTGGACATCAATATGCCGGAGATCTCCGGATTATCTTTTGCCCGTTCTATCAATCCGGAGATCAAAATTATTTTCACCACTGCCTACCGGGAATATGCCGTAGACGGTTTTGATCTGCAGGCGGTAGATTACCTGCTGAAACCCATCTCTTTTGAACGTTTGTTAAGAGCTGTAAACACTTATTCCAGGATTCATTTAAATAAAGAAGAGCAGCAATCTTCCAGAGGAAATGAAGTCCCGCAGGATTTTATGTTTGTGCGGGCAGACAGGAAAATGATCAGGATCAATTTTGAAGACATTTATTATATAGAAAGTTTAAGCGATTACCTGAAGATCCACACCCGCAGCGGCTCGATAGTCATACGGGAAACCATGAGCAACATAGAAAAAGAACTTCCCGGGCCGGGTTTTATCAGGATCCACCGGTCATTTATTGTCTCTCTTGCCGCCCTGGATTCCTATACCAGTGAATACCTGGAAGTAGCCTCGAAGGCTTTACCCATAAGCAGAAGCTATAAATCTGCCGTATTAGCGAAGCTGGAGCGATGGGCGATGGAATAGCGCATTGGCAAAACTTTCCTCAATTCAATTCTCCAATTTGCTGAAAAATCTGTTTGTTCAAAAATAAGCAGTAGTTGAGATAGGAAGGGAGGTACTTTGTGAAGTTGTGGGTACTCCATTATTGATTTAGAAATGATAATTAAATTCCGGATTTTAAATTGAACCCGGAATCCCCCACAACCAGGTCGGCATGCCCGAATTTGAAAGCTATCTATAGAGATCTGCTGAAAAACAAGAGCGGAGATTTAGTTTCTGAAAAAATATCTCAACCCGATTTTTCCTTCCAGGATACCTGTTACTTCCAGATCGGGGCGGCTCTGGTATTGAAAGTGTCCCACCAGTCCGAGCCTGGGAAAGGGCCAGAAGATCCCGGTTATCCGTCCAAGCCAGCCGAAATAGGTCCTGGTTTCTGATTGATCGCCTTGCTTTTTCCAGATATTGGAAACACTGCTTCCAATCCCAAATTCAATTTTGTCGTCTTTTAAAAAGAAGTAGTCGGCTCCCAAAGCCAGTTTCTGGTAATTTGCTGCTTCAAATCTTCCGTAGAGCAGGTAAACGGCAAAATCATTTTCAATGAATCCCGTTTCTATATCAAAGTGAAGCCCCCGGTGATCCTGTTCAGTCCGCGGATTATCGATAATCCCAAAGGCTTTATTAGGATCTATTGCGATCCCGGTATAGAACTGCCCATAACAGCAAAAGCTACAAAAAAAGAAGAATAAAATTAACCGGTACATCTTCATAAACCATGAATTCCTACCTGAATTTAATGCTATTTAGAGGAAAAAATAAGTCAATTGTGCAAAGCTTAACTTGCTGATATGCAGCAAGGTTGAAATTCCATGCCTTGGATATTGCAAGAGATGCTCTGCCTTCGGGAGATTGCGCGATACTGAGGCAGGTGTTGCAACATTTATCGAATGCGGAAATTAAAAGTGTGATAGAAAAATTATACGATTTTAAATACATAACTCTAACCGGGCACTTACCGGAAGAAGATTTCGAACACAATTTAGATATTATCTCCGGTCAGGGAATCAGGTTAAAAAAACAAAGTGGTGTAGAGCTTTCCGCACCACCATTTAACTTTAAGGCCAAAGAAGAAAAACACTTATTAACTGTTCCGGCTCCCGGGTTTAAAGGGGTGTTGGTGACTACCTTGTACCAGGTGAAATAAAACTGACAGATTTTACCCCCGCTCCGCCACATCTTTCGCTGCGCAGGACTGTGACCTCGCGCCTGCTGCAAAAATGAATGAACCCTGAGGCTATATGTACCTGTGGATACTTACTCACAATCCAGGGAATAGGATGCCTTTTCATCTTTACTCCACATCATGCGTGGGTTACCTGCAGCCAACCTGTCCAGGTGCACCTGCGCCACCTGGATGCATTCAAGATCCGGGTTCTGTGCTGCTGTAAAATAGTATAAGCCTTCATTATTTGACACATCTAAACCGGTAAGGAAATTATCAAAAACCTCCAGCATCTCTAAAGAACTTAGGGTAGATACATCAACGGCGGTGAGTTTATTATTAGACAGGATAAGCTCTTTTAAATTTGGAAAATGGCTTGCATCAATTGCTGCAAAATCTTTATTGTCACTAATATTTAAATGCCACAGTACAGGGTGCTCCCCGGCAATCAACTCTTTAAAGCCCCCTCCCTCAACAGTGAGCATTTCCAGTTTATTGTTCTTACTGATATTCAGTGATGGCAGCGGCATGAGCTGTAGTTCTACCGCTCTCAGTTCTGTATTCCGGGAAAGGTCCAGCTCCTGGATCTGTGCAAATTCGAAATAAAGCGACCTCAGTTTTGTATTATGGGTGAGATCAAGGCTGGTCATTACCGGGGATCCCAAAAATAACCTTTCCAGATTAACATTCCCCGAAAGATCGATTTCGGGCAAACTCCGCGCCTGTACGTCCAGATCTGCCAGGGCTGTGAAATCCTGTAGTCCTGTTAGGGTTTCCAATTCCTCATCCAAGGGATAATTGGAATCACTTATATAGAATCTCTCAATGGTATTAATGTTTTTAGTAAGAACATAATCGTCCAGGATATCATCATAACCCATTCGGATCAATTCTTTTTCAAAAATGTCATCGGGTACATAGGTTTTTTCTCCACATTGTACGTATTGGGAGTAAGCATCCATATCAGATTCAGAAGCAGGTTCGAAAATTCTAACCTGAGTTCCTGCAGTAGTTTGTATTTCCTCCTGAAGCTTTCCATTTTCCAAAGGTGTATAGGAATAAATGACAGGAGATCCTTCCTCTAATATAAACTTCAGCAGATGGTTATAATTGGCGATCATCACCGAAGTGAGGTTTTCCTGCTCATTGCTTGTCTTCTCTTTACATTTCTGATCTGTAAAAAAGCTATTCCTGACGAAGAATTCTTCCAGGCTTCGGTTTTTAAACTCTAAAAAGGCTACCGAGCCTTCATCTGTGGAAGACCAGAAAGAGTTGTCCATACAAAAGAGGAAGGAATAACAGTCGCCCGGAACGTATTCCTCATCCCTTCCGGCTGAACCCGTACCGGAACAAATGTCTGTAAGGGTTGCTCTGAAGAAAAGACCATAAGCATGAAAACTAATTTCTCCAATAGACCCTGCCTTCCCAAGGCTGATCAAATTTTCCCCTTCCACTTTATATTCCCCGGTAATGGTACCTTCCTGGTGAGTGATGATAAAACTGCCGTCTGCATTGAAGATCAGAGAGAAAATATTGCACTGCGGCGCAGATTGTTTTTGCCGGGACTTATTCTCTGTCTCCTTGCTTTCCACATCCCACTTTCCAAGGATCTTTTCCTCAAGTTCGTAGGCCTTCGGAGGCGGGATCTCCTCCCCGTCATCATTGGAGGCTGAACAGGCAAGAAGCAAAGCGGCGGCAAACAGAGCCGTGAAAAAGGAATATTTCATTACTTAATTTTTTAGGTACAGAATCAGACATGCCTATTGTTGGCTAAGGTTTGTTACCTCGCCGCTCTCTTTTGCATCTTCTTTACAGATTTTGCAATATCCTTTAGATCTGAATCCTTTAGATTATACGACATGGGTTTGTACCGGTTAAAGACGATCTCTCCGGTTGTGCTATGATAAACGGTAAAATACTTTTCTGATGAACTTCTGGTGAACACGAGGTAATAAAAATCCTCACCTGCAGTAATCGAATCACTTATCTGGGAGGCGCTTTTGAATTCGTAGGGATAGGGATAATTCTTCATCAGCCTTTCAGGATCATGTGAACCGGATACAAGACCATACATTTTGCTCTTTTTTTCAAGAACGTATTCCGGAACATAAAGAGTTTTACCGGCCATGCCCGAAATGGCGGGAACTTCATCTTTACCTTCGTAAAGACCTTTACCCTCCCCTCTTTCCAGAAGGTCATTTATATTCCTGAAATAATTTCGTAAAAAGCCGGGAGTCCAGTTATTTATTTCGGCATTGCCATACAGATAATCAAATATTTCACCTTCATCCTTCAAGGACATCTCCTTCATTGCTTCTTCAGTAGGGAAAAGATCAAGCCTCGCATAAGTTTGCTTAAAATCCTTTCCTTTTTTATCTGTAAGATCCATATATAAATGTAAAAATACATAGGAGTTATCAACGGTAGTGTACTGAGTGGTAACCGTTCTTAATCCCTCGATAATAAAAAAGGATTTTCCTCTAAGATCTGTTTTGCCGGCTTCAGCATAAGGGATAAGTATAAGCTCGGAGATGGTCCAGACATCTTCAAGAGCCCGGCGTAATTCAGCAAGATCATCATCTGCACGATAGAAGAAGACAGTCTGGGAATTCCTCAATTTGTCTACGGCTTCTTCGCTTAGGTCTTCCGGGTGAAGTTCTTTTTTCTCCACAGGTTTTACCCTGAACTGACTAAAAGCCGGAAGAGAGAACCATACTACGGTAATACTTAAAAGAATGAATTTTTTCAATTTCCGGAAGGTTTAAATGGATAGTACTTTCAATATAGATGAAAAAATGACCGGTTTTCACTTTTTTAAGCAGATATTCGACTAAGTGTCAGAAAAATAGATAAAGATTTAAAAAATCAACAGCGGGGACTGGTTAATCGGTGATTGTTAATTGGGGAGTGGTTAATTAGGGATTGGTTAGGCAGCCTCTTTTTCCCTCTACAGTTCTTCCCGTCAATCTTTAAATTTCCACATCTAATGAAATCATCGGAGGATTTCTTGAATTTCACACAAAGGTCACAGAGACAAAATTAAGATCACCGGGAGATTTGGTTCCTCCTGAAATATTGATCATTTCTAATTGCTGATTAATTATTGAAAAATTCCCTCAGTTGAAATTTAATCTTCAAATTAACCAATTTTTCAAATCATTCATGATCATTGTTAATTGTTAATTGATCATTGAAATATCTTCCGCTAATCCCGCAGATTTTCGCAGATCCTCTCTGTATTTCCTTATCTTCTTCAAAATAAGCGATCAACTTTTCAAAGAAAATGGTTAACTTAAGACAGTATCCAAAGAAAGCGCCTTATGAGAAAGCCCTTTGTAATATGCCTGCTTCTACTGGTCTCCCTCCGGGGGGTTTCGCAGATAAACGACAGTCTCCCTGAGCCTCTTATCCCTGCTGAAAAGATCGGGCTTTTGAAGAACATCAATATCACCTTTGATATGCGTATGGAGTTCCAGGCCTATACCTTTAGGGGCGGGGATCACTATTACAACGGCATACAGTTTTCTAATGGGTTTACCGCCCTTGGAATTGCGGGAAAGCTTCACGACAGGGTGAATTTTCAATTCAGGAACCGTTTTAATAAAGACAGCGATGTGCAAACCCTGGACCGGCTGGGCAGCGATATCGAGTTGGCTTATCTTGATGTGGAGCTCACTCCCAACATTAATCTTCTTATGGGAAAAATGTTCGCGTTCTACGGCGGTTATGAATACGAATTCAGCGCTATGGATGTGCTGGAATTCAATGATATCTACAACAATGCCCTGGCCTATGTTACCGGGGCCGGAATTACCTACCAGGCCCTGCCCAATCATAAGTTCGGGTTGCAGGTGCTTAACTCCCGAACCATGCATTACGACGATCTTTATGGTGATGTGGTGGCGGAAAATATAAGGGAACCCGACTGGCCGGTGGCCGTTGTGGGGAACTGGCGTGGCAGTTTTTTCGATAAAAAGATCCAGACCATTTACAGCCTGAGTTATTCCAACCAGGTAAGAAGCAGGGGCACCTACTTTTTTACCCTGGGGCATAAATACCAGCACCGGGACCTCACCCTCATGTATGACTTTGGTTACAGCTTTGAAGAGGTGGATACAAAAGGCATCATGACCGAAATTCTCGGCAACGACCAGATCGCCGAGGAGGTTACCTATGCCGAAAACTGGTTAAGGGCAGAATACCGTTTCAGCCCGAGATTTAAAGGATTGCTCACCCTCATGACCAGCAGTGCCTTAGGGGAAATGCAGGGAGACAGGGACCACTTCAGAACGAGCTATGGGATGATCCCCACCATTTATTACAGTCCGTTCAAAGAGATCGACCTCCGGTTTTTCCTTGCCTACATAGGCAGGTATTATGATTATTCAGATTATGCCATCGAAAACCTGGGGCAATCCAATTACAACAAAAATGAGGTGCGGATTGGTTTCATTGCGCCGTTGGTGCTGCTGTGAGATGGTTAATTCGTGAGTGGTTAATTGGTTAATTGGGGATTGGTTAATCGGTGATGGGTTAATTGGGGATTGGGTATTTGGGGATTGGTTAATCGGGGATTGGTTAATTAGTCCTTGATCCCTTAAAAGTCTCTCCCGTTAAATTTTCAAATTTCCACAACTCAAATCATCATGATATTTGATTATTGATCATTGATAATTGTGCACGCAGATCTACGCAGAATTTCTCCGTATTCTCCTTTTAAACTTACTTTGCTCTGTTTGATATCATCGGCGGATTTCCTGAATTCTCACACAAGGACCACAGAGATTAAATTAAAATTTAGAGCATAGAGAAATTCAGGTAACGATCCTGTGAATCTTCAGGTTCTTTTCACGCAAAGGGCGCAAATTTTTCGCAAAGGCCGCAGAGAATTTGTAAATTGAAGAATGACAGAAAATGAACTTTCTTATAAAATTATTGGCTGTGCTTTAGAATTGCATCGTAAAATAGGGCCGGGGCTAATGGAGTCAGCGTACGAAAATGCTTTGGCTTATGATCTACGTAATTATGGATTTGATGTCCGGCAGCAGGTTCTTATGCCATTCGTTTATAAGGAGATCAAAATGGAGGTGGGTTATCGGATAGACCTCCTGGTGAATCGAAAAGTAATCGTTGAAGTAAAATCTATTGAGAATCTTGCTCCTGTTCATTTTTCACAGGTCCTCACTTATTTAAAACTTGCAGATAAAAAGCTGGGACTGCTAATTAATTTTAATAACAAATCCCTTAAAGAAGGGATTCATAGATTAGCTAATAATCTATAACTGTTTTGCGTCTTTTGCGCTTTAAGCTTTGCGCCCTCTGCGTGAAATAACAGCTAATTTTTCTAACTCCGGTTCTATATACCCATACCTCTTACAAAAAGGAGCATTTGGATTTTTCTGGTAGTAATCCCGAATAGATTCCCGGGAAGGTTTAAATTCCCTGTACGGCAGCACTTCGGAAATCAGTTTCTTCTCAAAATCCTGCTGCAGTAAGACCTGTCGCCTAAGTGTAGAGAACTATTTCAAGGGAGTAGCATAGTTTACCCTTAAAGATTTAATCGCTTGAAGACTTCTTTTTTATACTTGTCTCCAATGGGTATCCTTACCTCTCCTACCAGTATTTTGGTTTTCTGTATGGCGGTTATAAAATCAATATTTACCACGAAAGATCTGTGTACCCTTAAAAATTTGGAGGGCGGAAGTTTTTCAAGAATTTCTTTAAAACTGGATAAGGTTAATACAGCCTTCCCTTGTGGTTTCAAATGGAACTTCAAGTAATCCTTTAGACCTTCAATGTAGGCCAGTTCATTTAAATTAACCCTCACCCGGTCATATTCTGCTTTTATGAACAGGAAATCCGGTTCAGAAACCACAGTTTCATCTAAATGAACCCTTCTTGAACGTAACTCAAGTTCATGATTGTTTTTAGCCCTTGCGATAGCCTTTAAGAACCTGGGAAAGGGAATAGGTTTGATCAAATAATCTGTCACATTCAATTCATAACCATCTAAAGCGTATTGAGAGTATGCAGTAGTAATTATAATCTGGGGCAGGTTTTCAATATTTTTAGCCAGTTCCAAACCGTTGAAATTTGGCATTTCTATGTCTAAAAAAATAAGATCAACCTTTCTTTTATTCAGGATCTTTATAGCATCAAGAGGATTGGTACAGGTTGCCAAAAGCTCCATACCGTCAACCTGGGCCAAATAGGATTCGATAACTTCTATTGCTAAGGGTTCATCATCTATAATTACAACGGTCATCACTAATCCAGAATAAGGGTTAATTTTACAGTATAATTATCTTCTTCCTGTCTCACCTCAAAAATATGAGCGCCAGGATATAAAAGATCCAGTCGTTTCTTGCTGTTTTTTAATCCAATCCCCGAAAATTCTTTCTCATTGGGCTGTTTCTTTAAAAAATTTGAGCAGGAAAAGATCAATTGATTCTCGTTTACATGAATTTTTATATTTACAATTGAGTTCCCCTTTTCATCTGTTCCATGTTTGAAAGCATTTTCAATAAAAGAAATTAAGATAAGAGGTTTAATCTTTTGATTAGTAACGCTACCTGAAACTTCGAGATTCACCATGGTCGAGTTCAACAATCGTAAACGTTGCAATTGGATAAATCTACGAATGTAATTTACCTCTTTTTCCAATAAAACCGTCGTATGGTTGGTCTCATAAAGCATATATCTCATTAATTCTGAAAGTGCTATAACAGCCTCAGGAGCATCAGGACTTTTTTTGTGGGTTAAAGAGTATATACTATTTAAAGAGTTAAACAGGAAATGAGGGTTTAACTGGTTTTTCAGAAATTTCAATTCTGCATTGATTTTTTGACGTTCCAGTTCCTTCTCCTGTATTCTGTTCTTCATCCATTCCTTGTACAACCTCACTGTCGTCCCTGTGATTAAAAAAGCCAGATTTATTACGAGGATACGCATTAGCGTAAGGGTCTTAAATAAAGGCGAAATCTCAAGAGTGGAAAATGATTCTTTTAAGGCGTGTAAGGGTGATGTCAATGGCTCCATCATATATCCTAACATAACAGACAATGTGAGCAGTAAAACTGCAGAGGCCACGTAATAAGAGATACGCTGCTTTAGTAAAAGCCGGGGAACCAGAATTGAATAATTCAAATAAAAAAGCAGAACATATCCTACATATGTCAAGGGAAAGCCATAGGTGTAATCTCCCAGGATGAGATAATCAGGCAAATAATTTATGACTCCTAAAGTAAGCCAGATCAATAGATGCAGAAGAATTATTTTCCCTCTGTGCCATTGAAAAATTTCAAACATCTTTTCCTTATTCAGCACAATTAAATGAAATTTTCAATTCTCTTAATTCTGAAAGAGAGATCGCAGGATTTGATCCTTGTCGTATCTTTTGTACTACATAAGAAGCTATCCTATCAGCTTCTTCCCGGTCACAAAAAGGCCGTTTATCTTCTAAAGCAGGTATAAAATTCTGCTGAATTAATATTTCTTCTTCTGAAAAAATTCTATAGCCATAACCGGTTCCGTACTCGTACACCTCTATTTGAAGATCAGTCTTTTTTGCTTTATTCTTTATGAGCACATAATTCATTCCAAAAAGAACTGCACCCAATGAAACAAGCACCCCGGCGATTAAAAAACTATAATTAAAAGTTCTTGTGAAAATTCCCATGCTCAAAAAATAAACCTAAAGTCTTCTACACCGTAAAAGTGGAGGATTACAGGAGAAAACTTTAGGTTCCTGCTAAACAAAAAATAAATAAACCAACAACTAATCTTCATCGTCATATTCCTGTTGAGGGAATAATTCATATATATCATCCAGGTAAATCGTTCCTGATCTTCCCATTGCAACAAACGCCCTGTCCCCCGTACTGAAGCTTACAGCATCCTGTCTCATTACTCCTTCAAAGGGAGTGATTTCTTCCCACTCATCATTTTGGGGATCATATTCCCAAATACTTGAGAGGGCACCGCCCTTATAACCTGTCGAAATATATCCCAGCCCATGTTGATTAAACCCAACTGCCCTTGATCGCATTATTGAGTAATCATCATCATCATCCAAATCCTTTTTCCTGGTAAATATTTCAGTTTCCGGATTAAATTCCCAGAAATCATCTTTATACAGGCCATTACTTTCCCCCGTACCTATATAAACCATACCATCGATTATAAAATAGGCGCCAGATCTTCTTTTTTCCCCGCCAAATCCAAATAATTCTTCCCATTTATCCTCTGCCGGATCATAGGTATAAAAATCCTTGCGGTCATTACTTCCGTCATATCCCGTACCAATATATCCGCGGTTTGCAGCACCAAAACCAATAGCCTCCCTGCGAATTCCCCCTGCAAAATCTTCTTTACGACTCCAGGTGTTAGTCCCGCTATCGTATTCCCAGAAATCCATCAGTTCAACATCACCGTCATAACCTGTGCCTAAATATCCTTTATCTCCAATTGCAAAAGCCACCGCTGCACTTCTGGGTTTCCCCGGAAAATCTGCTTTTTGCACCCAGTAGTTTCCATCTATGTCATATTCCCAAAAATCATTCAAATAATCATCTCCATCGTAACCCGTTCCCATATAACCCTTTCTTTCAATGGTAAAAGAGACTGCATTCGTTCGAGGCATTCCGTCAAATACAGATCGCCTTATCCAGTTCCCTCTTTCGAAATCGTCATCTGTACTACAACTTACACTTATAAGACCCAGAAGTAATGCCGCCACTACTAATTTCTTCTTTATCATTTCTTTCTATTTTATTTTTAGTTAAACATTAATTTGATCCCGGAGGAAAGAAAGGGAGAGGGTTCCAGCTTAAAGGTTGACAGTGTTTCCTCATTTTCATTCCTTAAAGAAAAATTATTCTTTAAAAGGTAACCTGCACCAAATTCAAATGACCATAACTCATTTAACACATAAGAATAATCCATGGTTAAGGAGGTCCACTCCCACTTTAATTTTTCGGTTGAACCATTTTCTTCAAGGTATAAGGGAGAACTTAAATTTACATACTTACCTTCGTATTGAAGCCCCGCACTTAAAGTACCGGAAGGCATCAAACTGTAGGTGATTTTAGATTCAGGGAATCCCAGTTTTACAGACAATTTTTCTGAAATCCTGGTTGAGAAGGTCACCACTGGAAGTAATTCTGGTTCTCCCAGGTATCTGGAATAAGCTATTCCCAATTGTAAATGATAGGGCCGGGAATTTAATTCCCCTGTCAATAAAGCAAAGGCCTCTCCAAATAAATAGAGATCTTCAGAAGAGATAGCCTTCCCGAGATTGCTGGTAAGGGTAGGTTCGACCTCTAAATGAAGTTCCATAAAATCTGAAACCCCGTAGCTTAAATCAACAGCATAGCTGAAATCATATACGTTCAAAGTACTACTCCCGTTTATTGAATATTCTATAGGTAATTCGAGTTGATCAACTTCGAGCCGGAGAGTATGTGCTAAATTCAGGTGAAAAAGCCGGTTGTTGAAATTGGTATATAATTTTGATTTACTAATAGTAGTATATTCTTTTCCGGAAAGATAGAGACTGTACTGATACCCTATATTATCACTATAGGTTTGTGCAAAACCTTTAGTTCCCAGACCTAAAACCAGCATCAACACCAATCTGTTTTCCATCTTCATTATTGAATTTTGATCAAAAATATCTTTGTATCCTCTGCGGAAAAAACAAATTAGATCAATAGGAAGAAAAGGTCGTCCAACCGGCAGATTTTCAAGACGAAGTTCCGCAGAGCGTTTTCATAGACAAAATATGCGGCCTGGAATGGAAAATTTACCGTTCTGTCTAAAATCCTTTATTTACGGTATCTCCCTGAATATGTTTGCCTGAAATTAAACAGCAGGCAGAATGAATTGGCGCAGTTTCACCTATATACTTTTAATCATTACAGCAGTTGGCTGTAGCCAGGAAGATCAGGAATCTTCAGTAGGAGACAGATGGATAAACAGTAGTACCAGAATTCTTTTATTTGATACCCTTACGTTGAAGTCATCAACACTTAAACTCGATTCCCTGATTGTTTCAGGATCTAATCGCCTGCTGATAGGACAATATACCGACCCCGTTTTTGGTAAAATAAAAAGTAAGTCCTATTTCCAATTTTTACCCACTCATTATTCAATTGATTCTGAAGCAGAATACGATTCTATTGCTTTTATTCTAAGGTATGACGGTTACAGTTCAAACGACACCCTGTTTCGCCAGAAGTTCCTGATTTCTGAAGTGACCCAGGAACTCAAACCTCATGATCAATTCTATTATAATACCAGTAACTATACTACTTCCACAGATATACTTTCTGAACACGAATTTAGTCCAAGACCGGGATCAAAGGATTCTATCCATATTACGCTGGATAAACAGTTTGGGGAAGAAATTTTCAAAAATTTACAGAGTAAGGAAATTACCAATTCTGATAACTTTTTAAACAGATATCAGGGCTTACTGGTGGAGCCGGGAGATTCGGGCACGGCAATACTTGGCTTCTCTAAAAATAGCTTCCTAAGGCTATATTATACCAATAAGGAAGAATTAGTTGATCTGGAAGAGACACTTGATCTTGCAGTAATACAGGGAAATACTTTTCACAATACTTCTGCCTCATTAACTACAGACATTCTGCCAGACTTACCTCCTCAGCTGGAAAGCCTTCCCAGCAGTGAGACAGATAAC
The DNA here is from genome assembly GCF_042684505.1 of Salinimicrobium flavum. NCBI lineage: Bacteria > Pseudomonadati > Bacteroidota > Flavobacteriia > Flavobacteriales > Flavobacteriaceae > Salinimicrobium > Salinimicrobium flavum. The sequence goes on from NZ_JBHULT010000009.1 coordinate 112,568, forward strand.
AGGAGTTTTATCCAGGGTGGAACCGGTATTGCCACAAAAATTGAAATACCCCATTTAAAAAGCCTTGAAGATATTGAAGGAACAGGAAGTATGATAGAAGCCCAACTGAAGTTTTATTTGAATACCTCAAGAGATGAAGCCATTCGTCCCGTCAAAGATTCTCTTCGTCTTTTTATCATTAACCAAAGAAATGAGGTATTAGGTGATGTTGTGGGTTACCACAACCAGCCAACAGTCGCAAAAATCGTAGAAAAGGAAGATGAGTTCAACTCTGTCCGATATTCAGTCTCTTTAAAAAAGTTTATTGATGATAAAATTAATGAATACGATGGGGATAACTGGTCTCTCTTAATTTATGCTCCGGATTTGACCACCTCTGTAGATGCTTTTGAGCTGTTCTCAGAGGGTGCTGAAAAGGAGAAAAAGATGAAAATTGAAATAACCTATGCCATTTACAATGAATAAATTTCACTTTTCAATTCTATTCCTCCTGTTTTACACCATCCAGACCCTGTCTCAGAATAATGAGCTTTCCAGTTCCCCCTATTCTTACTACGGTTTAGGATTGACCAATAAACTGGGGGCGGGAAAAACAAATGCCCTGGGAAAAGCTGGTATTGCTCTTTCCTCAAATGAGGGGATAAACCTCTTAAACCCCGCGTCCTTTGCTGCAATTCCTTTAAAAAACTTCTTTTATGACGTGGGTTTCAGATATCAGGAATCCTATTTAACCCAGGCCGGGGAGACCGAATCTCGAAGTAGTGGTAACTTTTCAAGCATCGCGATTGCATTTCCGCTTTCAGAAAAATCGGGCATGGGGGTAAGCCTCCTTCCCTATACTAACGTAGGATATTCTATCTACGGAATTGAAACCGACATTGAAGGCACAGAAAGGCAGTTTTTTAGCACAATAGAAGGTTCAGGAGGACTCAACGATTTTAAGGTCAATTATGGCACCTCCCTTTCTGAAAGATTAAGACTCGGAATTGCCGGATCGGTTATTTTCGGAAAAATAACAGAAGAGGAAATGAACCTCGTTGGTACCAGCGCAGTTGTGGTGAATGAAATTAATAATTACGTAGGGGGCCGGGTAGGATTAGGGGTGCAGTATGACTGGAAAGAAAATTTCACGACCGGCCTGGTGATCAATTCACCCTCAGAACTTTTTGGAGGACAGGTGCAGGGAATTTCACAGGTATATGAAGGACAAAATCTGGAAGCATCTCATGACATTGATATTAAAAGCTTTTTTCTGCCCCTTGAAATTGGAATGGGAATAGAAACCGGGTTAGGTGAAAAAATGACGGCTTTCCTTGATTATAAAAGAAATTTCTGGACGGCAACCAATCAATCTGACAATCTGGGAGAATATGTGGACCAGGATTTATTCGGAATTGGCCTGGAATTCTCTTCGGGAGGGAGGTCGTTAAAATACTTTGATCTTATAGAATTCCGCGGAGGCATTGAATATGATACCGGTAATCTTGAAATAGGTGGCGAAAGAGTTGAAAACTACGCTTTCAACCTGGGAGTGGGGCTTCCCATTAACAGAAGGACCAAATCAATGTTGAACCTGCACTATTCCTACGGGAAAGAAGGACAGCTTTCCACCACGCTAATACAGGAAAAATTCCATCTCTTTTCCATAAATATTAGCCTGCAGGACCTGTGGTTCATTAAACCAAAATATGACTGATTTCAGAATTTAACATTTGCCAATTTTATGGAACTGGAATATTTATTATATTTGTCAACCATATGGTTAAATTGTTTGGTTAAACAATATAGTTAAACTTGAAAATAAAAAATATGAAAGACGATAAAACAGAAGACCAGATCTTAGATGCCGCAGAAAAAATTTTCCAGCGCAAAGGGATGGATGGGGCCAGGATGCAGGAGATCGCCAATGAAGCCGGGATCAATAAAGCCATGCTCCATTATTACTACAGGACTAAACGCTTTTTATTTGAAGCCGTTTTTTCGAAGGCCTTTTCCCTGATCGCGCCAGAGATCAACAGGGTGGTGAATGATGACACCGAACTTTTTGAAAAGATTAGGAAATTCACCCACAGCTATATAGATTTTATCCAGAAGCACCCCTACCTGCCCAATTTTATCATCCAGGAACTGAACAGAGATTCTGATTTTATAAAGATCCTGCAGGAGAAAAAAGGCTTCCCCGACTTCAGGAACTTCCGGGCCCAGGTCGAAAAAGAAGTCCGCGACGGTAATATCAGACCTATAAAAGCAGAACAGCTTTTTATCCACCTCCTGTCGCTCAACATATTTCCCTTTTTAGCTGCCCCCCTTTTTAAAGGTTTTCTGAAACTGGATGATAAGACCTACAAGGCAATGATGGAAGAAAGGAAAGAAGAAATCTCTGATCTATTAATCAAGTACTTAAAAAATGAATAAGATAATTGTATTGATATTGCTTTTTGTCACTTTCCCGGCCTCCTCCCAGGAAATCCTGACCCTTGGGGAGTGCTATGACCTCGCAGAAGAAAATTATCCTTTAGCCAGTCAGATCTCACTTCTGGAAGACAAGACTGCCCGTGAACTGGAGGTAATCCAGAAAGATTACCTGCCAAAAATAGATTTAAATGCGAAAGCAAGTTATCAGTCAGATGTTACAGAGATCCCCCTGGATTTTGGGGAACAAAGTCTTGAAACAGTTGACAAAGACCAGTACCGGGCTACCCTGGATGTTGAACAGTTGATCTTCAATGGCGGCAAGATAAATACCCGGAGTAAACTTAAAGAGTTAGAGTACAGGTCGCAGGCACAAGAGGTAAGGATCTCTCTTTACCAAATAAAGAAAAGGATCAACAGGTATTATTTCGGGATCCTGCAGCTTAGGGAGCAAATGGCGCTTCTGGACTCAAAACAGGAGGTCCTGGCTGAGAGAGTAGATGAACTGCAATCCCAGGTAAAATACGGTACGGCTTTACCTGCTTCTGAGGACGTCTTAAAAGCTGAAATATTAAAAGTTAAACAACAACAGGATGAGGTGGAATCCCAGCTTCACACAGCCTTAAAAAGTCTCTCTGCGTATATAGCCAGACCCGTAGACACTACGACCGTCCTGGAATTACCTGATCAGGGAATGTATATTCAAGGGGAAGGATCGCGGCCTGAGAACGAGTTCTTCGACCTCAAAGAAAAAGAACTGGACGAAAACAAAAACCTTCTTTCAAAAAATCTTTATCCCAACATTTATGGTTTTGCCCAGGGAGGCTATGGTAAACCCGGATATAATTTCCTTGATAATTCATTTCAGGATTTTTACATGGTGGGAATAAAACTGAACTGGAATGTATTTGACTGGGGAAAGGTTAAAGAACAAAAAAGATCCCTCGACATTTCAAAGGAGCTGATAGATGCAGAGAGAGAGAGTTTCAATTTCAATAATAATATTGAACTGGAGGAAGCGGACAGGAACATTATCAAAATCCAGAATATGCTGGTTAAGGACAGGGAAATCATTGAATTACGCGAGGGAATAGTCGAAACAGCCAATTCACAACTTAACAACGGGGTGATCACCCCTTCAGAATACCTCACCGAATTCAACAATTTATACGAAGCAAAAATAAACCAACAACTCCATGAGATAGATCTTGAAATGGCGAAAGCAGATTACAAGGTCATAAAAGGAAATACTGAAAATTAGACCAAAATGAAAAAAGGAATTTTAATACTGGCATCATTTACACTTTTAGCTTTTACATCCTGCAGTGATGAAGATAAAGCTGACGGATATGGCAACTTTGAGGCAACAGAGATCATAGTTTCTGCAGAAGCCCAGGGGAAGATCAAATATTTTAATGTCCGCGAGGGGGAGAAAATTGATGCCGGGACACAGGTTGCCCTTATCGATACCACGCAACTTCATTGGGAAAAGCAACAATTACTGGCTTCCAAAAAAACAGTAGCCTCCAGATCTCAGGGTGTTTTTTCACAAATTGATGTACTCAACGAAAAATTAAAAAATGCTCAACGGGAAGAGAAAAGGCTAAGGAACCTTTTCACAGAAAATGCAGCTACCCAAAGGCAGGTTGACCAGGCTGAAGGAGAAGTACAGGTGATAAAGGAAGAAATAAAGAATGTCGAATCCGGGAATGCCCCTATCGTAAATGAAAGCCGGTTAATTGACGCCCAGATAGGGAAGATCAATGACCTGATAGAAAAAAGCACCGTTGAAAACCCTATAACAGGTACCGTCCTGGCCGCATATGCCGAGCCGGGGGAAATCACAGGGTTCGGAAAACCATTGTATAAAATAGCTGATATGGAATTTCTGACCCTGCGGGTATACATTAGTGAAACCCAGCTTTCAGATATAGAACTGGGCCAGGAAGTAACTGTAAAGATTGATTCCAAAAAGGAAAATATGAAGTCATTCCCCGGGAAGATAACCTGGATCTCCTCTTCGGCAGAATTCACCCCCAAGACCATCCAAACCAGGGAGGAAAGAGCAAATCTTGTTTATGGGGTTGATGTAAAGGTAAAGAATGACGGTTCCCTCAAAATTGGAATGCCTGCTGAAATGTGGGTGTCCACTGCAGAGTAGATCATTTAAAAAGACAATATGAGCATCACATTAAATAATATCAGCAAATCTTACAAAAAGGTCACAGCGGTCGAAGACATCTCCTTTGAGGTGAAACCGGGCGAACTGTTCGGCCTTATAGGACCTGATGGTGCCGGAAAAACAACCCTCTTCAGGATCCTTACCACGCTGCTTTTTGCTGATAAAGGCGAAGCTACGGTCGCAGGATATGATGTGGTGAAGGATTATAAGGAAATTCGCAAATCTGTCGGGTATATGCCGGGAAGATTCTCCCTGTACCAGGACCTCACTGTGGAAGAAAACCTTGAGTTCTTTGCGACCATTTTCGGCACTACCATAGAAGAGAATTACGACCTGATCAAAGATATATATGTGCAGATCGAACCTTTTAAAAAGAGACGGGCCGGAAAACTTTCGGGGGGAATGAAACAAAAGCTGGCACTGTCCTGTGCCCTTATCCATAAACCGAAGGTTTTGTTCCTTGATGAACCCACAACCGGGGTAGACCCCGTCTCCCGAAAGGAATTCTGGGACATGCTGAAAAGACTAAATGACAAAGGAATTACCACCCTGGTTTCCACCCCCTATATGGATGAGGCTGCCCTTTGCGATCGCATCGCCCTCATCCAGGGTGGTAAAATATTAAAGATAGACTCTCCCTCTAACATAATTGACCAGCATGATAAGGAGATCTTCAATGTAGAAGCAAAAAATATGTACAAATTAATTCAGGATCTGAAAGAGTATCCCGAAAATGAAAGCGTCTATGCCTTTGGAGAATTTGTTCATTACACCCATTCAAATGAGACCTTCCGTCCTGAAGAATTAGAGCAGTTTTTATCAGAAAGAGGTCATGAGAATATAAGTATTAACCCTACATCCCCAAGCATTGAAGATGTTTTTATGGATCTGGCCAGGATGAAGGACATAAAAACCACAGATAATGAAGTCTGAAGAAACCGTCATAGAGGTAGAAAATCTTACCAAGAAATTTGGTGAGTTCACCGCCGTGAATGAGATTTCCTTTAAGACCTATAAAGGGGAAATTTTTGGTTTCCTTGGAGCGAATGGTGCAGGGAAGACCACCGCGATGAAAATGCTCATCGGGATCTCAAAGCCTACCTCCGGTGAGGCTTCTGTGACCGGTTTGGACGTGTATTCCCAACCTGACAGGATCAAGCGGAATATTGGGTATATGAGCCAGAAATTCTCCATGTATGATGATCTCACCATCAAAGAGAACATCACTTTTTTCGGGGGAATCTATGGTTTGGAGCGAAAAACGATAAAAACCAAGATTCAGGAAATCATTGAAAGTCTTGGATTGGAAGATGTGGCTAATAAACTGGTAGGGGCGCTCCCTTTGGGTTGGAAGCAAAAACTGGCTTTTTCAGTGGCTTTACTCCATGAACCCAAGATCGTTTTCCTTGATGAACCCACGGGAGGGGTAGATCCCATTACCCGTCGCCAGTTCTGGGAATTGATCTATAAACAGGCTTCCCAGGGAACTACCATATTCGTCACTACCCATTACATGGATGAAGCTGAATATTGTGACCGGGTTTCCATAATGGTGGAGGGAAAAATAGAAGCACTTGACACCCCGAAAAATTTGAAAAAGGAGTTTGGGGCCAATTCAATGGATGGGGTATTCCTGAAACTGGCAAGGAATGTCGAATAAGATCATAAAGTAAAGAACACCCATATATAAATAACTTTTATGAAACGTTTTATCGGGTTTGTAAAAAAGGAATTCTATCACATATTTCGTGATAAACGCTCCATGTTTATTCTTTTTGGAATGCCCATAGCCCAGATCCTTCTCTTCGGATTTGCCATAACCAACGAGATCAATAACGTGGAAATTGGCATCCTGGATAAATCAAAAGATCACGAGACCCTTCAGATCATAGACAAAATAAATGCCTCTGGCTACTTCACCATAGAAAATGTAGTAGACAATGAAAACGAGATAGAAGCCGTCTTTAAAAAAGGGGAAGTTAAGGCCTTCCTGGTCTTTGAAGAAGGTTTCGCCGAAAACCTGCACGCCCTCCACCTCGCTAAAATCCAGGTGATCACCGATGCTACAGAACCTAATACGGCCAATACCATTGTAAATTATGTGCAATCTATCATTCAACATTACCAACAGGAATTGAACAGCACATCGGCCCCCGGGGTTCAAATAGACATTGAGACACGAATGTTCTATAACGCAGAGCTTAAAAGTGTTTTCAATTTTCTGCCCGGGGTCATGACGGTTATCCTCATGCTCGTATCTGCAATGATGACCTCTATTTCCATAACCCGGGAAAAGGAACTGGGTACCATGGAGATCTTACTGGTTTCTCCCCTGAAACCGGTACAGGTAGTTGTGGGAAAGGTTTTCCCTTACATCTTCCTTTCCATCATAAACGCGTTGGTCATTCTTATCCTGGGGGTAACCATTTTTGGAATGCCTATAGAAGGTAGTTTGATCCTGCTGGCTTTCGAAACCGTGCTGTTCATTATTACTGCCCTGGCACTGGGAATCCTGATCTCCACCATTGCCGAAACCCAACAGGCAGCCATGATGATCTCCCTGATGGGATTGATGCTGCCCGTGATCCTGCTATCAGAATTCATCTTCCCTATTTCCAGCATGCCTGCTTTGCTGCAGTATATCAGCCACTTTATTCCTGCCAAATGGTTTATCATCATTCTGAAAGGGATAATGCTGAAAGGGGTCGGACTGATTTATCTGTGGAAGGAAACAGTGATCCTGGTGGCTATGGCTGTTTTTCTGATTGGACTGAGTATCAAAAAATATAAAATAAGGTTAGAATAATGAAGACCATTAGTTATATCGTACAGAAGGAGTTCCGGCAAATATTCAGGAATAAAGGAATGTTACCCATCATCTTTGTTCTTCCCTTATTGCAATTGATAATTCTGTCTAATGCAGCCACCTTCGATATTGAAAATATCAAATTCTCCTATGTTGATCATGACAGGAGCTCAACCTCGAGGGCTCTGGTAGAGAATTTTGAAGCCTCTGCCTATTTTAATATTCTTCACTCCTTCCCTTCCCATACACAAGCTTATGAAGCCATGGAAAAGGGAGAAGTAGATGTCATCCTGGAGATCCCTACCAATTTTCACACCCGGCTTATCAGGGAACAGCAAGTTGATCTGGGAGTATATATCAATGCAATAGACGGCTCAAAAGCAGGAGTAGAAAGTGTTTATATCAATCAAATCATTAAAACCTTCAACAGGAACATTGCAATCAACACAACCGGCTTTGATCCCCTGGAAAATAAAAAAATTGAAGTTTTGACCGTCCCCTCTTTCTGGTACAATAATACCCTTAACTACAAGATCTTCATGGTTCCTGGGATCCTGGTCCTCCTGGTCACCATGTTGACCCTTTTCCTTTCGGGGATGAATATTGTTCGGGAAAAAGAGATAGGCACCCTGGAGCAGATCAATGTGACCCCTATAAAAAAATACCAGTTCATAATAGGAAAGCTGTTTCCATTCTGGGCCCTTGGTTTACTTATCATGACCATAGGTCTTTTGATCTCAAAGATCATTTTTGCAGTGCCTATGATTGGGAGCATTCCGCTTATTTACCTTTTTACCACTATTTACCTCCTGGTGATCCTGGGAATGGGATTGTTTATTTCTAATTATACCGAAACCCAGCAACAGGCTATGTTTATTGCCTGGTTCTTTGTTGTCATTTTTATTTTGATGAGCGGCCTCTTTACCCCCATAGAGAGTATGCCTGATTGGGCCCAAAAAATTACCCTCCTGAATCCCATCAGGTATTTTGTCGAAATAATCAGAATGGTAATGCTCAAAGGATCGGGCTTTATAGATATCATACCCCAGCTAACCATCATTTCGGGATACGCCCTGGTAATGAATGCCCTTGCGGTATGGAGTTATAAGAAGACAAATTAGGTTTGAAAAAACCCACTTATTGAAAAAAAAATGAGCAAAATGAAACTAAAATATCTATTGAGCCTTGTAGCCGTGATATTCGGGTTGGTCACTATTTTTGCCAGTAGCTCGGTTCTGTTCGGATATTCTGATGTTCTCGAAAAAGAAGGAAATTTCCCCTCCTTTATTCTTTGGGTGAATCTTCTTACCGGTCCGCTCTATCTGCTGGCTGCAGCCGGATTATTTTATTCCAAAAGATGGACGTTACCCGTGCTAACAGGCATCTTATTACTTCTGATTGTCAACCTTGGTTTTTTAATCCTGTTAATTACCACCGGCCAGGACTATGAACTGGAAACCCTGGGAGCCATAGCAGTAAGAATAGCTCTAACCAGTGTTCTTACCTTCTTTGCATTCAATAAATCTACAATAAACATATAAAAATGAAAACAATCAAAATAACACTATTGTCGATACTGGGAATTTTCATATTTGGATCCTCAAGAGCACAGACCCCTCAGGAGAATCTTTATTCCCTCAAGGTAGAAGTAGACAATTTCAGGAACTCCAAAGGTGTCGCCCAATTTGCACTTTACAACCGGGATGGAACCATCCCCGACGAGAAACTGAAAAAATACTTTAAAAAAGAAGTTTGTAAGATCGAAGATGGCAAATCATTCGTCGTTTTTGAAGATCTTCCCAAGGGACGTTATGCGGTCACCATCCTTCATGATGAAAACAATAATGCGGAAATTGACAAAACCTTATTTTTTCCAAAAGAAGGCTTTGGCCTGACTAACTTCGATAAAATTTCCCTTTCAAATCGCCCTGATTTTTCAAAAGCCAGCTTTGAACTTTCTAAAAATGCCGTAAAAAAAATTAAGCTTATCTATAAATGAAAATCAAAGTTTTGACAGGAGTTTTCCTGTTACTACATATCATCTCATTTGCCCAGGATAAATTAGATACCTTACCTAAACTGGATCTGACCAAAATAGCTTTGGTAAACCAGAGTGATAGTTATGTTACATTTCCAACCGATATTGGAAACCTTGAACCGCTCATTTTTGAAGCGAATGTAAATCCAAATTTTGTTATCAGGGAAAGGGCAGATTCAAAATTGATGGCCATCCTTACCCCTCAGATCAGGTTAAGGATGTACAACAAAGAATCCTATCCCGTGCAAACCCCCAGCTATATACCCCAGATTTCTATTTACCACCTGCTTTCTGAAACAGGGCCGCTAAAAAAAACTTCGGTTTTCGGAAAAATCGCACATCATTCTAACGGGCAGGACGGTAGTTTCTATAAAGACTCAACCTTAACGGAGATCAATTTTGAAACAGGAAATTTCGCTACTAATTTTATTGAACTTGGAATTCTCAGAAGCTTCTACAACCAGAAGCGAAATGCCTTAAGATTCTTCAAATCGTCAGTTGAATTTCACCCCTCGGGATGGATGCTTCCTGAGATGCGAGGCACCTACAGCGGCCTGAGGTGGCACAATTCCTTACTTGCCTATAAACTCCCTGTGGATAAGCTCTTTTTTTCTGAAAGCAGAAGGGCCAGTTTTTCGGTAAAACTTGAAACCACTTTAATGCTTGATCAGATCAATGATTGGGACCTGCTTGATCTGAACAGACTTAATGCCGCTTTGACCGTTTACTACCATCCAAAATTCCTGGAAGATATAGGATTATTCGTCCAGTTCTATAAGGGCAGAGATTATTATAACATTTACTATCACAACGACAACTCCACTATTCGCTTCGGACTCATGACCGAAATTTTGAGGTTTTAGTCTCATGGAAAGGAAGTGCAGCGACTTAAAAAAATGAGCTAATGTAAATATCTAAAACAGAAGGAAGATGAAATTGTATTATATAGATACCGAAAAAACACTCTTTGGAGAAAACGAGGTACATGAAGAAGGTTGTCATCGTTTACCTAAAAAAGAAAAGCTGGAATACCTGGGAACTTTTGCCAGTTGCCACACAGCGGTAAAAATGGCCAGAGGTCAATTCGAAGATGTCACAGGCTGCTACTTATGTAGCTGTCATTGTAGTTAGATTTGTAAATTAAGCTTCCAGATACATTTGAAATAAAAATTGGAAAAAAGATTGAAATTGCTTTATAGTTCTTTCCCCGATATTCCTGCAATACAAATTAGATCAAGCCTGTTCCTTATTAGCTAAATAAAAAATGCCGACCTGAGCCGGCATTTTTCATGTTCTGGAATTTTAGAATTCCAGTTCAAAATAAAGATCACTTTCAGAGTTGGATTCAGATACATCTTTTCCCATTATGGTTTCCCCCTCATCGTTTATTAGTTTTAGATTAATTTTCCAGTAACCTGTCATCGTGAGAGACAATTTGCCTTCATATAATTCTGAAGTGGCATTATATACCAGGTCTTGATTATTCGGAGAGCTGTGATTGTCCATACCGGGCATCCTGGGATCTACTGTTATAGAATAATTTTCTACCAACGGAAAATCCATCAAATTCTCCATTTTGTAAAGCACTGCCGTAAAATCATTAATCCCTATTTCCGGAGCTTTGGGATTTACATAGGCAAGGATATACTTATTATCATCATTTCCCAAAAAGACCTGTAGTTTCTTTTGATCCTCATTAGGTTGAAGTACAGTTATTTCATAGGTGTCAGTGATGACTTTTCCATTGATTTTAAAGGTTAATTCCAGATCCCAATATTCAGTCTCATTTCCTGGCATTTGGAACACAATTGTTCCCGAATAAACAGAGTTGCTCTCTGAATTATCCAGGGTACTGTGAGGTGCAGAGTGCTCTTTGGTTTCCATATGCATAAGGGGCATCCAGGAAACTTCTGCATTGGTAAGGTATTCATTGTTTGCCAAATCCTTTATACGAACGGATATTTCATTATATCCCACCTCAAGATTAAGTTTGTCTGAATAGAGTTCCAAAGAATATTCTTCAGCCGTAAATTCATAGATCTTTTCAAGGCCCTCAACAGGATTGGGTTCAAAAACCGGGTCACTATCATCTGAACAGCCGGTGAATAACGTTACAATAATAATCAGTGTGTAAAAATATTTGAGTGTTTTCATTTTTCTGTGTGTTAAATTCAATTTATTGAATAAGAGATTGTTAAATAAATGTTCCTGCCCATTCGCGGAATGTTGTTCCAGTCTGTATAGGAGGAATAATAAGAATCGAAAATGTTTTCAACCCCGGCTTTTATAAGGAGTTCATTGGTGTTGACAAAAAAATCCTTGCCCAGACCTGCCGATATTATGGCATAAGATGCTGTTTTCGTCTCCCCATAAGCAGGGTTATAATTAGTCTGTTCTCCAGCACCTTCAACAGAAAGGAATGCTGAATATTGATTTTTGTGGAATTCAAGTGCCGTTTGATAAGAAATCGGGCTAATGAGTGGAAGGTCATCCCCTTCATTATCCACTCCACGGTGAAATGATAACCGCCCGGTTAAACTTAAATCCCTGGTAACTACGTAACGACCTGAAACAGACGTATTAAATAATCTTGCATATTCCAGATTGGTGTACATTTTAACTCCGTCTGCACCAATGGTCATCGTTTCTAATGACGGGTCCAATTTTCCGATTATATAATCTGAAACATGAAAATAGGTGGCTGCAGCAGTTATTTCATACGCCGGTTTTCTATAGCTGAATGAAAGGCTGGATTCCACTGAACTTTCAGTGTCGAGATGGGGATTACCAATGTAATCATGGTTATCAAAACTGTTGAACAAATAGAACCCATAGCCTTCGGAAACCGAAGGCGCGCGCTCGCCATATGAGAGTAGACCTGTTATGGAAATGTCATCCAGATTTTTATGGTACCTGGCTGAAAAACTTTTCAGAAAACGGGTATTCTCCCGTTCCATCTCCGGATAAAAGATCTTTAAACTCTTAAGTCCGAAATCATCAGCTACAGTATTAAAATGATAACTTAATCTTGAGGAAAGTTGCAACCAATCCTTTTTAATGGTCAACCGGTCTTCAGCATAAAACCCCACATTTAGTGTGTGAACATCAGGCCAGGTATACATAAACATTGGCGGTTCATCACTATTACGGGGGTACATGGTCATCTCTGCCACAGATTGATTAAAAAACCCATCCAGTTTAAAAAAGAAATGATTTTTACCCCCGGTAAGTTCAGCCTGGGAATAGAATCCGTAAGTATCACTCCAACCGGGCATATCCATATGTATGGGTACATCTGGACGTTTGGTGTCATCCATTACATGTTTGATGTTATTATAATAAACCTTGGTCTCCCAATTGCTGAAATTCCGGGGCAAAGTATCCTGTTTGAAACTCAAAGAACCAATAAACGCCCTGGCCAGTGATACATCCATCGTCAGTGCAGGATAGCCTACATTATTCGCTTCGTCGTAAATGAATGTTGCTGAAAGGGATTGATTTTCAGAGAGTTTAAAACCTGAATTGAGGGAGAAGTTAAATTTCTCAAATCCGGAGAATTCCACTTCTTTGCTTCCGCCTGCCTCGTAATTTTCAGCAATACGGTAAATTCCATCAGTGTTCAAATAAAATTTTTCATCTGAATAATTGAGTTCGCCACCAAATACCCGCATCTGGTTATTGCTTTCATAAGCACTTTCTACCGCAGCATTCCAGCCGGTAGGCCTAAAATCGCTTTTGTCTACCCGGAGGTTGATACCCCCTCCAATTGTGTTCCCGAAAACCGCTCCCTGCTGACCAGATTGAATCTGCACTTCAGAGAGGTTTGATACGTCCACATAAGAAGTGACAGGATCCATCTTATCTGTGCAGGCGCCAAAAATCTGCATCCCGTCAATGGTAATAGCCAATCGTTGAGATTCCATATCATTCAAAAGAGGCTCCCAGGCATAAGCACCACGTTTGACCATATTGATACTTCGTGCAGATTCCAAAAACTCATCTATTGAAGACAAAGGTTTTCGCTGTTTTTGATAATTCAGTTTATTGTCGGCCGAAATAACCACCACTTCATCAAGGTTGATCATTTTCAGGCTATCGACAGGGGACTCCTGGGCATATATTCCAAAGCTTATTAGCCATAATAGAAATACATACCAAAGCCTTCCTCGAAGTACTCCCCGTACAGGAAATACTCTTACAGATAGTTTCATTTTGCTGTTGCTTTTGATAATTAAAAAAATAGGGTGCCGGGAAAATTCAAAAAAAATTCCACGGTCTACCGCTTAATAATTATCACGACTGCGGAGGATGTAGTATTTTGGAGGTGAAAAGGGAGTTATATAAATTCGGTTTGAAGAATAAGTCCCTGTCAGAACTAAATTCAACGGTACAGGCTAATTGGAAGTCCGGAAGATCTTCAGAAATAATAAATTGCGGAATTTCAGTTTTTTGAGAGTTATTTCTGAAAGGGTTTTGTTCTTCGCCGGCAGCCTCTTTCGCTAATTGTTCGGTCAAATAACATTTCCCGTTACACTGCATTTCGGGTTTATCCTTGTTTTCACAAAGCTTGTCCACTATGTAATCGTAATTGATCGCGTATTCTACTACAGGCCATAATGGCTTAGATAGCATTACCAATGCAATTAAAATAATTACATTTTTCATGCGGCAAATTTATCCAAAATCCTGACTATGGAATATGAGCCAAATCACATATTTTAAGGCTTTTTTTAGAACAGTAAAAAAATTTACTATTCTTCAAACAAAAATTTCAGAGAGTGTAATTAGTTAAAACGACATGAATTAGTTTTAAGCAATTTCATTCCATAAAAAATAAATTATGGCTGCCGTCAACCCGGTTAAAAATATCATCACAGAGAACATAAGAAGTCTTTGCTTTGTAACTATAATTTTTCCGAGAAAATAAAGGTCATTGATCATTTCATTATAAAGGCTCTGTCCATCTGCCATTATGCGTTCAAACTCCTTTCTAAAATCTTCAAGGGAGTGTTTATAAAAATTCGCGGCATATAAGGTTCCTTCATAATTACTTTCCCGAAATGATTTTCCAAGATATCTATGTGGTAACATACTCAATAAAGCCATAACCATTGATAACAAACCAGATATTACCAGGATCCTTATCCCATAGTTCTCCTTCACCTCTACACCTTCCACATTTAAAACCTGAATCCCGATGAGTAAAGAGGTTATGATTGAATTCACAGTTAGAACAATTCTGGCTTTATTATCCACCATTTTTAAAAGATTATAATGATTTCTCGAAAGCGTTCTGAAAAGGGTTTGTACCCCACGAGAATCATATTTCCCTAATTTTTCAATTCTTTTGTCCTGTTTTTCATCCATGGTATATAGTGTTATGAACCTTCCTGGTTCTTAGTAATTCCTCATTTGTAAAGTTATAGGATTACACCCGAATATTTATAGGCTACGTTGTATAGATTCACCTGCTTCTTTTTTCTCCTACTGAGGCAGGAAACCGGTTTGAAAAATAAAATTATATTCGTTCATTGTCGTTATAAAGAGACTTACTTCTAAATTACATTCTGTTGAAAACAATCAAAAAACCCCTGCATATATGACATTAACTCAAATTTACGACCGAATTGAAAATCTACTTGAAGAGATAAAAAAGAATCCCGAAGACCAGGATCACTTGTTTCGATGTGAAACAGAAATTGCGTCTTTGGAGCAACTAAGGGAAGATATGGAGGAAAATTGCTAAGGCAGGTTCATGAGGAGATTTCTATTGTTTCTGCCCGGCTTGTTTCATTTGGTATACTATTAATTGAAAAAATATTTGCGCCTCCTTACCAGCCACATATAAAAAGAATGCGGTATGGGTTCCACCCGGGAGAAAAACACGATCCTCCCGGGTTAATCTATTTGATTGAGATTGATTTACATCACCAGATTTCGGGAGGAAATTTTTCAGCTCTATCTAACCCTTCTGCCCTGTTCCATTGATTTTCTATTCAGGATATTTCTCCGGCTTTTTATGTAGCTAAACTACTTCTAATAAAACCCTGGAATGGTTTATTAGACATAAACATGATTAAGATCATATTCTCACTTTACCTGATATCCTATATTGTTGCCTGAAAACCATGTTATTACAACTACGTGAGGTCAACAGAAAGAATACTGGAATTTATTGCAAAAGGAGATGCCGTCGAAATTCTTGCTGAAAGCGACCTTACAGACAATTTAAACAAGCTGCTGATATTTGGCTTTATTGATATAATTGACGATAAAATTATGATTACCTCTAAAGGTGAAGAAGCAAGAAAAGAAGGTTTCGAAAAAGCACTGCTGCAATTAAGATCAGAAGATATATAGTATGATTATTTGCTTGCAAACACCTTGAAACGGTGGTGATCTTGAATTTCCAGATTCATGGTAAACCTAAAAGATTCATTAAAACCGCAGGACCGTTGGATCTATGTGATTTTATTCACCTTAATCGTGGTCCTGCTTTCCTAAGAGCAATAATTACTGATCTCTGAATTTTCCCCCCTATAGAATTCCGGAGAACCACTCCCCTGTTTAGGCAGGGGATTTTATTTATGAAAGATTACATATGATGGGAAGACTGCAAACCCACACCCATTAATTAAGAAAGATTGTTGGGAAGCTCAGTTCCTTCTCCTCTCTTTTCTTTTTCAACTATTCCAGGGTAAGCTCCAGGTCACCGGAAATATGATACACATGACAGCAATCTGCACCAACTTTATAATCTTCACTAACAACTTCCTCGCCCTCTATTAAGCCTGTAAAGTTAATATCAAGTTGCTGCTGAATATATTCCTGAACATATTTATCACTGAAGAGCGGATAAGATCCTCTTTCCCGAATGCTTTGAAGTACCTCCTCCTCTACCTGGATCGTAAGATCCCTCCCGTTTTTTAAATTGACAACTTTAAAACTATCCAAAGCTACGGGTTGATCTTCACTGTCTACGATTTTTACTATAATGGTACGGTACTCCTCTGTACAGGCTCCGTCGCATTTTTCATTATCCTTTTCAGAACAGGACTGAAAAAGAAACACCAGGCAAAGAAATAAGAGGGTACAGGGATTTTTAATATGAGACTTATGATTCATGAACATTCTGTTTTATCTTTTTTCAGTTGAAAGTGATTGACATTGTGGAGTACTCTTACTTTTCCTTTCAAATTGCATTTTCCGGGTTAACGATTAAGCTTAAAGCTCATTTATGGCAGATTTATTGGCATTGTTCAATATAGAAAATTTATTTTCAGTTAATCATGCAGAGGGATCTTAATAATTGTTTGCACTCCCGCACCATTCTCAGAGATGTTACTTATCTCAAAGAAATAATCATCATGGTAAAGGTTACGAAGACGGTCATTGATATTGGCAAGACCCACCCCGTTTTGAAGTAATTCCTCATGCTTTGAAGCCAGGGCTTTGCCGTTGTTCGCCACCCTTATGATCAGATAATTATCCCTCTCCTTCACAGAAATTTGAATATGAAGATCTGTATGATCATAAGAATAACCATGTTTGATGGAGTTTTCGATCAGGGGTTGTAAAAGCAGGGCCGGGATTTTTTTATTCAACAGGTTTTGGTCAATATCCTTCTTTATGGTGAGATGATCAGAGAACCGCACATTCAGGATATTAAGGTAGTACTCCAGCGTGCGTAATTCCTTTTCCAGTGTAATTTCATTATCATTCCTGCTATATAAGATCTCACGTAAAAAATCACTCAGATCTGCAATGGTGTCTTTCGCTTTTTCCTTGTCGAGATCTGCCAGAACAGCAATACTGTTTAGGGTGTTGAAGAGAAAATGGGGTTGTAACTGGGAAGACAGCATCTTCATCCTGGTGTTCACCAACTGGGTTTCCAGCATCCCCCGTTGTTTCTCCGCTTCTTTGACCTGTTTCACATAATAGTAAGTGTATATAATGAACACCATGGCAAAATAAATAAGGAAGTTGAGATGGATTACGTACATGAATCTACTCAGACTTTCTGCCACCTGGTATTCAGAAAATGGAATTTGTCCCGTGGCAATACCCACCAGGTCAAAAATCAACCTTATGATCAAACCAATTAAAATGGAAAAGATAGTGTGGATGATGATGATCTTTACCCATGAATAGTTCTTGTGCAGGAATCTCTTGGTACTTATGGCGATTAGGGACATATAGGTCACCACCACCAAAAAATCGATAAGTATGTTGTACACCAGGAAATCGAACCAGGGCTCAAAGACCTCATTGGGATAATTGGCCCGCATGTAAGCATACCTTGCTATAAAAACAATATCGAACAAGACATAGAATCCTGCCAGCAGCATGATCAACTTAAGATCTATATACTTTTTAATTGCTGAAATTCCCATTTTCAGATACCTAATTTTTCCAGGAACTCTTTCTTATTTGATTTACTGATGTGCAGTAATTTATCATCGGTCATTCTTACATCAACTTCAGAATATTCTGAATGCACCAGTTCCTTTACATAATTCACATTTACGATCGCCGAACGATGTATCCTGAAGAAAAGTTCACTGTCCAGGATGCTTATCAAATTTCCCAGGGATTCCCTGAGCACATGTTTTTTATTGTCCGTATAGATCTCTGCATAATACCCTGAAGCCAGTATATAAAGAATGTCTGCGGGATTGATCAAAGCTGTTTTGTTCCCCTGCTTAACCGGGATCCTTACGGGTGGAGGGGCCACTTTTGATTCCTGGGAATAGATGCGAAACAATTCTTTTATCCTTTTTTCAAAATTTACATCGGCCTCCTTTTTGGAGATCTGAAGAACTTTTTTTATGGTCTTAAAGAACCGCTGATCTTTGAAGGGTTTTAAAAGGAAATCAAAGGCATCAACTTCAAAAGCCCGGCTGGCGTAATTATCGTAGGCGGTCACAAATATCACGATGGGCTTTGGGGTCACTTCTATTTTTTGAAGAACTTCGAACCCATTCATATCTTTCATATTGATATCGAGAAAAATAAGGTCGGGTTTACCTTCGTTTATCTCCTTAATAGCGGTTCTGCCATTTGAACATTCCCCCAAAACCTCAATTTCCGGCACCTCTTCCAGCAGATTCACTAACCTTCTGCGGGCGAGTTCTTCATCGTCGATCACCAGTGCTTTCATAGCTCTAAGAATTAATCCTTTACAATTTAAGATTAATTCAGGTTTTTTAGAGGGATTATTTTTTCCTTCACCAGCAAAGACCAACAGGATAAAATTTCCTGTCGGTCTTTTTCTTTCTGTTCATCCCGGAGAGATCAATTGCTCGCCACTTCACTTCTTTCAGCAGTAATGCCGTCGATCTTCAAAGTTTTCCTTTCATCTCCATTGCGGAGTGTGATACGATAGAATTCTTTATCCACCTTTCCGTTCTCTCCCCTGGTCACCCTGACGTTCTTAACCATTTCCCATCCTTTATGATCTTTGTAGAGTTGCTCCCGCAGACTTGCAGGAAGAAAGATGTTCTTAAACCTTTCAGAAGTTGTTCCCAGGTTTCCATGCTTGTCGAAATCTGCCAGTAGATGGCCTTTTTTACTGCTGAAGGTGACCTGGAAACTATCAAATTTTTCACCTTTTAGAACAGTAATGAAATTGTGAATGTCAAAGTTGGCTTCCATAAAAGCTAATGGATTTGCCTCAAAATCACCCGCGTAGGATTCCTTTACGATGAAAGAAAATTGGTTTCCGTCACGGATAACTTCCGAAGAAAGGGGGGCAAAACCTACCTTAGCTTCTTTTAACTCTGTAATTTCCTGAGCCTGACTTACGCCTGCCCATATTACAAGTACCAGATAAATAAATAAAGTTTTCATAGCGCACATTTTTAATAGTTAATATTCCCTTTTACAACCTGTACCAATGGGTACAAATTCTTTTACAGGAATAAAATTAATACAGTACTTCCCTGTTTTGCAGTGAAAAGAAGTGGGGGAGCCGATTGTAGTAACCAATGGGAGTGTTTATGAACCGGACGGGTGAATGCATTGGTCGAAGCGGTTTACATCAAAAAAGCTGGCCTTCAGATCCAAAACGAGGTGATTCACCTTGTCTGATGTTAATTGGGGATTCGGGAATCGATGAATCGTTTAGGTTAATTGGGGATTGGTTAATTGGTTAATGGGTTGATTCGGGAATCGGGAGTCGGGAATCGTTGAATAGTTAATTCGGGATTCGGGAATTGGGAATCGTTGAATCGTTTAGGTTAATTGGGGATTGGTTAATTGGTTAATGGGTTGATTCGGGAATCGGGAATCGGAAATCGTTGAATCGTTAATTCGGGAATCGGTAGTCGGGAATCGTTGAATCGTTGAATCGTTTAGGTTAATTGGGGATTGGTTAATTGGTTAATGGGAATCGGGATTCGGGAATCGGGATTCGGGATTCGGGATTCGGGATTCGGGATTCGGGAATCGGGAATCGTTTAGGTTAATTGGTTAATAGGTTGATTCGGGAATCGGGATTCGGGAATTTGGTGCCTGGAATTTTGAATTGGAGGATTGATCACTTTTCAATGTCTTGGAAGAATAATTATAAAAGTCGTGCCCGCTTCTTCACTGCTTTCCACTTCAATTTTGCCTTTATGGCCATCAACTATTTCCTTTACTATATATAAACCGAGGCCATAACTATCTTTTTGGGTAGGATCTCCATTAGTTTTCGTGAACTTTCCTGTAGCAACCATATGCTTAATACTCTCTTTTATTGGGGAACCTTCGTTGTGAACTTTAAAGATGGCCTTCTTGCCTTTTGCAGATATATTTATGGTAACGGGACCTCCCGGTTTTCCATAGCGCAGGGCATTAGTAATTAAATTGGTCATTAACTGGTCCAGCCGTAGTACATCCCACTCCCCCTGAACGGGCCCGGGAGATTCAATGATCAATTCGGCTTCCGGATAACTTAATTGTAACTCCTGCACAATCTTCTCAGTTTGTTTGGAAAGATCAATCGTAGATTTATTGATGGTCATTCCGCTGCCCAACCTCAACTTGGTAAGTTCCAAAAGATTATCTATCAGCTCTTTCATCCGTTTCACACTGGAATCTGAACGCCCGATGAGGGATCTCTCCTTTTCTGATAAATTCTTTGACATCTTAAGGATTGACTGCACTCCCGAAATAGCAGCCAGAGGATTCCGCAGATCATGTCCCAGGATACCCATAAACCAGTTTTTACTCTCTTCCACCTTATTATCAAAACGCTTCAGGGAGATCATCCACGACTCATCAATGGCCTCATTAAAGCGGATCATCTCCTGAAAATCGGCCTTAGTTTTTTGGGATTTATTATGCTCTTCCCACAGTCGCAATACACTTGCCCGCAGCGCTCTGAATTCTGAGCTTAATTCCATAATATTGAAACCTAAATCTGCCCGTTGTTCCCCATGCTGGTTTGCAGCTTTGCTTTCTCCGGCGCGCATGATCTTATTCCCTTTAGATTTTTCTTCCTGCTGGTCATCGGTTTCAGATGTCTCCATGCTTTCCACAATCCTGTCGAGCATTTGTTTGATATGATCCCGAACCTCCTCCAGATCCAGCCTATTGATACCCTCAATATTCCCCCGGGCAAACTTCACCCATTCATTAGTGATATCTTCATTATGATTCTTAATAAAGTGGGCAAATTTCATATAGCTAAAGTTGGCATGTATGATAAGATAGAACTTTGTAAGAATACCCACTACAGATTTAGATAGAATTAACAGGATACCCGTGGTCACTTCTATATAATTTAGAACCTGAAAATTTTAAAACCTTATTGTTGTAACGGGAACATTACACCTGGGAGTAAGGGGACAAACCTGAATGTTGGGGGGAATAAATTATATCAAGGTTTCTTAATCTTCTCCGGGAGTTTAACTATCCGGTTGCCTTTCCCCAAATCCCTCACCGAGTCCTCTCTCTTCATCACCTCCACCCGATTATGTCGTCCTCAACAAAACATATTTTTACCGGAATGTTTATGGTCTTAACCCATTTAAAATTTGCTTTTTTCACCTTAATTCTTCACCATCTGGTGATGTTGTTTGATAACATCCTCCTCGAGTCCAAGAAATTCCGCAGCGTTGTTATAAAAAATATCCGTCTTTTCTTCCATCGTTAAAAAATCAAGGGAATTAATTCGCTCCACTGCTATTCCAATAGCTTCTGGCCATACCATTTGATCTGTCCCGAAGAGTACCCGATCAAGCATTCCCATTTGTTTTGCCTGTCGCAGAAAAGATTCCAACACCGGTTCCATTCCCGGCATCCAGTCAATGATACTTATATCTGTATAAAGCTGCGGATACATATTCATCATCATCAAAGCATATTGTGAATAGGGACCCGCTCCGCCTGCGTGCATCATGAAAACTTTCAGCTTCGGGAATTCCACAAGCATATCTTCCAGTAGCAGGGGATCCCCTAATTTGAGTCTAAACTTAGGGCAGCAACGGTAAGGCGTACCGGGAAAGCTGGCCCCGGTATGAATTCCAACGGGTACACCTTCCTCCTCAGCAACCCGGTAAAAAGGATAATAGGCAGGATCTGAAGGGGAGTATCCAAAATATTGGGCCCCAACTTCTCCCAGCATATCCAATTCTCCATTCTGTATCATCATTCGAAGACTATCGGCTGGCATAAATTCTGAAGGTTCCCTGAGCTCAATGCCCCGCAGGGTTCTGGTTTGGTCATAGCCGTACCAAATATTCCCGCTGGTTTTATCAATCCCGGAAACAGCACCTAAGACAATGTTATAATCCTGCATAACCTGGAAACTCTGTTCCATTTGCTCTCTGGATGTGGTACCGGAAAGATTTCCTGTTGCGGGATTTGGTGCAGGGCCCCAAAAATCATTGGAATAGGAATGAAGGTGCATGTCAATGATGGGTCCTGTATATCTGTTTGCAGTATTTGCTTCCTCTTTTTCAGGATTTTTATTCTGGCTTATCAATGGTTGAGCAAGCAACAAACTCAGGCTGAAGAATAAATAAATAGCAATAGTACTCTTTGTTGGCTGGTTAGAAGTTTCCATAAATTGTTCTTTAATTAAATTACCCAATCTTACCGGGATACGATGAAACCCGGGTCAGATTTCTTTAAACATTTGATCCAATACTTTGACTAATGGGAGGATAGAAAAATCAGCTACTTTAGCTCTGTAAAAAAGTGGGAGAACGCAGAGTACTCTAAAGAAAGATTTACCTGGAAGAAGTAGTACTTCTTTTTAAACTACATACAATATAATAAATTCATCTTCAAGTAATTAAAGGTTTCCGGTTTTTTTTGATGTATCACAGGAATAGATACCGGGAAAATTCTCTGGAGGTGAGAAAGGATAATTGAAATTATAGATGTGTTCCCGTACCTCGTACATTATTGGCAAAGAGTATTTTACGGCTACTGGTTTATCCCGTTGTCTGCCGGGAATCATCTTTGGTAAAAGGCTAACCACCCGTATTGCCTCTTCCTCCAGTCTCTTGTAAGGACCTCTGGCCATTATTTCTACTACATCACCTTTTGGATTGATCTTAAAAACCACGTAGATCCTGTTCATCCCGGTCAAACCTAATTCTTCCTGGTTTTTAAGTCTCAGCCGGGAAACAATGGAGTTTGCTCCACCACCATAAATGGAATTTCTTCGATTTCTTCCTCCTCCTTTTAAAAGAGATATCTTGGATGTGGCTCAGGCAAAATTCCCGCTCATTAAATGTGGCGGGAATCGTTAATCGGGAATCGCTAAATCGTGATTCGATAACTCGGGATTCGGGCATCCTAAATTTGGGAAATCTTCAAATTTTCATTGTTTATTGTTCATTGTTTACTGAACCTTATTTGGCGGTATATCCCCCATCGATGACCAGCTCACTGCCGGTTACGAATTTGGACTCATCAGACACCAGGTAGACGATCCCATAGGCAATATCAAGAGGTTCGCCTACATGCCCTAAGGGATGAAGGTTGTCGACCTTTTCCCTGAAATTGGGTACATCTTTACCAAATTCTTCTACCAGAGGAGTCCAGATGAATCCGGGGTGGATAGAATTCACTCTTATTTTATCCCGGGCATAGATCAGGGCGTCATTCTTGGTCATAAGTCTTACGGCGCCTTTTGAAGCATGATAGTGAGGAATATCGCCGGCACCGATGATCCCATAGATGGAAGAGAGGTTTACTATACTTCCCCCTCCCGCTTTTTGCATATGAGGAATGGCGTGCTTGGTACAGAAGAAAACGCCCTTGACATTAATATTCATCACCTGGTCCCATTCGGCTTCCGTAAGTTCATGAGTAGGTTTGTTTACACCTGCTATTCCTGCGTTATTTACGGTAGCATCCAGTTTTTTGAATTCCCTGACCACTTCAGCATACACCTTCTCAACCTCTCCTTCGTTAGCTACGTTGAGGTGCCAGTATTTCGCATTCCCGCCAGCTTTCTTGATTTCCTCAATCAAATTCTCTCCTTCCCGGTCCAGAATATCTGTTACGGCAACTTTGGCACCTTCTTTAGCCAATAAAATGCAGGTTTCCCTACCAATACCCAAGGCCCCGCCGGTGACGATCACTACTTTGTCTTTTACCCTTTCCATTTGTTATGTGTTTTAAATTTAAATCACAATTTAGATGGGGAGCGCAATATTTAAGAACCTGCCGGCTTTTGGAAAGCCAGTTGGTCTACAGGATAAACTTAAGCCATAACTACTTGGATTAAAATGACAATTATCAGAATAATCAATTTGAATTCAAGATATGGAAGTTTGGGATTTGGAATCTGGAATTTGGAATGGTTTCGTTTGTCATCCCCACGCAGGAGGGATCTCTTTCTCAAACGGTTTATCCTCAAATTTCCAAATCTTCAAATTTTCAAATCCTGCTATCCACTCTCTACAGTCCATTTTCCTCTAAATGCTTTCCCTAACCTCAAACATTATGGGTAAAGAATATTGTACAGATACAGGTTTATCTCTTTGTCTGCCGGGGATCATCTTTGGCAGGAGCCTCACTACCCGTGCAGCCTCTTCCTCCAGTCTCTTGTTTGGCCCCCGGGACCTTATATCTACCACATCCCCTTTTTCATTGATCCTGAAAACCACATAGATCCTGTTCATCCCTGTCAATCCCATTTCTTCACTAATATGAGTATTAAATTCGCGCCTTACCAGGGCGTCAATTTTTTCGCTCATACATTTTTTCTGTTCGTCCTTATTTCTAAATCTTTCACACCCGGGAAAAATTGGGGTTTGCTCTACCACCATAAAGGGAATGTCTTCTATTTCTTCCTCCTCCTTTTTATAGGAGATGTCGGCAACCTCTACGATCTCCTCCATTTTTTGATCCTGACTGCTTTCGGTAGACTGAATCGTGGTTTCTTCCACCTCTTCCAAATCTTCTATTACCTCTATGATCTCCGGTGCCGGTGGCGGTGGTGGTGGTGGCGGTGGTGGCGGGGTGGATAACCGGGTTACAGGAATGTCTTCCTGAACAAATTCCTCCATCTCCAGATCAAAGCTCTCCTCCTCATTACCGGCGTAAGACTTCCACTCTAAAGTGAAATAGGTGATACCGAGCATAACTATCAAACCGACCTGGAAAAAGATCATGCTCCACCTACTGTGGTCTGCCCCTGGGTTTTTCTTGACTTGCATGAACGTAAATTATTTAAGAATTATGTGGGAATATGCCCTTAATAATCGGTTCTATGGCTCTTTTTTCCCAGCCCTCTAAAGGGTAAGGGGAAAAGTCTCGGGAAAAAAAAGAGTAAGTCGGTTGTAAACTTTCGGCAGTAAGATCTCACGGCATAACCGGCATTCTAAAGATCGGAATCCAAAAGAAGATCAGGAATGATATCTGTCATGAATAGGTTGGGATTCGTTCATTCGTTAATTCGGGAATCGTTAATTCGGAATTCGGGTGGAGGGCATTGTCTTGATGTGTCATCCCGACGCAGGAGGGATCTCTTAATGAAATCGCGAAACCTTGATTCGGGAATCGTTAATTCGTTAATTCGGGATTTGTTAAGTAGGGAAGGTGTTTAATTGAGGATATCTTCAAATTTTCTTATCCTCTTTCCACTGTCCACTTTCCCCTAAAAAAGCGACAGCGTACCATGTGCAGCCATGACCATGGCGTTCCTTTGAGCTCTGGCTACCGGCCGGGATATTTCAGTGTCCAATGAATTTTCGAAAAAGATCACTTTAGGTGCTCCCTGTTTTCTCATGTAGTTACTCAGGATCTTGTGGGTGTGGTAGGTGGCTGTCTGCCGCTTTAAAAAAGGCTCGTAATCTTCAGGCCGACTTACCTGAACTTCAGTATCTATGAATCCGAAGCCCTGATACTTGCCATCCTTTACCAGGATAAAAGCTTCTTCCTCAAAGTGCCTGCCTTTCTCCCTGATCACATAGGTTGATGATTCCTTAGTAAGCGAAGCAATGGCTTTTGCTACCTTTGTGTTATAGGTCTCCACCTCTTCCGATCCGGAGCATACCCCTTCACAGCTAACGATCTCATAATGGGAACACTCCTCCACATGGCTCTGCAGACTGCAATATTTGGGACAAAGATTGAATTCCCGACAAAGGAACTCCAGCTTTTCCTGTGCCAGGGCCCGGTTGTAAAAGGTACCTATTGATTCTCTGAGCTTATTGGTCCTTTCCAGTGCCAGCTGCAGGATACCCCTTTGATTGGTATAACTCACAATTTGATACACCGGGCCCGGCCGTTTCTGTGCCCTGTTGAACCGGGGATAATATTTCCTGATGCATTCGGCTTCCAGAAGAAGGGCAACCAGTTCACTCCCGGTGGTTTCATGATCTATATGGTAAGTTTCCTGCCCCAGCTGATATTCCTTACTCATGCGGTCATAAAAATGGGAAACCACCCGTTTCTTGATATCTATAGCTTTCCCTGCATAGATGACTTTATGTTGCCTGTCTTTGAATAAATAGATCCCCGGACTCTCCGGAAGGCTGTGAATTTGTTCGGCTTCTATATGCGGCGGTAAGGTCGCCTGCCTGGAACGGGCATGCAGGAAAGAATTGATCACCTTGTAATCCTCATCTAACGAAAGCAGACGTTGAAAAAGGATCACTGTTGCATCAGTATCCCCTTCGGCCCTGTGGCGATTGGAAATCGGGATATTTATAGAGTCGCACAACCTGCCCAGGCTATAGGAGAACAAACCCGGAATGAGTTTTCGCGAAAGGCGGACGGTACAAAGTTTCCTTCGGTTATATTCAAATCCCAGCTCCCTGAATTCATTCCGCAGCACATTGTAATCAAAATTGACATTGTGAGCCACAAAGATCGCATCGCGGGTGAACTCTTCTACCTTTTTCGCCACCTCAAAAAATTTAGGTGCATCGGCAACCATCGAATTATCAATACCGGTTAACGCAGTAATATGTCGCGGAATTTCCTTTTCGGGATTGATAAGGCTGGTGAATTTATCTAAAACATTAGAACCACACAGGAGTACGATACAGATCTCGGTTAAACGATTTCCGTTGATCCCTCCTCCGGTGGTTTCTACATCAATGATTGCAAATAGCTGGTCTTTCATAATATTTCCAAAGGGGTAAAAGTAGGAAAAAATCCTTAAGAGTAGGAAAATATCCAAACGAATGGAAAAAATCCATTTTACAGATCGATGAATTCTTCCTTTCCTACTTCTCTACTAATTGTTAGCACTGGTCAATTTTCTGAAAAAATCCTGCATTTACGAAAAAACCTGACTTCCATCTGTAACAATTGTTACACAATTAACTGATTATGTATTAAATGATCATGACAAAAGTCATCTAAATAAATTGACCCGAGCTCGTAATTTGATGTGTTAATTAAACAATTTAAACTTATTCATCATGAAAAAGCTGAATTTATTTTGGATACTCTTTTTTGTATCAATGGCGACTTTTGGGAATGTATATGTTGATCACCTTGAACTAAGATCAAATCCTCCCGATGAGTTCACCACCTTGGTAGAATTTTTAGAAGGGAAGGTAGATTTTATCAAAGGTGATTTTCCAATAATTGCTGCAGAAGAAGTCAAGAAGAATCTAAAGAATGATACCTACCATATTATCGATATTCGATCAGACAGCTGGTTTGAATACGGGCATATTAAAAATGCTGTGAATGTTCCGGCAGAAGACTTGCTCAATTACTTTAAGTCTGAGATCGTTCCCGCTGACTTTGAGAAGATCATACTAATTTGTTACTCCGGCCAGTCTGCTGCATACTACTCCGGTTTATTGAGAATAGCCGGATATGATAATGTGTACAGTATGAAATGGGGAATGAGCTCCTGGAGAGAAGACTTTGCAGATGCCTGGTTAAAGAACACCAAAAGTTCCTTTGAAGATAAGTTAGAAACTACCTTAAATACTAAACCTGCCTCAGGTACCCCCCCTCAAATAAATACAGGAAAATCTGAAGGTAAAGAAATTCTTGATGACAGGCTGCAAAAATTATTTGCTGTTCCCTATAATAATTTCATTTTAAATTCTGAAGATATATTTGAGAAGCCAGGAGATTATTTCATAGTGAATTATGGTAAAACAGATGATTACAATCTTGGCCATATTCCCGGAGCAATTCTTTATAACGAAGGTTCCTCTTTACTATCAGACACCGACCTTTTGACACTTCCAAAAGACAAAAAAGTCGCTCTGTATACAACCACCGGACAGGAAGCCGCATACCTTATAGCTTATTTAAATGTACTTGGTTTTGACACCGGAAATATTGCCTATGGAGAAAACTCATTTATGAATGATCTTTTGAAAAAGAATGGAAGAGATGCTTTCAGTTCTAAACAAATAAACCTGTTCCCTGTAATTGAATAACACAAAGCAGTACACTAAATATATTTTATGTCATGAAAAAATTTCACCTATATTTTATCGCATTCCTTTTACTACCCGCTCTTTCTCTCACTTCTTGCGACAGAGGTGATGAACTCGAAGATTCTAATGTAGTAACTACCCCGGCTTTTGAATTAATGACAGATTACATGGTTCAAAACGGTTTGGACATCAATAATGTTTTAACCAATAAAGATGGACAGTCTTTTGTAGTAGGTGCACCTGCTGAAGCCGATCTCGCAGCATTCCTGAACACCTATTACATTATGGATATAAGGAGTAGCGCCGACTTTTTAACAGCACATATCAATGGAGCACAAAATGTTGCTTTTAAAGATATTTTGACTACAGCTGCTACAACTACAAAACCAATTCTAATAGTTTGTTATACAGGACAAACCGCATGTTATGCTACAGCTTTGCTGCGTCTTTATGGATATCCTAATACAAGAGCTCTTAAGTGGGGGATGTCCGGTTGGAATGCCGGACATGCCGGACCGTGGAATTCCAATATAAATGATATCGCCAAGAACAGTCCTAACTGGACCTACGGTAGTGCTCCGGCAAACGTAACTTATGGTGATCCCAAAATTTCAACGACCCTTACGAATGGGGAAGCTATTCTTAAGGAACGTGTTGAAAAAGTTGTTGCAGAAGGATTTCAGGGGGTTAATCCAGGTGATGTATTGAATAATCCCGGCGGATATTTTATCAATAACTATTTCAGTGAAGCAGATTATTCCGGATTTGGCCACATAAGTTCAGCTTATAGAATTCAACCTCTTACGTTGGCAGACGATAGTTATAAATCACTGGATCCTCTGGCTAATACTATAGTTACTTATTGTTATACAGGTCAAACTTCAGCTGTATTAACAGCAACTCTCAGAGTTTTAGGGTACAATGCAGCCAGCCTGAAATTTGGTATGAATGGTTTATACAATTCAAACCCTGCATTTAAATCCAATCAATGGCAGGGAGACTCCCATCCAAAAAATCTACCAGTTGTTAGTAACTAAGAAATACATTGAATAAAATGAAAAGCAAAGTAAATATATTGCTCGTTTTAACATTGTTACTCCATTGGAATTCAATGTTCTCTCAGGGATGTGAAGCAGAGGAACCGGGATCGTCATCAAAAGATTCCTTAAGTGGGCCAACTATTGACATATTCGGATACTTACAGCCTCAATATGATTATTTTTTCACTGATGGAGATCAGGATAACACTTTTAGGTTCAAAAGAGCCCGCGTTGGTGTTAGAGGTGAGGTGTTGGATGATTTCTCTTATTATTTTATGCTGGAGACCAGTCCTTTTATTGGAAGTACAGGGGATGCCTATTTAATGGATGCCTTTATTACGTATAATGCCGATAATTGGGCGAGAATATCTTTGGGATCCTTTAAACAACCTTTCAGTTTAGATGTTTCAACGCCCTGTAATCAGCTAAAAACAATAGAAAGATCGGTTGTAGCTGACCAGTTAATATCACCACAACGTGATTTTGGGGTGGCTGTTTTTGGCGGAAATAAATACAATAGGTTGAATTATTCTGTTGCACTTATGAATGGACGCGGTTTAGGCGTTAAAGATGATAATGTCAAAAAGGATATTACGGGCCGCGCTACCTATAAAATTATTAGAAATCTTACTGTTGGTGCCAGTTTTAGATATGGTTATCCCATTCCAAACAATAATGAAGATGACAGAACTACTTACGGGGCAGAATTTCTTTTAGAGTTGAACAGGTTCGCAGTTCAGGGTGAATATATTTATGATGAAGGAGCGTATTTTGCCGGTGCAGGAGGTGGTTGTGGTGCAACACCTATAGCCTTGGGAAAGGAAAGGGATGGTGCCTATATCCTGGCCAGTTATGATGTAAGTGAAAAATTCCAACCTGTATTTAAATATGAATATTTTGATGCGGATATTAACATTAAGGATAACTTAGGATATTCTGAGAGAATGACTCTTGGGTTTAATTATTTCGTTAATGATAAAGTGCGTTTCCAGGTTAATTACTTAGCTAATATCGAGACCGTGGTAAATGTTAATAATGATGCATTATTAACACAGGTTCAGGTTAGATTTTAATTCTGTTTTTTGTTAATCGAATTGACCCTTCTGTATTTTTCAGAGGGGTTAATTTATTAACTTTGTGGAACAACAATAAAAGGAAGTGAATAGTAATTTTATTTTAAAAAGGAAACTTCATCATCAATACTCTGAATTGTTTGAAGAGGAATTAATTCAGGAAATTATTGAAGTCGGGTTTCTTAAAAAACTTGATAATGGACATCTCTTAATTGATATTGGTGATCAGCTAACCCATATCCCATTAATCATAGACGGGGTAGTGAAAATTATAAGACAAGATAAAAATGGTTTTGAATTATCTTTATATTATTTGGAACCTGGTGATACCTGCGCTATTTCTTTTGCAAACTGTATAAATAAAACCAAAAGTATTTTTAGAGGTATTGCAGAATCTGACGTGGAGGCCATTTTTATTCCTGTTGATATAATCGATCAATGGCTTGTTAAATATAAAACCTGGCGTAATTTTATAATTGACAGTTACCATTTCAGACTGCTCGAAATGGTTGAATCAATAGATTCCTTAGCGTTTCTCAACCTGAGAAATCGCATATGGAAATATTTATCTGATAAAGTAAAAATTTCAAAAAATATTGATCTGGGAATTACCCATCAGGAAATTGCAATAGATTTAAACTCCTCACGAGTTGTGGTTACCAGGATCTTGCAAAAACTGCATGATGAAGAAAAAATATATTCAACCAGAAATAAAGTAAAGGTATTAGAACTATATCACTAATTTTTCTATTTATCCTTCTGAAGAACAAAAACAAACACCTCTCAATTTCTCAAGAGGTGTTTGTTTTTACTGCCGGTCCTATCTACGAGCGGGACGTTCCCCGATAGTTAGAATTTAATTGGATTCCGTCTGTTCAGCGAATTCCTCTTCTGCATTTTCAGAATTATTAAGTTGATTAAATTTCTCTAATTGATCTTCTTCCCCTGTAAAATATGGAAAGACATCAAGGATAGGGGATTCGGTAATGGAAGGGATCGTGTAATCTCCCATGGTGTTTGCCATTGCAGTGGTAGTGTTCTCAAAAGCCTCTTTTACATCATTCGCCTGTACCAGGATATACATGTTCGTTTTTCTTTCCTTCCCGCTCTCCTCATCAAGAGCAATAAGGGATACCTTTGATTTGAACCAACGATCGGAATTTTCAAAAGGATGCACCTCAGCAAAGTTGGCAACCTTAATGTTCATGATCCTGAAATCTTCGTTGGTGTAAGCCTTCATCTCTTCGGTGAGCCTTGCCTCCGCCTCAGTATAGGAAACCGCATCAAGCAAATAGGTGTCTGTAGTCACTTTCTGTTCTCCTGTTTCGTGTGTTTTTCTGTATTTCACCTTACATTCATACCAAATTACGCTCATATCATTTTTTTTAGGGTGCCAAAAATATCATTTATAAAACACCCTGAAAAAGAACTGGTAAATAGATATTCACAAATTTCTTTTCCAATTTTTAAAGTGCTTTTCTTCAGTTCTGAAGAATTATATGAAGAAAATTTCTTTTAAGAAGAAATTAGTATTTTTCAGTAGCTTTACTAAAATATTTAAGGAGTTCCTCAACCCTGAATTTACACCTGAAATATCCTACCGGCATGAAAAATAAATTATTACTTCTTTTCTCCCTTTTTCTATTAGCAGGAACAGCAATAGGACAAACTCAAAAGAAATATTATTACGATAATGAGTGGAAGGGCACTTCTGCTTCAAAAGCTGAATTTTACAGGATCGTAAATTTTGACCAGCAGAATAAACCGGTTGGGGAAGTGAGGGATTATTTTATAACCGGCGAACTACAAAGTATAATTGACGGGGCACTGTTGATCGACAGAGATGACGATTCAGAATCTATATTTATCGGGAACAGCCGTGGCTTCTTAAAAAATGGCAAAAAACAGTTTGAGAGCCTTTATGACCGGAAAGGGAATATGTTAAGCCATAAGACCTGGTTTGAGAACGGAAACTTACAAATGGAGGCCGCATATAAAAATGGGGAATATCACGGAGATTATATTTTGTATTACGAATCTGGTAAAGTTTATCGCATTTTCTCCTTTTCGAACGGGGAAATGAACGGAAAATTCTTTACCGAATGTGATGAATTTGAAGATTGTCAGAAGGTCTTTTACGAATCGTTTTATTCTGCTGAAAATGACAATGGCTGGAATCTCATCTCTGATGAAAAAGAATTTAAAAGCAATATAATCCCCACGACAGGATTAAAAATGAAGAGTTCAGGACCTACTTTTCAGCAAACGGTAAATGTTCCTCTTTCTCTTTCTGAAGACTTTTCAATTGAAACCATTGTTGATTTAAAGTCGGGAGAAACTAATACCGGTCAGGGGCTTATCTGGGGGTTCAGGAATTGGGATAATTATTACTATTTCACCATTACTGCTACAGGTTATTACATTATAGGAGGCAAAACCGAAGGTATTAATCTGGAGTTTGCTGACTGGACCGAGTCCGACAAGATAAATAAAGATTACCAGCGGAATCTTTTAAAGATATTGAAAGTAGGTGATAAGGTTTATTACTCCATAAACGGAAGCGTTGTGTTTTCGGGGGATTTCTACTCCTTTCGGGGCAATAATATTGGATTCCTGATTTCAGGGAGTAAAGATGTCCTGTTTGAAAACCTGATCGTTAAACAGGATGTTTCCAGCGATCCGGTTTCTAATAGATCCGTTTCGACCGGAACAGGTTGGAAGGGAAACGGCACAGGCTTCTTTATTAGCAGGGATGGTTATTTAGCCACTAACTATCATGTAATTGACGGAGCTTCAGAAATAGAAATAGAGTTCATCAGGAATGGTCAGAAGATACAGCACCAGGCCCGGGTAATTCAAAGCGACAAACAAAATGACCTGGCCATACTTAAGATCAAGGATGATTCATTTACCCCTTTTAATGATCTGCCCTATTTTTTTGAAACAGAGTTATCTGATATCGGTACGAATGTTTTTGCTCTTGGTTACCCCATGGCGCTGTCTGTAATGGGTACTGAAATTAAATTCACTGATGGTAAAATAAGCTCTAAAACAGGTTTCCAGGGAGACATTTCCACTTACCAAATGACTACTCCCATCCAGCCCGGAAACAGTGGGGGGCCTTTATTCGACTTTGACGGAAGATTGATCGGGATAAATTCAGCGATCATAAGGCCAGACCTGGCCGATAATGTCTCTTATGCGATCAAATCAAGCTATTTAAAGAATTTGATCGACGTTCTACCTGCTTCCCTCCAACTACCGAATGATTTAAATATCAGAACCAAAACCCTGACCGAAAAGATCAAAATCATCTCTGACTTTGTGGTGTTGATCAAAACCAAATAGAAGGACTATTTTTTATGATTTAAAAATAGCAGGCATAGCTTCTTAAAATATTTCTTATGCTGCACCGGCAGGTTTGTTTTTAAAGCGGTTTCGTACAATTGCATATTGTCTAAAACAAAAAACACGCTCGTGCGAGCGTGTTTACATTTATGCTATTTTGTTTTAAATTAAATGCTGCTACCGGCAGCCTCGATCACATCTTCAATATGATCGGGAACCAGGTCAAAGAAATCATAACCTGTAGCGGCCTCTATTTGATCTACACTGGTTTGGTACAGCGTCCAGTCTGAAGAAACACTCTGGCTGTTCGGCATGTCAACCGCGATCACCTGAGTGCTTGTGGTCACCCTGTTCACATCATCATCTCCATCGGGAATGATCATGATCACTTTCCAGGTATTTGAAGGCACCTGAACGTTTCCGTTAGCAATGTAATCGGCGGCACCGGCAGAACCGTCCCCTCCCATTCCGTAGCCGCCGGAAATGATATAGATCTCATAACCCCCGCTCAACATTGAACGACAGTAACTTTCTAATGAGGCCCATCCAATCCTGTTATTATTTGGCGCCTGTGGCATCATATTGGTCATGAAAAAGGTATTGGAATTATCATCTACAGAAAGGGTTCTGTCGGCTGACGGACACAGGTGGCCGCGATCAAATCCGCTGTACTGGTAATCTGTCGCGCTCACCTGGTACCAACCTGCCGGCAAACTGCTGTCGGCCCTAAAATCATTCTGTCTTGAGGCGCTTCCCAACCAGGCTTCATCCAAATGCCAGCTCACCCAGTTCGCAGTTCCTTTGTCACGGCTGTAAGACATCACATATTCCTCTTTTTCAAGCAGGTAGTTATTTGGAAAGTTGGTATCTGCAATAGCTGCGGAAGGATTCCCCATGGTAAAATGCACGGTTCCCGAAACTCCCGGTTCACCACCTCCGGTACCGCCCCCATCAGAAATGTCCTGGGTTCCGCCAATGGTGAAATCGTCAATATTGATACGGTCACCGCTACCTGAAAGCTTTACGATTTTAAACCGTACCGCTGCGGAATAATCAACGCTGAAACTTACATTTTCAAGACTGGTAGAAGTAGAAGTTTGTGTTCCTCCAATAGTGGTCCAGCTTGCTCCTGAATCTTCGGAAGCCTGAAGTTCCCAACTGCTCGCACCATCTGTCCCATAAACGGCATGATTGAAACTTACCGAAGTAGCCCCGGTAACATCATAATTCATTTGTAAAATACCTAAATCACGGATCCGTACAGATTTGGTTCCGGTTTTACGATCGTTATCCAAAGAACCCAGGAGAGCTTCTTCCAGATACCAGGTGCCCGTGGATAAGTCTACAAGGCCGGCTGAATAACTTCCCTTGGAGCCACTTTCGTAGTCTTCGGTAATGTCTACCAGGGGTCCCGGTGTTGCACCACTGTAAGACTCCACCCAAATGTCATCTATATTCAGCCTTTCTGAAGAACCATCGGTTTTCCTGATCTCGAAACGCACATTTCCTCCATGATTAATGGGAAAGGTCGCAGATTGCAGGTTCTTGTTGTTAACCGTGATCTCACTGCCGCTCTGCGTCCAGGTTACGCCTCCATCAGTAGAATAATACAGGCTGAAGCTGCTGTTTCTGTCCTTGCCAAATTTTGCATAGCTCAGGTTCAGATTATCAGCCCCATCAGGAAGGTCAAAATTCATGGTTATTTTTCCATTGTTCCTGATACGTACTGACTGCGAACCGTTTTTAGTGTCGCTTGACAGCGTACCCAGCAAAGCATCTTCAAAATACCAGGTCCCATCGGGAAAAGTTACTTCCCCGCCCGCGTATGAATTTTTAAACGCATCCTCAAAATTTTCGTGATAATTTCCGTCAGCATCTACTGTGAAGTTCAATGTGTAGTAGTCATCAGAAGAAGGAATTTGCTCTTCCGGGGAACAGGCATTAAATACCAGGAGTACCTGTAACAGGAACAAGCCTCTCAAAAAGAATAGTTTTTTCATTGTGTAGGTAAGATTAGTTTTTGCTAAAACTATCTTAAACCTGTAAACTATGAAAAATCCTACAAAAAAGTTTTAAAGATGTTATTAACGGTTTAAAGTATATTTTAAACTATTATTCCAAACCCTTGATCGATCCCTTATACTTCTACATGATCTCAAATGAAGAACGGATGGCCATTCCTGAATATTCACCGGCTACCCAGGATAAATTTTGCTCTTTATCCCGATTTTAGCGGAGAACATTCTCAACCAGAATTCTTTGCAGAATCGAACAACTACCCCACCCGGTATAACATCTATGAGGATTCGAAAACCGGGGATATCTATATTTCCCTGAGTGATTTCGTTGCCAGGTAAAACCCTGCGAGTGCAGCACCACATCAGATGCACTTAATTTAATTTATAATTCACTTTAAATAAGAAACTGTTTTTGAGTATCTTAAAAGATATTCAAAAACAGTTGTCATGCAAAAGAAGTGGCCGGAATTATCTTATGAAAAAGGAAAAAAAACCTATGAAACGCTTCATATGTTTACGCAGGTCCTTGGAAAGATCAAATTGGAATGCCTTCCCTGGCAAAATCATTCCTGGCATATCACTTTAAAATTCACGCCCACCGGGCTTACCACTTCACTCCTACCTCACAAGGATCAGTTTTTCCAGATCGACCTGGACCTCACAGAACATAAACTGGGAATCCACACCAGCCATGGTAAAAACCGTGAATTTGGGTTATCGGGACTCTCGGTTGCCGGATTTTACCAGAAGGTGTTCGGTCTTTTAAGAGAACTGGATATTGAAATTAAGATCTACACCAAACCGGTAGAGCTGGAGGATCCCATTCGCTTTGAAAAGGATAATATTCACAATACCTATGACCCCGAGCAGGCGCTCGTGTTTCACGAAGCTTTGCTGGCCATGCAGAAAGTTTTCTATGGATTCAGATGTAGATTTAAAGGCAAAAGCAGCGAGGTGCATTTTTTCTGGGGAAGTTTTGATCTCGCAGTCTCCCTTTTCTCGGGACGCAAAGCTCCAAAACACCCGGGCGGCATTCCCAACCTGCCCAATTGGGTGGCAGAAGAAGCTTACTCCCATGAAGTCATGAGCTTCGGATTTTGGCCGGGCAGTGAAGCTTTGCCTGAAGCAGCCTTCTATGCATACCTGTATCCCGAACCCAATGCCTTTAAGGAAGCAATTGGTCCAGGGGAGGCTTATTACCATCCCGATCTCAGGGAATTGGTTCTACCCTACAAAGCCGTTCAGCAGGCTGAGCACCCGGCAATTAAACTTAGGGAATTCCTCGACAGTGTTTATAATGCCGGAACCTCTTTAGCGAATTGGGACAGGGAAGCACTGGAATAGGATTTTTGAAAACAGGTCTGCGAGTCCTTGTTTAGTTTATGGTTGGATCATTATCCCTGCCCGTATTTTTTAATGAGCGCCAACTGGCCGGCGTGATAGGTGGTATGGGAAATGATGCGGCCGAAAGCTTCTGCCTTGG
Organism: Salinimicrobium flavum; assembly: GCF_042684505.1. Classification (NCBI taxonomy): domain Bacteria; kingdom Pseudomonadati; phylum Bacteroidota; class Flavobacteriia; order Flavobacteriales; family Flavobacteriaceae; genus Salinimicrobium; species Salinimicrobium flavum. Next base: position 149,828 of record NZ_JBHULT010000009.1, read on the forward strand.
TTTTGATACCAAATTCCTTGGTGGTAATGTTTGTCTCCCAGTCTTCGTCAGACTGTTTTTCTATGATAGCTTTCAATTTATCCCGTGAATTGGTAACATAGCTTAGCAATTCTTCCAGGTTGGTCCATTCCCCGGTATCTTTTTGGGCACTCACAGTTTTTGCCATAACTCTCAACCCCGATTCGCCGAAAACATTTTTAGCGAAAAGCAGCTCCACATCCCCTATGTGCCGAATGAGAAAACCGGCAGAGTTTGGCGAAGAACCCAGCTTTTTTTTCAGGTCTTTTTCAGTGAGATCATTCAGGAGGTTGGAAAACCGGGTACGGGCTTCCAGCCAGAGTTCCAGTAAACTTTCAGATTTTGTTTTCATCTTTTTCCCGGTTAACTTTCAGCCGTAAATGAAGCCCCATAAGATTTCTGCCTGATAAACCTTATTTCCAGAATTCATCTTCAGAATTCTCTATGAACCTTTCATCCTTATGTACTTCAGTGATTACGCCAAGTTGTTCTTCATTGGCATTTCTCTGGATCTCGTTGAACAACTCCCGCTCCTCAAATCTCACGTGTTTCTCCAGCTCTTCCTCCAGTAAGCTCAGGTTTTTCTCCAACTCCTCCTCGGCCGTAAAAAGCCTTGTAAGGCGGCGATGTTCGGCCAGTGCCCTTTGTACCATTTCATGGTCATTGCCAAGCACAGGAAAAAGGTAATCTTCTTCGATCTTGAAATGAGGAAGCGCATGGTTCCTGTAGAACCAGTCTGAGTATCTTTTGATCCTTTCGGGTTCCACTCCGTTTGAAAATCCTTTCCTGATCTTCCAGCTCAACAACAAAGTATGGTGGTGATCCCTGCTAAGGGGTTGAATGTTCTTATCGCGTTTGAGAGGTTTATTCGTTTCCATAATCTTCTTTTTAATAGGTCTCTTTTAATATAAGATAAGTAATTTTTGTCACTCTGTAGTGCAACAGGAGACGGGGGGAATTTAGATGATCGTCCGGGTGAGCCTATTGATGGAGCACCAGGATAGGTAATTCATTGGCAACCCTGGAATATAGCCCCTGTTCTGTATGCAGGAGTTCCCCACAAATATTTATATTCTTACCCAGCAAAAGGATCATATCGAAATCCTGTTGCAACACCTTTAGCTGCCCCTCAGAAAAGGCTTCAGAGGTAGGCATTTGTTTGGTTTCGATCTGCCGGTTGTGCAATTGATCAAAGAACAGGCTCTCAGGTCTTGCTGTTTCAGTTTCACATCCTAGTTCAACAACGGTGATACCCGCATTTTGGGCGATCTGCGGACGCTGCAAAAATCGTAGGTTCTGGTGTTCCAGGGATACCCCGTAGTCGATAGGAAAAACCATTCTGCGCGGAATCCTGTACCTGCTGTTTTCGGCTACCGCCAGTATGTTGCATTTGATCTTGGTGATCACTTCATATGTATGGTTCCCAATGATGGTATTGGGAGAATGCAATTTATTGGCAGCCCCCATTACGATAAGATCGATCTTTTTCTCCTCCACGAACTTTCGGGTAGCACCCACCAGGTCACTTTCTGAATAGATCACAGAGAAACGGTGTTCCTTGTTGGCGGAAAGTTCCTTTAATTCAGACACCCTTTGCTGCAGTTTGCCCAACGCAAGATCCCGGGTCTTGTTATCAAAATCTGTTTCGGGTTGGTCAGGATGGAACAGTTTTATGTTCAGAAGAAAAAAATGTGCGGGAATATCAGCCAGAAATTGCACGGCATAACTCCCTGCATTCTTTGCCACTTCAGAAAGGTCGGTCAACACTAATACATTCATATCTCCGGTTTCATTCCATTTTATGACGCGAAACTATGGCAAAAGACACAGGAGAATCATGATTAAGATCATCTTATCCGAATTTAAGACTGAAGTGCTCCTTTTTCCGCCGAAAAACCTATGATACCCCCGAAGGTTTGTACCATAGGTTTCAGTCGAATTCTTGAAATTGACCCTAATACGGGAAATCCCGCTACCTGCTTATTTTTTCGCCGGAAGAGCAAAAGCCACAGCGTCGTGTTCAAAATGCCCCCTGTGAGAACCATCACAAAATGGTTTGTTGCTGGACAAGCCGCATCGGCACAGGGAGACTTTTTCCCTGCCGCCCAGGTCATATTGATTTCCGTTCTTATCTACGATCTCAAATTCCCCGTCGATGATCAGGGACCCGTTGTTGTTGACTGTGATCTTTGTTTTAGACATATTTATTGATTTTAGAAGGCTAAATTACTCCTTTTAAATAATTCAGATTTAAAAAATCTTTACTATGAACCCGATAATTATCGGGTTTTTAGGCGATAAACTAAAATATCGGTTTTTAACCCGATATTTGCATATATCGTATTTAAACCCGATATTCACCTCATGATTGCAGTAATTACAGGAGACATTATCAATTCCCGGAAGGAACCGGCTCCTACCTGGCTCCCCGTCCTTAAAGAGGTTTTGAACCATTACGGAAAAGAACCGGTAGACTGGGAGATCTTCCGCGGGGACAGTTTTCAATTGACCCTGCCACCAGAGGAGGCTGTGTTTGCCGGTCTGCACCTTAAGGCAGCTATCAAACAAATAAAGGACCTGGATGTGCGCCTGGGGTTGGGCCTGGGAGAACAGGAACATAAGGCGAAGAAGATCTCTGAATCCAACGGTACAGCCTATGTACGCTCGGGGGAATGTTTTGAGGCCTTAAAGAAGCAAAATCTGGGCATTGTTTCCGGGGATCCTGAATTTGACGAAACCCTGAACCTAATGTTCCTCCTGGCGCTGCTTACGGCCAACAACTGGAGCCAAACGGTGGCCGAAGCTATACGATCCTCTCTTGAAAATCCCGGAAAGAGTCAAAAAGAAATTGCCGAACTTCTGGGAAAATCCCAGAGCAGCCTGAGCGAAGCTTTGAAAAGGGGAGGCTATGAAGAAATAATGAAACTCGAAGAATATTACCGAAAAAGATCTGCCGCCCTATGATAAGTCTTGTCCTAAAACTCCTTCTGGCCCACATATTGGGCGACTTCGTTTTACAACCCGATCATTGGGTCGAAAAGAAAAGAAAGAAGAAACACAAGTCGGCTGCCCTGTACTTACACCTTGGCATTCACGCCCTGGCATTATTTGTTTTACTGCAATTCGACCTTACTTACCTTATTGGCATTGGGGTGATACTGGTTACCCATTTTTTCATTGATCTCCTGAAACTGACCCTGGAGAACCGTATGCATAAAGGCTGGTTGTTCGTGCTGGATCAACTGGCACACCTCCTGGTCATTCTGCTGGTTGTTTATGCCTATCATCCTTTCACCATTGATCTCAATCCTCTCTTTGAACCTTCTTCCCTCCTATTGATCTTCGCGGTGCTTTTTCTTACCTCGGTTTCGGGGATCCTCATGAGACTGCTGATGAGCAGGTGGGAATTGCCGGAAGACAGTGCTGAAGATTCCCTGCCCAAGGCAGGAAAATATATCGGGATGCTGGAGCGGCTATTTGTATTTACATTTATCGTTTTACAGCAGTGGGCAGCCATTGGATGGCTTATCGCCGCGAAATCCATCCTCAGGTTCAGTGACCTTTCCCGGGCAAAAGACCGAAAACTTACCGAGTATGTTCTTATTGGTACGCTGCTTAGTTTTGGGCTTGCCATTGGGGCCGGTCTTTTATATCTCCTGCTTCATAAAATATAAGCTGGCAAACCCCGACAATTTTTCCTAAATTCATAGCTATGTACCCTTTAATGTCAAATACCGCAATAGGTTATGCTGTGATCTCGGGGACAGTACTTCTTGCGGTGATCATTTACACCGTCTTTAAACTGCGGAAGCAGGTGAAAAGAACAGAAGAAGCCGAGAGGAAAAAGAAGAAAAAGCCTTAACCCTGAAAACCTCATTTGGGGTGGGAAACTGTGGAAGCCACATCCCTGTTGGGGAAAATTACGCCAGGTTCCCCCGCAATCTTTATTTATATGGAAGTCTCCCAATGTTAATTCTGATTTAAAAATTTCTGCACCTCTTCCGAAGCGCTCCAACAGGAAAATATCTGAATTTTCCCGACAAAAGCAGGATTTGCCCGCAACACTTCCTGTCTCTTTTTTACATTTATTTTGTATTTAACAGAAGAATTAGGAAAAGCTCAATGCATCTCCAAAAAAACCGGAATTACTATTGCAATCATTCTTTTACACCCAAAATAAGTCAGTGATGGATGCAAAAGAGAAAAAATACGGCCCCGAAAAAACCTATGAATCTTATGTCTCTCAAATCAATGAAGACTGGCTCTTTCTAAAAGGACAGATGATCTTTGGCGGGATCCTGTTCCTGGGTTTACTGGCATTCCTGTTGTGGCAGATACAGTAAGAGGTTTTTACCTTTAATTGAATCCCGAATTTCCGTACTTTAGAGTATGGAACAGCAGTATAACATTATCATTGCCGGTGCGGGCGGAATAGCAGAAGCCGCAGCCCTTATGCTCCTTGAATGGAGCCCCGTCCCTCCTTCTCTTTTCATTGGGAACCGTACCCTGGAAAAAGCAAAAAAAATGGTTCAATGGCTACAGGGAGGTACCACCGGCCCTACCAAACTGACCGCCTTTCACCTTCCCGAATCAGATCTTTCCGAAGAAATGAAGCAGGTCCTGCAACAGGGCGACCTGCTGCTGGATTGTCTTCCGGGAAGTGAAGCCCCACGCCTGGCAGGCCTTGCAAAAGACTACAACCTGCACTACGCGAACCTTACCGAATATGTTTCGGAAACCAATGAGATCATCAGCCTGGCTGAAGGTGCAAAGACAGGTTTCCTTCTGCAAACCGGCATTGCCCCGGGTTATATCAATGTGCTGGCGAACGGACTCTTTCAAAAATTCTGCGCTCAAAACGAGGTTGATAAAGTGGATAAGCTGGAAATGCGGGTGGGGGCACTCACAGATCATGCGGTGGCTCCGCACTATTATGGTTTCACCTGGAGTCCTGTGGGTGTAGCTACCGAGTACCTGAAGAGAGCAGAAGTGCTCAGGGATTTTAAAAAAAGAAATGTAGCTGCCCTTTCTGAAAGAAAACGTATCCTCATTAACGGGATCGCCTATGAGGAAGACCTCACCTCAGGCGGTGCAGCCAACCTGCCCGATGCACTGGCAGGAAAAGTTAGAGAACTGGATTATAAGACCCTGAGACACCCGGGGCATTTCGAATGGGTAGAGCGTCAACTTTTAGGAATGGGCGGCACAGAAGACATGATCGCAGAGTTGCAGAAAAGAATGGAACTCGTGATCCCCAATATTGAAGAAGACCAGATCATTCTGTATGTCGCCGTAGAAGGAAGGGATGCAAAAGGAATACTTCGCAGGCATGAAATCGCCAGGAAAATCCTCCCGCAAACAGTAGGCAAACACAGGCTGCGTGCCATACAGACCACCACTGCCGCTCCTTTGCTGCAGTCGGCGCAATTACTTTTAGAGACTTCTCCCAAAGGGGTCATCCATCAAAGCGAGATAGATCCGGAGACTTTTTTGAACGGGAATTTTGTGGTGAAGGTGTATGGGGAAGTTGGGTTGTAAGTTCACAGTTGGCAGTTCTCGGTTGTCGGTTGTCGGTTGTCGGTTGAAATCCCGAATTAACGATTCCCGATTCCCGATTCCCGAAATAACGATTGACAAAGCACAGGAAGTTGATAGAGTTTTTTTACCCGTCTTTGCGAAGTAGCCCGGCGGGCGACTGAAGCAATCCCCTTCTCGAGAATTTATTTCTTTCTTTGAAGTCCGAATTAAAAATCTTCTCCGTAACAAGGAGATTGCTTCGGTCGGGTTATCCCCTCCCTCGCAAAGACGTTTTAAAGAATTCCCAACCCCTTTTCTCCAAAAAATTCAATAATTTTCAGAGGTAAACCCAGAATCTACTCAAATGCCTAAAATCACTTCCATTTTCCTCTTTTTTATGACATTTAGCCTTTCAATTTCAGCGCAGGAAGATCTGCTTATGAATATTGATGGCAGAAATACCATTTCCCTTAACGGCACCTGGAGCTATATCATTGATCCCTATGAGACAGGCTTCTATGACTACCGGTATAAAGAAAGAAATGAAAACGACAGGGAAGCCTACTGGAACCGGCCGGTGACCGAAAAAAGGTCAGACCGGGTGGAACATGGTTACGGGGACAAATATACCCTTCAGGTACCCGGCGACTGGAATTCGCAGGAGGAGGTATTCAAATATTATGAAGGTACGGTGTGGTATCAGCGGGAATTCAGCCTGGACGAGCTGCCGGAAGACAAGCGGTTCTTTTTACATTTTGGAGCGGTGAATTATGAGGCTCATGTTTATTTGAACGGAAAAAAACTGGGCAGCCACAAAGGCGGGTTCACTCCTTTTAATTTTGAGATCCCCCGCCTGCTCCTAAAAAAGGAAGAGAATTTCCTGGTAGTGAAGGTCGATAATAAAAGACATCCTGAAGAGATCCCCACCGTGAATACCGACTGGTGGAACTTTGGCGGTATCACCCGGGATGTTCACCTGGTGACCCTGCCCCAAAATTTCATTCAGCAATACGCGATCCACCTTACCCCCGGGCAAGACCTTGAAACGGCGAAGAAACGGAAACGCTTCGACATTTCAGGCAGTATAAAGTTAAGTGGACCGGTAAATGACGATTCGTTCGTAACCATTGAAATTCCGGAGGTACGGGTAAAAGAGCGCTTCGAGGTGACCGGTGACAGCCTGGCTTTCAGTTTCCGGGGAAAAGGAATAAAACTTTGGTCTCCCGAAGATCCTAAACTCTATGAGGTGATCTTCAGCCATAACGGGGAGCCGCTTAAAGACAGGATAGGCTTCCGAAGTATTAAGACTGAAGGAAAAGATATACTTCTCAACGGCGAAAAGATCTTCCTTCGCGGCATCAGCATTCACGAAGAAATTCCGCAGCAAATGAGAAGGGCCCACAGTAAAGAAGATGCCCGGCAGCTGTTTGGATATGTGAAAGACCTCAACGCCAATATGGTGAGGCTGGCGCATTATCCGCACAATGAGAACATGACCAAAATGGCAGATTCCCTGGGGATCCTGGTATGGTCTGAGATCCCGGTTTACTGGACCATAGATTTTGAAAACCCGGAGGTGCTGAAAAAGGCCAAAAAACAACTTAGCGAAATGATCATAAGGGACAGGAACCGCGCTTCGGTCATCATCTGGTCAGTAGGAAACGAGACGCCGGTTTCTCCCGTACGTACTGAATTTATGAAAGCCCTTATCAAAGAAGCCCGTGAGCTGGATGACAGCAGACTCATTTCGGCAGCGCTGGAAGTAGGCAATGATAACGGGGTTTTCAGAATAGATGATCCTTTGGGGGAATTTACAGATATTGTAGCGGTCAATGAATACCTGGGTTGGTACGGCGGACTCCCAGGGGACGCCAAAACGGCCAAATGGGAAGTCACTTATAATAAGCCATTGTTCTTCAGTGAAACCGGCGCCGGTGCCAAAGCCGGCTATCATGCCGAGAAAGAGACCAGGTGGAGTGAAGAATACCAGGAGTGGTACTACCGGGAACAGGTGGAAATGATGAAGCGCATGCCCAACAACTACAGCGGATTATCGCCATGGATCCTTACAGATTTCAGGTCGCCACGAAGGAACCATCCCGACTTCCAGGAAGGATGGAACAGGAAAGGACTTATTGACAATGAAGGCAACAGGAAAAAGGCTTTTTTTGTGCTGAAAAAATATTATGAAGAATTATTGTCCGAAGGAATAAGGGATAATGGCTAATTATTATTGAATATTGTTTATTGAATATTGTTTATTGAATATTGATTACTGATTACTGAATTTTGAATTGTAAGAATGACAAAAAATAATGCTTTCAAAAATTATCTTTTTATTCCACTTTTTGGAACTGTGATACTCCTGATGTCTTTAGGCTGTGGTGCGCAGGAAAAAGACAGGATTCTGGTGTTCACCAAAACCGACGGATTTGTACATGAATCCATTCCGGCAGGAAAGGTGGCATTGATGCAGGCGGGCAGGGAAGCCGGATTCGAAGTGGATACTACAAGTGACGCTTCAGAGTTTCGTGATAACCTGAAAAAGTACGAGGTGGTAGTTTTCCTCAACACCACCGGGAATGTGCTGAATGAACGCCAACAGTCAGCTTTTGAAAAGTTCATTCAGGCAGGGGGCGGATTTGTCGGGATACATTCAGCTGCAGACACCGAATATGACTGGCCCTGGTACGGGAAACTCGTCGGGGGTTATTTTAAATCTCATCCCCATATTCAGGAAGCCGTGATCAATGTGGTGGACCGGGATCACATTAGCACCGCTCATCTTCCGAAGCAATGGGAGCGGGAAGACGAATGGTACAACTACAAAGAACTGAACCCTGAAGTAAACTTCCTTGCCACCCTGAATGAAGAAAGTTATGAGGGCGGGGAAAACGGGGAACACCACCCTATTGCCTGGTTCCACCACTATGACGGCGGCAGGGCCTTTTACACCGGCGGGGGCCATACCTCAATTAGCTATGAAGAACCCGACTTTCTCAAACATGTGCTAAACGGGATCTTGTGGGCCGCAGGAAGAAAGTAAGATAGGTCAACATTTAGTTTCCTGAAAGCTGGCTTTACTATGATTAAGAAAGACGAACTTCCCGGTAAAATTTCCTTTCCCGATACTTCTACCTTTAAAAAAGTTGTTCAGAAATCTGTATAACGTCCTGATATTTATCATGTTATAAACTGCGCCTATTTTCTAACTTAATGATAGTATTAACCATTTTAAACATTAAAAAATGAAAAAATTACTATTGCTAGGTATGCTTTTTTTCTTTTTAACCGGATGTGAAAAAGAAGAATTGACCCCGGACACGGAAGCTGGAATCAGCGAGCTGGATTTTCGAACCTCTGCGAATAAGGAAAAAATGGTTCCTTTAAAAGGGGAAATCATAGAGATTCCCGATCTTTTTTACGGATATCTGGACTGCGGAATTCCTGCAATTCAAGAACCAAAACATTACGATGATATAGGAGGCAATTTAACTCACCTTGGCAACGTGGCAGGAGGTTACGGAGATCTTGATAATTGCCGGATTGAGGTAAGAGAAGGAGAAATGTATGTGGTAGCCGATGGTTCAGGTGAAATCATGTCGGCCAGCGGGGATGTCCTCAGGTATGATGGGGAAATGTGGATCTCCTTTTCCGATCCTGCCCTTAACGGAAGTCTCTTTGCTATCACGGGAGGTACCGGCCGCTGGGAGAACGCCAGAGGTCATTTTGCAGGATTTTTCGAATCCCTGGAGGACGGAACCCTGTTTTTCGGAATAGATGGATTCGTAACCCCTCCCGGAAAGAATAAGTAAACCTGTTGTTTAGCCCCCCATTTTGGCTTCGTAAATTTTGCGGTTCAAACCAGGCAATAACTTCTTATTTATTTACCAACATGAAATGCTTCCTCTATATACTCCTGATGCTCTTATTTCTGAATGGCTGCGGAAATAAAGAGGATGCTGCTACCCCGTCTTTTTCCGGAATTTCGGAAGCCCCGGAATTCCTTTTGGAGGACCATCAGGCTTTTCTGAAACAACTCGAACCTTTCACTTCCTATAAAGACAGCACAGGGTTAATAGCCAAAGAACTTTATGAAGTGATGGAATACCATTTTAAGGAGGAAGAAGACTATGTATTGCCTCCCCTGGGGATTCTGCCCGCCCTGGCTAAAGATCGGGTGCCTCAAGAAAGTGATAAGATCATGCTGCAGATCGAAAAGTTCAGGAAAAATGAGACGCTTATGCTGGCAGAACATCAAATGATTGGCCATTTTCTCATACAGCTGACGAGGGCTGCGGAAAGGGAAGGCCACGGGGAACTTTCGGGGTTTGAGGAGGCGCTTGAGAAGCATGCAGCCCTGGAGGAAGAGATCCTGTTTCCTGCGGTCTTATTGATCGGGGACCGGTTAAGACCTAAATTAGCTGAGGAATGAGGTCAGTATCTCACCTCCCCAGGTTGAGAAGTGGCAGGAAGAAGAAACCAAACCGAGATGCTGATCACCGCGGCGAAAAAGCACCACACAGAGATCAGGCTGTCCCTGAAATAAATGAAGGATACCAGATAAGAGACCAGTACCAGTAATCCGAAGATCTCCATTCCTTTTGCTTTGGAAACAAAGGCGGGAACCACCGTGGCGAGTCCGTACAACAGGTTCCCGTAGCCATGCAGCGGCCTGGGATAATCCAAGAAGTATTTAATATGGTTTTCTGCGATCAAGGACTGTACCTCATAGGTCATTAGACAATAAGCCATGTAGCCGGCCACCAGGAATCCGGCCCCGCTCAGGACCTTAAGAATACGGCGGCGGGTGGTGTTGTGCTCCAGCCACAAAAAACAAAGCGGGATCCATACCGGCCACATCACTTCTGCAAAGAACAGGTAAAATCTGGTCAGAATTCCTTCATTCCCCGGGTAGGCTCTTTCCAGCGAGAGCCATAAAAGACCTTCGGTGAACTGTTGTATAGCAAAGATCAAAGGGATCACCGCAAAGGGCAGCTGTCGCATCCCATTGGCTTTTAAAATACTTACAGCCCCAATGATCAGCAATACCCCCGATGCCCCAAAACTGGCAGTTGCAGAAAAGCACATATTCTGTTTAGATTAATGGACTTTATAAACCGGCCTTTAAAACAAAGGAGAGGTGCCACCTTTAAAAGGTACATCTTTTAGGGATACAAAAGGTAATATTATAGGCGGGGAAATAACGGGAAAGACCCCACTCCTGCCGCAGGTTTTTCCTGTCTAAATACACTTGTGTCAATGCAAAGATTACATTATCTTAAGCCTTGAAATTTTAAATCTATAAACGTCATGAAAAGATCCATAACGATCCTTTTATTTTTAATTGCCCACACCTTTTTCGCACAGGAAAATGTGCTGACTCCACAGGATGTGGCAAAAATTGAAGTAATTACCAATGCAGTCATTTCTCCTAACGGGGACAAAGTAGCTTACCAGCTACTCGTTCCTGCCGACCCGACTATAGAGAATGTACCGTCTAAATCCCACCTGTATGTCTATGACCGGACTGGTAAGACCTCTACCCCTTTTGTGACCGGGTACAGTGTCTCCAATATCAAATTCAGGCCGGGGCACAACAGCATCACCTTTACGGCCAAAAAAGAAAATGATAAAGCAACAGCCCTGTACGAAATTCCACTGAGCGGCGGGGAAGCTCAAAAACTCTATGAGTTTGATGCTTCCATTTCCTCTTTTGACTGGCACTCCAATGGTAACAGGCTGGCATTTGTTTCCAATGAGAAGAAAGAAAAGAATGGCCATGCCCTTCCCTATCAGCCGGAGATCTATGAATCTGACCTTCAGAATTCCTCTGCATTCGTCATGGACCTAAATTCTGCTACTCCCAAAAAGCTGGAAGTGGAAGGACATGTTACCGCCGTGCAGTGGAGCCCTGAAGGTTCAAAACTGGCGGTAAGCGCTGCACCTTCTTCCCTGGTAGACGATTTCTATACCGGCCAGAAAATCTACATCGTAGATGCGAATACAACCGGGGTCACAGCTCAAATTGAGCATAAGGCCAAAATGGGACAGTTTGAATGGGGCCCAGACGGAAAGAAGATCGCTTTTATAGCGGGGGAAGACCAGCATGACCCCATTGACGGTCGTATTTTTATTGCCGATGCTACGGGTGGAAAACCACAGATCCTTCAGCAACAATTCGAAGGGCAGTTCCATGCGCTCTCATGGAAAGACAACAAGACCCTTAATTTCCTGGCCAGCGAAGGAGTTTACAGCAGCCTGGGGACTCTGGATACGAATGGGAACCTAAAGAAAACTTTCGAAGACAAGAACCTCAATATAACCGGATTTTCGGCAGCCGATAATAACAGCATCGCTTTTGTGGCAAATTCGGCCCAGCATCCGGGGGAACTTTTCCTGCTCAATGCAAAAGCTTCCGCAGCAGAACGTATCACCAACTCTAATGAGTGGCTAAAGGACAAGAAATTGGGGAATCAGGAGGTGATCACCTATAAGGCTTCAGACGGAATGGAGATACAAGGGATCCTCATCCATCCGTTGGAAAGTACAGGGAAGATCCCTTTGATCACCGTGGTTCACGGCGGTCCTGAGGCACATTATGACAATGGCTGGCTTACGGCTTACAGCATGCCCGGACATGTAGGGGCAGCACAAGGCTATGCCGTTTTCTACCCCAACTACAGGGGAAGTACCGGCCGCGGAATTGAATTCGCGAAATCCAGCCAGGGCGACCCTGCCGGAAAGGAATTCGATGACATTATTGACGGGATAGATTTCCTTATCGAGAATCACAACATAGACCGCGACAAGGTAGGAGTAACCGGAGGTTCTTACGGGGGCTATGCCACTGCCTGGATGTCCACCCGCCACACCGATCGTTTTGCTGCCGGGGTAATGTCGGTAGGTATCAGCAACAATATCTCTAAATGGGGAACCAGTGATATTCCTGAAGAAATGTTTTTGGTTCACTCCCGTAAAAGGATCTGGGACGACTACCAGTTCTACCTTGAGCGCAGCCCTATTTTCTATGCCGACCAGGCCAAAACCCCGCTCCTTATCCTCCATGGAAAAGAAGACACACGGGTAGATCCGGGGCAGTCATATGAGCTGTACCGACACATCAAAACCAGAACTGATACTCCGGTAAGATTGGTCTTATATCCCGAAGAAGGCCATGGCAACAGGAAATCTACAGCCAGGTATGACTTCAACCTGCGTATGATGCGTTGGTTTGATACCTATCTCAAGAACCAGACTGCAGAAGTTCCCGGGATCAATTTGGAGTTGCAGTTGCAGGATTAAAAAAAGAATCCAGAGTCTGGAGACCAGAGACTGGAATTTTTCTAGACAGAACCGGAATTTATTTCTCACGAAATAAGTTCCGGTTTTTTTTATTCAGGGTTTAAAGTTCGAGATTCAAAATTCAGGACTTAAAATTCAGGATTTAAAATTCAAGATCATCTCCCTATTCTGATCATTATTTACTGATAATTGATCATTGAAATATATCCCCCACTCCCTTCGTCCCTTAGTTACCAAGTCCTCTAAGTCCTTCTCAGTTGTGAGTTGTCAAATTGGTCGGTTGTCCGAAGCTAATTAGTATTCTTTTCTAGCCATTACAAAAGGCTGGAGATGGCCTATCGAAAATTGATCCTCAAATTTGAGGTGAGGTGGCGAAAAAATTTTCTGCTGCCTGCCTGCCGGTAGGCAGGTTTGAGCGAAATGAAGAATGCTTGGTTAGAAGAATTTCTCCAGCGAGTTCTGAAAATTTAGACACCGAGCGAAAAATTTAGATCCATTTTCGTAAGCCGAGCTTTTTTTGGTTCTTTTTTGGGCGATGCAAAAAAGAACAAATCAAAAATCCTAACCGGCTAATAAGATGCAGGTAAGTAGTTTTCGAGATCGTCACAAAAATATATTTTCATATAAAATATCCTTCATCAGATTCACTTCTTTTTTAAAAAATAAAACACGAATACGGAAAGCATTAGCTTATATAATTTTATTGTTTAAATAAAAAGTTAATTATTTAAACAATAAAGATAAGTTGTTTATCTTTAACTCATTATAAACCACAAAAATCTTTATTATGAAAAATTACACCACCATTAGTTTGAACAAAAGCAGATTATTCCTTCACCTCTTCTTTATGATCGCGCTTTCATTTTTCCTCGTGTCATGTGAAAAGGAGGAAATGGAGATGACAGATGAAACAGCAGCCGAAGCGGTGTTCACCGGAAATGCTGATTACAATGCAGCCCTTAAGAAAGGTGCTCCGGCGCCGGGTGAGGATCCTATCGCGGCCATTGCCATTGCCGGTGGATTTGACGAGCTGGTAGGGGCACTATCCTATGTGGATGCCGAACTTCAAGCGGGACTGGTAGACCTGTTCCTTAACGGCAAAGATCAATACACTGTTTTTGCCCCTACAGACGAGGCTTTTGAGAGACTTTACATCGCCCTTGGGATAGATGACATCACCGATCTTCCTGCTCCCCTGGTGCTTGATGTTTTGCTATACCACGTGACCGAAGGCCGCAGGGCTGCCAATAGTGTTGTCCCTCCAAAGAACTACCGTACCATCGAAACTTTACTTGGAGAAAGTTTTAAAGTGGATTCTATGGGCAGGATCATGGCTATAGGTAACTCTGCCAGTATAGAAACCCCTAACATTTCTGCTTCCAACGGGATCATTCATGTGATCGACGAGGTACTCCTTCCCATGGAATAACTAAATATTTCCTAAACTAAAACAGCTGCCTTTAAAGCAGCTGTTTTAGTTCTTACTCTTTTTTACTTTTCAGGTTGCGGGGACTTTTGCCATTGGTGGTGTTTAGATATTCGAAAATTTCCTGCTGCTGCTGTTCCAGCATGAGGTTACCCTCGTTGTGCACGCTTATCGCAACTTTTTCTGCAAAAATACCCATAAAGATATCCGGGATTCAACTTTGAATGACACCCCCTTCTGCCGCAAGTGCAATCTGTTGTAGGAGAATTCTTAAGAAACACTATCTTTAAGGGTAAATATTTACCTGATGAAAACCACATTTCTTACCAAAATTCTCCTGATAAGCATATTGTTCTTCACCATTTCGGGAACCGCGCAAGGCCTTAGTGCAACCCAAATAGACAGTCTTGTTCAAAAAACCATGAGTACTTTTAAAGTGCCCGGCATCGCTGTTGCCGTCCTCAAAGACGGGGAAGTGGTTCATATGGAAGGCTACGGCACCCGCTCCCTTAGAGACGGTGGGAAAGTAGACGAAAATACTCTTTTTGGGGTAGCCTCAAATACCAAGGCGATGACCAGTGCCGCCCTCGCCATGCTCATCGATGAAGACAAACTGGAATGGGATACGAAGGTCACCGAAATTATCCCTGAGTTCAAATTATATGATCCATACGTCACCAGCGAATTCACCGTAAGAGATCTTCTTACCCATCGCAGCGGACTCGGACTTGGAGCCGGGGATCTTATGGTTTGGCCGTCCCAAAACACTACCTCAAAAGATCAACTCATTTATAACCTGCGTTACCTCAAGCCGGTATCCTCCTTTCGCTCGCAATACGACTATGACAATCTGTTATATATCGTGGCTGGAGTAGTAGTGGAAAGGATTTCGGGGAAGGATTACGAAACCTTTATCAAAGAAAACATTTTTCAGCCGCTGGGAATGGATCGTTCAGCGGTGAATTATAACCTCCTCGAAGATAAATCCAATGTTATTGACGGACATGCACCAACTGACGGAAAACTGGTCCCGGTAGGCCTTAGCTTTACCGCAGCAGCAAATCCGGCCGCAGGGGTTTATTCTTCTGTGAATGATATGAGCAAATGGGTGCAGGCGCAACTCAACAAAGGTAAATACGGCGAAAACCTGGAGAAGGAACTCTTCAGCGAGAAGCAGCACCGCGAGATGTGGAAACCCCATACCCTCACAGGCACGGGAAAAGGGGATTATAATACCCATTTTAAGGCCTACGGGCTGGGATGGTTTTTAAGTGATGTGAACGGATACCTGGAAGTGACCCATACCGGCGGACTCCTGGGAATCGTGAGCCAGGTAACAATGATCCCCGAACTTGACCTGGGTATTATCGTATTAACTAATCAGCAATCTGGAGCAGCTTTCAGATCTATCACCAACTCCATCAAGGATGCTTACTTTGGGATTGAAGGGAAAGACCGCATCACCCAGTACAACGAAAGCAGGTTGAAGTATGAAAAAAGAGCCGATTCTGTAGTAGCTGAAGTCTGGAGAAAAGTTGAAGAAGTCCAGAAAAAAGGTAAAACCGGTGCAGAGGCTTTGTCTGATTACACAGGCACCTACAACGACCCCTGGTTCGGAAAGGTGAACATTAAACTGCAAAACGGAAAACTGCGTTTTGAAGCCAAAAATGCCCCTGATATGCATGGGGAAATGAGCTATTACAAAGGGAATTCTTTTGTGGTAAGGTGGGATGATCGCAGTCTTAACGGGGATGCTTTTGCGGTTTTTTCACTTGACCGGGAAGGGAAAGCTAAAGGCTTCACCATGGAACCTGTCTCCCCCATGACCGACTTTAGTTTTGATTTCCAGGATCTGGAATTTTCTAAAGTAAAATGATCTAATATCTGCAGAAATAAAAACAGCCACAAGGGCGACTGCTCTTGTGGCTGTTTTTATTTCTTGTTAATTTGAGTTATTCTGTTACAAACTCTTCTTTTGATTTAAGTTCTACCTGCTTTTTTTCTGCCTTCTCCAGCTCACTATTTACTTTTGAAGCATATTTCTTCTCGATCTTTTGAAAATCTGCCCAGGCTTGCTCCAGCTGCTTTTCATATTCTGCAGTATTGGTATACTGTACCGGGGCCGGTTTATCAAAGCTACCAGCAACCTGGTTGTAAAGATCACTCAGTTTTTCCCTTAACTCATCTTCTGCTTCCTGCACATACCTGTCACCAGTGGTTACCACAAGTTTTGATTTGAGTTGCGTCAATTCAGCAGTCATTTTCCCGGCGTTCTTAGAATCAGATTTCTCCAAAGCTTTTACATAAGAATCGATTTTATATCCCAAATATGCAAGATCTTCTACGGCCTCAAAAAGGCGAAAAGTAAGCTTTCTGTTTTCTTCCCGCTCTTCAGCAGTAACGTTTGAAGAAGGATCATTTTTCACACTTATCTTGTGTTCGTACTGTTCCTTTCCTTTATTGATCACTACTTTATAATCTCCGGCCAAAACACGGGGAGCCATTACAAAGGAAGGCACCTTACCCACAGCCACTTTTGGAGTCTTTTGAAGATAATTCCAATTCACAATATTTAAACCTTTTGATTTCCCGGGAGACGGACTGGCAACTATATTTCCATTCTCATCCAGGATATCAAGTGACATCTTTCCGAAGGTGTGCCTTTTATTCAGAAAATAAATGATCCTCGCCTGTGAACCAGGATTTGCTCCCACAAACTGGGTTTCACTGCTCGCACCACCAAAGTTCCTTTCCTCCTTGATAATTCCTGCAGGAGTGTCAAAGAAATGCAGGTCCTTCTGAAGCACTTCATTGTTGATTTGGCGAAGCGGGGAAATATCATCCAGGATGATCACGCCGCGACCGTGTGTTCCCAGAACAAGGTCTGAGGTCTTTTTATGCAATTCAATAAATGGAATTGCCACCGGCGGAAGGTTATTGGTGAAATGAGCCCAGTGCTTTCCTCCATCTACCGTAATATACAAGCCCATCTCGGTACCCAAAAAGAGTAAATTTTCCTTTTCATAATCCTCCTGGATATTACGGGCGTAACCATTGATCTCATCTGTGGTGATAGATTTCCAGGTCACCCCAAAGTCAGAAGTTTTGTAGACATATGGCTTCATATCACCCACAGCATGCCTGTCAAAGACGGCATAAGCAGTACCGGGGTTATGTACACTGGTTTCAATATGAGAGACCCAGCTGTTTGCCGGAAGATTGGGAACGTTTTTCACAAGATTGTTCCAGGTCTTTCCGCCATCACGGGTAAGCTGCAGGTTGCCGTCATCTGTTCCTACCCAGATCAGGTTTTGATCCAGCGGCGATTCAGCAATGGTAAAAATAGTGGTATGAGTCTCAGCACCAGATTTGTCTTTTGACAAGCCTCCCGATTCCTTATCCTGCTTTGAAGGATCATTGGTAGTAAGGTCAGGGGAAATTTTGGTCCAGGTATCTCCCATATCTTCAGATCTGTGAAGGAACTGGCTTCCCATATAAAACCTGTCGGGTTGATGCGCACTCACTGCCATAGGCGCATTCCAGTTGAAACGCAATTCCTCATCTCCTTCCGGAAGGGGAGCAATGACCTTGGCCTGTTTTTTCGCTACATCATATCTCCACACAGGATTCGCACCCTGGGCTTCAGAATAAATAATATTTTTCGTTGGATGTTTTAGCACCCGGAAGCCGTCTCCCCCGCCAATGGGTTCCCAGTCACGGGCTTCGATCCCGCCGGGGGAAGAAGAAGGTCCAAACCACGAACCATTGTCCTGTAAGCCGCCATAAACATTGTATGGCTCAGCATCGTCAACAGAGACGTGATAGAACTGGGAAACCGGGATATTTTCTACTATTTCAAAGGTTGCTCCCCCATCCCAGCTGCGGTAAACGCCGCCGTCTGTAGCTGTGTATATCCGGTCGCTGTTGTTGATATCAAAGGAAACATCATGAATATCGGCGTGTTGAGGGCCAAGGTTTTTAAAGGTCTTTCCGCCGTCGTGGGAGATCGAACCTGTCAAGCCGCCTTTTACAACTACTTCAGGATTTTTGGGATCAACCACTAATCGGGCAAAATAAAACGGACGTACGGTCAACCCAAAATCGCTGTTCAGGTGCTTCCATGTGGCTCCTGCGTCATCACTTCGGTATAACCCATTAGTCTCAGCTTTTTCGGTTTCAACTGCAGCATAAAGGGTTTTTGGTGCCGAGGGCGCAATTGCTACCGTGATCCTTCCGAGTTTTCCTGAAGGAAATCCATCGTGGATCTTACTCCAGGTTTTGCCTGCATCTGTACTTTTGTACAAGGCACTGCTCGTTCCGCCGGAATTAAAACCCCATGGAGTTCTTCGGAAATTCCACATAGACGCGTACAGTGTGTTAGTATCTGATGGATCCATGACGAGATCTGCAGCCCCCGTTGTCTGGTCTGTATAAAGGATCTTCTTCCAGGTTTCCCCGCCATCGTTACTTTTAAAGATACCGCGCTCCTCACTATCACCCCAGAGGGCTCCCATGACACCCACGTACATTTCTTCCGGATTTTCAGGATTGATCACAATACTGCTTATCCTTTCAGAATTTTCAAAACCTTTCTTTGCCCAGGTCGTACCGCCATCAGTAGACTTGTAGAGTCCGTCACCCAGGCTCACGGAATTACGGGTCCAGATCTCTCCGGTACCCACCCAAACCGTCTTATCGGGGTCTGTAGGATCAATTACCACAGCGCCTATTGATTGCGCATGTTCATCAAAAATGGGTGAAAAGGTTGCTCCTCCGTTGGTTGTTTTCCAGACCCCACCCCCGGCTGTACCCGCATAAAGAATACGGTCATTGATTGGATGGGCTTCAAGGTCTACAATTCGTCCACTCATTAAAGCCGGACCGATGTGACGGGCGCTAAGGTCTCCAAAAAGCTCTTTTCCGGAAAGATTTTTTTCCTGTGACAGGGCCGGAAGAGCTGTGGCGATTGCAAAGCAAGCTGTAAGTACTGTTTTTTTCATATGCTGAGGATTATATAAAAAAGGGGAGTTACTTTATGTAACTACCCCTATTTTATTTATGCGTTACTATTTATTCCGTCGGAAAAGCGAAAAGAGAATCATCAAGTTCAGGATTAAGAATAATTTCCTTGATCACGATTGGCTGTCCTCCCTGGTTTAGCGCAAACGGAAAATAAAGTCCGTCCACTTCCTGGTAGTCACTCATTCCAACAGTCACCAGCTGACCTGACTCCTGTGTACTTTCCAAAATAATAGGTACAAAATTCTCTTTCTCAAAATAGTAGTAGTTGATGCTCGGCACTTCTTTACCATTAACCATTACCGGCTCCTGGGTAACTTTTATTTTAAAGGTCTCGGTTCCTTCTTTTGTCTCGGTTCCCACAAGTTCTACCTCATATCCATTTTCTTCGATATTGGTTAAAGCCGAAGGAAAGTCATTTTTATTCAAAGCCATGTTCTTAGTCAGTTCCTCATTGCTTTTTTCAGGTTTCATGGTCATAAAGTTGGTATTCCAAAGAGTAGTCCCGTCATATGCCATTTGGGTGATTTCCTGTCCCTGCAGGTTTACCACCACCGCCAATTTTCCGTCCTTGGTGTTATAAACGGTCACCGGAATTTCCATTCCTCCCTGGTTTACAGAAGCGATCATCTTGGTAGCTTTAAGATCTTCCCATGCCTTCTCTCCTCCTGTGTTCTCTATGTAATTAGCAATGATCTCATCTGCAGTTTGAGCCGATGACGGCGCCACGATCAACAACAACATCGCCGCGAATAATGATTTAATGATTTTCATAAAGTGTGCTTTAGGTTAATGTTTGAATTAATGATTAGTTAGTTTCCTTTGTAAAATGTTACAAGTTTACTTGAATTTTATGAAATGTACATTAACCACCGAATTTTTCCTGCGAACAGGTAATAATTCCTAACCTGCTCCCTGTAATACTTCCTGCAATGACAAATATCATTGTATCCCTCCCCCGGGTCGGCTAATTTAAATAGCTGAAGTTCCCCCCATTCCTGCCTGGAGAAGGTTCGAATAAACCTTCAGAAAAAAAATATCCCGGTTTCCGAATTCCGGTAAGCCCGGTAACAACTTTAATTGTAGCACAGCCCCCACATCAATTTGAAATGATTGTTGAATTTAAAAAAAGGCAATGAGTTCTACAGGAAATAACGCAGACTACAACCTGGTGGATTACGACAGTAAACGGAGCTCCTTTTCCTGGGATACTGTAGAAAAAGAACTGGGGTTTGGTGAAGCTGGATATGAACATAATATCGCTCACCTGGCGGTTGACCGTCATGCCACCGGAGTTCTAAGAGATGTCATCGCCTTTCGGTTCATTCAGAAAGACCGTAGCCGGCAGGAATTTACTTATTTGCAATTAAAGGAAGAATCTTCCAGGTTTGCCAATGTTCTTTCTAACCTGGGGATTCAAAAAGGGGAAACCGTTTTTTCCCTTGCCGGCAGGATTCCCGCTTTATATATCACTGCCCTGGGGAGTTTGAAGGCTACCGCAGTATTTTGTCCGCTCTTCTCGGTGTTCGGGCCCGAACCTGTTTTTCAGCGGCTTCACAAAGGGGAAGCAAAGATCCTGGTCACCACTTCGGCAATTTATGAGAGAACGGTAAATCAACTGGAAGACAGGCTCCCGTCCCTGCAGTATATAATCCTGAGTGACCTGGAGGAACATCGTTCTGACAAAGTCCTTTCCTGGTCCCGACTGATGAAGGAGGCGTCACCAGATTTTGAAATACCGACTACCGGGCCGGAAGATCCTGCCCTTCTACATTTTACCAGCGGTACTACCGGCATGCCCAAAGGCGCCCTACATGTGCACAAAGCCGTACACACCCATTATATAACCGGAAAATATGTTCTGGATTTCCATCCCGGAGATATCTTCTGGTGCACGGCAGATCCCGGTTGGGTTACGGGTACTTCCTACGGAATAATAGCGCCCCTGGTTAACGGAGTGACTTCCATTATAGATCAGGAGGAGTTTGATGCCATGCGATGGTATTCCATTCTCCAAGAACAAAAAGTAAATATCTGGTATACTGCTCCCACGGCTGTCAGGAGACTGATGCGAATGGATATTAAGCCCCTTGAAAAATTCAACCTGGATTCTTTGCGGGTCATTTTGAGCGTGGGGGAGCCCCTGAGTGCCGAGGCGGTGCTGTGGGGGGAACGCAGCTTCGGAATTCCCATTCTCGATAACTGGTGGCAAACCGAAACCGGCGGAATAATGATCGCCAATTACCCCTCGATGGAGGTAAGGCCCGGCTCCATGGGCAAACCCCTTCCAGGAATAGAAGCCGCCCTGGCCGATGTGACCGAAGAGGGATTCAAGCTCATTGAATATCCGGGAAAACAGGGTCACCTGGTCTTGAAAAAAGGATTTCCATCCCTGTTCCGGGCCTACCTGCATGAAGAAGAACGCTTTAAAAAATGTTTTGCAGGAGACTGGTACCTTACCGGTGACCTGGCCAAACAGGATGCCGACGGGTATTTCTGGTTTATTGGAAGGGCAGATGATATTATAAAAACCAGCGGTCACATGGTAGGCCCTTTTGAGGTTGAAAGCACCCTGATGAGGCATCCTGCAATAGCTGAAGCGGCTGTTATAGGCAAACCCGAGCCCTCAATCGGGGAGCTGGTCAAGGCTTTTATCGTTCTTAAACCGGGCAAGGAACCCACAGAGGACATGAAGCTGGATATTACAGGATTTGCACGAAAAAATCTGGGACCTGCAGTAGCCCCCAAGGAAATTGAATTTGTTTCCAGTGTACCCAAGACCCGCAGCGGAAAGATCTTGCGCCGGTTATTAAAGGCCCGCGAATTGGGCTTACCCGAAGGGGATACCTCCACTCTTGAACAAAACTAATCATGGAAAAACAAAACAGTCCACATCCCGAAGATCTACTCTACCAGATGCTTCTAATGAGAAAATTCGAGGAGAAGAGCGCCGAGTTGTATACCAAAGAAAAAATAAGGGGGTTTCTCCATTTGTATGTCGGAGAAGAAGCCGTAGCCACGGGGGTCATTCAGGCATTGAGCCCAGACGATAATGTACTGGCCACCTATAGGGAACACGCCCATGCCCTTGCCCGGGGGCTAGACACCGGGAGCATCATGGCCGAGATGTATGGGAAACAGGAAGGCTGCAGCAGGGGTCGGGGCGGCTCGATGCACATTTTTGACAAGGAAAAGAATTTCTTTGGCGGAAGTGCTATCGTGGGCGGTCATCTCCCCCTGGCCACGGGCATGGCCCTTGCTTCCAAAAGGTTGAAAAAAGATAATATTACTGTTTGCTTTTTCGGTGAAGGTGCCGCAGCAGAAGGTGTTTTCCATGAGACCATGAACCTGGCTGCCCTCTGGAAGGTACCCATCCTCTTTGTTTGCGAAAATAACCTGTATGCCATGGGTACTGCCTTGCGTTATTCTCATTCAGTTCGGGAAATAGAAAAAAAAGGTCCAGCCTACGGAATTGAATCTGTTGCCGTAGACGGGATGGATCTCCAAAAGGTGATGGAGGCAGCCAATAAAGCTGTGCAACAGGTAAGAAGCTCGGGTGAACCTTATTTGCTGGTATGCAACACCTACCGTTTCAGGGCACATTCAATGTTTGATGCGGAATTGTACCGGGATAAAACCGAGGTGGAAGAATGGAAGCAACGCGATCCCATTCCAAAGTTCCGTGAATATCTGCTGAAGGAAAACCTGATAAACGAAGCGCAGCTCAGGGAAATGGAAGAAAAGGTAAAGGCTGAAATTGAGAATGCAGTAGATTTTGCCGAAGCCGGAACCTGGGAACCCAAAGAAGAGCTCACCAGATTTGTCTATACCGAAAAGCCGGCATCATGAGTGACATGATCAAAATAACCTATCGCGAAGCCCTGAAAGCCGGGATAAGGGAAGCCCTTCAAAATGATGAGCGGGTTTTCCTTATGGGGGAAGATGTGGGCCGCTACGGGGGAGCTTTTGCGGTAAGCAAAGGCTTGTTGAAGGAATTCGGGGAAGACCGCATAATGGATGTGCCCCTTTCTGAAGCCGGATTTGTAGGGGCAGGGATTGGTGCCTCGCTGGCAGGACTCAAACCTATTGTGGAGGTTATGACCGTCAATTTCGCACTGCTGCCTATGGACCAGATCGTGAACAACGCAGCCACCTGGCTACATATGTCGGGCGGACAGCTCAATGTGCCTGTGGTGATCCGCATGAGCGCAGGGATAGGAAAACAGCTCGCTGCCCAACATTCCCACAGCTGGGAACCTTTATACGCGCATATTCCCGGGCTGGTGGTGGTTTCTGTAGGCACCCATGAAGACGCGCGAGGTATGCTACACAGCGCCCTGCAAAGTCAGGATCCGGTGCTCATCTTTGAATATACCTCCATGCTCAATATGGAAGGCGAAATCCCCGCCGATGCCGGCCCGACCGATATTTCCCGGGCTAAGGTTCGGCGGGAGGGCAAAGATATTTCTATCATCACCTACGGGATCGGGGTCTATAAATGTCTCGAGGCTGCAAAGCAACTTTCGGAACAGGGTATAGATGCTGAAGTTATTGACCTTCGGGTACTGCGGCCTTTGGATGAAGACTGCTTTTTAGAGTCGGTCACCAAAACCCATCGGGCTTTGCTGGTGGAGGAAGCCTGGAGGTCTGTCAATATTTCTTCGGAAGTGAGCTCCCGCATCATGGAAAAGGCCTTTTATGAACTGGATGCGCCCGTAAAAAGATTGGGCGGGGTCGAGGTGCCTATCCCCTATCCCCTGCACCTGGAAAATGCCTCTGTGCCGCAGGTGGAAGATATCGTGAATGCAGTGAACCAAATACTTGGACCATGACAGAGTTTTTAATGCCCAGCCTTGGAGCAGATATGGAAGCAGGTACCCTGGTAGAATGGAGAAAAAAACCCGGTGACCTGCTGAAGCCGGGGGATATCCTTGCCGAAGTAGAAACCCAGAAAGGCCTTATTGAGATAGAGGTCTTTGAAGCGGGGATCCTGGAAGATTACCTCATAGCCGAAGGAGATAAGGTGCCGGTGGGTACCCCTATGGCAAACATCAGGCCTGAAGGAACTGCCGGTGAGACCTCAGAAAAGACTCCTGAACAAGTGCCCGGTTTACATCCCATTCAGGAAAAAGAGCAACCTGCAGAAAGTACGGTACCTTCGCAAACGGCAGGTATTTCAGAAGAAAAACCTTCAGAAGAACAACTTTCCGAAGAGAAACACAGGATCAAAGCATCCCCCCTGGCCCGAAGCATCGCCGAAAAGAATGGTATAGATCTTTCTACCCTCACTGGCACCGGGGAAGGCGGTGCGATCACGAAAGCTGATGTGGAAAAAGCTATGCCCGTGAAAAAAGAGCCAGTCCCCGAAACTAAAGAAACTTTGGGACCTGCCCCCGTGACAAAAACCATTGAAAAAGAGCAGGAACCTGAACCAACCATGCTTCGGGCACCTGCACCCTTAACAGAGACCGCGGAAAAGGCGGAAGCACCTACCCCTGTGATGAAAACTAGCCCACAGGAAAACATTCGAGCTGCAGTGGCCGCTGCCATGAGCAGGTCCAACCGGGATATTCCGCATTATTACCTGGAAAAAAAGATAGACATGCAGGCGGCGATGACCTGGTTAAAAGAAACCAACCGCCAACGAGAGATCTCCGCGAGGTTGTTACCGGCTGTCCTGTTTATCAAAGCCGTAGCCAAAGCCATAGACAGTGCCCCACAACTCAACGCGGTATGGGACAATGGCCTGCAGCTTAAAAATGAGGTCAACATAGGTTTTGTGGTCTCTCTGCGGGCGGGAGGATTGCTGGTGCCGGCCATCAGGAATGCCGACACTAAAAGTCCGGAGGAGATCATGGCCTCTCTCAACGACCTCATCACCCGTGCCCGTGCCCTTAAGCTCCGCAGTTCTGAGTTAAGCGAATCCACCATCACCATTACCAGTCTTGGAGAGAATGGAGCTGATAAGGTATTTGGGGTGATCTATCCGCCACAGGTCGCCATCATAGGCTTCGGCAGCATATTGAATGAAGCGCTGGTACATGACGGGATGCTGGGAATACACCCGGCAGTTCATGTCACCCTGGCCGGTGACCACAGGGCTACAGACGGCCTCACCGGCAGCCGGTTCCTGGAAGCTTTAAATGATCACTTACAAAAACCCGAAACCCTATGACCCGCGAAGAAATACAAACGGCCATCTTTGAGCTACTCAAAAAAGCAGCTCCCGAAACAGATCCCTCTACCCTCAAACCCAATGAGAACATCAGGGAAGCGCTCAATATTGACTCTTTCGATGCCCTGCAGTTCCTGGTAGCCATTAACGAGAAACTGGGCATCGATATTCCGGAAGAAGATTACGGAAAAACCGCTACACTCGGCTCATTAACAGATTACCTGGAAAAACGATCAGGAAAATAAATACGAAGTTAGAAGTTAGAAGTTCAGTCATGAAACTTATCATTCATCATTATTCATTGATCATTGAAAAAGATCTCGCTGATTTCCGTAGATCACTCTTTAAAACCCCCCAGACTCCGGATACTTTTAGAGCTACCGAATCTCAGCCCTCCCCTGAAGAAATTCCTACGGAAGACAAAAAAAGATCTTCAGTCTTGAACGGCTGGTGCAGCTTTCCAAACAAGATTCTGAAATTCTTCAGAAACTGATCGGGAATTCGCTAAACAATATACAATATACATTATTCCTTTCCGAACCTATAATTCAGGGTTTCCCGGCAACACTTCCCGCCACTTACCACTTTCTGCATATTCTTTGAGCGTCTTGTTACGTCCCTTTAGAAAATTGGTCATATAAGCTTCCAGGAAAAGTTTATTTGCAAGGCTACCTAAAATGCCCAACGGCGCTTCAAATTTGAAGACATCCTTCATAATTGTTTCTTCTCCGGAAGTGGAGAAATAATGTTCATGCCTCATACTCTTAAAAGCACCTTTCTCCATTTCATCGGCAAAGAAGTTAGGCCCGTCAAATTCTGTAACCCTGGAAGTTAGCTGTTGCGACACCCCAAGATGTTTCCCCCGGTAGGTGACCGTTTCATTTAAGCCTATTAATCCGCTGGTTTTTCCTGCCACCGCTTTTTCGTTGGAGGAGGTCACCGCCTTTGTCTGAAAGTCAATACTTCTGGCCAGATCAAATACGATCTGAATGTTCGCTTTTATATGGGTTTCTAATTTGATTACCGGCATTTTGTTGTTTTGAGTTATTACAAGATAAGGAATAATGTAGTGATGATTGATGAGTGATGAGATATGAACCAAAGGTTTCACACAAAGATCACTAAGCCGAAAAATAAGAGCACGAAGAATGTTATCTCGGTATGGTTGCAGAATGCCCGCATTATGAATGCCTCCTACGATGCGGCTGAAGCCATGCCGGAAGTTAATCGTGGAAAAAACATTGGTAATAATCCTATGCATAAGCTTGCAATTATTGTTAGAGAATTAGAGGATTATTGTAATTTCGATCCTTCACCTACATGTGCTAATTATGCAAAATTTTACTCTACTCCTATTAATTCTTATGGTCTATAGTTGTTCTGATCCTATAAAAGAAGCTAAAGAATCTAATAAAATAACAGAACGGGTCGTCTGGAAAAAAGTAGATACTATTGATATTAGATCCTTTAATAAGGATTTGGAAGTTGGTAAACTAACGATGGACGTTGGAGTTTACTTTCCTTCCAATCTAGATACGGCATTCCATAAGGTGACACTGGCGCAGATGATGGAAAGTATACGGAACGCTAAAGAAATTTTCCAACCAACCGGTGTACAAATTAACTTATTGTTTGTAAAGACCGGCGAGGTGAATCCTGAATATTTTTCAATTCAGGCAAACGAGGTACCTGGAATTCCGGAAACAGAATATGTAAACATGTATGTACATGCAAAGCGTCATCCCTCTCAACTCACCGGGCATGCAAAAGAAGCCTTTACAAGTATAATTGAACCTGAAGAGAGCAATGAAAGAACAATCTATCTGATCACGCTTCAGGATGTTTTCTTTCCCTTTATGGAAGTATCGGAAGGTCGTAACTGGACGGTAAAATCTGTACGTACAGGAGGATTATCCTTTCCAACCTATTCTTATTCCAATACAATTCCCAGTGCTTATCGCGGGGTGATTACCATTTCAAATCTTGCCCGGCCAGATCGTTTACGGGGAACGGTTGCTCATGAACTAGGTCATAAGGTGATGAATGTAAGCCACGAATACAAGTCTACAGATCCGGGCCATGAAGTCTTTGCAGACGGTGGTCTGATGTTGTATGGAGATGGCGAAGATATTCCCTCGGGAAAGGAAGGAAGATGGCATCTTGAAAGACTTCATCTTTCACCATTTCTGTACAGAATTGAAGATGGGACGAAAATATGGAATAGCGACTACAAGGAAGGTGGCCATTATTATGATCCCCTTTACGGAGAAAAAGTAATTTACTTTAGCGGTAAGGAAGAAATCGACACCAATTGGTAAAATGGATACCGTTGAAAAACTCCTCCTGGGTGTCAATCTGAAAAAACCTTTGGCATCGGGAGGAATTGGAAAGCATGATCTCAGAAATGAAAGATTTAAGCGGAAACCTATTATTCAATATACATTAAGCGCCAGCGAATTTAAAACGCCACCTTTTGTCGCCGCCTCTCACTATCTTAGTCAGATAAAACAAATACAATGTCTCAACGTCTTCTCACCAAATCCCGTTTTAAACAAGCTCTGGAATGTCCCAACAAGCTCTTTTACACCAAAAAGAGGGAGTACGCCAACCGGAAGCTTGAAGATCCGTTTCTGGAAGCTTTGGCCCAGGGTGGCTTCCAGGTGGAGGAACTGGCGCGGCTTCATTATCCCGATGGAATCCTCATAGAAGACAACGACTGGAACTACGACCTGCTGGCACGACAAACAGAGGAACTACTGCAACGGGAGAACGTGGTGATCTTTGAGGCAGCTTTTAAGTTCGAGAATCTTTTCATTCGTACCGATATCCTGGTGAAACGGGGGAATGATGTCCAGCTCATTGAAGTGAAGGCGAAATCTTTTGATCCCGCAGATGAGCACCTGCTGGTGGGAAAAAAGGGCGGCTTAGTCGCCGGCTGGAAACCCTATTTATTTGATGTGGCTTTTCAGCGGTATGTGATCCAAAAATGTCATCCTGACTGGAAGATAAGATCTTACCTGATGCTGGCCGATAAAAGCAAAGAGGCTCCTGTGGAAGGGCTTAATCAGCTGTTCAGGATCAACAAAACCGCCGGCAACCGCACCGGAATTACAAAAAAGGTGAACAGCCTGGAGGAGATTGGCGGTAGCGTGCTTGGTACGATAAACATAGACACGATCCTGGATGAAATAGAAACCGGCAAGCATCTTTGTTATGAAGACCTGGACCTGCAGCAAAGCATAAAGGTCTTTTCAGAGCATTATGAAACCGATAAATTATTCAACTCCCCTGTCACCTACTCCACCTGCAAAGGCTGTGAATTCAAAGCTACGGAAGAGGAACTGGCAGAAGGAAAGAAGTCGGGCTTCAGGGAATGCTGGAGCAGTCAGCACCGTTGGAGCGAAAGTGACTTCAGCAGACCTTCCACTTTTGAGGTGTGGGATTTCAGGAGGGGCAACAGCCTACTGGAAAAGGAAAACAAGATCTTCCTGGAAGACCTCACCGATGACGACATTGGTTACAAACCCGAAGCCGGGAAACTCTCCCGCACCGAGCGGCAGTGGATACAGATCGAAAAAGCGGTAACGGGTGATGATTCCCCCGTGATCCTGAAAGAGGAACTCAGCGAGGAAATGAAAAGCTGGAAATTTCCGCTTAACTTCATCGACTTTGAGACCAGTGCCACTGCCCTGCCCTTCAACAAAGGCCGCAGACCTTATGAACAGATAGCATTCCAGTTCTCCCATCATACGGTTGACGAAGCAGGAAACATAAAGCACGAAAGCGAATACATCAATTTCGAGCCCGGAAAATTCCCCAATTTTGAATTCGTGCGGGAGCTGAAAAGAAGCCTCTCCAAAAATTCTGGCAGCATCTTTAGATATGCCCCGCATGAGAACAGCATTTTAAATGCCATTTATCAGCAGCTGGAAGAATCTGGCGAACCCGACAAAAAGGAACTGCAGGAATTCATCAAACATATCACCCAATCCACCAAAAGCAATGCGGAAACCTGGTGCGGCGAACGCAACATGATCGACTTGTTCCGGGTGGTCAAGGATTATTATTACAGTCCCCACATGGGTGGCTCCAATTCCATCAAAGCCGTACTACCCGCTGTGCTGAATTCCTCCTCACAACTGCAACAAAAATATTCCCGTTCCCTTGGCGACATTGGCCTCACCTCTAAAAATTTTGAGCAGGATCATGTTTGGCTACAGATGGAAGAAGGTAAGGTGGTGAATCCGTACAAGATGCTCCCTCCCCTCTTTGCAGACTGGAATGAGGAACAGATCGAGGAAACGGTCTCGGGCCTCACAGGCATAGCAGATGGAGGCGCTGCACTAACCGCTTACGGCAAACTTCAATACACCGACATGCCCGAGGAAGAACGCCTGGCGATCAAACAATCCCTCCTAAAGTATTGTGAGCTTGACACCCTGGCGATGGTGATGATCTGGGAGTATTTTTTTGAGGTGATTGGGTAATGGTTAATTGGATAATCGGGGATTGGTTAATTGGGTAATTTGGGATTGGTTAATCTTTAATTCTGAAATTATTTATCTCCAGCCAGGTAATTCAGTTTCGACTTCGGGACCCGTAGGTGGAAAAGACGTTCTGCATCCGACGACCGCAGGGAGAGGAATGCATCTATCCACCTTTCTTAATAATAAAAATTATAGTCCCTTCCCTGAAGGTTTTCATTTTTTTTAGTCTTTTTCACCGTAACGGTGAAAAAGAAAATGAAGACTAGATTTTTGGGTTCTTTTTCATCAATGGAAAAAGAACATAAACCACTCATATAGTCAATCTCCCGGTGGTTAGCAGACCACATGTTCAGACTTCAAAGAAAAAAATAAATTCCCGAAGGGGGAGATTGCCTGCCTGCCGGCAGGCAGGCTTCAGTCGCCACAGGACTCCTTCGCAAAGACGGTAAAAACAGTTACCCGATAATATAGTAGTTGCAACGATCGCAGAATGGGTGGGAAAACACTATCCTTCCAATTACATACTTAAAACTTTTTCTGCACACTGTCCTCTGTCCTCTGTCCTTTAATTCACAATAAAATTCATCCTGTCTACCCCCGTATTCCCGGTGACGGGATCGTAAGCGTAGATGAACAGTTCATAAAGCCCCTTTTCCAGCGTGGTTTCCGCAGAAAAAGTGCTGGGCTTCTCCCCTGCTTTAAGTTCCAGTTCGCTGACTTTTGAACCATCACGGCTGAGGATGGCTTTAACTTCATACTGATTTGCATCCCAGATCCCATCAGGGGTGATGGGACAACCACACATCATTACCACATTGGCTTTTATTTCTATTTGGTTCTCCTCACCTATCCGTTCATGAGTCTGAGGGGAAAGAATATCTATTACAAATCCGGGAACTTCTAAAATTAGTCCGTCCCCGGTGATGTTCTTCCCCGGCAGCAGCCACAGCTGAGTGCTGCTCATTACCCGGGCTTGTTTTTTATTGTAAGGTGCGTACGCTTCTACCGTAACAAATACAGGTTCTTCCAGGTCCAGTTTTGCAGAAAATCCTGCAGTTGCTTCATCGGTGAGTCTTTGATCACGACTGTGGGCCTGCTTCATGATAAGCTCTGTGTTCCCGGTACTTCCCTCGGTCATCCCGCTGGCCAGCAGTTCACCCGTTTCGGCATTTTTAATGAGGATCTTAGCTCCTCCTATCGAGCTGCCAATAAATTTCGCGTCTTTTGATTTTACCCTAACCATTACTTCCGTTTCCTGGGCCTTAATTACCGGAGTCGCTAAAAGAAGTCCCAACACAAACCATAAATTGATATACCACTTTTTCATTTTTCTGTTTTTGATACTTCTAATTTACGTTTTATTCGGTAATTGATGAATTGGAGATTGGTTAATTGGTTAATCGTTACTTCGGGGATCGTTAATTCGGGAATCGTTAATTCGGAAATCGTGATTGATTATTAGGGATTGGTTATTAGGGATTGGAAAATTGGTTAATCTTTAATCCTGAAATTATTTATCTCCAGCCAGGTAATTATAAATTTTAGGTAATTCGTCCTCAGTTTCGAGTTCGGGACCCGTAGGTGGAAAAGAAAATGAAGACAAGATTTTTTGGTTGTTTTTCATCAATGGAAAAAGAACATAAACCATTCATATAGTCAATCTCCCGATGGTTAGCATTTTACGTTTCGGGATTCGTGAGTCGTTAATTGGGGATTCGTGAATCTCAGGCAAAGATTGCAAAGGAGCTACCAAGATCGCAGAACACACCTTTGGTCATTTTGTAAGCCTGACGAAGGAGGGATCTCTTGCAGTGATGCAAGGAAAATTATCTTCAGATTTCAAAATTGAGTGGTATTTAGCGCTCATTCTTATCATTTAGAAGCTCAAATTTCCATCAGAATTTCGTACTTCCCCCTTCGTAATTCCAACTTTATATCCTTTCCTCTCTACTTTCTCAAAGCCAGAACCCAAAAAAAACCGTCCCGGCTACTATTCACTCCCTTAACCCCTACACTATGGGAGAAACAGTGTTGTGCCGAAACGGTTGTAATTCTTGTTCTTTTTTAAACCCGCGGCTGTAAAAAGCGAATCGCTCAACCAGATTAAGCCGGTAAACCTCTGCCCCATCCCGGCCGGCCTCTTTAAGTTCAGCCCTCACCTTCAATTCATCATCAGTCCTGAGCACCGGGATGATCACCCGGAAGCTTTCCTGACGAGGAACCCAACCTTTCAATTTTTCCTTTACCTCTTCAGGCTTCAGAAACAAATAGAGTCGGTTAACCGATTCTTCTGAAGCAGCAGCCAAAGCCGGTACTCCATTAAATTCTTTATACGTTAGAGAAAATCCCTTTTCCAACAGGACCTCCGCGAGGAAATCCATCAAGGGATGTTCTTTATTTATTAGTGTCATAACCTTCAGATTTGTTACAAAACTATTTACGGAAAGCGACAAAAATCGACGTAAGTAAAATAATTTCCGATGAAATTATTAGCGGTATAGTTTAAGGGCTGCCTCGAGCTGTTTCTTTACCTCCTCCCGGAAGCTTTCCGGCTCTATCACCTTTACCTGATCCCCGTAAGACAGGATCTCCATTCTAAGGTCATAGGTGGGAATGAGATTATAAGAAAAGACGGTTTCTTTAGTGGTCTCTTTTACCAGCTTCTGGGAATGATGGAGCGGCAGGGACTTTACGTATTTGCCTTCTGTGGGTGTAAAAGAAAGTACGATGTTCTGTGGACTTACGTCTATCCCGTTAATGATGCCAAAGCTATGCCTGTATTCCTTTTCAACATCATATTCTATAGCCTCAAATTTCCTGTGGCTCAGCTCAAGTTCCGAAATACGGTCCAGGCCGAAAGATTTGACGGATATGCCCTCAGCTTCCCGCGCCAGGAGATACCAGCGGTTACGGGCTTCCTTAATGGCAATGGGTTCAACGGTCCTTCTGCGACTGTCATTTTCACTGTATTTTTCGTAGTCAAAAGAAACCTGCAGCCGGTTCTTTATGGCATGCAGGAGTCCGTATAAATGATCTGTCCCCAGGGGTTTCCGCTTTTCCACGATCACCTGGTTGGAATAGGTGTTGGCAATGTTCAGGGCGTTGTAAACCTCGAAGGCCTCCATAAGCCGTTCATTATGATCCTCATTTTCGTCATATACGATCTCATATACTTTTTGGGAGGGATTGTATTTGATCTCAATATGATAGAGGATATTTATCTGCTCCATGTCGCGCTGAAAGGTGCGCAGGGAGCAGGTAAGTCTGTCTCCGGAAATATCGCTCTGCAGTTGTAAATAATCCTGGAGCTGGTCAAAGTTCAACGGACTCCTCCTGAGTTTGGAGATGATGGCGCGGTGACGCTGAAGACTTATTTTACCGGACATATACCTGAAGTTTTTTGGTTACCGATTAAATGTATGGAATCGCAACGACATAAAATGTCGCAGGAAATAAATGTTCCAGCCCCTTCTTTCACAGCTCATTATATAACAATCCTTTAACGGCAAAACTCCACTAATGGTGGTAATTTAATACAGATAACCAAAAACCATAGTTATGAAATTTAAACCATTTTTTTACAAATCATTACTCCTGCTGCTGGTGCTTGTTCTGGCAAGCTGCGGTTCTACCAAAAAATCGGGCGATGACCTGATGACAGATGCCCGCCAGGAGAAGAATATGATCGAGCGGGAATATCCCAATGTTGCTGAACTCTTTAACACTTCACAAGGTTATGTCATTTTTCCCAACGTTGGGAAAGGAGCCTACGTGATAGGAGGAGCTTCAGGGAACGGGGTCGTCTTTGAAAACGGAAGACATATTGGCTATGCCGATCTAAAGCAGGTAGATGTAGGATTCCAGTTAGGAGGAAAAGCCTTTGTAGAGGTAATATTCTTCCAGACACAGAGTGCCATGGATGATTTTAAACAGGAAACTTTTGAGCTTTCTGCCAATGCCTCGGCAGTGATCCTTGATCAGGGGATATCCAAGAGTGTAGAGTTCCAGGACGGGGTGGCAATAGTTACCATTCCTAAAGGAGGTGCTATGGCCGGTATATCTGTTGGTGGCCAGCGGTTTGGATATGTTCCTTTAGATTAATTTCCTGAAGTATACCCGGGTTTTTCGGGATCAGGAACATAAAAACATGATCATCCCCTTCCTTACAAAATGCGAGGGAGGGTTTTTTATGTGCATTTCATTAATATGTGAAACCTAACAATAGTGAAGGGGTCTAAACCGGAATACGTATCTTGGCTTTGAAGCCTTTCCCTTTTGCAGATTCCAGTTCGATCTTTCCGTTCACAGAGGCCACCCTGTTCTTTACGTTCTTTAGTCCGTTCCCATTAAACATGGCTTCGGGATCACTGCCTTCCCCGTTGTCTGTAAAAGTGATCTCCAGCCCCTGTCCGGTCCTGGAAAAGACGATCGCAACAAGTTTTGCCTTACTATGTTTCTTCATATTGATCATTAACTCCTGTAAAACCCTGTATATAACGATCTTCTTTTCTTCAGGGATCTTATCCCAGGCTACGATGGTTTCTCCCCTCAAAATAAGTTTAGCTCCCCCGGTATTAAGCTTGAGGTTTGAAACAAGACCTTGTATAAAGTCCTTCCCGGTCTCTATTTCACTGTTTTCTCTGGAGATATCACGGGTGCGGTGATAGATGTGTTCCAATTCGTCTACCGTACCTTCCGAAACTCCACTTTCCAGTCTGCTCATGAGGTTATACACATCATTGGCCAGTTCATCATGGATGCGCTTGGAGATGCGGCTTTCGGTGAGGTAAATTTCCCGTATCTTTTCCTTCCTGCTCCTCTGCCTGAAATAATATAGCAGGGCTCCTGCTACAAACAGGATCAATAATCCCAGAAGCGAAATCACCAGGTTTCGGGTTTGCAGGCGCTCGGTCTTTAATGTTTGCAGGAAATTCTCTTTTTCAAGGGAATTTATCTCCTGCTGCTTTCGCTGCTCATCGAACCTTATCTTGGCAAAATGATATTTAGCCTTAAGGTTAGCCTCGTCAAGGCTGTCATGAAGAAAAATATAGCGGTCTACATATTCTTTTTCCCCGGGGCCTTCGATAAGATCAATAAGTTTTTTTAGAACCGATACCTCTCCGGAAGGACTGGAGTTTTTCCTGGCTGCTTCAAGGCTCTGTTTAGCAAACTGAATTGCTTTTTGTTTATCCTTATCCTCATAGTAGGAAGCCAGATGGTGATAACTGTTATAAAGCCCTTCCATATCGTTCAGCTCTTTTTTCGTTTCAAGTGCTTCAAAAAAAAGAGAGTCAACCCGGGCCGAAGGATCTTTCAACCAGCGGGTAAAGGCTAGATTATCCAGGTAACGGCTTTTGGCCCCCGGGCTGGGTACATCTGAAACGGCTATTTTTTCCAAGATCGGAAGGGCGGCATCATAATTCCCGTTATTTTTATAGGCAATGGCGATATTATGTAAGAATGTAAGGCTATCTTGTGGCCTTGCCGAATATCTCAGTGCATTCTGGTACTCTTTAATCGCATCCTCGTGGAAGTCCTGATACAGATAGGCCAGACCAATAAGATTATATGCTGAACTAATAAAAATGGAATCTCTTTCATTGTCCAGATATTTTATTGCTTCGGTCGCCGATTCCTGGCTACCGGCATAATCGGCCATGTCAAGCTGGGCTTCGGCCATTTCCATGGTGCGCCGGGCGGCGAATGAGCTGTCTCCCGCCTGAAGATGCAATTGGCGGGAGATAAAGGCATTCCTGAAATTACCTATAGGGTCGTTTCCGAATTTTCGCAGAATGGATTTCCGGTAATAAGCTTTGGCCAGAAAAAAAGTATCTTGTTGAAGATGGGCTGCTTTAATGAGACTATCTGTCCATTTTTCGGCCAGGTCATATTCCCCCCGCCTCATTAGGACATATACCTTTCCTTCCAGGAGAGCTACCAGATTACTGTCCCTCCTGCTCTTAACCTCACCAAGACCTGTCTCATACAATCTGAGTTTCTCATCCAGGTCTGAAGTCTCCAGGCCCTGCTCATAATAAAAAGCAGGAGAACCCGGTTCTACCGGAGGGGGAGGTATTTCTGAAAGCTCTTCCTGTTTACAGGACGTAAAAAGAAATATTGCCCCCAGGAATACACAAAAACCAATTTTCATAACACAAATTTAACAAAAAAGAAGCATGTGCAGCAGCAGAAGGCCTCTTAATCTCTAACATCGGCAGGATTTTAATTAAACTTCTGCTTCCTGGAAGGGGTGTTACGTTTATACTTGGTTGTTAATCTTCCGGTTAAAGCAGGTGTTTGCAAAAAAGGAGCTCACCTCCTCTTTAAAGAATTCTACCGGGATATTGTGGCCCAATCCGGGGACCAGGTGCAGGCGAAGATCAGTCACGGGATTGAAATCCTCCAGCAGAAATTCCAGCGTGTCACGGGGGATCACTACTTCATCCACCTGCCCGATAACGATCTGTTTCAATCTGTTGAAGGAATTCAGAGAAGGTATATTCTGATGGACAGACCTTTTCTTCACCGCCGGATTGAACAACAGAGCAGGCTTGTCGAGAGCATTGGCCACGTGATACCCGGCAAAACCTCCCATGCTGCTTCCAATCACTGCATCGATCTCCAAATTGGGATAATAATCAAGAATAGTTTGTATGGCATCGCGATCTTCATAGTAATTGACATCGGGAGCATACACATTCCCGAATTGTTCCAGGACCGATTTTTTCTCAGGGCTCAGTTTACTATCGAGGCCATGCAGGTAAATTATATTCATAGTTTGTTGGTTTGTTGGTTTAAATTCCGGCTGAAAGGCCATCCCTAAAGCCGCTCTTTTCCAAATTAAGAAATTCAGCCGGTCAAAACCTGTCGTCATGGACATTTTCTTTTTCCGAAGAAAACCGATTAACGGCTAAAAAATACCATAACTCCCTGAAAACATGAATATTAATTTTTATTTGAAATCATATTTGTTTAACTTCATGTTTCTAATACCATAAAGGAAGATTTCTTTTCCTTTTCCTCTCCCTGTAAGCTCCTCCTAAAATGCCGCCGGATTGATCTGGCACAGTTCCCAAATTGGCCTGACTTTTCTCTGTTGTTATGGAATATTCTCGTGTAACCAATTAAATATTTTATGATATGAGAAATTTTAAATCAACAACCAACCACAATTTTGCAGGTATGATCTGCAGCCTCCTGCTGCTTACCTTCTTGTTCTCATGCGAGACAGAGCAAATTGCAGAGGAAGAAATGGTATTGGATGCCAGGGTGAATGCAGAATTTCCTACCTATCACCAGGGCTTCAATCATGACCTGCACCCCTGGGCAGACAGCAGTATAGAAGGATTTTGGGGCTGGTGCGGCAGCATCGAACTTCAAACCCGCAAAAGCAGTGATCTTGCTCCATCTGCAGGTCAGGGTTTTGCCACGGTAATGAACGGCACCTGTAATGAATACTGGAGTGCAGAATTTGAATCCAGTGCCCCTGCCACTTTCGATGAAGACCTGTGGAGTTCCAGCTGGCCGTCTTCAGGATTCATTCATGAGCTTGATATTTACCTTGACCCGGCTATGTATGATGAAGGTGCTGCCTTTACCTATACCAATTCCTTATACTATCCTGCTCTTGCGTACCCGTTCATTTATTTTGTTGTAGATGTGGTGAAGACCGGGGAAGTTTTGACGGTTGACGGTTATCCTGTTGAAGAAGCAGGCTGGTACACCTTTAGAATGGTCAATGACAGCGATTCTATGGGTATGCTTAGCGTAGATTTTGAATTGCTGGACAAGGGTCGCCTTCTTTATACCGCCTCCATTGACCAAACCATGTATGGTGAAGAAACATCAGACTTTGAGGCAGCCAAACTTGGAAGCGGTTACATCTGGTTTGTTTCAATTGCCGAAGGGGTAGAACTTCCTATAGATGAATATAGGTTGCGGCCCGGGAAATAACTCTGGGAGTAATCTTTTAGTTAGATAAGCATTTTTTAAACCCGCACCAACAGGTGCGGGTTTTTAACAGGTTACCCGGGCTTCTGAAAGAAGCCCGGGTTCATCCCGTATTTTTCCCTGAAGATCCTTGAAAAATAACTTGCATGGTTCAATCCTATGGAGGTAACGACCTCGGCCACGCTCAACTCTGAGCTTATAAGAAGTTCCCGGGCCGCCTTTAGTTTTACCTCCTGCGCATATTTATTAACTGTGAGCCCGTATAATTGTTTAAAGCCTTCCTGCAATTTGTTCACATTGGTGCCCACCTCGTTTGCAAGGTGTTCTACAGAAAAGTTCTTATCCATTTGAACATTGATCAACTCTGCTGCCATTTTCACCTTTTCCATGTCTGATGTCCTTATCATTTGGGGCATCTCATCTTCTCTGTGGTCATCCTGGTACTGTCTTATCTGCGTAACCAGCATTTCCAGGATCTTTCCTTCCATAAACACAGAGCGTAACATGCCTTCATAATTGTTACGGTAAATTTCATCTACAATATCTGCTGCTTTGATACAGTAATTCCCCTGATAGACAAAATTTTTAACCGCAGCTGCATCCCGAAAAAGGGCTCCCAGGACGGGATCCAGATCTGAAAAATCATGGTTCTTTCTTTTACTGAACACAGATCGTACGATCTCAATACTCAGAATATTATTTTTTTCCCCGGCCTTGAACTGTAGTAAGTGTCCTTTGGTCCCGCTACTGGAAACAACGACATTCTGATAGGTTTTTATCTCCCGAAGCACGCCATCTCCTTCAAATGCGTGGTTCACACTACCTACCGAACTAAAAATGAATTTCAGGGGATGATTCTGTTTGACCGAGAACAGGATCTCGTAATCACTGTGGAACTTACATTCATAATTGATGATCCCAATGCCCGATTCAAAACCCATGCCTTTGATCCTTCCCTTACCCAGGTCTTCGGGTAACTCCAGGCTCATTTCTCCGCAATTTTCCACCAGGGGAACCTGCCATTGATTGGCAAGATCATTCATGACTTCATGAACGGGGATTGCTTTTACTGAAATTCTCATAGGTTTTTGTAATTAACAGGTTTTCTGTTCGGTTTTTTAATCGAATAAATGAAGGTTCAGAAATGAAACTAATCTTCTTCATTCGCCGGAAATGTAGTGTTTAAAATTTGGTATGAAGAATAAAATGGGTATTAATCAAGAAACCAAAGAGGCCAAAAAAGCCTGATATTCTTTGATTTCCCTGAAAAAAAGAAAAAAATCTGCGTCTTTTTGTTTGGTTTTCCGTCCTGATGTAAAACAAGTACAACTTCAAAAACTTCAAGAGATGGAACCAATTATAAAGATCCTGGAATTCATATTTGATTCATTCCTTCACATTTGGCCTTACCTGGTCATTAGTATTCCGCTGGCGGTAGCTGTTCAGGTCTCGGGTGCGGCAAAATTCATCAACAGGGCATTAAGCCGGAAGCCATTGATGGCCATTTTCCTGGCGACCCTGGTAGGGGCATTCAGTCCTTTTTGTTCCTGCGGGGTAGTACCCATTATTGCGTCCCTGTTAATGGGAGGAGTGCCCTTGGCCCCGGTCATGGCCTTCTGGATCGCATCTCCTTCCATGGATCCTGAAATATTTTTTCTTAGCACCGCCACCATTGGCTGGAACCTTTCTGTATGGAGGTTAGCCGCCACCTTTACCATCAGCCTTTTCGCAGGATATTTTACCCACTTCGCTATGCAGAGAGGCCTGGTGGGAAATGAGGTGCTGAGAACTTCGGAAAAAAGCGTGAAAACTAATATTATAAAGCTAAACCTGAGCTCTTTCTTAGGCAGGTTGTCATGGTTCCCCGGAAATGCGGTTTTTCAACCCGCTTTGGTAACCACCGGTCCTGGTCCCTACCTTTCTTCCTGTTGTGCACCTGCCAAAGCTGAAGAAGGACAACCGGAAACACAGGCTTCTAAAGGTTGTGCAGAGACCACCTGTGATACTGCCCCTGCGAAAGATCACTTCCAAAGTAAATTATTGAGGGAAACCCGTAAGGCTACAATCATGGTATTTAAATTTATGGCTCTCGCATTTTTTGTGAATGCCCTTATCACCTTTTACGTACCTCAGGACCTTATCGCACAATGGCTGGGAGGTAACAGTGATTCCTCTGTCTTTCTTGCCACCCTTATTGGTATCCCTGCGTACACCAGCAATCTTACTGCCCTGCCTCTTGTAAGCGGATTACTCTCTCTGGGAATGGACCCCGGGGCGGCGCTTTCCTTTCTTATTGCAGGACCCACCACTACCCTCCCGGCGATGGTAGCAGTATATGGATTGACCAGGAGAAGGATCTTTTTGCTCTACATCTCCTTTTCCCTGACTGGCGCCATTCTTTTCGGACTTCTTTTTAACCTTTTCAATTAATCTTAAACCTTTAGCTATGAATCTAATTATTAAACCCGCAACCCATAAAAATCTGGATGAAGTGAAAGACCTGCTTCTTGAAAACAACCTTCCTACCGCAGATATTTATGAAAGGGATATTCAATTCCTAACCGCCATGTTATTTGAAGAAACCGTCGCCGTTATTGGCGTGGAGATCCATAACAAGAACGGACTTCTAAGATCGCTTGCAGTCAAAGAGGAGTATAAGAACAAGGGAATTGGTGAAATGATGATCAAAGAGTTGATTACCCACAGCTTTAGTAATGGCCTTAAAGAGCTATTTTTACTAACCACTACCGCAGACCGGTATTTTGAAAAATTCTTCTTTACCAGGGTGGAAAGAAACCTGGTTCCTCCGGCAATAAAAGCCAGCAGGGAATTCAGCAGGATTTGTCCGGCCTCTGCTATTGTCATGAAAAGGCCTTTGGCATAAAGAAGAGGACAGCTTTCATTTTCGGGAAACCGGCCTACCTGTTAAGGTTGAGTCGGTTTCCTGTTTAGTGCAACATGGCTTTCCAGAGCACCTCGAGAACCTCATAATTAACCTGAAGCCAAATGAAAAAGCTCAGGATGACAGTTAAAAGAATGAACTTCACCGTCTTTAGCAAACCAAGCTGGTTAAATGAATGGTCTGAAACTTCAAGTTCAGACAGAATGGAATTTTTCTCTTTCATAGTTCTTCAGTTGCCGGGGGCAGTTAAACAGAAGGTCGGTGCTTTTAAGAAAACATTACAAAAATATCTTAATTTTTTCTTAACGGTACTTTCCGAAGCTACTTAACGGGCAAATGCAAACTAAAGTATATGAAGCTTAAGTTTTCTGAAAAATAAATTCATTGAGGAAGGGAACCAAAGGCATGGTATATTCCGCCGAAAGTTGGGGAGTCCCAAAAAATCTCTTTCAGGAAAATAAAAAAGAAAAGGTTTGTTAGGGTTTAAAAGGTTAAAACAAATCAGGTTTCTGTCTCAGTTTTATTCCTTTTCACCTGCTCCTCCCTTGAAGTTCGGGACAGCCAGGATTTTTCGACCGGAGCCTGTTTATCTTTTTTATATGGAATCCTGTTTTCCATGATATGCGTTTAAGAAACCTCTTCTCCCCGAAAGGCTTTTTGGAGGGGTTCCAATTCTATCTTCTTCATTTCCAATAAGGCGTTCATCACCCGGTCTGATCTTTCTTTGTCGGCACTCACAAGAAACTCCTCCAGTTCCCGGGGCAGCACCTGCCAGGAGATCCCAAACTTATCTTTTAACCAGCCACATTGCTGGTGGCGCAGATCTGCGTCTTTTGACAGTGCTTTCCAGTAATAATCTATTTCCTGCTGGTCACGGCACATGACCATAAAGGAAACGGTTTCATTAAAGGGGAAATCATTTTCCACTCCACTGTCCATGGCCATAAAGATTTGATCCTCCAGGCGAAACCTTGCGTGTTTCACACCATTCTCAGCATAGGTATTCTCTTTTCCGTATTTAAGGATATTTTCAATTTCGGCTTTTCTGAAGATCGAGGTGTAGAACCTTATCGCTTCCGCGGCTTTGCCATGGTTGTCTCCGGTAAAGAATATCAGAGGGGCGATCCTGATCTCGGGGGTGGCGTGATCCTCCAGCATGAGCTGCCAGCTAAGTCCGTACCGATCTCGTAACCATCCATATTTGGGGCTCCAATCATAAGCCTGCAGGGGCATCATACTTTCGCCCCCTTTTAGAAGTGCCTTCCAGAGATCTGCTATCTCCTTCTCGCTGTTGCTCACTACAAATAATGAAACAGCAGGGTTAAACCCGAGATCACCGGCCCCATTAAGTGCCGTGAACAGGTTGCCGGCCAGGCTGAAATTAACAGACATTGCAGTACCCGGTTCCTGCCGGTGATTTTCCTGGCCCGCTTCGGTATAAGTACTCCGGCTATATATTACCGAATCCCTGAAGAGGGAAGTGTAAAATTTTACGGCTTCTTCAGCTTCTTTATTAAACCAGAGACAGGGAATGATTTTTTGATCCTTTTTCTTCATTTCTTTAATTTTTACATTTCAGGAGGCACTGCATGATCTATTCTTCCAACAGAGAAATAATGTTCCCTGCAGGATCTCTGAACCATGCCAGGCCCTTCCCGGTGGCAGTTCTGAAGATACCTTTGAAATTGGTCTCTATCTCCCCCTCATGCTCAAACCTGATCCCTTTTTGAACCAGTGTATCCACTGCCTTCTCTATATTGGCGACCGGTAAATTGAGTACGGTAAAATCTGCGGGACGATGGGCGGCTCTCAGGTAAATGAGGATCTTGTGATGGTCACTGATTTCCAGCACCAACACCCCCATGGCATTCCTTTTCGCATTTAAACCCAGAATTTTGGTATAGAAATCTTCTGCTTCGGAAATATCATTTACGGAAAAACTGCTGAATATCCTTTCACTTTGAAACACAACTAACTGTTTTCTATAAAGTTAAGATATTTAAAGACATAAAAAGAAAGGGTTTTCCCCTATAATAAGATAAAAGGATATTTATTTGAGATCAACCCGGAATGGACAACAGCGGAATATCCAGACCAGATGCCATTTCGCGGGTCTTACTGCGGTGTACAATTGATTCCCAGAATCCGTATTTTTGAGGGACCATAATAAGTATATCTGCATCTGAAGCCATGATCTCTTTTTCGATCTCACCAATCACATCATTTGACTGAACGTTCTTGTAGAGGTAATTGATCCCTCCCATGTTCCTGTTGAATTGTTCCCGCCGGATAGTCCCGGCCTGCAACTCCTCCACCTTTTCATTGACACTAAATATTTCCACTTCCCCCTGCAGGTTCATGACGGCATCTTTGATCTTTTCCCATATCTTTTCTGGTATCTCCCGGCTTACATCACAGGCAAACAGTAGTTTTTTGGTTCCTGCGAAGCGAGCATGCTGCGGCACAGCCAGTATAGGGATCTTAAGGTCTTTAATCATATTAGCGGTCCTGTTACCCAACAAATCCTGCTCAAGGGATTTCTGGTTCATTCCTAAAACCACCAGTCTGGCCTTGTATTTCTCGATGAGCCTTTTCAACTCATCTTCCACGAACGCAAAGGAAATCTCATGTTTTACAGAAATTCCAAAGGTTTCAGATAGCTCTTTTGCCCTGATCTTAAGACGTTGTTTTCGTTCTTCGAACAATTCCCGAAAGTGTTCCGCAGAAATACCTGAGTTGGCAGCGTGTATTGATAGTGTAAAGGAGTGAAAAACGACAAGGTTGCCATCTACCAGCCGCGCAACATCAGCGGCATAATCAACGGCATTCTCAGCAAGTTCTGAAAAATCGGAGGCAGCAATTATCGTCATTGTAGGGAGCATTTATCACCATTAAAATTAATCCATTTTCTTCTCTTTCAGGAATATTCTGGGAGAAAATATTTACAAAAATTTCATAAATTTTTGATTAAACAGAATTCCGGAATTAATAAAGAATTAGGAATGCAAAACCCTTATTACACCTCGTGCAGCACATCATTTTTAGCTACATGAAAAGGATGGCGGCGATTTTCCCTGTGTCTCTGTAACAGTGGTGCTGATCCTTACCTTTGGCTGCGCTGTTTTCGTGACAGCAGCACCTTCTCCTGCCCTTCTTGCTGTGACCATATAATCAATGTTGTATTTCAACTTTCATGGATCAACACCAGGAGATGGAGATATATTAAACATTTAAAGGAGGTGTTAATGAAGGTATTGGGGATACTAAAAATTTAACATTCTATTTTGATAAAGGGTTGTACCTTGTACACCGATAATTTTGTCGCTGGTCTATTTCTGACAGAATTTTTACAATGTTACGCGAGCTATGAAAAGAGTAAAAATTACAATGTCCGGTAAATGGAATATAACCCTATAGCAGATCAGCAGTTGTTAATCCTGACCGATCGTGAGACCGGGAAAGTTAAATTCATTAATAAGATTGCTGAGAATTATTGTGGATTTGACAGTTCTTCCCTAAAAACCACGACGCGCTGTTTTTATAAAGATTTCCTTCATCCAGATGATCAAGAGGGCTATTTTGGACACCTCCAAACCCTAACCGGGGACTTCTCGAAATACCCTGTAAGGCTCAAGAATAAGAACGGAGAG
This sequence comes from Salinimicrobium flavum, assembly GCF_042684505.1. Lineage (NCBI taxonomy): Bacteria > Pseudomonadati > Bacteroidota > Flavobacteriia > Flavobacteriales > Flavobacteriaceae > Salinimicrobium > Salinimicrobium flavum. Next base: position 194,277 of record NZ_JBHULT010000009.1, read on the forward strand.
TGGCACCAATTCCTTTTTAAGAACAGGATATACAATGGAGGGAAAAAATCTGAAATAATTTCCCTTGCCCATCGTCTGGACGCAGCTGTGGGAAAGAAGGGAAGATCACAGGAACACTATAAACCGGGATACGAAGTTCTGGAAAATGAGTACCAGCAGTTGCTGGATTCCCTTGACGAAGGTTTCTCTCTGGCAGAAGTATTATTCGATGAAGAAGGGAGAGCTGTAGATATCCTCTTTTTGAAAACTAACCCCGCCTTCGTCACCCAGAGTAAACTTAGGGGTATAGAGGGAAAAACGATTAGAGAAATTTTTCCAACTCCAAAAGAAAACTGGATCGAGACCTATGGAAAAGTTGCCGTATCTGGTGAATCCATACGATTCCAGGATCTTTCTGAAAACCTTGGAAACACCTGGCTTGATCTTTTTGTTTTCAAGGTAGGTAAACCTGACGACCGCAGGGTTGTAACCCTCTTCAGAAATATAACAGATCGCAAACTTTCCGAATTACAAATACAGGAACAGCTGGACACGCATCATAAAGACCTGCAGGAATCCAAACAGCTCCTGCAAACTGTCTTTGATGTCACCAATCTCGCAACTGCAGTACTGCGTACCGTCTACAACGAAGACGGCACCGTCAAGGACTTCATCTTTGTAAGGACCAATAAGGTTTTAAAGGAAATGTACCTGGAACAGGACGTGGTAGGTCTCACCTATCTTGAAACCTCCAAGCACGGGGTGGAAATGGGAATATTTGATGCCTTTATTAAGGTAATGGAAGGTGGAACACCCCTTGACAAGGAATTCTATTATGACAGGGAAGGATATAAGAATTGGTTCAGGGTGACTGCCAGGGCGCAGAATGATCTCTTGATCGTGAGCATTGAAGATGTGACCGACAGGAAGATAGAAGCCCAGGAACTTAAAGATTCTATTAAATTCAAGGAAGAACTTGTACGTACCACTCCAGATGTCATCATGATCATCAACATGGATACATATGAGGTGCGCTACATCAATAAAGATATCATGCCCCAGGCGGGCATTACCAGAAAAAGGGTTCAGGGAATGACCCTGCCAGACCTTCTTCCCTTCGTTCACCCGCGAGACCGTGAGGAGGTAATGGAGCTGCACAAGAAGATCCTGAAATCTGCCCAGAACGAGATCCATGAAATTGAGATAAGGGTTAAATTAAAGGGGGTAAGCTGGGAATATTTCAACATTCGTGGAAAGATCTTCCACCGCCGGGATGAAAACTGGGTGGAGGAATATGTATTACTGGTGCGAAATGTCAGCGAACAAAAAAGTACCCAGAAAGCCCTCCTCAAGGCAGAGACGCTTTCAATACAAGGAGAGGCTGCGCGTACCTTTGCCCATGAACTTCGAAATCCACTCGCAAGTATTGGGATGGTGGGGGAAGTTCTCAATAAAAAACTGGATGAGGAACAAAAGAAGGAGCTAAGCAACTATTTTGAGATCCTTAAAAGAAGTACTTCCACTTTGAACAACCTTGTTACCAATCTACTGAACGCGTCCAATTATACCCCATCTGTTCTTGAGAAGGAAGATCTTACAGAGATAATGGACCGTACCATACATAAAGCTGCAGACAGGGTCTATTTAGCAGGTATTAAGGTGATAAGGAATTTTAAAGGTTCGTTTTTAGTCTATGCAGACAAGGAGAAGCTAGAAATCGCCCTCCTTAATCTAATTGTAAATGCCAGTGAAGCAACCATTCCCGGAAAAGGGGAGATCGATATTGAGATCCTGGACGACGGAACAGATGTGATCCTGGCAATTTCTGACAATGGTCATGGGATGGAAAAGGATGAAATAGACCGTCTTTTTGACGCTTTCTATTCCAAAAAGGAAACAGGAATGGGCATTGGTTTAAGTTCAGTGAAGAATATTCTGGAAGAACATGATGCCCAGATCAAGGTGAGCAGTATACCTAATGAGGGCTCTACATTCCGGATCTATTTTCCAAATGCCGCCCTGATCTAACTTCCACAAACAGGTTAAAAAATTGTGAAAATTTTCCCCAGTCTCTTAAAAACTGGGGAAAAATTCCCCTCTTTATTTATTGAGGTAAATGCACCGTACGGAAAAACTCATTTATAATATTCCCTTTGAAAGCCACCAGATGAAGAAGAGCATTCCTATAATGATAAGCACTGCGAAGATGATGTGACTCTTCTGAAAGAGCCAGTTCCAGGTTATAATAAAATTTTCCTTGCTCTCTTTGGAAAGGAAGTCTGATTCTGATTTTTTGATCTGGTCCATAATTTAAAAATCTTTAGTAGTTGGGGTTACTACAGAACAATAGTCAATTACTGAACCACTATCTTAAAGGATCGTTAATCACACCTCTTAATTTCTTTCACTTTTTTCACTTCTTTCACTCACCTCTTTTGCTGCCCTAACGCCGGAACGCAATGCCCCCTCCATGGTACTCCGCAGAATGCTGGTATGTTCCCCGGCAAAAAAGACTTTCCCGTGAGGAGCCTGCAGGTCCCTGAGATAAGCTGTGACATTGCCCGGTGCGGGCCAGCTGGGTCCGCCCAGGGAAAAAGGATCCTCACTCCAGGCTTTCACGTAGGCCTTTTCAAAATGTTCTTCTGTACCCGGGTGCACCTTTTCCATTTCCCTTTTTATTTCCCTCACCGTTTCTTCCTGTGGAAGTTTACCTAAAACTGCAGCTGAAGGTCCGGCCACAAAACTTTCTATAATAGCTCCCTTATTTGCATCTGCGGGATTGGTATAAACATTTACCTGCCCTACCGGAAGATCTGTATAAGCAAAACCTGAGACCCCGTCTTTGGTCCAGAAGGGTTTATCCACCTGCAAGTAGGTACGGGTGATATTCAGCACCGGCATATTTTCAATGGCCATAACCTTAGCCTGATTTAGCTGTGGCTCAAAATCGATTTTCTTAAGCACCTTTAAAGGTACGGTCACGATCACCTCATCTCCCCGGAATTCCCCACCTTGAGCCGTGTTCACCAGGATGCCTTCCCTGTTTTCTGAAATTTTGGTTACCTGCACTCCATATTTTATATCCTCTTTCATCCTTTTTGCCATCTCCCGTGGCAGCAGATCATTTCCCCCTTTTAGAATGAAAGGAGCATCTGCCATGAACAGGCCAAAATCTGAGACTGCCATGGAAAGACCTGAAGTCTCTCCCGGTACTGCAGCGAACCACATTGTGTTCTTAAGAAGTTCTACTGCACCTTCACTGGCCCCCTGCTCCCGCAGGTATTCTACCATAGATGCCTGGTCCATTTCCACAATGGGTGCCTGGCTCCAGTTATCAGAATTCTTTATTTCTGAAGGAAGAGTGTCTATTATGTATTTCTGAACGATACCCATCGGCCCCAACTCCTGCTCCTCCTTTGTAAGGTCAAATGGCCAGGTAACTTTATCGCCTGGTCCCACCTTAATTTTTTCTCCGTTGAGATGATAGGTCACCGGATCTTCCGGAAGGGCCCATGGTATCCTTTCCAGTCCAAATTCCTCGATAAGTTTGACTGCATAGGTATAAGATGCAGAAAAAGCAGCTGCCCCCTCTTCGGCATATAGTCCGTGGTCAAATGGCTCCCGCACGGTTGAAACCCTTCCTCCCGGCCGGTCCCGGGCCTCCAGTACTGTGACCTCATGTCCTGCTTTTCTAAGTTCCCATGCAGCTGCCAAACCTGCAAGTCCTGCCCCTATCACTACTACTTTTTGGGGGGATTTTGTTTTGGTGTCCATTAAAATACCGGCCGAGAGACCTCCTGGGAAAAAGAGCCCGGCACTTAACGCTCCAAGGCCCATTTGTTGTAAAAAGATCTTCCTGCTAATCAAGTTCCTGTTGGTTTCCATAATAAATCTATTTTTGGTTAATAGTCTAATGTGGGGAGACCCGGAACAGAGGAGCAAAGCGGCTTCAAAAAAGCTGGATTAATTCCGGAGATCCTAAATTAATGAAAATCAAAGAATTTTCTGTAATCTTTTAGGGGGAGAGGGTAACTGCTTTTCCTTGTAAAACCTTTTGAAAAACGTATTTTTAGATCAGAAGCAAAGATGAAATGATCGAAAGCAAGAAGAACGTACGATATTCAATTTTAGAACTGGATGCCGTTGGCACCGGTATCAGCATACAGGAGACCTTTGAGAACAGTCTTGACCTCGCCCGGCAGGTTGAGGCAATGGGCTATCACCGCTTCTGGCTGGCAGAACATCACAACATGGTTAGTATTGCCAGTTCGGCTACTGCGGTATTAATAGGTCACATTGCAGGTGGTACAAAAAAGATAAGAGTTGGTTCGGGGGGCATCATGCTGCCCAACCATTCCCCGCTTATCGTCGCCGAACAATTCGGAACGCTTGGCTCCCTTTACCCCGGAAGGATCGACCTGGGATTGGGTCGTGCCCCGGGAACAGATCAGGTGACGGCACATGCCATTAGATCTGACCGAATGCAGGCCGTGTTTAAATTTCCCGAAGAGGTAAGTCAGATTCGGCAGTATTTTTCCGAAGAGAATAAGAACGCGAAAGTGAGGGCCACGGTGGCAGAAGGGGTAGAAGTACCTATATATATTCTTGGATCCAGCACAGACAGTGCGCATGTTGCAGCCAGCAAAGGCCTGCCCTACGCTTTTGCAAGCCACTTTGCACCCGCACAATTGTTTGATGCTCTTAACATTTACTATAATCACTTTCAACCCTCCAAATTCCTTGACCGCCCATATACTATAGCGGGTATCAATGTGATCGCTGCGGAAACTGATGAGGAAGCAGAGCGAATTTCCACTACCCTGCTACGCATGATGCTGGGGGTAATGACCGGACAAATAGATTATATGCAGAAACCCACCGAAATGACTCCCCAGTTACGGGAGCTTGCTCAAAATCCTGCTTTTCAACGCATGCTTAAATACGCCTTTGTCGGGAGTAAAGATTCTGTCAGGGAAAAAACAGAAGATTTCCTGAGACAGACCGGGGTTGACGAAGTGATGGTAGCCTCCCATATCTATTCCCATGAAGACCGGATTGAGTCTTACAGATTATTTTCTGAAGTAATGAAAGAAATATAGCCGGCTGTCCCGCAACCCGGTTGCGGGAAAAATAATTATTCCAGGATCACAAATTATTTCCTGACACTAAGTTCTTCGTCTGTACCCCGAAAATGATCGCTGAGGATCTCTGTTTGTACCTGCAGGGTGCGGGTATCGAGATCAAGCTTTTCAGGAGTATCCTTAGGCCTGAAACCTTCGAAATACTTTTGGGCAAAAAAGAATGCCTTATTAAAATTATCTGCTATTCGCGGGGTAAACCAGCCAAGTTCTGCGAATTGTACCGGCCATTTCCAGACCGGTCCCATCCTGGTCTCTTTGATCTCCCAGATCTTGTCTGTACCCAGGAATATTTCGGGAAAATTTTCAGGCCGGCCTATGAGTCCCACCTTCTCATCAAAGATCCAAATTCCATACTGCACCATCATATTAATTATTAGGGGTTTAAGTTTAAATGTAATTGAAAATCAATGTTTTCCGGGCGCCTGTTGTACTAAAGTTTTCCTATTGATATTCCAATACTTCGTTAAAGCTCAGGCATTTGCCCGTACGTTCTCTGCTGTTCTTTAAAGAAACTATTTTTTTTTAACTTATCCACTATTAAAATTTAGTTGGGCCACAATTTATAATTATATGTACCGGGAGCGATATTAGAAGCTATTATAAAATCTGGCTTTTAGAGACGTAAAGTCAAGATCATAAATTTTTGATCCCAGGTTTACCCTGTACCAAATTGATCACAATGTTAGTGGCTTCCGCAAACAGGATATTATCCAGGGAAAGATGGAAAATCCCCGGAACATTTCAGCGACACTTACCTGCAAGCAAATTATTTGGACAACTGTACTTTTACCGGCTCCACCTTCCAGATCTCTTCAGCATATTCGTGAATAGACCTGTCTGAAGAAAATTTACCCATTCTGGCAACATTAAGGATAGACATTTTTGCCCATTTTACCGGACTTCGCCATACCTCATGGATCTCTTCCATCTTCTCAATATAGGATTGATAGTCTTCCAGTAACAGGTAAGGGTCCTGTTGCAGTAAATTATCATGAACCGGCCTGAAGATCTCTGTGTTCCCGTTTTCAAGTTCCCCCGAAATAAGAAAATCAATTACCTCCTGAAGCTCCTCATTCCTGTCATAGATCCTGTAGGGATGGTACCCACTTGCCTTTTTGGTCTGCACCTCCTCGGTGTTCAACCCGAAAAGGAAAAAATTCTCCTCCCCTACTTCTTCCCGTATCTCGACATTTGCCCCATCAAGGGTTCCAATGGTAAGAGCACCGTTAAGTGCAAATTTCATATTTCCCGTTCCCGAAGCTTCTTTCCCGGCCATGGAGATCTGTTCAGAAAGATCGGCTGCAGGATATACACGCTGTGCCTGTTTGACGCTGAAATTTGGCAGGAAGACTACCTTCAGCCTGTCCTGCACCTCTTTATCATTATTCACCAACTCTGCCACCGAGGTTATCAATTTAATAATTCGTTTAGCCATGAAATATCCCGGAGCTGCCTTCCCTCCAAAAATAAAGGCGGTAGGTGAAATTCCTTCCCCTTTTCCATTTTTGAGACGTAGGTACAGGCTGAGGATATGCAATACTTTTAGATGCTGTCTTTTATATTCATGTATTCGCTTCACATGAACATCAAATAACATGGAAGGATCAAGCTCTACTCCTGTCCTTTCTTTTATATGACGGGCCAACCCTATTTTATTCTGAAGTTTCACCTGCATCCATCTCTCCCGGAAATCAACATCATCTGCATACTTTTCCAAACCTTTAAGTTGCGGCAGGTCTGTGAGCCATTGCTTTCCTATTTTTTCTGAAATGAGTTCTGCAAGCCCGGGGTTGCTCACGGCCAAAAATCGGCGATGAGCCACCCCGTTGGTAATATTAGTGAACTGGGACGGCCATAGATCTGCAAAATCATTGAGTACCTGGCTTTTTAACAATCGGGAGTGAAGCCGGGATACCCCGTTCACTTTAAAACTTCCCACCGTTGCCAGGTGCGCCATGCGAACTGATTGTTCCCCCCTCTCGTCTATTATGGACATTCGGGCGATCTGTTCTCCGGTATAATGTTTCTCCCTCAGCTCATTCAAAAAACGGCGGTTTATCTCATAGATGATCTCCATGTGGCGTGGCAGAAGCCTGCCCAGCAGATGCACAGACCATTTCTCCAAAGCTTCGGGCAATAAGGTATGGTTGGTATAGGCGAAAGTGTGCCGCGTAACATGCCAGGCCTCCTCCCACTCCATGTCGTGCTCGTCTACCAGTAGTCTCATAAGTTCAGGGACCGCGATGGAAGGATGAGTATCATTCAGCTGAATGCTGAACTTTTCGGAGAGGGTGTTCAATTTCCGCCCCTGCATCAGGTGAAGTCGTATGATATCCTGGAGGGAACAACACACAAAGAAATACTGCTGTTTCAACCTCAGCTCCTTTCCGGAGAGATTTTCATCATTGGGATAAAGCACCTTGGTTATGTTCTCTGAGCGCATTTTCTTTTCCACGGCCCGGTAATAATCCCCCATGTTATAAGCCGAAAAATCAAAGGAATCTATAGCCTCTGCTTTCCAGAGCCTCATAACGATCCCATTACTGTTGTAGCCCAGGATGGGAGTGTCATAAGCTGTACCTTTCACTTCCGAATCGGGGGTCCAGGTTACTTTAAGTGTACCGTCCTCATTCTTTCCGTGCTCTGTCCTACCTCCAAATCTTACCTCAAAAGCGATCTCGGGGCGAACCACTTCCCACGGATTACCGTAGTGCAACCATTTATCGGTCACCTCAGCCTGCCAACCCTCCTTAAGGGTCTGGTTGAAGATCCCGAATTCGTAACGTATGCCGTATCCTATGGAAGGAATTCCTAAAGTGGCCATAGAGTCAAGATAACAGGAGGCAAGCCTTCCCAACCCTCCGTTCCCGAGTCCGGGTTCTACCTCCTGCTCTAAAAGTGCCTCCAGGTCAATATCAAGCTCTGCCAGTGCCTCCCGGGTTTCTTCGGTTATTTCAAGGTTCAACAGATTATTTCCCAGGTGTGGACCCGGCAAATATTCTGCAGAAAGGTAAGCGATCCCCCTGCTGTCCAACTCGGCATATTCTTCCAGGGACCTTACATATCTTTTAAAGACCTGGTCTCTCACCGTTAGGGCAAGGGCTGTATAAAAATCATTCGTGGTAGCAACAGAGGGGATGCGTCCAATTCCGTAGAAAAGTTTTTCCAGAAAAGCGGTTTTGATCTCCTCTTTTGAAAGTTCAATTCCCCCCAGGCTCTCATGAGAGAAATAACTTTCGATCTTCTTGTTCTGTGTCTTCATAGGGATATATTTTCTCGTTCATTCCCCTTTTGTAAACAAAAAAAGGGAGTAATTTCTTTTATTTTGGAGCCCTTCAGATCTTAAGATCGAGGAGCTTTCCAAAAATTAATAAATAAATACAGCAACAGAAAACGGGAAAGGGTATTATATGATAATTTTATGACTGGCAGGAAGTTATTTAATAAGGCAAGACACGCCCGGCATTCCTTCGGAAGTGAAAAGCTGTAAAATGAAAAAGACCCCCTGTAGTCTGGTGGCCTTTTTTGATATCTTTTCTCTACCAAGGAATTATACGGTCTTACAATACGACTAAAATGATCGTTAGTAAGCTATCTGAGGTTTAACACCACCAAAGTCATACAGCAGCTTATAATATTCATCCACAGATTTCTTCCAGGTGAACCTCATCTTGCGGGCATTGTCCTGAATTTGTTTCCAGGAACTTTTTTTGTTCTGAAAGAAATGAAGCGCCTCCCTAAAACTTTCTACCATATTGTACACTTTTTCATCATAGGTCTTCCCGTCAAAGGCAAATCCTGTATGCACGTGCTGTACCGTATCTTTTAATCCCCCCGTATGGTGAACCAGGCATGGCTGGCCGTTTCGCATCGCCAGCATTTGGCTTATTCCGCAGGGTTCAAAAAGACTGGGCATAAAATACAGGTCTGAATCGCGGTAGATAGAATCTACCACATCCTCGCTCTGGTAATTGATGAAAATGAAATTGTTCCTTTTGTAGCTAACAGTCCTTAGCAGCTCCTCATAATCTGTGGCCCCGGTTCCCAATAACACATATACCCCGTCAACTTCTGCAAGCTGGTCCAGGATCTGTAGTAAGGCTTCGGGAGAGTGTTTAAAGAAATAGAATTTTTGCTCGGTAAGCCTGGCCACACTGGCACAGATGAATTTAGGCTTCTTCTTCAGTAAAGGGATCACCTTATCACCGGTATGCGCCAGAAAATCTGACTTCGCCTTATCGGTTTCCCTTTGAAGCTGCCTGAAAAGGGTGCCAGCAATATTCTGAAAGAGCTGGTTCTTTTTAACCACTTTTACATTTTGATATTCAGAACCGTTCAGGATCCCGTAAAACCTGCCTTCTTTATCGGCCTGTTTGAGATCGTTCTCCAAACCTTCCCCGCCAATGAACTCGGGCGGCAGACTGGGCTGCATCACATCTTCCTTATAGGAGGGTGAAACGGTATGAACAGCATCTGCAAACCTTATACCCATGGCCATAAGGTTATAGCACTCATGATACCGCGGATCTTTAAGTGACTCTGTATCATAGTTTACGAACGGAAACCAGTTTCTCAGGGAAGAATAACTATTCTCGAAGGGACGTATTCCCTGGATCGCAAGGTTATGAATACAGTAAATGAACCTTATATTCCTGAGATCTGAATACCCCGGAAAATAATTCCTAAGGAATAACAACAAACTGGCATGCCAGTCGTGCAAATGTACTATATCCAGTTTCCCGAAATGTCCCTGTTTAATTGCTTCTGCTACAGCGGTACAGAAAATGGTATATTTTACTACATCTGAATAGAATGGTTCCTCCAGATCATTATGGTAAATCCCACCAATATTCCCGGCTTCGATCTCAGGATGATGGATCACAAAATGTCTTATGTTATCGTATTGTTCTTTGGCAGGTACTTCATACAGGTAGGCAACATAGGTCACATCCCGTAACAGAAGGTTTAGTTTTGCTTTTAACACCCCCTCCTTGTGAAGTCGGGAATACGCGGGGACCACGACGTCAACCTTATCGCCCCTGTCTGAGATCTGCCTCGGCACATCGCGTATCACATCACCTACCCCACCTACTTTGCAGTTTTCTATACCATCATTTTCTGATGCAACAAAAAGAAATTTGTTCATGAAATCAACCTTTTAAACAGCAATTATTTTTTGGTGAAAATACCCTAATTTAACCTAACTGATAGTATATCAGAAAGTTAAAGATGTCACAATTATGTCAGAATGATTTTAGGAAATCGGGCAGACCTAAGAGGGAAAACCCATTTTAACAGCGGGTGACAAAATACATTTTCATCATCCCTTTATTCTTAACCTGGATCTCCCCACGGTAATCACATTTAAAATGATCCTTGACCAGTTGATAGGTGTTTTCAGATACATTGATCTTTCCGGTCTCTGAAGTAGACTCCATACGGGCGGCGATATTAACCGCATCGCCCCAAATGTCATAGGAGAATTTCTTGGTTCCCACTACCCCGGCCACCACCGGCCCGGTATTGATCCCAATTCGAATATCAAAACGGGTTTCTTTTTCTGAATCCAGGGTTTTGGATTGGTTCACGAACTCTACCATTTCACAGGCCGCTTCCACAATTTTAATCGCGTGATCTTCTGTGGGGAAAGGTACACCCCCCGCGCACATATAAGCATCTCCTACGGTTTTGATCTTTTCGAGACCATATTTTTCAACGATCACATCGAACTGGGAGAAATAGAAATCCACACTTTCCACCAGTTCTTCCGGAGAAAGATTTTCGGCAAAGTGGGTGAAATTCTTGAAATCTGTGAACAGCACCGAAACAGATTCGAACCTCTTGGCCCTAACTTTTCCATTTTCCTTTAGCTCCATTGCGGTCTCCTGCGGAAGGATGTTGAGAAGCAACAACTCAGATCTGTTCTTTTCCTTTTCGATGATCTTTCGGGTTCTGCCAATATACCTGTTGCGCCGGTACAGCCCAATAGCCAGTAGCACGAGAAGGAATAAAGCAATAACGGTAGCGATCACCACCGTTCTTTGGTTCCTTTTTTGCTCGTTCAGGAGGTCAACTTCGGTCTGTTTCCTGGCCACTTCAAAATTGGTTCGTAAATTGGCCATTTCCTCTACCGTTTCAACATTCCTTATGCTGTCCCTGAAAACTACGTATTTCTTAAAGTGACCATAGGACTCTTCGGTATTGCCGGCTGTATCATAGATCTCAGACAGCTGGTAATGAGCTTGTGCCATCTCATTTTTGAGTCCATAGGTTTCAGCCGCTTCCAGGCTTGCGTTGGCATAACTAAGCGCAGAAGATATATTGCCCATGTCCAGATAGATCTCTGCGAGAGAAGACAAGAAAGCGGTTCTGCCTCTATAATCCTTTTCCTCCTCAAGCACCTTAATTGCTTCAGAGAGATTTTCCTCTGCCCTTACTTTATCCCCTTTAATGGCATAAATTATCCCCAGGTTTCCAAGGCTATAAGCTTCATGAAACCTTTTATCATATCTTCTGAAAATATCCCTTGCTTCAATAAGATATACCAGGGCAGAATCTATTTCACCATTTTCAAGAAGATCATCCCCCACATTGTAAAGCGCTTTTCCCAGTTGAAATGTATCCTTGTGCTTTCTCAGATATTCCAGCCCCCTGCGGTAATAAACCATAGCGATCTCACTGTTCTTGCTTTCAGAGTAAATATTGCCGATCTCAATATTGATATCCCCCTGGTCCCTTTCTGAATTAATTTTCTCTGCAAATTTAAGGGCCTTGAAAAGATCTTCAAGGGCTGCATCCCAATTCCCTTTAATACCCCTTGATGCCCCTCTTTTATAGCGACCATACATAGCCGACTTCTCATCGCCAGCATCTAAAGACCTTTCGATAAGTAGATCGGCATATTTGATCGTACTGTCAGGGTCCTCCACTTCACCCAGGATCTCCCGTAACAGCTCCAGGTCATTTTGTCTTTGAGGGTCGGAATAATAAATAGACTTAAGACTATCTGCCACAGAGGTCTCCTGTCCAATCCCTTTTTGACAAAAGGTTAGAGCTAGCAGAAACAGCAGGAAGTACCTGTATGGAATCATAAATTTTCTAATCCTTCATCGCCAGTTTGGGATCAACAGGGTAAGGATCTCCTCCGTTGATGCTGAACTTAACTTCGTAATTTTCAAGACCATCAACCTTTTTATCCTTGATCTTCCCCTCAACCGTTCCGTCATTTTTTGAATTGAACTTTTCGACGATCTCGGCCCCTCCATCCTCTTTTTTCCTGTACACTTCAAGGATCTTTACGGTATCACTACCTTCTTTGGCCTTTCCCTGCCACGTTACTTTTTTGTTCCGGTTAACGGTAGAAACATAATCTTTGGGATTTCCCGGCTCCTGGGGTTTATCTTCTTCCCTGTTATCTGAGAAAACCACACAACTGTTGATATTATTATTATTGATCTTACCTGTGTCAACAGTTAACGTTATCAGGGTATCTTTTTTCTCTCCCATAGCACTTGTCTTTTTTTTGTTTATAAATTACTGATTATTAAGATACTAAAGAATAAACGACTTTTCAATAATTTTCGGTGAAGCACGATAATCACCTTTGAAATGCAGGTAATAAAGGAGTATCCTTAATTAAGATGGAGGAAAGGTTGAAAATTCGTGAAAAATTGGTAAGTTAGAGAAACAGTCTGCTTTTCAGGTAATTAAACACGATAGAATGAATCAAACAAACAGGATCAACTGGCGGTCGCTCTTTTCGGTTAGCTCTATTGTATATTCTGTTTTGGGTGTGCTTTCTGCTATGATCGCCCTTGAAGGTTTCATGCTACCCAACCATTTCCTGGACGGTGGAGTTACCGGGATCTCAATTCTGGCTGAAGAAGTACTACAGATCCCTTTCACGTTCCTGCTGGTCGCTTTCAATATTCCATTTCTCATACTGGGTTATAAAAAAATAGGGAAGACCTTTGCTTTAAGGGCTCTTATCTCCATTCTCATTCTCACCGTTTTAATGCATTTTATAGACCTTCCTGCAGTAACCAATGATAAATTGCTGATCGCCTTTTTTGGGGGATTTTTCATAGGATTGGGAATAGGACTGGTAATAAAGGGAGGCGGGGTCCTTGACGGGCTCGAGATCATTGCCTTCTACACCAATCGCAATACCGGCTTTACAACGGGTGAAATCATACTGGCCTTCAATGCCCTTATCTTTTTGGGGGCGGCTTTTGTATTTTCTGTGGAAACGGCCATGTATTCTTTCCTGGTCTATTTTACGGCCGCCAAAACCTCAGATTATGTGGTAGACGGCTTTGAAGAGTTTACAGCCCTCACCATAATTTCAAAAGAGTGTGACGAGGTAAAATCACTTATTGTGAATGACTTTGGAAAAGCCATTACGGTTTATAAAGGGAAAAGAGGATATCTTCCAAATTCCTTTGAAATAAGCCATGACTGTGACATTGTAATGACCATTGTCACCAGGCTGGAAATTCATCGTATTAAAGAAGCCACCCTGAAGATAGATCCCGCTGCTTTCTTTTTTGTCCAGAGGATAAAAGAAGTAAGAGGAGGGATTGGTAAGCAAACCGCAAAAGATCCTTTTAATGACAACGTTCGAAAAGATATACCGGCAGGTAATATCAAAGCTGGAGAATGAGCTTCCTCCGGGTTTGTATTATCACAGTACAGATCACACCAAATATGTCCTTAGGATGGCCGAATTCCTGGCTGAAAAGGAAGGTGTCTCCGGCCGTGACCTGTTCCTGCTCAAGGTAGCGGCACTTTATCATGACACGGGATTCACTGTAGGCCGGGAGGATCATGAGGAAACAAGTTGCTCGATCGCTTCAGAAGAACTGCCCGGTTACGGACTCACTTCTGAAGAGATCAAAAAAGTATGCAGTATGATCCTCGCTACCCGACTTCCGCAGCAGCCAAAAAACAAACTGGAAAAGATCCTCGCCGATGCCGACCTGGAATACCTGGGAACCGACAAATTTGAAAAAGTTGGAGAACTTTTGTATAAAGAGATGGCCTTTCTCCAACCCGAAATGGATAAGGAAAAATGGCATGAAATTGAAAAGAAATTCCTCCACAACCATAAATACCACACCAAGTTTTGCAGAGAGAACCGGGAACCAAAAAAATCTGAAAACCTTGAAAAAGTAAAAAGAAAACTGGAGATCATTAAAAGTGATACTTCCCGATGAACCTGTATAAATTTACTAAAAGCAAGGGTTTATAAAATACCTCTTTTCAACCCAATTTCGTAGTTTAGCTTCTGCTTTTAGCCTTAACTCTTGGAAGAAAAAACCGTTTATACTTTATCCCAGCTTACCCGCTCTGTCCAAAATGCGATTAGCAGGCACTGCAGTAAAGTGGTGTGGATTAAAGCGGAAATAGTCAAACTCAATTATTATTCAAAATCGGGTCACTGCTATCCTGCCCTGGTAGAAAAGAAGGACGGGAAGGTGATCGCAGAGATGCGGGGAAATATTTGGAGCGCCACTTTTGACAATATCAACCAAAAGTTCAGGGCTGTCTTAAAAGAGGAACTAAAAGATGACATGACCGTCGTGATCCAGGGGTCGGTCACCTTTCACCCGGTACACGGGCTGGCACTTAACATCATAGATATCGATCCCGCCTATACGCTGGGGGAGCTGGCGCGTGAAAAAGCTGAAACCATTGAAAAATTAAAAGCCGACCAACTTTTTAATGCTAATAAAAAGACTTCGCTGCCGCTCTTACCAAAGACCATTGCCATAGTTTCTGTAGAGACCAGTAAAGGTTATCAGGATTTTCTGAATGTGATCAATTCCAACACCTGGGGCTATAAATTTCATCACCTCCTGTTTCCGGCTATTCTGCAGGGAGACCGTGCGGTGAGCACCATTAGTATGCAACTGGAAAAGATCTCAGGATTTTCTGATGTTTTTGATGCGGTAGCCATCATTCGAGGAGGCGGTGGGGAGATTGGGTTGAGCTGTTTTGACGATTATGGTCTGGCGAAGAAGATCGCCAAATTCCCTATTCCGGTACTAACGGGGATAGGACATTCCACCAATGAAACGGTGAGTGAGCTGGTGAGCTATGAGAGTTTCATCACCCCCACAAAAATAGCCGAATTCCTGCTGCAGAAATTCCATGACTTCTCTGTACCTGTACATCAGGCCGGGGAAAAACTGGATAAAGAAATAAACTGGTTATTCCGGAATCAAAAAACGGGCCTGCAGGAGAGTGCAAGGCTGTTCAATTCCCTTACCAATAGGGCCATGGACAGGAATAAAGTGAATCTGGACCGCCTTGCACAGGAACTCTATATAGTTTCAAAAGAGATCTTTAGATGTAAGGACGAGGAGATAAAACAGCTGGAAAGATCCATTTTATCTGCTGCGAAAAATCCTTTTAAAGAATCCCTTCAGAAATTACAATTTTCAGAGGAAAAGCTGCGGCTGCTTTCCCCTGATAATGTACTGAAACGGGGTTACAGTATTACCCGGCAAAACGGGAAAGCCATTAAACAACCTGAAGAACTCGACCCTGAAAAGGTACTGGAGACCCGCATTTTTGGAGGGACCATTACAAGCCGAATTGAAAGAACAGAAAAAATACCTAAGAATGACTGAAGATATAAGCTACACTGCTGCCTATAAGGAATTGCAGGAAATAGTTTCGGAAATGGAAAATTCTGAGATCAACATTGATGACCTGGATGTACGCATCAAAAGGGCTTCGGTGCTTCTCAAGACCTGTAAAGACAAACTTTTTAAGACGGAAAAAGAGGTGCAGGAAGTTCTGGAAGAAATAAAGAACTATTCTGTAGACCAATAAACACACGCCCTGACTTAAAAAAGAAAGTGCCGGAAATTAAATTTCCGGCACCCTAAGTTTAAACTTTATCTGTAGCCACTTTCCAGGTTGGATCTTCAAAGATATTCACTTCGATGATCTGGTCGGCATTTTTAAGGAGTTGTTTGCAATCCTTACTAAGATGCCTTAGGTGCAGTTTCTTTCCTTGTTTCAGGTATCTTTCAGTAAGCTTGTTTACCGCTTCGATCCCCGACATATCTACTATTCGACTTTCAGAAAAATCAATAACTACCTCATCTGGGTCACCAAGCACATCAAATTTCTCATTGAAAGCAGTGACACTTCCGAAGAAAAGTGGACCATAGATCTCATAATGCTTCGTCCCTTTGTCATCAACATACTTCCTTGCCCGAATCCTTTTAGCATTGTCCCAGGCGAAAACAAGGGCAGAAATGATCACTCCTACAAGTACCGCAAGGGCCAGGTTGTGGAGGAAAATGGTAACCAGAGTTACCAGTACCATGACGAGCACATCAGACTTCGGCATTCTGCGGAAGGTCCTTAAACTCGCCCATTCAAAGGTTCCTATTGCCACCATGATCATCACCCCCGTAAGAGCGGCCATAGGCAATAACTCAATGATGTCTGCAGCAAACATGATAAAGAAAAGCAACATTACCGCGGCCACGATGCCCGATAATCTTGCGCGTGCCCCCGAAGAAACGTTAATAAGGCTTTGACCAATCATGGCGCAACCACCCATTCCCGAAAAGAACCCGGAAAGTACGTTGGCAGTACCCTGGGCCACACATTCCTTGTTCCCGTGACCACGGGTCTCTGTGATCTCATCAACGATATTAAGGGTAAGGAGGCTTTCAATAAGGCCTACCCCGGCCATGATAGCTGCATAAGGGAAAATGAGTGCAAGAGTTTCCCAGTTGAAAGGTACCATGGGAATGTGGAACGGAGGAAAACCACCCTTGATAGAAGCGATATCCCCCACTGTTCTGGTATCTATCCCTAAAAAGGCCACTGCTCCAAAAATGACCAGGATGGCCGCAAGGGAAGATGGAAATACTTTCGTGAGTTTTGGCAGTCCCCAAATGATAAGCATGGTGGTCAATACCAGGGCAAGTAAAATAAAGAGAGGTTCTCCTGTCATCCATACCAATTCTCCCGCTTCATTAACGGTCTTGAACTGGTTAAGCTGCGACATAAAAATGATAATAGCCAACCCGTTCACAAATCCGAAGATCACCGAGTGCGGTACAAGTCTTATGAGCTTCCCGAGTTTTAATACGCCCGCTAACATCTGTATCAATCCTGCGAGAACCACTGTAGCAAAAATATATTCAGGCCCGTGTGAAATGGCAAGCCCCACGATCACGACTGCAACTGCTCCCGTTGCGCCAGAGATCATACCGGGTCGTCCTCCCAGGATGGAGGTTACAAGACCCATTACAAAGGCAGCATACAGACCCGTCAAAGGTGAAAGTCCTGCGATCATAGCAAAGGCAACTGCTTCAGGAATAAGGGCCAGAGCTACGGTTAGCCCGGCAAGAACCTCGGTCTTGTAATTCACTTTCTGTGAAAAATCAAAAAGATTGAAGATCTTTTTCATAAGAATATTTTAATAATAAAGGGAAAAAATGAAATATAAAGGAGATCCTCCGGGATGGAAGATCGTGGTACAGACTACTACCTGTTATTTCAGGGCGGCGTAACCGGGGAGGTGAATGTTTTTTTCTTGCTCGTCATAAGAGCCGGCAAAAGTAATTATTTTTTTGAGAAGAGAGGAGTAGATGGTTCGGAGTTTTTTGGTTCTCGGTTCTCGGTTCTCGGTTGTCGGTTGTCGGTTGTCGGTGATCGGTGGTCGGAAAAGGGGAATAGCTCCTCTCCCTCCGGGACGGGCGGGGTGTAGGATGAATATCTGAAAATTAAATTGAGATAAAGAAGTTAGGTCTCGACTGCGCCCGGCCAGGCAACTAAAAACGAATTAACGATTCTACAATAACCAAAAATTTAAGCACCAATTCCAAACCCGGAATTCGAATTAACGACTCACCGATTCCCCAATTGACTAATCACGAATTAAACATTTCCCAATTAAACAATCGCGAATTAACGCTTCTCAA
The DNA here is from genome assembly GCF_042684505.1 of Salinimicrobium flavum. Lineage (NCBI taxonomy): Bacteria > Pseudomonadati > Bacteroidota > Flavobacteriia > Flavobacteriales > Flavobacteriaceae > Salinimicrobium > Salinimicrobium flavum. The sequence continues at coordinate 212,350 of NZ_JBHULT010000009.1, forward strand.
ACAAATGCGCAACTTGCTCGAGCTCCATGATCTCAAGCAGGTGTTCCTGTTTAAGGGGCTTTACGTAATAACCTATTACCTGTTCAAATTGAGCAGCTTTCCTGCTGTCTTCATTGAACATGGAAGACGTTATGATCACGACATGGATCTTGTTGGAGTAAGGTCGCAGTCCGCAGTTCTTGAGGAAATCCCAGCCATTCATTACCGGCATATTGAGATCCAGAAGCACGAGGATCTCTTTCTCTTTTCCAGAACCCTCGTCCAGATAGTCCAGGGCTTCCCTGCCATTAAGGAAGATCTTTGGATCTTCGGGCACAAGTTTGCCTATCACGTGTTTGTGTAACCGTGAAATAATAAGATCGTCCTCTACGATAAGTACTTCTGCTTTATTTGACCTCAATTTCTTCAGTTTTCCTTATTATTTTTACAATAACCTCATCAAGCTCATCTGCCGATTCCCTGATAAGGTCTATTAGTTCCTCCCTGGTCCATACTTCGTAGCAGTCACTATCCAGAAGATCCAGCAATCCTTTTAACCTGGCCAAAGGTGCCCTTACAACATGAGATTGTTCCCAGGCTACCTCTTTCAGGATCTTATTCTGTTTCTTTATTTCCCTGAGCATTTTTCTTGACTCGGTCACATCAAGAGCGGCTCCTACCATGCGAATAGCCTTTCCATCCATATCCCTTAAAATGTATCCGCGGTCAACAACATAAGCATAATCCCCGTTCTTTTTTACGAAACGGTATTCCTGGCGCCATTTGGAGATTGCCGGATCTTCCAAAGCCTTTTTTAAAGAGGTTTCCACCCTGTGCCTGTCTTTACCTGCTATTTTCATAAACCAGAAATTCTCTACAGAGGGTTGATGGGAGGGATCATACCCATATACCTTCTTAAAAGACCGACTTCTGTGAATAGCATCTTTAACAATATCCCAGTCCCAGATCATCTCCCGGGTGGCCTTCATGGCATAGGAAAACCGTTTATTGGCGATTTTTAAGGCTTCGCGCCTGTTCACTATTCCCGAAATATCGCTGGTTGCCCCAATGAGCCTTATGGCTTTGCCATTTTCATCCCTTACTATCTGGCCCCTGTCTATAATGTGCGCATAAGTACCGTTGGCTCTTCTAAACCGGTACTCGGTTTTTATCTGATTTTTCATAGGATCCTGCAGGGTGTCCCTAAGAGTATTTCCCAGGTCTGCAACTTCATCGGGATGGACGTGCTCTTTCCAGAACCCCCTTCTTCCCAGTTTCTCGGGGGAATAACCAAACAGATTTTTATTCCCTTTAAAGAACCTCTCTACCTTATCTGCTTCCAGGTCCCAGTCATAAATGAGATCTTCTGTGGCCGCCGCCGCCAGGCTATAACGTTCGTAAAGTTCACGAATTTCCTGATTTTTCTTAATAAGATCGGTCACTTCCCTTGAATTCGTAACCACCCCCTGTACGTTTGGATCATCACTCAGGTTAGTAGCGGTGGTTTCGAGCCACCTCCATTCCCCGTCTCCGGCTTTAAATCTAAAAGGAGAAATACATACCTGTCTTTTATGTTGTAATTCAGAAAAAGAGGCTTCGACTGCAGAGCGATCCTGGGGATGTATAAGATCAAAAGCGTTTTTCCCCAGATAGTCTTCCGGGGATGTACCCAGAATACTTTTCACAGATTCACTTATATAGTTGCAATTGCCATCCATATCAAGAATCCCTATAAGGTCTGAGGCATCTTCTACCAGGGCTTTAAACTTTTTACGGCTGCTTTCCAGTTCAAATTCCTGTTTCACCACTGTGGATTGAGCCTTCACCTTATCTGTCACATCCTTCGCAATACCAAACACCCCCTGCACCTGCCTGTCTATCACCATAGGCGATAATGAGATATGAATGATCAATTCCCTGCCCTTTGCTGAAAAAAACCTAGCCTCAAATTCCTGGTTTTCACCTCTAATACCCTTATTAAAATGATATTTTATCCTGTCCATATCTTCGGGGGAACAAAACGGCAGGAAGGACATTCCCCTGAGGTTTTCCTCAGGAACCTCTGTTAAACGGCTAAGGCCTTCATTCACATGCAGAAATCTTCCTTCTTTATCCAGGGAGTAAAGTCCGTCGGGGTTTTTATCAATAAAAATTTTTTGCTGCTCCCTCTTCCGGTCGAGTTCTTCCTCAAGTTCCCTTCTTCTTAGCTCCTCCCTTTCCTGCAGGGTTTTTTCAATGGCATAAAGCAAAACGTATTTAACCTTCGCATTTCTATCTGTTTTCACCGGCACAATTTCCATCTGCCAGTATTTTTCAGTGAAATCAAGCGTTTCTGAATTATAAAGGTCGTATCGAATAAAAGGAAGAGTAACGGGTTTCCCGCGCTTCATGGCCTCTTTTATCGAACCAAGCAAGGCACCATTACCAAGATTGGCCTGCCCGGGATTTTCAGGAAAAGCCACCTGAAATTCCTGGCCAACAAGGTCACTGGAGGTAATTCCTGTAAGGTCACTAAAACAGGAACTGGTATCTTTAATGATAAGGCTCCCCTCCCGGCATTCCAGGAGAAGACATGGAAGAGTAATTGCAGTAAATATCTTCTTATAATCTTCCATGGTGGCGGGGCTGATCTTCTGCATCTATTTCCTGAAAATAATTATCCTTCCCTGTATGGGCATAAAGCTCACCAAGGTTATTACCGGGGGACAAAAAAAAGAAAAAAATATACTCGTTACCTGATAAAATTCGATTTTAACCGAATTATTTTGCTCTTTATTGAATTAAATGTAAGAAAAAACTACGGAAAGTACAATACTTTTTTACCTCCCAGTTTTAGACAGGATAATTCACGGGTATTTTAATTTAGAGTTCCCGGCGGAAAAAATTTGGAAGAAAGATACTTCAGGCGGAACAAGTCCTAGATCTCCTTTACCGAAATGATCTTTACAGGGCATGCGGCGGCTGCAGCTTCAGAGGCTTCAACAATGGAATGATCGGCAGATTTTAAGGTGTGAAATCCTTTTTTATCTGTGGCCCGTAAAAGTACAGATTTACCGTCTTTTTTTGACATACGAAACTGGCCGGGAGCAAGCTCCACGCAATAATTGCAGCCAATGCATTTGTTCCGTTGTAAAGTAATTACTACCATTATGCCTCGACCAGCTTATAAAGTTTGTCTGAAAGTCTTATCCTGAAGGGCAGTTGTATGGTACAGCTGTCACCTTTGACGGCCTTATCAGCCGAAACGTCATTCACGAACATTTCTTCAATGGCCAGTTCTTTCGCTCCGGTGGTTGGACCGGTGACCAGGATCTTATCCCCTCTTTTAATATCGTAGGCTTCAATAAGGAACTCCCCTATCCCGGCTTTCGGGAAATAATGCATTCCTTTCCCTACATAAACTTTCTTCTGGATGGCTTGTGAGCCGGAGGTTTTGCTCCATTCCCCCAGTTTCTGCCCCAGGTAATATCCGCTCCAGAATCCCCTGTTGTAGACCGTGCTTAGCCGGTCCATCCACTGCTCTGTTTTTTCTTCGGAATAAGTTCCTTCATACCAGGAATCTATTGCCTCCCGGTAAGCTTTAGTCACAGTAGCTACATATTCAGGTGCCCTTCCCCTGCCTTCGATCTTCAACACCTGCACCCCCGCCTCCATCACCTCATCCAGGAAGTTGATGGTACAAAGGTCTTTGGGGGACATCATGTATTCATTGTCGATCTCGATCTCGAAACCGGTCTCCTGGTCTATCACCGTATATTTCTTACGGCAGTTTTGCTTGCATGCGCCCCGGTTGGCCGAAGAGTTGTGGGAATGAAGGCTGAGATAACACTTGCCTGAAACTGCCATACATAGGGCACCATGACCAAAGATCTCCACCTTCACCAATTCCCCTGAAGGGCCTTTGATCTGTTCTTTTTCGATCTCTTCTGTGATCTTTTTCACCTGGCGCAGGCTAAGTTCCCTGGACAGCACCATGGTTTCAGCAAACAAACTGTAGAATTTCACAGTTTCGATATTGGTGATATTAAGCTGAGTTGAAATATGTACATTCATCCCTATTCCGCGTGCAGAAGCGATCACGGCCTGGTCTGAAGCGATCACCGCAGAGATCTCTGCCTCTTTGGCTGCCGCAAGCAGGGTCTTTATCAGGGAAAGATCATGGTCATAAATGATCGTATTCAGGGTGAGATAAGTACGTACGTTCTTTTCCCGGCATCTGCGGCTTATTTCAGGAAGATCTTCCAGGGTGAAATTTATGGAAGCCCTGGCCCGCATGTTGAGTTGATCAATACCAAAGTAAACTGAATCTGCACAGTTGTCAAGGGCTGCCTGCAGGGATTCAAAATTCCCGGCCGGAGCCATGAGTTCCATTTTCTGAGATCTTTCCATCATAAAATCTTTGCTTTACACCAATAAAAATGCACCCGAAGGAAACTTAATTTTTTTCGGGTACCTGATTTGAGCTGCAAAGAAACTTTGTTCCCCAATGAGAGAATATGACTAAAATCACAATCTGGTATTTTTTCGTTTGAGGCCACTCTTCCTTATCTAATGTGACCAAAATCATAAATTAGGACAAAAGAGTCCTTTTTCTTTGCAAGGAAATCAAAGTGTACCAAAATGAACGAGACCATAGATATTTCCTCCCTGCCACAAGGGCATCCTGTGAGCATTTATTTCAGGGAAAAGGAACTCATAAAACAACTTATTGAAGAGCTGCAGGATACAGATCCTGAGGCTGAAACTCAAAAATATTATAACATCTTCAACCAGCTTTCAGAAATCGAAAGACGATTTGAAAGAAAAGAGAACCAGCTTTTCCCCTTTTTGGAAAAACGGGGCTGGAACGGCCCTTCTCAGGGAATGTGGTCTTTCCATGACAATTTAAGGGAACAATTCCGCCTGCTTCGGAAGAAGATCGGGGACCGCGATTTTGAGGTGGTAAGGACTGACTCCAACTATCTCATTAGTGGTATATACAGGTTGTTGCTGGTTGAGGAGAATGTACTGTTCCCAAATTCCCTGGAGATCCTTACCGAAGAAGACTGGAAGGACGTACGCAAGGGCGAAGAGGAAATAGGCTGGATGTTACCTGAAGCTCCAGCAGCTTTTCCGGAGCAAAAAGAAGATGAATATATTCACCCCAGCCAGGACCATACGAAAAGGGAACTTTCATTTTCCCTTGAAAATACCGCTCATTATGACGAAGGGTACATGACCGTAGACCAGGTGAATTTACTGTTGCGTACCATGCCCCTTGATATTACCTATGTGGATGAAAATGATAAAGTGATCTTTTACAACCGCGGGGAAGAACGTGTATTCCCCAGGAGTGCAGGGATCATTGGTCGGGAAGTAAAATTCTGCCATCCTCCAAAAAGTGTGGGCACGGTTTTACGCATCCTTGAAGAATTCAGAAAAGGGACACAGAACGAATCTTCTTTCTGGATCAACTTCAAAGGCCGCCTTATCTACATAAGGTATTTCGCAGTACGGGACAATGAAAAGAATTATCGCGGGGTCATAGAGATGTCCCAGGATATCACAGATATAAAAGAAATAGAAGGCGAAAAAAGATTATTGGACTGGGATTAAAAAATGTAGCAGTGAAGTTGTAAATTCGCTGCTTCTAATTCTAAAGATAATGATCATGAACAGGAGAAAAGTTTTAATCATTTCTTTTCTGTCAATCGCATTGATTGCTTTTGTTTTCCAGGGATTTTTACCTGAAACTTCGATGCCTCACGCAGAGGAAGAAATGACGCAACAGGAAGAAGTATGGAATGAGGACCAGTTACTGGAACCTGCACAGCTTGCTGCCACCCTTAATGATCCACAGAGAACAGCTCCTGTGATCATTGACCTGGGAGCGGGAGGTGCCATAAAAGGTTCTGTAGAAGTAGGTGAAACACGGTTTAAAACAGGGATGGACAACCTGAAAAAACAAGTGGAAAATCTTCCAAAAGATGCAGATATTGTGATCTATTGCGGATGTTGTCCCTTTGAGAACTGCCCTAATATTCGGCCGGCATTTGGCCTTTTGAACGACATGGCTTTTGAGAATCACAAATTGCTTAACCTCACACGGAATATTAAAGTTGACTGGTTTGACAAAGGATATCCGGTGAACTAAAAGATCATATAATACATTTTCAAACCCTTCGGGAATATTTTCTGAGGGGTTTTTTTATGGTCACTACAAGGTTACGGTTTTCCGTAAAACATTTTAAGCAGGGAGGTGTATCTTTATTTTTAAATGATTTTTTCCTGAATGTTTGAGATCCTGCTCATTTTTGTGTTATTCCCGGCTTTTATCCTGCTGCTCATCCTGTTGATCAATAACCGGAAGCAGAGCAGGCTGCTGAAGAAAGAATTAAAGACCTTCAGGGATGCGCTAAAAAACCCGGGGAGGTATTAAATCATTAAACACAAGGCTTTTTCAGGCTCATTTCAGCTTCAGCAGGGTCAGAAAATTTAAATGTTTTTTATCTTTCAATACGTCATTTTGAACCCCTTCAACTTCCGGAGCGACATTCGTATGCCCACCTAATCAAGATTTTTTCTTAACTTAGAAAGATCAACCAATTTTAATTGCGCTATGAAAATCCCATTTTTTACTGCCTTTGTTTTTCTGGCTTTAAGCCTTAACGCACAGGATAAACAAACCCAAATTCCATCACCCGAGATCCAGATCAAAACTGCGAATCTTGCCGCCCCTGAAGACCTGCGTGATGCAACCCGGGTTTACGGATACGACCGGGAGGGTAATTTTACCTTGCTAAGAGAAGGAACCAACAACCTGGTATGTGTGGGCGATGATCCCAACCAGGAGGGCATAAATGTTTCCTGTTATTCTGTTAAGCTGGAACCTTTTATTAACCGCGGAAGGGAACTTACCGCAGAAGGTTTGGGAGAAATGGAAAAGCGGGAAGCCCGGCAGCTTGAAGCAGAATCAGGGGATCTGGAAATGCCCGATGCTCCCAGTATGATGTATATCTACAGTGGTAACCAGGAAGATTATGATCCCGCAACAGGTGATTTGAAAAACGGACATTTCAGGTACGTGATCTATATACCTTATGCGACCACAGAATCTACTGGATTGCCCGATAAACCACATGCTCCCGGAATGCCGTGGCTAATGGATCCCGGTACCCACCGGGCCCATATCATGATCACTCCTCCAAGAGATCAGCCAAAAGAAGAGCCGAAAGATCATTCAAAAGATCATTAATTCGGTACTTCTTTAATTTTATTCAAGTTCTGCGAGCAGGTCCTCCACGTCCAGCCTACGGGTGTACATTTGAATGGAACCATCCTCTTTACGCGGCCATTGCTCTTTTGGGCGGTCATAATAAAGTTCTACCCCGTTACCGTCAGGATCATCAAGATAAATAGCTTCAGAAACTCCGTGATCTGCCATTCCCGAAAGGGAAACCCCTTCCTCCAGAAGTCTTTTCAGAACAACCGCAAGATCCTTACGGGTTGGATACAGAATGGCAGTATGATACAAACCTACTCCAGATCTTGAAGCCCTGGCTGCATTTTCACTGTGCCAGGTGTTGAGGCCAATATGATGATGGTATCCCCCGGCAGAAAGAAAAACCGCCGTATCCCCTATTCTTTCGGTGATCTCAAAACCCAGCAGATCCCGGTAAAATTCCAGTGCCCTTTCCAGGTGTGAAACCTTTAGATGTATATGACCTATCCGGGTTCCTGAAGGAACCTTGTAAACCTCCTTTTTCATACCCTTGATTTTTCAGAATACAAGTTAAGAAATTGCGTCACAAGACCGATGTGAAGAGCCGGAAGGAATAAAAATTCCAGCCGGGGTGGTTTCAAGTGCCGGAATTTTGTAACTTTTATGTAGAATGCTGAAGTATCACTAACCACTAAACCTGGAAGCATGCAAACAATACTGGGATCTGGAGGCCCCATTGGTACCGAACTCGCCAAGGCTCTTACCCGATACACAAACGACATAAGACTGGTGAGCAGGGTTCCCGTGAAGGTCAATCCTTCAGATGAACTCTTCCCGGCAGACCTTCTGCAGATCCAGGCAGTAAAAAAGGCGGTAAAAGGATCTGAGATAGTCTACCTAACAGCGGGCCTTCCATACAATTACAGTACCTGGGCAAAAGAATGGCCGGTAATTGTTACCAACGTCATAGAGGCTTGTATGGAATTTGATACAAAACTGGTGTTTTTCGATAATATGTATCTCTATGATTCAAACCAGCTGGGAAAAATGACCGAGACCGCAACGGTCAATCCTCCTTCTAAGAAAGGGGTGGTAAGAGCAAAGATAGCCGAGATGATCATGCAGGAGGTATGGACGGGAACACTATCTGCACTCATTGCACGCTCTGCCGACTTCTACGGGCCGGGGATCAAAAACAACAGCATATTAATTGAAACGGTATTTAAACCTCTTTCCCAAAATCAAAAAGCGAAGTGGATGGGGTCTGCCCATTACAAACATTCCTTTACCTATACTCCAGATGCAGGTAAGGCCACTGCCCTGCTGGGTAACACCGAAGATGCCTATGGCCAGGTGTGGCACCTGCCAACAGCCCCAGACCCTTTAACGGGCGAAGAGTGGGTGAACTGCATAGCCAAAGCCATGGATAAGAAACCGGGTTACTGGGAAATCCCTAAATGGATGGTACGAGCAATGGGGGTTTTCATGCCGATAATGAGGGAAACTGTGGAGATGATGTACCAATATGAGCAGGATTACGTTTTTGATAGTAGTAAGTTCTGTGACCGCTTTAAAATGAGACCTACCCCCTACAAGGAAGGAGTCAGGGAGGTGGTACAGGCAGATTTCAGAAACTTATAAAACAGATGAATAACGAAAACATATAGATCTTTATGAAAACAGGATGGATTGGATTGGGAAAAATGGGAAGCCTCATGTCCCGGAAGTTACTTGAAGCCGGGTATCCACTTTCGGTTTATAACCGCACGAAGAAAAAACAGGAGAGTCTCAAAAAGGAAGGTGCATCAACGGCCGGTTCCCCCAAAGAACTTTTGGAAACGGTAGATGTGGTTTTCCTAATGGTCTCAGATGATGAGGCCACCCGCCAGCTCTTTGAAGGAGAGAACGGACTTCTGAAGGCTGAGGTGCAGGGAAAGATCGTGGTTAATATGAGTACCGTTTCGCCGGACATTAGCCGGGAAATGGCTGCTGCCCTAAGAGAAAAATCCAATTACTACCTTGATGCCCCGGTATCTGGAAGTGTAAAACAAGCCCGGGAAGCTTCCCTTGTGGTGATTGCCGGGGGCGAAAAAGATGTTTTTGCAAAGGTGAAGCCGCTACTGGAAACTATCGGAAAAAAAGCGATTTTGGTGGGGGAAACCGGTGCCGGAAATGTCACCAAACTCGCTGTGAATACTTTTCTGGGAATCGTCACTCAGGGTCTGGCCGAAGTCATTTCTTTTTCGGCCACAAAAGGTATCAGGACTGAAGACCTTATGGAGATCATCAACAACAGTGCTTTAGGAAGTCCTTTTATTAAGATCAAAGGGAATGCAGTAATGGAAGATAATTACGAGGCGGCTTTCACTTTAAGTCACCTGAGCAAAGACCTGAGACTTGCAAAAGAAGCGGGATTGGATTCCCCTCTGGGCAATGCTACGCATGAAACCTTTATCAGGGCAAATGAAGATCTTGGATCTGAAGATGTCATCTCTATAATTAAGAAAATCAGGAAATAAGTACCCAAGCCAGGTTATTCGGTAATGAGGTTAAAGGCTCCCCGGGTTAGGAAACGGGTATCCTCAGGGAAATCTTTTGCATTGACGATGCTGATATACCCCTTTCCGGAGGGACCCGGGGTTACTTCGGTTTTTCTAAAAATAAACCCGTCCGGATTATCTTCCTGCAAGACCAGCACATAGTAGAGGTCTTCAATGTTCACCACTGCCTCTTCAGGCAGGGAAAGCAAATATTCAGAAGACGTCTGTATCTCAGCTTCCACATACATTCCGGGATTGAAAAGGTCTTTATCCTGTTCATTTTTAAGATGGCCGTGAACTTCAATGGTTCGGTTTTCAGTATCTATTGATTTCCCTACCAGGTAGACCTCAGCCTCATAAGAAACCTCCGGGTTATCCTGGAGCCTGAAGATGATCTCCTGTCCCTGTTTTACCTTCGGAAGATCACGTTCAAAGATCCTAATCTCGAGGTGAAGGTGTTCAGGGTCGTTGATCTCAACAACTACATTTGAAGGATCTACATAACTACCAATATTGGCATTCACCCGGGTAATAAATCCGCTGATGGGAGATAGTATGGTAATAATGGACCTAAGGTTTTCTTCGGCAACTGAATCAGGCTCCATTCCCATGAGCCGCAGTTTCTTTCCTAAGGAATGATACCTGGCTGAAACTACTTTAAAATCTGATTCTGCCTTTAAAAAGCTTTTTTGGGAAGCAATATTATCTTTTGCCAGATTTTGCTGTCGTTCATAATCTGATTTCAGATATTTTAACTGCCCTTTGGCTTCCAGATAATCCTGTTGTATCTGAATATATTCGGGATTTTCAAGGGCAAATAAAACTTGTCCCCTGTTCACTTTTTGGCCCGGCAACAGGTCCAACCGCTTTACATAACCGCCATAATATGGATGAACAGAGGCTTTATATTGAGGAGGAACCTCAAAAACTCCGTTTGCGCTGGCGGTGGTATGGAAATTTTGCTGTCGTAATTCCCCAAGTTCCATTCCCGAAGATTCAAACTGGGTGCTGGTAATTTCAAACCGGTTACGGTCAATTTCCTTCGGCTCGGTCTCCTCTTTCTCTTTCCCGCTGTTGCATGCGGCTATCATCATGACAGGTATAAGAAAAAGGAATGTTTTGATCCTGTTTTTCATTTTATTGGAGTAAATAGTTCAATTCCAGGACTGCACTGTTGTATTTCAACAGATTGTCCAGGTATGACAGTTCAATATTTTTCGCATTTTCCAGCAGCTGTATATACTGGAAAAAATCGATCTCTCCTCCCTGGAAAGCGAGGTTGGCGTTCTTGATTATTTCCGAAGAAAGATCCTTTCCGGTACCGGTATAGAACTCTACCGCCAGCCGGTATTGCTCGATTTCTGTTTGAAGGGCTTGAACACGGCTTATGAGCTTAGAGAGGTAATCTTCCTGTTCCTGCCTCGCCACATCAATGGCGACCTTTGCAGCGTTAATTCGGGCTCGCTGTGCCCCAAACCACAGCGGTATGGCTATCCCAGCCTGGAACCCGGAATATATTTCGGCGTTTGCAGCATTGTTGGTCCCCCTAAAGACTGAAAACCGGAGGTCTGGCCATAAGTGTTGTTTTTCAAGGTATAGCAGCCGTTCATTGACCGCCACCGTTTGTTTCTTAAACTCTATTCCCACATGATCTTCCAACGGCACAAAATCGGGTTCCAGCACGGGTAAATGGCGTGCTTGTATAACAAAGGTTGTATCTGTCTGCATCCAGCCACCAAGTTCAGCATAGGCTTTTTTGACCTGGGTCTCACTCTGCCTTCTTAAAAGTGTCATCTCCTGCTGCTTGGCATTCGCGGTAAGCTTTTCCAGATAATTAGTTTCCCCGGTTTCATACCTTCGGTTTGCCGCATGGGCAAAGCCTGAAAAAAGGCTGTCCAGATAGCGGTAATTCTCATTCACATTCTGCCAGTAGACCACTGAATAATACGCTTTTGAAACTTCTTTGGTTATGAATACTTCTTCCAGTTCATACCGCCTCTGCTCCAGACGGGTTCTTTCATTAAAAAGTTTTCTACGGGCATCGTAAACCAGCGGGAAACTGAGAGACTGCTCCACACCCCACACCCGCAAGGGCTCCCCATTCTCGGCAATGTTCATTTGATCATAGTTGTAATAGATCCCGGTCTTGTCAATGTCCCATGCACTGCCGGCAAGTTTCTCACTCTCTTCAACCCTGTCAGCAGCAGCCATTAGCTGCTTGTTATTCTCAAGAGCGATCTCTATTGCCTGCTCCTGAGAGAGAGGTTCAATCTGTCCAAGCACTGGATTACTGTAGATCATAGAGATCAAAAATAACAGGATCACCGTCACCCCTGCGGAAGGCCGTTTTGGTTTCTTGCCTTCAAACATGGCATACAGTACCGGCAACACGATCAACGTAAGGGCAGTCGCGGTCACCAGTCCCCCAATCACAACGGTAGCCAATGGCCTTTGCACCTCAGCCCCGGCAGAAGTAGAAACCGCCATGGGAAGGAATCCAAGCGCGGCTGCAGATGCGGTTAACAGCACCGGCCGCAACCGGTTCATGGTTCCCGTAATGACCCTCTTTTTAATATCTTTTATTCCCTGTGCCTTCAAATCCTTAAATTCATCAATCAATACGATACCGTTCAGCACCGCAATTCCAAACAGTGCAATGAACCCCACCCCTGCTGAGATACTGAAAGGCATTCCCCTTAGATACAGTAGTAATACTCCTCCCACTGCAGCCAGAGGGATCGCACTATAGATAAGGAGTGCCTTTTTAACAGAGTTAAAGGCGAAATGCAGCATGATAAAGATAAGAAGCAGGGCGATAGGAACCGCTACCATAAGCCGGTTTTTGGCAGTGCGAAGGTTCTCGAATTGCCCGCCATAGGTGATATAATATCCCGGTGGAAGTCCTATTTGCTCATTAATGATCTCCCGCACATCGTCAACGACAGATTGCAGATCACGGTTCCTCACATTTACCCCCACCACTATTCGTCGTTTGGTATCATCCCGGGAGATCTTTGCCGGACCTTTTGAATAAGAAATACTCGCGAATTCGCTTAAAGGGAGTTGATTGCCATTTGGCAGCTGCACAGTAGTGGTTTCCAGATCTGAGATATCCCCCCGGTGTTCCTTATCGAATCTTAGCACCAGGTCAAACTGTTTTTCCCCTTCGAATATAGTTCCCGCAGTAGAGCCGGCAAATCCCGTCACGATAAGATCGTTGAGATCTTCAATGTTGAGGCCGTATTTTGCAATTTTCTGCCGGTCAAATCTTACCGTCATTTGCGGCAGCCCGGTGATCTTTTCAACAATAATATCTGATGCCCCCTCTACATTCTCAATGGCCTTTTGGACCTCAAGACCCTTTTGGTACAGCAGGTCAAGATCTTCCCCGAAAATTTTAATGGCGACGTCTGCCCGTACTCCGGTGATCAATTCATTAAATCTCATCTCTATGGGCTGGGTAAACTCAAAATCCACTCCGGGTATTACAGATAAGGCTTCCTTGAACTCATCGGCCAGTTCGTCTTTACTGCCTGCACTGGTCCATTCCCCTTTGGGGCGCAACCTGATAATGACATCAGTCTCCTCCATTGACATAGGGTCTGTAGGGACCTCGGCTGCACCAATCCGGCTAACCACCTGTTCTACCTCAGGAAATTCCATAAGGATCTTTTCTATCCTGGTGGTGGCTTCAATGGTCTTGCTGAGGGATGTTCCCGTTTTCAACACCGGCTGGATCACAAAATCCCCCTCGTCAAGGGTAGGCACAAATTCACCGCCCATTCGGGAGAAAAGAATACCTACGGCAATAAGCATTAAAACCGCCAGGACCAGAACAAGTTTTCCTGAACGTAAAGCCCATTCAATGGAGGGTTTGTAAACTTTTTTAAGGGAGGTCATCAGCCTGGAAGAAATGGTCTTTTTATTAGGGTCTGTAGGTTTAATGAACAGGGCAGACATTACGGGTACATAGGTAAAACAGAAAATGATGGCTCCTATCAGGGCAAAACAAAAAACAAGTGCCATAGGTCTGAACATTTTTCCCTCCACATTGACCAGGGAAAGAATCGGGATAAAAACAATAATTATGATGAGTTGACCGAAGATAGCCGAATGCATCATTTTAGAAGCGCCTTTTAAGGTAAGGGCGTCCATCATTTTTCTTCGTTTCTTCCCGGTAAGCTCTTTTATCTTATCCCTTTCTGAAGTTATGGTATGAGAAACAAATTCAACGATGATCACCGCACCATCGATAATGATCCCAAAATCTATCGCCCCCAGGCTCATGAGGTTGGCGTCTACTCCAAAAATATACATTAGCGAGAGTGCGAAAAGGAGACATAATGGAATCACTGAAGCAACCACCAGGCCGGAGCGCCAGTTGCCCAGTAATAGTACGACCACAAAGATCACGATAAGACATCCCAGGATAAGATTTTCGGCAATTGTTCCGGTGGTCTTTCCAATGAGTTCACTGCGTTCCAAAAATGCATTGATCCTTACCCCTTCGGGCAAACCGGGTTGTATTTCTGCCACCCGCTCCTTTACCGCTTTGATCACGGCATTGGAATTGGCATCCTTCAGCATCATCACCTGCCCCAGTACCTTTTCCCCTTCCCCGTTACCGGTGATAGCCCCAAATCGGGTAGCGTGGCCAAACCCAACTTCAGCAATGTCTTTTACATACACAGGTATCCCTTGACGGGTACTCACAACAATATTTTCTATATCTGCGATCTCTGCTGCCAGACCTTCTCCGCGGATAAAATAACTCTCGTTACCTTTTTCTATATAACCTCCACCTGCTACAGAATTGTTATTTTCAAGAGCTTTAAAGACTTCTGAAAGAGAAACGTTCATTCCCCTGAGCCTTGATGGGTTTACCGCTACTTCATATTGCTTGAGATATCCTCCCCAGGTGTTCACCTCCACCACTCCCGGAATACCTGAAAGCTGACGTTTTACAATCCAGTCCTGAATGGTCCTAAGGTCTGTAACCGAATATCTTCCCTTGTATTCAGGCTCCACCTCTAGAACATATTGATAAATCTCACCGAGTCCCGTACTTACGGGTCCCATAAAAGGAGTTCCAAAACCTTCCGGGATCCTCTCTTCTGCACTTTTGATCTTCTCAGCGATAAGCTGTCTTGGGAGGTAAGTGCCCATATCGTCATTAAAAACCACAGTCACTACAGAGAGCCCGAATTTGGAGATGGATCTTATCTCCTGCACATCGGGCAGGTTCGCCATCTCGAGTTCCACCGGGTAGGTCAGGAATTTCTCCACATCCTCTGTTGCCAGATTGCGGGAAGTAGTGATCACCTGCACCTGATTATTGGTAATATCAGGCACGGCACCAATGGGGATATTTAAAAGGGAATAAGTGCCAAACCCAACAATTGCTGCCATAAAGAGCAGGATGATGAGTTTGTTGCGGATGCTGTATTCAATGATCTTTTCTAACATGACAAGATTATCATTAAAATCTGTCACATCCCAAGCTCACCGGCCTTTTCATTATTTCATCACCCGAAACGGGCTGTAGAATCCTTTTGGGCTTTGACAATTTGGGGGTCGTATATAAAGGTACGAGGAAATGAGCTCATTTTAAAGAAGAAAAGAAACAGAATTTCAACCTCTTTGAGGAGCAAAAACAGTCCTTCGGGACCTTCGGTTAGGATATTCTTAGGCCTTTATTAACAACACCTTAACCATTCCCAATGGTAAAACTCTTGGCCAACATCTGTTTTCTTCTGAAATTGTATAAGCACTTAAATCCAAAGTTTATGGTTTCTATCCAGACAGCTCAAAATGTGATCTACACAATTGCTGAAGAAAAACTCACCGATGAGGATTATGACAGGATCATCCCCCTGCTCCAGGAGAAGGTAAGAAGCTACGGGAAGATACGCTGGTACTTTGAAATGAGTGATTTTGACGGCTGGACGCTAAGTGCCCTGTGGCGTGATCTTAAATTCGATATTAAAAACCTGGAGAATATTGAAAGGATCGCGATGGTAGGCGAAGAAAAATGGCAGAAGCATCTAACAGAGCTCATGAAACCGTTCACGACAGCAAAAATCGAGTTTTTTCCGCTGGCCGAAAGGGAGAGAGCCAGGAACTGGATAGGAAAATTCAAATAATGAAGATCGACGAATCATACAATGCGTGGGCGAATTCCTATGACTCTGTAGTTAACAGGACCCGGGACCTGGAGGCTCAGGTGATACGCCAAACCTTTTTAAATCCGCACTACGGAAACATCCTGGAGCTGGGTTGCGGTACCGGAAAGAATACGGAATGGCTTTCTAAAAAAGCAGATTTTGTAGAGGCTTTGGATATTTCCGAAGAGATGATCGCCAGGGCAAAAGCAAAAATCGCTGCCGAAAATGTCACTTTCAACCATGCTGATATTACCCGGGAATGGCCGGTAAAACCGGGGTGGGCCAATCTTATCACCTGCAGCCTCGTCCTGGAACATGTCGAAGAACTTAATTTTATTTTTAAGCAGGCTGCAAGGGCTCTAAAGCGGAAGGGGAAATTCTACATTTGTGAACTTCATCCCATGAAACAATACTCCGGGAGCCGCGCTAAATATGAATCCGCAGAAGGAGTCCAGATGCCACAGGCGTTTGTGCACCATATTTCAGATTATCTGAATGCTGCCAGGACTGAAGGTTTTAGTCTCCTCGACCTGAATGAGTATTTTGATGATAAGGAAAATGACAATATCCCCAGGCTGATCTCCCTGGTCTTTGAAAGCAGGAATTAAAGGAACATTTATTTTACAGCCGCAACTGAAAAACCGGTTTGAAAAACCTTCCTGAAATACCTGAAGGTAGCTTTGGCCATTTGGGTAGCCTGCTCCTTTTCTTCTTCTGAAAACTCCTGTAATGAAAGTTCCTCCTTAAATTTCTTCCAGGCTGTGATATTATTTTGATCTCCGTTAAAGAAATGGTGGGAATTAATGTGACTTAACTTTTCGCACCTGGTAACATTTCTCGCCAGGACCATGCCACCCAGGGCAGAACCTTCAACCACGTAGGCCGCACCGTAAGCCTGGGGCCTGGTTTGACACCGGAAGTCTCCCTCAAAACTGTGTAAAGAAACCGGAACATTAAGTTGCTCCAAATCCTTTGCAAGCTCCTGATGTTTTTTCCCTTCATAAAATGGTAAATGCCTTGCAATCTCCTCCTCTGTGGTTTTATAAGCCACATAATTCTGGAGCAGTAAAAGTTTATAGGTTGCTTCGTCAATACTGTAATCCATTATAAAACGGGCCAGATTCTCCTGCTCTACCTGCTCATGCAGTTCTCTGGTAGCTTTTTTAAGGGTTTCGATCATAGTCTTCATCTTCATTTCCTAAATTGAACTTCCTGAGACTGGTTTTGATCCTGGTTATATTTTCTCTTTGCTCTTTATTATCTGAATCAAGATTGTCCAGGTAATCGTTGATCTGGTTTACCGAAATTCTGTTCTTGCGAATCTGTTCTCGTAAATCGGCTTTTGTATTCAGGTTAAAAACCACCTTTTTCAGAAGAGGCTTAAGTTTTTCACCGAGAACATTCATATGCTTCTTAAGGATAAAACCTGAGGCACCTGAAAGAATAGTATTGGCAGCCAATTCTTCATCCTGTAAGGTTCCCGTCAGGAAAATAAATGGAGTAGTTGGATCGATCTCCCTCACCAGATCCAGGATCTCAAGACCGGTGCAGGTTGGGAGATTATAATCGGAGATCACCACATCTGGCACAAAATTGATCATCTTATCGCGGCAGGAACTTAGATCCTGAACCTCTTCGATATCCGGAGCTTCAACCAATTCAGCCAAAGCCCGTTTTGTGATCAGAATATCGGCTTCATTATCTTCAACCAGTAAAATCCTTAATGGAACGTTGATCATACGTTTGTTTTAAATTTGCAAACCCAGTTAAAAAAGGGGTTCGAACATCTGGTGGTTAACCTTTAAATTTTATGTAGAAAGAACTTCCCACACCCACCTGGGAATCTACCCAAATGCTTCCTTCATGGAGTAGCACGATCTTTTCAACATGTGCCAGACCCACTCCCGTACCATCTTTAGCTTCATGTTTTTTTACACGGTTAAAGATCGTGAAGATATTCTGGAGATCTTCTTTAGCGATCCCCACCCCGTTATCAACTATAGAAAACACCCAGAATTCCCCCTCCCTGTACGAAGAGATGCGTACTTCAGGGTTCCTGTCTTCGGGGGTGTATTTAATGGCATTACTTATAAGGTTTTGGAACATTAATCTTAGTTCCACTTCATAACCTTCTATGGCAGGCAGATCTCCACAATGTATCTTCGCACCGGTATCCTTAATGCTTTTATCAAGATCATATTTCACCACTTCTACCAGTTCACGGGTATCAACCAATTTCTTTTGGCCGTTACGTCCAATCCTGGAATGTTCCAGCAGGGCTTTGATCTGGTTGGAAAGGCGTGAAGAAGCATCTTCAATATAGGACACGTAATTCTTTCCTTTATCATCCAGATTAGCCGAGTAGATCTTGCCCAATACATCACTTCCAAATTTAATGGTGGAAAGCGGCTCCTGCAGATCATGAGAACAAATTGAAACGAACTGTTCAAGATCGCGGTTTGCCCTTTCAAGATCTGCTTTTTGTTCTTTAAGTTGTTCTTCTGCACGTTTGAGGGCGGTAATATCTGCGAAGGTATGACGTATGGCAATGATATTATCCTCCTCATCCCTTTCGGCTGTCGCATTGAGAATAACCGGAATGATCTCGCCGGTCCTGGTAAGCAGATCTTGCTCAAGGTTAACGATCTTGCCGTGCTTATTGAATTTCTTGTTCGATTTTAGCGCTTCAACCTGTGATTCCTCATTATAAAGTTCGAAAAGCGAACGGCCAATAAGATCCTCTTTTGATTCAAATTTAAGCTGTTTTACCGCCATTTTATTGCATTGCAAAATGATCGAACTGTGAGGATCGACACTTATGTGCATCATAGGATCTTCTTCATAGAAGCTCTTATAGCGTTTTTCGCTCGCCTGCAGCTTTTCCTTTGATTTTTGAAGCAGTTCTATGTCGATGAAAGTGATCACAACCCCACTTACCTTTTGTTTAGAATCCATATAAGGCGATATCCTTCTAAGATAATGCTTTCCGTCTTTGGAAACTACCGCTCTTTCAAGGGTCTTCCCGGTGGAGAGCACTTTTTTAAGACGTACCAAAAGATTACTTTTTCCAATATTTCCCGTAAAATGGCTAATTGGCCTTCCAACATCAGAATTCAGAAAACTGAAATGTTCCCTGATCGCGGGGGTGAACTTTCGGATAAGCAGGTCTGAATCGAGGAAAATGGTACCTATCTGTGTACTCTCCAAAAGGTTGTTCATATCGGCATTAAGTGCCGCGAGATCGTCCATCTTCTGAATATTCTCGGCATTCACGGTGTTGATCTCCTCATTCACACTTTGAAGCTCCTCGTTGGTACTCTGGAGTTCCTCGTTGGAAGCCAATAGTTCCTCGTTCGCGGCCTGAAGTTCTTCATTACTGGTCTCGATCTCCTCCAGGGAACTTTGAAGCTCCTCTTTTGTGAGCTTTAACTCTTCTTCAAGGTTAGATACGTATTCTTTAGTACGACGGGTAAGAGTGATATTATCCACCTCTTCCACATCATCAAGTTTAAGTTCCTTTTCTATGAAAGTTATGACGTAACTGGTATCATCCTTCAGGTTATGATGTTCATAAGGTTTAATTATGATATCTACAGCCTTTTTACTGCCCTCATGTTGAAATGAAGCGTCTTTGTAATATACTTTCTTCTGATGTTTTTCTGCCTTCTTTAGGGTATTCTGGACCAAATATTTAAGATCTGCTTCCAGCATTTCCAGAAGGTTAATAGAAAATCCGCTCACCGGCAGATTAGCATATTTCCTGAATTCCCCAATAGCATCAAGTATATTATACTCGGAATCTATAAAGACACTCGCCCCGTTAAAATGTTCCAGGATGATGTCATTGAATTCCAGGTGAAGTTTATTTTTGGCAGGCTGTACCGAATATTTTTTCGCAGCCAGTTCTTTTGTACCAGAATTCTCAATAAGGCCGGTTGTTGCAGCATGAGATAAACCTGTATTCAAACGTTTACTGGGATTGATGTTTTTATAGATCTTCCATTTCCGGTCGACTTCCGCAAATTCCGATTTATGGCTCTGGACGCTTTCACTGGTGCCCAATACAAGGATCCCATCCTGTTTCAGGGAATAATGAAGAACATTTAAAGCCTTTTTCTGAATGGCGGGCTGGAAATAGATCAACAGGTTTCGGCAGGACACCATGTCCATATTGCTGAACGGCGGATTCTTAATTACATTATGCCTTGAAAACACCACGGCACTACGTATCTTTTCAACCACCCTGTAGGAATTCGTGAAACTCAGGAAATATTTGTTGAGGAATTCTGCAGGTACATCGGCAGCAATGCTTTCAGGATATGTCCCTTTACCTCCTATCTCCAGATGTTTTTCTGAAATATCAGTCGCAAAGATCTTGACCTCCAGGTGTTTTCCTTGTTTTTCCATTTCTTCAAAAATGCACATGGCAAAGGAATAAGCCTCTTCGCCGGTGCTGCAGGCAACATCCCACATTTTCAGGGTTTCTCCTTCCTTCTTATCCTTTACAAGTTGGGGAACAACTTTCTCCCGAAGTATTTCCCATACTTTACTATCCCTGAAAAATTTGGTGACCCCAATAAGGAACTCCCTGTAAAGTATCTCCACTTCTTCTTCCTTAGAAGTTAGATAGTCGTAATATTCAGCAAGGGACCGGCATTTACAAACGCTGACCCGTCTCGCGATACGCCTGGCAAGGGTGGAGCGTTTATACTCCCTGAAATCGAGTCCGGTCTTTTGATCAACGAAATTTAAAATTTTCATTAATTCAGACTGGTCATATGCTACATCCCCATCCTTGAAATGAAAAACGGCAGGTGCCGAAATAAAATTACCAATTTCAGGTGCCATTTTTTGAACCGGCAGCACGTAATCTACCAGTCCGGTTGCTATCGCGCTTTGAGGCATTCCGTCAAACTGAGCTTCCCCGGGTTCCTGTACCATGACCATCCCGTCATTTTCCTTAATAGCCCGAGCCCCGCGTGTTCCATCACTCCCAGTACCACTAAGAACTACGCCAATTGCTCTTTCCCTGGTTTCACGGGCAAGGGACTCAAAAAAGATATCAATAGGTAAATTCAGGGTTTGGCTCTTTGGTTTATCGGTAAGATAAAGAGAAGATCCTTTTAGCACCAGATTGTTTACGGGTGGAATAAGATAGATATGCCCGGGCTTCACTTCCAGGCCGTCACTTACTTCTACAATTGGCAAAGAAGTGCTTCGCTTCAGCAGTTCTCCCATCATGCTCTTGTAATCTGGAGATAAATGTTGAATTACCACATACGCACAACTGGAATCATTGGGGACGTTCTTAAAAAAGGCTTTTAAAGCCTCCAATCCTCCTGCACTGGCTCCAATTGCCACAATTCGGGCATCAGCGGTTATAACCTGAGAGTCAGTAAGAGGGATAGGGGAATTTTCACTGTTTTTCCTCATAGGAAATTAATAGGAATGTTGTTACACAGAATCTTAAGTGGGTCAAAATCTCAAAAATAAAGTTTAAAAAGCAACATCAAGACCGCTTTTGCCATTTAGAATGACAGAATGCAACGATTTATAATAAAATTTTAAGAAGTCAGGATACAAGATTTTTAACGAACGTGAAATTATTATAATTAAGGATTATTTCCTGTTAAAGGTCTGTTAACTCACTATATAAAGTACCCTCAGTATTTAGAAAATATGAAAAATCACAGAAAACAGTAAATACTTTTGCGAAGTGATTTCCCCTTGATTCTCTAAAATTCAAGGTATTTCTCATACTAACGGCCTCCACTACGTTTTCCCATAAAAATAAAACCGGCCCTTAAAAAAAACCTCCTCCCCCAAAGCTGTTTTTTCTAATTCCCGGTTTATGGTTATGCTTCTTAATAAATTAATTCTGAAGCATTTATACAACTAAAGATACTTCTTAAAAAGACACTTCGCAATCGCCTTTTTGAGTGATATTAAAAAACTCTTTAATACATAAAAAATGCTTCTGAAAAATGGTCTTTTCAGAAGCATTAATTTTTACAGGCCCCTGAGTTCATTTACATTACTCACTCCTTGATCAGGTTTAACTGGTATGATTCAGTGTTACTCTCCAGTTTTAAAATATAAACTCCGGAATTCCAGCTTTCTGTATTTACATTCCAATAGATGTTTCCGCCGCCAGAGGGAACCATAAAGGAACCATGTTCGATTAAACGGCTGTTAAGATCATAAATAGCAGCATCAAACGATTTTTCTCCAAAACCTTCAGAAAAACTTATATAAAACCCATTGCTTTCAACAGGATTTGGATATGCAAAAGGAACTTCCTCTGAAGCATAACTTTGATCCTCGCTAATAGTCGCTGCCATGGCACAGGAAGTACCTGAAGCATTAGATTGCATTTTAACTTCGGTGCCTGTGCTGTCATTCCAATACACGATAACCTGTGTCTGGCCTTTTGAAACTACAGAAGTGGTAAATTCATTTGATTCTCCTGCATTTAGACTGAAAGCACCCGACTCTGAACCCTTTCTCACTTCCCATCTCACCTCTACCGTGCATGAACCGGGGTTGTTCACCGTCCAGTAAACCAGAGAACCGGAAGTACAGTCGCTCAGGTTCAGGTTATCTGTTCCCAAACAAGTTGTACTTTCACAGGCATCTCCAATTCCATTACCATTAGCATCAGCCTGATCTGAATTTGCCACTTCGGGGCAATTGTCTTCTGAATCGGCTACTCCATCATTATCTGAATCTACTATCACGTTGGTGGCATCTACTCCATCGCAATTTTGATCGATCCCATCATCGGGAATGTCTTCCGCCTCAGGATGTATTTCGGCATCGGTGTCATCACAGTCTCCTGCTCTTGTTACATAATGCCCTTCAGGTTTGGTACAGGAAGAAATATTTGTTTCAGCAGAATCAATTCCATAGCCGTCCATATCGGCATCTACATACCATATCTGTACTTCACAATCTCCTGTGACCTGTACTTCAGCACTGAATTCAGAAGTATTTCCTTCCGCATCTGTAGCGGTGGCAGTCACTTTATCTCCGGATATTAAACTGCTACCGGAAGGCAAACCAATAATAACGGCTTTGGTTTTCTTTCCTTTAGGAATATCATTTTCAGTATACACATCACTTCCCAGATATTCCACTCCCTGCCGGTTTCCATCGCTTTTGAATAATTCCACAGTAAGAGGAAAGGCACTATAGCCGGGATCTGAAGGCAGAAGGTAATTAATGGTCAAACTACCAGATTCCATTGTGGCTCCTTCAGAGAGTTCGGGATAATTCTGAAGATTATTCGGGCCGTTATCTGAATCCAGCCGGTCATTCCTGCTTATTCCATCATTCCCAAGGTCAATACCTATGGAATTTTGCAAAAACTTATTTTCAAAGATCCTGTTATATCTGCCATAGCCACTATTTAAAATTATGCCAGCCTGCGAGTGATAAGCAATAAGATTCGAATTTCCTGAACTGACACCACCTATTTCCTGAAAAGAACCATTGAGCACAATTCCTGCAAGCCCGTTAGGAAGAGGCGACGTTCTATCTGTTTGAGTACCTAAATTATTGTTTAAAATACGGTTATAGGCTCCATTATTGATCCAGATCCCATATTCAGAATTACCGGATATTACATTCCCTCTTTCCGGCTCTCCAATAATATTATAGGTACCATTAAATATCTGAATACCATTTCTATTTGGTATCGCCAAGGTGCCTGCAGCATTGGAACCAATGAAATTCTGAACAATTATATCATTACTGGATTCAAGAAAAATACCTTCATCAAGATTTCCTGATATAGTATTGTTTTGGATACGATTACCACCATAATATTGTTGCTGTTCCCCTCCCAGAAGGTTGATACCCGTAGCATTGGGAAGAGGAGCATTTCCTTCTAAATCTGTACCGATTTTATTTGAGGAAATGATATTATTTTTAGAGTAATATATTCGTATTCCGGTTTCATTTCCCGAAATAAGGTTACCTGCCCCTACCTCACCTACAAAATTGGAACCTCCCAGGTGGATACGCATCCCGTCTATATTAGGAAGGGAATATTTACCCGTAACATCTGTACCTATTAAATTGTTTTTCACAGTATTTTCGGTACCACTAAGGACCAGCCCCGCAGCAGTACTTCCGGAAATAAGGTTATTAATAATATTATTATGGGAGGAATATGGTTGATCATTATTAATAACTTTTCTTCTATCTATTCCGGTCCAAATTCCAAATCTATTTTTAATGGTATCATTTCCATTAATATTAGTTCCGAAAAAATTATTAGTAATATTATTATTGTGAGCATTATCTAAAGAAATCGCTCTGCCATTGCCTCCAAAAAGATTACCATCAGATTCTCCGGCACCTCCAATTGTGTTACCACTACTGTTGTCGAGATAGACACCGTCGTAATTTGGATTTGCTGTCATCCCATCTACAGAAGTCCCAATTTTATTTCCTTCAATGAGATGATCATTAGTATTTTTGAGAAAGATTGCCATTGTATAAAGTCCATTGTTAAATCCGCCCATGGTAAATCCTTTTATTACACTACCGGAAGAATTTCCCATAAGCCCAAAGCCATATTCCCCATCCACTTCTGAAACTCCTGCGATATTGCTTCCATCAATAACCACCTGGTGGTTAGTAAATGAATAGTTTTGTTGGGTAGTGCCGTCTAATACCACCGGGTTTGTAATAATTGGTAAACCATCACTAAGACGGATAACAGGGGAGTCTATTGAAGGAATATTAAAGTGAATCTTGTCTTTTCCCCTACTCTTGTTGGCATTCTCAATGGCTGCTCTCAGACTGCAATTTCCCTCCAAATCAGCGCAAATGTTGTCTGAAAGATCGGCATCGGGATTATCTAAAGTAGTATTGACTACATAGGTTTTGGGTTGATAAGGTTCCAAAGTAATTATTTCACTGGTTACCTCTGGCAGTGCATCAACAGTGGCGAGAAGCCGGTACCTTCCAATCTGGTCTATCCTTAGATCTTTGAATGTGACGATTCCTTCTTTTGCTGAAAGTGTTTTCACCCCGCTCAAGACACCTCCGGAATTATCTAAATCAAGAAGAGAAATGGTCACGGAACCTGAGGAAGAAATTTTATTTCCTCCCAGATCCTGAAATTCCAGTGTTACATTATCAAGGGAATTTCCTGTCTCTCCATGTAAGGGAACGCCTGTAAACCGGAGAGCATTTGGAACTCCCGTTGTAGTGAACTGCAGAGGTTCAGAAAAATCTGATAAGGATCCTTCACAAATACTTCTTACTCTTACTTCATAGGTAGTTGTACTTTCCAGACCATCTAATTCCACATAGGGTAAAAATATCTCTCTTTTTAAAGACCATATTTCGTCTCCGGATTTTCTATACTCTACCTCATAGGATCCAACTCCCGGAACCGGTGTCCACGAATAAGTGATTTTAGAACCTTCAATCCCGGAAATATTTCCTCCCAACGGAGTGGTTGCAGCCTCACACGCGGTAGAAGCTTGTACATTCAAAGCGTAATCTTCAACCTCTCCATTCTTTGTAAGACCACAAGGAGTTATAACAGGATCATTTTCTTTATCATATGATCTGATTCGCAGTCTCTTTCTTCCCATGGAAGTATTGACTGGTGCAGTTATGGAAAAATTATAGGAGGTAAGATCTTCATCCGGGACATCTAATTTTTCTTTTTCAGGATCAAAAATTCCGTCATTGTCCCAATCTACCCATGCAGCAATTCTTTTCCCCGTAATATGCCCACCAACGTCTACCTTAACCTCATTAATTTCCTGTTTTGAAATACAAAAAGGTATCCCAAAGTAATTGCTGTATAATGATATTCCTGTATTATTGTTAACTTCCTGTATGCTTACGTTTTCAATATACAGAACTCCCATATTATTTCCCTGAGCTTTACATGCATCTTTTTCCTCTGAATATTTACCTATAACATTTCTCATAACCCTTATGGTACGGGCACCATCACCTTCCACAGGGTCTCCTGCTGCAGCTCCTAAATGAATAAACTGAGGATCAGAGAAATTGGGGATTCTTATGCTGTATCTGCCGTCATCATAGTAATTGCCCCCTGGATAACTCATGACATCACAGTACAAATTGGAATCGGAAGCCTCCCAGCGCCACCCGCCGGACCAGGTGTTCTCAGGCCAGTTTTTCCAGTTCGTGTTCCCCGGCTGGACTTTTTGATCTTTATTATGACCAATCCCCATATTATGACCTAACTCATGAATGAAGGTGTAAGAATCGCTGGCTTGTTGTACCCGGGTAACTGAAAAAGCGGAATTCTTATCTCCGTTAGCATCATTTAACAGCCAGGCTACCCCGCCAACATCAGAAATTAAATTGAACATGGCAACCATGTCAGCCCCCACAGTCGCTCTTAATGCATGTACTTCATCCAATATGCCGTCATCCTGATCTGTCATTTCAGACAAACTTGTGCCTCCGGAAGTTTCATTATATTCAACCAAACCGGAGTAAACAAGATTAAAGTTAATTCCCAAAGAACTATTAGCCGAGACATTATTGGCACTGGCAATAGCTGTAGCTATGGTATTTTCGATCCCGTCATTATTTGCATCTGCCCATTCTTTTGCCGCAGGGGTATATATCAGCATTAGATCGATCACTATCTCTCCTTCAATAATCTCCTCCTCACATGTGAATTTATCCAGTTGATTACTTTCACTTTCAACAGGATTAAAATTATCTAAATCCTGATCTTCAACGGGAGAATCTTTTTCGGAATTACCGGGATTTCTTTTTTCTGCATTTTTAGGGGAGGAGCAATCTTCCAATATATTAAGCTTCTCCGGATCCAGCAGAAAAAGAAAATTTCCTTTTCCTGTTTTGTCCCTTCGGGTAGAATATTTTTCTTTTAATTCAGGTATATCAACGGTTAGTAGATATGACCCTTCTGAAGTGGTGATATAAGCAAAGGAATAATCGAATTCGTCCAACTTTAAAGTGAGAGTGGTAACATTATTGACGTCTGTAATCTTTCTAACCACTGTTGACGAGAAATCTTTATCCCTGAAAAGCTGCAGTTGAAGCTTTGTTCCTTTGGTAATAGGTCCTGGATTTGCTACAGCAGGATTAAGATCAAAAGGGCGGGCTCGTTTAGCCTGCGCAAAAAAGGGAGCTCCTTTCTTTTCTTCCAAAGAGACTTCCGGTTTGTTTTCAAGTCCGTTTACGTTAATGTTGATTTTTTCCTGAGCATATCCAGCCATGCTTAGCAATAAAAAAAGAGTTATGCACACCAGCTTTCCGGAGAAATTGTAAAAATTTTTCATAATACGAGCTTTAGGCTTGCCCAAGGAAGGGATTGTGGGTAGCGATAGAATTTCAATAAGTCCCCCCAATTTATGAAATATAAAACCTTAGGTCAATCACCTTTAAGGGGGATAAAAAAAACCGGTTCCGGGAAATTTCACCTTCCCCCAAAGATGAATTACCCAAAACCGGTTTGTCTGGTCCTGCAACAAAAGAAGTTTACTTTTGGTTATCCTTAATTCTTCATAAGCTGAACCTGATATTCATTTGAAGGACTTACTAACCTCAAAATATATACTCCCTGATCCCATTCGCTGTGATCGAGATTCCAGAAAATATCTCCCCCTCCAACAGGAACCTCAAATTTCTGACTTATAAGGAATCGTCCGTTGTAATCATAGATACCTCCCTGTAATGTCTGACCACCTGCCCCTTCAGGGAAACTGAGCCAGAAACCGTCCTCTCCTATGGGGTTAGGGTAAGCTGTAATACCAATTACGGCATCACTGGTAGCCTCTAAGCTGGCCCCCGGATTTGGACATTGTGGTCCGGTCGAAGCCATTGTTCGCTTCTTGTCCTTACCTTTACTATCCTTCCAGGTAACTATTACCTGTGTTGGGAATTTCTCAGCTACCGGGGTAGAAAATTTATTATCACCTGGATATGCAATGAAAAAGTCTGAAGTATTCTCCTTCCTCAATTCCCAGATCACTTTCACGGCACAATCTGAAGGATTATTAACAAGCCAGTTACGCACTTTTGAAGGCTTATCAGAGCAGAGTTCTGTAATATTGAGAACATCTGATCCCAGACAATCCAGTGGCTCATCCCCGCCAACACAATCCTGGTCAATACCGTCACCGCGGATGTCAAATGCACCGGGATAAATGGTATCTTCATTATCATTACAATCAGTATTGTTCAGGCTAAAGCCTGCTCCTGGATCTGAACAGTAAGCCTCCCCAGGATCGTTTTGATCTCCAAAAGTATCACCATCCCCGTCTTTATAATAAACGATCGTTGGTAATCCAATCTCTGAATTTTTAGGATCACAATCTTCAGTATCAGCAACACCATCGTTATCGTCATCCAGATCACAGGCATCTCCTAAACCGTCATTATCATAATCCTCCTGAAGTGGGTTATTAATAGTTGGACAGTTATCAAGAGTATCGGTAATTCCATCTCCATCTGAGTCATCCTGGTTTCCGGGTTCTACTATAATTGTCACTTCATCGGTATCACTAGCCCCTTCATTGTCCAAAACGGTAAGGGTAACAAGATGGGTCCCCACTGCAAAGTCTA
>NZ_JBHULT010000010.1:0-523335 GCF_042684505.1 Salinimicrobium flavum
GAATGTCATTGGCGACAGCTTTAGAGGAGCTACCTGGGTGAGCATTCACAACGGCGGGGGTGTAGGCTGGGGAGAGGTGATCAACGGCGGATTCGGTATGGTTCTGGAAGGAGACCGGAAGTCGGAGAGACGGCTCACATCTATGCTGCATTGGGATGTAAACAACGGAATTGCCAGGAGATCCTGGGCACGAAACGAAGGTGCTGTGTATGCGATCAAACGTGCTATGGAAACAGAATCTAAATTAAAAGTCACGCTTCCTAATATGGTAGATGATAATCTTTTCCAATAGGGAAGGGTTAATTTAATTCAGAAATCCGAAAATTCAAAAATCCCGCTCTAACTAAAGTTTGGCGGGATTTCAATTTAATGGAGTAAAGATTTTTCCTAAAGATACTGCTGTTGCGTAACTAAAGCTGTCAATTCTCTACTGCGGTTTTAGATCGTATTTGACCCGGGAAGATCACTTTAATAGGCTTATTGGTTCAAACCCAGAGGTTGGGATCCAAGGATTTCTGTCACCAGTCTAAAGCGGTTTGCAGAGAGAGCATAGTGATAATAATTGTTGTCATGAAGGGTTCCCGACTATTCGCTGACAGTTGGGAGGTCATTAAACTACTAAACAGGAATTATAAAAATGTTATAATTCCCATTTATTAAATACACTTATCTTGCTGCTCCTAAACTAAAATCAATTATGGCCTCAGGAATTTTTGCACTACTCGATGATATTGCAGCTTTAATGGATGATGTGGCGGTGATGGGAAAAGTCGCCGGAAAGAAAACAGCAGGTTTATTAGGCGACGATTTGGCGGTAAATGCAGAGAAGGCTTCTGGCTTCATGTCTGCCAGGGAGCTACCGGTGCTTTGGGCAATTACAAAAGGATCATTTCTAAACAAATTGATCATTCTACCCCTTGCGTTTTTATTAAGTGCTTTTTTTCCCTCTGCCATTACCGTTATCCTGATCATTGGCGGACTTTATCTGGCCTATGAGGGTGCCGAAAAAATATATGAATATATTTTTCCACATGCCCATAAAACTGAGTCCCCTAAACTTGAAAAACTTTCTAAAGAAGAAGTGTTAAGCAGGGAAAAGGAAAAAATTAAATCGGCGATCCTGACCGACTTCATACTTTCTGTAGAGATCGTTATCATAGCCCTGGGGGCCGTGGGTAATGAACCCCTGCTAAATCAAATTCTGGTAGTTACTCTTATTGCTCTG
The DNA here is from genome assembly GCF_042684505.1 of Salinimicrobium flavum. NCBI lineage: Bacteria > Pseudomonadati > Bacteroidota > Flavobacteriia > Flavobacteriales > Flavobacteriaceae > Salinimicrobium > Salinimicrobium flavum. Next base: position 1,226 of record NZ_JBHULT010000010.1, read on the forward strand.
GTTGCCACTGTTGGGGTGTATGGCCTCGTTGGGCTTATTGTAAGGATGGATGAATTTGGCGCTAAACTTATAGATCTCAACGATAGGGAAAACAGCTTTTCTGATAAAATAGGTGGGTTTCTTGTAAATGCGCTGCCAGTGGTCATTAAAAGCCTGTCCATCATTGGGACCATAGCCTTACTTCTGGTTTCGGGAGGCATTTTCAGACATAACATTCATTTTCTCCACGGACTTGCTGAGAGTCTACCCGGCATTCTTGTTGATTTCATATTAGGTCTTATTGTTGGATTCATCGTTTTGATGTTCATAAAAATGATCGTCAAAATCTGGAAGAAATTTAGCAGGTAGAGGAAGGACAGGAGAAAAGAATTTTTCTTTCTTAGTTTGGTTTTTGCCGGGTCACTTCTAAAGACCTTGTAAGTTTCTAACACCCTGAAAACTTTCCCTGAACGACAATCGTTATATCAAATCTTCTGTCGCTGCCCGAGGATTCAGACTTTCATGCATTCCTTATAAAATCAAATCTTCATTTCTTCTGTTCTTGAAAAATAAGGAAAAGGATTTTTAAAAATGCAAAGTACAGCAGCTATTTATTTTTACCTTAACAGGATTCATTCTATAAAACATTAACTTTAAAAAAACCTTTTTTCATGGAATTATTAATCCTGTATGCCTTTATTTCCATCTTTTTTTCTTTTTTATGCTCTATTCTTGAAGCGGCACTTTTGAGTTTCACCCCTTCATTTATCAAGGTAAAAAGACAGGAAGGAAAAAAATATGCAGATACTCTCGCTGAATTTAAAAAAGATATAGACAGGCCTTTAATAGCCATACTTACGGTGAATACCATTGCTCACACGGTAGGAGCCATATTAGTGGGGGTACAGGCAGAAAAGGCATTTGGCGACGGGACCAACGCTGTGGGGATCGTTTCAGCCATAATGACCTTAGCTATTCTTGTTCTTTCAGAAATCATTCCGAAGACAATTGGTGCGACCTACTGGCAAAGTTTAGGTGCTTTCACGGCAAAAACGTTAAACATATTGATTTTCCCCTTAAAATATACAGGCATCCTTTGGCTAATGATGCTAACCACTAAAGTAATTGGTAAATCTGCTCATGTGAGTACCATGAGCAGGGAGGAATTTCTTGCTATAACTGATGCAGCCGGCGAAGAAGGGGTATTCGAAAAAAGTGAAACCACCATTATCAAAAATCTACTTCTTTTTAAGTCTGTTGAAGCCAAAGATGTGATGACCCCTTTCTCTGTAGCAATGATAGAAGATGAAGAAGTCTCGATCGAAGATTTTTTTCACGCGAACAGGAATTTAAAATTTTCCCGGATCCCTATATATAATAAATCGCCAAATAATATTACCGGCTTTATTTTGAAGGATGATCTTTTAGAGGAAATGGTGGACGACAAAGGACCGGAACCATTAAGTTCCCTTAGAAGGGAACTTCCGGCTATTGCAGGTGATATTCCTATTCCGGTATTGTTTGATAATTTTATAAAAACAAGAATTCACATGGCGATGGTGGTTGACGAATTTGGAAATACAATAGGCCTGGTCACTATGGAAGATATTATTGAAACGCTGTTGGGATTGGAAATAATGGATGAAAGTGACAATGTGGAGGACATGCAGAAACTGGCACGTAAAAAATGGGAAGAACGAGCAAAGAAGATGGGGATTTTGTCCTTAGATCAGGATGAACCAAATAACACCTGATCTACCCCAGAATAAGGTAGGCAGCTACCCCTCCTATAATCAGACCAGCGAGAAGTCCCCATAAAAAGTCTCTCCAGGAAATGTTTATCCCAAATGTTCTAACGGACCATAATCGAAAATTTATTTTTCTGTTCTCTAAAAATTTTCGGATACCGGTTGACCGTGCTATCTCATAATTTTCTCCGGGATACCAATACTGAGAACCATCTCTTCTACTTTGGATAATTACCTGTTGTTCTTTTAACAGATTTAAAGCTCTGGGGTAAACCGCACTTCCAATTCTGTTCCTGAACCTGCCGAAGGTTTCCATTTCCTGCAGGATCTCTTTAATAGCCCGGTATATTTTAATCTGTTTTCGCATACCATATTATTTCAGTTCAGAAAAATCAAATCCGGAAATTTCCTTTTGGAGATTAGCTCTGGTCACAGTCTGGAAATTCTAAATCTGCAAGGATTCAATTTACGGCTTACTCCTTCTTAAGGTTCAGTTCTTTGAAAATCACCTTGTCTTCTAACTAAATTAAATTACGTTTAAAAATTAAATAATTCCAAGTGCTTCGAATAGTTTAGGTATATTTATATTCTGTGAAAGTTGTAAGACGCATCTTTTGCAATAAAAGATGTCTTAAAGTTAACAGGGCCAACATTTATAAAGGTTTAGATACCTCTTTATTTTATTTAGTCAAGTCATCGTGTTATGAAACATGTGCCAGTAATCCTGGTTGCTTTACTTGCAGCAACAACCGCCTTCTCTCAGCAAGTTCATTTAGATAATTTAGAAAAAAAAGTTGATTCTATTACAGGAATTTCCGGACAGGAAAATGAGCCCGGATTATCTGTTGGGGTAGTTTACCGTGGTCGGCCCGTTCTAAATTCCCATTCCGGCCTAATGAACCTGGAAAATCAAGTAAAGACTTCGGGCAGCACAATGTATAACCTGGCCTCGGTATCCAAGCATATCACAGCCTTTGGAATTCTATTACTGGAAGCCGAAGGGAAACTTGAGCTTCAGGATAGGGTTGGAGACTATTTACCCGACCTTCCAAAGGAATTTAAGGAGGTTACCATAGATCAGCTTTTACATCATACCTCAGGGATTCCTTCAACAGATAATTTAAGGCTTTTTGCCGGCATTCCCCTGGATGTTCCCTGGACGATGGCCGATGAAATGGACCTCTTAAAAAAATACTCACATTTAAATTTTGAACCGGGAACAGATTTTATGTACTCCAATGGAGGATACAGCTTGTTGGCTGCTATTATTGAGATGGCAGGCGATCAGGAGTTTGATGATTATTTTCGTCAAAAGGTTTTTGATCCAAATGATCTGCAGGCTGTAGCTTATAGTAATCCGGAGAAATCAATCAGTAATCGGGCAACCGGTTACAGACTGGCAGGAGATACTTTGGTGGATGCAAGGACAGAGACTGAAAGTGTACCGGGTGGATCTAATTTTTATTTTAATATGAATGATATGCTGGTATGGATGGACCTGCTTCTTAAGGAAAATCCACCCTATAGCCAACAGATCTCGAAAATGATGAAAGCCTCCTTCACCTTACCCACAGGAGATACTATCCCATATTCCCACGGTTTGAATGTGAAACCTTATAAAGGGGTGAAAGCGGTTTATCACAGCGGCGGCACCCCGGGATTTGCTTCCTATATGATGTTGTTCCCTGAACAGGAACTGGGAATCGCTGTTCTTACCAACAATGAAAAGATAAATGTTTCACGAATAATCAGAAAGCTTGCTGATGGGATACTTTCCGAATTTATAAAAGAGGAAAAACCATTAGAAAGGGTCGCGATTTCACTTACAGAGGATAAATTGAAGAAGTGGGAGGGAGGCTACCGAATGGAAGATGGTCTTATTCTTAAGATCCTGCCTGAAAACGAAGCCTTATTCCTGGTACTGCCTGAAGCACAACGATTTCAGTTACACGCCGAATCTGAAACAAATTATTTTATTTCAGAATTTGATGCCCGGGTAGTTTTTTCTACCACTCCTGAGGGAAAGCCTTTTCAATTTAAGCTCATTCAGGGAACAAATGTGCAGACCGGAACTTTCACTGAACCTGCGGAATTTTCTCAGGTGCCACCCGATCCTCAAGCCCTTATTGGTTCCTATTACCAACCTGAGTTAGATGTTACCTATAGGCTGGAAGCAATAGATGGAGTCCTCATGTTGCAACTTCCCGAAACCTTTGAAAAATATCTGAATTTCTACCAAGTGACCCTCAAACCTGTTTTAGGGAATGTATTTAATACAGATCGACTTGGAGTCGTAGAATTTCTGCAAAATGAACAGGATGAAATCACAGGTTTGAGGTTTAATGATGTGGGGAGATTGCGACATATAAGCTTCACCAAAATTAATTAACCCTCCTCTTTAATTCCCTTCTGCTCATGAACTCGGATAGAATAAACTTCTATAGGTTATACAGGTCTTTTCTTCAATGTGGTGGCGCTTTCTCATAGAATTTCCTTCCTTTGGCCTGGTATGTTAACATAACTCAATCATAAATTTTCTTAATTTAAAGTTAATTAAGTCGTTGAAAGACTTTATATTCGCCATGAAATACATCTTAATTTTACATTTTATAGGATTTTTCCTACAAAATAAACAAGTAGAAAAAGCTACGGATGGAGGAATATTTTAAGGACGAGAAACGCCGAAAGGAAATTCAGCGACTTTCAGAAGGGACAATGAGGATCACCAATATTCTGTTTCTTCTGCTTAGTTTTTTAATATTATTTTCTTTCCTAATGCTTTTATTTGACAAGGGTGCAGTCATGGTAGCAGAAGAAGTGGTTCAGGCCGGTACTTCGCCACCTCGTTAGAAGGATTTTATGAACTTCACAATTCTTTTTTTAGTTTCATTATTTTAGAAGCCTAATGCTATTGCAGCTTATTCCTGGCAGGAATCCTCTTCAGCAATTTCTCATGTCCTGTTTAAAAGTTTAACGCGGCATCATTTGCAGTTTCTCTCCCTCCAATGTTTCCAGTTCCCCCATCATAAAGGCAGTCGCACAGGCATGTACGGGAAGTATGCCCAATACGTCACCCACTTTTACTTGATCTGTCATTTCCTGCGGAAGGCTGATCACTCCGTGTTCCTGGGAGAGTTTTATTACCCGCCCTCCCGGAATGGGAGCCGACCAACTATCCTCTGTAAGGCTTACTACCAGTCCGAAATAGGTATTTCCTTCGGAATCTGTAAGGGAGTCTTTTCCCTGGTGAACCCAGCCACTGTGTACCACTACCTCCTGCCTTTCGGGATGTACCGAGACAACAGGAACAGCGAGACAGATGGCTATTTCTTCGAGGGTATTGGCTCCTATGCTATTCTGAACAAGATCGTAATACACGAAATTGCCGGGGTGAATGCTGTCGATTCCTTCAAAATCTTCTATGATGCTGCAGGAAGGGGTGTCGCCAAAAGCAAGTTTAAGATTGGGATAGGTTTGTCTAAAATGACTTTTTAAGGCACGAAGTTTTTTCAGAAATAACCCGGAAATTTCTTCGACTTCCCGTGGTGACGCCGCGCTGTAGGTATGTCCGGCATGCGTATAAAAGCCATCAAATTTCAAGTAAGATCCTTTGGTGAGCTCAAGGATTCCTGCAATTGCCGAAAGATTCGCAGGATCAATCCCCGAACGGTGATCCCCCACATCAATTTCTATGTAAAATTTTACAGGGGTACGTAACTGCTCCTTCAGAACCTTCGCCGCCTCCTTAGAATTTAGAAAGATCCTGAGATCAACCTTTTCTGCAAGTGCATTGATCTGCTCTGTTTCCAGAACATTGACCGGAAATGCAATCGTGATATCAACCCACCCGCGACCGGCAAAATATTCAGCCATCTTCACAGAGGTTACGGTAATTGCTTTCACCCCCTCTTCTCTGAACCATTTCCCTATGCTGGCAGATTGGTGAGTTTTAAAATGTGGGATTAGCTGCACGTGATGTCTTTCTGCCTTATTGAACATTTTCCTGATGTTGGCCTTACAGGTAGTTCGGTCCAATAGCAAAGTGGGTCGGGTTATTTGTAGCATGATCATAAATTCTCACGACCAATTTACTAAGAATAGCCTGCACTGGAAAATGAATTAAACAGGAGAATTTAATGAATTGAAATGATATTTTGACTGATTGCCCCTTGATCATACTTTCTTTCATTCCAAAAAAAAATCCCGAATTAAGTCAGTTGCAGATCAACTTTTGGCCTCAGGACATCGGGAATCCACGGGATCAATTTCCGCCTGAACATTTATATCCTGTGCGTGGGTATCAACTTTATTTTTTTCATCAGAGGTGCTGAAAACACAACAAAATATAAGCGCTATAATAGTAGTCAAAAGATTTTGCATTCGAACAGGTTTATTTTTTCGTTAGATGGAATTGAATCCAATTCGAGCCTTAAGACTCATTTAACCTGTAGGGAAGGTTGGTAAACGGGTGTAAATCTAAAAATTTTCTTAAAAACCTGAAAGTTTTTTCGTGTTAAGTATTCTTCCGCAGACAGACAGCGGCTCATAAAATCCCTCTTTAATTAAGGGGTGCTAAGATCAAGCCGGGAATATTTATCCATTAAACCTCCTTCAATGAAAGCTGTTTTTGTGACCAGTAAAGTTCTTTGATCTACATCAACCTCTACAAAGAACCGGTCAACAGCATAAAGCAGGTACTTATGTTCACCACTTTCGACGGCTTGTAATTTCACCCCGCATAAAAGAAGGATCTCATCCTGCTCCTGGGGGGGTAAACTCTGGAACTCTTTATAGGTGATTCTTTCCAATTTTATTTGGGATGCTGATTCTCAAAGCTAAATTATTGGTTTAGTGACAGCTTCTTCTTAAAAGAGATTAAAATAAACCTTCTGAAATATTAAATTTTTGCAACTTTTTCCATGGCTATAAAAATAAAGATCAATCCTTGATATTGATCCAAACCGGGGCATGATCACTGGTCTTTTCCCAGCCGCGTACAGATTTATCCACTCCGGCGTCAAGGAGTCGGTCGTTAAGATGCTCGTTTAACAGAAAATGATCTATACGCAGGCCTGCATTACGGCTATAGGCATTCCGGAAATAATCCCAGAAAGTATAAATGGTTTCTTCGGGATATAACTTCCTTATGGCGTCTGTCCAACCCTGGGCAAGCAATTTTTCATAAGCAGCACGAGTTTCTGGTCTAAAGAGGGCATCGTCTATCCATCTTTCCGGCTTATAAACATCTTTTTCTGTAGGTATGACATTATAATCTCCGGTAAGGATCACGGGCCTGTCTATTTCCAATAACTCTTTTGCTCTTCCTGTAAGGCGTTTGAACCAGTCGAGCTTATAGTCAAATTTAGGACCGGGAGCCGGATTGCCATTTGGGAGATAAAGACAGCCAATATGCAGGTCATTGATATCGGCTTCAATGTAGCGGCTTTGCACATCTTCAGGATCCCCCGGGAGGGTACGACCCAGTTCTTTGATCTCCATGTCCCTGGCAAGTATAGCCACCCCGTTCCACCTTTTTTGACCGTGCCAAATGGCATTATACCCGGCATCTGCGATTTCCTGCTTCGGAATTTTCTCATCGGGGGATTTTAATTCCTGAAGACAAACCACGTCAGGTTTTGTTTCCTTCAGCCAGCGTAACAAAACAGGAAGACGGGCATTGATCCCATTGACATTGTAAGTAGCTATTTTCATTTTTCACATGTTCAGCAGAGAGGTTATATTTTCCGGCAGCATCAGTTTTTTTGGATTTTAAAAATCAAACATACCGTTCAACTTTTTGTATCCCTGATGAAGGGGGTACTAATTAAATTACAAAAAGCACCTTCCGGAGAAAAGTATTTAACGCAACTTTAAAAACGGAAGTTTCTTCTTCTCTAATGTTTATTTTCTGCGGAAGACTAAATTAAAAGTAACCCGGTTACATAAACAAGAATTCCAACCAGCATCATTACCAGGGTATACGGAAGTATCTCCCGGGCCTTTAACCTTGTGATTGCAAGCAGGGGAAGTGCCCAGAAGGGTTGTAACATATTGGTGATCTGATCACCATAAGCGAAAGCCATGATGGCCTTATTTAAAGGAACTCCAAGTTGTAGTGCACTTTCAAGAACTATGGGGCCCTGGATAGCCCACTGGCCACCCCCGCTGGGTACGAAGATGTTAACCAGGCCTGCACTAATAAAGGTATATACAGGAAGGCTCACCTCTGTGGCGATGCCTGAAAAGAACATGGCTATATCATTTACCATTCCTGTTTCTCTCATGATGCCCATGATCCCAAAATAAAGCGGGAACTGTATTAAAATTGCAGCAGCACCCAATATTGCTTCATCCAGTGCTTTAAGGAATGAAACAAAAGAGCCGTGCAAAAGGATACAAAGACCGAGCATCAGGAAATTCAACATATTTGGGGTAAGCCTGCCGGCCAGGAGATCCTGCCGGTAGGAAGCGAAAAAAGCTGCCAGTAAAAGTATTCCGAAAATATGGTTCAGCCATTTGGAATGATCCAGCCTTTCAGCTCCCTTAATGATGCCTTCAGAGATAGAATTCCTTTCTTCAGGAAGCTCCACCGCGGCAGTAGGAGTAACTTTGGAAATGAGAAATAACAGGATTGGGATCGCAACCAGGATTATTCCGAAGAGCAGCAGGTTCCAGGAAGAAAAGATGGTCGTGTCCGTTGAAATAAAGGAGGGAATTTGTTCCAGTACCCCAACTGTATCCTGTCCCGGAAAAAGACTTGCCAGGTGCCCTTCTTCCGCAGCCTTTAAAGGGGCACTACCACTTATGCCGCCATGCCAAACCATGAGTCCGGCATAACCTGCAGCCCCCACCAATGGATAATTTATTTCGAAGCCACGCTCCCGGGCTGATTCTGCTACCTTCCTGGCCATAATGGCTCCAAAGATCAATCCCAGCCCCCAGTTAAAAAATGCCACGAGCATGGTGGAAACCGAGACTATCACTACAGCACTCGTGTTACTGCTCACCCCGGCGGTAAGTTTTCCCGTAAGCCTTGCCATAGGTTTACTCAGGACCAGTACGTGACCCAGTACCAGAATGAGCATCATTTGAACCATAAAGACCAGGAGAGTTGGCTCCCACATCCCTTCTTGCCAGTAATGCAGAATATTAAGGGCACCATCAAAGCTATTGTTCCCGGTAAAGACCAGGGCAAGCAGCATGGTGAACAGCGTTAAAAGAACGGCGAGGGTAAATGGAGCCGGAATGAGTTTTTTAAAACCTTTCTCAATTAACTGGGCAGCGTTCATGGCTCAAAGATGTAGAAATATTTTTATTCCTGAACGTTCCCCAAAAAAAATATGCTCCAAAAAAGCATTTTCAGGAGCAGATCTATAAAATTTAATTTTTCAAAATTCAGCTAAGCGGCATTTCAAAAGTGAAGTTTATTTCTTTTTTTGAAGAGCTAACCTTCAGGGTTCCATTATGGGCCTTTGCGATCTCAGAAGCAATATAAAGACCCAGTCCCAAACCTTGTTTTCCGGGTTTATGGTCCTGTCTGTAAAAAGGCTGGAACAGATTTTTCAAAGCGGTCTCGGGGATCTCATCTCCGGAGTTGGTTACCGAAAGTGAGAAGATTCCATCCCTGGTCCCTGCTTCTACAAAAATTGGTGTATCCTCATCTCCGTGCGAGAAAGCATTGCTTAAAAGATTAGAAAACAGTTGGCCTACCCTGTTCTTGTCACAATGAACGGGTTGTTCCAGGACGAGATTTACGGAGAGTTCCCTTTCCGGGGAGTTGGTTTGCAGTTCTTTTATTATTTGCTCCAGTGTTTTAAGCAAGGAAGGATTATCTGTTTTAGGGCTTATAAGAATGCCTTCACCCAGACGGCCTCGTGCAAAATCGAGCATATTCTCTATGAGCTTTTCCATCCTGAAGGAAGTGGACTTAATGATCCCTGCCTGTCTTTTGGTCATTTCGTCTTTTGCTACCTTCAGCAATATCTCTGCGCTCATCCTTGTAGTCGCAAGGGGATTACGAAGATCGTGTCCCAAAATCGCAATGAATTCCTCCCTCAGAACTGCGGTTTGCTTTTCTTCCTTCAATTCTTCAATTACCAAATTCTTTTCGTCAAGGGCTTGAAGATGAAAGGCAATAAGATCTGCGAAAAGTTTGAACATTCCCAGGATCTCAGGTGTTTTAATCCTTGCCGGTTTGGGGTCTATAGCACAGAGAGTACCAAAAAAACTTCCATCTTTACGGTAAATGGGCACTGAAATATAACTCTGGATCCCATAAATGACAGGGGTATGATGATCGAAGTATTGAGGATCTTTTTGAACGTCGTCAATGAGGATTGCCTCATTTTTTTGCCTAACTTCATGACATATGGTGGTCTCTACCTTTAGTTCATCACCCGGTTTGAGACCAAATGAAATACTGTCTTTTACAGAACAGGTAACCCACTGGTCTTCTGTGACCCTTGCAATGGCTGCAAAACCCATCCCGGTGGTTCGGCAAACCACATCCAGGAGTTGTGAGACAATAGGTATCCTGTTGATCGCCAGAACATCTACATGGATATCTGACGAAAGTTGAGTTGTAGGATTTTTAATAAGAGAAAGTATTTAGTGAATCGGTAAAAGTAATAAAAATAAGTAATACTGATTATCAGAAGGTTATGTTAAATAAATCCTGAGGTATTAATCCACTCATCCTTCTATAAAATCCTTTATTATTATTCAGTTTTTTTTAAATTTTTTAATGGGTAGTAGCCTAAGGATCTTTCCGTTATCCTCATCAGTAAGCACATGTAGAGAACCGTCCTTGGCCTGTATTCTGTATGACCGTTCTGCGTAGATTTTCGTCTGGAGCTATTAGTATTTGATCCTTCATCATAATTAGGTTTTGTTCATATCTCACTAATATACAAACATATGAGAGGTATTTTAAGGTGCTAGCCAAATGGTTGACATTTAAAACAAGGGATGAAAGTCTGCTCCAGTTGGAAGAGGATCTGTCGCTTTTATTACCTTAGATCAAAATTTTGAAAAAATGGAGAGGACTACCGCATTATTTTCACATTTAAATCTACGCTCGGTAGAACTGAAGAACCGCATTGTAGTATCGCCTATGTGCATGTACAGCAGCGAGGATGGATTTTCCAATGACTGGCACCTGGTGCATCTGGGAACCAGGGCAGTAGGCGGGGCGGGGCTTGTTATAACCGAAGCCACCGCTGTTTCTCCTGAAGGACGTATTTCACCTGACGACCTGGGACTCTGGAAGGACGAACAAATAGAAGGATTAAAGAGGATCACGAAATTTCTGAAAGAGCAGGGGAGTGTGCCGGGCATTCAGTTAGCCCATGCCGGAAGAAAAGCTTCTACAACAAGTCCCTGGAAAGGTTATGATGAACTCCGGGAAGAGGAAGGAGGCTGGAAACCTGTGGCCCCAAGCGCCGTGTCATTTAAAGAGGGAGGGTGTGTGCCTGAAGCTCTTAATGGTGCCGGTATACAAAAGGTGATCTCAGATTTTAAGATGAGTGCAGAAAGAGCCTTGAAAGCCGGTTTCCAGGTGGTGGAAATACATGCTGCACATGGATACCTGTTACACGAATTCCTGTCTCCCCTAAGCAATCTGAGAAATGATGAGTACGGAGAAACCCTGGAGAACCGTTGCCGGTTATTGCTGGAGGTGGTAAAGGCTGTGAGAGAGGTATGGCCAACAGAATTCCCCCTTTTTGTAAGGATCTCTGCAACAGATTGGGTGGAGGGAGGATGGAATGAAACCGAAGCTGTCTACCTTGCCGGACTCCTTAAAAAATATGAAGTAGATCTGGTAGATTGTTCCTCTGGGGGGCTGGTGCCTTACGCAGAAATCCCGGTAGAAAAAGGGTATCAGGTAGGTTTTGCAGAAAAGATAAAGAGGGAGGCCGGAATAAAAACCGGCGCGGTTGGTCTTATAACCGAATCACAGCAGGCAGAGGAAATTCTACAGCAGGGAAAGGCAGACCTTATTTTCATGGCAAGGGAATTGCTAAGGAACCCATACTTTCCTATGGAAGCTGCGGAAGCTCTGGGAGCAGACTTTTCCTGGCCACCTCAATACGAAAGGGCGAAAAAGATCAGGTAAGTATAATGGCATCTACTATCCCTCCCACGACGGCTAGAAGTATAGCCAGCCAAAGGGACGGGGCAAAGCCCCGGGTGTTGAAATCCTTACTCATTTTGTCGGCCAGTTCGATGATGATGGCATAGGCGATGATTCGGGTAACAAAACCCAAACCCAAAAAATAAAAGATTCCCAGGGTGGCCAGATTCAGGATCACGGTAAGTATCCAGCTGAGAAAGAAACTCAGGATCCCTATCATTAAGGCTACCACCAATGCTGTTTTATATCCTTTTAATTCAACTTTAGGGAAAAACCTTGCTGCTACCAGCAATACCAGGGAGTCAATGACAATGTGTATAAGCCAGTCTATCATGATTTGTGGGTTCGTTAGAGAATTAATTGATTAGTCATTAAATCAATCTTGTGTTTCACTGATCTTTTTTGCTTTCTCTTTGAGTTCCTTGATATTCACCGGATAAGGATTCTTCTTTAACACTCCGGCCAGGTGCACCAGGTTATGGACCATAAGGTATAACGTCCTGTTGGTAAAGAAATGTTTGTCTCCCCCTGCCTCGATATATGCAGGACCTGGACCGGCAGGCCCTACCCAGTAGCTAAAGGCATTCACCGGCACGGTAAAACCGTGTTCAGAAAGGTCGAAGCAAATGCTGGAGATCGCCTTTTTGGCCCCGTCTTCATTACCGTCTACCATTACCCCCGCCACTTTATTGAAAGTAGGATACTGGCCATTGTCCTCACGAGCCTCTGCCCATATTCCATCAAAACGTTCTGCCACTATTTTTGCTACAGAGCTACGGTCTCCTCTCCAAATTGGTGTGGCAATGATCATAATATCACTTTGCTTTACTTTGTCAAGGATCTCAGGCCAGTCATCACCTTCGCCTTCATCTGAGGAATTCCCTATGATGACATTGTGATCCACCACCCGAATACTCTCGGTTTCTACCTCAAGTTCGTGAAAGATGTTTTCAGCATTTTTAATAAAAGCTTCGGTGTTAGAAGTCTCTGGGGATTTTTTTAAGGTGCAATTCAGGAAAAGTGCTTTTAAAGCCATATTTTTTATTTGAATTAAAAATTTGATGAAGTTATACCGTCCATAATAAGATGAGATCTACCTTCCTTCTCTTCATCAAGTTACTTGCTTTTACAGCCCTATCAAAAAGGCTTAAGAAAGCATTAGGTGTTTTTTAAAAAAAATTAACTCTTCCAAGAAGGCTAATCTGAAGATAGTTAACAGTTTGCTAATCCGGGAGAATTAGAAGCTCATTTCTTTTATCTTGTAAGGTAGCAACTGCAAAAACCCTCATGTTATGAGATCGATTTGGAACGGGTCAATTAGTTTTGGATTAGTGACCATCCCTATAAAAATGTATTCAGGAAGCCAGGACAGACAGCTTGACCTGGATATGCTCGATAAACGTGACCATGCCAGGATCAGGTATAAAAGAGTGAATGAGGTAACCGGAAAGGAAGTGGAGTGGAAGGATATTGTAAAAGGCTATAAAGAAGATGATAGTTACATTATTTTGGAAAAGGAAGATTTCGACCAGGCCAATATGAAAAAATCTAAAACTATTGATATTGAAGAGTTTATCAAAGAGGAGGATGTAGCGGATGTTTTGTTCAAGAAACCTTATTTTCTGGAACCTCAAAAAAACGGGGAGAAATCTTATAACCTGCTGAAAAATGCTTTAAAGGATACCGGAAAGCTCGGAGTGGCAACTTTTGTTATGAGGGCTAAAGAGAATCTTAGCCTGGTGGGGGTTTATAAAGATGCACTTGTATTGCACGTAATTCGTTTTGCAGATGAAATCCGCGATCCTTCAGAATTAAAGATTCCAGATACGAAAGTTTCAAAAAAGGAGGTAGACATGGCGAAATCCCTGATTGAAGAGTATACCGAAAAATTCGATTTTGAAAAATATAAAGACGTCTATAACGATCAATTGTTGAAGATCATCAAATCCAAGACTGCCGGTAAAAAGGTTAAGGTTGAGAAATTCGAGAGCAAAGCTACTCCTGCAAAAGACCTTATGGCCCAGTTAAAAGCGAGTCTGGACAAAAAGAAGAAAAAAAGCAAAGCTTCATAAATGGGACTGGACGAGTACAAACGAAAAAGAAATTTTTCAAAAACTCCCGAACCCAAAGGTGCTTATGGCAAAAAACAACCACATTTAAGGTTTGTGATCCAGCGGCATCGTGCCACCCGGCTGCACTATGACCTGCGCCTGGAGATGGAGGGAGTGCTGAAAAGCTGGGCGGTACCAAAAGGACCTTCAATGAATCCCGCTGATAAACGCCTTGCCATCCAAACAGAAGACCACCCCATTAAATATCTGACCTTTCACGGTACAATTCCCAAAGGTAATTACGGGGCCGGGGAAATGAGTATCTGGGATGAAGGAACCTATAAGCTTACAGGCGGAGGAAGCGAGGAAGAGCTTTTAGAGCAGCTTGAAAAAGGAGACCTGAAACTTGAATTTTTTGGAGCCAGACTGCAGGGAACTTTCGCACTGGTGCATACCCGGCGTGGGGGTGAAAAAGATAACCAGTGGTTGCTAATCAAAAAGAAAGATGAATTTTCGACCGAGCTTGATTATGATGCTGAAGATCTTAGTGAACATGCAGCCGGAGAAAAGGTAAAAAAGCTACAGGTCACCCAACTGGTAAAGCCCATGCTGGCTACAAAAGCTTCAGGTATCTTCAATAAAGCAAACTGGATCTATGAACTAAAATGGGATGGCTACCGTGCCCTTGCAAATATTTACGAAGGGAAGGTGGACCTGTATTCCCGTAACGGCATTTCTTTTAAAAGTAAATTCACTTCGGTATACAATAACCTGAAGGCAATCCCACATGACGTCATTCTTGACGGGGAAATCGTTGCTCTGGATGAGAACGGATTGCCGCAATTTCAGAATCTCCAGAACTACCAGACGAACCCTTCGGGGGAACTGCGGTATTATGTGTTCGATATACTTTACCTGAACGGACACAACATTATGCACCTGCCGCTGTTGGAGCGAAAAAGCCTTATTTCTGATGTGATCGAAGATATTCCCCAGGTCTATTACTGTGATCATATCGAAAGCATGGGAAAAACTTTTTTTGAACAAGCGATAAAATCCGGGATGGAGGGTGTAATTGCGAAAAAAGCGGACTCTCAATATATTCCGGGAAGCAGGAGCGATAATTGGCTCAAGATAAAGGCTTTTGAGAGTCAGGAAGCCTTGATTTGCGGATATACCGAATCTGACAGTGCAGCTCCTTTCGGATCTCTTATTCTGGGAATGCACCGTGATGGGGAATTGGTGTATATTGGTAACTGCGGAACAGGATTCAGTGACCAGGATCGTAAAGAACTCTTTGAAAAATTCCAACCACTGGTAACCGGGGAACGGCCATTTGGGAAGAAGGTGAACCTGAAAGGGCGGAAGCCGGTATGGCTTCTCCCGGAACTTATATGCGAGGTTAGATTCACCGAATGGACTTCCTCAGGTCACATGAGGCATCCGTCTTTTAAAGGATTGCGGTTTGACAAACTCCCGTCTGAAATTGATAAGGAGAAAGTGGCCAAAGTGCCCAAACAGGGAAGAGCTTCTAAAAAAGCCGGTGATTTTCTGGAGATAGGAGGGATCCAGGTTCCCATTAGCAACCTTGATAAGATCTACTGGCCCGAATCAGGGCTTCGGAAGTTTGACCTCATTGAATATTACCTGCAGATAGCCGATTATATCCTACCTTTCTTAAAGGACCGTCCCCAGAACCTGCACCGGCATCCCAATGGAATTAATGAGCCCGGTTTCTATCAAAAAGATACTGCCGGGATTTTTCCACACTGGCTGGAAACCTTGAAAGTTCACTCCCGTTCCAGTCAAAAAGAAATAGAATATATTCTCTGCCAGAATGAGGCAAGCCTTATTTACCTTGCCAATCTTGGCTGTATAGAGCTAAATCCCTGGAGTTCCCGTAAAGACAGCCTGGAGTATCCTGATTTTACCGTAATCGATATTGATCCATCAGAAAAAACCACTTTTGAGGAGGTGGTAAAAGTTGCGCTTGTAGCCAAACAGGTTTTAGAAAAGGCGCAGATAAAAGGTTATATAAAAACTTCAGGTTCCAGCGGACTTCATATCTACATTCCCCTTGGAGGCAAATACGATTATGATGAAGCCCGTGACTTCACAAAGATCCTTTGTTATTTCGTACAGGAAGAATTACCCGACCTTACCAGTATGGAACGAAATGTGAAAAAACGTAAAGGGAAAATATATCTCGATTTCCTTCAGAACAGAAAAGGACAAACGCTCGCGGCTCCGTATTGTGCAAGACCTAAACCTGGAGCTACTGTTTCTGCCCCTCTTGAATGGGAAGAAGTGGGACCGGGGTTGGACATGAGGGATTTTACCATAAAAACAATGCCCGATAGAATTGCGGAAAAGCCTGATCTTTTCCTCCCGGTTCTGGATAAAGGGATCAGCATTGAGAAGGCTCTGGAAGCCCTTGCAGGCTAACGGGTGCCGGCTGTGATTCAGTATCTTACGAAAAAAATTAGGATTTATTTAAGGTTTATGTATCTTTAGGGAAATTTCTAAAATACCAGGGAAATGATGTATCCAGATACTGTGAATCCGGAGATGATGGAGGAGGAAAGATTAGCGGTTCTACAAAAATATGAGATCCTCGATACTCCTCCTGACGGAAGTTTTGATCGCATCACCAGGCTGGCTGCACAACTCTTTGATGTTCCCGTTTCTATCGTCTCACTGGTGGATAGTGACAGGATCTGGTTCAAAAGCAAACAGGGGCTGGAAATTTCTGAGATACCCAGGGATCCCGGGTTATGTTCTTCTGCCATTATCAGTAATGAGATTTACATCGTGGAAGATGCACGCAAAGATCCGCGCACACTTGCCAATCCTCTGGTTGCAGGAGAATTTGGTCTTCAATTTTATTCCGGCGTACCTTTACGAACCAGGGAAGGATTTAACCTTGGCACATTATGCATTATTGACAGGGAGCCTCGGGAAATATCTGCTTCAGAAAAAGATATCCTGAAGACCTTGGGAGAGTTGGTAATGAACCAGATCGAACTGCAGATCGAAGCACGAAAGGCGGTGCGACATCATCATAAGATCCTCAACACAACTGCCCATGATCTTAAAAATCCGGTGGCTATCATGCCTTTATTGGCAGATCTTATAATGGATAACAAGCATAACCCTGCAGCAATAGACGATATTTCCAAACAGATAAAGGATGCAGGCCGCAGAATGGCAAAAACCATTAATGATCTTTTGGAAACAGCAATGGAGGAGTCGGGCGAAATCCATCTTCGGCTTAAAGCCTTTGACCTTTCAAAACTCTTGAAGGGGGTAGTGGAATCCAACCGTGCCCTTGCCCGAAAAAAGGACCAGAAGATCAGGTTCGAAACTAAAACAACTTGTAAGGTATATGCAGATCACCGTCGGCTTACTGAGGTGTTTTATAACATAGTTAATAACGCGGTGAAGTTTTCCCTTCCCCAAACCGAAGTGAGGGTGAGTTTATTTGAAAAAGAAGGAATGGCCGTTGTGAGAATCGAAGATGAAGGACCCGGTTTGACAAAAGATGATCTAAATAACCTGTTTCGCAGGTTCACCTCCTTAAGTGCCCGGCCTACAGGTGGGGAAACCTCATCAGGCCTCGGCCTTTCTATTGCCAGGGAAATAGTAGAGGCACATGACGGGCAGATATATGCTGAAAGTGAAGGTTCTGAAAAAGGTACCTGTTTCACCATTCAACTACCACTGGCACGGGAGCAGGATTGATAGTGGGGTCTAATCCTTTTCTTCCTGTTCGAATTCCTTTTTGTTCTGAAGAAAATATTTGGGGCTTACCCCGTATTTTTCCTTGAAGATCTTCGAGAAATAACTCCGGTTATTCAAACCTATCATACTTACGATCTGAGAAATATTATGGTCTGATGAGGTAAGCATTTCTTTGGCTGCTTCCAGTTTCACCTGCTGCACATATTTATTTACCGTTAGGTCGAATAAGTATTTGAATCCTTCCTGCAGTTTATTTACATTGGTGCCCACTTCCTTGGCCAGATGATCTACAGAAAAATTCTGGTTAAGGTTCTCATTAATGATTTCCACCGCACGTTTTACTTTTTCAACATCGGTACGACGTAACAAGACAGGTCTTTTTTCTTCATTCTGGTCATCATGGTACTGGTTGATCTGTTTTGAGAGCATTTCAAAAGCTTTTCCTTCAAGGAAGACAGAGCGAAGAAAACCGTGAAATTCTTTGTGAGTGATCTCCTCCACGATATCTGCTGCCTGTATACTGTAATTCCCCTGGTAGAAAAAGAGGTTTTTCGCTTCGGTATCCATGAACAATTTTTTAAGTTCAGGATCCAGCCCGTCGAATTTATAGTTGTTCCTTTTATTGAATTCTTCCCTTATGATCTCGAGACTGGAAACATGAGAAGTTTCATTCGCCTTGAAGAAAAGGACATGTCCATTAAACCCACTACTGGAAACGATCACATTTTGAAAGGTTTCAATAGTATGTATTTCATTGTTCTCCTCAAAGGCATGGTCAACTTTTCCTTCTGAACAAAAAATGAATTTCAGGGGATGAGTTTTATTAACCGTGAAATGAATTTCCATATCCTTATAAAAAGTGCAATAATATTCTATAATACCTACCCCTGAAGGAAAACTGGCCCCCCTAATGAATCCCTTTCCTATGTCCTCGGGCAGGTCAATGGTAAATTCCCCGCCATCTCTGTCAATAGGGGCATTGAATTTATCTGCGATATCAATTATGATGTCCTGAACCGGAAGTGCTTTTACAAAAATTTTCATCGGGAGTATTTAGCTGTTTTTAGGATTGCCCAAAATTAAACTTTGAAAAATTGATTTATTTACTCGTGTTAGAGTTCATGGGATTACCGGCAACAATTGTTTTATTACTGTTAATAATTTTAAAATCTCAAAGCTTTGAGATTAAACTTAACAGAATTCCTTTTAAGTTTATTTTAAAGTTGTGTTATAAAACGTAATGATAATTTGATTTACGGTATTCTTTAACGTTTCATTAAGGTACTTTTGGCTTTCGCGGAATATTTCTGTTTCGTGAAATTTTGACGGTATGACGATTTTTTACCTATTGATGGGATTGGAGGTTTTGGTGGTGTTGTTTGTGAGCGGGTGGCTGTTCAGAAAGATCTATCATATGTATATCGAAAGAAGGAGACGTAAATAATAAACTTCACTTTTTCACCTATACTACTTTCCCTTTCCGGCTTTTCCTTTATTGTCTTCGGAAGAAAGCTGTACCTCAGAATTCTTATCTTTGCCCAAACTTATTTAAATGAAGAGCGTTAAAGCACTTAAGTGGCGCTATGCTACAAAGAAATTTGATCCTAATTCAATACTGCCTGCAGAAAAGGTAGAGATCCTGAAAAAAGCCTTTAACCTTACCGCGACCTCCTATGGTCTGCAGCCACTAAAGTTGGTGGTTATTCAGGATAAAGAATTGCAGGGAGAACTGGAACAAGCTTCCTTTGGTCAAAAACAAATAAGTACGGCCTCTCATGTCATGGTCATTTGTATTGAAAAGGAAGTGGGAGAAAACTTTATAGAGAACTATTTTAAGTACGTGAAGGAAATCCGAAATACCCCCGATTCTATTCTACATCCCTTTAAAGAATCACTAATAGGGGATTTTGGAAAAAAGACGTTAGATGAGGTGAGGATCTGGGCTACCCACCAGGCCTATCTGGTTCTGGGGACCTTGCTCACGGTTTGTGCGGTAGAAGAGATCGATTCCTGTCCCATGGAAGGTTTTGAACCTGAAAAGTATGATTCGATCCTGGAGCTGGACAAATACAATTTAAGGTCGGTATTGGTTTTACCAGTAGGATACCGGGCAAAGGATGATTTTTTTGCTGAACTTAAAAAGGTAAGAAGGCCCCTGGAAGAGACCGTTATTGAAATCTAGTAATTAACGTACTCGATTATTTCAAGGCCGTAACCTATCATTCCAACCCGCTTCTTCTGCCGGGAATTAGACAATAACCTTAGCTTGTGGATCTCCAGATCATGGAGGATCTGTGCGCCAATTCCAAAATCTTTGGTATCCATTACGATGGGAGGAGCTTTCATCTCTCCCGTCTTTTGAATTTCTTTCAGACCTTTCAGACGATTAAGTAAATTCAGGGATTGACTTTCCTGATTGATAAAGACGATAGCTCCCTTTCCTTCCTCATTGACCGCCTGGAACATGTTGTCCAGCTTTTTGTCTGCATCACTTGTAAGGGTACCCAGAATGTCATTATTTACTAAAGTAGAATTAACCCGAACAAGTACCGGTTCATCAGACTTCCATGCGCCTTTTGACAGGGCTATGTGAACCTGTTTATTGGTGGTTTGTTGATAAGCTCTCAAACGGAAATTCCCGAATTTTGTCTGTATATCAAAATCCTCTTTCTTAACGATAAGAGAATCGTGTTGCATTCGGTAAGCGACCAGGTCTTCTATAGAAACAAGTTTCAGGTCAAATTTGCGGGCTACTTCAACCAAATGGGGTAAACGTGCCATGCTGCCGTCTTCGTTCATGATCTCCACGATCACCCCGGCAGGGGAAAATCCTGCAAGGCGGGCGAAGTCTATAGCAGCTTCAGTGTGCCCGGTTCTTCTCAGAACCCCGCCTTCTTTCGCTTTAAGTGGAAAAATATGTCCAGGACGTCCAAGATCCTGCGGACGGGTGTTGGGATCGATCAAAGAACGTATGGTCTTTGCCCTGTCAGCTGCCGAAATCCCTGTGGTTACCCCATTTCCTTTAAGGTCGACAGAAATGGTGAACGCAGTTTCCATCGGGTCAGTATTGTTACCCACCATCATTTCCAGGCTCAGCTCTTTACATCGTTTTTCAGTGAGAGGTGCACAAATTAATCCGCGGCCATGGGTGGCCATAAAATTGATCATTTCGGGAGTGACTTTTTCGGCTGCTGCCAGAAAATCACCTTCATTTTCACGATCTTCATCGTCCACGACAATGATCACCTTCCCGGCTCTAATGTCATCAATAGCTTCTTTAATGCTGTGTAATTTAAAGGAAGTCTCGGTAGCCATGGCTCTTGTTTCTAATTGGGCGCAAAGATATTTAATCCTTTTCGTTTCGACCCATGATCTGTGCTTTTTTCAGTAACTTTTTGATGGGTTCGTATATTATGCTGAAACCAAACAAACCCTGATCTGTAGTAGCCCTGTAAGTTAAAAGAATACCCAGGGGCAGCATGATAAGGGTTGAGAGCCATGTGGCTAGGAAAGGACTTATTGTACCTTCTTCTGCACTATTTTTTGCAAAGATCCCAATGAAGTGATAAGTAAGGAATATAAGAATGGCTATTACCATAGGAAGCCCCATTCCACCTTTTCTAATGATGGCACCCAGTGGGGCACCAACAAAGAATAGTACAATACAGGCAAAGGCAAGTACATATTTTTCATGAAGGGCGATCTCAAATTTATTGAGGCGTTTGGATGCCTGTACCAGTTCTGCTCTTTTAGAATCTATGGTAGTAACAGCACCGTTGACATTGCCCAAAGCCAGATTAATGATCTGTGAGGCCCTGTAAGGTTCATATAGGGGTAAAATTCCTTTATTAACGTCATGAACGGTGTCTATTCGCGGCTTTACCTCTGTACTCATGGTACTTAACCCTGTGCGGTTGTACATGTTTCGGGTAAGACCATCAACCTCCTGGTTATAAGAGGTCGAAAAGGAATCAATGGTTTGTTTCAATTCAGAGATCTTAAGCATGTTATGGGAATTGCTGTAGCGCTCCTCGTTAAGATCAACATCGTTGAATCCTGAAAGATCCATATTGATCATGTATTCTTCAAAATGACTTTTTGCGAAGGGCTTTTTGAGCCTGCCTGCCGGGGAGCTGGACTGGATCTCGTCGTAGTAGTTCCCGTCTCTTAAAATAAGGCTTAGTATGTTGGACCCTTCACTACCTACGAGCTCTCCTGAAGTGGCTTTGATCACCGTAAAGTTTCCGGACCGCCTTTCGTTTTTTTTGTGAATGATCACGTTATCGAGATACTGATCCTTATTGCCGCTTTTTTTGTCAACCTTGATATTAATCTCTCCAAGTTCATTAAAAACCCCTTCAGAAATTACCATTGCCGGTTTAAGCTGGGCAATATTTTTACGGAGGTTGATAGATTTATATTCTGCAGCGGGAATCACATTATTGGCGAACAGAAAAGCTATAGCGCTCACCAGCAGAATAAAAAAGGTGAGGGAGCGCATGGCACGCTGCAGTGAAATTCCGGCAGATTTCATCGCGGCAAACTCATAATTCTCAGCAAAGTTACCAAAGGTCATGATAGAGGTGAGCAGAATTGTAAGGGGAATCACCAGGGGTACGAGCTTCGGACTAAAATAAAGAAGGAACTTTAGGATAATAAACACGTCGAGATCCTTCCCGGCCAATTCCCCAATGTAGAGCCAAATGGTCTGCAATACAAAAATGAACATGAGTATTATAAAGACCGTAAAAAAGGTTTTCAGGTAACTGGTAAGTATGTACCGGTCAAGGATCTTCAATTGGTCTAGTCTAACCTGTTTATATAATAATCTTTATATCTGTCTTCTTTGAATTGGAATAAAGATTCCGGAAGAGGCTGATTTGTCTTAAAACTGCTCACCGTAATAGTGATCGTGGAACCGTTTTCCTGCGTTTGAACCAGGTTGTAAATATGCTTTGTTTGCTTGTCAATTCCCAGTAAAATGTCCTTTATTTCAGCATTGGAATCAATTGGAGTGAGTTTTACGTACTGTATTTTTCTGCCTTTGATATCCTGGGTCTTTCCTAATTTAGATTTGTATCCCTCGTTGTAGAAAGTAAGCATTTTGGACGGAGTAATTTCCTGGTCATCTTCCGGGTTATAAGTAGAAATATTAATTTCTTCGTCTTCGGGAATAATAGTATACAGTTTCTTTCCGTCGAACATGCGGGTAGTCCCCATAATGTTCAATACATATTTTTCCCCTTTCAGACTCACATCTCCTCGGGTTTCATGCTTCACATTTTCTGCAGGGTTCTCCAGGGAATATTTGAAATCAATTATGATATTATCATAACTATCTACCTTGGCAGAAACCTCATCCAGCAATACATTTGCATCGTTGGGGGACTGCGCCATGGCTCCCGTCATCATTAAAATTCCAATAATGATCAATCCTAATTTTTTCATTCTATTTTTCTTTTTTCTCATTTACTCATCCAATAACTGGCTAAGACCTTCCATATCCTGTACCAGGACCTGTCTTGCCTTACTGCCTTCAAAAGGGCCAACTATCCCGGCAGCCTCCAGTTGATCGATGATCCTTCCGGCGCGATTGTAACCTAATTTAAGTTTCCGCTGAAGTAAAGAAGCTGATCCTTGCTGGGCCAACACTATTACTTCGGCCGCTTCCCTGAAGAGCTGATCCCGATCTCCTACGTCAATATCAAGACCTGTGCCACTTTCCTCCCCGCTGTATTCGGGAAGGTGGTATGCATCGGGATATGCTTTTTGCGAACCAATGAAATCGGTGATCTTTTCAACCTCCGGAGTGTCTACAAAAGCACACTGTAAGCGCAGTAAAGTGTTGCCCTGGGTGAATAACATATCTCCCTTCCCAATGAGCTGGTCTGCACCCTGACTATCAAGTATGGTGCGTGAGTCGATCTTGGAAGTAACCCTGAAGGCGATACGGGCGGGGAAATTGGCTTTTATGATCCCCGTGATCACGTTTACCGAAGGTCTTTGTGTGGCAATGATCAAATGTATCCCAATGGCCCGGGCAAGTTGAGCCAGCCTGGCAATAGGAGCTTCCACCTCTTTCCCGGCGGTCATGATAAGGTCTGCAAATTCATCTACCACCAGGACGATGTAGGGCAGAAACTTATGACCATTTTCGGGGTTGAGTTTTCGGGCTTTGAATTTAGTGTTGTATTCCTTGATATTACGAACCATTGCATCCTTTAATAGTTCGTAACGGTTATCCATTTCAATACATAAAGAATTGAGGGTATTGATCACCTTGGTATTGTCTGTAATGATCGCTTCTTCAGTATCGGGTAATTTGGCGAGGTAATGTCGTTCTATTTTGTTGAAAAGGGTAAGTTCCACCTTTTTTGGATCAACCAGGATGAATTTGACCTCAGCGGGATGTTTGCTGTAAAGCAGGGACGTTAGAATGGCATTGAGCCCCACAGATTTACCCTGTCCCGTGGCTCCCGCCATAAGCAGGTGAGGCATTTTAGCCAGGTCTACCACAAAGGTCTCGTTTGAAATGGTCTTCCCTAAAGCCATAGGCAGTTCCATTTCAGCATTTTGAAATTTCGGAGAGGCGATCACGCTGCGCATGGAAACAATGGTAGATTTTTTGTTGGGAACCTCGATCCCAATAGTCCCTTTTCCGGGAATAGGTGCAATGATCCTTATACCCAGTGCTGAAAGGGAAAGGGCAATGTCATCTTCAAGGCTTTTGATCTTCGAAATACGAATCCCGGCTTCGGGAATGATCTCGTAAAGGGTAACGGTTGGCCCTACAGTTGCCTTGATCTGGGCGATATCGATCTTATAGTTCTTAAGGGTATCAACAATCCGGTTTTTGTTCTCCTCGAGCTCTTCCTGGTTAATGGTGATCCCTCCGCCGTTGGCATTATAATCTTTAAGGAGTTCTATGGTTGGGAACTGGAATTTTTTGAGTTCCAGGGTTGGGTCAAATTCACCGTAGTCTTCTACCGCTTTTTTGCTCAGGTTGTCCAACTCTTCCTCAACAGCAGTTTCCACTTCCATTTCCACATCATCGGGATTTTCTTCAGAGCGTATCACTACTTTATCGGGTGCCGGTCTCCCCGGTTCTACTTTCTTTTCTTCTTCGGAAGGTTCTTCGGAAGCAGTATCAATTACAGAAGATTTTTGTTTATCAGGTGTAGTCTGGGTGGTTTTTTCGGAAGAAGGTGTAGCAGAACGAAAATCTTCAGAAATATCATTTTTGGTCCTACGGAAATAGGTCACAACTTTTTCCGGAGTAACCTTTAACCTCACCGTCAGGTAAACTACTAAAAGGAAGGTGAGGAGCAGAATCGTACCGGTAAAACCCAGGAAATCCTGAAGGTAATCATTGATCTCATATCCTACAGTACCTCCCAAAAGTGAATTTTTGTGAGCAAAAAATCCGAAGAAAACAGACAGCCATATCATAACCGGGATACCCCAGAACCAGAATTTCTTCAGCCCCTTTTTATTGAGATTGAAGAAAAAATAAATGCCCGTAATCAGCGTAAGAAAAGCAAGAGCGAATGCGGCTATCCCAAAGCCTTTGTAAATGATAAAATGACTAATCCCGGCACCAAATTTACTCAGCAGGTTTTGAGTCATTACCTCGCGTTCCCCTAATCTGGAAAGGGTGCTTTGATCTGCCTGCCAGTTGAATAAAAAGGATACAAAAGCTATCAACAAAGCCAGCCCGAACAAAAAAAGGAAACTTCCAAGAATTACCTTGTTCTTTGGGGAGAGGGTAAGGGAAGGTTTTTTGATCCGGGGTTTAGGGGACTTATTAGCAGCTTTCTTTTTAGCCATATTACAGCAAGGAGTTTGGGGCAAAAATACAAATTAGCATCAGCTAATATAAACAAAAGGAAAAATCTATTCATAAAGTTGTCCACCAAAGCCATCAAAGAAGAAATAGGCCTGAAGGAGATATTTAAATAAGACTGTGAAGAAAGCTTATAGGGTGTAGAAAATATAAGGAAAGTAAATGATCGCCCCAATGATGACTGCGATCACTGCGGCAAAGAAAACAGCGCCGGCAGCTACGTCTTTAATCACCCCTATCTTCACATGAAAATCTGGATGCACAAAATCTGCAATGTTCTCTACAGCTGTATTGAGTCCTTCAGAACACATCACAAGACCAATAGCCAGCAGCTGGAACATCCATTCTGTAGCGGTAATGTCAAAATAAAATCCGGCGATGGTGACCAGGATGGCCAGGACAAGCTGCACCTGGATACTGGGCTCATGTTTGATCAACAGCCACGCACCTTTTATAGCATAACCACCTCCACGAATACGGCCGGTGATAAAATCATACATTTATAACAGCGTTTTTAGGGCTTCGAGATAATCAGGCTCCTGATTGATCTCCTTTACCTGTTCGGTGTACAGGATCTTCCCGGTTTCATCAAGAACGATCACCACTCTGGATAACAGTCCCTCCCAGGGGCCATCAATCATTTCCAGACCATAATCCTTTCCGAAGTTTCGCTCTCTGAAATCTGAGAGGTTGATAATATTGGAAAGTTCGTTCTCTTTCTTGAAACGTTCCTGGGCGAAAGGCAGGTCCCGCGAAATATTAAGTAACACCACGTTATCCATCTCGGTTACCTTCTGGCTGAAATTACGAACAGAGGTCGCACAAAAATTGGTATCAATACTCGGGAAAATATTCATGACAACACGTTTGCCCTTATAATCCTGAAGGGTGGCAACGCTGAGATCAGATTTAAGCAGTTCAAAATGAGGTGCCCTTTCTCCTTTTTCTGGCAGATGTCCATAAGTGGTAACAGGTTTTCCTTTGAACGTAATTTGTGACATATTCTCTATAATTGGTGGTTGAGCTATTAAATTTATAATATTAGAGGCTGGCTTTTACTAAAATTATCATAAAACAACTAAGGCTGCTTTTTCTTTTTAAAAGCAGCCTTAGAACTGGGTTATGTATCAGGGTTTTATTTGTCTATAGACCCCAAAACCTTTTTCATGAAACCGTTTGCCGCGTCACGTTCGGGCACACCGTCTTCGATCATCTTTTGAACTTCAATTGCGCCACAAATGTTGCTGATCAATTCCCCTATAACATCCATTTCCTCATCAGTCACCGTGCGGTGTTCAGAAAAGGATTCTAAAACTTCAAGGGTATTTTCCAGTTTCTGCAGCTCGTTGTTCTTTTGAAGATGTCTAATTACTGGTAACTTCATTCACTAGATCTTTTAAAAGTTCAAACTTATTGGTCTGCACCTGGTTAACTAAAGCTCCGTTCTTGAAGCTGGCAAAAGTGGGTAAATTGTCCACTTTGGCCAGTTTTCTGGATTCAGGAAATTTTTCTGCATCAACCAGGAGAAAGGTCGCATTCTCATTTTCAGCGGCAAGTTTTTTGAACTTGGGTTTCATCACCCTGCAGTTTCCACACCAACCTGCCATGTATTGTACCACAACAGTGTCGTTCTCAGAGACTACTTCCGCTAAATTATCATTTGTCAATTCTCTCATCGTGCTGCTTTTTAATTAGAGCTTAAATATGAAGCAACTCCATTACGGTTGGCATTCATCGCTTCTTTACCTTCTTCCCAGTTTGCAGGACAAACTTCTCCTTTTTCCTGTACGTGAGAATAAGCATCTATTAATCTGATGAATTCCTTCACATTCCTTCCAAGAGGCATGTGGTTCACACTTTCGTGGAATACTGTGCCTTCCTCGTCAATAAGGTAAGTGGCTCGGTAAGTTACATTGTCTCCTTCAACAGTATAAACACCGGTTTCTTCATTATAATTTTCATTGGTAATATCAAGTATACCCAATTGGTTTGCAAGGTTCCTGTTTGAATCTGCAAGGATTGGATAAGTTACTCCTTCAATTCCACCATCATCTTTTGGGGTATTAAGCCATGCAAAGTGAACCTCTGCGGTATCACACGAGGCACCTATTACCATTACATTTCTTTTTTCAAATTCCCCAAGAGCATCCTGAAATGCATGCAACTCAGTTGGGCAAACGAAAGTAAAGTCTTTTGGGTACCAGAAAAGCAAAACTTTTTTACCATTGTTCTTTGCTTCTTCAAACACGTTGATCTTAAAAGTATCACCCATGTCATTCATTGCGTTCACTTCAAGATTCGGGAATTTCTTTCCTACTAATGCCATATTGTTTTTATTTTTAGATTATTGATTATTTTACTGGTGCAAAGATAAAAACTAAGCACAGAGAGACTCTTCTTACAGATTTTTAATTTTTATCTGACAATAGGTTTTGGTGATAGTGTTTTAAATTTTGAATAAAATAAAACTATGCAGTAGCGGTTTTGTTATTCAACTGGCGGATCTTGATATTGAATGCTGCAAAAATGAGGGTCATAAAAGGACTTAGGTAATTAAAGATCGCATACACAAAATAGGAAGCCACAGGCACTCCTAACACCCCGCTGTGATAGGCGCCACAGGTATTCCAGGGAACGAGTACCGATGTTACGGTACCGGAATCTTCAAGGGTACGGCTCAAATTCTCGGGCGCCAGATTTTTGTCCCGGTATGCTTTTGCGAACATTTTACCCGGAACTACGATAGCCAGGTATTGATCTGAAGCCGTGGCGTTAAGTGCAAGACAGCTGACCACTGTGCTCGTAAATAAGCCGAAGGTGGTATGGAAAAGGTTTAGCAAGGCACGGCTAATTGCTGCCAATGCCCCTATAGCATCCATGATCCCTCCAAATACCATCGCACAGATAATTAACCAGATAGTTCCTAACATTCCTGCCATCCCACCTGAAGAGAACAGGTCGTTAAGTTGTTCATTTTCTGTAGTGACAGAGGTATCAATGGTGATGGCATTCATAATGCCTTTATAGGCTGCTTCAAAGTTTAGGGTTTCAGATCCGGCAACTTCTGCAACCACTCCGGGTTGAAAGAAAAGTGCAGCAACGGCTCCAAGTAAAGTTCCCAGTAATAAAGCGATCAACGGAGGGGTCTTTTTAATGATTAGTACGATCACTAGAAGAGGTACTGCAAAAAGCCACCCACTAATATTAAAAGATTTTTCAATGGAATTCAATATGGAAGCGGTATCTGCAGTTCCCGATGGTTCAATAGTGAAACCAAGAATTATAAAAACGATAAGGGTGATTGAGATAGTAGGAACCGTGGTAAGGGTCATGTACCTAATGTGGGTAAAAAGATCTGTGCCGGCCATGGCAGGGGCAAGATTGGTGGTGTCACTAAGGGGGGAAAGTTTGTCCCCGAAATAAGCTCCGGATAGGATCGCACCTGCTGTCATTCCAACAGATATTCCAAGGGCTTCTGCAATACCAATCAGCGCGATCCCTACGGTAGCCGAAGTGGTCCAGCTGCTTCCCGTAGCCACTGAGATCACAGAACAAATGATCACGCAGGCAGCCAAAAATATGGTAGGATTCAGGATCTGGAGACCATAATAGATCATGGTAGGAATGATCCCACTAATTAACCAGGTTCCTGCCAGAGACCCCACCATTAAAAGTATCAGTATAGCACCGGTTGTAGATTTAATATTCAGGGCTACCTCCTCTATCATTTTATCAAATGATACTTTGTTGAAGATCCCAATGATGGCCGCCACTGCACCTCCCATTAGGAGGATAAACTGATTGGAGCCGCTAAGGGCATCGTCTCCATAAACAAAAACATTATAGGCAAGCATGCCGATCAGGGCAAAGACAGGGAACAAAGCTTCCCAAATATTCAGTTCCTTATTCTCAATAATTTCTTCGCTGTCTTTAATGAACTTTTCGTCTTCCATGTAACGGGGGGATGTGGTTTTGAGCCTGTAATGTTACGATTTTTCAGGAAGAGTTAAAAGAGCCGGCAGGAAGTTTGAGACCAAATCGCTATTAATCAGGACAATTCCTGTAAAAAGAAAAAGCGGATAGCTTAAAAACCCATCCGCCAGAATTTGTTATTAGAATTTAATCGCCCAATTCCAGTGCGATCTCTACCATTTCGCTAAAAGTGCTTTCCCTTTCCTTGGTAGTGGTTTTTTCACCTGTTACAAGGGAATCTGAAATGGTTAGCAGGGAGAGAGCATTTACCCCGTGTTTTGCTGCGATAGTATATAAACCCGAAGATTCCATCTCTACGCAAAGGACTCCAAATTTAGACCATTTTTGATAAGATTCGAATTCATCTGCGTAAAATTCATCACTTGTCAATACGTTTCCTGCTTTCACTTCAATTCCTTTTTCCCGGGCCAGTTCAATGGCCCTCTGAAAGAGTGTGAAACTGGCAGTAGGAGCAAAGTCAGCTCCCTGGAATCTTGCCTGGTTGATACCTGATGTAGAAGACGCAGCCATGGCGATCACGATATCACGGATTTTAACGCTCTTCTGATAAGAGCCTGCACTGCCCACCCTGATCAGGTTCTTTACATTATATTCATTGATCAATTCATGGGCGTAGATCGAAATGGAAGGTACTCCCATTCCAGTGCCCTGAACTGATATCCTTTTTCCTTTGTAGGTTCCGGTATACCCAAACATATTACGAACCTTGTTGTAACAGGTAATTTCTTTAAGATAGGTGTCTGCTATCCATTTTGCCCGTAAGGGGTCTCCCGGTAATAAAACTGTTTCTGCTATATCCCCTTTCCGGGCTTCAATGTGAATACTCATCCGTTTAATTCCTTTACTATTGATACTCCTGAAGAAGTTCCTATTCGTTCTACTCCGGCTTCTATATAAGATAAAGCCATATCTAAATTCTTTATTCCCCCCGAGGCTTTTAATTTTGCCTGCCCGTTGACAGCCGATTTCATCAAAGCGATATTTTCCAAACTTGCCCCGTCATTTCCAAATCCTGTGGAGGTCTTTACGTAATCTGCCTTTGCTTTAACTGCGATCTCGCTGGCTATAACAATTTCTTGCCGCGTGAGATAACAGGTTTCAATGATCACTTTTAATACAAGATCTCCTATCGCTTCTTTAATAGCAGTTATCTCCTGTTCAACCTTTTTAAGATTTTTTGATTTTAGTTCCCCAATATTGATCACCATGTCCACTTCTTCAGCACCTTCTTTTACCGCCTGTTTTGCTTCAAAGACCTTGGCCGGGGTTGACATTGCACCTAAAGGAAAACCTACTACGGTACATACTTTGACATTAGAGCCGGCGAGATTTTTTTTCGCCAGGCTAACATAACCACTGTTCACACAAACTGAAAAGAAATTATATTCTTTAGCCTCCTCACAAAGTTTGATAATGTCGGCTTCTGTAGCAGTGGCTTTCAGGATCGTGTGATCTATAAATTTGTTGATTTCTATCATAAAAAAATTATTGATTGCAAAAATGAGATATGATATTTGCCTGTGTTATGACCCTGGTCACTTCAGGCAGGTTTAGAAAAACTTCAATTTGGCAAAACCTCACAAATATAATTAAACCCGCTTTGTTTTCTTGGGAAAAAGCAAAAAAAGGCCGTTCAAAAAGAGGTTTTTTGGTGAAGTGATTATTCAGGAGTTCAGGTTCAATAGTTTAAACCTGAGCTACGAAAAATTAAAAACCTTATTTTTTTGAACAGCCTTGAAAATTCCTTTTTTGACCAGGCTTAAAGGATATTCAACTCCTTCATACAGCTATGCATCATTTCATAAGTGCGTTCAATATCGTTGTCCAACCCTATAGAGAACCTGATGATCCCATCTGTTAAGCCCATTTCTTTCTGTTCATCTTCAGGAATTTCTGAAGAAGTAGAAGTTCCCGGTGCACTGAACAAGGTTTTATAGAACCCAAGGCTTACTGCCAGATATCCAAGGTTCTTCTGCTGCATTAGTTCCATTAACTCATTGGCTTTGTCGAGAGAACCGGCATCTACTACCAGCATTCCTCCAAAGCCGTATTCCTCGTTCATCATGCTCTTATAAAGCTCGTGACTAGGATGGCTTTTTAATCCTGGATAGACCGTTCTAAGTCCGTCAGCTTCAAATTTTTCGGCCAGATAAAGCGCATTTTTGCTGTGTTGTTTGATCCTGATGTGAAGGGTGCGAAGGTTCTTCAGTATAGAAGCCGCGCGTAAACTGTCCATGGTAGGTCCCAGCAGCATATTTGCCCCGTCGTTCACACTTCTTAGAGCGTTGATGAAATCCTGGGTTCCGCAGGTAACACCACCCACTGTATCACTGCTACCGTTAATGAATTTTGTAAGACTGTGGATCACTACGTCTGCACCGAGTTCTTTAGGAGAGATCGCCAGCGGTGAAAAAGTATTATCTACAACCAGTTGTAAGTTATGTTTTTTAGCTATTTCTGAAAGCTTCGCAATATCTGCGACCTCCAGAAGAGGGTTGCTTACCGCTTCACAATACAGCACTTTGGTGCTGGGAGTGATGGCCGCTTCCACTTTGTCAAGATCTGTAATGTCCACAAAGGAAGTTTTAATGTCCAGACGCGGAGCAAAATTTTTAAGAAAGGCATAAGTTCCGCCATAGATGGTACGGCTTGAAACAATATGGTCACCGGCCTGGCATAACTGCAGCAGGGCAGGAGTGATAGCACCCATTCCGCTTGCTGCTACGTTCGCTGCCTCGGTGCCTTCCATTGCTGCGAGTGCTTCTCCTAAATAGAGGTTGGAAGGAGAAGAGTGGCGGGAATATAAGTAACAGCCTTCGGCGTTACCTTCGAAGGTGTCAAACATTGTTTTTGCTGAGAGAAAGGTATAGGTAGAGGAATCAGAAATACTGGGATTCACTCCTCCAAATTCTCCAAAATACTGTAAGTCCTGGATCTTATCTGCCGGTTTAAATTTCATGATGTTTTAATTTTATTCAATTCAAAGTAAAGAAGTATTAGAAAGAAAATCAATGATAATATTCATATACGGAAAAATAACCTGAAAAAAAGATTATTTATAGATATTGTATCCGGAGTTTAGGCGAAAAACTCTATTTTAACGAAAAATTTACAGATGCAACTCGACAGTATAGATAAAAAACTACTTGCACTGCTGCAGGAAGATTCAAAAAAGACAAACAAGGAATTGGCCGGAAAACTCGGTCTCTCGATCACTGCTGTTTATGAAAGAATAAGGAAACTGGAGAGGGCAGATGTTATCTCAAAATATGTAGCGCTCGTAAAACCCGATAAAGTCGAACGCTCCTTTACGGCTTTTTGCCAGATCAAACTTGTGCAGCATACCAAGAAAAACGTCACCGGCTTTGAAAGCCAGGTAACAAAATTAAATGAGGTGCTGGAAGTATTCCACGTTAGTGGGGAATATGATTATATCCTCAAAGTCATGGTGAAGGATATGGAGGCTTACCGGGAGTTCATGCTCAACAAACTCACCGCCCTCGAACACATTGGTAGTACGCAAAGTACTTTTGTGATTAGCCCTGTTAAGAACACGACGCTTCTAAGCGTTTAAATGGTTCCGGGTTTAATGTTTAAGGTTTATGGTGATTGAACCGCAACTCTTACCAGGTAACAGGCTTCCGGCACCTTCTCAAAACTTAATACTACCCTTCTATTTTCATAAAAATCGCCACATCCGATTCCAGATTCAAAAGTTATAACTGTCCTGTTAAAAAATTTTCTTTTAGGAATTTATGGCAGAGTAAAGAGTTGATTTTCAGAGAGATGAAATATTCATAAATGTCTTTGTATATAAGTGAAATATAATCAAAAAGCATAGGAATTAATTGATATTTTCCGAATCATGGATCAAAAAAATTGAATTAAATCGAAATTGTTGTATATTAACGAACCGCTTGACCCGGAGTTGATCATTCGATCCTCATAGGTTAAAGGCCTTTTATTATCTCGAATTATCCCAAAGAACAACTCAAACTTATGACCGAACAGCATACCCGATCTCAGGAACTCCTTAACAGGAGAAAAAACATAGTAGCCAATGGCGTAGGTGTATTTAATACAGCTACTGTAAAAGAGGCCAAAGGAGCCATAATAACCGATGTAGATGGCAATGAATTAATTGATTTTGCAGGAGGAATAGGTGTGGTTAATGCAGGTCATTGCCCCGAACCCGTGGTAGAGGCTATACGTGAGCAGGCAGGAAAATATCTTCATACCAGTTTCAATGTAGTGACTTATGAGCCGTACATTCAACTTTGTGAGGAACTGGCGGAGATACTCCCGCACGGCGATAAAACAAAGGTAATGCTAATTAGCACCGGGGCAGAAGCTGTTGAAAATGCTGTCAAAATAGCAAGACAAGCTACGAAAAGACCCGCTGTTTTATGTTTTACTGAAGCTTATCATGGTCGAACTTTATTGGGCATGAGTCTAACCAGTAAAGTCAACTACAAATTCTCATCGGGACCTTTCGCGCCTGAAGTATACCGGATCCCTTTTCCGAATTTCTATAAATATCATGGCTCCCAGGACATGGAGGAATTTGTGGATACAGAATTGAACCGCCTAAAAGAAAGCGCCCATAGCATGGTAGATGTTAACAGTGTGGCGGCGATTATCATTGAACCTATACAGGGAGAAGGAGGATTTAATCCTGTCCCTAAGCGTTACCTCGAAGGCTTGAGAGCATTTTGTGATGAACATGGAGTTCTCCTTATTATGGACGAGATCCAAAGTGGATTTTGCCGTACAGGGCATTGGGCGAGCTGGCAACATTACAATGTCCAGCCAGACATAAGCACCTATGCAAAATCATTGGGCTCTGGATTACCTATAGCTGCTGTAGTGGGTAGGGCCGAGATCATGGACGCCGCCGGTCCGGGAACTATAGGAGGAACCTATATAGGAAGTCCAATTTGCTGCGTGGCCGCATCTGCAACCATTCAATTCATGAAAGACAATGACCTTAATGAACGGGCCCTTCATATTGGAAAGATCATTACAGACCGAATGGAAAATCTGAAGGAAGAATTACCCGAAATTGGCGATGTAAGAGGAATAGGGGCTATGATAGGGATTGAGCTGGTAAAGGATAACGACCCTGGCCAACCTCACACTGAACTATGTGACAAGGTTGTAAAAGGATGTTCGGCAGAAGGCCTGATACTTTTAAGTGCCGGAACCTTTAAAAATGTCATCAGGATACTTTCACCTCTTGTGATAACCGATGAGCAATTAAATACAAGTTTGGATATTCTGGAAAAGCAGATAAGAGAAAATATCTGATCTCAAAAAAACGAATATCGTCGTCCTAATTTTTCTAACTGAAAAATTTCCGCTGTCGATTAATGGGCAATGTGTACCATGAGGTATTGACTTGTCATGAATTTAAAAAATTAAGAAGATGAAACCATTTGCAATTGCAGGAATACAAATGAAAGTATCAGCAGTCGCTTCCAATGTGGAAATGATGAAGCTGAAGATAGATATAACAATGAGTCTTTACCCCTGGGTAGAAATGATCGTGTTTAGTGAGCTTTGCGCTTATGGTCCTCTTACACATACAGCCAGGGAATTTCCCGGCGAATTTGAACAGGAGATGCAGGCCATGGCCAAAAAACATGGTGTATGGTTGCTTCCCGGTTCTGTATTTGAAAAAAGTGGAGACCAGATATATAACACCGCGAGCGTCATTAATCCCGAAGGAGAAGTGGTCACCCGTTACAGAAAAATGTTTCCGTTTTATCCTTATGAAGTAGGAGTAACACCGGGATCGGAATACTGTGTTTTTGATGTTCCGGGAGTGGCAAAATTTGGTGTCTCGATCTGTTACGACATGTGGTTTCCCGAAACAGTCCGGACTCTTACAGTAATGGGGGCAGAAGTTATTCTGCATCCCACAATGACCGGAACCATTGACAGGGAAATTGAGCTTTCTATTGTACGAGCCATGGCCGCGGTAAACCAATGTTACTTTTTTGATGTTAACGGACTTGAGTCAGGAGGGAACGGACGATCCCTGGTTTGCGGTCCAGACGGCAGGGTGATTTATCAGGCAGAAGGTACTGAGGAGATAATTCCGTTGGAACTCAACATTGACCGTGTAAAAAGAAGCCGAGAACTTGGTGTGCTTAGGTTGGGACAACCCCTGAAAAGTTTTCGGGATCATTTGGGGGATTTTACAATCTATCAGAAAGGAGCTCACCTCCCGTATCTCAATTCCCTTGGTCCATTGATAAAACCGACAAGACTGGATACCCTTGCAAAATTGAAAATGCAGGAAAATGAATATGAACCCCCTACAGATCCTACCGGATATAAAGGGTTTGGAAAGTAATTAAAACAAAAACTATGGGTGGAGGAACTACAAGAAACAAAAAAGGCAAAGGAATCTTCAAAGATTATGTAAGCTGGTTTGAAATTCCCGCTGTAAACTTTCAACAATCTGTCGATTTCTATAACTACATATATGGAATTGAAATGGAGACAAATTTTGATGGGAACTATGCTATGGCATTTTTTCCCGCAAATGAAGGAATTGGAGGGGCTATTGTTTCAGGACCCGGTTCCACTCCCAGTGATACAGGTCCATTGCTTTACCTTAATGGAGGTAAGGACCTGAATATTATTCTTAAAAAAGTGGAGAAAGCCGGCGGCAGAATTATAATGCCCAAGACGCTCATCAATGAGGAAGCCGGATATTTTGCCATTTTTATTGATTCCGAAGGAAACAAACTTGCTTTACACTCAAAAAAATAACCTATGCCAGAAAAGAAAACTGCCAGTTCACATCATTATAATATTGCCCAGCTCCGGGTCGAATCCTGGAATAAGCTTAAGGCGGAATCTACGAAGCTGCAATCGAGCAACAGAGGCTCTGTTGATGAAAAGGACCATAAGCAGAACCTTGAAAAACTCCTTCGGGAAATTGAAGGAGTGGAAAGTTATTTTGCTTTTCCCGGCCTTAATCGTCTTGCAGCACTAAAGGAGATGTTGGGCAGGCAGGAGCATACGGCTATGGCCCATAGAATTGCAGACATAACCAAACACCTGGTTAGTGAAAGTTATAGAGGTAGTGTAGATTTTTCTGATGAAGATGAATCAGGTGGAGAACTATCTGATATGTCTGACTCCAAAAATGGGACGGGAAAAAGCTATTTTGAAGTCCTTGTTCTGGACGATATTTCTGCACAGGAGGAAAGCAAGTTAAGACATGACCTGAAAGATCTTCGGGTTCCCAATGATCAATTCAACTATGAAATAGTTGTGCAGCGTTCTGTACAGGATGCAATGATTGCTTTGTTATTCAATTACAATATCCAGGCAGTGGTAATTCGTTATGCACCACCTTATCAATCAAAAAAGATCACCCCTCTTATAAAGCCTTTTATCCAAAACGTACTCAAGCTTGACCTAAGCTCCATGCCAAGAACCGATCTGGGGCCAATCCTGGGTGGTCTTATCCGAAAATTCCGGCCAGAGCTGGATACCTATTACGTTACCGATACTTCCCTGAGCAACTTAAAGGATAGCACCCTAAAGAGCTTTAGACGGATATTCTACAGAGCTGAGGATCTTCAGGAGTTACACCTTACCATGTTAAGAGGGATTAGTGAAAGATATGAAACCCCTTTCTTTTCTGCTGTAAAAGAGTATAGCAAAAAACCGACAGGAATATTTCATGCCATGCCCATATCCCGGGGAAATTCGGTCTTTAAGTCCAGATGGATCAATGACTTCGGAAATTTTTATGGAAGAAACATGTTCCTGGCAGAGACATCTTCCACTACAGGCGGCATGGATTCTCTTCTTCAACCCACGGGTTCTTTAAAAAAGGCCCAAAAGATGGCCAGCGATGCCTACGGCTCACAAAAAACATTTTTTGTCACCAATGGTACCTCAACAGCTAACAAGATAGTAGTACAGGCATTGGTAAAACCCGGTGATGTAATCCTTATCGACCGCGACTGTCATAAATCTCATCATTACGGACTGGTATTGGCGGGAGCCTATCCTGTGTATCTTGATTCGTACCCAATAGAAGAATATTCGATGTACGGGGCGGTGCCATTGCAGCAGATTAAAGAGAAATTACTCAAGCTAAAAGAGGCAGGAAGACTGGACCTGGTAAAAATGCTATTATTGACCAATTGCACCTTTGATGGTCTGGTTTATAATGTAGAAAAGGTAATGGAGGAGATCCTTGCGATCAAACCCGATATGATCTTCCTGTGGGATGAAGCCTGGTTCGCTTTTGCAGGTTTCACTTATAACTATAAACAACGAACCGGCATGTTTGTAGCTCAAAAACTATATAGTAAATATAGAAGCAGGAGCTATAGAGAAGAATATGAGGTGCACATAAAAGGGCTCAAAAAAGATGAAGTTCCCAAACTTCCTGATCCCGATAAGGTAAAGATCAGGGTGTATTCCACCCAGAGTACGCATAAAACCCTCAGTAGCTTTAGACAGGGCTCAATGATCCATATATGGGATGAAGACTTCCGCAGAAAAAGTGAAAACACCTTCATGGAAGCATATATGACTCACACCTCGACTTCCCCTAATTATCAAATGCTTGCTTCCCTGGATGCCGGCAGGAGACAGGTGCAGTTCGAAGGCTATGAACTTGTGGAGAAAAGTATAGAAATGGCCATGGTTTTACGGGCAAAGATCAATGATCATCCGCGTTTAAATAAATACTTTGATGTACTCACGGTGAGTGATTTCATTCCGAAGAAACACCGGGAATCAGGCTTATCAGAATACTATAGTCAAAAGGATGGCTGGAACAGAATGGAGACTGCCTGGGAGAAGGATGAATTCGTGCTTGACCCTACAAAAATAACCTTGCACATAGGACGTACCGGGGTGGATGGGGATACCTTCAAAAATAAATACCTGATGGATAAATTCAACATCCAGATCAATAAAACTTCGAGGAATACTGTCCTGTTTATGACCAATATCGGAACCACGAGAGGTAGCGTCACTTATCTTACAAATGCACTTTTAAAAATAGCAGATGAATTGGATCATGAATTCCGTTCTCTGAGTGTAAAGGAAAGCAAGATTCGTCAGGATAAAATTTACTCTCTCACTAAAGACTTTCCACCCTTACCGGACTTTAGCTATTTCCACCACTCATTCCAGGCTGTACCAGGTGTGCCAGGTGGGAATATAAGGGAAGCTTTCTTCCTTGCTTACAACGAAGAAAATTATGAATATATCCCCATGAAAGAATGTTTGCCTTCGATGGAAAAAGGCAGGACCCTGGTAGCATCCTCATTCATAATTCCATATCCTCCCGGATTTCCTGTACTGGTGCCCGGGCAGGTGGTGAGTGAAGAGATTATTCGCTTTCTCCTGGCATTAGATGTTAGTGAGATTCATGGTTACCGGGAAGACCTTGGGCTACGAATCTTTAAGGATAAGGTGCTCAACCGGCAAAAGACCGCAACTTCAATAGGCGGAATGGCAAACAGAATGAACAAAAAAGTAATTAACGAATCCTAAAACCACAATTATGTCTAAAAAAACAAATACCACCGATACGAAAAAAGCCTCTGAAAATAAATCACGTCCATCAGAATCCAATAAGGAACAGAGAAAAATAAGTCCTGGTCGAAATGAGGCAGAAAAGACAAAAAATGGGAAAAAGGGAACAGTTAAGAAAAAAGATACTAAACCCCAGGCCAAAAAATCCCAGAAATCAGTTTCTTCTAAAGGAAAAAAAGAGGAGAAAAAATCTGCTCCTATTCGAAGTAATGCAGGAAAAGGACAAAAAGCCCTTTCAGCCGAACTAAAAACAGACCGGAAAAAAACATCTTCTTTGCAAGTTCCGAATAAGAATACTGAGGATTCTAAAGATAAATTGGTGGGAGTTTCAGATATAAGGAGATGGTTTCATACCAATGAAGAGCCTTTATATTTTATCAGCGCCACTAATTTTAACCTCCTTGGGGCCGACGAATGGATTAAAGGCTTCAGGTTTATTTGTCATATTGAATGCTTCGATGGATTGCATCCTAACGTATTTTCACCAAAGAAAGAGATTCCACATGATGATTTTGAAGGAATCGAGGATATCAACAATTATCTGTTGCAGCATCCCGAGGTTCAGGATTATATTAAAACACGATCTGTAAACGGAAAGGCCGGAAAAGCGATGTTCCTCATGTTTGATGAAAAAACAGAAGAACTTGCCGAAAAACTGGGACTGGAGATCATGTTCCCGACGGCAGAAATGCGCACCTTCCTGGATAACAAGGTAAATACTAACCGTATTGCCGAAAAAGCCGGTGTGGCGTGCGTTCCTTATGTGCTTTCCCAGGTAAAGGACTACGAACACCTAACTGAGATCTCAAAAGATCTGGGGAGTGAGCTTGTAATACAAACCCCTTTTGGCGATTCTGGTCATACGACTTTCTTTATCTCAAATGAAGAAGAATTCAACAAGCACGGACGGGAGATAATGGAAGAAGATGAGGTTAAGGTCATGAAACGAATCCGTTGCAGAGGTTCTGCTATTGAAGCTTGTGTCACGAGACATGGAACCATAGTCGCACCGCTTATGA
The DNA here is from genome assembly GCF_042684505.1 of Salinimicrobium flavum. Classification (NCBI taxonomy): domain Bacteria; kingdom Pseudomonadati; phylum Bacteroidota; class Flavobacteriia; order Flavobacteriales; family Flavobacteriaceae; genus Salinimicrobium; species Salinimicrobium flavum. The sequence goes on from NZ_JBHULT010000010.1 coordinate 41,311, forward strand.
CAGAGCTGGTAGGTTTTAAAGAACTTACTCCTTATGAAGGTGGTTGGTGTGGGAATGAGATCTATCCAAATGCCTTCACACCCGAATTAAGAGAGAAAGCGATAGAATACACGCAGCTCTTCGGGAATCAGTTGCGCAAGGAAGGCTATAAAGGCTATTTTGAACTGGATTTTCTAATAGACCAGGACAATGGTGAAATTTACCTTGGCGAACTGAATCCGAGGGTTACCGGTGCAAGTTCTATTACAAACCATGCAGTATTTGCTCTTGCAGATGCTCCTTTATTCGTTTTTCATATTCTTGAATGGATGGGTATCGACTATGAACTGGATGTAGATTCTCTTAACAAACGCTGGTCGAATCAGAACAATATCGACGGCTGGAGCCAGCTTATCGTAAAACATACTGAAGACACAGTCGAGTATGTCACTGATTCTCCAAAATCAGGGATCTGGAGAATGTATGATACAGGCCATATCCAGTTTGACAGAATGGATACACATAGAAGGGCTGTTGAAAATGAAAATGAGGCTTTCTTCTTAAGGATCACCAAAAAAGGAGATTATCTCTATGAAGGGGCCGATATGGGAATCCTGGTTACGCGAGGTCGTATGATGACAGATGATTTCCAATTAAACAATAGGGCGAAACACTGGCTAAAAGCTATTCGTTCTCAGTTTAAATCAGAAATGGTGGAGGATAAAAAGAAGCCGATTCTGAGTGGTTCTTTGACTAAATAAAAAGTTTAACAGTAGAGACTGGATAATTCAGACTACTTTACTCACTCAAAAAAATGCTATAAAAAATAATCTATGAAGTTACATTTTCAGGCGATTTCTGAACCCGGGAAGCCGGGACAGAAATGGCAGAAGTTATTCAATACTCACTGGCCGGCTTATAAAGCCTGGTACAATTCTAAAGAAAAAGCTCATTCTCCAGACCTGAAATCATCTCAGGCCGCACTAAAAAAATATATGCCGGAAATGTGGCCGACATACAAACGGCTTTGCAAACTGGCAGGAGCAGATGCAGTTGCCGCAAGATTTTTAACCGGATTCCAACCACCGGCCTATATCAGTGGTTGTTCTCAGGCTGTTATCACCGGAGACGAAGTTCAACTGGTACGTAATTATGATTATCATCCTGATCTTTCGGAAGGGACACAATTAATGACATCCTGGAACGGGAAGAAAGTGATCGCTACCAGTGATTGCCTTATAGGGGTTTTGGACGGAATGAATGAAGACGGGTTGGCCATTTCCCTCACTTTTGGAGGTCGAAAAGAGGTAGGAGCCGGGTTTGGTATTCCAATGATCCTTAGATACGTGTTGGAATTCTGCAGGAATGTGGAAGAGGCTGTTGAAGCATTAACACGTATTCCGTCTCATATGTCTTACAATGTTACCGTGGTTGATAAAACCGGAGCTTTTAAAACAGTAATGCTCGCACCAGATCGCGAACCCGTAGTTACAGATGCTGTCTTTGTCACCAATCACCAGGGAAAGGTTGATTGGCCTGAAAATGCTGCTTTTAACAAAACGGTGGAACGTTCTGCTTTTTTAAAGAACAAATTAGCAGAGAAAGACATAGATGCAGAGAAACTGGCAAATAGTTTTCTTGAGTCGCCTCTGTATAACACAAAATTTTCGGATAGTTTCGGAACATTGTATACCGCTGTTTACCGACCCATGGAGGGAGTGGTGCAGCTTCGATGGCCGGAGAATTACCTTCTTCAAACCTTTGAAGATTTTGAGGAGACGTCCGTGGTCATAGATTTTGAGCCTGACACTGCGAAGAAAACAATATCACGCATTAAATCAAATAAAGTGGAAATGGATGCTTTTCAGGCACCAATTCGGCATTATAAAGAGCGGAAAAGTCCCACGGATTGGCAGGAAGAACTATGTGGCATTATGTTAGAAGCTATGGCTGCAGCAAACCCTTCGGCAGATAAGAAACAGCTGAATAAGCTGCGGGAAAACCTAATGGATAATGGACAATTATCCTGGCAGGCAATGGCAAATTTCTGGTCAAATTCAGGAATAGATTACCGGGGATCGCAAGATAACTGGTCATAGAACTACAGATTAAGGAAGGGATTAATGACAACAGCAGTTGCTTATTAATCCCTTTTTTAATTCTCAATACTTAATACTCACATCTCAATACTCACATCTCAATACTCACACATGGAATTCCAGAGCATTAATCCGTATAACGGAGAGCAGGTAGGTCGTTACACTGCACATACACCCGAACAAACTGATTCTATCCTGAACAAAGCCGGGGAGGCTTTCAAGTCCTGGAGCCGGGAACCCCTGACCCATCGTACCACGCTTATTCAAAAAGCAGGACAAATTTTGAGGGATAATGTGGAAGAATATGCCCAGATGATCACTCTGGAAATGGGAAAGCCAATCAGCGAATCAAGAGCTGAAATTAACAAATGTGCTTGGGTATGTGATTATTATGCAGAGAATGCCGAATCTTTCCTACGGCAGGAAGAGATCGCAACAGATGCCAGGCAAAGTTTTGTGAGAAATGACCCAATGGGTGCCGTATTTGCCATCATGCCCTGGAATTTCCCTTTTTGGCAGGTCTTCAGATTTGCTGCTCCTACATTAACATCGGGGAACACAGGCTTATTGAAACATGCCCCCAATGTTTTTGGCTGTGCTAAAATGATCGAAGAAGTTTTTACCAAAGCCGGATTTCCTGAAGGAGTTTTTCAGAATCTGATCGTTCACCATGATGAAACCGAAAAGATCATAGCACATGATTCAGTTAAAGCAGTAACGCTTACAGGAAGTGAGATGGCAGGATCTGCTGTAGCAACCCTTGCAGGAAAATACATTAAAAAAAGCTTACTCGAACTGGGCGGAAATAATTCCTTTATAGTTTGGGAGGACGCAGACATAGACCAGGCCGTTAAGACAGCTGTTTCAGCCAGAATGCTAAACTGTGGCCAAAGTTGTATAGCGGCTAAGCGCTTTATTCTTCTGGAAGGGATCTATGATGAATTTGTATCCAAATTTACAGATGCTGTGGAAAAATTGAAGTCAGGGGACACCCTGGATTCTGCTACACAGGTAGGGCCTCTTGCTCGTAAAGACCTTGCAGATCTGCTTAACCGGCAAGTGAAGGAGTCCGTCGCCCAGGGCGCCTCAATTCTCCTTGGAGGAAATCAGGACAAATGCTATCACGAACCTACAATTTTAGGTAATGTCAAACCGGGAATGGCGGCGTTTGACGAAGAGACCTTTGGCCCTCTGGCTGCGGTGATAAAGGCAAAGAGTATCGAAGAAGCTTTTGAGCTCTCAGAGAATTCAAAATACGGTCTGGGAACCTCTGTATTCACAAAGAATACGGCAAAGGCAGTCGAGCTGGCTTATCTGGTCAGCGATGGCGCATATTTTGTGAACGAACTTGTAAAATCCGATCCCCGTTTGCCCTTCGGAGGAACTAAACGTTCAGGCTACGGGCGAGAACTGGCAAAAGAAGGAATGATGGAATTCGTCAACAAAAAGACGGTTTACGTCAAAGGATAAATCGGCAACCTGAACAGTAACCAAAGGCGCAACGCCCAACCGTAAATGTCAAACACAAAATTCCAGGCACAAAAAAAGTCATGGGACCTTTTCACTACTCAATACTAACTTTTCATTTGTCATTAATAGTCGTACTTTTGTTACTCTTATAAAAAATCAACAAAAAAACATATTTATGAGCACATATGATGTTGCTGTTATAGGTTCCGGGCCGGGAGGTTACGTGGCGGCAATTCGCTGCGCCCAGCTGGGGATGAAGACCGCACTTATAGAAAAATATTCAAGCCTTGGAGGTACTTGTTTAAACGTGGGATGTATTCCCAGTAAAGCCTTACTTGATTCATCGCACCACTACGATGATGCCGTAAAGCATTTTGAGGAACATGGTATTGAAGTGCCGGGAGAGGTAAAGGTGAATCTGCAAAAAATGGTAGATCGCAAACAATCTGTGGTAGATCAAACCGTTGACGGGATAAAATTCCTTATGGATAAAAACAAGATCGATGTGTTTGAAGGTGTAGGATCTTTTAAAGATGCGACTCATATTGATATTAAAAAGTCTGATGGCAAATCTGAAACTATTGAAGCAAAGAATATCATTATTGCTACCGGTTCCAAGCCATCAAACTTGCCATTTATTAAATTGGATAAAGAACGTGTTATCACTTCTACTGAGGCGCTTAAAATGAAAGAAGTCCCCAAACACCTCGTAGTGATTGGCGGCGGAGTTATTGGTCTGGAGCTGGGGCAGGTATATATGCGCCTTGGGGCCGAAGTTTCTGTTGTTGAATATATGGACAGGATCATTCCTACCATGGATGCTGCACTTTCCAAAGAGTTAACCAAGACATTAAAGAAACAGGGAATGAAATTCTATGTTTCTCATCAGGTCAATTCGGTGGAACGAAATGGCGACGAAGTTGTGATCAAAGCCAAAGACAAGAAAGATAAGGAAGTGGAATTCAAGGGAGATTACTGCCTTGTTTCAGTAGGGAGAAAACCTTATACTGACGGCTTGAACGCAGATGCCGCAGGAGTAAAGATCGGTGACCGCGGAATGATCGAAGTAAACGATCAACTACAAACCAACGTAAAGAATATTTACGCGATTGGAGATGTTATCAAAGGCCCAATGCTGGCACATAAAGCTTCCGAAGAGGGAACTTTTGTAGCTGAAGTTATCGCCGGACAAAAACCGCACATCAATTACAATCTTATTCCCGGAGTGGTTTACACATGGCCTGAAGTTGCTGCAGTAGGAAAAACTGAAGAGCAGTTGAAGGAAGAGGGGATTAAATACAAGGAGGGAAAATTCCCTATGCGCGCCCTGGGAAGATCAAGAGCCAGCGGTGATATTGAGGGAATGGTAAAGATCCTTGCCGACGAAACAACAGATGAAGTGCTGGGTGTACACATGATAGGAGCCCGGGTGGCCGATGTTATTGCTGAAGCAGTTACCGCCATGGAATTCAGGGCTTCTGCCGAAGATATCTCGCGGATGAGCCACGCACACCCCACTTACGCCGAAGCTGTGAAGGAAGCTGCACTGGCAGCGACAGATAATCGTCCTTTACACATATAAATTACCGGAATAACATGAAAAAATAACCTGGTCAAAAATGTCATTTTCGACCAGGTTATTTTTTAGTATTCATGTCAATTCTTTTATTAATTTTAATGTATAATTTAAATAATTGCATATCATGCCAAAAGAAAAATCCCCTTCGAAGAATTCAGCAAAGAAGGAACCTGTGCTGAGCCTTAAAGAAAAGCGTGCTGCAAAAGCCGCAAAGAAAAAGAACAGAACATAATTCTTATACGTATTAACACAGAAAAGGCTGCCGGCAGGCAGCCTTTGTTTTTCTAATGCTTAATAATTCTATTCGTCACTAATAAACTTAAAGAACCTGCTTTCACTGCCGTCTTTCGTTTCTTCCTGATAAAGGAACTGTAAATTATTCTCATCAAAGATCTGGAAAAATTCTTCCCAGGAAATATTTTTAAGGTTATCCTCTGCATATCCCGGAAAATTTATGCGCAGTAAGCCTCCGCCGCCTTTCCCTTTAGACGTACTTTCAACAACCGCAGGTTTTCCATTTCTTTCTTCTGCCCATTTCTTGATGGTATTGTGGTCACTGGTCGTTTTAGAATCTGATGCTTCCATTTGTCGTTCTTATTTAAGTTAGACTTCTTCTAAATTCTATTTTTTACTTCATAAGAAGAAGATCTTTAACAACATAAATTTTCTTTTGTTAAGTGAATGTGAATCAACCTTCTTAAGAGCAGGTTAGAACGCTTTTCAATGCCTTCCCCTGAAAAGCCTGAGTTTCCAGTACCCCTTTTTGAAGTAAATGAAGGCTACAATCGCCGCTACCGCATTAGAAACAGGGAAGGCCCACCAGATGCCTTCATAACCCAAAAGTGTGTTGTAGGACAGCAGAAAGGCCAACGGAAATCTTATGATCCACAGGTTTAGGATCGAAATTAGCATGGAGGCCTTGGTAAATCCAGCTCCGTTGAAGACTCCGTTGAGAACCTGCTGTACCCCCAGAAGTCCGAAACTGGGTGCCATGACTTTGATAAAGTAAGCGGCATCCTGAATAACATCGGGATCATTGGGAATGAAGAAAGCAGTAAGTGGTTCGGCAAAGTAGAACATGATCATGCCCATTCCGGTTAGTCCGAAAAAAGCGATCTGGCTACTTAGGTTCGCCACCTTTTCAGCCCTTTTTATTTTGATGGCACCAATATTCTGGCCCACCAGGGAGGTGGTCGCAATGGCCAGTCCAAGTGCAGGGATGACAATAAAGCTCAGGATCCTGGCTCCAATTCCGTAAGCAGCAACTACTTCGCTGCCAAAGCTAGTAACCAACACAACCATCATTGTCATTCCCAGGGCTCGTGTAGATTGTTCTATGCTGGCAGGAATACCGAGGTTTACAATTTTGGTAAGGGTAGAAAGATGTGGCCGCATTTCGCTGAAATGGATCTTTATTCCGCTTTTGCCTCTGAAAAGTATCCAGAGCCCAATAGCTGCAGATAATGCCTGGGTGATAATACTGGCAATAGCAGCACCGGCCACCCCATACTCCGGAATTGGTCCATACCCGTAAATAAAAAGCGGATCAAGAACAAGGTTCAGGAATACAGTGAACAACACAATATAAACAGGCAACATTACATTCCCTATTCCTCTCATTAAGGACTGGAAAGCAAAGAACATAAACAGGAATACAAAACCAATCGAAGAAACCTTAAAATAACTTACTGCAGAGTCCAGTATTTCAGGACCGGCACCTATGATTTTCATAAGGGGGTCTGCAACGTGGTAGCTGAGAAGGGACAGCAGGAGGGAAATAAAAAAGATAAGGGAAATGGTCTGCGACGAATTAAAATCTACCATCTTTTGGTTCCCGCCACCCTTATACTGGGAAACCAGTACAGTTCCCGCCAGGGTAAGGCCCGATCCAATTGAAAGAACAAGAAAAAGTAATGGAAAACTTATGCTCACTGCCGCAACGGCATTGGCGCCTAATCGCCCCAGCCAGAACGTATCGATGAGCTGGTAAGCGGTTTGCAAAATGTTAGCCAGAATGATGGGTACTGCAAGGCTGAAAAGGGAATTAAAGATCCTCCCCTCAGTATATTTGTTCTTTTCCTTCATTTCTGCAAAAGTAAGTAGTGGGAGAGGAAAGTGTGCTAAAAAATTAATAATTCCTTCAGCCTTTACCTTATGTTATATCATCCTTTACTGTAGTAAAATTCCTGTTACGATTTTCCTAAAACAGCACTTAATCGAAAAGAATTTAGATATTTTAGTAACTGATTGTCAAATACTTAAATATTTTGTAAATTAACTTTCTTCTGTAAGGTAATTCTTAAAATATTTTTCAGGATCTACAGCAGATGAACAAAAAAATGAAATTACCTCTAAATTTCAATTGTTATGAACGCATTAACTAGCATATGGAAAAACTATACTCTTGAGTTCTCTACTGCACAAAAAGTTATTATTGCTATCGTTTTAGGAATCATATTCCTTATTGCTTTAATGGCTATTGTGTTGGTAATTTTGGAATTCACTAAGTAAGATCAATCCCGCTGAACCTCATTTTTGAAATCTTTTTCAAACCTGAGTTCATCTTTGTCCCTCATTTTTTCAACTCGTATTCTACGGGTCTGATGTCCTCTTGCCTGTATCTGGTGCAGCTTGTTCCAAAAATTTTTAGTATCTTGAATGGGAACCGCCTAATTGCTAAACTTTTATAACTTGAGTTATGGATGCGAGAACAATTTACAGCCTCATGAAACCTCACCTTGATAATCTGGACCTTTCAGAGAAAGAAGTTCTTTCCAGATTGATCATTGGTCGTCCCCCTCAGAAAATTTCCTGCCAACACAAAAAAATCATTTCTCTCGATAAGGCAAAAGAAAAGCTACGATTAGTCTGTCGTCGTGAGATGGAACGGGAACGCAGGCAACAACAAGCCTGATGTTTTTAAAGTTGTGTTAATCGTACACCCTCTCAAGCCTTTGTTCCTGATATTATAGTATTTTAAAGGAAAAGAAAACTATGAGCGGGAAAATTTTAGTAGCAGGTGCTTCTGGTGCCCTGGGACTTGAAGTAGTCAAAATACTCCACGAAAATGGCCATGATCTCAGGGGCCTGGTTTTTACGGGAGATGGGGCGGAAAAAGTCGCACCCTACACTCAGGACATTTGGCAGGCAGATGCCAGTAAGGGAAATCTAGAGATCAAGGATATAACAAAGGGAATAACCACTGTGATCTCTGCACTGGGTAAAAGTGTAAGTCTCTTCACAGATCGCGGCAATTCATTTTTGGAGACCGACTTTTACGCCAACAGTAATTTACTTGATGATGCTCTTAAAAATGGGGTTGAGAGGTTTGTATACGTTTCCATAAAAGGAGCAGAAGAAGCTACAGAATTTGAGATCCCTAAAGTCCATAGAATGTTTGAAGATGCTCTGGAAGCTTCGGGTATCGACTATACTATAATTAGACCGGTTGGCTTCTTTTCGGGACTCAATGACCTGGCAATTATGGCTAAACGTAAACTTATTCCCATAATAGGAGATGGGAGTGCAAAGACCAATAGTATACATCAAAAAGATCTTGCTGAAGTAGTGGTAAAATATCTTGAGACCGGTCCTCAGGTCATAGAAGTAGGAGGCCCCATGATCCATACCCGAAAGGAGATGGCAGAAATGATCAAAAATAAAATTGGTGGTAAGATTATCGAAGTGCCCGAAAAAGTTGCAGAGTGGGGAATGTTCCTGCCGGAAATGGTCGATGAGGACATGTCAGACAAACTTAAATACTTTAAGCACATCACTACTCAAGATATGATAGGAGAAAAAAACGGAAGTATCACCTTCGAGGAGTACTTGAGAGATCTCGATCTAAAAGAGCTGCCATAATGCCTTCAAAATACGATGCGATTATTATAGGGAGCGGAAGTAACGGAATTGCTGCGGCCATAAGGCTTCAGGAAAAAGGGTTGCAGACTGCCATCTTTGAACAAGCGGCAACACCCGGTGGTGCCACCAGGACCAGCGAATTAACCCTTCCGGGATTCAAACATGATGTGGGTTCTGCCATTTTACCATTAGGACTGGCCTCACCTTTTTTCAGGAAACTTCCCCTGGCCCAATATGGTCTGGAATGGGTCCATCCAGAGGTGGCCTACGCGCATCCTTTTGAGGATGGCACTGCATATGCCTGTTATAAGGATCTTGCCAGAACAGCAGCTCAATTGGGGGAAGATGAACAGGCCTATTTGAAACTGTTTGGTTCCCTTTTGAGCGACTGGTCCAAAATCGACAATGACCTGCTGGGACCCATCGGGATTCCAGACCATCCCCTGGCTTTTATGAAATTTGGATTAAAAGCAATGCCTTCGGCTCAAATGTTGGCAAACCATTACTTTAAAAATGAGAGGACCAAGGTTTTCTTTTATGGTTCTGCGGCACATTCAACCCTGCCTTTGACCAACATTGCCTCGGCTTCTTTTGGTCTTGTACTTACCACCGGCGCACATAAATATAACTGGCCATTTCCAAAAGGAGGAGCCGGAAATTTCACCGCAGCCCTTCTGGAGCATTACCGGTCCCTGGGAGGGGAATTGTTCCTGAATAATCCGGTAATTGACGTCAGAGACCTCCCGAACGCTTACGCATATCTATTTGATCTTACGCCACGCCAGCTGTTAAGAATAAAAGGTCTTAATTTTAATTCCCTATACAGAAACAGGATGGAGAATTACAAGTATGGGGCAGGAGTGTTTAAAATGGACTGGGCCCTGAGCGAACCTATTCCCTTTAGCAGTGAAAAATGCCGGAAAGCAGGAACAATTCATATTGGGTTTTCTAAAGAAGAAATTGAGGAGTCGGAAAAGGAAATACACAAAAACAATATTTCAGGTACGCCTTACGTACTGGTGGCCCAGCATTCTCCTTTTGATATTACCCGTGCACCCGAAGGAAAACATACCGCCTGGGCGTATATTCACGTCCCTAATGGCAGTACCATAGATTACTCTGGGGTTATTGAAAACCAAATAGAACGCGCAGCGCCCGGTTTTAAGGATACTATTCTCGCGAGATCTAAAATGAACACTTTTGATCTTCAGGAATTTGATCCTAATTTAATTGGTGGAGATATAAATGGTGGTAAACAGGATATTACTCAATTGTTCACCCGACCTATTGTGAAGTTATCACCCTATTCAACACCTGATCCTCGTGCTTATATCTGCTCATCTTCTACTCCTCCGGGTGGAGGAGTTCATGGGATGTGTGGTTTCCACGCGGCAGAAAAAGCCTTACACGATCATTTTAAAGAACTCATGTGATTCTAAAATTTCAGCAAGCTTAAAACAAAAAAAAGCCAGATCCTGTAAAAGATCTGGCTTTTAAAATTCAGATTTACTCTTAGTTCTTTTTATCTTCAGTAGGTACGGGGAAACCACGATCCCTCATAAGAGCATCAATTTTAGCATCCCGGCCTCTGAATTCCCGGTAAGCATCAGCGGGGTCCATCGCATTGCGGGGAGCAAAAAGATACTGCACCAGTTTTGCAGCCACATTCTTGTCATAGAAACCTCCCGGAGCTTCTCTGAAGGCTTCAGCTGCATCAGATGTCAAAACATCTGCCCATAAATAACCGTAGTAGCCGGTCGCATATCCTTCTCCTGAAAAAACATGTCCAAAATGCGGGGTCCTGTGTCTCATGACGATCTGCTTTGGCATGTTTAGTTCGGCAAGAGTTTCTTCCTCAAAAGTATCCATGTTTATTTCCTCAGGATCTGTAGTATGCAATTTCATATCCATTAAAGCCGAAGCCAGGAATTCAGTAGTGGCAAATCCCTGATTGAAAGTGGAAGCTTTTTTGATCTTGGCCACAAGTTCCTGCGGAATGGGTTCTCCGGTTTCATGATGTACCAGGAATCTGTTGATCACTTCATCCGTTGACAACCATCTCTCAAGCAATTGTGATTGGAACTCGGTGTAATCCCTTACGCCGCTGTTCAATACAGGATACCTCACTTCAGAAGTAAAGAAATGAAGGGCGTGGCCAAATTCATGGAAGAAGGTGGTCGCGTCATCCCAGGAGATCAGGGTAGGTTCTCCCGGCGCCGGCTTGATAAAATTGGAATTATTGGAAGCCAGTACAGTCTCCTCTTCATCCATGTTCGTATGGCTGCGGTACATGGAAGCCCATGCACCCGATCTTTTTCCTTTTCGGGCATAAGGATCCAGATACCATAGTCCTATATGTTTCCCGCTGTCTTTATCTGTAACTTCCCAAACCTTTACATCTTCATGAAAAACAGGCACTGTACCCTCAGGTACCGGTGAGAATTTGTAGTTGAATACCTCTTCGGCAGTAAAGAACAATGCCTGGGTTAATTTATCAAGCTGCAGATATTGCTTTACTTCGTCAGAATTAAGATCATACTTCTGCTGTCTTACTTTTTCGGCATAGTAACGGTAATCCCAGGGTGCGATGGTTATATCGGCTCCTTCAGCATTAGCCAGTGCCTGCATATCGGCCACTTCTTCTTCCACCCGTGCAAGGGCTGCCGGCCATACGGCTTCCATTAATTCCATTGCACGTTCAGGGGTTTTAGCCATTCGGTTTTGAAGTCTCCACTGGGCAAAGTTGTCATAGCCCAACAGCTCCACTCTTTCATCCCTTAATTTCAGGATCTCCTTAATGAGAGCTTTATTGTCGAATTCATCGTTATTATCTCCACGGGAATAATAGTTGGTCCAGACCTTTTTCCGAAGTTCTCTTTCATCTGAATAGGTAAGGAATGGGTCCATAAAGGAACGTGTGTTGATTACGGCATAACGGCCTTCCTCTCCACGGTCTGCTGCTGCATTGGCCGCTGAGTTGATATATGACTCCGGTAAACCACTTGTTTGATCTTCGGTAAAGTAAACCACATAATTTTCCTCTTCTGCCAATACGTTGTTGGAGAACTGAGTGTATAGCCTGGATAATTCTTTATTGATCTCTGCATATCGTTTTTTATCTTCTTCATTAAGATCTGCCCCTTCCATGGCGAAATCTTCATAAATCAGCTGTACAGCCCGTTGCTGGTCTGCGGCTAAAGGATTTTGCAGGGAATTTTCGTATACAGTTTTGATTCTTTGAAATAGCTGCTTGTTCTGTGAGATCTTAGAAGAGTATTCTGAAATCTTCGGAGCCATTTCTTCCTGGATCTCGCGAAATTCCGGAGAGGAGAGATTACTACTCCAGATACTGTAAAAGGTAAAAGCACGGTCAAGAGGTTTGCCTGCTTTTTCCAGAGCAAGTATAGTATTCTCAAAAGTGGGGGGTTCAGGATTGTTGGCGATCGCCTCAATTTCCTCAAGATGCAGGGACATTCCTTGTTCCATGGCAGGTTTTAGATGGGCCAGGTCCATTTCATCGAAGTCAGGAACCCCTCCATAAGGCCCTTCCCATTCGTTTAAAAGATCGTTTTCCATAACTGCTGTTTGTACTTGTTGTTGATTTTCAACTGCCGGTTCAGCTGTTGGAGCAGTAGATTGGTTTCCCGATCCACAACCCGCGATCACCAAAGCGGTCATCAAACCCATTCCGGTTTTTTTCGTGATGTTTATATGCTTTTGTTTCATTGTAAAAAATTTGCCCTGAAGATACTAAATTCCGTAAAAACGGGCCGGTTGAATATCGTCTCATCTTACCTTTCCCGTACCAGGCGGTTTTAATATGTTATCTTTGGATTTTAAATATTCTGTAGATGAAGTTTTTAAAGAAAAATTGGTCCAATATCCTATTTATCCTTTTCATAGCCCTGCTTATCATTCCGCAGACGCGAAAACCCATTCAGGTTACTTTAAATAGATTGATCGCCTTCAGTCCTTCGGAAGTGGCACCGGAAAAAAGGGAAACCATAGATTCCTATAACTGGTTGCTGGCAGACATGGAAGGGCAACGGCATAATTTCAGGGAAACGGAAGGAAAAGTGGCCATAGTAAATCTTTGGGCTACCTGGTGCCCTCCATGTATTGCAGAAATGCCATCCTTTCAAAAGTTGTATGATGAATATGGAGAAAAGGTTAACTTCTATTTTGTTTCTTCAGAAGAGAATGAAAAGCTGCAGGGTTTTCTTGAAAAAAAGGGATATTCTCTTCCTGTTTTTCGGCCCCTTTCGCAGGCTCCCGGTAATTTACAATCCAATACCCTGCCCACTACTTATGTGATCTCTAAAAAGGGGGAGCTTGTGGTAGATAAGACCGGTGCTGCCAACTGGCACGATTCCAAGTTTCGAAAGTTACTTGATGAATTACTAGAGGAGTAAAGCTTAGGCTTCAGTTTTCAGACCCTTTTGAAAATCTATAAGTTCTTCAATAAGCTCCCTGCTGTTTGACAGACGGGGAATCTTGTGCTGGCCTCCCAGTTTATTCTTCCGTTTTAGCCACTGGTAAAAGGTTCCCGAAGGCATTTCCCTGATCACAGGTGCCTGTATAGCGATATCCTGTTTTCTTTTAGCGGCATAGTCATCATTCAGGTTTCCAAGTTCTTTATCGAGGATACCGGTAAATTCCCTGAGATTATTCGGGGGGGTTACGAATTCAATTAGCCATTCATGATATCCCTTCTTTTGTTGCTCATAAAAAAAAGGGGCCGCCGTGAAATCCCTTAAAACTGCTCCTGTTGATCTACAAGCGATAGAAAGAGCTTTTTCTGCGTGTTCAACAAACAGGTCCTCTCCAAAAACGTTAATGCAATGTTTGGTTCTGCCTGTAATAAGAAACCGGTATGGACTGGTACTGGTAAATTTTACGGTATCCCCAATTTTATACCGCCATAAACCGCTGTTGGTGGTAATGACCATCGAATAATTTATGCCCTTTTCCACTTCACTAAGTGGTACCACTGTAGGGTTTTCTAACAGGAATTCTTTTTCTGGTATGAATTCATAGAAGATCCCGTAATTAAGCATTAGCAAGAGGGAAGGATCATTTATTTGATCCTGAAGCCCGAAGAATCCTTCTGTTGCATTGAAAATCTCCTGGTACCGCAGGCTGTTATCTTTGTCTAGTGCTTCAAACAATGGTCGGTAGGGAGCAAAGGATACAGAGCCGTGGAAAAATACTTCCAGTTGAGGCCAGATTTCCTGGATATAACTGATCTTTTGCTCCTGCACGATATGCTGCAACAAAAGGAGCATCCACATAGGAGAACCAGCCAGACTGGTCACATTTTGCTGAGTGGTGATCTCGGCGATCTTCCTTATCTTTTCCTCCCAGTCATTCATCATAGTAACCTCCAGCCCCGGCGTACGACCAAATTGGGCCCAAAAAGGAAGGTTCTTCATCACAATGGCAGATATGTTGGCGATATAGAAACCATTATTGCTGTTGGAAAAATTATTTTCCTGGCTGCCTCCAATAGAGAGGTTCTTTCCTGAAAAAAGTTTAGCGTCGGGATAATTATTTATGTACAGAGCGATCATATCCCTGCCTCCCTGGTAATGACATTGCTCCAGCCCTTCTGTAGACACAGGGATTACTTTGCTGTTTGATCCCGTTGTTCCTGAGGATTTTGCAAACCATTTTATAGGGGTAGGCCAGAGCACATTCTGCTGTCCCTTTAAAATACTTTCGATATAGGGAAAAAGATCTTCATAGGTGTTCAGGGGAATTTCCCTTTTGAACTGTTCGTAGTTTTTTAAGCTCCCAAAACCAAATTTCTTTCCGTATCTCGTATCCTTTGCTGTATCCAGGAGTTTCCTTAATACATCTTCCTGGGTTCTGTGCGGATTATTAATAGTATTTTCTAAGTCTTCTATCCGGCTTTTCATCACCAGATTGCCTATGGAATCAATTATTCCCATACAACACTGCTTGAATTTTTGGTGGTTTGTTCAAGGCTGCAGATTCCCTTCCGGAAATCTGACCTTCAATTTAGTGCCGAAGATACGCAATAATCATTCTTGTGGACAAGATATTTAATTTTTAGCCTGCTCACTTTCAAAGGCTGGAAAAGTGAGTATAAAGGTAGTTCCTTTATTTGGCTCGCTTTTTACCTCTATCAAAGCTCTATGTTCATCCAGGATATTTTTGACTGAACTTAATCCCACTCCCATACCTCCAACCTTGTTGGTATAGAAGGATTCAAATAACCTGTCAATTTCTTCCGGTTTCATCCCGCAACCATTATCACTTATGGATAGCCTGAATGCTTTATCCAGGTTTTCAATGTCGATGGTCAGGATACCTTCATTAGGGGTCATAGCCTCACTGGCATTCACTATAATATTCAACAGTGCGATCTTCAGCTTTTCCTTATCAGCATTAATATAATAAGGACCTTTAAAATTCCTGATCACCTTTATACCTGTAAGGTAGATCCTGTCCTTTGCCTGGGCCAGGGCTAAATTCGTGGTTCTGGCCAGGCAGCATTTTTTTAGGACAGAAGGGGAATAATTAGATGAGGTAAGTAAATTGGTTACCAGGTTATTAAGGGTATTGGTACTCCGCTTGATTATTTTGACATAATTGGACACCTTTTTTCTGGCAGGACCTTCAATTTTCTTATTGAGTATGTCTGCAGATATATCTATGCTGGCCAACGGGTTTCGAAGTTCATGAGCCAGGGTTCTTGCGATCTCTCCCTTGATAGATAATTTTTCAGCGTTAATAAGGGCCTGCTGGGTTTTCTTTTGTTCCTGTACATTGCGCAGCAAAATAATGTATTCATATACATTCCCCTTTTTGTTACGCATAAAGACCTTTCCGCGGGCATTAAAATAATTCCATGAATGGTCAGGTCCTTTCAACCTGAATTCAATGTCCATAATCTCCTTATCTGAGGCTTTAAGTAGTTGGCTATGGAATTGCATTGCCTTTTCCCGGTCTTGAGGATGGATCAATGGAAGAATATCCATTAAAGGCATACCCTCTACTTTATCCTGTGACAGTTTGGGATTGAACATAAACCCGCGGTTCATGAATCTCACTTTTTCCTCATACAGGTTGAAGATAAGAATGATATCTGGTGAGGTTTTGATGAGTTGCTTTTTAAAGCGCATCGAATCCTTCAGGGTTTGCGTTCTCTGTTTTTTCCGGGTAATATTTTCTAAGGAATTAATTAAAAAACCTTTTTGTCTCCTGGTCGTAATCCTAAACCAGTTGCTTTTACCTTTCCTTTTGAAACAAACCTCGAAGTCTTTGGATTCCCCGGTCAGCATGGTCTGTTTAAAAATTTCAAAAGCCCCTGTTCTGGTCGCCTGCGGATTTAATTCGAGAAATCTGCGGCCAACCATCTGCTCCTCCTTGTAATATCTTTTTACCCTTTTATTCACCCGAACATAAGTGAAGTCTACAATATCCAGGTTATCCCCGAAATAAGGTTTTAAAAGAAAAATTCCCTGATTGACGGTGTCAAAGACCATTTGCAGAAGATCGCTATTCTCTTTCAGTTCTTTGGTGCGTTTTCTAACCTTGTACTCCAGGATCTCATTCATTTTTTTGAGATCTTCCTCAGCCTGTTTTCTCTGGGTTATGTCAGTACAAAGTATGGCTACTTTCCTGTTTTTGCTGGTGCCTATTGGGAAAGCGTATACATCAAGCCAGGTTTGAAGGTCATGAGCATATTCCTCAAAGCGTACTGCTTCTCCCGTGGCCAGTATGTTTGCATAGGTCGTAAACCAATGTGTCCCATGATTGGGAGAAAGCTCTTTCATGGTCTTTCCAAGGGGAGCAGGGATTCTCACATGTTTTATAAATGCGGGATTGATCTCCACAAATAACTGGTCGAAAGGGTTCTTTTGAAGATCAAAAATTATTTCAATGATGCAGAAGCCTTCATCAAGAGAATTGACAAGGACCCTGTACCGGTTTAAACTTTCTTCAAGGGATTTTTCAGTTTCGAGGTTTGCACCCGAACTTTTCCTGAAATTCTTCTGATAAGGATCCAGAGCCCTGGCCATGCTTAGGACGAATTTTTCGTCGCCTTTCACCATTCCTGAATAAAGCCGGTTCTTAAAAAGGAATTGTTTCCAGTATCCAAAAGGAGATTTGACCCTAACTGTGGTTTCATTTTCTTCGCCGGGAGAAAGGTCTTCGCAGCTTTTTAAAAAATGGAGGAAAAATGGATAATCTTCAGGATGAATAACATTTTTATAAAACTGTTCCCCGGAAAGGTTCTCGTCCAGTATTTGTTTAAAATACCTGTGCCCTTTATTATTAAGTCCTTTAAGTTCTACATTCTCCAGGGAACTTATAAAAAGTAAAAATTCCTGACTTTCATAGCCATTGCTGCCATTGAAGAGACTATGAGGTACCCCCAATAATTGTTCATCTAAGATGTAGTTACTTTTTTTCATGCCAAATGAGAAAGTAATTGCTCGGACAATTCTGTAAAATACAGAAGCTCAGGCCACAATAAACGAGGGGTCTTTGTTAAGTTAAATTTAATATAAAAATTTAAATTTCCAACCCCTTAACAATCAGTTTTTTACTATTATTTATTATTTTTCAGGGAACACCCTGATTTTACTGTTGGTTTGGCAACAAAATTTTTTTTATTTTTTGTGAAGGAGGTGAAGTTTTGGTGAAAAAAAGAAGATGGCAGTGATAATGGGAGAGGAAGACGGAATTTAAAATACAGGGATGAAAGAAGGAATTGTTTTCGCTTTTATATTGTATCTCCCGTATCCTTTGATATTACTACAAAAAAATGGCAAGTGATGTTCAGAGTTTAATCACTTATACTTCGATTTTCATAAAAGGTAGTTAACAATTTATTTAGTTTAAATAATGTTAAGTTTATTCTGGAGAAACATTCATTCGAAGCATGAAAGAAACTGGCCGCCCCCGGGGAATTTATCCCACCGGGTTATGATCTTAATTATACTTTAAGACGATAGAATATAGTTTTTACCTACTTTTTCTTTTTGCGGTTGTAGTTTTTGTCTCCCCTGGTTTGTGGTTTTTTATACTTTTTCTTGATCTCACGCCGGTATACCCCTCCTAAATTAACCTTTTGATTCTTTTCCTTTTTCTCATGAAAAGCAGGGCCAGGGGCATCTGCATCCCCCATTTTAGTTGGATTATTGATCTCATTGATCTTCGGTTGTTCCTCAGGAATCAATTCTGTAGAGATCTCTACTTCTGAAGGCAGGTCCAATCGTTCGATATTCATATTCATCAAACCCTCGATCTTTTCAAGGTCCTCTTCCTCCTTTGGTGTCGTGAACAGGATTGAATGGCCTTCCTTTTCTGCCCTTCCGGTACGGCCTATTCGATGCATGTAATTTTCGGGATATGCAGGAGTGTCAAAATTGATGACATGGCTTACCTGCTCAATGTCCAGCCCTCTGGCCATAACATCTGTGGCAACCAGGATACGGCAGAAACCTTCTCCAAATTGCCTGATGCTGCGTAAGCGATAATTTTGTGTCTTGTTGGAATGAATAATGGTACATTCTTCCGCAAAAGCAGGACTTAGCTGGTCAAAAAGCCTATCGGCCATTCGTTTATTTCCGGTGAAGATCAAAACCTTGTGAAATTCCTCCTTATTCCGAAGCAATTCTTTCAAAAGATTGACCTTCGTGTAGAAATTCGGAACTTTATAAAGAGTTTGGTGAATGTTTTCCAGGGGGGTACCGCTTGCTGCTACAGAAATGGTCTCCGGATTTCTGAAGTTTTCAAAGATGAGTTCCTCAACATCTGGGGTCATGGTAGCCGAGAACATTATATTCTGCCGGCTGGTAGGCAAGAGTTCCAGGATATTGTTCAGTTGAAACCTGAAACCAAGGTCCAGCATCACATCCACTTCGTCAATAACCAGTTTTTGAACAGATTTTAACTGTAAATCCCGGTTTATAGCCAGATCATAGAGTCTTCCCGGGGTTGCCACCAGAATATCCTGTCCTTGGGCAACCAATTGTTTTTGAGTATTAATGTTCGTACCTCCATAGATGCCCAGTACACGAACGTTCATATATTTGGTCACCTTTTCCAGTTCCTCAGCCACCTGCACAACCAGTTCCCTCGTAGGCACAAGGATCAGGATCCTTGGGTTCTTTTGAACCGAATATTTCAGCATTTTTAGAAGGGGTAAGAGGTAAGCCAGGGTTTTTCCGGTACCTGTCTGGGCAATTCCCACCATATCCCTTCCCGAGAAAATGACCGATGCCGTTTGCTCCTGTACAGGAGTTGGAGTGGTGATGCCTTGATCATCAAGGGCATTCAATAGGGGGGTAGTTAAGCTAAGATCCTTAAAAGTCACGTTTGTAATTTTTTGCAAAGGTAAGACAATGAGAAGCATTGTCTCAATAATGCCGTCATTTTATAAAATCACTCCTCCCGTTACTCGAAACCTGATGTTTTCCTTGAAGTATAATTCGTATTTTTGGCTCCAAACAATCCAATTTATGACCAAGATCCTTGCTTTTGCCGGTTCCAACAGTCCGGTTTCCATTAACCACGAGTTAATTCTCAATGTGGTAGGTAGGATCACTGAACACGAGATAGAAGTTCTAAAACTACGTGAGCTGGAGATCCCTATGTACAGCAATGCCAGAGAAAAAATAGGAATTCCTGAAAATATCAAATTGCTATACGAGAAGATCCTCGACCATCAAGCCCTAATAATTTCGGTGAACGAACATAATCGCAATGTTTCGGCATTTTTCAAAAACATTCTCGACTGGTTATCCAGGATAGACAGAAAGTTCATGGAAGGAAAAAAGATACTCTTAATGAGCACCTCTCCAGGGCAAAGGGGAGGGGCTGCTTCCCTTGAATATTGTAAACTGCAATTCCCCAGGTTTGGAGGAGAGATCGTAGAAAGCTTCAGCCTTCCTCAGTTCTATGAAAATTTTGATGCCGCAAAAGGAACCCTTTCCAATGAAGTTTTTGAGATGGGTGTTGTGGAGGTGGTCACTTCCTTTTCACAGCTAATCAAGGAATAGGTGCGGGGTCTTAAAAAAGTAAAAATTAAAGATGTACCGGGCATCAAAATGGCTTTGCTGGAGTGGTCGCAGCAATATGAGGAGGTTGCATGGCTTGATAGCAATGATCACCAACAGAAGTTTTCTACTTATGATGCCGTGCTTGCGGCAGATGCCTTTACAGCCATTCAGACAGATACCCATCGTGCTTTTGCCAGGTTGCAGGAGTATCAGGAAACCACCCGGGACTGGCTTTTTGGATACCTTTCCTATGACCTTAAAAATGACACCGAGGAGCTCACTTCAAAAAATTTTGACGGCCTCGGTTTTTCAGATCTTTTCTTCTTTCAGCCAAAAAAACTTTTCCTTCTGAAGGGTGACGAACTCGAAGTACGCTATCTAAATCTTGTCGACGACGAACTCCAACAAGACCTGGAGGAAATTTTCAACATGGTTTCTTCCGAAGATAAGTCTGAAAAGACTTCGATTCCGTCAGCAATAAGACTTAAGCCCCGTATAGAAAAGGAGGAATACCTGAAGAAGATTAAAGAAGTCCTTGAATATATTCAGCGTGGGGATATCTACGAAGCAAATTTTTGCCAGGAATTCTATGCAGAAAATGTCGAAATAGATCCCTTAAAAACATATGTGGCCCTGAATGCCATTTCCAATCCGCCATTTGCAGGATTTTTAAAGCACCAGGAGCATTTTCTGCTTTCAGCGTCACCTGAGAGATATCTTCAGAAGAAAGGAAATGAGATCATATCTCAGCCTATTAAAGGCACTGCCCGCAGATCAAAAGATGCCGAAGAAGATCTTGAACTGGCAGCGCAACTTGAAAATGATCCCAAAGAACGTTCAGAAAATGTGATGATCGTAGACCTGGTGAGGAATGATCTTTCCAAAACAGCAAAAAAAGGTACGGTAGAGGTGGAGGAACTTTGCAAGATCTACACCTTTGAACAGGTGCATCAAATGATCTCTACGGTACGGTCACAACTGGATGAGGGTATTTCTGCTGTCGAGGTATTGCGAACCACTTTTCCCATGGGCAGTATGACCGGAGCGCCAAAGATCTCTGCCATGAAAATCATCGAAGATCTTGAGGAAACAAAAAGAGGAGTTTACAGTGGTGCAGTAGGATATTTTACCCCAGATAATGATTTTGATTTCAATGTGGTGATACGAAGTATTCTTTATGCCCGCAACAATAAATATTTGTCCTTTTCTGTAGGAGGAGCCATTACATCGGGCTCTGTGCCAGAGAAGGAATACAATGAGTGTATGGTCAAAGCGAAGGCACTCCTGGAGGTGCTGGAAAAATAATTGAAAATAATTTCCCAGAAGTTCCTTATCCCCTTTCAGATAACCGTGTAAAACGGGCATTTTTGGTATATTTGAGCCTATGTTGCTAAGCTTTAAAAGACATCTTCAGGAGAATTTCCCTAAAATCGGCGAAGCTAAGATATTGGTCGCTGTTAGCGGTGGTGTAGATAGTGTTGTTCTGGCCCATTTGTGTAAGAAGTGTAACCTGAACATAGCTCTTGCTCACTGTAACTTTCATCTGCGCGGAAGTGAGAGTGACGGGGACGAAGCCTTTGTACTTGAACTGGCTGATGCACTGGAATGTGAAGTCTTTATTGAAGGTTTTGAAACTGAAGCCTATGCGGCAGGTAAAAAGATATCTATCCAAATGGCTGCCCGTGAGTTAAGATATCATTGGTTTGAGGAGCTAAGGGAAACACTTTCTTTTGACCACGTATTCACCGCTCACCATGCCAATGATAACCTGGAGACCGTTTTGATCAACTTTATAAGGGGAACCGGAATAGAAGGTTTGACAGGAATACCGGTAAGAAATGAATTCTTACTGAGGCCTTTACTGCCTTTTCCCAGAGAAGATATTGAAGCTTATGCCAGGACTTCACACCTCAAGTGGAGGGAAGACAGTAGTAATGCAAGCGGGAAATATCTGAGGAACAGGATAAGACAGGAGATCATTCCGAAACTGGAGGAGATGAACCCGAAGCTGCTGGATAGTTTTAAAAATACAATTGACCATCTGGAACAGAGCACGGTGCTTATTGAAGATTATATTTCCACCTTGTTTCCCAGGATTGCCAAAGAAGAGGATTTTGGGTACAGTTTTAATATCAAATTGCTAAAGACCATTCCGCATTTAAAAGCGGTGCTGTATGAACTATTCAGGTCCTTTGGCTTTACAGAATGGAATGACCTATATGATTTATTGGATGCCCAGCCGGGAAAGATCGTTTATTCAAAAACACACCGGCTCATAAAAGACCGGGAACAGTTATTACTTACGGTCCTTCCGCAGCCCGATGAGCGTGAGTATGAGATCCTTGCCGAAGAGGAGGTGGTGATGCTTCGAATGGGTACTTTTCATTTTAATGACGTTAATGAAATTTCCGATGAAGGGAAGAACACCATCTTTCTTGACAAACATAAGCTGCAATTTCCCCTCACCGTAAGAAAATGGGAAGTCGGCGATTATTTTTATCCCTTTGGAATGAAAGGAAAAAAGAAACTTAGCAAATATTTTAAGGATGAGAAGTTATCTTTGCCCGAGAAAGAAAATTGCTGGTTACTCTGCTCCCGTGACGAGATTGTTTGGGTGATAGGGCACCGGCCAGACTCGAGGTTTGGAGTGGACGAGGACACTTCTTCCATTTTACGATTAACATATACACCATGAGAATAATAGTATTACTCTTTTTATTTATCACCACCGGTTTTTCGTCTTATGCACAAATTTTCAATGAGGGGGAATCAGATATTGAAAGTCCCGTCACCTGGCATGCTTCCGTAGAGAAACAAAACGATTCGGTCTATCAATTGATCTTCACGGCCGAATTGGAGCCCGGCTGGCACCTTTATTCTCAGGAAGAGGTGGGGGAAGGAGGACCGTTGCCTACAGAATTCAGTTACAATTATGAGGAAGCCGGATATGAATTGATTGGGGAGACCACAGAACCCGATGGTACCGCTCTTTTTGATCCCGTTTTTGAAATGGATATCAAATATTTTGGAGATGAAGTTACCTTTACACAGGATATAAAAGTACAGCCGGGAACAGATCCTGCAGTGGAAGCGGAGGTCTTCTTCATGGTTTGTGATGAGGAAAAATGTCTTGCTCCGGAAATTGTACCTTTTAGTCTTTCCCTTTCTTCGGGAGAAGTAACAGCCGGGAATAAAGATATTTCTGTCTCTGAGGATGATATGGCTAAAACAGCTGCCCTTAATATCAATGCAAAGGGCGCCGGAGGGATGGACCTGCACCAGGAAGAAGAGAGTGGGTATATGACCCTGTTCTTTCTTGGATTCATTGGAGGATTGATCGCTTTGCTCACTCCCTGTGTTTTCCCAATGATCCCTTTAACTGTTTCATTCTTCACCAAAGGAGCAAGGACCAAAAGAAAAGGTCTAGTGAATGCCATTATGTATGGGGTGTTTATTTTCCTTATCTATCTTTTACTTTCCCTGCCGTTTCACTTACTGGATTCGGTGAATCCTGAGGTGTTGAATAATATTTCCACCAATGTCACCCTAAACATCGTTTTCTTTATCATTTTTATATTTTTCGCATTCTCTTTCTTCGGATATTATGAGATCACCCTTCCCAGTTCCTGGAGCAGCAAGATGGATGACAAGGCCTCCAGTTTTGGGGGAGTAATAGGCGTCTTCTTTATGGCACTTACCCTTGCCCTGGTTTCCTTTTCCTGTACCGGCCCTATACTTGGCTCGCTTTTAGGTAGTTCCCTTACTACAGATGGGGGCGCGATGCAGCTTTCTTTCGGGATGGGGGGCTTTGGCCTTGCGCTTGCCCTGCCGTTTGCGTTATTCGCCCTGTTCCCTAACTGGCTGAACTCACTTCCAAAAAGCGGGGGATGGCTTAATTCGGTTAAAGTGGTGCTAGGGTTTATAGAACTCGCCCTCGCGTTTAAATTCCTTTCAAATGCAGATCTGGTGCAGCACTGGGGGATCCTGAAACGGGAGATCTTTATTGGCATCTGGGTATTAATTGGAATTGGGCTAATGTTATATTTATTTGGAATTTTGAGGTTTCCACACGACGGACCAAAAACAAAGCTGGGAAAGACCAGGCTATTTTTTGGATTCGCAACTCTCGCTTTTGTGGTATACCTTATTCCCGGGTTATCAAATACCCGTTCTGCAAACCTGAAACTATTGAGCGGTTTTCCTCCTCCTTTATTCTATAGTATCTATGAAAAGGATACGGAAGGTCCTTTAGGACTGGAAGCCTACAAGGTCTTTGAAGAAGGAGTAGCGGCTGCCAAGGCTGCCAATAAACCAATCCTCCTCGATTTCACCGGTTGGGCCTGCGTTAATTGCCGGAAGATGGAAGAACAGGTATGGAGCGATCCTGAAGTGTTTGATCTTATGAGAAATGAGTTCATTTTGATCTCTCTCTATGTTGATGACCGCAAAGAGTTGCCCGAAGAGGAGAAATTCAATTATATAAGACCAAACGGTGGGGTAAAGGAAATACGTACCATTGGTGATAAATGGGCTACCTTCCAGACCCTTAACTTCCGGAATAACTCCCAACCATTTTATGTCCTGATGGATACAGATATGAATCTGCTTAATAAACCTGTAGGCTATACCCCAAATTCCGAAGAATTTGCTGCCTGGCTTGCAGAAGGTGTAGAGAATTATGGTGAATAGGTCTTAAGGGACTTTTTATTTTGCTTTAGGGGGGAATTCATATCTTTAGGGACTTGAATAAAAAATCCTCTAAATGAAAAGTTTACCTAAATCAATTTTTCTGCTGCTCTTTATTTTCATCAGCACTAATTTACTGGCACAAACCGATGCTGAATTTGATGTCAAAGCCCATTACACCAAACAGGAAGTAAATATTCCCATGCGGGATGGGATTTTACTGCATACCACCATTTATTCACCGAAGGACACTTCAAAAGAATACCCGATTCTTATGTCCCGTACCCCGTACAGCTCCAGACCTTATGGAGAAGATAAATTCCGGTCACAGGTTGGTCCCAATGAATTTCTTATGAAAGAAGGGAACATTATCGTGTACCAGGATGTAAGGGGACGCTGGATGAGTGAAGGCGTGTATGACAACATGCGACCTTATATTCCTGAAAAAACGGGTAACGAGATCGATGAAGCCAGTGATACCTATGATACGGTTGAGTGGCTTGTAAACAATGTAACCAACAACAACGGCCGTGTAGGTATCTGGGGGATTTCCTATCCCGGATTTTACTCCACCTACTCCCTGCTGGATGCTCATCCTGCCGTTAAGGCCGTTTCTCCCCAGGCTTCTATTGGAGATTTCTTTTTTGATGATTTCCACCATAATGGGGCTTACTTTCTAAGTTACTGGAGGGCTACCGCTGTTTTCGGATATGAAAAAGATACTCCTTCAGATACCACCTGGTATTCTTTTCCAGAATTAAAAACGGAAGATCAGTACCAATTCTTCCTGGACGTTGGGCCGCTTAGCAACCTGGATAAATATTATGGGGAAGACAATGTATTCTGGCAGCAGTTGAAGGAGCACCCCAACTACGACGAATTTTGGCAGAAACGTGGTATCGTACAGCATTTAAAAGACATTAAACCTGCCGTAATGATTGTGGGTGGCTTATTTGATGCTGAGGATCTTTATGGCCCCTTCAATATTTACCAGGCAATTGAAAAGACCAGTGATAACTATAATATCCTGGTAATGGGACCGTGGAGTCATGGGGATTGGGCCCGTCAAAAAGAAAGGCAGGCCATAGGGAATGTTTATTTTGGAGATAATATTTCCCTTAATTACCAGAAGAATGTTGAAACAAAGTTCTTTAATCACTTTTTAAAGGGTAGCGGCGATGCGTCTCTTGCCTTACCGGAAGCTTATATGTATGATACCGGGCGACGTGAATGGAAATCTTATGAAGCATGGCCCCCTAAAGAGGCAGTGAAAAGATCGATGTTTTTGGGGAACAATCAGCAGCTTGATGACAAACCGGGAGAAGGGTCTGAAGAATTCATCAGCGATCCTAAAAAACCGGTTCCTTATTCTGAAGATATCAAGATGGTATTTACCCCACGAAAATATATGACTGATGATCAAAGATTTGCGGCGCGCAGGCCTGATGTATTGGTGTATGAGACTTCTGAGTTGACAGAAGACCTTACCCTGACAGGAGATGTGCTCGCAAAGCTGCAGGTGGCTACAACAGGTACTGCGGCAGACTGGATTGTGAAGGTGATCGATGTTTACCCTCACCATGCCGAAGATTATGAGGAAACCCAGGACTATCTGAAAATGGGTAACTACCATATGAAGGTAAGGAGTGAGGTTATTCGGGGCAGGTTCAGGAACAGCTTCTCTAAGCCCGAACCTTTTGAACCGAACAAAAAAACCGAAGTGAGTTTTAAGCTTCAGGATATACACCATACCTTTAAAAAGGGGCATAAATTACAGATCCAGGTGCAGAGTACCTGGTTTCCGTTGATTGATCTTAATCCGCAGACCTATGTAGAAAATATTTTTGAAGCCAAAGAAGAAGATTTTCAGAAGCAAACCCATACCGTGTTCCATGATTCAGAAATAATTTTTACGGTTCTGGAATAACTACGTTTAATTAGATATTCAATAACGCACAATGAGAAGGCTGGTGTTTAGGTCAAACAATATTTCTACTTATTGTGTGTTTTTTTTACATTGTGTGAGGCTGGGAAAACAGCCCGAAGACTTAAAACTGATCCATATGAACTTACGCGCCCCACTTTTTAGTTTGGTAATGCTTATAACCCTTGGCTTTACAAGTTGCAAGAAAAAAGAGGAGACCATCACTCCCGACAAAATAAGAAATGAAACAGCACGGCTAGATAGCTTTTTTGCACGGGAATTCGAAAAGGATCTTGCAGAATCGCCAATGCTGCAAACAAGACTGGGCATTAAAACTAACTATGGGGAATGGGATAATTTTTCACACCTCAAGTATGCCGAAGACCTGGAAAAATCGAAAAGAAGGCTCGCATTTTTAAAAGATTCTATAGACCGGGATGCTCTCAGCGGGGAAGCCCAGTTGAGTTACAGGCTTTACAGGCAAAAAATGGAGGAGGAGATAGAAGATTATCCTTTCAGGCTTTACGATTATCCTGTGAACCAAATGAATGGTGTTCATGCGAATCTACCTGCCTTTTTGATCAACATGCACAAGATAGACTCAGTAGCAGATGCCAAAGCCTATATTTCCCGACTAAAAAAATTCCCAAAAGTATTCGAAGATGTAAAAAAGGGGATGGA
Source organism: Salinimicrobium flavum (assembly GCF_042684505.1). Taxonomy (NCBI): domain Bacteria; kingdom Pseudomonadati; phylum Bacteroidota; class Flavobacteriia; order Flavobacteriales; family Flavobacteriaceae; genus Salinimicrobium; species Salinimicrobium flavum. The sequence goes on from NZ_JBHULT010000010.1 coordinate 68,626, forward strand.
ATTAAGGGAAATGAACGGTATTATGCCGCCAAGCTTTGTTTATGCCCATACCATAGATGCTTCCAAAAACCTCTTGAAAGGAAAACCTTTTGAAAGCTCAAGTGAAGCAGGGGTATTACTTGCAGATTTTAAGGAAAAGGTAGAGAAATTAGGGCTTCCTGAAAAACAGGAATCAGATCTAATCCTGGAGGCACAGGAAGCTATGACAGATTCTGTGCAGCCGGCTTATGAGAATTTGATCGCTGCTCTTGAAGATCAGCATCAACGGGCGACACAGGAACATGGGGTGTGGAAGTTTCCAAAAGGGAAGGAATTTTACAATACTGCTTTGAAAAGAGCAACTTCTACCGATCTTAAGGCAGATGAAATACATGAAATAGGGCTGCAGGAAGTGGCCAGGATCCACAAAGAGATGGAAGAGATCATGGAGAAGGTGGATTTTGAAGGCAGTCTGCAGGATTTCTTCAGATTCATGAGAGAAGACGAGCAGTTCTACTATGAAAACACAGAAGACGGTAAAAACCGGTATCTCAATGAAGCTACTGCCATAATAAACACTATGAAAGGCCGGCTGGATGATCTTTTCAATACCAAACCGGAAGCAGAAATTGTGGTAAAAGCCGTTGAACCGTTCAGGGAAAAAAGCGCAGGAAAAGCCTTTTATCAGCAGCCTGCCCTTGACGGATCAAGACCGGGAACTTATTACGCCAACCTGTATGATATGAAAGCCATGCCCACCTACCAGATGGAGGCCCTCGCGTATCACGAAGGAATTCCCGGTCACCATATGCAACTGGCCATAGCACAGGAACTTGAAAACCTGCCAATGTTCCGGAAAATAGGGATTGAAGCGGCTTATGTGGAAGGTTGGGGTTTGTATAGCGAAAAGATCCCCAAGGAAATTGGATTTTATGAAGATCCTTACTCAGATTTTGGGAGACTGGCTATGGAACTGTGGAGATCAATAAGGTTGGTGGTTGACACCGGTATACATTCTAAAGAATGGACTCGTGAACAGGGTATAGAATATTATAAGACCAATTCTCCCAATGCTGAAAGTGATGCAATAAAAATGGTGGAAAGACATATAGTAATGCCCGGCCAGGCTACCGCCTATAAAATTGGGATGAACAAGATCCTGGAATTACGTGAACTGGCAAAAGAAGAACTGGGGGAGAATTTTGATATAAAAGAATTCCACGACGTTGTCCTTACTCACGGTGCCGTACCGCTGAATATTTTGGAGGAGATGATACAGGAATGGATAGCATCGAAAAAGGAATGAAAGTAAAGAAGGCTTAGCTTCTACGTTTTATTAGAGGAAAGAGGGCAGAGGACTGACAGATATTAAATGGAGATAACATCGATAGAATATAAAAAGCCGGTCAAAATCAGATTTTTGACCGGCCTTTATATTTTTAATTTCCGATGAGCTTATTCCATGATCGAATAAATGGCATATCCGTTGGCGGGGGCTCTTAAGGAGACCGTTCCGTCTTCACTTGTGGTGATCATGAAATCAATATTGTTGCTGTAATCCATTACCGGGGTTGAATCCCAATTGGTTTGGATGTTACTCCTGGCCTTCATATTGATCGAGGTATTAATGTAAAGGATAAGACCGGGATTGCTTCCGCTGCCATTCCTTTTCATTATGTACTCGTCATTATCTACATAAAGCACTTCCACATCTCCCGTGGCAATGCTGTTATGGATAAGGATCAATTGGTTCAACTCTTCCTGGAAAGCCTCATTTTCATAATCTGAATAAAATATTGTGGGATACCCCGGGTGGGTGAGGATAAAAGCATAGGCTTTCATCTTATTCGCCGGTAAAATGGTATTATCCTCATGATTATTGTGCTCGGTATCGTGATTGGCCGTAAAGGTTACTGCTTTTTCGGGATACGTTTGCCATACCTGGTGTCTGGTGAGATAGGTGAGGTCATCAAATCTATCAAAGGCTTCTTCCATTTTGTAAAAAGCTGCAAAATCGAAAACTGCTACGCCGGTATCTTCAATATAATCTTCAAGTACGTTGGGATCTCCATGCCACAATTCGGCCACTCCAAATCCGCCTACTTCATCCATCCACGCTTTTACAACCCAGTCCTCGAAACCAAGTACGTAATCAAATCTCCAGCCGTCAAAACCTACCTCATTTTTGTAAAAATTTGCTACGGAATAATCTGCCGCCCATAACCAGTTTTGAACATATTCCTGGTTGTGGTCCAGGTTGGTTTCTGCATAAAAGAGGCTTCCGTGGTCATAATCACTTGTGCTGTTGGGATAAAAATTTTCGTAGGTACGGTTGAATTTACTTGAAGCATTTCCATGTTCTTTATCAAATAAGGTCCAGGTTTCATAACCCCTGTAAGGATTTAATTGTTTTCCTCCCCCTGAATTGTGGTTCAGAACAATATCTGCAATTACTTCAATGTCATTTGCATGAGCTGCAGAGATCAAATTATCGAGTTCTTCCCTCGATCCAAACCGTGTTTCTGTGGTTTGTTGATTATAAAATTCTCCCAGGTCAAAATAATCGGATGGGTCGTAACCCATGGAGTAACCGCCTGATGCCCCTTTAGAAGCCGGAGGAAGCCAGATGCGGTCTATACCGGCATCTGCCCAGTCATCCACTTTTTCTGAAAGCAGGTCCCACCAGCCATGTCTGGGCTCTACATCCCAATAGAATGCCTGCATCATCACTCCGCTACCATTATCATAGCTGTTAAGATCAATTGCCTGCACTTCTGCCGGTGGCAGATCTACCTTTTCATCCCCATCTCCCGGCGTAGGTTCATCATCAGCTGAACAGCCTGCCACGAACAGCCATGCGAAGAGAAATGGGAAAAATAAAATCTTGTTTTTCATATCATAGTATTTTAATCAAAAAAGGCTGCCGTGAAGCAGCCTTTTTTGGTGATCAATCTAATTCTTCGTTAATGAGTAACTGTAATGTCTTTGATGACTAAGATCAAGTGTGATAGTATAGTTGCCATCTTCCGGTACTATAATATTGTCACCACCAAATTCCATGGTGCCATCGGCATCGGTATCTCCAAGATTAATTTCCCAGTCATCATTAGCCCTGAATTTAATCTCTTTTCCTCCTATAAGATCCAGATTAACGGTCCAAAGCATCGAATCTGCATCGTAGGTCATATCAGTATCTGCATCCCATAAAGTAGGGGTAGCGTCTCCGATTAGCCCCCAATTTGTTTCAGTCAGCTCATAAGTTAATTTTTCAGTATCAGCTTTCACTAAGAAATAACCTCCGGTTCCATCAGGGGTACCGGCATTTACTTCGTCTTCTTGTTTTAAAGTCTTAGTATAATCACCATTTTCGCTTCCTGCATCTCCAAAATCTCCATCCCAGCCAGTATTTGTCGGTAAAAATTTGAATTCCGGAGCATCTGCGTTAATGTAGACAAAACCTTCATAATCTGTTTTTCCTAAAGCAGAAGCTGCCAATGCTGCTCCATCTTCAGGGGTCCAATCATTACCATATCCTCCGGCTGCCTGGAAGTTACCTACCACAAAAATTTTAGGAAGTTCGACTTCTTCATTGGTGTCTTCTACAAGTTCCAGGGTGATGGAAACAGGATCTGAAAACTGCTCCACATTGGTGGCGCTGGTTTCACCTGCATATGCACGAACCCTGAAAAATACCTCTCCTAAATTGGAGGCTTCAGTTTCAGGATCTGTATCGAGACCAGCATCGTTGGCAAGGGATAGCAACTCTGCAATAGTAACGGGGTAGTTAGTTTCAGCGATATCACTACCCAATATGGTCAGTTCGTCATTTTCAAAAGATTCGTCGATTGAAGCCTGTAATTCATATCTTACAGTAGTTTGAACATCCATGTCTACTTCATTCCATACAAATCTTTCTCCCAGGTTATTTGCGTTCGTGGGCTTAAGGATGTAGGAGGAAAGGAAGGTATTCGTAAACGATATTCCTTCAGGATCTGGCTTTGCTACAAATGTGAAATCATCATCTGTTGAACAGGCATTAAATATAAGAGCCAGAATGGCAATAACTAAAATTGATAATTTTTTCATTTCTATGTTGTTTTATTAGTAACCGGTATTTTGGGTTAGATTAGGATTTATAGAGATAATATTACTTGGTAAAGGGAATAAATCCCTGAATGGTTCTACTGCAGTACCATTTTTGGATCCCCCTTTGAATGGCCATAAGTAACTAGCTGTAGTAAATTCGTCATATCTTATCAGGTCTGTTCTTCTTTGGCCTTCCCAATACAATTCTCTCGATCTTTCGTCTTTCACGAATTCAAAGTTAAAATCAGAGGCAGTAATGTTACCTGATGTATCTCCAAAGGCTCTTTCTCTTAATTCATTAATGTAACCTACAGCTGTTGCAACATCTCCACCTTTCTCTCTGGCAACCACTTCAGCATAATTTAAATATATTTCTGCCAAACGTATTAAAGGAAGATCTGTATCTACAAAATTCCCTCCTTCATCGCTTCCGGGATTCCCCTCATGGTCAACATTTTTAAATTTAGTGACTGCATATCCGTCAGTAAAGGTGTTGGCAATGGTATTGATCTCAAGTTCCTGTCCGTCAGTATAGAACATTGCGCGACCATCGGCCCATTCCACAGGATCTCCATCAGCGTCTGTAGCGGTTACAGCATAATCAAATTTATGAACCAAAGCTTTGGTGGTTCTAAGTCCACCCCAGCCTCCGTTAACTCCAAATTCTGAAGCCGGCATTGATCCTCCTATGGCAGCATGTACCAGGAAGGTAGTCCCACCATAAGTTCTGGACTGGTTACCGTCAAAATTTATTGCAAAGATGAATTCATTTTGTGCCCCGTTACTGTCATTGTCAGCCAGGAACAATTCATCATATGCAGATCCATTTTCATTAGCGTCATTGGTGTTGATAGAATAAGTTGAGTTTATAACCATTTTTGAGTAATCCAAAGATTCTTTGTACATGTCTGTATCAATCCACGATTCTGCATTGAGGTACAACTTTGAAAGCAGGGCCCATGCAGCTACTCTGTCAACTCTTCCATATTCATTGGCTCGGCTTTCCATTAAATCATCCTGAATTTCCAGGAGTTCGGCTTCGACAAAATCAAAGATCTCTTTTCTGGATGCCTGTTCAGGAAGAGAAGTTGAAACTTCTTTGGTAAGAGGCACATTTCCATAAAGATCCAATAAGTTATAATAAGCAAAGGCTCTTAAAAAACGTGCTTCAGCAATATAATTTTCTGCTTCTGTGCCTTCCAGGTTACCGGCTTTATCGATAAACGAGTTAGTAAAGGAAACTTCCTGAGCTAACCTGTAGTACATACCTGTAGTAAAGTCATTACTGGCGCCCCAGTTCATTGCATGAAGGTTTGGAAGACCCGGGTCTCCCCATCCAACCACAGCATGATCTGTAGTCAACTCATTAAGACTGAACAACATTCTTGTATATTGTGAAGTACCCTCATCAATTCCGGAAATATCGGCATCCCCGGCCGGTCCTTCCTGTCCTGTCAAAGAGAAACTCGCATACAGCTTTGCCAGGGCTCCTTTTGCTTCTTCAGGGGTGGAAAATACGTTCGTTTCTGTAAAGCTATCCGGATCGATAGGGTCCTGATCAAGATCTGCGTGACATGCAGTCAATGCAAGGACCGGTAAGATCAAGACTAGCTTTTTTAAAGTTTTTATTTTCATCATATTTTTTTTTAAAAGTTTAGGTTTACGCCAACAGCGAATGATCTTGGTCTTGGGTAAAAATTGTTGTCAATTCCACCATCAATTTCAGGATCTAAACCGTCATAATCTGTAATGGTAGCCACATTTTGTGCAGAACCATAAATTCTTAGAGTAGATTGCCCAACAAACTCAGGTAAGGTATAACCTAAAGTAATGTTATCCAGTTTAAAGAAAGATGCCTCCTGAACGTAGTAATCGCTCTGGAGATTTGTCTCAGTGAGTGATTGGAAACGGGTGTTGTAGTAATCTGAGTGTAAGTTGGTCAAAATACTGTTTTCCGTGGCTCTAAGTTCATAGGTTTTACTGGATGCCATGTTGTTGTAGGCATAGTTTCCAATATTGGCTCTGGTTACTATAGCAAGATCCCAGCTTTTATAATTCAGGTTTGTGTTCAATCCCATCATGATATCTGCATAGGGATCATTGTAAAGGTACCTGTCTTCATCATTGATAAGGTTGTCACCATTTCGGTCTACATATGCTCCTTCTATTGGGTTTCCTGCTTCATTGTAAACCTGCTTGTAAACCCAGTAACTGAATGGGGTATATCCTTCTTTGTGAAGCTGGATATTGTTCCCGGTACCACCATTTATTCCTCCCACCTCTACCTGGTCAGGTAAATTGGTGATCTCGTTTTCATTATAGGATATGTTGTATCCAATACTCCATGTCAAGTCTTTACTTTTGACGGGAACGATATTAATATCAAATTCAATTCCTTTATTTTCCATATCTCCAATATTTTTATCAATTCCGTTAGAGAAATTGGTAAATGGATCTACAGTCACAAAGCTTATCAGGTCTTCAGTTTTCTTGAGGTAGGCGTTCAACGATCCCGATATCCTGTTATTCAAGATACTGTAATCGAGACCAATATTGACAGTTTTTCCTACTTCCCAACGCAAATCTTCATTAAATTCTTCAGGACGATAGGTTTGAAAGTATCCTGATCCAAACTGATAGGTTGCATTGGAACGGCTCCCTGTATACTTGGTAAGGAAGTTATAATCTCCCAGGCCGTTTACGTTTCCAATTTCACCATAACCCACCCTTAACTTTAATTCATCAAATGTTGCCGAATCCTTAAAAAATTCTTCGTTGTGCAGGTTCCAGGCAGCTGCCACAGAAGGGAAATAACCCCACCTGTCATCAGGATTCAATTTTGAAGAAGCATCGGCACGCAGGGTTGCGGTAAATAAATATTTATCATCATGATTAAAATTCACTCTTCCGAAGTATGAAAGAAGTACACTTCTCCATTTGTCAATAAACTCATAGTCATTACCATCTTCTCTTGCTTCGCTATCATAATTGTAGTTCTCATTCTCGAATTTCTGATAAGAATAACCGGCAACAGCATTGATAGAGTTATTACCGAGATCCTTTTCGTAAGTTAAGTAGGCATCAAATAACTCGTTACTGGCATCATTGGTATATCTTGTGTTTGCGCCATTCCAATCAAGATCTGAAGAAGGCATTTCAATAGATGTCCGCGTTCGGCCATGGCTATTGGTTTTGTCAAGTCCTAAATTTACTGTTGCTGTAAGTTCAGGAAGGAAGGGTAGTTCATAATCTACTTTTGCATTACCAATAAAACGTCGAACCTCTGCCGTGTCATCCTTTAAATTTATTAAAGCTACAGGGTTAGTTGGAGAAAGATTGTTCTTTACTCCGTCTGAATTTAACCAGGTAAAATATCCCCCGAAAGGAGAATTTTCATCATAAATAGATTGGGTAGGATCAAAATCTACAGAAGCACCAATTGCATCCCTGTTGGCAAAGGAGTTTTCAGTATACATTCCTCTACCGTTAAGTTCTACCTTAAGTTGACCGTCTAAAAAGCTTGGACGTAAGTTTAGGGAAGCAGTAGTTCTTGTGAAATTATCTCCTTTTAGAATTCCATCCTGATCAGTATAACCAACAGATGCCCGTACCGGCATAAAGGTGCCAATATTTCCGGTAGTACTGAAGTTGTGCTCTGTACCAAAGGCGGTTGCATATATTTCATCCTGCCAATCTGTATTGCTGGTACCTAATCTGTTAACAGCTGCATCATTCCCAATGTTGTTGATTAGGTCCCTGAACTGATCTGCATCGAGCATATCCACAAAATCAGTTGGTTCATAAACCGTTGTGGCAGCAGAATAATTGAATTTGAAAGCAAGACCTTTACCCTTTTTCGTAGTGATCATGATAACACCGTTAGCTGCTCTTGATCCATAAATTGCTGTAGAAGAGGCGTCTTTTAAAACGGTCATGCTCTCAATATCATTTGGGTTTATGAAATCCAGAACATTTCTTGATCCACCAACGTTATTGTTGTCAATAGGTACTCCATCGACAACTATAAGAGGTGAACTATTTAAAGATAAGGAACCTTGTCCTCTTATCACTATATTCTGACCTTCCCCGGGGGCTCCACCACCCGAAGTGACATTTACTCCCGCGATCTTCCCTGTGATCAACTGACTGGCAGTAACCACAGATCCTTTATTGAAATCTTCGGTTGAGACTTGAGTTACCGCACCGGTTGCGTCCTTTTTACGAATAGCCCCATAACCAACTACTACAATTTCGTCTAAAACTGCGGCATCGGGAGCCATTTCAATATTTACTCTATCCTGGCCTGTGTAGTTTACTTCCTGAGTGGCAAAGCCAATATAGGAGAAAACGATCACGTCGTCCATGTTGAGTCCGGTTATAGTATAATTTCCGTCAAAATCTGTTGTAGTACCGTTTGTAGTACCTTTTACTATCACGTTTGCGCCCGGTATGGGCATTCCGGTATCCCTTTCGGTAATAGTTCCGCTAAGGGTAGATTGGGCAAAAAAGCTCATTGGCATCAGGAATAACAGAAGCAATGTGCTTTTAATTAATGTTCTCATAAAATTGCGTTGTTTTGTTTTACAATATTTAACCTTATATTTTCACTCTCCGGGTTTAAAAGTAGGTATTTTCTGAGGGACCAAATCATGATTCCTGTCATATCGCGGGACGAAAACGATTTCGTGTTGAAAACTTTCTTTTAAAAAAATTTTAAGAATTAATTATCATAATTTAGCCGGGGACAAAAAAAATCAAGCTCTCCAAAATTCAAATGAGACCAAAACTTACTTTAAAACAGATTGCAAGAGAATTGGATGTTTCGGTTTCCACCGTTTCCAAGGCCTTGAGAGACAGTGTAGAAATAAGCCAGGAGACCAGGCAAAAGATCAAGGCTTTTGCAAAGCTTTATAATTATAAACCTAATAACATAGCTTTAAGCCTTAAGAACCGGAAGTCAAAGACTATAGGGATAATTCTTCCTGAAATAGTTCATGACTTTTTTGCCACGGTGATTGGTGGTATTGAAGAAGTGGCAAATAAACGGGGTTATAATGCTATTATATGTTTGTCCAATAACTCCTTTGACAGGGAAGTGATGAACATGGAGATGCTGGCCAATGGCAGTACCGATGGTTTTATACTTTCTGTTGCAAAAGAAACCCAACAGAAGGAGGATTACCACCACCTAAAAGAAGTGATCAACCAGGGTATGCCTGTAGTGCTCTTTGACAGGATAGTTGAGGAGATAAATTGTGATAAAGTGATCATTGATGACGCCGCAGGTGCCAAAAAAGCCGTGCAGCATCTTCTGGATACCGGTTGCAGGAAAATCGCATTGCTCACCACCGTAGATTACATTAGTGTAGGGAAATTGCGTACCCAGGGGTATAGGGAGGCGCTGGAACAAAATGGGGTTGCCGTGCAGGAAGAGCTGATACTAAAGATCGAAGATGTTGACCACAGTGAAGAAGAAATTATCGATTTCATCACCTCAAGTGACATAGATGCAGTATTCGCGGTAAACGAACAGTTTGGTGCGAGCGCCGTAAAAGCAATTTTAGGTAAAGGTCTGAAAGTACCCGAAGATGTTTCAGTTATAGGCTTTTCAGATGGAGAACTGTCAAAACGATTTATTCCCGCTTTAACCTCCATCAATCAACATGGGGCTGAAATAGGGGCAAGAGCCGCAGAATTACTTATCGACAGGCTGGAACAGCCTCTTGAAAAGGAAGAAACCTATCAAACCCAGATCGTGGAGACCAGTCTGGTCAAAAGAGATTCTACCAGGAAAAAATAAATTCCTCTGCCATCATTTATATTTTTATATCTTTGGCCCTGATTTATATCAAGACTTATATTTTCACTCCCCTTTTTTAAGTTTTGATAAGTCTTACAGCTTATCGTAATCTAATACTACGATAATGCAAAAACGCACATTGAGTTTTTGGGAGATCTGGAACATGAGTTTTGGATTTCTGGGTATACAATTCGGTTTTGCCCTGCAAAACGCCAATACCTCCCGTATTTTTGAAACCTTAGGGGCTGATGTTGATCAGATCCCAATTCTATGGATTGCCGCACCGGTAACGGGACTCGTCGTGCAACCAATTATTGGTTATTTCAGTGATCGTACCTGGAACAGGCTGGGCAGGCGTCGACCTTATTTTCTGGTAGGGGCCATTCTTTCTTCCATTGCTTTGTTCATCATGCCCAATTCGCCCACCTTATGGATAGCGGCGGGAACCTTATGGATCATGGATGCTTCCATAAATATTTCTATGGAACCCTTCAGAGCGTTTGTGGGAGATAATTTACCGGCAAAACAAAGAACGATGGGGTTTGCCATGCAAAGTTTCTTTATTGGAATTGGCGCTGTGGTAGGCTCACTTCTTCCATATGTTTTCTCCAATTGGTTTAATATAAGTAATACGGCCCCTGAAGGGGTGATCCCAGATTCTGTAAAATGGTCCTTCTATGTTGGTGGAATCGTATTTTTCCTCGCTGTTCTATGGACCGTATTAAAATCGAAAGAGTACTCCCCCGACGAACTTGCGGCATTTGAAAAGAGAGATAAAGAATTAGCCCGACCTGTTAAGGAAACTAGAGAAGACAGGGAAAAAAATATAAGAACACAGCTTAATTCGGGAATTGGGATGTTGGTGGTTGGTACCGTCGCAACCTGGTATATCTTCGAAAATGATCTTACCAAAGAACTATACATTCTTTTTGTAGGTCTCATGATCGCGGGTTTCCTGTTCATCTTCACCTCCGGTCTTCGGAAAAGGAACGTTAAGAACGGGTTCACCATTATCATAACAGATATGCTGAACATGCCAGATACCATGAAACAACTCGCCTGGGTGCAGTTCTTTTCCTGGTTCGCCTTGTTCTCTATGTGGATCTATACTACTGCCGCCGTAACGGGACATGTCTTTGGCTCAAGTGATCCAACCTCAGAAGGATACAATGATGCGGCAGACTGGGTACCTGTAATGTTTACCGTGTATAACGGTGTGGCTGCCGCAGTCGCATTCCTGCTGCCTGTGATGGCGCAAAAGACGAGTAATAAAGTAACCCACTTGCTGGCATTGTGTATAGGAGGGATCAGCCTGATCTCCATTTATTTTCTTTCCAGCAAAGCAGGCCTTCTTTTATCAATGGTAGGAGTAGGGGTGGCATGGGCCAGTATACTTTCGTTGCCTTACGCAATGCTGTCAGGTTCCCTTCCTTCTGCTAAAATGGGATATTACATGGGAGTGTTTAATTTTTTCATCGTGATCCCCCAGATCGTTGCGGCCACGATTTTAGGATTTTTAGTAAAAGATATCTTCTGGAATGAACCGGTATATGCCCTCCTTATTGGTGGGTTTTCAATGATATTTTCCGGACTTCTAACCTTAAGGGTAAAAACAAATAAAAGATTGAATATTGATGAATGAGTATAGAGGGATCATCTTCGACCTTGATGGGGTGATCGTAGATACAGCAAAATTCCATTATCTGGCATGGCGAAAATTAGCTAATGACCTGGGTTTTGATATTAGCCTTGAACAAAATGAACAGTTGAAAGGTGTGAGCAGGGTTCATTCTTTGGAACAGATCCTTGGCTGGGGGGATAAAACGGTTTCAAAACCGGATTTTGAAGCCCTGATGGTTACCAAAAATGAGGATTATCTGGCCCGTATTTCGGGTATGTCTGAAGAAGACCTGCTGCCGGGGGTGAAAAAGGTGCTGGATTTTTTAACCGAAAATGGCATACCCTTCTCCTTAGGTTCGGCCAGTAAGAACGCACGGCCCATCCTGAAAAGTTTGAATATTTATGATCGTTTTGCAGCCATTGTGGATGGAAATGACGTTCAGAAAGCTAAGCCCGATCCTGAGGTTTTCCTGATCGCTTCGGAAAAATTATCGATAAAACCGGAGAAATGTATTGTTTTTGAGGATTCTGTAGCCGGGATCGAAGCTGCGAGGCGGGCAAAAATGTTAAGTGTAGGAATTGGAGAGCAGGAGGTATTGAAGGATGCAGATCATATTTTTGCTGACTTTACACAAATTGAAATAGATTTCATAAAAAAAATTGTTACAAAATAAAGAAAATGAATCAGGATTATATAAAACCAGATAACTGGTCGATCCTCGAAGAAGGATTTGATGTGGAGCGAGTAGAATCGTCTGAAAGCCTGTTTAGCCTGGGTAACGGTGCTATGGGGCAGAGGGCAAATTTTGAGGAACAGTATTCCGGGGCCACTTTCCAGGGAAGTTATATCGCAGGAGTTTACTATCCTGATAAGACCAAAGTGGGCTGGTGGAAGAACGGTTATCCCGAATATTTTGCCAAAGTACTTAATGCTCCCAACTGGATTGGGATCAATATACTTATCAATGGAGAGATGCTGGATCTTTACCGCTGTAAGGAAGTCAGAAATTTCCGCAGGGAGCTTAATATGAAGGAAGGCTGGTATGAACGCAGTTTCACGGCAGTCCTTCAAAATGATCTGGAAGTGGAAGTGAAGATCACCCGTTTTCTTTCTATTCACAGAAATGAATTGGGAGCCATCAATTTTGAGGTGGAAGTTCTCAATTCTGATGCTACGGTTGTATTTGAACCCTATATTGACAGCGGGATCACCAATGAAGATGCCAACTGGGAGGAGAAATTCTGGCAAACACTGGATGTTAAGACCGAAGAGCATAGGGCCTATATTACTTCCAAAACCCTGAAAACCGAATTTCATGCCACTGCTTTTATGCAGTCTCAGCTGCTGAAAAACGGAAAGGTACTTTCCGAAGAAGCTACAGAAGTGATCTTTGAGGAAAAGATATCCTTCAGGTACACTGTTGAGGCCAAAAAAGGTGAAAAGGTAAGTCTTCAGAAGTTTGGTGGTTATGTGACCAATATGAACCACAAAAAGGAAGATCTCGTTCCCGCCGCTAAAGCTGTTTTGGAAAGTGCTCTAAAGGCAGGTTTTGTAACTCTCAAAAAGGAGCAAAAAGAGGCCTGGGAAAAGATCTGGGAAATGGCAGATATTACCATAGAAGGAGATGTAAAGGCCCAGCAGGGAATAAGGTTCAATATTTTTCAGCTTAACCAAACCTATTTAGGGGAAGATGCGAGATTGAATATTGGCCCTAAAGGTTTTACAGGGGAAAAATACGGCGGCAGTACCTATTGGGATACCGAAGCCTATTGTATTCCGTTTTATATGGCGACAAAAGACCATCATGTTGCGCGAAACCTTTTGACCTACCGGTATAACCATCTTGGCAAAGCCATAGAAAACGCCGAAAAATTAGGATTTTCGAATGGGGCCGCGCTATATCCCATGGTGACCATGAACGGGGAGGAAAGCCATAACGAGTGGGAGATCACTTTTGAGGAGATCCACCGGAACGGGGCCATGGTCATTGCTATTAAAAGGTATGTTGAATACACCGGAGATTACAGTTATGTTCCCGAAAAAGGTCTGGAAGTGATGATCGCTATTGCCAGGTTCTGGCAGCAGCGGGCAAACTACAGTAGCCAGAAGGATAAATATGTGATCCTGGGGGTTACCGGTCCTAATGAATATGAGAACAATGTGAACAACAACTGGTATACCAACTATTTGGCAAAATGGTGCCTGGAGTACGCCATTTCAAATATTGAAAAAGTAAAAATTGATTATCCCGGGGACTATGACAGGGTCATGGATAAAACCGGCTTAAAGGTTGATGAGATCGCGAAGTGGCAGGAAGTTGCAGATAAAATGTATTTTCCTTATTCCGAGGAATATAAGGTGTTCCTGCAGCAGGATAATTTCCTGGACAAGGAGATCATTCCGGTTTCCGAATTGCCTAAAGCTCAGAGACCAATTAATCAAAAATGGAGTTGGGACCGCATTTTACGCTCCTGTTATATCAAACAGGCAGACGTTCTACAGGGATTCTACTTCTTTGAAGATCATTTTCCAAAAGAGGAACTGGAGAAACATTACGATTTTTATGAACCGTTAACGGTTCATGAGTCTTCCCTGTCGCCATGTGTCCACAGTATACAGGCAGCTGCATTGGGAAGAATGGACCAGGCATACCAGTTCTACCTGCGCACTTCAAGACTTGATCTTGACGATTACAACCATGAAGTAAAGGAAGGTTGCCATATTACCAGTATGGCCGGTACCTGGATGAGCGTTGTTGAAGGTTTCGGCGGAATGAGGGTCGTTGAAGGAAAACTTTCGTTCAATCCAAAGATTCCTAATGGCTGGAACAGCTTTTCCTTTAAAGTGAACTTTAGAAACCAGATATTAAAGGTAAGTGTAGCTCCCGGAAAAACAGGTTTTGTCCTGGAAGGGAATGATTTTCTTGAGATCCTGGTGAATGAGAAATCCATTGTGGTCGAGCCGAATAATCTCGTAAGTGTATAGAAACAGTGAAAAGCTTCCAGGGTGACCGGGAAGCTTTTTTATTATAATCCATACCTGTTATGAAAAAAACATTGTTACTCTTATTATTGTTTTGTACTGTATCCTCCTATTCCCAGATAGAGCGGGTAGAGCCACCTAACTGGTGGACCGGATTTGAAGATCCCCGGGTGCAGCTACTGGTTTACGGTGAGAACATTGGCAACTCTACTCCCACAATAAAATATGAGGGAATTCGGCTGGTGAAGGTTCATAAGGCTGATAGTCCCAATTATTTGTTCCTGGATCTTTTAATTTCAGAAGTAGCAGGGCCTGGAACCTTTGAGATTGTTTTTGAATATGACCACGGAAAGGCCGAAACATTTAAGTACGAACTTAAGCCCAGGGAAAAATCGGGAGAGGAATTCGAAGGATTCGACAATACTGATGTGATCTACCTGATAACCCCCGACCGTTTTGCGAACGGAGATCCTTCAAATGATATCGATAACTCCCTTAATGAGACCACCATTGACCGGCAGGATGATTACGCAAGGCATGGAGGCGATATCCGGGGGATCATTAAACATCTTGATTACATAGAAGATATGGGTTTCACGGCGATCTGGTCTTCCCCATTATTGATCAATGATATGAAATCTGGCTCCTATCATGGCTATGCGATGACCGACTTTTATAAAGTAGATCCCCGCTTCGGAACACTTCAAGAATACAGGGAACTGGCAGATAAAGCGGAGGAGAAAGGTATTAAGATCATAATGGACCAGGTAGCAAATCATTCCGGCATAGAGCATTGGTGGATGGATGACCTGCCATTTAGTGACTGGATCAATTTCCAGGAGCGGTTTGAAAAAGGGAAAGAATTGATCTTTTCGAACCACCGTAGAACTGCCAATCAGGATCTTTATGCTTCCGAAGCTGACAAAAAGGGACTGGCCGATGGATGGTTCGTAGATTCCATGCCCGATCTTAACCAGAGAAATCCATTTATGGCGAGGTACCTCATCCAAAATAGTATTTGGTGGATAGAAACACTGGAGTTAGGTGGGATACGCCAGGACACCTACCCTTATCCCAATAAAGAATTTATGAGTGATTGGGCCGGGTCTATCATGACCGAATATCCAAACTTCAACATCGTAGGCGAGGAGTGGAGCTATAACCCTTTGTTGATACGATACTGGCAGGAAGGCGTCGAGAACAGGGATGGATACGATTCTAACCTGAGGTCTACCATGGATTTTGCAATGCAGGGAAAAATTGTGGAAGCCCTTAAGGAAGAAGAAAAATGGGATACCGGCCTGGTGAAGATCTATGAAGGCCTCGCCAATGATTTTGCGTATGCGACGCCTGAAGATCTTATGATATTCCCCGACAACCACGATATGAGCAGGATCTTCACCCAACTGGGAGAGGATGTGACCAAAACCAAAATGGCTCTAGCCTATTTATTAATGCTTCCGCGAACCCCACAGATCTATTACGGAACAGAGATCCTCATGAACGACACTGCCAGGCCAGGCGATCACGGCCTCATTAGAACCGATTTTCCAGGGGGTTGGAAAAATGATAAGATCAATGCTTTTACCGGAAATGGTCTTTCAAAAGAGCAGAAAAACATGCAGGATTATTTGAAGAAGATCCTTAATTACCGGAAAACCAGCGAAGCTGTTCACAATGGTCAAACCGTTCATTTTGCTCCTGAAGAGGGAATTTATCTACTTGCCAGGACATTTGGAAATGAAAAAGTGGTGGTCATCCTGAACAAGAATGAAGAACCTATGAAGCTGGACCTTGAAAGATTCAGGGAATTGGAAATTACGGGAGCTAATTTACAAGAAGTGACCACCGGGGAAAAGGTCATGTGGAACGAAGAATTGGAACTGCCTCAAGAGGGAGCATATATATTCACTACTAAATTCTAAAGTCTTGAAAAAGGGAATTTCCGGGTATTTCTTAGTAGTTTTCCTTTGTCTGTCCTTTTCGGTTTTCCCGCAGAATCCCGACAGGCTCTTTGTCGCTTCGGAAAGTAAGCCGGGCTCGGTTGAGATAAGGGTGAACGACGGGAAATATGTTTTAAAGTATTATACCCCAGAGATCATAGAAACTTCCTTTATTCCGGAAGGGGAAGAATATGATGAAACTTCTCATGCTGTAGTCCTTGATCCTCAGGAGGTGCCGTTCGAATATCAAGAGAATCCCGAAGCAATAACCCTGGACTCTGATGGCATAGATGTGGTGGTTTCAAAGACCCCTTTTCAGGTCACCTATTATTATAAGGGAGAAAAGATCATTTCTGAGAACAGAGGCTATTCCGAAGAAAATGACCTTCAAAAAATTGATTTCAACCTTAACGAAACCGAAGTCCTTTATGGCGGCGGTGCCCGCGCCCTGGGCATGAACCGCAGGGGGAACAGGCTTCAACTATATAACCGGGCCCATTACGGCTATGGTTCCAAAAGTGAACTCCTTAATTACACCTTGCCGGTAGTGCTTTCTTCAGAGAAATATGCTTTGCATTTTGACAATGCCCCAATAGGTTTTCTGGATCTTGACAGCAATTTCGAGAATACGCTTACCTATGAAACCATCAGCGGGAGGAAGACATACCAGCTCGTGGTGGGGAAGACCTGGGAAAATCTGGTGTTCAATTATACCCTTTTGACCGGCAGGCAACCCATGCCTCCAAGATGGGCGCTGGGAAATTTCTCCAGCCGGTTTGGTTATCATTCACAGGAAGAGGTTTTGAACACTGTTCAAAAATTTCAGGAGGAAGAAATTCCGGTAGACGCGGTGATCCTGGATCTTTTCTGGTTTGGAAAGGAGATCATGGGGACTATGGGCAACCTTGCTTTTGACAGGGATTCTTTTCCGGAGCCTGATAAAATGATTTACGATCTTAGAAAAAAAGGGGTGAAGACCGTTTTGGTCACAGAACCCTTTATCCTAACCACTTCAAACCGATGGGAGGAGGCGGTTGCTGAAGATATTCTTGCAAAAGACAGCCTTCAGAAACCTTTTACCTACGATTTTTACTTCGGAAATACCGGCTTGATCGATATTTTTGATCCTAAGGCAAGGGAATGGTTCTGGAATATCTATGAGGAGCTTTCAGAAATGGGTGTAGCAGGATGGTGGGGAGACCTCGGAGAACCCGAAGTGCATCCCGAAGAACTTCTGCATTTCACAGGAACTGCAAATGAAGTTCATAATATCTACGGTCATTATTGGGCCAAAACCATCTTTGAGGGTTACAAAGAAAAATTTCCGGAACAGCGTCCTTTTATTCTAATGCGTGCCGGGGCGGCCGGTTCCCAACGTTATGGACTTATTCCCTGGTCAGGGGATGTGAGCAGAAGCTGGGGCGGATTAAAGGCTCAGCCGGAGATCTCTTTACAAATGGGTTTACAGGGGCTGGCTTACATGCATTCAGACCTGGGAGGTTTCGCTGGTGATAATTTGAATGATGATCTGTATGTTCGCTGGCTTCAATACGGGGTTTTCCAACCCATCTATCGTCCACATGCCCAGGAAGCTGTACCTTCTGAACCGGTTTTTAGAGCGGCTCACGTAAAAGAACTGGCGAAAAAAGCCATCGAATTGCGATACAGGCTTTTGCCGTACAATTATACAATGGCATTCAGGAATTCTGTAGAAGGACAGCCTTTAATGAGGCCATTGTTCTTTGAAGAGCCCGAAAATTTTAAATTGTATTCTGTTTCCAACGAATATCTCTGGGGTGATTCCTTCCTGGTCTCCCCTGTTGTAAAACCGAATACTTCTGAAAAAGAGATCTATTTTCCGGGCAGCTCAAATTGGTTTGATTTCTATGACGGGAAGAAATACACGGGAGGGAGCACAGCTGTAGTTCAGTTAAAAGATGGATCGATCCCCACTTTTGTAAGGGGAGGGGCTTTCGTGCCTATGTCAAAACCCCTTCAGACTACTGAAGAATTTTCTGCGGAAAATGTAGAGATCCATTATTTTTATGATGAGGAAGCAGGGGAAACAAAAGGACTTTTGTATCATGATGACGGTAAAACCCCCGAAGCCTATGAAAAAGGTGATTACGAGCTGCTAAATTTCCGCGGAAAAAATGAAAACGGGGCACTGACCATAATAATTACCAAAGAATTAGGCTCAATGAGAAAAGTTTCAGATTTCTCTGCGATAGATCTTTTCATACATAATCCCGGTTCCAAACCTGCAAGTATAGAAATAAACGGGAGGGTCATGAAGACAGGCTCAACTCAAACCGAATTGATAATTAAGGTGCCGTTGCATCAAAAAACAACTACTATATCAATTAATAATTAATACAAAACTCATGAAGAAAATATCGATTTTATTACTGGGAATTATAAGCCTTGCTTCCTGTAAGAATGAACCTAAACCCGATTTGCAGGAGCAAACTGCAGTTGAAGAAAACCTGGAGGTTTCCAATGAAGCGCTGGAATCGGCTGTTATCTACGAAGCCAACATCAGGCAGTACTCACCAGAAGGTACTTTTGATGCTTTTACGGAAGATATTCCAAAGCTAAAGGAGTTGGGGGTTAAAGTGATTTGGCTGATGCCTGTTTACCCAATTTCAGAGACCAAAAGAAAAGCAACAGGAGATCTTAGCGTGGAAGATATTGAAGATCCCGAAGAGAGAAAGAAATATCTTGGAAGTTATTACGCGATCTCAGATTATACCGGAATCAATCCAAACTTCGGCACCCGGGAAGATTTTGATGAACTTATAAAAACCGCCCACGAGAATGGGATGTATGTGCTCCTTGACTGGGTGGCGAACCATACAGGATGGGATCATAAATGGCTAACAGAAAAACCGGAATTCTACACCCAGAACGAACATGGAGAACCGGTAGATCCTTTGAATCCCGATACCGGGGAATCCTGGGGCTGGACAGATGTAGCTGATCTTAATTATGATAATAAGGAGCTTTGGGATGAGATGACCAATGCAATGAAATACTGGATCGAGGAGCATGATGTAGATGGGTTCAGGGCAGATGTAGCAGGAGAGGTGCCAACAGAATTTTGGGAACAGGCCCTCCCAAAACTTGAAGAAAACAAAGAGATCTTTATGTTGGCAGAATCTGAAAAGAAAGATCTTTTCCATGAAGCTTTTGATATGGGTTACAACTGGGAGGGACACCACCTTAAAAATGAACTTGCTAAAGGGAATATCACGGTTGAAGAGTGGGACGCCTATATGCAAAAGATCGATACCACCTATCAACAGGATGATTACCTGATGAATTTTGTGACTAACCATGATGAAAATTCATGGAACGGAACGATTCGGGAAAGAATGGGCGAGGCAGCAGAAGCTATGACGGCACTCACCTATACCCTTCCCGGGATGCCATTGATCTACAGCGGACAGGAATATGATATGGATAAAAGATTATTGTTCTTTGAAAAAGACACCATTCCAAAAGAAAAAGGAAAAATGTGGCCTGTCCTTAAGAAACTGGGTAAGTTAAAAAATACCAATAAAGCCCTTCACGGTGGTAAGGAAGCCGGGGATTACCTACGGCTAAAAACCTCTGCCGATAAGCAGGTACTGGCTTTTGAGCGTTCAAAAAATAGCAGTAAAGTAGTTTACATCGCAAATATGAGTAAGGAACCGGTGGAGTTCACTTTGGAACTTGATACAGCTCTGAAAAATTATCTTGGCAAAGAAGGTTTTGAAGTGCAGGAGAATAACACATATAGCTTTCAACCGTGGGAATATGTAATTTTAATAAATAACTAAAATTTCTCAAAAATAATTGCAAAAATGCTCCTAAAAAGGAGCATTTTTATTTTTTATTAACCGAAAACGTTTGAGTTTAATTGCAAATTAGGTTATATTCTTTAATTAAAATAGCTTTACATTAATGTTAGAAAAGATCAAAAAAATAGGGGTATTAACTTCGGGAGGAGATGCCCCGGGAATGAATGCAGCGATTAGGGCTGTAGCCAGGAGTTGTGCCTATTTCAACCTGGATTGTATAGGAATTTACAGAGGTTATCAAGGCCTAATCGAAAATGATTTCGAATTACTTTCGGCCAGGTCGGTTAGAAATGTCATCAATAGGGGAGGTACCTTCCTGAAATCTGCCCGCTCTGCAGAATTCCGCACTAAAGAAGGAAGGGAGAAAGCCCATAAGAATCTCGTTAACGCAGGTATAGATGCATTGGTAGTAATTGGCGGTGATGGTACATTTACCGGTGCCATGCTGCTCCGGGATGAACATAACTTTCCTGTTGTGGGGATCCCGGCGACCATTGACAACGATATTAACGGTACAGATTATACCATTGGGTATGACACCGCTCTTAATACGGTGGTCGATGCCATTGATAAGATAAGGGATACGGCCAGTTCCCATAACCGTCTTTTCCTGGTGGAAGTCATGGGCCGTGATGCCGGTGATATTGCTCTTAACAGTGGAGTAGGTGCCGGTGCAGAAGAGATCCTTATTCCGGAAGAAGACAAAGGGGTCGAGCAAATGCTATATTCCCTTGAAAAAAGTCGGAAATCGGGAAAAACCTCAAGTATAATAGTGGTAGCAGAAGGTGAGAAAAGTGGTAAGAACATTTTTGAACTTGCTGAATTCATAGGTGAGAACCTTGAAGGCTATGATATACGGGTATCTGTGTTGGGGCACATTCAACGAGGAGGCGCCCCAAGCTGTTATGACAGGGTACTTGCCAGCCGTCTTGGGGTTGGTGCAATAGAGGCATTGTTACGTGGTGAAAGTAACGTAATGATAGGTATAACGAATAAAATAGTGACTTCAGTAGAATTTGAAGTGGCTATAAAAGGTCAAAAACCCCTTGATAAAGAATTGAGAAGGGTTTTAAATATTACCACAGTATAATTTGAAAAACAATAGATTATGAGTACTAAAATAGGAATAAATGGATTTGGACGCATTGGAAGGATTGCTTTACGTATTGCGTTAGAGAGAAATGATGTTGAAGTTGTAGCGGTTAATGACCTGCTGGAAGTAGAACACCTGGCTTACCTTTTCAAATATGATTCTGTTCACGGAAAATTTAACGGAGAAGTAGAAGTGAAAGATGGCCACCTGGTTATAAATGGAAAGACTATTCGCGTAACTGCAGAAAGAAATCCGGCAGATCTAAAGTGGAATGATGTAGGTGCAGAGATGATTTTGGAATGTACCGGTTTCTTTACAGCTAAAGACAAGGCTGCAGACCATATTAAAGCCGGGGCTAAAAAAGTGCTTATTTCTGCACCATCCAAGGATGCTCCAATGTTTGTAATGGGGGTAAACCATAAAGATATTAAAGCAGAAGATAAGATCATTTCGAATGCATCCTGTACTACCAACTGTCTTGCTCCACTGGCGAAAGTGGTAAATGACGAATTTGGGATCGTAGAAGGATTAATGACCACTATCCACGCAACAACAGCTACTCAATTGACTGTAGACGGACCTTCAAAAAAGGATTTTAGAGGAGGAAGAAGTGCTTTACTAAACATTATACCTGCCTCTACAGGAGCTGCTAAAGCTGTGGGGAAAGTAATTCCCGAATTAGATGGAAAGCTTACAGGAATGGCTTTTAGAGTTCCTACTGCCGATGTTTCTGTGGTTGACCTTACTGTGAGAACCGAAAAATCTGTTTCTTATGATCAAATCAAGGCAGCCTTTAAAAAAGCTTCCGAAGGGGATTACAAAGGTATTATCTCTTATACTGAAGATGATGTGGTTTCCCAGGATTATGTATCAACTACCCATATTTGTAATTTTGACGCAGGTGCCGGGATTGCTCTGAATGATAATTTCTTTAAGTTAGTAGCCTGGTATGATAATGAATATGGTTTTTCTTCCAAACTAATAGAGTTGGCGGCATACACGGCAAAACTATAATTTTATAGATAAATAATTGATTGAAAAGGCTGTTTTATGAACATATTTTAAAAAGTATGGCATTTAAAACAGCCTTTTTTACTTAAAAGAAATTAAAAGATGATATTAATTGCCGATGGTGGCTCTACCAAATGCGACTGGATCTTATTGGATTCTAAAGGTGAGCAATTACTAAAAACGCGTACCAAAGGATTGAATCCAGCAGTTTTTAAGACTGAAGTCCTCCTTGAACGTCTTGATGAAAACGAAGATCTTCAAAAGGTGCGTTCACAGGTGGAAAGGGTGCATTTTTATGGTGCAGGTTGTGGTACCCCTAAACCTACAGCCATGTTACAGAAACTTCTGTCAGGCTGGTTTTCAAATGCCACAGAAGTACTGGTTCAGGAAGACATGGTTGCCGCCGTATATGCGGTGACAGATAAACCGGGGATAGTTTGTATTCTCGGCACCGGTTCAAATTCCTGCTATTATGACGGGAAAACCATTAGAACTGCAGTTGATTCCCTTGGATATATCCTCATGGATGAAGCCAGTGGTAATTACTTCGGAAAAAGACTTATCAGGGATTATTACTATAAGAAAATGCCTAAATCCCTGGCCGATAAATTTGAAAAGGAGTATGATCTTTCTTCAGATACTATTAAAGAGAACATATACAAGAAGGATAGTCCAAATACTTACCTTGCCCAGTTCGCAGAGTTTATTTTTAAAAATGAGCGTAACGGGTATTTCTACCAGTTGATAGCTGAAGGAATGCAAAACTTTATTGAACACCGGGTTTTGTGCTTTAAGGAAGCTCAAAATGTGCCAATACACTTCGTGGGGTCTATTGCTTATTTTTCTCAGGACATCATAAAAGATGCATTACAACCCTATCGTCTTGAGGCCGGAAATTTTGTGCAACGTCCTATAGATGGTATACTTGATTACTACCGCAAAAATGTGTTAAAGACACAGCAGTAAAATTCTTTATCCAAAATTTTACTACATTTAAAAAAACATTTTTAAATGCTGGTAAAGGTCTTCGGAAGTGCTGTATTTGGCGTAGAAGCCACTACTATTACGGTAGAGGTGAATGTTGATTCAGGTATTGGCTACCACCTGGTTGGCCTTCCGGATATCGCGGTAAAAGAAAGCAGTTTCCGGATTGCGGCCGCTTTGAAAAATGTTGGCCGCAGCTTTCCGGGGAAAAAGATTACCGTGAATATGGCACCTGCCGATCTTCGCAAAGAAGGTTCGGCTTATGATCTTACCTTCGCTATGGGAATTCTTATAGCTTCGGGACAGATCCAGGCAGAAAATATCGGGGATTATATAATCATGGGGGAACTCTCCCTTGACGGGAGCTTACAGCCCATAAAAGGAGCCCTTCCTATTGCCATTAAAGCAAAACAGGAAGGTTTCAAAGGATTTATACTCCCAAAACAAAATGTCAAAGAAGCGGCTATAGTTAGCGGTCTTGATGTCTACGGAATTGAGAACATTGAAGAGATAATCGGGTTTTTTGATGAAGGGGAGGAGCTGGAGAAAACAGTCATAGATACCCGGCAGGAGTTCTATTCTGAACTTGAAAATCCTGAACATGATTTTGCAGATGTCAAGGGCCAGGAATCTATTAAACGCTGCATGGAGATCGCTGCAGCCGGAGGACATAATATAATTCTTATAGGCCCTCCGGGAGCGGGAAAGACCATGTTGGCTAAACGATTGCCCAGTATCCTTCCGCCCATGACCTTGCATGAAGCGCTTGAAACCACCAAGATCCATTCGGTGGTGGGAAGGGTGAAAGAAAATGTTGGCCTTATGGCGCACCGGCCCTTTAGAAGTCCGCACCATACTATTTCAGACGTCGCCCTGGTTGGCGGCGGGGCTTATCCGCAACCCGGGGAAATATCACTGTCACATAACGGGGTACTGTTTCTGGATGAACTTCCTGAATTCAAAAGAAGCGTACTTGAGGTGATGCGTCAGCCCCTGGAAGACCGGGAGGTCACCATTTCACGAGCAAAATTTACCGTTACCTATCCCTCCAGCTTTATGTTGGTGGCAAGCATGAACCCAAGTCCCAGCGGATTTTTCAATGATCCTTCGTCTCCATCTACCTCCTCGCAGTTTGAAATGCAACGGTACATGAGCAAAATTAGCGGACCGTTACTGGACAGGATCGATATACATATAGAAGTTACTCCAGTGCCTTTTGAGAAACTCAGCGAAGAACGAAAGGGAGAGAGCAGTGTGGAAATAAGAAAAAGAGTGACAGCCGCAAGGGAGAGACAGACCCGGAGATTCAATGATAATGATAATGTTCATTATAATGCCCAGATGAGTGTACGTCAAATTCGTGAACATTGTGCTCTTGATGAAAGTTCCAAACAGCTATTAAAGACCGCTATGGAAAAACTTAATTTGTCTGCCCGGGCCTATGACCGCATTTTAAAAGTTTCACGTACTATTGCAGATCTTGAGGAATCAGAGAATATTAATGGAGCCCACATCAGTGAAGCCATTCAATACAGAAGCCTGGACCGGGAAGGATGGCTGGGCTAGAATATAAAAACCTACTTAAATGAAAAAAATAGTGATCGTTCTTGCCGCGATGGCATTGGTCAATTGTAAAGGGAATGATGAAGACTCTAATGACCTAAGGGAAGTACAACAGGATACTACCCTTGGTGATAAGGCTTCTGCTCTCCTGGAGGAGAATAAGCCTGTACAGTTAACGTTGGATCAGGCAAATACCCTGGCTCAACTTCCTTTGGATTGTATCAACGTGGAATATCCCAATAAACTAAATCAAACTTTGGCTAATGCCGATGAAATTGGTGAACCTAAAGAATTGCATCCGGCCTTTTACGGCTGCTTTGACTGGCATTCTTCTGTGCACGGCCACTGGGCTCTTGTAAGTTTGCTTAAACAATTCCCCGATCTTAAAAAGGCTGAGGAGATAAGGAATAAGCTTAAGGCATCTCTTTCCCCGGAAAATATACAGGGTGAAGTGTCCTATTTCAGCAATGAACAGGAGGATTCCTATGAACGCACCTACGGATGGGCCTGGCTCCTCAAACTGGCAGAGGAGCTCCATACCTGGGATGATCCTCTGGCAAGGGAGCTGGAAGGTAATTTGCAGCCTCTTACTGCTTTGATCACAGTTAAGTTCAAAGAGTTTCTTCCCAAACTGGTCTATCCTATCAGGGTTGGGGAGCATAACAACACTGCTTTTGCTCTTGCTTTAGCCCATGATTATGCAGAAGCTACCGAAAGTGAAGAGTTGAAATTATTGATAGAGAAAAGAGCCAGGGATTATTATATAAACGATGATGATTGTCCTTTAAGCTGGGAACCAGGCGGATTTGATTTTCTCTCGCCTTGTTTTTCGGAAATTGATATCATGAGACGAATACTGCCTGAAAATGCCTTCCGTCTCTGGATGGAGGATTTTATGCCACAGTTGAAAAACAAAGATTTCACAATGGAAGTTGCCGAAGTCTCAGACAGGACAGATGGTAAGCTGGTGCACCTGGATGGTCTCAACTTCAGCAGGGCATGGGTCCTGCACGGTCTGGCCCGGCAATATCCCAAACGATACGGGCATTTAAAAGCCGTTGCGGACAGTCATCTTTCCTATTCCTTTCCCAACCTGGTGGGAGATACCTATGAAGGTGGCCACTGGTTGGGAACCTTTGCTTTGTATGCTTTACAGGCAGGATTCGGGAAGAAGTGAGAAACTGGCTAAAGAATACCGGTCCGGGGATCCTGGTTTCGGCAGCTTTCATAGGACCAGGTACTGTCACTGTTTGCACCCTGGCGGGAGTTAATTTTGGGTTCACCCTTCTTTGGGCTCTTTTGCTTTCTATTGTAGCTTGCATTGTACTGCAGGAAATGGCTGCCCGGCTGGGTATCATTACCCAAAAAGGTCTTAGTGAAGCCATACGGGACGAAATAAAGAATCCTCTCTTCAAATATCTTGCGATTGTCCTTATTTTTGCTGCCATAGTTATTGGGAATGCCGCCTACGAAGCCGGGAATATAACCGGGGCGGTCCTGGGAATTTCAGCAATTATCCCGCCCTATGTAATAGAGGGTGGTTTCTTTTCTCTCGATCTTTGGAGTTTGTTTATTGGGCTGGTAGCGTTTGGGTTACTCGCAACAGGGAATTATAAAGTGCTGGAAAGGGTTTTTATCGGCCTTGTTCTTATAATGAGTATTTCTTTTGTGGTCACTGCGATTCTTACCCGTCCCGATATTTCTCAACTTTTAAAAGGACTTTTCCTCCCTCAAAGTGGATCTGCCGGTATATTGACGATCATGGCTCTTATAGGTACCACAGTGGTACCATATAACCTGTTCCTGCATGCATCCCTGGTAGGGGAAAAGTGGAAAGGAAAGGAATATTTGGGAGTAGCCAGAAAAGAGCTGGTCTGGGCCATTCTTTTAGGAGGCGTGGTGTCAATGAGTATCATTATTACTGCTGCTGCCTCTGGAGTGACCAATGTTACTACCGCGGCAGATCTTGCGGTTGGACTTAAACCTTTATTCGGGGAGTTTGCTACCTGGTTTATAGCCATTGGTCTTTTTGCAGCCGGGATTACCTCTTCCATTACCGCCCCTCTGGCTGCGGCTTATGTTGTCAAGGGTTGTTTAGGTTGGAAAAAAGGCTTAAATTCAATAAAGTTCAAAATGGTTTGGGCTACGATCCTGTTCCTGGGAATGTTCTTTTCCTCCCTCGGGTTTCGGCCTGTACAGCTCATCCAGTTCGCGCAGGTTGCGAATGGCATATTGTTGCCGGTGGTGGCGATCTTTTTATTCTGGATCGTGAACCGGGTCACGGTGATGGGGGAATACAAGAATTCAGGCCTTCAGAATATCATTGGGATCCTGATAATTGGGATCACCATATTTCTGGGAGCCAAATCTATTTTCAGCGTTCTGGGAGGTTTATAAAAAATTATTATGAGAAAGATCCATATCAACTGTGACCTTGGAGAAGGCGGGGAATTTGACCGTCAGTTAATGCCGCTTATCTCTGCCTGTAATATCGCCTGTGGGGGCCATGCAGGCACCCTGGAGAGCATGCATATGACTGCAGTCCTTGCTATGGAACACGGAGTGCAGATTGGAGCACATCCCTCTTATCCCGATAAAGAGAACTTCGGAAGGGAAACTCTTGAAATCGAACCCGATAAACTACAGCGTTCCCTGGTAGCGCAAATCCTTAGCCTGAAGCAGATCACTGAAGCTGAAGGAGCAAAGCTTGTCCACGTCAAACCTCACGGGGCTTTGTACAAC
Organism: Salinimicrobium flavum; assembly: GCF_042684505.1. Taxonomy (NCBI): domain Bacteria; kingdom Pseudomonadati; phylum Bacteroidota; class Flavobacteriia; order Flavobacteriales; family Flavobacteriaceae; genus Salinimicrobium; species Salinimicrobium flavum. Next base: position 96,272 of record NZ_JBHULT010000010.1, read on the forward strand.
GATGCCCAAAAGAATGAAACCATTGCAGAGGCAATAGTAAATTCAATTCTTGAATTTGAAGAACCATTTGCTCTATATGCTCCCGAAAATTCAATACTAACCGGGATTGCAAAAGGAAGAATCAAGGTGGTTTATGAAGCCTTTGCGGACCGGAATTATAACCCTGACGGGAGTCTTGTTGAAAGGAAAAATCCGCATGCTTTGATCACCAAAAAAGAACAGGTGCTTGAGCATCTTTTATCCATGGTTTCTGAGCAAAAGATCACCTGTTTGAACGGGAAGAAAATTGATTGTAATGCGACTACTTTTTGCCTCCACAGCGACACTCCAAATGCAGTTGAAATTCTCACTTATCTTCACCGGGAATTGCCTAAACATGGTATAGAGATTAACCAAAATTTATGAAGGATTTTCCAGAGATAAAATTAATGGGGGAGAAGGCGATCCTTATAGAATTCGAGGAGGTGATCAATGAAGATTTACTGGAAAAGATCCTTGGTTACAAAAAATTCCTGCAGGAAAAATTATTTAAAGAAAAGGTTGAGGTAATCAACACATATAATTCATTAGCAGTTGTTTACAATTCACCTATAGAAGATGTCTATGGAGAGGTTTCAAGGGTGAAAAAGCTTTTGGAAGTGGCTAATATAGCTAATAATATTGAAAAGAGTTTATTCCATATTCCCGTGTGTTATGAATCTGATTTTGCACCAGATTTCCAATATGTTTCCGCTCAAAAAAACCTTTCCGGAAAACAGATTATTGAACTTCATTCTGCTCCCGTTTATACTGTTTTTTTTATAGGGTTCTTACCCGGATTCCTGTACCTTGGGGGACTTGATAAAAACCTCCATATTTCCCGAAAAGAGCAACCTCGTTTAGAGGTTCAAAAAGGCTCTGTGGGAATAGGTGAAAATCAGACCGGGATCTATCCGCAATCAAGCCCTGGAGGATGGCAAATAATAGGAAATTCCCCGGTGCCTCTTTTTGATAAAAACCGGTTACCGCCCTGTGAGATTTCAGCAGGAGATAAGATCAAGTTCTATCCGGTTTCCGGGCAGGAACATATGCAGATCACTGAAGAAGTAGCTGCAGAAACTTTCCGTTTCAAAAAAGAGATCTATGAAGGCTGAAGCAGTAATATTGCAACCCGGATTGTTTTCGACAATCCAGGATTCGGGAAGGAGAGGGTTAATGCAGTATGGAGTTCCTTTGAGCGGCCCTATGGATACCTATGCAGCGGGAATGGCAAATCTACTATTACAGAACCCACCCGGGACAGCTATATTGGAGATAACTTTGCTGGGGCCTAAATTAAGATTTACAGGAGCAACAAGTATAGTGATTACCGGAGCACAACTTTCGCCACATTTGAACGGAGAGCCTTTAGAAAACAACAAAGCTTACCATCTCTCGGGAGGTGAGCTCCTTTCTTTCGGGAAAAGATTGACCGGCTGTAGAGCTTATTTGGCTGTAAAAGGCGGCTTCAGAACTGAAAAGGTACTGGACAGTAGAAGTTGGTATTCGGTATGCACCCGGTACGAAAAACTCATTAAAGGAATCGGTCTTGAGTACCGGTCCTCTATGGAAACTCTACCGGAACACCATTCCGGTGTTAGGTTTGACAATTATCTATCGGCTGAAATAGTGGAAACCTTCAAAGGTCCCGAATACGATTGCCTTTCAGAAGCAGAAAAAAAGAACCTTCATGAAAGGGTTTTTTCCGTAGACAGAAACAACAACAGGATGGGAATACAGTTACAGGAATCCATTGAAAATTCCCTCAAACCCATTTTGACGGGCCCGGTTCTTCCGGGGACAGTACAGCTGCCGCCCTCCGGGAAACCTATTGTTCTTATGCGAGACTGTCAAACCACGGGAGGGTACCCGAGAATTCTGCAATTAAGTGAAAAAGGGATCAATAAACTGACACAGAAAATTGCGGGAGATCGTTTTCGGTTTAAAATTCTTGACAGGTAAACAAACAGAAGGTGCCATCTTTCTGAAGACTCAACTTCCCCTACATTATCAAGTCTTAGAAATTTGACACCCGTTAACAAAATTTATCCTCTCTAATTTACGAAATATCAAGAGTTTATAACTGTTAATTTTGATTAATTAATCTTTAAAGTTTATAAAGGTTATGTAGTATTTGTCAGAACAGTTTTATATTTTAAAGAGACCTGATAAAGCGATAACTTTGTAAAAAAAATTGCAAGTGATAGATTCTGCTAAAATTGAGTTGCGCAACCTGAGCGTGGAAGATTATAAGGAGCTCAAGATCTCTATGCTCGAGAGTTATGGAAGTCTTGCTGAAGCATACTGGAGTGAAAAGGAGATCAAGAACCTTATAAAAAAATTCCCCGATGGGCAATTCTGTATCATCATTGATGAGAAGATCGCCGGTTGTGCCCTTTCCATAATTGTTGATTATAATAAGTTTGATGACAATCACACTTATGAACAGATCACGGGAGGGGAGAATTTCTCCACCCATAACAAGAATGGGGATGTTCTGTATGGGATAGATGTTTTTATTCATCCCGAATACAGGGGGATGAGACTTGGAAGGCGACTTTATGAGGCGCGAAAAGAACTTTGTGAGCAATTGAACCTGAAGTCCATCATCTTTGGTGGCAGAATACCCAGTTACGCAAAATTTGCCGCAGAGTTAACTCCAAAACAGTATATTGAAAAGGTCAAGATCAAAGAGATCCATGACCCGGTATTGTCTTTTCAGCTTTCCAACGATTTTCACGTAAAGAAAGTGATCAAAGGATACCTGGCAGGAGATTATGAAAGCAAGGAGTTTGCCACTTTAATGGAATGGAACAACATTTACTATTCCAAGCCCGATAAGCTTATTCATACCCAGAAAACGGTGGTGAGGCTTGGCCTGGTACAGTGGCAAATGCGTCTTTTTAAGGATTTTGAAGCGCTGGTTTCCCAGATCGAATTCTTCGTGGATGCCGTAAGTGATTACCAAAGTGATTTCATCCTGTTCCCTGAGCTGTTCAACGCACCGTTAATGGCCGATTACAACCATCTTAATGAGGCGGAAGCCATTCGTTCCCTGGCCTCCTATACAGATAAGTTGCTGGAAACCTTTGTTGATTTCGCCATCACCTATAATATCAATATCATTACCGGAAGTATGCCCCAGATCATTGGTGAACACATGTACAACGTGGGATACCTTTGTAGAAGGGATGGTAGTTATGAGCGGTATGAGAAATTGCACATAACCCCGGCGGAAGCTTCTGCCTGGGGGATGAAAGGCGGAACCAAACTGCAGACCATGGATACTGACTGCGGAAAGATTGGTGTCCTTATCTGTTATGATGTGGAATTTCCTGAGGCATCGCGAATACTGGCAGATGAAGGAATGAACATTCTTTTTGTGCCTTTCATGACCGATACCCAAAATGGATATTCCAGGGTACGCCTTTGTGCCCAGAGTCGTGCGGTAGAAAACGAGTGTTATGTGGCCATCGCTGGTTCTGTGGGGAATTTGCCAAAGGTGAACAATATGGACATCCAGTATGCTCAAAGTGCTGTTTTTACACCTTCAGATTTCTCGTTTCCGGTTAATGGTATTAAAGCCGAAGCCACGCCAAATACCGAAAGTACGTTGCTGGTAGACGTTGATCTTGATCTTTTAAAGGAATTACATGCCTTTGGAAGTGTTCGTAACCTTACCGATCGGAGAAAAGACCTGTATTCTCTTAAAAAGAAGAATCCTAAAAATACTTAAGCAGCTTTTTTGCCAGCTTCAGTTTATTGCCATAAGGTGCATACCTCAGAGGTACGTCCAACCATGTCGCACGCTTGCTGATACTTTTTTTATGCGAGAAAGTGTCAAAGGAAAATTTTCCGTGGTAGGCACCGTAACCACTGTTGCCCACCCCTCCAAAAGGCAGGTTCTTGTTCGCAATATGCACGAGCACATCATTCACAGCGCCCCCTCCAAAACTGAATTTTTGGATGATGTTTTCTGAAAAATCCTTTTCTTCGGAAAAGACATAGAGGGAAAGGGGTTTTGGATAATTTAGTATGATCTTTTCCACTTCTTCTTCTGAACTAAAAGAGATCACCGGAAGAATAGGTCCAAAGATCTCATCCTGCATTATTTCTGAATTCAATGAGGGTTCATCTATCAAAGTGGGCGAGATATACAGACTGTCAATATCTGTTGCGCCTCCTGCCAAACAGTTTTGGTCATTTAAAAGCTCCTTTAACCGTTCAAAATTCTTTTGATTGATGATCCGGGCAAAATCAGGAGAACTTTTAGGATGATCTCCAAAAGCAGCAATTATTTCCTTTTTTACGGCCTTCAGAAATTTAGCTTTCACTGAGGCATCGATCAGAAGATAATCTGGAGCGATACAGGTTTGTCCGGCATTTACAAATTTGCCCCACACGATCCTCTTTGCTGCCAGTTCCAGTTTGGCAGAACGGTGAATGATACATGGACTTTTACCCCCAAGCTCCAGAGTTGCTGGGGTCAGGTGAGGGGCAATAGATTTTGCGACGATCCTTCCCACAGGTACACTTCCGGTGAAGAAAACATAATCCCATTTCTCTTCCAGTAATTTTTCAGAAGCAGAAGCATCTCCCTGTACCACGCTCACCCATTCCGGAGGAAATATTTCAGCAAAGATCTCTTCAACAATTTGAGAAGTGTAGGGGGAATATTCACTGGGTTTCAAAACCACGGTATTTCCCGCTGCAATAGCACCTATAGCAGGGGAAACTTTTAATTGGAAGGGGTAATTCCATGGCGCGAGTACCAGGCAGGTGCCATAGGGCTCAGAATAAATAAAATCTGATGAAGGGAAATTGAGCAAGCTACTTTTCACCTTTTTTGGCTTCGCCCAGTTCTTCAGGTGCTTAATGATATACTTTAATTCACTGAGGATAAAGGAAGTTTCGGTAACGACGGTTTCAAATTCCGGTTTTTGGAAATCATTGTAAAGAGCTTCAGAAATTTCTTTTTCTCTTTTTTCAATGACTGTTTGCAGCCTCTTTAGTTTTTCAAGTCTTTCATGAATATCCCGGGTGCCTCCGGCTTCAAAAAAGGCTCTTTGTTTTTTGATTACATTGGGGATATTCTCTTCGGAAGGGATAAAAGTATGGGCCATTGATCCTATTTAGACCTTGTCAATTTACGACATTGCCATTACAAATTAAAAAAGCAGTCCATTGAGGAGTAAAAATTATTTTTCCTCTCCCTCCGGAAGGTTTTTTCTTACTGCAGCTTCCAGAACCTGCCTATTCCTGCTCTACTTCGTAGTAACCAGAACCCACGATAAAAGTTTCTCCGTTGGCTTCAGCTTTTTTCACAAAGGTCATTTTTTGCGCAGGAGTATTAGTTCCGGGTAGAAACCAGGACATCTCCAGCCATCCGCTGCCTTTCTCCATGGCAAGATCAATCTCTTTTTTAACGACGGGGTTTCCATCCAGATCTTTCATGTCGATCAGATTTCTGCCTTCAAGGGACGGCAGTGCCGGATTCACTAATTCGGTACCGTCAGGACTAGCGACGAATATATACGTATCCATAAAATAGAAGGGCCCTTTTTTATCTCTTAGTACATCAAAAGCCTCCCGTCCCTGTTTTTCGATCAAGGCAGCTGCCTGCTCTACCATATCCTCGATGAAGAATTCATCCATTTTCATATTATAGATCCCGCTGCCCACCAGGTGATCCTTGCCGGAAGGAAAGGTCACCTTCTTTATATAACTCGATTTCCAGGCAGGAAAAATATCTCCGGGTTCCGGGTACATGTAATGCACCCAGCCTTCACCTGCCGCAGAGGAAGCTGTCTCAAGGAACATCTTACCATATGGCCGGCCCAGGGCATCCAGGGTGCCGTTAACTATATCACCTTCTATGGAGGGATCTGCAGCATGAAAAACCCTTTTTCCGTCAAGATCCCATACGAACAGATATTTGTCTCCGTTAAACCATTGGGAATCTTTTATCCTGAAATCGGAGAAAGCTTCTTCCCCCTCTTCTTCCAGTTTGACCGCAGCATCGGTTACAAAGTTCTTGAGATCAAACGGCGTGATCTCTTCTCTTTTCAATTTTTTCTTTGGTGCATCGGCCAGATAAACACCTGCCCCCACCAGCACCCAGCTGTCCCCTAAATGGGCTTTTTTTACATAAGTAGATTTCTGGGTTGAAAGATTGTCCCCGGGTTTTGGCCACATATACTCTACCCAGCCGGCGGAATCTTTTTCAACGGCTTTGAACATTTCCTGCACCAGAAACTTTCCTTCAGTATCCTTTAGGTCCATAAGATTTCTCCCCTCCAGGTTTCTGAAGGCAGGATTTACCAGTTCTACCCCGGTAGTGTCTAAAACGAAAATATAGGTATCCTTGACCAGGAAGGGGCCTGCAGGATCATAGAATTTTTCGAAAGCCGCTTTTCCTTCAGATTCAATCATTTCTACTGCATTATCCACCATATGGGATACGAATTCCTTTTCCATACGGTCATTGTACATTCCGCTGCCAATGATATATTCTTTCCCTTCAGGAGACTTAACCAACTGCACATAACTGCTTTTCCAGCGGGGAAGAAGTCCATCCGGGACCGGCCATTGATAATGGAACCAGCCTTCCTGTTTTTCGGGTAGGGCCGTAGCGGTTGCCAGGAGACCCCGTATAATGGGTTTTCCGTTGACGTCCTCCAGATCCAGCTGGTTCTTATTTTCCATTTCGGGATCTGCATGCACAAGCATGTTCCCCTCTTTATCTAAAACAAAAATATAGGTTTCTCCCTTGCGCCACCGACTTTGGGGCTTCCGGAATTCTTCAAAAGCTGCTACCCCGTTTTCACGGATCATTTGAGCCGCATCCTTGACAAGCTCAATTAAATATTGGGTTGAATCCTGTCCTGCCATTGCAGTGTCTGTTGCGCGATACATTTCTGAATGGTCATTTAAAACAGGGTTGATTTCGTTTGAAAAACCTCTTTGACATAAAAAGGTCCCAAGCGTAAGAACTAAAATGATACTTGTTCTCATTTTCAAAAGTTTTAGAATGTTGTTGTGGGGGATATCAGTAAGGGGAAATATTAAATACAGTATATGTGATCATGAGAAATATCAGAAACCAGAAAACAGCTCCATACAGTGAAAGCTGAGTTTCTTTGTTTCCCGATCCTTATATGTTGTACTTCAATTAAATATACAAAATATCATGCTGATAATTTATCATTAAGGTCATGATATTTATCAGTCAGAAAAGGAGCTTTGAGGAAAGTGGTATGAGAACAGGAATTAAATGCTGGCATCCCATAACGGATCCTTAGGAGGAGGAGCGGTGATATCCACCTTTTCCTTTTTTACGGGATGTATGAATGAAAGCCTTCTTGAATGCAGGTGAATGCTTCCATCTTTGTTGCTTCGGTCAAATCCATATTTCAGATCTCCCTTAATAGGGCAGCCAATAGCAGATAACTGACTCCTAATCTGGTGATGGCGACCTGTGTGCAGATCGATCTCCAGGAGGTAGTAATTATTGAGTTGTTTTAGTATCTGGTAGTCCAGAATGGCTTTTTTGGAATCGGGTACTTCTTTGATGTGAGCGTAGGATTTATTCTGCTTTTGATTGCGTTTCATATAATGCACCAGGGTGTCCTGCTGCTTTGGTGGTGCATTTTTGACGATCGCCCAGTAGGTTTTCCTTGCGTCTTTCTCTTTGAATAACTTATTAAGGCGGGGAAGGGCCTTGGAGGTCTTTGCAAATACCACGATGCCGCTTGTAGGTCGATCGAGTCTGTGTACCACCCCCAGATATACCTTTCCGGGTTTGTTGTATTTGATCTTTATATATTCCTTTACCACTTCGCTGAGAGGCATATCTCCGGTTTTGTCACCCTGCACGATATCACCGGGCCGCTTATTGACAATTATGAGGTGATTGTCCTCGTGGAGCACCTGTAAATTTTGTGGGGTTGAAATTATCTTATCTTCCAAAAACGGGATTTTAAATAGTCTTTATAATTTCCTTTTTAAAAGGATTTTTTATGGGTTCCAGTTCCAGGGAGGCCAGGGCATCCTTGAGAACCGGTAAATCTTCCCTTGCTATTAAATCAGTCCTGATCACGAGCTTTTCATGAAGTGTCAAAAAAGTGATTTCGTCTGCAATCTTTTTAATCCGTGTGAACTTTGTAAGATCAATTTCCTTCTTGTTGCCGGGGATGTTACAAGTGAGAATTTGATCTTCAAGCTCTAAATATTGAAACTTCACCTTATAAAAATAAAAACCATAATAGAAAACTCCTAAAGCTGTGAAACCATATTTTAAAAAAATACCGGAGTCAAAAATAATTCCTGCAACTCCACATATCAGGTAAACCGATCCCATCAAAAGATCTTTCCTTAAATGCTTTTTTGAATATCTAATCGTCATTTTGCATAAGTGATCAAGCTTCGGGTGTTAGGAATAAACTTTAAAGCAAATAAAGTGATAAAAATTCCGAAGACAAATAAGCTCCAGTATAAAATTCCGAAGTCCAGCCAGTTTAACCATTCCGAATACAATTCAGCCTTATAATAAATGAGTTGATTAGAGACATTGTACAGGAAGTGAAGTAAAATGGAATAGCCAATATTTTTAGTTCTGTAGAAAATCACTGCGCTAATAAGTCCCATGATGAAGGCGGGAATCAGGTTAAGGGGTGTCTCCCAGTGAATGAGTGAAAACAAGACAGATGAGACCAGTAAAGCTGTTAAAAACCCTTTTTTGATCAATAATTTTTGAAACAAGAATTTTCTGAAAAACAATTCTTCTAAAACTGGAGCTATGAGGAAGGCAGTGATGGTTCCGTAAATTTCACTCGTGGAAAAACCTTCATAAATGAATTTAGCCGGAGTGTTATTAAATAATCTGTTAAGGTCAAGAAATGGACGATTGATAAATTCTGTTCCCAGGAGAATAAGCAAGAGAAAAAGAATTATAAACAGATCGGGCTTTTTGACGGTAACATTAAATTTCTTGCTCCGTGATTTCCAGAAGAAATAGAAGATGGTAAGATATGTAGTCACCCGCGCTATTATAAGAGTCCACCCTAAGATATGATCCAGATCTTCCGGGCCGTTCCTTGTATCGAAGATTAAATAAGAAAGGAACTGAAGAACTATCTCGAAAAGCAGCAATAGGAAAGTGAGTAAAACAGCTTTAGCTATTCCCATACCTTTCAGGAATTGGTCTGCGACCAGCCAAGAAATGGATTTTCTTTCTGATGGAGCTTCAGGGAACCTAGAACGGGATAAAGATCTTTGATAGAATCTTCATCAATGATACCGGTGTTAATACTAAGGTTTTCTTCGGAAGTGAAAATTTTGATCTTTCCTGGAAAGGATTTAATCTGAACAACCTCTTCTAGTTTTAACGACTTTTTTCTGAGGGAATGCTTTGTGAGGAATCCGTTTTCAATTTTAAGGTATTGATTATGCCTTTCAAAAAAGAAGTTCCCTACCATAAGGATTCCTAATAGCAGCTGAAAATAACCGAAATAGCTGGCTGATCCTTCAAGCCATTTTACGGTACCCCATAAGGTAAAAAGGCTTCCTAATAAAAGGTTTGAAAAAAGGCGGGTTTTAGAATACCTGATTTTCATGTTCTAAGAAAACTTCTAATACTGTTCCTCGTCTGATGGGAAATTTCTGCTCTTCACATCATCCCGGTATTGTTCAAAGGCTTTGGTCATTTCAGTATGCAGATCGGCATATCTTCTCAAAAACCGCGGATTGAACTCATGGGTCATTCCAATCATATCATGAACTACCAGTACCTGCCCGTCGACCCCGTTTCCGGCACCAATCCCTATAACCGGAATAGTTAGGCTTTCCGCAACCTCTTTAGCGAGTTTCGCAGGGACCTTTTCAAGCACCAAAGCAAAACACCCGGCTTTTTCCAGCATCAGGGCATCAGTCTTCAGTTTTTCTGCTTCGGCTTCTTCCTTGGCTCGAACAGTATATGTTCCGAATTTATAGATGGACTGTGGCGTTAATCCCAGGTGACCCATAACAGGTATTCCTGCGTTTAAAATGCGTTTCACTGAATCTTTGATCTCCTTACCACCTTCCAGTTTCACTGCATGGCCGCCGCTTTCTTTCATGATCCTGATGGCAGAGCGTAAAGCTTCCTTAGGGTCACTCTGATAACTACCGAAGGGAAGATCCACCACCACCAAAGCTCGTTCAACAGCCCTTATCACACTTGCTGCGTGATAGATCATTTGATCAAGGGTAATAGGAAGCGTTGTCTCATGTCCCGCCATAACATTACTGGCAGAGTCACCAACCAGGATCACATCAATACCTGCTCCATCAACAATTTTAGCCATGGAATAATCGTAAGAGGTGAGCATGGAAATTTTTTCTCCCTGGGCTTTCATCTCTACCAGGGATTTGGTAGTGACCCGTTTGTACTGTTTTTTAGCAACTGACATGTAGGTGGATTTTAAATTCCTGTAAAAGTAGTAAATTCGGCTTCTACATCCCAAACTATACAAAAATGATAAAATTTATTCCCACAATGATCCTTTTGTGTTTGACAATATCGGTTTCGGCCCAGGAAATTTCCGAAGATGAAAAAGTGAAGAAAACAATTGAGACTTTCTTCCAGGGTTTTCACGCAAGAGATTCTGTTGTAATGAAATCTGTATTCCATGAAGATCCCATTGTGCAAACCATTGGCAGGACCAAAGAGGGAGAGGTGAAATTGGTTAATGAAGAGCTTGGAAAAGTATTAAAAGGCATAGTGGCTATTCCGCTGGAGACTGAATTCAAAGAAGTTTTACACAATTATGAAATTAAAATTGACGGAGAAATGGCCCATGCCTGGACCCCATATTCATTTTATATGAATGGTAATTTTAGTCATTGTGGGGTGAATAGCTTTCAGTTGCTAAAGGTGAAGGAAGAATGGAAGATCATTTTTCTAATTGATACGAGGAGGAAGGAAGGTTGTGAGGGGAGGAAAATGAAATAAATTTCAGGCACTAAATTCCAAATTCCAATCATTCTATAGAGAAGAGGGTGACGAGAGATCGGCTGCCCGTTGCCAGTTGCCAGTTGGCAGTTGCGGGTTGGGGGATTTTTCTCCAAAGCCGCTGCGCTAGTGTAGCGCTGGATCACCCCCTCAGACTATCGTCTGCCACCCCTGCCTGTTGGCAGGCAGGCCTCCTTGAAAAAAGGAGGGGAGCTGGACCTTTCGCTGCGCAACTCTCCACAAGTGGAGACAGTCTGGTACTTCGTTTCTCTGCTCGTTCACCTGCCTTCGGCAGGGCGGGGAGGTTAAAAACTCACTACTCAATACTCACTACTCAAATCTCTATTACGGCTTGAGCACCACCCTGAACCTGGCTTTGTTGTTGATCATTCGGTCATAGGCCTCGTTGACTTTATCAAGTGGATATTCTTCAATCATAGGAACGGTACCGGTGAGGGCACTGAAATCCAAGGTGTCCTCCGAATCTTTAGCAGTACCACTGGGCCATCCAGCCAGGGATTTTCTCCCCATAAGCAGCTGCATGGGTGAAACTTTCACCTCTTCTCCAGTAGCGGCGACTATAAGGAGCTTTCCGTCTATGCCTAGACCGTCCACCACTGCTGTAATGGCTTTACCCACCGGAGCAGTGGCCAGTATCAATTTTGCGCCTCCCAGCTTTTGAAGAGCTTTTGCAGGGTCTTCTTTTTCAGTATTTATAAAATGTTTGGCTCCGAGTTCTTTTGCCAGCTCCTTTTTGTTATCGCTATGAGAAATGGCAACAGTAAGCATACCCATTTTGGCGGAATATTGTATTGCCAAATGACCCAGACCGCCAATTCCCTGCACGGCCACAATATCGCCTGGCTTTATTCCTGAATTGCGCAGCGCGTTAAAGACGGTAATCCCGGCGCAGAGGAGAGGAGCGGCTTCGGCCGAAGAAAGTTCTTTAGGAACAGAGGCAACAGCCTCCTGTGGTGCTGTCATAAATTCGGCGTAACCTCCGTCATATGAAATACCACTCACTTTTGCATTTTTACAATTTATAAAATCTCCTTTTCTGCAGGGATCACACTCAAAACAATGTCCGCCATGCCAGCCGACACCCACGCGCTGTCCCTTTTTCCAGATGTTTACTCTTTCTCCTACTTCTTCCACAGTACCAACCACTTCATGGCCCGGCACTCTTGGATACTGAATGCCCGGAAAGGTACCGTCCTTTACAAATGCGTCACTATGGCAAATTCCACAGGCTTCTACTTTTATTAGAACTTCCTTTGGTCCGGGCTTAGGCTTGTCTAATTCCACAATCTTAAAATCACCTCCTTTTTCCTGTACTTGTGCTGCTTTCATAACTTCTTCTGATTTTTGAGTTTTGAAGTTATTGAAAATAAGAGGTTTATATCTATAAAATGTAGTTAAAAGGGGGTAGGAAAGGGAGTACCGGACCACCCCTGTCTGCCGGCAGGCAGGCCTCCTTGAAAAAAGGATGGGGAGCTGATTGAGACATTTCGCTTCGCGAAACCCTCCAAGTGTGGAGGAGTTTCGGTAAATTGTTTCGCTTCGAGATTAAAATCTCAATACTCAAATCTAATATCTCAATACTAACCTAGCAGTCACTCAAACTCACCCTCACCGCCAATCCACCTTCAGAAGTTTCCTTGTATTTAGAGTTCATGTCTTTCGCTGTTTCCCACATGGTTTCGATAACCTTATCCAGTGGAACTTTGGCATGAATGGAATCGGCATCCATGGCCATTTCAGCAGCGTTAATGGCTTTTATGGCACCCATTGAATTACGTTCGATGCAAGGAATTTGTACCAAACCTGCAATAGGATCGCAAGTAAGACCTAAGTGATGTTCCATGGCGATTTCAGCGGCCATCATAACCTGTTCAGGACTTCCGCCCATAACCTCCGTCAATGCTCCGGCAGCCATTGAGGAAGATACCCCTATCTCTGCCTGGCATCCTCCCATTGCAGCAGATATAGTAGCACCTTTTTTGAACAAGCTGCCAATTTCTCCTGCTACCAGTAAGAATTGCTTTATTTTTTCGAATCCGGCGTCGTGATTCTCGATCGTAAGATAATACATAAGAACGGCGGGGATCACTCCCGCGCTTCCATTGGTGGGGGCTGTAACAACTCGACCTAAAGAAGCATTAACTTCATTTACTCCAAGCGCGAAGCAGCTCACCCATTTCAAGATCGAACGAAATTTTACCTCGGTCTTACGAATGACCTCTATCCATTCTTCAGGAGTATTGTATTCCAGGTCCCCGATCAGTTTTTTATGGGAGTCGGGAGCTCTGCGACGAACGTTCAAACCTCCGGGTAAGATCCCTTCAGTATGACAGCCTAAATACATGGATTCCAGCATTACATCCCAAATGGCCTTAAGACCGGCGTCAATTTCTTCTTCGGTGCGAAGGGATTTTTCGTTCTCGTAAACGATTTCAGAGATCTTCTTATTCTCCTGTTTACAAAAACCAGCGAGATCTGTTCCTTTTATTATTGGAAAAGGAAATTCCTTGAATTTCTGAAGTTGTTTTTTGGCATTCTTTCGTTCTTCTTTCACTACAAATCCGCCGCCTATGGAGTAAAAGGTTGAAGAAATGGTTTTTCCGTTATGTAAACGGGCCATGAATTTCATTCCGTTGGGATGGAACGGCAGGAATTTTTTATTAAACACGATATCGTTATCGAAATCAAAATCAATGCTGCGCTCCCCATTAAGGTTAAGACGGTTAAAGGTCTTGATGTTATTGATTTCCGGATCAATATTCTCAACCGGTATGGTGACAGGATCATACCCCAGAAGGCCGAGTAATGAGGCGAGATCAGTAGCATGGCCAATCCCGGTGAGGGAAAGAGAACCGTATAAATGTATAGTGACCCCTTCTACCAAATCGAATTTCCCGGCTTCTTTGAGTTCTTTGATCCATCTTTCACCGGCCCGCCAGGGACCAAGAGTGTGGGAACTGGACGGTCCAACCCCTATTTTAAGCATATCAAATACACTGATACTTTCCATCCTGTCAATTTAGCGTGCAAATGTAATAATCCCTTGTCACAATATAGAAATTTAAGATAAGGCAATTTTGTCGGTTGTTTCTTCGGAATGATTCGTTGGAATAGCCAAAAATGACATCCTGTCATATAATTTCCGGTGGCATAATGATTGACTTTAAGTGGATGATTAAAATTTTGAAAACAATAATAAACAACAACCTATAGATTATGAGTAAAATAATTGGAATCGACTTAGGTACTACCAACTCTTGTGTTGCCGTAATGGAAGGTAACGAGCCAACGGTAATTCCTAACGCCGAAGGAAAAAGAACTACTCCTTCTGTTATCGCTTTTGTTGAAGGAGGCGAAATAAAAGTAGGAGATCCTGCAAAACGACAGGCTGTAACCAACCCAACGAAAACTATTTCCTCTATTAAGAGGTTTATGGGAAACAAATATTCCGAAGTTTCCAAAGAAGCGGGAAGAGTTCCTTATAAAGTAGTAAAAGGGGATAATGACACACCACGTGTTGAGATAGACGGACGTAAATATACTCCGCAGGAACTTTCAGCGATGGTGCTTCAAAAAATGAAGAAAACTGCCGAAGATTATCTTGGACAGGATGTAACCGAAGCAGTAATTACCGTACCTGCATATTTTAATGACTCTCAGCGCCAGGCTACAAAAGAAGCCGGAGAGATTGCAGGTCTTAAAGTTAGAAGGATCATTAACGAACCTACTGCAGCAGCACTGGCTTACGGACTTGATAAAAAGTCTCAGGACCAGAAGATCGCTGTTTATGACCTGGGTGGTGGTACTTTCGATATTTCTATCCTTGAATTAGGGGATGGAGTTTTTGAAGTGCTTTCTACAAATGGTGATACTCACCTTGGAGGTGACGATTTTGATGAGGTGATCATCGACTGGCTTGCAGATTCATTTAAAAAAGCTGAAGATATTGACCTTAGAAAAGATCCTATGGCACTTCAGCGTTTGAAGGAAGCTGCAGAGAAAGCCAAGATAGAGCTTTCCTCTTCTACCCAGACTGAAATCAACCTTCCATACGTTACTGCTACTGCAAGCGGACCAAAACACCTTGTAGAGACTTTGACAAGATCTAAATTCGAACAACTTGCCGATACTTTGGTAAAGCGTTCTATGGATCCCGTACAAAAAGCGCTTAGCGATGCAGGTCTTTCAAAAAGTGATATTGATGAGGTAATTCTTGTTGGTGGATCAACCCGTATCCCTAAGATCCAGGAAGAAGTTGAGAAGTTCTTCGGAAAGAAACCGTCCAAAGGGGTGAATCCTGATGAAGTTGTGGCGATTGGTGCTGCGATCCAGGGTGGTGTTTTGACCGGTGACGTAAAAGATGTATTGCTTCTTGACGTAACCCCACTATCTCTTGGTATCGAAACTATGGGAGGTGTAATGACCAAATTGATTGAGTCTAACACAACCATTCCTACCAAGAAATCACAGGTATTCTCTACTGCGGCCGACAATCAGCCATCTGTTGAGATCCACGTGTTACAGGGGGAACGCCCAATGGCAAATGATAACAAAACCATTGGTAGATTCCACCTTGACGGAATTCCACCGGCGCAAAGAGGAACACCTCAAATTGAAGTGACTTTTGACATCGATGCCAACGGTATCATCAAAGTAAGCGCGACAGATAAAGCTACCGGTAAATCCCAGGATATTAGAATCGAGGCTTCTTCAGGTCTTACTGAAGAAGAGATCCAAAAGATGAAGCAGGAAGCTGAAGCGAATGCTGAAACCGATAAAAAAGCCAAAGAAAAAGTAGATAAGCTGAATGAAGCTGATGCTATGATCTTCCAGACTGAAAAGCAGCTGAAAGAATTTGGTGATAAACTTTCTGATGATAAGAAGAAGCCAATCGAAGACGCTTTGGAAGAACTTAAAAAAGCTTACGAGACCAAAGAAGTAGATACCATTCAGCCTGCATTAGATAAGATTAATGAGGCCTGGAAAGTAGCTTCTGAAGAAATGTACAAAGCACAAGCCGATGCAGGCGGACAACCAGGTGGCCCACAGGGCGGACCGGGAGCCGGACCTCAGGGAGGAGCAACCGGTGGTGAACAAGCCGGAGGTGACTCCAAGCAAGGTGACGATGTAGAAGACGTTGACTTCGAAGAGGTGAAATAAACCCTCCTAACCTCCACTTAAGAAGGGGAGGGACTTTGGAACAAATATGAAAGCGCAGCCAATTTGGCTGCGCTTTTTTTATACCCTTGACTTTAAAAACAAACCACAACAAAAACTGAGGCAATTGTCTGGTCGGGCACTTCGACTTTGCTCAGTACGGGCTCTTTCGAGACCTCCTTCTTTACTTCAATTCTGCTTCAAAAAGACCTCTCGACTACCTGCCGGCCGGATAGGCGGGCGCTCGAGGAGACATGGTCGTTTTCTATATAAAGTCGTCAAGCTGAACTTGTTTCAGCTTAACTGATCCTGAAACGAGTTCAGGATGACGGGATTTTCCTCATTAGAAATTAATTGCACTGGCAATCGCTGTTAGTTATATTCAATTGAATAGTCCCCTCCTTCGGAGAAGTGGCCAAAGGACGGGGTGGGGATGGAACTACGGCACGGATTGCAAATCCGCACCGACTTTATCAGATTATTTAAATTGTTGAAAAGGACCCCAAGACTTCGCTCGAGGAGACATGGTCGTTTTCTATATAAAGTCGTCAAGCTGAACTTGTTTCAGCTTCCCAAAGATCCTGAGACGAGTTCAGGATGACGGGATTTTCCTCATTAGAAATTAATTGCACTGGCAATCGCTGTCAGTTATATTCAATTGAATAGTCCCCTCCTTCGGAGAAGTGGCCAAAGGTCGGGGTGGGGATGGACCATCGGCACGGATTGCAAATCCGCGCCAACTTTATCAGATTATTTAAATTGTTGAAAAGGACCTCAAGACTTCGCTCGAGGAGACATGGTCGTTTTCTATATATAGTCGTCAAGCTGAACTTGTTTCAGCTTCTCAAAGATCCTGAAACGAGTTCAGGATGACGGGATTTTCCTCATAGAAATTAATTGCACTGGCAATCGCTGTTAGTTATATTCAATTGAATAGTCCCCTCCTTCGGAGAAGTGGCCAAAGGACGGGGTGGGGATGGAACTACGGCACGGATTGCAAATCCGCACCGACTTTATCAGATTATTTAAATTGTTGAAAAGGACCTCAAGACTTCGCTCGAGAAGACATGGTCGTTTTCTATATAAAGTCGTCAAGCTGAACTTGTTTCAGCTTCTCAAAGATCCTGAAGCGAGTTCAGGATGACGGAGGTTGAAATAGTCATTTTGGCTCCTGGCTCCTGATTCTTGAAGCGTAGCTGTCTAAAAAAGCTATTCCTCCGCAAACTTCAGGATGACCCCCATATTCACCTCGTGCCCACCGTCAAATGGAATAAACTTTAAATTCGTCGGAAATAATTCCCAGATCCTTTTTTCTTCTGACTCAAGAAACTCCTTATTGACAAAAGGATCTTCGGTTCCATAGACGAAGGAGATCTCTGTACCTTGCAAAAAGGTAAAATCTTCAGGCTTCAATTCATTCGGTAAACGACCGGAATTGAGGATGAGCTTTGAACAAGGGATCTTGCGTCTGGCAATCCAGCGGGTGACAATAGAAACACCCTGGGAGTAGCCGAAAAGGATCAGGTTTTTGGCATTTTTGAGCCCCTCTTTTTCATAGATCTCATCGAGATATGCCAGTACATTCTGAATATCCTGTTCAGTATTTTCGCGGGTAGCCCAGGAGGCGCCAACGTGTTCATATTTTCCGTTGAGGTAATATTTTGATGGTGCCTGTGGCGCAATGATATAATTCTTCTCCTGATTGAGGTGCCGGAAGTATTTTAAGAAATACCGGCTCAGATAGCCAATGCCGTGGAAGACCACCCAAACGTTTTCTGTTTTATCTGTACGCTCGTTGAGTGTGCTATAAGAATTGACCGATTTGTAAGAAACCTGCTTTTCGTTCATCATTATCCGGTGGTTTTGTACTTTTACAAAGAAACCAATCTATTTACCATGACCAAAGAGGAAACTCATGCGCTTTTGAAAAAGATATGCAAAAATACCCTAATGGAAACTCTTGATATAGAGATTTCTGAAGTAGGGGATGATTTCCTGATCGCGAGAATGCCGGTCACTTCTAAAGTTCATCAACCTGACGGTGTGCTTCATGGAGGCGCGACCGTCGCCCTGGCGGAGACTGTAGGTAGCATGGCCAGCTTCGTTTTTTTGAACACTGAAGATTATTACGTTCGCGGCATCGAGATCTCGGCCAATCATTTAAAAAGTATTTCTGAAGGTTACGTTTTTGCCAAAGCGACCTACCTTCACAAGGGCAGGACTACGCAACTTTGGAATATTCGTATTACAGATGAAGCTGAAAACCTCATTTCGGTGGTTAAACTCACCACGATCACCCTTCCTAAAAAGAAGAAATAATGACCGAAGACTTATTTTTTGAAAGGCTTCGGAAGCATTACGAACAGAACTTACCTTTTATTGCCTACCGGAAACCTGAAGCAACCGGTGTACAGGCTTTTTTGCAGCAGAATGCGGATCTTTATACTACCGAAGATTTCACGGAAAGCGGATTCATTTTCGCTCCTTTTGATGACCGTAAGAAGACGATCCTTATTCCCGAAAATGCTTCGGAAAAGCTCATTTTTGAGCAGGTATTTTCCGAAGAAGCTTCCACTTCTGTTGACTCTCCAAAAGAGGAAATTTCCGAAGAAAAAAAGTCGGCTCATATTCAACTGGTAAGTAAAGCAGTTTTGGCTTTAAAAACAGGGGAAATGGACAAGGTAGTGCTGTCGCGAAAGGAAGACGTTAAGCTGAAGGAGAAAGCTCCCCTAAAGTTGTTCAGGGAGCTGCTGAAAACTTATCCCACCGCGTTTGTGTATTGCTGGTTTCACCCGAAAGTCGGTTGCTGGTTGGGTGCCACCCCTGAAACCCTTTTTAAAGTAGAAGGCACCCGATTTAAAACCATGGCCCTGGCCGGTACACAGAAATATACCGGAACAATGGAAGTGACCTGGGGGGGAAAAGAGAAACAGGAACAACAATTCGTAACCGATTCCATTGTCGAAAACCTGAAACAATCCGGTGTGGAAAATTTGAAAATCTCTGCTCCTTATACGGTAAGGGCAGGAAATCTTTTGCACCTGCGCACAGATATAACGGGTATAATGCACAGTAAAGCCGTCCGATCGGACGGCTCTACAGAGGGCATATCCGGCATAATCTCTGTCCTCCACCCAACTCCCGCGGTATGCGGCCTTCCGAAGGAAAAGGCCAAAGAATTCATACTTTCTGAAGAAGGCTATGACCGGGAATTCTATACCGGATTTTTAGGGGAACTCAACTTGCAGAAGAATACACAGCGCTCCCGGAACAGAAGAAATGTGGAAAACCTGGCTTACAGAGCCGTAAAAAAGGAAACCGCTCTTTTTGTTAACCTGAGATGCATGAAAATTGAAGCAGAAAAAGCAGAACTTTTTATTGGCGGAGGGATCACCAAAGATTCTGTTCCTGAAGATGAATGGCAGGAGACGGTGAATAAGGCAGAAACCATGAAAAAAGTGCTTCTGAAATTGTAATTTTGATTAATAAAACCTCATAGGTTTCTAAAAGCTGTGAGGTTTCAAAAAACATCATTTTTGAAATACCCAAAAATACCAGTTGCAAGATCTATAGTCGCCCTTTGTGAAGCTAAAGGCATTCATCACGTAGTGATCTCGCCGGGATCCCGGAATGCTCCTCTCACTAACGGATTTGCGTTTAATCCTAATATTCAAACCTACAGCGTAGTTGATGAACGCTGTGCGGCATTTGTGGCACTGGGAATGGCCCAGCAAATCGGGAAACCGGTTGCAGTGGTGTGTACTTCCGGCTCAGCTCTTTTAAACTATTACCCTGCGGTAGCCGAAGCCTTTTACAGCGATATCCCGTTGGTGGTTATATCTGCCGACAGGCCTATTGAACGTATTGACATAGGTGATGGGCAAACCATTCGCCAAAAGAACGTTTTTGAGAACCATATTTTATATTCGGCCAACCTTCATTCTGAGGTTGTGCTTGAAAACGAATCCACCGAGAAAAAACTTCAGCAGAAACAATTCGAATCGCGCAAACATAATGAAAGGGAGATCAACCTGGCGCTGAACAAGGCAATTGAAGGTAAGGGGCCGGTGCATATCAACGTTCCATTTTACGAACCTCTATATGAGGTAGTGGAGGACGTAGAAGTGAATCCTATCCAGATCCTGCCCGAGCTCAGGGAGAAAACCTATTCTGAAGCTCAGTTGCTGGCCTATGCCGATCTGTGGAACAAGGCCAAACGAAAAATGGTGATCGTAGGTGTGGCGCAGCCAAATGCTGTGGAGCAGAGATTCCTGGATGAACTGGCAGATGATGCTTCTGTTATTATTTTTACGGAAACTACCTCAAACGTACACCATCCTAAATTCTTTACACGGATAGACACGATCATAGGGCCTATTGAAAAGGAAGCAGATCCCGAAGAATTGTTCGGTGCCCTACGCCCCGATATTTTACTCACTTTTGGGGGAATGATCGTGTCCAAAAAGATCAAGGCGTTTCTACGCACCCATAATCCAAAACACCACTGGCATGTAGATCCTAAAAAAGCATATAATACCTTCTTTTGCCTGAACAAACATTTTGAAACTTCGGTGAATTCTTTCTTTACGAATTTCCTTCCGCTAACCGGGCAGGTCGAAAGTGACTATGCTTCCTTTTGGCAGGAAGTGAGGAGCAGAAGGCAGGTACGTCATGAAGATTACATGAACAGGATCCCGTATTCAGACCTTAAGGTGATGAAGGCTATTGTACCCAATATGCCCGAAAATCATATTTTGCACCTTGCCAATAGTTCTACCATAAGGTATGCCCAGCTTTTCAAATGGAAAGAGAGCCTGAAGATCTATTGCAACCGGGGCACCAGCGGAATTGATGGCAGTATCTCCACTTCGGTTGGAGCGGCAATGGTTTCAGAAGAACCCGTTTTAATGATCACCGGTGACCTGAGCTTTTTCTACGACAGTAATGCCCTGTGGAATAATTACATTCCGAAGAATTTCAGGATCATTATCCTCAATAATCACGGGGGCGGTATTTTCAGGATACTTCCGGGGGATAAGAATTCGGAAACCTTCGACACTTATTTTGAGACCGTACATAACCTGCAGGCCAAACCCATTTGTGATCTGCATGGATTCGATTATGCTTCGGCAAGCACTTCCGAAGAAATAGAAGGTGGATTAAAACACTTTTTTGAGCCTTCCGAAAGACCAAAGGTGCTGGAGATCTTTACACCGCGAAAAGTGAACGATGAAGTATTGTTGGAATATTTCAGCTTTATCAAATCTTAGGATTTCTTTTAATCTTTCCTGCTACTAATTTTTTATCTTCTGGGAGAACCTAAAATTTAAAGAAATGAGTAAAACAGAAGAGAAAGTAGAGAAGTACGTTCAGGACATCAAAGATAAAATGGGCGAGGATCCAGATGTGGATCTTTTGAGAAAAGTCACCTTGGCCTGTGGTCCCAGCATTTTTCAGAGTGATGCGGAAACGATCTCAAGTTCTTCACCTGAGGAACTCGAAACAGTTAAGCAAAATTTCATGATCAAAAAGCTGGGTCTTAAGGATGATAAAAATCTGGATGCCGGCCTTGAATTGGTTATCGAAAAATATGGGACTTCAAACCGAAATAAATACAGGGCAGTAGTTTACTATCTTCTCACTAAGTTTTATAAAAAGGAAGCGATCTTCAATTAGAGTTCCCAGAAAAGGCAACCTTACCGATTTTATTATGCATAACGAGCTGTTAAAAATAAAGTATCTTTGCCAACTAAATTTAGAGTATGCTTACGATTGGTGAATACCATGTTTTAAAGATCGACAGAGACACAGAACCTGGATTGTTTCTAAAGGATGATGAGGGAAATGAAGTCTTGCTTCCCAACAAATATAAACCCACCTCTTTTGAGATAGGCGATGAGATCGAGGTTTTCGTGTACCTGGATCACGAGGAAAGGCCGGTTGCCACAACGCTTAAACCTTTCATCAAGCTCGATGAATTTGGATATCTTAAATGTGTGGAGGTATCTGATATAGGAGCCTTTTTAGACTGGGGTCTTGAAAAACACCTTTTCGTACCCTTTAAGGAACAGGTTACAAAAATGCGAAAAGGGGACAAATATTTAGTTTTTTGTTACCTCGACGAACTTACCGGCAGACTTGTAGCTTCAAGCAAAACAAATGCTTTTCTTGATAATTCCCAGTTGACGGTTGAACCGTTCGAGGAAGTTAACCTCATTGTAAGTAACCCAACCGAACTGGGCTGGAATGTGATCATTAATGAAATTCACCAGGGGCTGCTTTACAAGGATGATGTATTCCAAAAATTACATACAGGGGACAAATTGACCGGTTTCATTAAAAAGACCAGACCTGACGGAAAAATCGATGTTACCCTGCAAAGACCCGGTTACCGAAGTATTGAACCCAACGCCCAGGAAATTCTGACCCACCTGGAACTTAAAGGAGGCTATATAGGGCTCACAGATAAATCTTCTCCAGATGAGATACAGAACCAGCTGCAAATGAGCAAAAAGAGCTTTAAAAGGGCTATAGGTAATCTTTACAAGCAACGAATGGTAGATATTAAAGATGACGGCATTTACCTCAGGAAAGGGGAGTAGGAATAAGGGGAAATATAGCTCCTCCCGGTATAAGGTGAATAATTGCCAGTAAATAATCCGGCCCGCATCTCTTTGTAGGCCGGAATTTTTGTTTTTCCGGTATAGATGTCGTAGTTGGAGCCTCTGTCATGAACCCTGACCTGGTTGGTGATCTGAATAAAACCTGCTTCGGTCTTACCCAGGTAAGGCATGGGAGATTCGAGTTCAATATAAGAACTTTCCTGCTCATACCTTGTTCGCTCCATCATAGCGACCAGGTTCACTTCCCTTTTTACCTCCTTTTTAAATATAACTTCAGTAAGGGTGAAATTTCCTTCAGGAATCTGAGGTGCGAGGTATGAAAGACTCGGCCTAACCTCAAGAGTTCCAATATAGAAACCTTCCCCTGTAGCGAGTTCCTGGGAAAACCCTGCAAGGGAAAATAAAAGAAAAGTAATAATAAGAAAGGCTCTTTTCATGAAGCTAAATTTACGGACTTTAAAATCAAAAATCGTACAAAAAAATCAGAGCGGAAAAGAATCCCTAAAAAATCAGGTATTTTGAAGGGAATGAAATCTTTTAAAAGGCCTATTTTTACGTAAAATTATGTCACATGAATAAACCTGATTATAAAACTGCTAAAGAATACGAAGATATCACGTATAAAAAATGCAATGGGGTGGCGAGGATCGCTTTCAACCGTCCAGATGTTCGCAATGCCTTCAGGCCAAAAACCACCAAAGAACTTTATGATGCCTTTTATGATGCGCAGGAAGATACCTCTATTGGCGTCGTATTACTTTCTGCGGAAGGACCCTCTTCCAAAGACGGGGTATATTCCTTTTGCAGTGGTGGAGATCAAAAAGCACGTGGCCATCAAGGCTATGTAGGAGATGACGGGATGCACCGTCTAAATATTTTGGAAGTACAGCGCCTGATACGTTTTATGCCAAAAGCGGTCATCGCGGTTGTACCGGGATGGGCAGTAGGAGGAGGGCACAGCCTCCATGTGGTTTGTGATCTTACCTTAGCCAGTAAAGAGCACGCCATCTTCAAACAAACCGATGCCGATGTAACGAGTTTTGACGGTGGGTACGGTTCCGCTTATCTGGCCAAAATGGTGGGCCAGAAAAAGGCACGGGAGATCTTCTTTTTAGGAAGAAATTATTCTGCGCAGGAAGCCTTTGAAATGGGAATGGTCAACGCGGTCATCCCACATGACGAGCTGGAAGATACTGCTTATGAATGGGCACAGGAGATCCTTGCTAAATCGCCTACTTCCATCAAGATGCTGAAATTTGCCATGAACCTGACTGATGACGGAATGGTAGGACAGCAGGTTTTTGCGGGAGAAGCGACAAGACTGGCTTACATGACCGATGAAGCCAAAGAAGGCCGAAATGCCTTTTTGGAGAAAAGAAAACCAAATTTTGAAAAGAAGTGGATCCCGTAAGCCCCGAGAAATTTTCAAATCTTCAGGTAGAAGTAGCTTCCCTTCCCCGGTATGAGGAAGCAGAGCTGTCTTCCCTGGATAGAAAATATTTACTCAAACTTCATATTAGAACTACCATCTCCCTGCTTTTCTTTACGGCAGGACTTGTAGCGGGATATTTTTTTCTTCAGAATAACCTGAATTATTTTGTTGGAGGTTTCGTTCTGCTCCTGGTTCTTTTTGGGTGGTCCTATTATGTCAATTTTCAATTGATGAAAAGGAACGGATATGCTCTCAGGCAGCTGGATATTATCTTCAGGAGCGGGTATTTGTTTGAAAAGACAACCGTAGTGCCTTTTAACAGGGTACAGCACGTTTCGGTGGAAAGATCTTTCACAGATAAATTACTAAAGCTTTCTACGCTTAAGATTTATACAGCGGGAGGTGCCGGCAGTGACATAAGCATTCCGGGCTTATTACCCCAAACAGCGACTTCTTTAAAAGAAGAGATCTCAGTGAGAATTGCCGATCATGTCTGACTTTGATTTCTCTCAACCCCAGCGGCAATCCAAGACAGGCCTGGTGCTGATCTTTGCCGCCACAGTGTACAATTTTTTCAGGGCTGGTTGGGTCGTCATCCTTGCCATACTTGCAGGACGTAATTCTCCTAAGCTCACGTCTCTTTTAATTCTGGGAGGGATCTTGCTGTTGTTGCTGGGCCTTGGATACAGTATAATCTATTACCTGAGGTTCAGGTTTCATATAGATGAAAAGAACAGGGAGTTTGTGGTGGAAAAGGGCGTGTTATCTTCAGATGTGGTGGTTATTCCCTTTAACAAGATTCAGCAGGTCAAGTTTAAACGAAATATACTTCAGAGAATCTTAAACGTGTCCAGTGTGGTTGTGGAAACCGCCGGTAGCCAGGGAAAGGAAGTAGAGATCAAGGCACTTTCACAGGAAGCCGCAGATGTCCTTGCAGACCGCTTAATGAGCTTGTCCCAAAAAGTAAAAAGAACAGAAGAAGACGGTATTGAAACAGAAGAAGCCGGGGAGAGTTTTTTAGGTACTCCCGAGTGGCAGCATAAGGTTAGCCTTTTTACCCTTGTAAAATTGGGACTAACCTCCAATTACCTTCGCGGAGTTGCTCTTATTATTGCTTTTTATTTTACGCTTCGGCAGGAGTTCAGGCTGGAAGATACCTTACCCGCCGGTGTACCGAAGGAACAATTGCTGGGCACAGGTTCCCTGATCTTCATTCTGTTTTTGCTCTTTATAGGTATGGTGATCACTGTAGGAGAGACCGTAATAAAATATTACGATCTTAATTTAAAAAAGTTCAGTGACTCATTACAGGTAGAAATGGGGTTGCGGAACAACGTTAAAGTTAATATTAAAGCTAACCGTATCCAGGTGATGGAGGTTGTGACCAATCCGCTTCAGAAGAAGCTGGATCTGTATAAACTCAAATTGTCATTAGCCAGCAGTGAGAATGAATTGGGAAAAAGCCACATCAGGATCCCGGGGATCCCTCCCGATATTGTAGCGGAAATAAAGAAGTATTTTTTCAAGACCCAGGTTACCGAGAAATTATATTTCCTCCCTAACCAATTGTATCTGGCCCGAAGAATATCCCGTGGTATGATCCCGGCAGTTGTGGGAATTGGCCTGGTTTTTTTCTTCAGGGAATATGTTTCCCTGGCTTATGCAGGAATACTCCTAAGTGTGTATTTGGTATTAATGACCGTGTATAATTACTTTTACTATAAAAGTTTAAGGTTATCTGTTTCTGATGACTTTCTGGTCAAACATTCCGGTTTATGGATAAAGAAGGAACAATACCTGGAAATTTACCGGTTACAATCAGTCTCAGTACGGCAACCTTTATGGTACAAGAACAGGGGAGTAGTAAACCTTACTTTTCATTCTGCGGGCGGAGATCTTAATTTTTACGTGGTTAAGACCGAAGAGGTTCGTCCCTTACTTAATTTTGTCTTGTACAAAATAGAATCCACTACCGACCCATGGATGTAAAAAATTGATTTTCAGAATGTTAATTGGGAATTTGATGATAGTCTGTTTTGTATCTTTGAAGGAAGATACTTAACCTCATTTCCCATGAAATTTTTGCACGATATATTCCTCTTCACAGTTGTTCCGGTCATACTATTTTCCTGTAGTTTGGAAACATTTAATGATAATTTAGAAGAGAAAGGGGAGAATGGATATACTTTTTCAGAAAGCAGGAAACAATGGAAAAAGCTTAAGGGGAAAAATGGAAACTCTTATGAGTATGTTATGCTGGAACAGTCATTTACCGGCTTTGGAAGTGAAACAACCATTACGGTCAAAAAGGGGAAAGTGATCTCCCGCGTCTTTCACACCTTCATCATTTCTGATGAGGATGGGACAAAAACGCTGACTTTTGTTTATTCTGAAGACAGGGAAAGTTTGGGCACTCATGAAGAAGGAGCCTTGCCGGTAACCATTGATGAGTTGTATAAGACCTGTCTTTCCCAATATCTCATTGCAGATCCTGAAACAAATACGGTATATTTTGATACGAATGAGGAGGGCGTGATCTCCCTGTGTGGTTACGTGCCTGTTGGATGCCAGGATGATTGCTTTACGGGAATTACCATAAGTTCCTTTAACTGGATCTCCCGAAAGTAGGTTTCGGGGAAAAACAGATTATATTTGATTACAAAATAAAACGGCTGCACATTTGTGCAACCGTTTAGGTATTTATATTATTTCTGATTATCTGAATTTACCTCAGCTTCGGAAATTTCTTAGGAGCTGATTCATGCATGATCTCATAGACCTTTTCAAAGATATCCTCTATAGAAGGCTTTGAGAAATAATCTCCATCTGTTCCGTAGGCAGGACGATGGTCCCGGGACGCAAGAGTATGGGGTTTACTGTCCAGATATCTCCAGGCATTTTGCTTTTCAAGAACATTTTGAAGTATATAAGCCGAAGCACCTCCCTGCACATCTTCATCGATCACCAGAAGGCGATTGGTCTTTTCCACACTCTTTACAATATCCTGGTTTAGATCTAAGGGGAGTAAGGATTGTACATCTATAACCTCGGCATCTATTCCGACTTCCTGAAGTTCCTTTGCAGCCTGCTCTACCAATCGAAGGGTAGAACCATAAGACACCAGCGTAATATCACTTCCTTCTTTAAGGGTTTCAACTACACCGATAGGGGTTTTGAATTCCCCCAGGTTATTAGGAAGCTTCTCCTTAAGTCGATAGCCGTTAAGTGATTCTATAATGAGGGCCGGTTCATCACTTTCCAACAGCGTATTGTAAAAACCTGCGGCTTTTGTCATATTCCGTGGAACAAGAATATGGATTCCGCGCAACAGGTGAACGATGCCTCCCATTGGCGAACCACTGTGCCATATACCTTCCAGCCTGTGTCCCCGGGTCCTTATGATAAGGGGTGCTTTTTGTTTTCCGGCAGTACGGTATTGCAGGGTGGCAAGATCATCACTCATGATCTGAAGGGCATACAGCAGGTAATCCAGGTACTGTATCTCTGCAATGGGACGCAGGCCTCTCATGGCCATTCCTATACCCTGGCCCAGGATGGTTGCTTCCCTGATCCCGGTATCGGAAACCCGAAGCTCACCATATTTTTTCTGCAGGCCTTCCAGCCCCTGGTTCACATCTCCTATTTCACCGGTATCCTCACCAAAAATAAGGGTTTCGGGATATTTTTCAAAGATCTTGTCAAAGTTTTCCCTTAACACCAATCTGCCGTCAACATCTTCAGCATTATCATCATACTCAGGTTCTATAGCTTCAATATTCAGGGCATTATATTTTGATTCACTATAGAGGTGACTGCTGTATTGGGGTTGGGTTTCTGTAGTAAAGGTGTTGATCCAGTTGATCAATTCATTTTTCGCCTCAGAGTCCTCTCCTATGAGATATCTCAACGCCTTTCTGGCAGTAGTAAGAAGGTCCTTTTTTAAAGGTTCCCTATTTTTTGAGAGCTCCCTGGCAAGTTGGTGAATAAAAGTTTTATTGGCGCTTGAGGCGGCAGCTTTCTCAAGCAGCGGCAAGACCTGTGAGTGTTTTTGCTTTACCGGGGAAACATGGGCTTCCCAGGCTGCCTTTTTACCGTCACGAACCTGCTTTTTAATGTCTTTTTCAATGTCATGTAGTTCCTCTTCTGAAGCAATATTACCCGAGATTAGCCATTCACGCATCTTTACGTTACAATCGTGTTCTCTTTCCCACTGTAGGCGATCTTCATCCTTATACCGCTCGTGGGAGCCGGAGGTTGAATGCCCCTGGGGCTGGGTTAACTGTTGCACGTGGATCAAGACCGGGGTATGATCTTTACGGGCAATTTTACTCGCCTTTTCATAAGTTTCTATGAGGGCAGGGTAATCCCACCCGTTAACTGTGAAGATCTCATACCCGTTATTTTTATCGTCATCTTTCTGAAAGCCTTTCAGGACTTCAGAGATGTTCTCTTTGGTCGTTTGGTGACGTGCATGTACCGAGATCCCGTAATCATCATCCCACACACTCATTACCATGGGTACCTGCAATACTCCCGCCGCATTAATGGTCTCCCAGAACAAACCTTCACTGGTACTTGCATTTCCAATGGTTCCCCATGCTATTTCATTCCCGTTTTTGGAAAATTTCTCACCGTCTATACCTTCAACATTTCTGTAGATCTTCGATGCCTGGGCAAGTCCCAATAACCTGGGCATTTGGCCTGCTGTGGGGGAGATGTCTGCACTTGAATTCTTCTGGGTGGTAAGATTCTTCCAGGTTCCGTTTTCCTGCAAGCTGTGGGTCGCAAAGTGACCACCCATTTGTCTACCTGCAGAACTAGGTTCCTGATCGATATCTGTAGTAGCGTATAAGCCTGCAAAGAATTGTTGGATATTTAAAGCTCCTATGGCCATCATGAAAGTCTGGTCACGGTAGTATCCCGATCTGAAATCCCCGTTTTTGAACACTTTTGCCCATGCCAGCTGCGGCACTTCTTTTCCATCCCCAAAGATCCCGAACTTTGCCTTACCGGTCAAAACTTCCCTTCTTCCCAGAAGGCTGCACTCCCGGCTGGTGACCGCAAGTTTGTAATCTTCAATTACCCGGGCCTTAAAATCTTCAAAAGAAATGGCACTTTTTGAGGAGGTTTCACTTTGCATAAAAACAGTTTTTTTAATCTGCACAAATGTAAAGAAAAGTGAGGTTATTTACAATTCAAAATTTTGCTGATAAATTATATTTTTCGGAAAGAAAGTCACTTTTTTATGAAAATTCTATATTGGAATCTTAAAACCCTGATTTTCTTTAAAAAAGCAGTAAAAATAAACGGAAGGTTCGAAGGGAATTTCTTAAAACCATTCTCTTGAAAAGATTCCCACCAAAGTGCGAATATCCAGGGTAGCTATAAAGCGTATCTTTTGATCATAATTTCCTCCTGAAAATTCCCAGCCTTCACTGGAATAGACGGGTAGGAACAGTTCGAAATAATCATTAATAATACTTAACCTGATCCCGGAATCATACAGGAATTTGGCATCAGCATATTTATTCTTTACAAGCCCGGCATCCCCATAGGCAAAGATCCATTTCCAGATAGTAATACTTCCGTTAACGGTGGAGATCCACTGGTTAGCAAATTCCGGTTGTAACATTGATTTAAAACCACCTTCGGCCATAATTATCTGCTGACTGAAAATTCCGCTGGTTTCACTTCTTCCGTAGTAATTATAGTCGTAGAGGTAATCTGTAGGGCGATCTAAGGCAAAACTGAAATAATCTGAGTCTGGCATATCATTATAAAGGAAAGCTCCGCCAAAGAACCTTATATTGAGTTGGCGGTCATTTTCAAGTAATTTGCGGTACTCCAATGTAAAGGACGATTTACTGAACTGTTCAGAAACCTGAAAGTCAACATTACCTGCCACATGCTCTACTAATCCGGGATTACTGTAAGAATAATTGATGTTAAAAACGCTGTAATCTGGTACTTCTAAAGGATTCAAAGGATTCTGGTCCCTGAAGACGTTCACATTCCTTACACTAATATATTCTTTACGACTGTTGCGCATTATCCCGTTTCTGAAGGACATGATAAGGTAGGGAGTGAACCTTTCATAAAACAGGTTATAGCCATAGGAGAACCTGCTGCCCGTAGCGCCGTAGCGAAGGGAATACAAGTCTTCATCCTGGAAGAATATTTCGTGGGTAAAGCCCGCACCTCCTACTATGGTTTGGCTGTTTAATCCGTAAAGAGGTGCAAATTTGAATTCAAAATTCTTTTTAAGCAAGGTGCCGTTATAGAGTTTTGTTCCAAGGGAGAGTCCGTCATAAAGGTTGTATTGAACTTCGGGCATAAAAAAGAGTTGGGTATATCTTGGGTTCTCCACATCCTTGAATAGTTTGAACTGTAATGGTTTGTTCATTAAGCCGCCCACAGTACGGTAATTGTTTCGTTGATTAAGCTCTGGTACTTCACCTTCAAAATTCACTACTACTGTCTTCACTCTTTCTGCAGGGATCTTTACCGTTGCCGTACGGTTTACATTCTCCACCCAGGTCTTGTAAATGATCTTGTTATCGTTGATTCCATAAACTGGAACCGGCATACCATTTTCTGTTTTATTTCGAAGGGTTACCCTCAGGGAATCCCCATCTTTTTTTACCCTTTTAATTTTGAAATCGATCTTTTCATTGGTCTCTACATAATCCTTGAAAAACCAGGTGATGTCCTTCCCTGCATTTTTTCGTAGAAGGGCTTTAAAATCCTCTCCGGTTACAGATCTTAATTTGTAGGTTTCGTAAAATTGTTTTATAGTAACAGGTATTGTCTCATCTTCCAGGAAATGTTCCAGATACTTAAAACCTACCCCGGCTTTATAAGGATTCGCAAGATTCTTGTTGAATTTAATGAGCGAATCCTGCGGTGTCGAAAGTGCCTGATCAAGGTTCCTGCGGGCCATATACAGGTAGAGCAGTGGGTATTGATCATTAAATTCCAGATCTGCAGCATGGAACCAGCGTATACCTATTTTTTCACTGAGGCTTCCCAACACTTTAAGATCAGGATAATTCTCGTTGATGTATTCCATCATCAGATAAATTTGGATCCCGTCATAGATCCATTTTTCTTCCCGACGGTTCAACATTAGAGTGTTTTCCAGGTAATTCTCTGTGAGGGTCTTGAACTGTTTAAGATCGTAGTTAAAACCTTCGGGAAACGGCCTCAGGAACCTGGGTAACTGGTTTAAGCCATAAATAGGATTGGCAGCATATTCTTCCCGGGTAGAAAGGATCTTTTTATGTGGATAAGAACCCAGATTCTCTTCCAAAAATTTTATAATCCTTTTAACGACCATTGATTTTATCACCGGGCTAAGACCATCGTCATCCATATTGGTAAATACATGAAGACTATCTGTCTCAATGTCTTCAAAAACGAAATTATCTGTAAGATACAGTTCGGTTTCCAGGCGCTCACTACCCTTGAGGAAGACGGTTTTTGTGCCGTTGAGAATTTCGGTATTTTCTACCTCATAAGAGGTAATGGGGGCAAAACGGGTGGGCACTGTAAGTTCTATATCAAGTTCCAGCTTGGGAATGTACTGGTCATTCATATTCTTGTGACTGTAAACCTGCCATCCATTATTATAAACCCCGGGAGTCAAAAACCAGTATCTTAACTGATAACTTCCGCGGTTGGAATAACCGAATCTGGTGAAATCCTCACTGGGTATTTTGACGCTGTAATTTAAGTTAAGAATATATTTTTCCCCCGGGAGCACTGGTATAATTGGAGTGATCTTTATAAGATCTGGATGATTTAAAGGCCTTTCCCATTGCAGCTCCTTAAAATTTTGGTCTGAAATGGAATTTACCTCGGTAGAGCCTCTCTTCTCTTCCCGCGCAAAGTGAAAATCACGGTCATAATCTTCATAAAAGCGACGGGCCAGGGGGGTTCTTTTATCAGAAAAAGCATTCACCCAGTCATTCAAATAGATCTCCTGCAGGGTGTCCTGGCTTAAATTACGGTACTCCAGGGTCTGCTGTATGTAAATGGACTTTACAGAGTCATTCAGCACAGCTTTAAAAGAGGTAGCGTGCTGGCCATAAGAATTCCCGTAAAGGACCATAAAGAATATTCCGAAAAGGAGCTTTTTAGCCAAGGTGTATTGCAGGTAGAGAGGAGTTGGACAATTAATTATTTCACCGGGTGAATATATTATTTTACATATAAATATACGTTTCTTTAGTAATAATTTAGGTTTTTGAATGAAGGTATTTTAAGCTATACCTGGTTTTGCCTGCCTGAAAAAAGAAAAGCGGAACCTACGAAAAGTTCCGCTGTGTTATTTAAACTTATCCAGTTATTAAAAATTAGGGCTAAGGTTGTACTCTTCGTAAAATTTATCGAGTATCTCGATCACTTCTTCTGCAGAATCAACAACCTGCACAATATCCATGTCGCCTGCACTAATGTTCTGGAAATTATCGAGCAGGGTAGCGCGCACCCAGTCAATCAAACCTCCCCAGAAATCCCTTCCTACAAGAATGATTGGGAATTTATCGATCTTATTGGTTTGTATCAGGGTGATTGCTTCAAAGAGTTCATCCAGTGTTCCAAAACCACCCGGCATTACCACGAATCCCTGGGAGTATTTGACGAACATTACCTTCCTGACGAAGAAATAATCGAAGTTTATATTCTTGTCATTGTCTATATATGGATTGTCGTGCTGTTCAAATGGCAGGTGGATATTTAAACCTACAGAAGTACCGCCTGCAAGGTGAGCACCCTTATTTCCTGCTTCCATTACACCGGGGCCACCCCCGGTTATGATCCCATAACCATGATCAACGATCTTTTTGGCAACTTCTTCGGTGAGTTTATAGAATTTATGATCTGGTTTGGTTCGTGCCGATCCAAAAATGGATACACAGGGGCCAATCTGACTTAATTTTTCATATCCGTTGACAAATTCCCCCATGATCTTAAAAATCGCCCAGGAGTCATTTGTTTTTATTTCATTCCAGCTTTTATTCCTTGTTTCGGTTCTCATATATCTATTTCAAATTGCCGCTAAATTAGTTCTTTTTTAAGAAACTGTGCGGTATAGCTTTTCTTGTGTTTCGCTACTTCCTCGGGGGTTCCTGTAGCAACTACCTCCCCTCCGTTCTTTCCTCCTTCATAACCAATGTCAATGATATAATCGGCGAGTTTGACCACGTCAAGATTGTGTTCTATGATCACTACGGTATTCCCTTTATTGGTCAATTTATTGAGTACCTCCATTAAAACCCTTATGTCCTCAAAATGCAGTCCTGTTGTAGGTTCATCCAGGATATAAAATGTATTACCGGTGTCCCTTTTTGAAAGTTCAGTGGCCAGTTTAATGCGTTGGGCTTCCCCTCCCGAGAGAGTAGTGCTTTGCTGACCCAGGGTTATGTACCCGAGACCTACATCCTTAATGGTTTTTAATTTCCGGAATATCTTCGGAATATTCTCAAAGAACAAGGTGGCTTCATTAATGGTCATTTCAAGCACATCTGAAATTGACTTGCCCTTATAGCGTACCTCCAAAGTTTCACGGTTGAAACGTTTCCCCTGGCAGGTCTCACATTCCACGTATACATCGGGCAGGAAATTCATTTCGATCACCCTAAGGCCACCTCCCTTACAGGTCTCACATCTTCCGCCTTTTACGTTAAAGCTGAATCTTCCCGGTTTGTAGCCCCTTATCATGGCCTCGGGGGTTTTTGCAAACAAATTACGTACTTCAGAAAATACCCCGGTATAGGTAGCGGGATTTGAGCGCGGCGTTCTGCCAATTGGGGTCTGGTTGATATCAATTACCTTATCAATATGCTCCAGACCTTTGATCCTGGTGTAGGGCATTGGTTTTTTTACTCCGTTGAAATAATGGGCATTCATGATAGGATAAAGGGTCTCATTAATAAGGGTAGATTTTCCGCTTCCGGAAACTCCTGTTACCGCTATCATTTTTCCTAGCGGAAAGGTAACCGAAACATTTTTGAGATTATTCCCTGTGGCACCCAGGAGTTGAATACTTTTCCCGTTTCCCTTCCGGCGTTTCTTCGGAACTTCAATTTTCATCGTTCCGTTAAGATAATTGGCCGTTATGGTATTGTGTTTTTTGATCTCTTCAGGCGTCCCTTCGCTAATGATCTCCCCACCGTGTCTTCCGGCTTCAGGACCTATGTCAATCACATGGTCTGCACGTTCTATCATTTCCTTGTCATGTTCTACCACAATTACTGAATTCCCCAGATTCCGAAGAGATATAAGGGAATTGATCAATTTTTCGTTATCGCGTTGGTGCAATCCAATACTCGGCTCATCCAGAATATAAAGCACCCCCACCAACTGTGAACCAATTTGCGTTGCAAGTCTTATTCGCTGTGCTTCTCCCCCGGAGAGGGTTTTAGAGCCGCGGTTAAGGGAAAGATAGTTGAGACCCACATCAATAAGGAACTGAAGCCTTACGCTGATCTCCTTGATCACTTCGGAAGCGATCTTCTTCTGTTTTTCTGATAGTTCGGGTTCCAGTTCCCGAAACCATTTGGCAAGGTCAACGATATCTTTTTGAGCAAGATCTGCAATACTCTTTTCATTGATCTTAAAATAGAGGGATTCTTTCTTTAACCGGCTGCCGTTACATTCAGGACAAACGATCTTATCCATATATTCTTTAGCCCACCTGCGCAGGGAGGTAGAATCATTATTGGTATAGGTCTCCTCAATAAAACTGGCAACCCCTTCAAAATCTATTTTAAAGTCCCTGGTGATCCCCAGGGTCCTGGATTCCTTGGTGAACTTCTCCTTACCGCCATAGAGGATCATTTCCAGTGCTTCCTGCGGAATGTCTTTTATGGGGTCATTCAAACTGAAGTCAAAACGTTCTGCGATCAATTCCAGTTGCTTAAAGATCCAGTTCTTCTTTTGGGGGCCGTGAGGGGCAAGAGCGCCCTTTTTGATACTTAAGGAAGTATTGGGGATGATCTTATCGGGGTTCACCTTGTGAAGGGTGCCAATACCATTACAAACCGGGCAGGCCCCTTTTGGGGAATTAAAGGAGAAATTGTTGGGTTCAGGGTTGGGATAAGAGATTCCGGTTGTGGGGCACATCAGGTTTCGGCTGAAGTATTTCATTTCACCGGAATCCTGGTTGAGGATCATTAAGACATCATCCCCATGGTACATTGCAGTCTTTATACTTTCACTTAGCCTGGTACCGGTTTCTTTTTCTGAGCCTATCTTTAAACGATCCACTATGATTTCAATATCATGGGTCTTATAACGGTCCAGCTTCATACCTTTTACGATATCCCGAACCTCTCCGTCTACGCGTACCTTTACAAAGCCCTGCTTTGCGATGTGTTCAAAAAGTTCCCGGTAATGACCTTTGCGGGACCTAACCACAGGAGCAAGAATATTAACCCGCTGATCGCCGAATTTTTCAATGATCAGGGATTTAATCTGATCATCGCCGTAACTAACCATTTTCTCGCCGGTATTGTAGCTGTAGGCATCACTGGCCCGGGCGAAGAGCAGGCGCAGGAAATCGTAGATCTCTGTAATAGTGCCCACGGTACTGCGGGGACTTTTGCTGGTAGTTTTTTGCTCAATGGCGATCACAGGGGAGAGTCCGTCTATTTTATCTACATCTGGCCTCTCCAGGCCTCCAAGGAATTGACGTGCATACGCAGAAAAGGTCTCTATATAGCGGCGCTGTCCTTCTGCATAAATGGTGTCAAACGCCAGGGAAGATTTTCCCGAGCCGGAGAGTCCGGTAATGACCACCAGTTTCTCCCGGGGAATTCTAACATCTATGTTCTTCAGATTATGGACGCGCGCACCTAAAATCTCAATGTAATCTTCAGTAAGTGCCATAAATTTTTTCAAGAGGGCAAAGGTACTGAAACTGCATTAATTAAGAAAGGGACGGGGTGGTGTTAAACTATTGAAAACGTTTCTTACAAATCCAAAAATTATTCCGCCTAATTTTATCTTAATAATACCGTTTAAAGATGAAATTTTTCATAATTAAACATAAAATGATAGATAATATTCAATTTTAACTATTTAATTGTCAGAGTAATACCACACAAAATTAGCTTTCTTTTAGAACTAGAACTAATATCTTTATGCTTGTAATCAAAGGGTTATACTGCGGTTGCGACCTGTACGAATCAATTTGCTGAACAGAAGAGTGTAAGACCTTTTCTTACAACAGAAAAAGTACAAACTTAAGGATGAAAATGGAAAAGAAACAATTACTCCTAATTACTAAAAATGACGACCTCTCTGCAAACACAGAGAATGAAGCCTGTCCTTATTATGAAATTACCCGCGTCAAAAGTATTCATGCCGGTTATCCTTTAGCTTTAAGTTATCTGCCAGATGTCATTCTTATTGATCATTCTTCCCTTGGTGAAGAATGCCTGCGCAACCTCAAAAATTTTAAATCCACTCATTTTTTAAATAAAAGTTTTCTTTTTCTCTATGGAAGGAGAGAAGAGAAACCTGTACTTGATAAGAAATATAAGGACCAGGTGGACGGGATCTTATATGATAACAGATCTTACCATTCCATAATTAAAGAAATAGAGGAGACTATCAATGCAAAGAGATGTCTTACCAATTACTGGAAAGATTCCTTTATGGGCCTGTTTAATCTTCTGGGTAATCCGGTAGTGTTACTTCAGGATGACAAGATCATAGCGATGAATGATGCCTTCAAAAATGACTTCTTCGTATCCAGGAACAACCAGGTAAGATTGACAGACCTGGTTACAGAAGGGAATAAATTAAAGGTGAAAGAAACCCTGAGAAAATTTGTCAAAGGAAAACATATGAAAGCGACCACCAAAACCTCCCTGCTTATGAACGGGAAGTTACGGGAGGCCAGGATCACCTTTTCCAAATTAGACAAAGCATTGAGCGGGCAGATGGTAATGATGATCAATTTCAGCAATAATGAAACTCCTTTGAAAAAGGAAATTGGATCATCTTCTTTAGAAACAGAGAATTATTTCTCCGGCAATGATAAAAATAATATTGAAGATCACGGTTTCACCAAACGCGAAAAAGAAGTGATCACTTTGTTATGTAAGGGGTATAAGACCAGGGAGATCTCAGAAGCTCTTTGCATTTCAGCCAAAACCATTGAAAAACACAGATCAAATATAATACGAAGAACAAATTCAGGAACTATAGTAGAAAGTATAGTTTATGCCTTAAACCATAATATGATTGAAGTGTAAATGATTAAAAATAAGGGTTTTCCCCCATTGTAAGGGGTTCAGATAAATCCTACATTTAAAGGTGATTGTCAGAAATTATGATAAGTAGTAAAGTGGCCAGGGGCTGTTTTTTAAAGAGTATTTATTAACCATTTTATATATAGTATTTATTAACCATTCTAAATTTTTATTAATCAAAACCTTTTCAATTATGAAGAAAATTAATTTGTTACTGGCGTGCTTCGCAATGTTCGCGCTTGTGTTCACATCCTGTACCAAGGATGATGCTACCGGGGATAATTCCGGCGAGAAAGCTACGTTGTCTTTTGGGGCAATCGTAAATGACCTGGCAAATAAGTCTACCAACAAACAATCTGATGTTGACGACCTTCCTGTATGTTCAGATGATACTCCTTTTTATGTAGAGATCGTCCTTCTTCAGGGAGAAGAAGCTATAGTAGGTGAAACCGGTGCTCCTCAACGTATTGATCTTGTTGCAGGACAGGTATTTACTGAAGAAGATCCACTACTTGAACTGGATCCAGGTACTTATACCCTTGATCATTTTGCCGTATATAACGAAGGCGGAACCCTTATTTGGTTAGCTCCAAAAGGAGGTGTTTTAGCCGAGTTTGTTGATAATCCATTACCTCTTAATATCAGCCTTGGGGCCGGAGTTAAGAAGTATGTAGATGTTTCTGTACTATGCTTTGATGACCGTGACGTAAATGAGTATGGTTACCTGTTCTTTGAATTTGATAAGACTGAGGCTTTCAAATTCTGCTTCTTTGCCAACTACTGCCCACCTGAAGATAA
The DNA here is from genome assembly GCF_042684505.1 of Salinimicrobium flavum. NCBI lineage: Bacteria > Pseudomonadati > Bacteroidota > Flavobacteriia > Flavobacteriales > Flavobacteriaceae > Salinimicrobium > Salinimicrobium flavum. Next base: position 134,570 of record NZ_JBHULT010000010.1, read on the forward strand.
CGGCAAACACAAGACCGCTAACTATAGTGTGAACATTTGGCTGGGTACAGACAATACAGGTACTCCACTTTATACCAATGAATCTCCTGTAACAAGTGTAAATGCTGACGGAGATTATACAGCAGCCACTACATGTTTTCCTCTTCCTGTAAATGATGATCTTGACGAACCATACCTGTATTATGAAGTTACTCTTCTTGACTGGCCAGGAAACTATGGTACTGTAGCTCCTAATACAGTTAAATCCGGTGTGTTAACCGCTCAGGATGTGATGGATAACTTTGTTGGAGAAGATGATGTGGACTATGAACACCTAAGATTTGGATGTGATGACGATACGACTCCACCTATGGATTCTGATAATGACGGAGTTATTGATGATAATGACGATTGTCCTGACACTCCTGCCGGAACAGAAGTTGACAGTGACGGTTGTCCTGTTAATGGAGGAGACCAGGATTCTGATGAAGATGGAGTTCTAGATTCTATTGACGAGTGTGATAATACTCCAGTTGGAGCAACTGTAAATGAAGTAGGTTGTCCTGATAGCGATGGAGATGGAGTATTTGACAATATAGACAACTGTGATGATACACCATCGGGAGTTGAAGTAGATGCTAATGGATGTCCTGTTGGTGGAAATGGTTGTGTTGACCTACCAGCCCCTTGTGAACTAGACGTTCCTTCTGAACTTGAGGAATATTGTTTTGAAACGTACGTTCAGGAAGCAGACAGTAATGGATGGATCACAATAAACAGTGCAGCTGAATTCGACTTATATTATGATGAAGGGGTAGTTGCTGAAGTCTTATCAGAAGTTTCAATTACGTTAAACGGAAGTGCAGTTAATGTGACCCTGGACTCTCCAATTGCAGACCAGGATAGAATTACTGCCTACGCTATTGAAATTCGTCCAAGTGAGGATGGTACAATGAGTACAACTTGTTGGGAATCACAATGTGCTAATGTAACAGGTGAGGACCAGTTTGGACCTATTGTTAACGTATTTGAGGAATTTGAATATTCATATCCTTTCTATGTTAGGGTAAGCACCATCAGCTGTTTTACACCTGACGTTACTCCAGGTGGATAATTAAACCTGAGATAATTTTCAAGATAAAGCCGTCTAAATAATATTTAGACGGCTTTTTTATTACTTTTTTCTCGTTCGTCTCAAATGGAATATTAAAAATGTTTCTATGAAGCTTTGCAACCTCTTTTTCGAATCCTAAAGATTTCACCCATTTTCTCTAAAGATCAACTTTTTGTGGTCATTCTTCACTTCCATCTCATTCTTCTCAAGTAGGTAGGTATTACTTTTTCTCTGGTGAGACTAATCAAATTTTCCTGAAACTGAATAAAAATTTCTGGTTAGTCCTACAATGATATTTAGATCTTTATAAATTTTTTCCTAGATCAGGTAAACCTCTCAGGTAAGGCCAATTAATATAATTTTAGTTAATTTGTAGGAAAATTCGCCTATAAGTCTTTAGCTCTCAAAGTGTTAAAGTTTCCAAAAGGACTATTAAAATAATATTAATTTATATTTTTACCTCGTCAAAAAGAATTACGGAAAAAACCCATTTTTTTAAATAAAGAAACAATTTAACCTTAAAAAATACATCAAGAAACAGATAGTAGATAGAAAATAAACCTCCGGCCCCAAACAGACATTTGACCTTTGTAGTTAAAATTATACTAAAATAGATTTTGGCACAGTTATTACAAGAGTAACTGCAGAGAAAAGAAATTAAGATTTTCTTTTGTTTTTGAAAGCTTTTATTTAACGAAAAAACTGACGTCATCGAAACATTAAAAAATTCAAATAGCAGTGTAATTCCCAAAATTACAATGTTAGAAAAAGCAGAAAACCTACTTATGAAAAAATTAAAATTTATCTATTTACTACCGGCGATAGCTCTATTTGCTTCATGTAGTAAAGACAATCCCAACGAATTAGAAGAGATCAACGGTACTGAACCTGCCGTAGAAATGGTAGAAACCGAAGCAATGGCCGAAGTAGCCAATGAAAATGCTCCGGGTAATATCAGCGAAGTTTATTTTGGAGGACATAAGATCCCTGTAGAAGATTTTAACGGAGATTATGTATACCAGGGCGATATTCTTCTACCACCAGATATGGTTTCCCAGCAAGAAGTTAAAATGATCTACGAAAAAGGGGAAACTCCACCTGCCAATAAAAGTGTAGGACGTACTTCCGGAAGATGGCCTAATAATACTGTGTATTACGCTATTGACGGGAATCTTGACAACAAAGCAAGAGTTACTGATGCCATCAAACACTGGGAGTCTAAAACGAATATTAAATTCGTTCAAAGAACTTCTCAATCCAACTATGTATATTTTGTTAGCGGTTCCGGTTGTTCTTCCTATATAGGGATGATTGGTGGAAAGCAAAATATAACCCTTTCAAGTAGTTGTTCTACGGGGAACACTATTCACGAGATAGGTCACGCTATTGGCCTTTGGCATGAGCAGAGCCGTGTAGATCGTGAAAATTTTGTTACCATCAACTATAATAATATTCAGAGTGGAAGAGAGCACAATTTCTATACTTATGCCAAGCAGGGTATGGATGGTAACGAGTACACCAGTTCTCTTGATTTCGGATCGATCATGATGTACGGTTCTTATTCCTTCTCAAGTAACGGACAACCTACCATTACTAAAAAAGATGGAAGCACTTTCAATATCCAGCGAAGCGGACTATCTTCAGGGGATGTAACGGGAATTAACAACATGTATCCTTATAGTTCCGGGGGCGGTACGACAACCGAACCATTATATGTGAATGGGAATACCTATGTTGTGTATGGTGTGACTGTTTACCGTTATGCTGACAAATGGTATTGGTATTCGCGTACAAGCGGATGGAGAGAGGTATTTACCAGAGGCGGATACTGGTTCTTTGCCTAACCTCAAAAAGATTTCAAATAAAAAAAGCCCGGCTGCCTGCCGGGTTTTTTTATGCTTAAAACCCAGCTGCAGCGTCGTCTCCTCGGGGATCGGCCCCACCTTCAAGCAGCCCGTTATCCAATCTGAGGATAGCATCTACCTTCCCTAAGATCCGGGAATTCCTTTCATTTACTTCATAATTCTTACTACGCAGACTTTCTAACAATTTTTGATTAAAGGATGCAGGTTCAAAAACGATCTCATCAGGCAGCCATTGGTGATGAAACCTTGGTGCAGTCACTGCTTCCTGCATTCCCATATCAAATTCAACCACGTTCAGGATGGTCTGTAGCACCGAAGTAATGATGGTAGAACCACCCGGAGAGCCAACAGCCATTAGGAATTTCCCGTCTTTCTCTACAATGGTAGGAGTCATGGAGCTAAGCATGCGCTTTCCGGGTTCAATTGCATTTGCCTCGGCGCCAATTAGTCCGAACATATTGGGAACGCCCGGCTTAGCGCTAAAATCATCCATCTCATTGTTCAGGAAGAAACCCAGCTCTGGCACATATAGTTTTGAGCCGTAGGCCCCGTTGAGCGTGGTAGTGACAGATACTGCGTTGCCTTGATTGTCTACGATAGAGTAATGGGTGGTTTCCATATGTTCATACCCGGGAACATACCCGTGGTCGATCTCTGAAGAAGGGGTCGCGCGGTCAAATGAGAAGTCTTTCATCCTGTTGTGTAAATATTCCACACTTGTGAGGAACGGGGTGGGGATTTCCACAAAATCGGGATCTCCCAGAAAATAACTTCTGTCGGCATAGGCTCTTCTTTCTGCTTCGGTCAGGACCTGGATGGTTCGTAATGAATTGTGACCAAATTCTTTTAAGGGAAAAGGTTCGGCCATTTTCATTATTTGAGCCAGTACAATTCCCCCGCTGGAAGGAGGCGACATGGAAATTATGTTGTGGTCCCGGTAATGGAAAACCACGGGTTCCCTCCATACAGCCTCATAGCCCGCCATGTCTTCCGAAGTAATTATTCCACCGTTCTCCTGTATGTGATTTACAATTTTTAAGGCTATTTCTCCTTTATAGAACACTTCCCTTCCCCCGGGTGAAGAAAGATCCCTTAGGGTCGCTGCAAGGGCTTTGTTTCTAATGGTATCCCCCGGCTGATAGGGTAGGGCGAAAAGTATGGTATCTTTATTTACCTCAAGGAACAGGTCACGATAACCTTCGAAATTTTTCCGCTGATTTTCTGTAATGACAAATCCATTATTTGCCAGTTGAATTACCGGCGCCAGGATCTCTTCCATGGGCAGCGACCCAAATTTTTCATGTACGGCAAATATTCCGGCAACAGTTCCGGGGACCCCTACGGCCAATCCTCCAATACGGCTTCGGTCCTGGTCAACTTCTCCTGTTTCCGTCAGATACATGTCACGGGTAGCTTTCATGGGGGCTTTTTCACGATAATCAAGTGCCCCGATTTCCCCGTCAGCCTTCCGGTAGACCATAAATCCTCCGCCGCCAAGGTTTCCCGCAAAGGGATAAACCACCGCCAGTGCCATCTCGGTTGCGATCATAGCATCAAAAGCATTTCCGCCGGACCGGATGATGGAAAGTCCTATTTTCGAAGCTTCTTCCCGAGCAGAGACTACCATGGCGTGCTCGGCCGTTACTCCTATGATGGTTTCATGAGAAGCTTCTGTAGTGGGGGTTGTTTTACAGGAAAGCTGAAGGGCCAGGAATCCCAGAAGTAATATTCTTTTCATAAGTAGATTTTAGATTATTGAAGTTCTTTGATTTTTTGTTGGGAATATTCAAGAAGTTCCGGAAAGAAAGTTTTAAAATCCTGGCCAAACTCCGCGTAAAATTCACGAAGCTCATTCACAGCCTCATCCATTTTTGAGCGCTTTTTAGTTCTCAGGTTCATTTGGTGGAGGATCTTACTTATTCCTGTAATGCTTGAATAGCTAAGTAGCCAGTTCTCCTCGACCATATAAGGCATGAATCGTTGTATGGGAGCCGGAAGGATGGAAAAGTTCTTTTGGAGGAGTCGGTAGAACCCGGCAATATAGTCCTCCAATGCTACATTGGAATATTCCTCCCAGTTTGCCGCAAGAAAATGGTCGTAGAATATATCTATGATCACGGGACTGTAATGCCCGTAGTTCTTGTGTAACCGGGAAGTGCTGTTTCGCACAACAGGGTGAGTATCTGTAAAAGAATCAATCGCCCTATGCAGCAAAATCCCTTTTTGAATGCCGGCCGGATAATTCAGGTATTTTTTGCCCTTAATGGAGTCCGCAATAAAATTCCCAATGATAAGATCTTCATTTGTTCCGGAAAGGTATATATGGGCCAGAAAATTCATTCAGGCTAAGGTAATAATTTGAGTGTTTAATATTTGTTAACTTTTGTAACTGCTTCAGAAGCCTTGTATATTTGTGAGCTTTCCAGAAACAAGGTCCTGTAAAAAGGTTGCCGGAGGGCTTTTTAAAATTTAATTTCTATATAAATAAAATACATGACTTTAATAAAATCCATTTCAGGAATACGGGGGACCATAGGAGGAAGACCTTCAGAAAACCTCACCCCGATAGACGCCGTAAAATTTGCCGCAGCATATGGCAGCTGGCTAAAGAACAATCACACCGGTGAAGCGACCAAGGTAGTGGTGGGACGTGATGCACGTATTTCAGGATCCATGATTCAGCAGCTGGTGATGAATACCCTTATAGGATTGGGAATCGATGTGATAGATCTTGATCTTTCCACCACCCCAACCGTTGAAGTAGCCGTGCCCATGGAAAAAGCACAGGGAGGCATAATTTTGACCGCCAGCCACAATCCTAAACAATGGAACGCTTTAAAACTCCTTAACGAAAAAGGGGAATTCCTGAGCGGTGCCGAAGGTGCCGAAATTCTCGAAATGGCAGAAAAAGCCGATTTTGATTTTGCTGAAGTTGATTCCCTGGGTACAATTAAACCCGCCATTCATTACATAGACACTCATATTGAGGAAGTGGTCATGCTTCCGCTGGTGGATGTTGAAAAGGTTGCCGCGGCCAACTTTACGGTAGCGGTTGACGGGGTAAATTCTACGGGAGGAATTGCCATTCCGAAGTTATTGAAAAGAATGGGGGTGAATGTGATCGAATTGTATTGTGAGCCTACGGGTCATTTTCCGCATAATCCCGAACCTTTAAAGGAGCATTTAACCGAAATTAGTAATCTCGTAATGGAGAAAAAGGCAGATCTTGGTGTAGTAGTAGACCCTGATGTTGACCGGCTCGCTTTTATTAGTGAGGACGGGGAGATGTTTGGGGAAGAGTATACCCTGGTGGCGTGTGCAGATTATGTTTTAGGTAAAACCCCCGGGAATACCGTGAGTAACCTTTCCTCCTCTAGGGCATTGAGGGACATCACCCAAAAACATGGCGGTACTTATCAGGCCAGTGCGGTAGGAGAGGTGAATGTAGTCCAGTTAATGAAAGATACCAATGCGATCATAGGTGGAGAAGGAAACGGCGGGATCATTTATCCTGAACTTCATTATGGCCGGGACAGTCTGGTGGGAGTGGCTCTTTTCCTTACTTTTTTGGCTGAAAAGAAAATGAAGGTTTCGGAATTAAGAAAATCTTATCCTGCTTATTTCATGAGCAAAAATAAGATAGAGCTTACTCCTGAACTTGATGTAGATAAGATCCTGCAGGAAGTGGAGCAGAAATATTCCGGGGAAGAAGTTTCAACCATAGATGGGGTGAAGATAGATTTTCCCAATCACTGGGTACACCTTAGAAAATCGAATACCGAACCCATCATTAGGATCTATACCGAAGCCCGGTCACAACAGGAAGCCGATGATGTAGCTAAAAAAATGATAGGGGAGATCAAAGAGATCGCTAATCTCTAGGAATAATATGTGCAGAAGGAGAGATGGGAACATTACGGTGTTTCCATCTTTTGTGCGTCCATAAATAATACTCGGGAGTTTTTTTGATCTGGGATTCCAGTTCTTCAAAATATCTGCGGGTAATCTCAAATTCGGTTTCCTCCCTTGCAGCGTAGGTTAGGGTCTTAAAAGTGGCTTCATAGAAACCTCTTTTTACTTTTTCCACGTGAAGGTAGACCACTGCCATATCCAGATCCTTGGCGAGTTTTTCGGTTCCGGTGAAAACAGGAACGGTGATTCCCATGAATTCCGTCCAGGCTTTCGCCCTGCTCATTTTTGGAGATTGATCTGCGATCATCGCGTAAACACCGCGGATCCCTTTTTTCTCATTTTCAGTGATGGTTCTGGTAGCCCTGGTGGTCTGGATTAGGATCCCATCGTAACGGCCCCTGATGTCCTTGGCCAATTGGTCAAAATATTTATTCTTTACCTTTTTGTAGATCCCGAAACCCTTATAGTCTAACCCGTACAACTGTAGCGCATTCATCCATTCATAGCTGGCGTAATGCCCGCAGGCAAGCAGGATGCTTTTATCCATACCTCTAATTTTGTGGATCTCCTCAATATTGGTAAAGGTAAACCGCTTTTTAAGTACTTCATCAGGGATTGAAATGCTCTTGATCATTTCCAGGAACATATCCACCATATGCCTGTAGAACTTTTTTCTAATGCCTTTTATTTCTTCGGAAGATTTTTCAGGAAAGACCAGTTGCAGATTTGCGGTCACTGTTTTTCTACGGTACCCTATTATATGGTAAACAAGGAAGTAAACCATATTAGAGACCTGGTAGAAAAGAGGGAAAGGGAGTATGGAAATGAGCCAAAGTAATGGGTAGGCCAGCCAGAAAACCAAACGCTGCATGCAAAGTCATTTCGGCAAATATATGCTATATTTGGCACTAAACAGGAGCATCTATGGGAGATTTAAGCCTGGTGACTATTTTGATAATAGCCGCCAATGTTATTATTTCATTTAAAGGATTTAAAGACCGGGCATTTTTTGAACGATACAAGTTTAATTCTGCAGCTGTAAAAAGAGGGGAGAAGCTCAGGATACTTTCTTCAGGCTTCCTTCACGTAGATACTTCCCACCTTTTCCTGAACATGCTTACTCTTTATTTCTTTGCAGATGTAGTAATGGAATCCATGGGTAGTCTGGCTTTTATCCTTATCTACCTGGCAAGCCTCCTAATTGGCAACCTGCTTTCCTATTACTTTCATAAAGATGATCATCATTACAATGCGGTAGGAGCCAGTGGGGCTGTCTCGGGGATCATTTATGCAGCGATCCTGTTGTATCCCGATATGAGCCTGTATCTCTTCTTTATTCCTATTCCTATTCCGGCCTATGTTTTTGGGATAGGCTATATGTTGTATTCCATTTACGGAATGAAACGCCAGGTAGGAAATATAGGGCATGATGCCCATTTTGGAGGTGCCGTGGGCGGATATATCCTTACCCTTGTCCTTGCTCCGTGGATTTTTTCCCAGCATTTACTAATGGTAATCTTGCTCGCAATACCAATAGTGCTGTTATTTTTCCTACAAAAATCGGGGAAAATATGATTGTGGCATTGAAGTTGTTAAAATCAAAAACTAAACCATAAATATTATGAAAAAATATATCGCTTTTGTGCTCTTCTTATTTGCTGCTGTTGCATTTGCCCAGGATCAAAATCGAAGTGTTGTCAATGTCAATGGAACAGGTACCGTAACTGTGGTACCAGACAAGGTAGTGATTAGGGCGCGGGTTGAGCACACCGCAAAATCTGCTGCTGCAGCTAAAGCTCAAAACGATAAGGTTGTTGATGAAGTGATCACTTTCTTAAAAGCTCAGGGTATTCCCTCTAAGAATTTTCAAACCGAATATATCAACCTGAATAAGGATTATAACTACAATACAAAAGAGGTGTCCTATTCTGCCAACCAGGCTATTTCCATTCTCCTGGAAGACCTTGACCAATATGAAACTTTAATGAGCGGATTATTGAACTCGGGGCTGAACAGGATAGACGGGATACAGTTCCAATCTTCTAAAAAGAAGGAGCTGGAGTCTGAAGCCCGAAAAAAAGCAGTACTTAATGCCCGGAAAAAAGCGGAAGAATTCGCAACTGCCCTGGGACAGAAAATAGGAAAAGCTCACTCCATTTCAGAGCAGGAGGGGGGAATGTTCCCGCCAATGTACCGTACCATGGAAATGGCTTCAGACAGTGCAGAAAAACAGACCATCGCTCCGGGAGAAATGGAGATCACTGTAAAGGTCAACGTTCAATTTTTGTTGCTGTAGATCAAAAAAGTAAAGCATAAAAAAAGTGCCTTTTTCGAGGCACTTTTTTTATGCTTTACTGCTAAAGTTAATCCAGTAATTCAGATACTTTTTCGCCTAAAGCTTTTCCTCTAAGATCCTTTCCAATAATATTGCCATCCTTGTCAAGTAGGAAGGCCGCAGGAATAGCTCTCACTCCATAGTCGCCGGCAATTGGATCCTGCCAGAACTTAAGGTTGGAAACGTGATTCCAGTCACCCAGTTTATCGTCTTCTATGGCTTTAATCCAGGCCTCTTTTTGACCGGGACGGTCCAGGGATACCTGGATAATATTGAAACCTTTATCGTGATACTTCTTATAAACCTCCACAATATTGGGGTTTTCAACCCTACAAGGCTTACACCAGGAAGCCCAGAAATCAACCAGGGTAACTTCTCCAAGAACATCCTTGAGTGCCAGTTCATCTCCTTGGGGGGTTGGGGCACTAAATTCTGGAGCTTTACTGCCTATATCTGTACGGCTTAGTTTTTTCAGATTCTGATCAAGCGTACCTGCCAGGGTAGTTTGTTTGATCTCGGGGGAAAGCTGGTCAAACATCTTTCTAAGTTCCGCAGAAGTATACATCTGTGTGTTGATCATATCCTGTAATACCATAACCGAAACAATGGAACCCGGATTATTCTCTACCAGCTTCATCTTGTTTTCCTTATCGGTATTTGAAATTTCTTCCTGATCTTTTTGCAAAGATTGAAGTTTCTCATGATCTTGAGTCGAAAATGCGTTCTGCATAGCAGATCTGGTTTCGCTCATTTTCCGGTTGGTTTCCTTTATCTGCCCAAGATAATTGTAAAGGATCTCGTTATCTTTTCCTCCGGTTACCGTAGAAGCATGCAAGCTGTCAGGATGCAGGGTGAAAGTAATAGGGGTATTATCGGCTATGTATAAGACACTGCCGCGTTTTCCTTCCATGGTGAGAAAACTTATGGTGGGTTTATCCTTTTCAGGAAGGTCCACTTCAAATTTTCCATCAACAACAGTTACAGTATCCATTGGAATGGTTTGGGTGTTGCTGTCATTAAGTTCAGATATAACGACCTTTTGACCTTCGGTAGCATTTTCTACTGTACCGCTAAGGTAGTACCCTTCTTCTTTGTCCTCTTCACAGGAAGCAAAAACGGCCAGTACACCAAGCATTAAAATTTTACGCATAATTATTCATTTTGTGCAAAAATAAGGAACTTGGAATAGCAGGCGTGCATATTCTTTTAAATTATTGTTAATCTAAGGCCCGGAAAGGTGCCAGGGAGAGAAAATAAGTATTTTTAACACATGAAGAAGCAAAAAGATTTTCCACTTGATATCAGGATAAGTTTTCACAAGATCGTTCAACAGTACAGGAAACAACTGGAAAAAGAAACCAGCACCCTCTCAAAGGAATACATTGAAAAAATGCTGGACTATGTTACTTCATTTCCCGCCCTGACAGAAGGACTGGAAAATACAGAGGATCTTATGAGATTTAAAGACCCTATCCAGATCCTTATGAAAGATCTCTTTCCAGAGATCCTCTCCGATAATCAGATAAAAGCTGTTTCTATACCATTTCACAGCGTGATCTTCAACTCCACCAACAAATTTAGAAGGATACTGGACCAGGCGGGACAGGATTTTACTTTGTCTATGCGCAACCTTAACGAAGACCTGGATTATATTTTTGGTTGCATCATGATCCTGAATACACACTATAAATTCGATATTGATTTCTCCCGGCCTTTATTCTATGATATTCCCGATGAAAGCGGAATTTTAAGACATTACAGAATTGATCTCAATTCAGATTTTGCAGACATTGAAAAAACAGAGCGTAGTATTGAGATCAGGGAAGAGGATGTTGATTTGCTACTTCAGAATATTGAAAACATAGAACTGTGGAAAGAAAAATTCCCTCCCAAGAGCTGGATCTTTAAAGGTTTTACCATCATTTCCCTTACAGATGTTACGGTTGAAGATGCCATCTCAGACCTTAAGACTACCCTTTTGCAGCGTAACGTCTCAGGAAAAGAGGAGATCGAAAAATTTGAGGAGATCTTCAAATCTATTTATAAGATCCCCGATCTGCGGGTGGGGTTCACCATCTTTAATGAACAGGAAACCTGTTTTGAAAAACTTGGTGGGCATGGAGCCCCCAGTTTTATATTAAACTCTGAAGAAGAAAATGACTGCAGGGCTGCCATGGGAGATGTTGCTTTTGAAAATCTTGTGAAAGAACATAATTATTTCACTATTGCCAATGTGGAAAATTATGCCAGGAAAACTTCTCATAATCTTCTTTCTGAAAATCTGGAAGCAAATAAAGTAAAAAGTGCCATTTTAGCGCCCATTGCCAAATATGATAAGTTGCTGGGGATCCTCGAACTGGTTTCTTACCGTAAAAACGAGCTTAACAGCGTCAACGCTACAAAGCTGGAAGATATTCTGCCATATATTATCACAGCCGTGGAGCGCAATAAATCTGAATTTGAGAACAGGATCAAAGCCGTGATCCAGAGCGAATGTACTTCCATTCATCCCAGTGTTTTGTGGATCTTTGAAAAGGAAGCCAAAAAATTCATCAAGGACCTTGATGAGGACGGCCTTGCCTCTTTTAAAGATATCTCCTTCGAGGACGTGTATCCATTATTCGGGCAGATCGATATAATTGCTTCTTCGGAAGCGCGGAATGAAGCCATTCAGCGCGACCTCCTGGACCAGTTAAAGCTTATAAGGGAAATTGTTGTAATTGCCGAAGAAGTCGAACAGCTGAATATTTATGAACAGATAAAGTTCAGGATGACAGAATTTGAAGAAGAGCTTTCTGGATCCCTAAATGCTTCGAGTGAACAAAAGGTTTTCAACCTGCTGCAAAGGGAGATCAACCCTGTGCTTGAGCACATAAAGAAACAAACACCAAAGCTGGAGGAATTGGTGAACGAGTACCGCAAAAAGATAAATACCGAAACTGAGATCATTTATAACCACCGCAAGAACTATGACGAAGCGGTCCAGCAGATCAACAGGACCATGGCGCGTTATATTGACCGGAAACAGGTGGAGGCGCAGAAGATCTATCCGCACTATTTTGAAAGGTACAAAACAGACGGGGTAGAGCATAATATCTATATAGGCGCGGCCCTTTCCAATAAAAAAGTGAAACCTTTTGACGAGGTTTATCTTTATAATCTTAGACTGTGGCAGCTAAGTACCATGTGCGAAATGGAAAACCGTTTTTACCAGATCCAGGTGAATATGCCTCTTAAACTTGAAGCCTCCTCTCTTATCCTGGTCTACAACAGCACACTTTCCATAAGGTACCGTATGGATGAAAAGAAATTCGATGTAGACGGCACCTATAATGCGCGTTACGAGATCATTAAAAAAAGGATAGATAAAGCTTTTATTAAAGATTCTGAAGAACGGATAACGCAAAGAGGGAAAATAGCCATAGTCTATTCCAACAAGGCAGATGAGCGGGAATACCTGCGGTATATAAAATACCTTCAGGCCAAGAATTACCTTGGTTCAAAAGTAGAGCTCCTTGAACTTGAAGATGTGCAGGGGGTTATTGGGCTCAAGGCTATCAGGGTGGAAATACTCTATCACCTGGAGTCTGAAAATTCTGGAGAACAGGTGATTACTTATGAGGATCTCATTGACGAATTAAGCTAGAAAATAGGTGACTATAAAACTTAATACAGAAAGAATGATCCCTATCATAAAAATGGTATAGGTGATACGCAAAAGCCTGTACTTCCTGTCCAGTACTATTCCCAGCATGTACAGGTCTTTGGAAAGGGAATTATAGATGACTTCATGATCGTGAATGATCTCGTTCATTGCCCATTCAAATTGGTCATAGGGCATACGGTGAAAATTTCCGAAGAAAAGCACATTCACATCCCCGTTCTTAACCTGTTCTCTTGTAAACTCACCCGAGGTAACATTGGGTCTTGTTGACATAATGGCTCCTATGATCGAAGCTACACTAAAGACCATTAAAACCAGGGTTGGGATCATAACGCTCTTGTTTTCGGGGGCATCAAGATCAGGGATAAGGTTGGCGATCGCCAAAGAAATAATGATCGCGTTTACCGAGAGCAGAATGTTTGCTTTCGTATCTGCGATATCGCTTAATTTTAAATGGTTGCGCATGGTAACCCTGAAAAGGGTCTGAATTCCGCGGTCAGGGCTTTCATCCTTATACTTTATCTTCAGTCGCGCCTTGGTTTCTTCTTTGGCAAGTTTTGATTTTGCTTTTTTGTCTTTTTTCAGCAGGGAGAGCAGGTTATCCTCTTTTCCAGACTCCCAGTTTTTGCGGGCATAGCTGGTGTAGAACCTATGTTTGGCCGTAAAGAGTTCAATATTTTGCTCTACCCATTCTTGTGCATCATAATTTTTGATGTGCTGGAGGCGTAGTTCCTGTCTCAGGAATTCGCTTACCTCATCAAAATAATCTTTAGCCAAATGGGAGGTATCTGCATCTTTCAGGATCTCTTCGGAAAGATCTTCGGGTTCAACCCCCATTTTGGTCGCCAGGATACACTTACTCACTTTACTGATGAGCTCCTCGTCTGCACCGTTCTTCCGAAGCCATTTTTCAGCGATCTTTACACTTTCCTCCTCATGCCCAACATAGGTCTTTGTGTAGCCGGTATCATGCAGCCACGCGGCCAGCCGTACCGCCTCCTCTTGTTTAACATGAATTTCAGAATTTTCAATAATTTCGTTAGTACTTTTAGCCACCCGTTGAGTATGCCTAAAATTGTGATAGATGAAAGTATTGGGTAATTTATCGCGAAATAATTTCAGTACGAATTCTTCTGCTTTCTCTATAAGAGGTGTCATTCAGTTTCGGTTAGGTTGTATGCCAAATTACAAAAAAATCCCCCCAATAAAATTGTATGAGAAAAAATAACATATTTCTAACACTGGCAGTATTTATAGTCGTTTCTGCGTGTTCAACTTATAATATCCCTCAATATAAGGACGGAGAACCTACGGAGGATTTTGGGTATCCCGTGGATAAAAAAATCGAGAAATCATTTTACCTCCTGGGTGACGGTGGGTATGCTGAACCTGGAGGAAGTTCGCAGGGACTCCTTGCCTTTAAGACCTATTTAGATTCAGTCAAACAGTATGGAAATTATACGCTCTTCCTTGGTGACAATATCTATCCCGACGGATTGGTACAGGAAAACCATCCGCAGCGGGAGATAGGGGAATACCGCCTGGATGCACAGCTGGATGCTGTAGAGAATTATGACGGGAAGATCATTTTTATACCCGGTAACCATGACTGGTACAACGAAGGGATCCCGGGTCTCAAAAGGGAAAAAGATTACATCACCACTACGTTGGAAGATGAAGACACCTTTCATCCTGAACCGGGATGTGCCCTTAAAAGTATTGATGTTTCAGATAATATTCAGTTACTTATAGTGGATTCCCAGTGGTACCTCACCAATTGGGACAATCATCCTACCGTTAATGATGATTGTGAAATAAAGACCAGGGAAGCCCTTTTCATTGAGATCGAGAACGAACTGAAGAATCACCAGAACAAAACAGTTGTTTTTGCCCTTCATCATCCTCTCTACACCAACGGGGTCCATGGGGGCCATTACAGTTTTAATCAACATTTGTACCCTTCACAGAAAAAGATCCCGGTTCCAATCCTGGGGTCCCTGGTCATGATGGTAAGGACGAGTGGCGGGGTATCAATTCAGGATACCCAGAACCTTAGGTATAAGAATATGGTGAAGCGACTGGAAACCATTGCCAAACGCTGGGGAAATATTGTATTTGTTTCGGGGCATGAGCACAGTCTGCAGTATAACGAAAAAGATGGTATCAAGCAGATCGTTTCAGGATCAGGGTCCAAGGCCTCTAATGTGGCCCTGAGAAATACCGGATTATTTGCTATTGAGGGACAGGGCTTTGCCGTACTGGATGTTTTTGAAGACGGCTCCAGCTGGGCAAGTTTCTACGGAAGTTTTGATAACCAGCCCAGATTGCTCTATCAAAAAGAGATTTTTGAGGCACCCCAACCACCGGTTTATGATACACTGCCATCCTCTTTTCCAAATTATGTGGAAACCTCGGTGTATGAATCTGAAGAAACAGATAAGGACGTAGTCTATGAAAGTGTTTGGGGCGACAAGTACAGGGAAGTATATGGCACCAGGATCAAAGCAGAAGTTGCCGATCTTGATACCCTTTTTGGTGGTTTGAAAGTCATTCGTTCCGGTGGAGGTCACCAAACCCGTTCCCTGAGATTGAAGGATAGCCTTGGAAGGGATTATAATCTTAGGGCGGTTAAAAAAAGTGCGGTACAGTTCCTACAAACGGTGGCCTTCAAAGATGCCTCTATCGAGACCGAATTTGAGAATACCCTGGCAGAGGAAGTAATCGAAGATTTTTATACTTCGGCTCACCCTTATGGTTTTCTCACTATTCCCACATTGT
Organism: Salinimicrobium flavum; assembly: GCF_042684505.1. Taxonomy (NCBI): domain Bacteria; kingdom Pseudomonadati; phylum Bacteroidota; class Flavobacteriia; order Flavobacteriales; family Flavobacteriaceae; genus Salinimicrobium; species Salinimicrobium flavum. The sequence goes on from NZ_JBHULT010000010.1 coordinate 150,217, forward strand.
CTAAGGCGGCGGGAATTTACCACACGAATCCCAAACTTTATTATGTGCCTAAACAGAAGGCTCTGGGACCTTATAATGACAATTACGGGGATGAACTTTACATGATCGTGGAACGACCGGAAGAGGGTTGGACAGATTATGAATCCTTCGGTTCGCCAGATCATGATATTGAAAGTACGGCGGGGGTTTTCGAACGCCTTAGGCGGGATGAGAAATATAAGTTGGACGAAGAAGCCTATATAAGGGCAAGGGTTTTTGATATGCTGGTGGGAGACTGGGACCGGCACCAGGACCAGTGGCGATGGGCAGAGTTCGAAGATGAAGAAGGGAAACATCATTTTAAGCCCATTCCGCGGGATAGAGACCAGGTGTATTCAAATTTTGACGGAGCATTTTTTGCCACCCTTCGGGGATTGACCGGAATTGCCAATCAATTTTCCAAGTTCAATGAAGACATAAAAGATGTAGCCTGGTTTAATTCAGCCGGGCTGGGCCTTGACAGAAGTCTTTTGCAGAATTCAGGCAGGGAAGAATGGATAGAGCAGGCAAAGTTTCTCCAGGAACATATTACAGACGAAGTGATCGAGGAGGCTTTTTCCAAACTACCTCCCGAAACACAGGGAGGATCTTCAGAAGAGATCAAGAATTTTCTCAAAGCCCGTAGAGGGAACCTGGTGGATATTACTGAAAGATATTATAAGGTTTTTGCGCGGACCTCCATTGTGAGTGCTACAGATAAGGATGATCATGTAGAGGTGGAGCGTATGCCCGAAGGTAAGACCCGGGTAACGATCTACAGGATCAAGGGCGGGGAAAAAGCAGATATCGTGAGCTCCAGGATTTACGACCCAAAGTACACAAAAGAACTCTGGGTATATGGTTTGGATGACGATGACATTTTCGAAGTTTTTGGAGAAGGGGATAATCCTATCCTTACCCGAATTATCGGCGGGCAGAATAATGATATATACAGGATAAGGAACGGGAAAGGAATAAAGATTTACGATTATGAATCCATGCCTAATACAGTGGAAACAAACAATGGGGCAGACTTGAATTTTACAGATAATTATGAGGTAAATGTATTTGATAAAGACAGGAAGATCTATTCAAATACGAGAATTGTACCCGCTATAGGTTATAATCCCGATGATGGCTTCAAAATAGGTATAAGAGGATCTTATTTCACCTATGGGTTTAGACGAAATCCTTTCACGGCTCGCCACACTCTTGGTGCCGGATACTATTTTGCTACAGATGGCTTCGATGTGAACTATTCGGGGGAATTTGCCAATGTAACGGGAAGGTATAACCTTTTGATAGGCGCACATTTTACCAGTCCCACCTTTACCAGGAATTTCTTTGGGTATGGTAATGAAACCTATAATCCTGAAGATGAGCTCGGGTTAGATTACAATAGGGTGCGGTTAAGCCGTATTGGGGGAGAGGTTGGCCTGGTGCGCGACAGTCCCTTCGGAAGTTTCTTTAAATACATGGCCACTTTTGAAGGCGTAAAGGTTGAAGATACCGAAAATCGTTTTGTGACCGAAGATTTTGTACAACCCGTAGAATTCTTTGAAAGAAAATACTTTTTTGGACTTGAGGGAACTTATCGTTATGAAAGTTATGATGATGTTCTTAATCCTACCAACGGGATGAAGTTCGAATTAGTGGTTGGGGGTAAAATGAATACCAATGATGCCAATAAGATCTATGGATATTTGAATCCATACCTCGGATTCTACAGATCCATAGTGAAGAACAGGAAACTGGTTTTGAATCCCCGGCTGCAGGCTGAAGTAAACTTCGGGGATGACTTCCAGTTTTACCAGGCAGCTACATTAGGAGGAAACAACGGACTAAGAGGCTTCAGGCAGCAAAGATTTGCAGGTGAAAGTTCTTTGGCAACCGGGGCAGACCTCAGGTATAGCTTTGACCAGTTCAGGACTTCGTTTCTTCCGTTCCAGATAGGAATATTTACGGGTTACGATGTAGGCCGGGTTTGGCTTGATGGAGAAGAAAGTGGACGTTGGCATGACAGTTATGGCGGTGGCTTCTGGATAACCGGTGCCCAGGCCCTTAGCGGAAGGTTCAATTTCTTTAGTGGCGGGGAAGGCTTACGTTTCAGCTTCAGCTTCGGATTAAATTTTTAAAGGATTTATAATTTCAGACAAATAAAAAAAGCTCCTGAACCAATGTTCAGGAGCTTTTAATTTTAAAGGATCTTTAAAGGCCTATACGGGTTTATGCTGTTCAGAAGTTTTCATCTTCCAAGCGTCAAGCATCCAGCTGGTCTTCTCAAGTTCTCGTATGTAAGCGCCAATCAGGTCAATAGTACCCTCATCATCCCCTTTTTCGGCCACATCTACCACCTTGCGCATTTGCTTTAAAATGGTTCCGTGGTCAGCCAACAGGTTCTTGATCATCTGAGAGTCAGTAATGTCAGATTTCGACTCTTTTAAGTTGGATTTTTCCAGGTATTCACTCATGTTACTGGTGGGCTGGAAACGAAGGGTAAGGATACGCTCGGCTATTTCATCAACTTTGATCTTCGCATCATCATAGAGCTCTTCGAACTTCTCATGTAGATCGAAGAAATTCTTCCCGATCACATTCCAGTGATAGTTGCGTAGTTTTTGGTAATAAAGGTGATAATCTGCAAGCAGGATATTTAGCTCCTGTACTGTATTTGACGTCTTCTTTTCGTCTAATCCTAGATAACTCATAGTTTTTATTTATTGGTTGTTTAAATTCTATATTAAAATACAATAGTTATGATTGAATTCCAAATAATATAGCCTAAGATTTATTCTGAAGTAGGGCGGTTTCTCTTCGCATTCAGTTTCTTCATCATTTCATCGGAAATTTGACCGCTCGAATATCCATAACCGTCAACCAGTACTCCTTTATGTCCACTGGAAGTCGTGATGGCATATAAGATGGAGTTGTCATCTGGATTAGACATTCCTTCAAAGCGATACACGGCATCTACGGTAAATTCGTCATGCCCAAACCGCTCATTCTGAGATTTTAATTCGAGCTGTTCATCCAGGAGATTAAAGTCTTCTCCATAGCCCTCCTCGATCCTTAACATATTAATGGTCTCTGATAATGTTCCTTTTTGTTTCATGGTAATTTATTTCAGGATTTCTGTTTTAAATTACGGCTGAAGCACCCGCTTTCCAAATGCTGCGGACGAATTAGTATAACTTTAACTGTCCTCCTCCCGGTCCTTTTTACTGAAATTAAAAAGCCCGAAGGGAATGACCAGGAAGATGAAAAAATACCAGCCCGTAACGAGTCCTATAATGGTGATTATAGCAGCAATGATCCAAAACCAGTAAGAGCTTAAAAATTTCATTTTTGTAGCAGTTTTTCTATAAAGAACATAATTTATTGAAAAACATGAAATTTTAGGGTGCTTTCTTCGGAAAAATTTTATCAGGCTTTGCTACATTTGTGGCTGACCCGGAATTCCCCATTACATGAAAAACAGGATTACCTTAAAAGAATTAGCCCGGCTGTTGAATGTTTCAGTCTCAACAGTATCAAAAGCATTAAATGATAGTCCGGAGATCAGTCCCAAGACCGTTGAGCGGGTAAAAGAACTGGCTGCTTTGCACAAGTACCGACCCAATCCCACGGCTGTGAACCTGAAGAGCAGTAAGAGTGGCACCATTGGCGTGATCATTCCCAACATTTCCAATTCATTTTTTGCCAATGTACTTTCAGGTATAGAAGCCGAAGCTCAAAAAAAAGGGATCCAGGTGATGACCTATATTTCCAATGAATCCCTGGAACGGGAGAAACAGATTGTGGAGCACCTCACTTCGGGCTTTGTGGATGGTGTACTAATTGCCGTTGCTGAGGAAACCCAACGTCAAAAGAATTATGACCATTTAAAAAGTATTATCGACTACAATATTCCGGTGGTATTGTATGACAGGATAGATCTTGAATTCACGGCAGATAAGGTGGGAATAGATGACAGAAAAGTTTTTTTTGACGCCGCCCAACTTCTGCAGGAAAGGGGAAGGAAGAAGATAGGGATCGCAACTTCTATTCATCATATGGGAGTGGGCAAGGAAAGGATCGCAGGTTACCGGGATGCTTTGGGCAGGGAAAACCCATATTACATCGCCAACTCAGCCAAAATGGATAGTCTCAGGGAGAAGGTCACCAATCTGCTGGTCAATGAAAAAGTTGATGCGATGCTGTGCAGTGATTATTCCAGCACTTTGATGACCTATCGCCTGGCTTACGAACATGGGATAAAGATTCCCTCTCAGTTGCAGGTTATTGGTTTCATCAACGGAAGCCTCGCCGGTTATCTTACCCCTTCGATAAGTTACATAGATCAGGTTCCCGAGGTTATTGGGGCGGGAGCAATGGAAGTCTTATTAAACCGCATCAACGGTAAAATGGAAAAACCAAAGATCAAAAAGATCATAGAAACGGAGTTGATAGAAATGGAGTCAACGAAATAAGGTCCAGAGGCACCTTTAAGAAGATATTAGGAAATAGCATTAAGGTAAATTTTATCTTTGGCACGCTATTAAAAATGACCCAAATTTTAATTAATGACCCACAAACAATCTGAAGTGACAGGTTCTTATAATAACAACGAGTTCCAAGGTAAATTAAGTAATAAAACAGTATTAGTAACCGGTGGAGCCGGATTCATTGGCTCCAATCTTTGTGAAACCTTATTAAGCCTGCAAGTGAAGGTGGTATGTCTTGACAACTTTGCCACCGGGAAACGGGAAAATCTTTCCGCCATAAAAGACCATCCAAATTTTACTTTAATAGAAGGTGATATTCGAAATCTGGAAGATTGCCATAAAGCAGTTGCGGGGGCAGATTTTGTGTTGCACCAGGCAGCCCTTGGCTCTGTTCCCAGGTCAATTAACGATCCTATTACCAGTAATGATGTAAATATTTCCGGATTCCTTAATATGTTGGTGGCTACCCGGGATGCCGGCGTTAAACGCTTTGTATATGCGGCCAGTTCCTCGACCTACGGAGATTCTGAAGCCTTGCCTAAAGTGGAGGATAAAATAGGAAAACCTTTGTCTCCCTATGCGATCACCAAATATGTGAATGAATTGTATGCCGATATCTTCCATACCACTTATGGTGTAGATACTATAGGTCTTCGATATTTCAATGTCTTCGGAAGGAAACAGGATCCGCACGGGGCTTACGCCGCCGTAATTCCCAAGTTCGTCATTCAGTTCATGAATCATGAGAGTCCGGTGATCAACGGGGACGGTACTTACTCCCGGGACTTCACTTACATAGATAACGTGATCCAGATGAACCTGTTGGCTTTGACCACAGAGAATAAAGATGCACTTAATCAGGTTTATAATACTGCAGTAGGAGACAGGACCAATCTTAAGGAGCTAACACAACTCCTTAAAAAATATCTGTCTGAATATGATCCAAAGATCGCTGATGTAGAAGTTAAACACGGACCAAACCGGGCGGGGGATATTCCTCATTCTTTGGCTTCCGTAGATAAAGCAAAGAGATTAATGGGTTATGACCCTCAGTACAAGATCGAAGCAGGATTAAAAGAGGCTGTGGAGTGGTACTGGGATAATTTGAGGTGAAGTTGTGATGAAGTGACGTTGTAAAGAAGAGAAAACTGAAAGAAAATTTTAGGAATAACTGCATCACAAGGTCACTAGGTTACACGGTAACTATAATAAATAGAAGAATTAAAAAATAGATAATGAGTAATACAAAAATAGCCGTAGTAGGCCTTGGTTACGTAGGTCTTCCTTTAGCAAGATTATTTGCGACAAAATATCCGGTGGTAGGATTTGATATCAATAAACGCCGTGTTGAAGAGCTTAGACAAGGTAAAGACACCACTCTCGAAGTGGAGAATGAGGTATTGCAGGAGGTACTTGTAGATGCTCCCTCAAATGGAAATGGTTTGTTCTGCACAGCTGAGTTGGAAGATATTAAAGACTGTAACTACTACGTGATCACGGTACCTACACCCGTTGACAAGAACAACCGCCCTGATCTTACCCCGCTTTACAAGAGTAGTGAATCTGTAGGAAAGGTGTTGAAAAAAGGGGATATCGTGATCTATGAATCCACCGTTTTCCCGGGTGCAACAGAAGATGAATGTGTTCCCGTTCTGGAAAAGACCAGTGGAATGAAATTCAATGAAGATTTCTTTGTGGGCTATTCTCCTGAAAGAATTAATCCGGGAGATAAGGAGCATACGGTAGAAAAGATATTAAAAGTCACTGCAGGATCTACTCCAGAGGTAGGTAAGAAAGTGGATGAACTATATGCTTCCGTAATTACCGCGGGAACTCACCTGGCACCCACTATTAAGGTTGCCGAAGCCGCAAAAGTGATCGAAAATTCTCAGCGTGATATCAATATTGCCTTCGTGAACGAACTGGCCAAGATCTTTAATATGATGGATATCGACACCCAGGATGTGCTGGAAGCTGCGGGCACTAAATGGAATTTCCTTCCATTCAAACCCGGACTGGTGGGTGGACACTGTATTGGGGTAGACCCTTACTACCTGGCTCAAAAAGCCCAGGAAATTGGTTACCATCCCGAGATCATACTTGCCGGGAGGAGGATGAATGACTCTATGGGACAATATGTGGCTGCTGAAGTGGTAAAACTAATGCTGCAAAATGACCAGAAGGTAAAAGGAGCCAATATTCTTGTCCTGGGGATCACCTTTAAAGAGAACTGTCCGGATGTCCGGAACACGAAAGTTGTTGATGTGATCAAAAATCTGAAAGAATACGGAACTAATGTCACCATATATGATCCGCTTGCAGATCCCGATGAAGTTCAACACGAATATGGGCTCACCACTACAAAAGATCTTCCGAAGGAAAAATTCGAAGCTGTAGTTTTAGCGGTAGCTCATAAAGAATTTTTAGACCTGGATCTCGATCAGCTCAAAAATGGGCAGACCGTTGTTTATGATGTGAAGGGTGTACTGGGGGATAGGTGTGATAAAAAGTTGTGAAGCTGTGACGTTGTAATGGAGTGACGATGTGACGTTGTGAGGAAGTTTAACGGAAATCTAGAAACGTTGTGATGTGTTGTTTTACAGTTAAGTTTTGAGGGATGGGTATATTTGAACTATATAACCTTAAAAATTAAACATTATGAAGTCACACAAAGATTTAACCGTTTACAAGACAAGTATTGATTTAGTTATTGATGTTTATCAATCAAGTGGGAGTTTTCCGGATGTTGAAAAATTTGGATTGACGAGTCAGATTAGAAGAGCTGCAGTTTCAATTCCATCTAATATTTCGGAGGGAGCGGCTAGGAACAGTAAAAAGGATTTTATTAGATTTCTTTATATAGCATTGGGCTCCCTGGCGGAAATGGAAACTCAGCTGGAAATAGCTCAGAGGCTGGAATTTATTAAGAGAAATACTGAATTAGAAGAGAAAAAAATATATATCAGAAGGATGATTCTGAAATTAATTAAAAGTTTAAAGGATTAAATTATAAATAGAGTGAGGTAGTAACGTAGTATCGTAAATTCTTTGAAAATTATTAATATTAATAGAATTACGTAAAAGGTTTAACAAGATCACCACGTCACTGGATCACATGATCACGAAAAAAATGACAATAAAAAACATCTGCTGCATCGGCGCCGGTTACGTAGGAGGTCCTACCATGGCGGTAATAGCCCAAAAATGTCCGAATATAAAAGTTACGGTTGTAGATATTAATGAATCCAGGATCAATCAATGGAATGATCCAAACGTGGAGAAGATCCCCATCTATGAACCCGGGTTGTCTGACATCGTAAAGGAAGCCAGGGGACGGAACCTGTTCTTTTCCACAGATGTAGATAAAGCCATTGACGATGCCGACATGATCTTTATTTCGGTCAATACCCCTACCAAAACCTACGGAATAGGAAAAGGCATGGCAGCAGACCTTAAATTTATCGAGCTCTGTGCCCGCCAAATTGCACGGGTCGCGAAGGACGACAAAATTGTAGTTGAGAAATCTACCCTTCCGGTACGTACGGCAGAAGCGTTAAAGAATATTCTGGATAATACAGGAAATGGAGTGAATTATCAAATACTCTCAAATCCGGAATTTTTAGCCGAAGGAACTGCTGTAGACGATCTGATGAACCCTGACAGAGTTTTGATTGGTGGCGATATTGATAGTCCTGAAGGAAAGGAAGCTGTCGAAGCCCTGACAGATGTTTACGCACAATGGGTTCCCAGGGAACGCTTGTTAACTACTAATGTATGGTCCTCAGAATTATCCAAATTAACTGCAAATGCCTTTTTGGCGCAAAGGGTTTCCAGTATTAATGCGATGAGTGAATTATGCGAAAAAACCGGCGCCGATGTCAATGAAGTGGCTAAAGCTGTAGGGATGGATTCCCGGATTGGTCCGAAATTCTTAAAAGCTTCTGTTGGTTTTGGAGGTTCCTGTTTTCAGAAAGATATTCTGAATCTTGTTTATATAGCCAAAAGTTTTGGATTAAATGAAGTAGCCGATTACTGGGAGCAGGTGATCCTGATGAATGATCATCAGAAAAAGCGTTTTGCGGCCAACATGGTGAAAGCAATGTACAATACAGTATCGGGTAAAAAGATAGCACTTCTAGGCTGGGCATTTAAGAAAGACACCAACGACACCAGGGAATCAGCCGCCATTTATGTTGCCGATTACCTGTTGAATGAACAAGCTGAGATCGTTGTTTATGACCCAAAAGTAACCGAAGAACAGATCTATTCAGACCTCGATTATCTTGGTAGCAGGAGTGGTGACGCTAACAGGCAGGCTGTCACTGTAGTGAATGATCCCCTGGAAGCGTGTGACGGTGCTCATGCCGTCGCCATACTAACTGAATGGGATGAGTTCACCACCCTTGACTGGCAGAAAATTTATGACCAAATGCTAAAACCAGCTTTCCTGTTTGATGGCAGAAGGCTTCTGGAGCCAGAGACGAAGAAAAAGATCGGGTTTGAGTTTTATGCGATAGGGAATTAAAGGAGGATTACACGGATTATTGTGGATTTCACTGGTTACCCAGAAACTTAAAAAAAAGACCATATGGTCTTTTTTTTGTTTTGATCTCACCAAATTTTTCCGAAACTTTCAATATATTTAGCCCCCTATGAAAGAACACCTGGGAACAGCTATAGAGGCTTGTGTTGCAGCCGGAAAGGAGATCATGAAAATTTATCTTGAAGAAGATTTTCAGGTTGAAACGAAGAGTGATGACTCTCCTTTGACCATTGCAGACAGAAGAGCAAATATGATCATAAATACTTTTCTGGATCCTTCAGGCATACCGGTGATCAGCGAAGAAAATATTCAGTTGGCATATGAAGAAAGAAAGGAGTGGGGAGAATGCTGGATCGTGGATCCTCTGGATGGAACAAAAGAGTTCATCAAAAGGAATGGTGAATTTACCGTAAACATAGCGCTCATCTCCAACGGGCAACCTCAATTAGGGGTGGTCTATGCTCCGGCACTAAAACTGTTATATTTTGCCATCGTAACGGAGGGTAAAGCATATAGGCATCGTATATCTTCCGAAGAGACAGATCTGACGGAAATCTTGTCATATGCTGAAGAAATTCAGCCTTCACAAAAGGAGAATTGTATTAAAGTTATAGGTAGCCGCTCCCACATGAATGAGGAAACTTTACGTTATATTGAAGATTTGAAGAAGACCTACGGAAAGGAAATTGAAGTGGTTTCAAAAGGGAGTTCTTTAAAATTCTGCTTACTTGCTGAAGGCACAGCTCATATCTATCCCAGGTTTGCTCCAACAATGGAATGGGATACAGCGGCAGGACATGCCATTTGTGAAGCTGTCGGTCTTTCCTGTAAATTCAAAGAAACGGGAGAAAGTATAACCTATAACCGGGAAAATTTAAAAAACGGGCACTTTTACGTTTCTTATGAAGAATAGTTCTCACAAAAGACATATTGCCAAAACAATTACATGGAGAGTAATTGGAACTCTGGATACCATCCTTTTAGCCTGGCTGATATCCGGAGACCCATTAACAGGACTAAAAATAGGATTTGCAGAGGTTATAACCAAGATGGTCCTTTATTATATTCATGAAAGATTATGGTTTAAAGGAGAATTTTCTGTACCCTCAGGAAAATGGACCAGTAGAAAACGTCATATTGCCAAAACCATTTCCTGGCGAATTGTAGGCACCATGGATACAATACTTCTTGCATGGGTCATCACCGGTAATCCACTGACGGGCGTCAAGATCGGACTTGCTGAAGTGGTCACAAAAATGATCCTGTATTACTTACATGAAAGGACCTGGTACAGGATCGACTTTGGACTACCAGGTCGCAGGAGTAAGCACAAAGAAGTAGAGAAAGTATCGAAAGGCAAGGAAGCGTGGGGACAGGGAGACTAGGAGACTGTGAGTCGGGGAGACTTGGGGAACAGGAGACCAAGGGATATGGCGACGAGGGGATTTGGAGACGGGGAGAAAAATGTGTAGTGACCCGAGGTAAATCAAAGCACCAAATTCCAAATTCCAAAATAAGACATGAGATAATGAAAATACCAATAATTTAAACTCAATTCCTAATTAACCAATCCCCAATTAACCAATTAACGCATTAACATAACAATGCCTACCAACATCATCAAACATAAATATCACATTTCCCGGGAGGATCGTAACAGGCAGAACAAGCATGGTTCCTTTGTGATTTGGTTCACCGGGTTGTCAGGGTCGGGAAAATCGACTATCGCCAGCAAATTGGAACAACGTCTTTTTAAAGAAAGAGTAAAAACCTATGCTCTGGACGGTGACAATATCCGTAGTGGATTAAATAAAGGTCTGAAATTTACAAGGGAAGATCGTTTAGAGAACAACCGTAGAATTGCCGAAGTTGCCAAATTATTCATGGATGCAGGAATGATAACTATCACGGCATTTATTTCCCCTTTAAAAGAAGACCGGGTGCAGGCAAAGGAAATAATCGGGAAGGACAATTTTCTCGAAATCTATGTGAATACCCCTCTTGAGATCTGTGAAGAAAGAGATGTGAAAGGATTTTACCAAAAGGCCAGATCAGGAGAAATTAAAAATTTCACAGGCATAAGTTCGCCATATGAGGCTCCTGAAGCTCCCGATTTTGAAATCAAGACCGAAGAAGAATCTGTAGAGGAGGCTGTGGAGAGGCTTTACATGTTCTTACAGAAAAAATTTAAGTTATTATGAGCAAGTATTATTTGAATTACCTGGATGAGCTGGAGTCTGAGGCCATTTATATCCTACGGGAAGTTTGGGCGCAATTTGAAAACCCGGTAATCCTATTCTCCGGCGGAAAAGATTCTATTCTTGTAACTCATCTGGCTAAAAAAGCTTTTTATCCGGCCAAAATTCCTTTTGCCTTATTGCATGTGGATACCGGACATAATTTTCCGGAAACCATTCAGTTCAGGGATGATCTGGTTAATGAACTTGGGGTAAAATTGTTAGTAGGCTCTGTACAGGAATCCATTAATAACGGCAGGGTGGCTGAAGAAAAAGGAAAGAACGCCACCCGGAATGCCTTACAGATAACTACACTTTTGGATACTATTGAAGAACACAGGATTGACTGTGCCATAGGAGGAGGTAGGAGAGATGAAGAGAAGGCACGCGCAAAGGAAAGGTTCTTTTCTCATCGTAATGATTTTGGGGAATGGGATCCAAAGAACCAGCGCCCGGAACTCTGGAATTTGCTCAACGGAAAACATTTTGAAGGGGAACATTTTCGTGCATTTCCAATAAGTAACTGGACCGAGATGGATGTCTGGAATTATATCAGTCGGGAAAATATAAGGATACCATCCCTTTATATCGCACATGAGAGGGAAGTGGTATGGAGAAGTAATTCCTGGATCCCGGTTTCAGAATTCTTAAGATTGGAAGACGGAGAAAAAACTCAAAAGAAAAAAATCCGCTTCCGAACCCTCGGAGACATCACCATCACCGGTGGAATAGAATCTGAAGCCGATACCCTGGAGAAAATTGTACAGGAAGTCTCGGCTATGCGTAAGACAGAAAGAGGGGATCGGAGTGATGATAAGCGTTCTGAAACGGCTATGGAGGATCGAAAGAAACAAGGCTATTTTTAAGGCGAATTATCACGAATTAAAGCAAATTAGCACGAATTTTCCAGTATGGAGGAGAAAATCTTGTTTAAGGAGGAGAGTTATAAAATCATAGGTGCATGTATGAAGGTGCACCGTGGACTTGGACCAGGTTTCCTTGAGTCGGTTTATGAAGAAGCTCTGGAACAAGAATTTATAAGTGCCGGAATTCCTTTTGAACGACAGGTAAAGCTGAATATCTTTTATGCGGAAAAAAGGTTAAAGAAATATTATATAGCAGATTTTGTTTGTTATAACAAAATTGTTCTGGAAATAAAATCAGTTAAACATGTCCCTGTCGCTTTCCTTTCACAGTTAAATAACTATTTAGCAGCTACCCGAAAAGAGCTTGGTGTTCTTGTGAATTTCGGTACTACCTCCTTAACCTATAAAAGAATTATTAATACAACCCATTCGCGATAATTCGTTATAAATTCGCGATAATTAGTGACACAATGCATATAGACAACAACCAACTACTCCGCTTCACCACCGCCGGCTCAGTCGACGACGGCAAATCAACCCTTATCGGTCGCCTCTTATATGACTCCAAATCCATTTTTGAAGATCAACTTGAAGCTGTGAGTGCTACGAGTGCGAAAAAGGGCCATAAGGGCGTGGATCTCGCTTTATTTACTGATGGTTTAAGAGATGAAAGGGAGCAGGGGATCACTATAGATGTAGCCTACAGGTATTTTACTACCCCCAAGAGAAAATTTATAATAGCAGACACACCCGGACATATCCAGTACACCAGAAACATGGTTACCGGGGCGTCTACGGCAAATGCAGCTGTTATATTAATAGATGGCCGGCACGGAGTGATCGAACAGACAAAGAGACATTCTTTTATTGCCTCTCTGCTGAATATCCCACATCTTATTGTATGTATCAATAAAATGGATCTTGTAAATTATTCTGAAGAAAGGTTTAACGAAATTGTTGGACAATTCGAGGAATTTTCTTCGAAACTTCTCATGAAGGATGTACGCTTCATCCCGATCAGCGCTTTAGATGGAGATAACGTAGTTAATAGATCTGAGAATATGGATTGGTACCAGGGAGGAACTTTACTCAACATCCTGGAAACTCTTCATATAAGTAGTGATATTAATAAAATCGATGCACGGTTCCCGGTTCAGACGGTGCTGAGACCTCAGAATGAAGATCATCGTGATTACAGGGGATATGCAGGTAGAGTAGCCAGCGGAATCTACAGAGTAGGAGATGAAGTGGCAGTATTACCCTCTGGTTTTACTTCAAAAATAAGATCCATCAATTCAGGTGAAACAGAAGTTGAAGAAGCTTACGCACCCATGTCGGTTGCTCTTACTCTTGAAGATGATATTGATGTGAGCAGGGGAGACATGATCGTCAGAAAAAACAATCAACCCGAACCCACTCAGGAGTTTGATGTTATGCTTTGCTGGCTGAATGATGCTGCAGCCAGACCAAGGTCAAAATATACTATCATGCATTCGTCCAATGAACAGCGGGCTATAATCAAAGAAGTGATCTACAAAATAGACATCAATACTTATGACAGGATCACTGAGGATAAGGAATTGAACATGAATGATATTGCCAGAGTAAAAATAAGGTGTACCAGGCCGTTAATGCTCGACTCCTACAGGGAGAACCGTAATACCGGGAGTATTATTTTAATCGATGAATCAACTAACGAAACGCTAGCAGCTGGGATGGTGATGTAGAAACAATACACGAGATATTTTATAATTCAAATGATCTGTTTTATTAAAAACATTTAAAATTATTAATAAGCTATTATATTTGGTCCGAGCTAATCAAAACTTCGAATGTTATTTAATTCAATAGACTTTGCGGTTTTTTTACCCATTGTTTTCTTTATTTACTGGTTTGTTTTTAATCGGAGTATAAAATGGCAAAATTTATTTCTAGTAGTTGCCAGTTATATCTTTTATGGATGGTGGGATGTAGAATTTTTAATTTTAATATTTGTCAGCACCCTCACAGATTATTATGCCGGTTTAAAAATGGGCTCATATGCTGAAGATAAGATTCGGAAATATTTCCTATATCTCAGTATAATAACCAATCTCGGAATTTTGGGATATTTTAAATATTCTAATTTTTTTATTGAAAATTTCAATTCAGCGTTTACACTTTTCGGAACATCTTTTAATTTATCCTCTTTAAATATTATACTTCCGGTGGGAATAAGTTTCTACACCTTTCAGACTCTGAGTTATAGTATAGATGTTTATAAGAAAAAAATAGAACCCTCAAAAGATTTTATTGCTTTTGCCGCATATGTTAGCTTTTTCCCCCAGTTGGTTGCCGGACCCATTGAAAGAGCCAAGAATTTTCTTCCACAATTCTTAAATGAAAGGAAATTCGATTATGAATCCGCTGTAGACGGAATGAGACAAATATTATGGGGGTTTTTTAAAAAGCTGGTAATCGCAGATAATTGTGCTGTTTATGTAAATTATATATTTGAAAACCATTCTGATCTTTCCGGGAGTACCTTATTTTTAGGAGGTGTATTCTTTATATTTCAAATCTATGGGGATTTTTCCGGATACTCCGACATTGCTATAGGAACAAGTAGGCTGTTTGGGTTCAAACTCTTACAGAACTTTAATTTCCCATTATTTTCGAGAGATATTCCGGAATTCTGGAGAAGATGGCACATCTCCCTTACCACCTGGTTGAGGGATTATGTTTATATTCCTTTAGTTAAAAGAGGTGGCGGAAAATTATCCAGAGCCAGAAATGTTATTATTTTATTTTTATTAACCGGCTTTTGGCATGGCGCTAACTGGACTTTTATTGTTTGGGGGTTATTAAACGCCTTATATTTTTTACCTTTTGTACTTTCGAAAAAAATAAAGTCTCATACCGGTACAGTGGCAGAATTTTCAAAATTTCCCTCCATAAAGGAAGTATTAAATATAATGTTAACATTTTTCCTCGCTTTAATTGGAATTATTTTTTTTAGAGCAGAGAATATAGACATCGCATTTGATTACATTCTTGGAATGTGGGATTACACCCTTTTTGAAATTCCATATTATAGAGGAATTGGATATGCGAGACCATTAATTATTTTAATAATAATATTTCTAATAATAGAATGGATTGGTAGAAAGTATAATTTTGCACTGGAGATATTGAAAAATATTGAAAAGGGTTGGATCAGAAAGTTTATATATTCCCTTATTATCTTAGTTATTGGCATTTATATGTATACCGGCACAAATAATTTTATTTACTTTCAGTTTTGATGAAGTTGTTTTTAAAAAAAATTTTGATTTTTTCAATTCTATTGTCATTTTTTTATGTGTTAGGTCTTAATATACTATATCAAATTTTACCTCCTATATATCGGCCTAATATCTTTTATCACACAAGTTTTAGTTTATTAGATAGGAAAATTGAGGAGAGTAAAACTCTTACTGAATTGGATGTTTTGTTCATAGGTTCTTCACATGCTTATAATAGTTTTGATCCAGGAATTTTTGAGAATTATGGTCTTAAAAGTTATAATTGGGGTACGAATCAACAAACCCACATTCAAACTGAAATGGTTTTAAGAGAATATTTAAAAATATTTTCCCCTAAATTAGTAGTCTACGAAGTTTTCCCGGAGATGTTTGCTTTGGAGGGTAGGGAATCGATGACAGATTTCCTTAATTCAGGGGAACCCTTTCAATTAGGTTTAAAGGAGATATTCGAGTATGATAATAGTATCATATTTTTTAATACTTATCTCATTAAATATTCAAGAGAGCTTATTGGGTTACGGCCCAAACCCAAAAGAAAGGTCGAGATTAAAGATTATTACAAAGGGTATGTTTCCAAAGAGGGTGAAAATAAATATTATAAGGATTCAATCGATATAAAGTGGATACCTCGACAGCAACAGATCGAGGCCTTTGAGAGAAATATAGCTTTTTTGAAAAGAAATAATATTAATTATGTATTAGTAATTTCTCCCTTTCCTTTTCAGTACAATAATTCGCAGGACTACATTAATTACCTGAACTCCAGGGGAGAGTTGTTAGATTATAACAAAATTCTTGAGTTTGATGCAGAAAAAGAGTTTAGCGATTATCATCACATAAATATAAAAGGAGCTAAAAAAATAAACACCCATTTAGCTCCCGTTTTAAGAAAAAAGATTGATGAATTACCCATTGATGAGTTGGCAAAATAAAGGGTTTTTTAATATAGTTTTAAGCTTTCTACAATAAGGATGAATTTTTTAAAATTTATCTTTGCCCGGTTTTAAAATGGTAGATCATAGCTTTTCATGAACGGCTATTAAATGATAAAATTCTAATGCATATTCTATTTTCATGGAAGGATCTTTATCTCGCTTGATAAAGGGGAGGGTTAAAATTAGGAATAACCTCTTTTTGTTCCCTCATAATCAATAACAGTTAATGATAAAGAACCTAATGAGATAAGATAATGCCCGCATATATGAATGGTAAGGATTTTATCAAAATCAACATTTTTAAATTTTAAAAAAGCAAATTAGATGAAAGGAATTATATTGGCAGGAGGAAGCGGAACCAGATTATTTCCTATAACCATTGCAGTTAGTAAACAATTACTGCCGGTATATGATAAACCAATGATCTATTATCCTTTATCGGTTTTAATGCTTGCCGGGATTAAGGAAATTCTATTTATTACCACACCTCATGATCAGGACTCATTTAGAAAACTATTGGGAGATGGTTCCCAAATTGGCTGTAATTTTGAGTATGCTGTGCAGGAGGAACCTAATGGTCTAGCCGAAGCTTTTATTATTGGTGAAAAGTTTATTGGAAAGGATAAAGTTGCACTCGCGCTTGGTGATAATATATTCTATGGAAATGGCCTTGGAAGCCTTCTAAGAAGTAAAGTAAATATTAATGGTGCCTCAATTTTTGCTTATCCTGTTAAAGATCCCCAGCGTTATGGAGTGGTAGAATTTGATGAAAATAATAAGGCTATTAGTATTGAAGAAAAACCTGAGATTCCTAAATCTAAATATGCAGTTCCCGGGCTCTATTTTTATGACAACCGGGTTGTTGAATATGCCAAAAACGTAAAGCCTTCGGCCAGAGGTGAAAAGGAGATCTCAACTATTAACCAAATGTACCTGGATGAAGGAACATTGGAAGTAGGAGTAATGACGCGTGGGATGAGCTGGTTTGATACCGGCACGGTAGAATCTTTAGACGATGCCACTGAATTCATTAGGGTTTTACAAACCAGGCAAAGCACCTTAATCGGGTGTGTTGAAGAGGTAGCGTACCAAAGAAGGTTTATAGAAAAATCAGAACTGGATGTCCTTTCCGATAAATATGGAAAATCTAAATACGGGGAGTATCTTCGAGACATTGCAAAATCACTTTAAATGTCCTTAAGGAAACAAGCTACGGCCGGGCTGGTTTGGACTTTCGCTCAGCAGTTTAGCAATCAAATAATTGCTTTTGTTGTATCTATTATTCTTGCCAGGTTATTATTACCGGAGCAATTTGGTCTGGTCGGGATGGTTGCGGTATTCGTTGCTATTGGGCGTTCCCTTATGGATGCAGGTTTAACCCAATCATTAATCAGGGATAAAGATGCCGATCAGGAGGATCTGTCAACCGTATTTTTTTTCAATCTTGTTGCTAGTTCTGTAATATATTTATTAATCTTTTTTAGTGCTCCATTAATCGCGAAATTTTATGAGGAACCCAGCTTAACTAAAATAGTTCGTGTGCTATGCTTAACTTTTGTTGTTTCTGCTTTTGGGGCTATACAAAGTACACGCTTAACTAAGGTAATGAACTTTAAAACTCAGACCCTTATTTCTGTTCCGTCTACCGTGGTTAGCGGTATAGTAGGGGTGAGTATGGCTTATTCAGGCTTTGGAGTATGGAGTCTGGTTTGGAGTAGGGTTTCGGCTTCTTTAATGCGTACTGTACAATTATGGATTTACTCCAAATGGGCTCCCAGTTTTCAATTCAGCATTCCCAAATTTAAAGATCATTTTAATTTTGGATATAAATTAACCCTTTCTGGACTATTAGATACTATTTTTAGTAATATTTATATAATAATAATCGGTAAATATTTTGCAACCAGCCAGGTGGGTTTTTATGTCAAATCCCAGTCTTTAAAAAATTTGCCGGTTAGTAATATTTCAAACGCTTTAAATAAGGTTACTTATCCTTTGTTTGCACAAATACAAGATGATAATATCAGACTAAAAAGAGTTTATCAACAAATTATGCAAATGGTGGTTTTTATAATCGCCCCGGTTTTAATATTTGCCGCTGTACTGGCAGAACCTACCTTTCGATTTCTACTAACTGAAAAATGGTTACCTGCAGTGCCTTATTTTCAAATACTTTGTGTGAGTGGTATTTTGTACCCGCTTAATTCCTATAATTTAAATGTATTAAAAGTAAAAGGCAGAAGTGATCTTTTTTTAAAATTAGAAATAATTAAAAAAGTTCTTATTGTAATAGGGATTGTTATAGCCATTCAGTTTGGCATTATGGCTTTGTTATATACCCAGGCTATTCTTTCTATAGTGGCATTTTATATTAATTCTTATAATACCGATAAATTTATTAATTACAGTTCCTGGGAACAAACTAAAGATATTTTTCCAATTATTTTTATAGGTTTAGTTTCGGGAGCTGTAATTTATATTGCAGATGGTTTTATGGAACAAGTAGGTTGGCTCGATATAATAAGGATCTTGCTGGGCAGTATTTTGGGCTTGGTAACCTATATGACTTTTAGCTTTATTTTTAAAAAAGACGTTGTAATATTCTTTAAAAAAATTATCTTAAAAAAATGATACCAGTTACTAAAACCTTTTTTCCTCCCTTAGAAGAATACCAGCAACGATTGCAGCGCGTATGGAATAACCAATGGCTAACCAATAGAGGTGAACTGGTAAAAGAATTAGAACAAAAACTTAAGAAGCAGTTAGAGGTAACTAATATAACACTAACTACTAATGGAACTTTGCCCATTCAAATCGCCTTAAATGTTCTGGCAAAAAAAGGGGAGGTTATTACTACCCCTTTTAGTTATGTAGCTACCACCTCTGCCATAGTTTGGGAACATTGCACACCTGTTTTTGTAGATATCCATCCGGAATATTTAACTATAGATGAAACTAAGATTGAAGCTGCCATAACCGATAAAACAACGGCAATTCTAGCTACTCACGTTTTTGGAAACCCTTGTGAGGTAGAAGCTATAAAAAAAATTGCCAAAAGACACAATTTAAAGGTCATTTATGATGCCGCGCATTGTTTTGGTGTACGCTATAAAGGCAAGAGTTTGTTTGAATACGGTGATGTTAGTACCTGTAGTTTCCATGCTACCAAAATATTTCATACGGGAGAAGGCGGTGCCATGTTTTCTAAAGATAATGAACTTAACCATAAATTATTTTATAGTCATAATTTTGGACATAATGGCCCTGAATCCTTTTATGGAGTAGGGATCAATGCGAAAATGAGTGAACTACAAGCGGCAATGGGCTTAACTGTTTTACCAAAAATGAATAAAATTTTTGATGATCGTAAAAGAGTAGTAGATTATTATAATGAAAATCTCGATTTCTCACATTTTCAAAAATTAAAAATTAGGGAAGAGACAACTTGGAACTATAGTTATTACCCGGTGATCTTTAAAAATGAAGAAGAACTTTTAAAAGCTCAAAAACTTTTGAATGAAGAAAACATTTTTCCACGCCGATATTTTTATCCTTCATTGAATAAACTAGAATATGTGGAAAAGTCGGTGATGAAAAATAGCGAGCAAATCGCTAATACTATTTTATGCTTACCTCTTTATTATAAGTTACAAGATTCAGCTATCGAAAGAATTACTAATTTAATTAATAATTTTAAGGAATGAGATTAGCAGTAATGCAGCCTTACATATTCCCATATATTGGTTATTTTCAATTGATTTATGCTTCAGATAAATTTGTTTTTTATGATGATGTTGATTTTATTAAGGGAGGATGGATAAATCGCAATAAGTTATTAGTAAATGGTAAGGAGAATTTATTTACAATTCCATTAGAAAAACCAAGTTCATTTAAATTAATAAATGAAATAGACCTCCATCCTCAACTATACACTAAATGGAAAAAAAAAATTAAAAGGACTTTAGAGCAATCATATTCAAAAGCTCCCTATTATGAAGATGTTATACCATTAGTCTATAATGTTTTAGATCACGAAAATGACAAGATATCAGATTTGGCAATGAAAAGTATTTTGTCAATTTGCGAATATCTTAATATTGATAGAAATTTTTATATCTCCTCTGAAAAATTTTCAAATTTCAAGGAAATAAATCGGTCAGATAGATTAATTGAGATGGCAAAAAAATTAAACACTGATGAGTATATAAACATGGAAGGGGGTAAACATCTATACGATAAAAATTATTTCTCCGAAAATTTTATTCAGCTAAAGTTTTTAAAACCAAAATTCAAAAAATATGATCAGGGTAGGGAAGAATTCTTTTCTGGTCTTTCAATAATTGATATATTAATGTTTAATAATAAGGAATCAGCTCGAGAAATAATAAAGGAATTTGAATTGGTCTAATTTTATTTATTTTTAAGAATTTTGAACAAGAATAAAAAAGTTATAATATTAGGGGGTAAGGGAACAGCTATCAATTTTGCCGAACTGATTTACGATGCTAGTTCGAGGTATGCTGCTGATATTGAATTTTTAGGGTTCGCGTTTGATGATGAATCTTTTGGAGATTCAATAAACGGTTTTCCTATTCTATGTAAAACTTATGAGGCATATGAAACTCATAAGAAATTTGATGATGTATATTATATTTTTCAAATGCATAGACAGGATTTAATGGAAGAAAGGGCTAATTTAATAGAATCATATAATATTCCTTTAGAAAAATGGTTTACGTTTATCCATCCGACATCTTATGTGGCACGAAGCGCAAAAATAGGTAATGGAACTTGTATTGCAGCTCATTGTGCAATACATTCGAATACTGTTATAGGAAATCATTGTACCTTTAGTTCAAATACCACTGTAGGTCATGATTCTTTAATTGAAAATAACGTATTTACAGGTACACACGCTTGTATTGGAAGTTCTGTAAAAATTAGAAAATTTAATTTTTTAGGTCAAAATGCAGGAATATCTACGAACGTTGAAATTGAGAAAAATAATTTGATTGGATTAGGAGCCTCTGTAGTTCATAATATTACTGAATCTAATCAAATTTATATAGGTAGTCCAGCAAAATCTTTAAAACCAATTAAATGATCTCAAATAAAGCTAAAATCGGAAGTAACGTCGAAATTGGAAATTATGTAGTAATTGAGGATGGTGTTGAAATTGGTGACGGTACAGTAATAAAAAATTATGTAGAACTTAGGAAGAATACTAAAATCGGCAAAAATTGTTATATAGATTCCAGAGTTTCTACATCAGGTTATTGTACAATTGGCAACAACGTTACTTTGAGATATGACTCTATTATAGCCAGAGGATGTGAAATTGGAGATAACACCTACGTATGCCCAAGAGTCATGACCAATAATCTTGATACCGGAAAGCATCAAATTGGGGGAGCGAAAATTGGTTCTAACTGTTTTATAGGAACAAATACAGTTTTTCAACATGGTATCGTAGTTGGGGAAAATTGTATTACGGGAGCAATGTCTTTTATTAACAAAAGTATTCCTGACAATGAAATTTGGATAGGTAGTCCTGCGAAATTTTTTAAGAAAAATAATTAACATCACTATTCTAGTAGATGATGAAGCTAGAGCAAAATGAAGGGGTGCCTAAACATTAACTATATTTTATGAAACTCACCTATTTTATTGATCATAATAAGCCAAAGGTTGATGATTTATATTATTACTTTATAAACAACGATAAAGATTTTTCCCCAAAATTAAGTTCTAGGGTAATTTTATCTGATTATGCCCTTAAATTGGTTAATAATGCAAATTTTATTTTAATAAGAGATAACTCATCTAATGCTATTTTAGGGGTTGTAGCTTTTTATATAAATGAAAATGATAAAATTGCATTTTTATCCAGTTTTCATATTGTAAAAGAATATCGGAGAAGGGGAATAGCAACATTTTTACTGGAATACTTGATTAATTTTTTAAAAAAAGAAGAATTTAAAAAATTATCCTTGGAAGTTGATAAAACTAATACAAAGGCGCAGGACTTATATTTAAAATTGGGCTTTAACGTTGCAGAGATAATTACCCAGAAATATTCTTTTCTCATGACTAAAACTTTATATAAATAGAACTTTTATATTTTTCAATCAACGAATATGCTTAATATACATCTCTGTGATAATGAA
Organism: Salinimicrobium flavum; assembly: GCF_042684505.1. Taxonomy (NCBI): domain Bacteria; kingdom Pseudomonadati; phylum Bacteroidota; class Flavobacteriia; order Flavobacteriales; family Flavobacteriaceae; genus Salinimicrobium; species Salinimicrobium flavum. Next base: position 172,751 of record NZ_JBHULT010000010.1, read on the forward strand.
AAGTTTATAGATGTTGCATTCCAAAAGTTTGAAACATTTTATCCGAATAGCAATTATTTTTTTATTCATGGAAAAAAATCTTTTGATTCTGAATTAAGTAAAAAGGAAAGATATTCAGTAATTGACTTAAGAGATAAGTCTAATAGTAGATACATTCAAAAATTTATATTTTCCAAGTTATCGGGAAAAAAGGTAAATATTAACATTTTCATACATTATTTAGATCCTAAAAAAGCAAACTTAGTCAATAGCTTAACAAAGGAATTTGAATTTAAACTGTATTGGATTTTTTACGGATCAGATTTGTATACCATTTTATATAATAAAGGGTTATATGAGTTGTATGACAATGATCTAGGTGCATCTTTAAAACAAACCTTAAAAAAAGAAAAGCGTAAAATCTATAATTTTTTTTCAAGATATTCTGGGAATAAGGCAATTCAAAAAACAATCAGCTCCTTAGATTTTTTTTGTTTTTGGAATGAGTTGGATTTTAAATTGCTTCAATCAAATTTTGACACAGATGCTCGCTTTAAGTTTTTTAGATATGGAATTATTGGACAGGAGCTATTTGACGAAAAATACTTTTTTTCTGAAAAAGAATTTCTTTTAGTAAACCATTCGGGTTCAAAATCTGGAAATCACTTAAGAGTATTAAAAAAACTTAGAGATTTAAGAATTCATAAGGGAAAGCATAGATTATACGTTCCTTTAAGCTACGGTGATCAGGAAAATATAAATATTACTCATTCCTTTTGTCTAAAGAATTTCCAAGATGTTTATACTCCATTATTAGAATTTTGTCCAAAGGAAGATTATTACTGGTTTTTGTCGAAAGTGAAAGTTGCATTTTTTGGTCATAGACGCCAAGAAGGAGGCGGGAATATTAATTTTCTTTTATCCACAGGGTGTAAAGTCTATTTGAGAGAAAGTAGCAATTTATTTGAATTTTACAGGAATCTTGGTATTAAGGTTTTTAGTTTCGAAAAAGAATTATCTAATGAAGGGGATCTCGAAATATTAGACCAGAGTACTCAATTTATAAATCGAGAGAGGCTACTAGATTTTTTTTCCGATAAAAATTTGGTTCAATCTTATTCTGAACTTATTGAATAATAAATTGGATGTCATTTAAAAATTTAAAATTTATTCTTAAAAAGTTTTAGAATGGAAGTATCTGTAATAATTCCTGTTTATAACGCAGAGCGGTATGTTAGAATCGCAGTTGAATCAGCTATTGTTCAAAGGGAGGTTTCAGAAATAATATTGATCGAGGATAATTCACCCGACAATGCGTTGGAAATATGTGAAAGTCTGGTAAGTGAGTATAGTAAGATAAAGCTTTTGAGGCATCCAAACGGTGAGAATAGGGGAGCGAGTGCCAGTCGAAATTTAGGAGTGAGAGAAGCAAAAGGAGATTACATATCTTTTTTAGACGCAGATGATTTTTTTGCGGCAAACCGCTTTAAAAAAACGATGGAAGTGTTTTCTGAGAATCCTGAAGCAGATGGCGTATATGAGGCTATAGGGATTTTTAATAAGACCCCGGAGGATTATAAATTATATAGTGTTTCTAAACCAATCGCACCTCCAAAATTATTTCATTTTTTTTTAAGAGGTACTTATGGTCACTTTTCAACTGACGGAATAACCGTGAAAAGATCATTTTTCGAAAAGGCAGGCTATTTTAATGAAAAATTACCATTACACCAGGATTCTGAGTTATGGTTAAGGATGGCTTATTTTGGGAAATTATATGCAGGTAATTTAAATACTCCCGTAGCTTTTGCCCGAAGACATGAGAATAACAGAATAAGCACAGCAAATAAGGAGAGTAATCTTAAATTCTGGAAAGCCGTAAAAAAGTTTTTTGAAAAACAGCAAATTTCGCCTATCGATAAATTTTTGATCAATCGTAAAATTGCCCGACTGGAAAGTAACTCTTCCTCTCAATATTTAAAATCTATAATAAAAAATTCTTTAGGTTGAGGTTTGCGGCTTTCATAATGACCTATGAACGGGCAGAAATCTTATCCCTCACTATAGATAAAATTCTCTCCCAAAGCTATCCTCCTCAGGAGGTCTTGATTGTAGATAATAGTTCTTCAAACGAAACTCAAAAATTCTGGGAGGGCCTGGGGAATGACCTTGTTACCTACCACAAAATGGGTTATAATTCCGGACCCGCAGGTGCAGCATATTACGGTCTTAAAGCACTTGCAGAAAAAGGCTACGATTGGATATTTTGGGGAGATGATGACGATCCACCAAAACATTCCGGAGTATTTAAGGAATTACTTTCCATAGCCGGTCGAACGGAGAATGTCGGGATTGTAGGAGGCCTGGGGGGGCAATTCTTAAAAAACCGTGCCAGAACCCGAAATTTTTACAACAAAGAATTACAGGGTATTATGGACGCTGATTATGTTGCAGGTGGACAAATGATGATCGTCAATTCAGATGTAGTAAAGGAGGGGATTTTGCCAACCCAAAAGCTGTTCTTCGGTTTTGAAGAACTTGACTTTTGTTTAAAGGTAAAAGAACAAGGTTATAGGATTGTTTTTGATGGGGAAAGGATAAAGAAAGAAAGGATCGCAAGAGGTGATACCCATCCAGACTATAAGTGGCAAGGTAAAACCTTTGGGAATAAGGAGTTGGTTTGGAGACAGTATTATAGTATAAGAAATATGTTATATATCCTAAAATCCCGTCATATATATACTGGATATATTTATTATTCTGTCCGAAATATCTTTAAAATTTTAGCATCATATAAATATGGGTTGAATTATGGCACTCAGGTTTTAAGACTATATAAAAAAGCATTTTGGCATCATCTTAACGGAAAATATGGTTATCAAGGGAGAAACAATTTATAGATTTGCAAATTATAATGAACCCTGTATTTAACATATTCCTAACCCCCCATTTAAAAATGGAAAAATCAAATAAATTTAAAATATTGGACTGCACCCTTCGGGATGGCGGTTATTATACCAACTGGGATTTTAATAAGGATATTGTAAAAACCTATTTCCAATCTTTTAACAGTTTACCTGTAGACTATCTTGAAATTGGCTATCGTTCCAATCCAATGAATTCTTATCTGGGAGAATATTTTTACTGTCCGCAATACCTATTGGAAGAATCTAAAGAAATAAGTTCTAAGAAATTGGTGATTATTTTAAATGAGAAGGATGTAAGGCCTGAACATGTAAAAGATTTATTAGGACCAACTTCCGGTTATATAGATATGGTAAGAATTGCCATCGATCCGAAAAATTTTAAAAGAGCTTTGGTGCTGGCAGAGGAAGTTAAAAAACATGGCTTTGAGATAGGGTTTAATGTTATGTATATGTCCAATTGGGAAAATGAAAAGGAATTTCTGGGTCAGATCAAAGAGGTTACAGGAATCGCAGATTACTTTTATATGGTAGACTCATTTGGAGGGGTATATCCCGAAGATGTAAAAAAAACTTATGAAATAGTGAGGGATCAAACCGATACTAAAATAGGTTTTCATGGTCACAATAATTTACAATTAGCCTTAATTAATACTTTAACTGCTATAGAATGCGGGGTCGATATAGTTGATGCTACAGTGACAGGAATGGGACGTGGTGCCGGGAATTTACAGACTGAACTATTGTTGACTGCCTTAAATGCAAAAGGTTTACTGGACTTTGATTTTAACTCCTTGAGCAAAGTGGTGGATCCCTTTGAAAAGATGCAGAAGGAATATGGTTGGGGAACAAATCTGCCCTATATGGTTTCCGGAGCAAATTCTCTCCCACAAAAGGAGGTGATGTCCTGGGTGACAAAAAGATATTATTCCTTAAACAGCATCATAAGAGCACTTTCCAATAAATCCAGGGGAATTGAAGATAATATGGATTTAAAGAACCTTAATGGAGAGAAAAAATTTAAAACTGCTTTAATAATTGGAGGTGGACCAAGTGGAAAGAATCATTCCATGGCCATTAATGAATTTATAAAAAACCAGGATGATATTTGCTTAATACATTCCAGTTCAAAGAATTCGCAAGAGTATAAAAATATTGAGACTCTGCAAATCCATTGTTTAGCAGGAAATGAAGGGCATCGATTAGAAGAAAGCTACAGCAATATGAATATAGACAACAAGTTGGTAGTTTTACCCCCATATCCAAGAACTATGGGGACTTATATTCCCAAAAAACTGGAGGAGGTCGCTTATCAATTAAACGAAATAAATTTTACTGATAAATTCCATGAATCGGTAACCTCCTTAGCAATAGAAACGGCTCTTAAACTTGGTGTAGAAAAATTCTTTTTTGTAGGGTATGATGGGTATACAGGAGCAATAAAAACCCAGGAATTAGAATTATTTAATGAGAATGAATATATCTTTCACAGCTTAAAAAATAACAGAGAATTTACTCCTATATCCTTAACGCCTACTCAATATGATAATTTGGAGACTCAATCTGTATTTGCATTAATTTGATTGTATGTCTATAGCGGTTTTTTTGCCTACCCGAAAAGGAAGTGAACGGGTTAAAAACAAGAATACCCGTAAATTTTCCAAATTTGAGGGTGGTTTATTAGAATTAAAGTTAACTCAATTAAGAGATTTGCAGGTGGAAGAGGTGATCTTATCTACTAATGATGAGGCCTCGATTGCTGTAGCTGAAGAATTCTTAAATGATTTCCCGACTTTAAGAGTAATTCCCAGGCCAGAATATTTAGCTTTAAGTACAACCAGTTTAAGCGATCTTATAAACTATGTCCCCGGTTTAACAAGGTGTGAACATATTCTCTGGACTCACGTTACTTCACCCTTAGTAGGTACTGCCATATATTCTAATTGTTTAGCTGCCTATAAAAAATCCTTAAACGAGGGTTTCGACTCGTTGATGAGTGTCACTCCTTTTCAAAATTTTTTATGGAATAAAGAACGGAATGATATTATAAACAGAATAGGAAAAGAGAGGTGGCCAAAAACCCAGGATCTGGAAACCTTATATGAAATAAACAGTGCGGTTTTTATTAGTCCAAAGGTTGTTTATAAAGAACAACAGGACAGGGTTGGGAAGCATCCCTTTTTATTTGAAATGGAAAAAATCACTTCCCTTGATGTAGATTGGGAAGAGGATTTTAAAATAGCCGAAGCAGTTTATGACAAATATTATTGATAAAAAAAATATCCTATGGGATTTTGACGGGGTAATCATGGATTCCATGCCTGTTAGAAATAGGGGCTTTGAGTTGGTTTTAAAAGAATACCCAAAAAAACAGATAGAACAACTAATGGATTTTCATTTAAAGAACGGTGGCTTGTCACGTTACGTGAAGTTTCGGTATTTCTTTGAAGAAATCAGGGGAGAAGAAATCAATGAAGATGGAGTTGCATTATGGGCCTCCCGGTTTTCTGAGGTAATGAAAAAGGAACTTCTTAACCCGGCTTTATTTATAGAGGACACATTAAGTTATATCAAAAAAAAGCATCAGGATTTTGAAATGCATATCGTTTCAGGTTCTGATCAGACTGAACTCCGTTATATTTGTGAACAGCTGGGCTTAACTAAATATTTTATCAGTATTAACGGATCCCCAACACCTAAAAAGGAACTTGTGAGAGATCTTTTAAATACTTATTCTTATAAGCAGGAAGAAACTATATTAATTGGCGATTCAATAAATGATTATGAAGCAGCCATTACTAATGGTATTAATTTTAAGGGTTATAACAATCCCTCCCTAAAAAATCTAGATGCAGATTATATAGAGAAATTCAGCCATGAATAAGCTTATCAACTTCTTTAAAGGCATTCCCTTTTTTTTCCAGGGAATTAAGGTTTTTCACCCTAAAATTAGCTTTTCGGGTAAGCGTGTAGCTATTGTGGGGCCTGCCGATTCAGCTTATGAAATGGAAAACGGATCTTATATCGATGGATTTGATTATGTGATAAGGATTAACAAAGCCATTTCAACCTGGAAACACGAAAATGAAAAATATATTGGTACAAGAACAGATCTTTGGTTTCATTCTTTTTTTGAAAATGAGAAAAGTGGGGGGGGTAAATTAAACCCTGAAATTATTATAGAGCGAGGGGTTAATACACTTGTTAATCCAAGATCCACATTCCAGGCTTATAGAAGAACTTTTAATTTTTATAGAAAGTACAAGCACACTATTCCTGTTTACCACCTGTCAGATAACGTGTATCGGGCTTTGAAAAAAGAATTTCCGGATAATTTGCGACCAACGGTTGGGTTTACCGCACTATATGCGGCATTAATCTCGGAATGTAACGAATTGTTTATCACAGGATTCACGTTTTTTAAAACACCTTATGCACAAGGCTATCGGGATCATTTAGTGGATTTGGAAGAGAATAAAAAGCACTTTAAAAAACAAGGGATTCACGATGCCGGACTGGAATTTATATTGTTCAAAAAGTTTTTAAAGGAAAGCAGATGTGAAACAGTAAAGCTTGATAATAAATTGGACGCTATTCTGGCAAATGATTAAATATGGGAAAGCTAAAGATTTTATATTATTCTAATGCTTTTATTGCAACTCACGGGGGTCGATTACACTCCGAGGCTTTTTATAAAGAATCCTCTAAGCGTATTGAAGTAGATAGGATTGAAGCCTTTCCGGTCCCCATTAAGAATCAATCAAAGCATGCTAGTAATGGGGGGCTTAGAGGAATCTTAAAAAGAAACACCTTCCTCCAGATTCTGTTTTTTTACAGAAGAAATAATAGAAGCTATAAGGAAATTATCGAAAAAATACGGAATAGTAAAGGTGGAATTAATGTCTTACATATACGACTGGATTCTAATTTCCTTATCATTTCTAAACTTAAAAAGGAATTTCCAAAACTATTTATTACCACTGAAGTTAATGCTTCTCCTTTTGAGGAAAATTTCTCTAATATAGCTTTTAAATCTTATTTCAGAGGTCTTGAGAGAAAAATGCTTGCCAAAGCTGATGCGAATTTCTTTGTATCAGGTTTTTTACGGCAGTCTATTATGAAAGTCGTAAATAAAAACAGAGATTTTGTAGTTCATAACGGGGTAGATGAAAATTTTATAAAGAAAGATGGAAATTTAGGGAAAGCGGGGAACACTGTGGTCTTTGGTTATATAGGAACAATAGATTATCATAAAAAATTAAAATCCCTGATAGATTCTTTTAAAGAAGTAGATGATCAATATCCCAGCAAAGTAGAATTATTAATAGTGGGAGATGGACCACAACTTGAAGAAATTAAAAACTATGTGCTTATAAAAGACCTTAAGGGGAAAGTGAAATTTCCTGGTTGGGTTGCGCATAGTGAAATACCAAAATACCTTCAAAAAATTGATGTGGCTATACATCATTCAGCTAAGCCTTATATGAGTCCGTTAAAGTTGTTTGAATATATGGCAATGGGAAAAACGGTTATAGGTCCTGACACCCCTGCAGTAAGAGAGATCTTTACGGAAGATGAAATATTATTTGTTTCTCCGGGATTAAATGATTTAACCAATAAGATGTTGTACCTCTTTGAGAACAAAGGGAAAAGATTGGAAATGGGAAAACTGGCTCAACAAAAGGTAATTACAAATTTTAAATGGGAGAACAATGCAGCAAAGATTATTAAGGTAATGCAAAATAAATTGTATGAAAATAATTAATCTTATACAAAAACCACAATTAAGAGGTGCCGAAATTTTTGCCTGCCAGTTATCCAATCATCTTGTGGATAGAGGACATGATGTAATTGTAGTAAGTATTTTTCCGGGTGATTCCAAATTGCCGTTTAAGGGAGAAATAATACACTTAAACCGGTCAGTATCTAAAAGATTGTTTGATTATGGTGGATGGAAATTGTTCAATAAAATTATTGAGGATTTCAAGCCCGATATTATACAGGCCAATGCGGCTGATACTTTAAAGTTTGCCGTAAGTTCTAAACTTTTATTTAAGTGGGATTCTAAAATAATTTTTCGAAATGCAAATAAAATGGGTGACTTCATAGACTCCCAAATGAAATGGCAATTAAATAAATTTTATATAAATAGGGTAGATCATGTTATCTCGGTAAGTAAAGAATGTGAAAAAGACTTTATAAAAACGTTTAAATATTCCGAAAACTTAATAAATACTGTAGAAATAGGGGTGGAAGAGACTGCTATTGACAAGCTTTCCAATGATCTAAGTGACATTTTTCAACGAGGCCCCGTACTGGTTCATATTGGAGGATTTGTACCTGAAAAAAATCATGAAGGTCTTTTGAAAATATTTGCCAGGGTAAAAGAAGAGTATCCTGAAATTCAGCTTGTACTTTTGGGAAAAGGTAAATTAGAAATTCCTATAAAAAACATGGTAAATCAAATTAAGTTTGGAGATGATGTTCATTTTTTAGGTCATAGATTAGATGTTCTTGAAATATTAAAAAGTTCACGAGCTTTCTTGTTGCCAAGTTTTATAGAAGGTTTACCCGGTGTAATTCTGGAGGCCATGTATTGTAAAACCCCGGTGGTTGCCTATGATGTTGGAGGAATTTCTGAAGTAGTGAAACCTGAAGAAACCGGTTGGTTAATTGAAAAAGGCGACGAAGACGGCTTTGTTCGTGCAATTCACGAAGTTTTAAATTCCCATTCGGAAAACGAATCCAGAATTAATGCTGCCAAAAGATTAATTCATCATAAATTCCTGAACTCCAAAATTGCAGAAAGATTTGAAGCTGTTTATGAAAAGGTTGTAGCAAGATAAGTTTGGAACCCACATTTCTTTCTTAATCATATTTTAAAATCTTGGTGCCTGTCCAGATTGGCTTAACTTTGGGGCTTTAAAGAAATTATGGCTAAAATAAAAGTACTTCATATCATAAAATCTTTAGGAAGAGGAGGGGCAGAAATGTTACTTCCGGAGACTCTTAAACTTCATGACTATGAAAGATTTGAGTTTCATTATATCTATTTCTTACCATGGAAGGATCAAATGGTCGGAGCAATTAAAGATGCCGGAGGCAAAGTGACTTGCTTAGAGGCGAAAGATAATATCCGGTTGGTATTACAAAATAAGAGAATTATATCTTATTGTAAAGAGCATAAGGTAGATTTGATTCATTGTCATTTACCCTGGGCGGGATTTGTTGGTCGTATGGTTCATAAAAAGACCGGGATTCCCGTGGTGTACACCGAGCATAACATGCAGGAACGCTATCATATCGCAACAAAGACCATTAATAAACTAACATTTAATTTTCAGAATCTGGCATTGGGGGTATCGCAGGATGTTACTGATTCGATAAGGAAAAATATCCATCCAGATATTCCAGTACGAACTTTATTGAATGGAGTGAATACAGATTCTTTTCAAAGATCAGGAGGATCCGGAATCCGATCAGACCTGGGAATCCCTAAGGACGCTATAGTGATTGGGAATGTGGCTGTTTTCAGGTTCCAGAAAAGGCTTGTAGAATGGTTGCAGGTAATTAAAAAGATCCGGGAAAAGAATTCAAACGTTTATGGAATTATTGTGGGAGCTGGACCTTTGGAAGAAGAAATTAAAAAGGAATGGAAGGAGCTGGAGCTTGAAAATCTTGTATTTTTTCCGGGCTTGAGAACAGATGTAAAACCATATTTCGAAGCAATGGATATATTTATGATGAGTTCTTCTTTTGAAGGCTTACCTATTGCGTTATTGGAAGCAATGAGTATGGAATGTGCTGTTGTCTCTTCAGACGCCGGTGGAATAAAGGAGGTGGTCAGGAATGAACAGGACGGCTTGACCTGTAAAGTGGAAGAATGGAAAAAACTTTCAGACCTTTGCCAAATCCTGGTAGATGATTCGGAAAAATTAATGAAATATAAAAAAGCTGCGAGGGAAAGGGTTGTGAAGAATTTTAGCCTGAGGAGGATGGTGGATGAACTGGAAGTTATATATAGTGATCTTGTGACCTAATTGGGGACCGGGAGACTAGGAGAAGAGGGGACTGGGAGACGTGGGGACTATGAGAATTGGGGACCGGATGATATCGAGGCGAAGAGATCGGAGGAGAAGGAAGCTTGGGGACTAGGAGACTGGGGAACTATTATATAACTTGATCTGGCAGCAATATCACTTGTCAATTAATCTGCTAAATGTAAAACTGATATACCAATTAACAAATCACTAATTACTAATTAGCCGGTTCACGAATCCCGAATTAACGAATTAACGAATGCACATAAGAGAAGCCACTCACAATGATATCCCACAAATCCTAAAGGTTTTAAAAGCAAGTTTAGGAGAGACTTCTTCAAAAAAGACCGAAGCTGTATGGAGGTATAAACATATAGATAACCCCTTTGGAGAATCATTGGTGCTGGTAGCTGAAGAAGAGGGCGAAATAATTGGAGTGCGGGCGTTCATGCGATGGAAATGGCAAAAAGGTGACCAGGTTTATTCCGCCTTTAGGGCGGTAGATACGGCAACTCATCCTGCTCATCAGGGGAAGGGGATCTTTAAAAAACTTACTTTAAAAGCTTTGGAAATAGGGAGGGAGCGTGGAGATCATTTTGTTTTTAATACTCCCAATGAACAAAGTAAGCCGGGTTATATTAAAATGGGATGGGAAGAAGTAGATAAGATAAAAATACATTTACGCCCTTTAAATATTCTACGGTTTAAAAACAAAGAACTAGAATACAAAACCTTAGGTAAAGAAGAGGCCATTGTAGACCTCCTAAATAATCATTTTGAACAACTAAAGGCTGCCGATAGACTTTTTACCCCAAAAGATGTAGCTTATATAAAATGGCGCTATCTTCATAATCCATTGCAGGACTATGTTGTAATATTTGATAGGGAATATTTCATCGCAGGGTACATTAAAAACAGGGGGAAAATTAATGAATTTAGGATTTCAGAAGTTATTGTTTTAAAGGCAGGAATGGAATCTGCAAAATTGGTAATTCTAAAATTAGCAAAATCATCTGGAGCAGCTGTTTTAACAATGTCACCAGATGCGGAGATCAATTTTAAAGCGGGAATTACTGGGAATTTCGGGCCGGTTCTGACTTACAAACCTATTAATCTTAACCAACTTGAATTTTTAACCCTAAAAACCTGGTCTTATAGCTTAGGGGACCTTGAACTATTCTAAATGATAGGAACCTTAGTCTTAATAATTTTTCTTCTCCTTATTAATCAGGGACTATTTAGCTCGTTTTCGAAACGGCATAAATGGTTTTCCAAAAAATTAATGAACTCCCTTTTTCTTTATCATCTTTTCTTCTTCGGAGTATATTATACTTATGCCTCGTTTGCCCGGTCTGATTCTGTAATGTATTATGATAGACCTACCTGGTCCCAAAACTGGCTGGACTATTTTGGTACCAGTACTACCTTTATTGATTTTATGTCCTGGCCGTTTATAAACATTTTGAATTTCAACTATGAAATGATGATGTTATTATACTCCTGGTTTGGTTTCGTAGGTTTTGTCTATGCCTATTTGTTTTTTAGGGAAAATATTCCCATTAAGATAAAAGTTTTTAAAAATATTGATTTTTTATCTCTGGTCCTTTTTCTTCCAAATATGCACTTTTGGACAGCCTCTTTAGGAAAAGGTGCACCAATTTTCATGTCATTAATGATGTTTGCTTACGCTATTAAAAAACCAAAGAGTAGGTGGGTTGCTTTGCTGATTGGTTCATTAATTACTTATTACATTAGGCCCCATGTATTTTTATTCATTGCAGCGGGTACTGTTGTAGGTTATATGACAGGTAAAGGTAAAATTGCTTTTTGGAAAAAGCTTTTAGTTTATGTAGGAATGATTGGGAGTTTAGTTTTAGCTCAGGACACAATTTTAGGAATGGCCGGTCTGAATGAATCTGAAGATTTAATACAAGGTTTTGAAGATTTTTCAACTGACAGAGCTGAAGATTTAAGTTCTTCAGGTTCAGGAGTCGGTATGGCAAATTATCCATTGCCGTTTAAATTGTTTACCTTTTGGTTCAGACCGTTATTCGTGGATGCTCCAGGGGTATTAGGTCTTATAGTTTCAGTTGAAAATTTGATTTATCTTTTGCTTTTTATTAAAATATTAAATAAAGATTTTTTAAGATTCTTAAAGAACTCACCTATCAGCGTAAAAATGAGTTTAACCACTTTTTTTCTGGCTTCCCTGGCGATGGCTTTCGTGATGTCCAATCTGGGTATTATTATGCGACAGAAATCAATGGTAATGTATTTTTTATTCTTTGTGATCTATTATTATTTGGCTCAGAAGAAGTATGATAGGATCATGAGGTTGAAACTCTTCAGAAAATTAAAGAATGAAAGAATGGAGGTTTCCAGCTGAGAAGAGGGGACTCTGAGAATCGGGGACCTGGGGCCGAGGAGACCGGAGGAGTGACAGCGCCAAAGAGTTTGTGACCAAAGGGATTAAGAGACATAAGGACGAGTTGGAGATTTGGGAATAACCTAATTCACCAATTAATCTAATAAACCAATTATTATGATCAAAAACGGAGCTTTAGTCATTTCACTTGATTTTGAACTGCTTTGGGGAGTTTTTGATAAAGTGGAGTGGAGGGAGAAGAGAGAATATTTTCGAAATACCCGAAAACTCATTCCCGAGATCCTGCAGCTGTTTGAGAAATATGAGGTCTCGTGTACCTGGGCCACGGTTGGAATGTTATTTAATGAAAATTGGGATGAATGGAATCAGAATTTTCCCGAAATGCTGCCTGAATATGAAAATAAGAATCTTTCTGCTTATAGTTATGGAAAGTTAATTCAGAGTAAAGAGACTGAGGAACTTTGTTTTGCTCCTAATTTGATAAGGCGAATCATAGAAACCCCGGGACAGGAAGTAGGGTCTCATACCTACTCTCACTACTACTGCCTGGAGCCTGGACAGTCCCTGGAGAGTTTTAAAGCTGATCTGCTTAAATCACAAGAGCTGGCTAAAAAATTCGCAATTAGACTTAAGTCTTTAGTCTTTCCCAGAAATCAGTATAATAAAGACTATCTTCAAGTGTGTAAAGAAACCGGGCTACAGAATGTAAGAACAAACCCTGATGTGTGGTACTGGAGAAATACCCAGAAAGATAGTCTGCAGCAGAAAATATTCAGGACCGGCGATGCTTATTTTGGCCTTAAAAATAAATCTTACAAAAATATTCCTGAATTAATTCCGAAATTACACGGTCAAAAAGCGAGCAGGTTATTAAGACCACATAGTGGGAGAAATTTTCTGGATAAAAAACGTGTACAAAGGATTCAATCTGAAATTAACCAAGCGGCAAAGAATAAGGAAATTTATCATCTTTGGTGGCACCCACATAACTTTGGTGGTAATCCGGAAAAAAACTTAGAGGAATTAGATTTTATACTCAAACATTTTAAATCCTGTCAAAATAAATTTGAATTTGGATCATTCAATATGGCAGGAATTACTTCACATCAAAGGTAAACAAGGATATTATCCTATCAATCGGCGCTATTCATCTAAAACCGGATATATCTCTATGTGATATTCTCCAAAGTGATTTGGCTGTTAAATGATAATAAATTTCTTATTATCTCCACTAAAAATGGAGTTTCAGCTGACATAATTAAGGTTTAAAATAAAGGTGGATTGGATATACTATTTTTCTGGCTTTAGATGACCGCTTTTTTAACTAATTTCAGGGTAATATGCATTAGATTATAAGGCAGGTGGGGTACTAATCTTCCGCTTTAAATGTAAATAATTATTGAGAAAACCATTTTTCCGCAAGTCCTCCGAACGAATTTGACTACATTTATTTTGCCTTAACAGTTCCTTTTAATAATATTAAGCCAATTGCCTACAATTTTGGAAATCACTTTCCTCCAAAAGGCCTCCTAATTTTTCTAAAAAGATTTTAATTTTCTGCACTTTGTCGGACGTAAACTAAGTTCATCGAAAACTAAATTCACCTTCTTTTTTCCCCATGACGATTGATTAAATTTAAGGTAATAGAAACCAAATCAAATTGTTATGAAAAAAATTTACTTATTGTTGATGGTCGCCTTGATTTATTCCTGTTCTGTAGAAGATGACAGCTATCTCGAATATGGCGATGTACATTCTTTAACCGGCTCTGCAGTAGAAAATGATGACTGCAGCACGGTTAACGCCGGAGCTGATGCTTCAAGAACTATTACCCAGTCTAAAGCCGATGCTATCTCTGGTGTTGACCAGGTACGACAACTTTATTTAAACTTGTTAGAAGAGGGAGTTACTCGTGATGGAGAATTTGATCCAACCATTTGGAGTCTTATTAATTCCTATAACGGTCCGGGAACTTATTCAACAACCTATACTATAACAGAGGGAGATTGTTCAGATTCTGTGGAGCTAACTATTGTGGTGGTTCCAAACGGAAGCTCAGATCCCACCTGTGATTTAACAGCAGGAGCCGATGCTTCAAGAACTATTACCCAATCTAAAGCCGAGGCTATTACTGGTGTGGACCAGGTGCGAAACCTTTATTTAAACTTATTAGGCGAAGGGGTTTCGCGTGAGGGAGAATTTGATCCATCCATTTGGAGTCTTATTAATTCTTATACTGGTCCTGGAACTTATTCAACAACCTATACTATAACAGAGGGAGATTGTTCAGATTCTGTGGAGCTAACTATTGTGGTGGTTCCAAACGGAAGCTCAGATCCCACCTGTGATTTAACAGCAGGAGCTGATGCTTCAAGAACTATTACCCAATCTAAAGCCGATGCTATTACTGGTGTGGACCAGGTGCGAAACCTTTATTTAAACTTATTAGGCGAAGGGGTTTCGCGTGAGGGAGAATTTGATCCAACCATTTGGAGTCTTATTAATTCCTACACTGGTCCGGGAACTTATTCAACAACCTATACTATAACAGAGGGAGATTGTTCAGATTCAGTTGAGCTCAGTATCATAGTTGTACCCGACAACTCATAAGAATCCAATCTCTGATTATAAACAAAGGCTGCGGTGCAGCCTTTGTTATTTTATCTATAGGAGAAAGGTGTCAAAATAATTTCCCTCCTTTTTTAATTAAGAAAAAAAAATTGATTATAAACATTTTGTTTTAAGTTATTATTTAAATTAAATCATAATGATCGTTTCTAAATTTTATAAATCCTTTACCTTCAAATTCTTTTAATCATTGAATGATATGGAATTCTGCATTTGGTCGATTATGATCTTCGATACATCGAAAATTTCCGCCATTTCCGTTCTTTTTCATAGCCATTGATTAAGTTTAATAATTACTTAATCAATTTGTTATGAAAAAAATATACTTATTGTTTATGGCCTTCACCTTCCTATCCTGCTCTGTAGAAGACGAAGGGATAATGCCAAACGAAAATTATTTAATGGATCTTTCCGCTGTAGTCGAAGGAACCGGCTGTGCAACTGATTCTTACCCCTTTGAAGATGCCGGTGTGATTGAGGTGGTGAATGATGAAGAGGTAGTTTATGTGACCATACTTGCCAACAGTGGGTATGTACTTAACACTGTGCGTCTCCAGGTAGGGGATCACCTTGATGATTTTCCTTTAACAGGGAATGGGAATTTGCCTCCCGGCCAAATGAAAATTAATGAGTCTTTTTCGTCCGGAGTAACCCAACGTACTTATGAATTTCCACTTTCTGATTATTCAGATTCAGTTACCATTGCCTCTATTTCAAGTTTCTCCGGTACTGCGGGAAATATTACCGCCTGGGCAGGGGATAATCATGTGCAATCAGGGAATTGGTCCTATTTTGAATATATGATCCAGGATTGCCACAAACCATGTAAGGAGTTTGACGCGGGTCAGAATAAATCGAAAACAATTACTTCATCTAAAGCCGATGAAATCTCTGGGGTGGACCAGGCACGAAATCTTTACTTAAGCTTGTTAGACCCGGGGGTTAACCGTAATGGCACCTTTGATCCTTCTATCTGGTATTTGATCAATGATTTTAAAAGGAGCGGTGTCGGGGCCTATACAACAACTTATACTATAACCGAAGGAGATTGTTCTGATTCTGTTGAGCTCAGTATGATAGTGGTACCAGATTAACTGGAGAGTTCGGACTTCAATCTAAGGCTATCTTTAAAGCAGCCTTATTTCAATATTATCCTAATTTGGGATAATTTTCTCTTCATGTAAAATTTCTAATGTCTGAAAAGAATTAATTGTTCATAGCCACTGAATTTAATTTGTTCAGAATCTATCTTGGCTTCTGTCTCTTTGATTTTTGGTTGTTGCGCGAAAGAGTCTCCTTTATTTCTCCAATAGCTAAAAAAGTATTTTTAGAAATCGGTATATTTGGCAAAAATAATAATGCCTCCCAAACTTATCCGCATTACGACAGTTCCCCTTTCCCTCGAAAAACTTCTGGAAGGGCAGCTTAGCTTTATGAACGATCATTATGAAGTGACTGCTGTTTCGGCGGAAAAAGCACGTTTAGACAGGTATGGGCGTGATAACCGGGTAAAAACTTTTCATGTAGAAATGACCCGTGCGATTACTCCCCTAAAGGACATGAAAGCTGTCCTTAAATTGTACAGGTTCTTAAAAAAGGAAAATCCCCTGATCGTTCATACCCATACCCCGAAAGCTGGAATTGTAGGAATGCTGGCGGCAAAGATGGCAGGGGTGCCGGTAAGATTGCATACTGTTGCAGGTATGCCCCTGATGGAAACCACCGGAACCAAAAGAAAGATCCTGGAGCAGGTGGAGAAATTCACCTACAGCCTTGCCACCAGAATTTATCCCAATTCGCGTGGACTGAAAGAAATTATTTTGAAGGAAGGTTTTGTGGAGGAGCAAAAACTTAAGATCCTGGGAAAGGGAAGTTCCAACGGAATAGATACAGAATATTTCGATCCACGGCGATATTCTGAAGAAGATAAAACCGCTCTGCGAAAAGAATGGAAGATCACTGAAGCAGACCTGGTGTTTATTTTTATTGGTCGCCTGGTGTCAGAAAAAGGTATAAATGAACTGGTTTCGGCCTTCAATGAACTTCAATTAAAACATCCGGATGTTAGCCTGCTTCTCGTAGGTCCTTTCGAAGAAGAACTGGATCCGCTCTCTCCCTCTACATTAAAATTGATTGAAAACCATCCAAAAATTATTACCACCGACTATCAAATTGATGTCAGACCATTTCTGGCAATTTCAGATGTGTTGGCCTTTCCGAGCTATCGGGAAGGTTTTCCGAATGTGGTAATGCAGGCAGGGGCAATGAGGATACCTTCTATCGTGAGTGATATCAATGGCTGCAATGAAATTATTTCCAATGAGATCAACGGACTCATTATTCCGGCTAAATCTGGGAAAAGTCTCTATACCACGATGGAAAAACTGGTAACAGATGTTGAACTCAGAAAGATACTTTCACAAAATAGCCGTGAAATGATCTGTGAACACTATGAGCGGAAGGAATTCTGGGAAATTTTGTTAAAGGAATACAAAACCTTGGAGCAGGAAATTTCAAAAAACTAATTTAGCAGCCCGGGGAAAATGTCCTGACTTACTGTATATGTACAGAAAATTTTTTAAGCCCATTATAGATTTTACGGTTGCATTATCGGCTTTGTTGATCCTGAGTCCCTTTCTGCTCATGTTCGTACTACTGCTGGCATTTGCTAACGGGGGAAATCCATTTTTCCTGCAACGCCGGCCCGGTAAGAATGGTAAGATCTTCAGGATCGTGAAGTTTAAAACTATGACCGATGAAAAGGATAATGAGGGGAAATTACTGCCGGATTCTGAGCGTTTAACGGCCGTTGGCAGGTTTGTAAGAAAGACTTCCGTAGACGAGATCCCGCAGCTGTTCAACGTTTTGAAAGGTGATATGAGTTTGATTGGCCCACGTCCATTGCTTCCGGAATACCTTCCGCTATACAATGAGAGACAGATGAGAAGACATGAGGTAAGACCCGGAATAACCGGATGGGCACAGGTAAATGGCCGAAATGCTATTAGCTGGAACCAAAAATTTGAATATGATGTATGGTATGTGGAAAACCTGTCTTTTGGCCTCGACCTTAAAATACTTTTTAGAACCTTCAGGAAAGTGCTGATCTCTGAAGGAATAAATACAGCGAATATGGCAACTACAGAACCTTATAACGGAAATAATTAAATGAATCTATACGGAGCCAGCGGCCATGCAAAAGTGGTTATTGATATTATCCACTCCCGAATGGAGGAGATACACTATGTCCTGGATGATAATCCTGCCATCACAGGCTTATATGATTATCCTGTAATTAGTTCTTTTGGACCCGAAGTTTTACGCAGGGGTACATTAGTGACCATAGGTGATAATGAAATAAGAAAAAAGGTAGTAGACAGGCTCGATGGCCCAATTTTTAAAGCCATCTATCATGCCGCAGCCGCTGTAGATCCAACCGTGGAATTTGGAGAAGGTACAGTAGTTATGGCTAACGCTTCCATCAATGCCGATACTATCATTGGAAAGAATTGTATAATAAATACCGGGGCCACTGTTGAGCACGACTGTGTTTTGGGGAATTATGTCCATATTTCCCCCAATGCTGCCCTGGCCGGCGGAGTGGTAGTAGGAGAGGGGTCTCATATTGGAATTGGGGCAGTGGTCATACCCGGGATCAAGATCGGAAAATGGGCTACTGTTGGAGCCGGAGCAGTAGTAATAGAAGACGTTCCCGATAATGCAACTGTTGTAGGAAATCCGGGAAAGATCATTAAATATAAGAATGAGGAAAATGAACAACGATAAAATATGGTTGTCCTCCCCACACATGGGTGGGAATGAACGAAAGTTTATTGATGAAGCCTTCAACCAAAATTGGATTGCTCCTTTGGGACCTAACGTCAACGGGTTTGAGGAAGACCTTCAGAAATACCTTCAGGAGGATGTAAAGGTCGCGACATTAAGTTCCGGAACGGCAGCTTTGCATTTAGGCCTGATTTTATTAGGTGTAGAAAGGGGAGACGAGGTACTGTGCCAGAGCCTTACTTTTGCGGCGTCAGCCAATCCAATAATTTACCAGGGAGCCACTCCGGTATTCATTGACAGCGAGCCGGAAACCCTGAATATTTGTCCGGGAGCTTTGGAGGAAGCAATCATTGACCGTATGGAGCAAGGAAAGAAACCTAAAGCTATCATTGCGGTACATCTATACGGCATGCCTTATAAAATAGAAGAAGTTCATGCAGTGGCCAAAAAATATGACATTCCCGTCATAGAAGATAGTGCCGAGGCATTGGGTAGCAGTTACAAAGAGCAGAAATGCGGCACTTTTGGTGACCTTGCCATACTTTCCTTTAACGGCAATAAGATCATTACAACATCCGGAGGAGGGGCTTTAGTGACCAAAGATCAGAAACAGAAAGAAAAAGCCGTTTTCCTGGCAACACAGGCCAGGGATAATGCGCCCCACTATCAGCACAGTGAGATTGGTTATAACTACAGAATGAGCAATATTTGTGCGGGAATTGGAAGAGGCCAGATGCAGGTGCTCGACCAGCATGTAGAGGCGCGGCGGGAAATGCATAAATTTTATCAAGCTCTTTTTGAGGAGGTAAAAGGAGTAAATATATTCAGTGAACCTAAAAATACTTACTTTTGTAACCACTGGCTTACGGTTATTACCATAGATAAACAGGAAAGTGGTTTTACTTCGGAAGAATTAAGACTGCATCTGGAGAAGAAAAATATTGAAAGCAGGCCACTTTGGAAACCAATGCATTTGCAACCGGTTTTTAAAAGTGCACCTTTCTATGGAAGTAGTGTAGCTGCTGAAGCCTTTGAAAAGGGTCTTTGTTTACCTTCAGGTTCGAATTTATCACAAGATGATAAAACCCGTATCGCTGAAGCAATAACAGAATTTTTTACGGTAAGTAAAGAAAATTGATCCTATAAAGCTCTTGTATGGGTAAAAAGCTGAACAAAGCATTACAACAAATTTTGTCCCCCGAGAACCGGCTTGATATCAGGAATATCAAGTACCTGCCCCGGTGGGCAATACTGGGCATAGATATCTCTATAATAATTATTGCCGATCTTCTTACCATCATTGCCTTAAGGGATCTCACTGTCAATTTCTATGAATACCTGAGTGTTCCCCAGCGTATGTTGCTGGTCATTACGGTCAATACCCTGTTCTTTTTTATTTTCAGGACTTATGCAGGTTTGATAAGACATTCCTCTTATGTTGACGCTCTTAAGATCATGCTGGCCTGTTTCAGTACTTTTCTCACCCTGCTGTTCATAAATTACGCAACCTTTCTTTTGATTGGGGAAAAGATTTACCTGGTAGCTGGTCTTATCTTTTACTTCCTGATCTCTTTTTCTTTACTTTTCCTGTTCCGTTTAACAGTTAAACAGGTATATGAATACTTTAAAAGGACCCAAAGGAATCAAAACCTGCAAAAGGCGGTGATCTTTGGGGCCGATGAAAATGCCATTTCTATTGCAGGTGCTCTTGAGATTGAACATCCCAAAAGGTTCGATATCAGAGGTTTTATAACCAATGACAGCACCAGAAGGAATATCAGGATCATGAATAAACCTGTGATCTACAACGGACTCAAAATAAGTCAGGAAGCAAAGGCTCTGGGAGCTACAGCTCTTATTCTTTCAGAGAATACCCTCACTGCCGAAGAAAAATTTGCGGTGGTGGAAGATTGCCTCGAAAACGACATCCAGGTTTTTAATGCACCTATCGTTTCTTCATATGAAGATGAAAAAACCGTTTCCCATAAGGTGAAATCCCTGCAGATCGAAGATCTTCTTGACCGGGAACCTATCTTGCTCAACAAGGAGAATAAAAGGGAGCAGTTAACAGGGAAAACTATCCTGGTAACCGGCGGTGCAGGATCCATAGGAAGCGAAATAGTAAGACAGGTAGCAGAATATCAGCCTAAAAGTCTGCTTATTCTGGATCAGGCTGAAACCCCCTTACATAACCTGCAACTCGAGATGCGTGCGAAATTCCCTGACCTTAATTTTAAATGTATCATCTGTGACGTGGGTAATCGGGCACGATTAGAGTTACTGCTTAAAAGAAGAGCTATAGATGTGATCTACCATGCCGCTGCATATAAACATGTGCCTCTTATGGAGGAGAACCCACACGAAGCTGTTTTTGTGAACATACAGGGTACCAAGAACCTCGCAGACCTTGCTGTAGAATATAAGGTAGGGCATTTTGTGATGGTATCTACAGATAAAGCGGTGAACCCTACAAATGTAATGGGAGCTTCCAAAAGGGCTGCCGAAATGTACGTGCAATCCCTCTATCACAACTCCGGTGAACTCGAAGAAGGGAACAAGACCAGATTCATCACCACCCGTTTCGGAAATGTACTGGGATCTAACGGTTCTGTAGTTCCATTGTTCAGAAAACAGATTGAAAAAGGAGGTCCGGTGACCATCACCCATCCCGATATCATAAGATACTTTATGACCATTCCTGAAGCATGCCAGCTTGTGTTGGAAGCCGGAGCAATGGGGAAAGGAGGGGAGATCTTTATTTTTGATATGGGAGAGCCTGTAAAGATCATGGATCTCGCGATCAAAATGATCAAACTGGCAGGATATATCCCCGACAAACAAATAGGAATAAAGATCACCGGCTTAAGGCCCGGCGAAAAACTTTTTGAGGAATTGTTGAGCGATAAGAGTAAAACCCTGCCTACCCATCATAAGAAGATCATGATAGTTCAGGATCAACCGGGAAATTATGAGGAGATCAATACCTCTATTGAAACTATAATAAAATCGGCCACAAAACTTAAAAGTGACAAAGTTGTGGCAAAGCTTAAGCTGCTGGTTCCCGAATTTAAAAGTAATAACTCCTCCTTTTCTCTATTGGATAAGGAACCTGAACCCGAAAATCAACAGAAAAAGATCAGTTAAATTTTTTAGAAGGAAAAATAGTATTTCTTTCTGCCTCCTAAAATATCTTATGAAAAGAATCCTATTTATTTTTATATCCCTCATAACCCTGGCAAGTTGTTCCACCAGAAAAGAGATCGTTTATTTTCAGGATATTGAAAAGTTGCAAAACATGCAGCAACCTGAAAATTTTGAACCCAGGATCGAAGAGAATGACGTATTAAGCATCAACGTATCCTCCCTGAATGAAGACCTTGTGGAACCTTTCAGAATGGATCTTGGAAGTCAGCAGAATAGCGGAGGAGGTGGAAGTAACAGCGCTGCCCTTAACGGTTACCTTGTAGATGCAGAAGGGAATATCAAATTTCCGGTACTTGGAGTTGTAAATGTATTGGGAAAAACACGGGGAGAAGTAGAAGAGATGTTGACGACTGAAATAAAAGAGTATGTAACTGATGCGGTGGTAAGGGTTCGGATCGTGAATTTCAAGGTCACCGTATTGGGGGAGACCGGGAGTAGTGTTATTGAAGTTCCAGATGAAAGGATCTCTATCCCTCAATTAATTGCAATGTCAGGGGATATAAACTACGACGGGAAAAGAAATAATATTCTCGTCATTCGGAATAACGATGGAAAAATGGAGTATGGCCGGGTGGATCTTACTAATGCGAAGGTTTTTCAAAACCCGTATTTCTACCTCAAACAAAATGATATAGTTTACGTTGAACCTACCTACAGAAAGGTTAAATCTGCCGGGTTCATTACCAGCTGGCAAGGATTGGTTTCTATTTTGACCACCGCCTTTAGTTTATTTATACTGTTTAGCCGATAAGATTTATGGAAGAACTGGAAGAGTTTTCTGAAAAAGAAGAATCAAATTTTGACCTGAAGGCAGAGATCTATAAATATCTCACGCATTGGAAATGGATCGTTCTGGGATGTCTTGTGGGGCTAATCTTAGCCTGGTTGTATAATCGTTACACCATTCCGAATTATCCTACAGAAGCCTCCATGATGATCCTATCTGATGCTGAAAACGGAGTGGTAGGGGCCCTTCCTTCAGGAGGAGCTTCCCTCCTCGCCATAGGAAATAATTCCCTTGATAACCAGATCGAGACCTTACGGTCCAAACGGCTGGTGGAAAATGTTGTGGATACATTGGATCTTAATATCTCCTATTTTGTTGAAGGGAATGTGATCGCAGTAGAAGCTTATAAAAATACGCCTATCACTATTAAATTTCTTTCCTCTCCCGAAGAGGTCCATAGTAATTATTTAAACCTGAACGTAATTCCCGAATCACCTTCTACTTACCGACTAATGGATGAAAGCAGAGGATATTCCAGGGTGCATAATTTTGGGGATCCTGTGAATTTAGGAGGATTGGATTTTATCATTTCCCTGACCGGGGATAGTTCCAGATCTACGAATACTGTAAATGTTAGGGTTGTTCCCCTGAGAGAGGCAGCCAATGACTATATAGCCAGAATGGCGATCACTCCCAAAGGTAAAGCCCAGGATATACTTTCCCTCTCAATTACCGGAGAAGTGCCCGAAAAATCCCAGGACTTTCTGAATACTCTTATGTTCCATTTTAATGCGGATGGTGTTGCCGATAAACGGCAGGTAGCT
The DNA here is from genome assembly GCF_042684505.1 of Salinimicrobium flavum. Lineage (NCBI taxonomy): Bacteria > Pseudomonadati > Bacteroidota > Flavobacteriia > Flavobacteriales > Flavobacteriaceae > Salinimicrobium > Salinimicrobium flavum. The sequence goes on from NZ_JBHULT010000010.1 coordinate 196,249, forward strand.
GAAAATACGGCAGATTTCATCCAGGAAAGACTGATCCTGATCTCAGAAGAACTCGATTCTGTGGAGGGAGGAATAGCCGATTTTAAACGGGAAAACCGGATCATGGATGTTGGGAGTAGCGCAGGACAATATATGTCTAAATCTTCTATGGCTGAGCAACAGATCTTTGAATTGGAAACCCAGTTAATGATCCTTGAATCTGTAGAAGATGCTCTGACCTCCTCTGAACCTTACAATTTGCTACCCGCCAATATGGGAATAGAAGAAGGAAGTATTTCAGGTCTTATTAGCAGTTACAACACCCTGGTTCTGGAACGAAACGCATACTTGAAAACAGGGACCACAAAGAACCCGGTAGTTGAAACCCTTACAGATCAATTGGATTCCCTCAGGGAAAATTTGCTGGATAATATAAGCAGCACCAGGCGGTCAATAAACATTCAGCTAAGGGAACTAAATCAACTGGACCGGCAGGCTGAAGGTCAGTTCAGTACCTTTCCGGGCTTGGAAAAAGGGATAAGGAGTATCGAACGGCAGCAGCAGATAAAAGAACAGTTATACCTGTTCTTGCTTCAAAGAAGGGAAGAATCGGCTATTTCCTTTGCGGCAACCTCCCCGGTAGCCAAAGTAATTGATCCTGCATTTACCTATAATCAGCCGGTGGATCCTAAACCCTGGGTTGTTCTTGCAGGTGGAGGCGTGATTGGCCTTTTAATCCCGCTTTTGGTAATTTTTAGCATTAACTTTTTGGATACCAAGGTACATCACAAGGGGGATCTGCAAACCCTTACCAAAAATATACCGTTCCTTGGGGAAATACCCAGAGTGGCAGGAGAGGATTCAGAAGTGATACAGGTGAATGATCGTTCGCCGTTAGCCGAATCATTCCGAATTTTGAGAACCAACCTTGCCTATCTCGTCCAGTCCCGTAACCGGGAAAAAGCTGAAGTTATTTTTGTCACCTCCACCATTAAAGGGGAGGGTAAAACCTTCATATCCTTTAACCTCGCCCGCACCCTGGCCAGTACAGGAAAAAGGGTTCTTTTGATAGGCGCTGACGTAAGAAACCCAAAACTCCATAAATTCTCAGATCAACCCCTGGAAACCAAAGGACTTTCAGATTATCTGTATGATCATGAAATACAGTCAGAGAATATTATTAATCCTTCCCTCCAGGATAATATCCCGGTAGATATGATCTTTTCAGGAGCGATTCCTCCCAATCCTGCAGAACTGCTCATGAATGACCGTATGAAGGTTTTACTGAAGGATCTGGAAAAGAATTATGAGTTCATTATAGTTGATACTGCTCCAACTATGATCGTAACAGATACCTTATTGATCAGTCCGTTGGCAGATACTACTATCTACGTGACAAGGGCAGGATATACTGAAAAGAAACTTCTGGATTTCCCAAAAGACCTCAAGCAACAGGGAAAATTAAAAGGTCTTGCGATCGTACTGAATGATGTGGATTATTCCAAGTTTTCCTATGGTGCAAAATATGGATATTCCTATGGTTATGGCTATGGGTATGGTGTAGACGAAGAAAAAGGTTTAACAGCTTTTTTCAGGAAAAGGTTCAGGAAAAAGCAGGTGTAAATAGTTCTTTGGTTCTCTCAATAACCGGAATCACCTGTTCTATCCTCTTTTTTGGTAGCCGGGCATTTGCAAGTTTTTCCAGATGTCTTTCCTGATGGGTGTCGGTGCCAATAAGGTCGATCATCCCTTTGTCGAGAAGAGCGAAAGCGGCTTTCTGTATATTGGAACCGTAATGCCCTATTAAGCTTAAGATATTCAGTTGAAAAAGGCACCCCCTGCGTTTCAGATCCTCATATCTTTCCAGATTTTTTGAGTGTAAGTACGCGTATCTTTCAGGATGCGCCAAAACCGGCTTATATTGTTTTGTTTGTAAGGTAAAAAGGATCTCATTCAAATTTATTGGGGCCTGGAAATAGGACATCTCTACCAGTACGTAGTTTTGATGTAAACATAAAAGAGGTTCCTGTTCCAATAGTTCCATAAAGGAATGATCCATCATGTACTCAGCGGCTGCTTTTACCTGTACATCTGAGATACCTGATCCTTCCAGTGCTATTCTTAACTTATCAAGTGCTGCATTTATAGTAAAAGGGGTATTGGGATAATAATCATTCATAATATGAGGGGTGGCGACAAAGTTACTTACCCCCATTTCCTTAAATTTATGGATCAAATTCAGGGAATCTTCAACTTCGGCTGCACCGTCATCGATTCCCGGTAAAATATGGTTGTGTATATCGATAAACCCTTCCAGCTGATCTTTTAAATAAAACTTCTTCTTGAAAATTGAAAGCATATACTCTTTTTAGGAATTATAAAATTACAGTTTTTATTCCTACTGCGTTTGGATTACAAATAACTATGTTATTTTTACTTCATGAATTTTAAAGTAAATCGATGATCAAACGATTACCCCTCCTGCTTTTCTTCTTTTTCCCCAAACTTCAGGCTCAATATTTTGACTATTCTGCTTCTGCTGTGCTGCAGGGGATCTATTCTTCTGAAGAATATTCCCCCTTCTGGATGCACACCAATCAGCGGGGACGAATTGATGAACTAACCACCATGGCCGGTTGGGTAAACCTTTCCGGGGCCTATATTATCACGGAAGATGCTTCTATAAAAATGGGAATTGGAGCACTTTACCGGGACGGATTCTCTGACGAGATCCAACTCGATGAATACTACCTGAGTTTTGAGAATCGATGGCTTCATGTATTTGCCGGAAGAAAACAAAGACCTGAACTTTATAAAGGTCTAAGTGCCACTAATGAAAATATTCTCTGGTCTTTGAACGCCCGCCCTTTGTCCGGAGTCGGGATCAATATCCCCGAGCCGGTCTTTTTCTGGCCCGAAGCCGGCCTCGGATTTAAAGCCACCTGGGAAGAATTTGTGACAGATGAAGAAAGATATGTTGAAAATACCCGGATACATCATAAGAGTTTTCACCTTGTGTTCAATAAGATCAGGAATATTCAGCTAACCTTTGGGGTGCAGCATTTCGTGCAATGGGGAGGAACCTCTCCTGAATATGGAGACTTGCCATCCGGCTTTGATGATTACCTCAGAGTAGTCACCGGAAGCGGAATAGGAGGGGAGGCCGACGGTTCTATCGGGGAACAGGAGATCAACGGACTGGGGAACCACCTGGGAAGTTATGAGATCTATTTGAATACCTCTGTTTCAGGATATGATGTTGAATTGATCTATAATACTTTATTTGAAGATAAGTCGGGAATGATGCTCAGAAATACCCCTGATGGCCGCTATGGAATCTACGTTGAAGATCAACGTCAGGGAGGATGGCTGGATGCGGTTATGTATGAATATTATTATACCCGTAATCAAAGTAAGAATACACCCACTTCAGACGGAAAGGATAATTACTTCAACAATAATCTTTACAGGTCCGGTTGGACCTATGAAAACAGGATCTTAGGATTGCCGTTCATCCTTCTCGATGAGGATAGATTTCGCGTTAGCCATAATAATATCGTAGCCCATCACCTGGGATTGACCGGTACGGCCTTTCAAAACTATCCCTATAAACTGCTTACAAGTTACCGGCTAAATTACGGAGCCAAAGCAGGGACCAGTACTCCTTCAGAAAAGATCTGGTCTTCCTACCTTGATGTGCAGGTCTGGCAACAGCTGGTAGATATCAATATACAGGTGGGAGCAGATGTTAGTTCAGAAACAGCATCTAATCTGGGAGCAGGAATACGATTATCCAAAAATTTCTTCTGATCTATTCGTCTTTAAAAAGAATGGTGTAGCTTAAATAAATACCCGCCACAGCGGCTAGCAGAAAGAACAGGATTGCTAACCCGGGATACCCAAAAATGCTGAAAGTGGACGGGACGCTCATCAGCATGGAGGCGCCAATGATCATGGAGGCAATTATCAATCCCAGTGTTATTCGGTTAGCTACTTTCTGAAAACCATCGGTCAGTCGTTTTTCATCAATGGCATCCACATGGAAGGTCAGGTCATTGTTGGCTAGTCTTTCAGTGATCTTATTGATCCTTTCCGGAAGGTGTTCGGCAAGTTTTTTAGATTCCAGCAGGATACTGAACAATTCTTCTGGAGCAAGCTCCTTCCTCATCTTGCTCTGCATCAGTTTTGTCATATGCACCCTTACGGCCTCTCTCAGGTCATATTCGGGTGCCAAAAAAGCAATTATCTGGTCCATGTTCAGAAGGATCTTTCCGAGGATATTGACATCTACAGGAAGATGAATGCCGTTAATTGCTGCACTTCTGTTCATCTGGATGAGCAGTTTACCGGTTTGCATATCCTGGGCCGTACTGTTACGGCTGTCTTCCACCATAATCGAAATATGCCTTCGGAATTCCTTTATATTGGCTTTTTCGGTATGCTCACTCATATCCAGTAAAATATTGGCTATTTCTTCTCCATCATTCTTACTGAGGTTCAGTAAAAGTCGCAGCAGGTATTCCTGCATTTGCTTTGAGAATTTGGCAACCATCCCAAGGTCCATAAGAGCTATCTGGTCATTTTCCAAAAGATGGATGTTGCCCGGATGAGGATCTGCATGGACAAAACCATCTGAAACGATCTGTTTGAGATACGCCTCAATGAGTTCGTCTACCAGGGGAGTATAATCTTCCTCGGTCTTTCGTAAAGGGGATACACTGGTGATCTTTTTACCTTTTACATACTCCATGGTAAGAACGCGGGAGGTAGTATAATCAGGAATGGGTTGCGGAACAATAAGCTTGCGGTAGGTTTTGAGATTTGTGCCGAGGGTGACAAGATTGTTCGCTTCCCGCAAATAATCCAACTCCTGTAGCATGATCCTTCTCAGTTCTCCCAGAACATCATCAAAAGCATACTGTTTCCCTACTTCGGTATGTTTTACCGCAAGAGCGGCCATTTCTTCAAGCGTATTAAGGTCATCGAGAAATTTTTTCCGAATTCCCGGCCGCTGTACCTTCACCGCCACTTTTTTACCCGACCTAAGTTCTGCCAAATGTACCTGCCCTATGGAAGCACTTGCAAGGGGTTCCTCTTCAAAGGTATTGAAGGCTTTGGAAATTTTTGTCCCAATCTCGGTCTCCACGATCTCCTGAACTTCATTATAGGGAATAATTGGCAGGTCATCCTGCAGGCTGGCCAGGGCCTCCAGATATCTGTCGGGTAGGAGATCAGGGCGTGTTGAAAGTAATTGGCCCAGTTTGATATAGGTGGGCCCCATTTGTTTGAGGTCTTCCACCAGTTCCTCGGGCGATTGTTCATAATCTGAAAAACTGCGGGCAGTTTCTTCCTCCATCGCATTAGAAGCAGTCTGGTTCAACAGGTCACTGTTCCAGTACTTCAACATGAAACTTAAAAATTTCTGATAGCGTTGCAGATTTTCGGGAAGTATAGACATAGAGGAATAGCTGTTTTGTGATGTAATTCCTACCGAAGATAATTAATTCGCGCTTATCCTTTAAGACAATGCCGGTAGAATAAAGAATAATTTAGGGATTTCTGTTAAAGGAGGCATAAGAATTAGCGGGAGATTTTTTGGCTTCCCAGGAGTTTGTTGACGTCATTACCGAAAGAGAATGCAGGGATCTTTAAAAAGCATGCAGGTCAATGTCATTTCCTGAGAAGAAATTTCTTCCTACCGAAGATTATCTCCCTTCAGTTGGATATCCTGTGTTGATTAAATGCCTGTAGGGATAGAAGAGATCCCTGATTTGCAGAAATTAATACTAAACCGTCAGATCAGACCCGTTTTTAAAGAAGACTGTGAAGGTGGCACCTTCTCCCTCTTTGCTCTCAAGTTTTATCCTACCCTCATTATCCTCGATCATTTTTTTCACCACATAGAGACCCATTCCGGTTCCCTGGATATTCTCAGATAATCTTGAAGATTTATTAAATACCCGTCTTTGATCTTTAAAGGGTATACCCAATCCATTATCCTGCACACACAGGATCAAAAAACCTTTCACTGTCTCTGTGGTTATTCTGATCTCCGAATTCTTTTTAGGGTCACTGAATTTAACGGCATTATTAATAAGGTTGTAAAATATACTTCTCAGGCTATTTCTGGGAAAGATAATTTCTTCAACCTTCAAATCTGTAGTAACTTTAATCTTTTTCTCTTTGATCTCCCCTTTAAGGGCAGTAAGTATATCTCCGCAAATCTCTTCAATGTTCAGCGCACCATTGTCTGATGATCTGCCCTTCTTTGCCCCCTTAGTAGAAGCAAAATCTTCAACCAGGGAATCCAGACTTTTTGAAGATTCTTTAAGGGTATTGATCCATTTCTCGAACTGTAGGGAATCATTTTTTTTATGGGCAATCAATAACCCGTCAGCGATTAGAGTGATGGTCGAAATGGGTTGCCTTATGTCGTGTGCTAACGCGTACTTGAAGGTTTCGTATTGAGAATTTAATTTCTCCAGTTCTTTTATGGCCTTCAATCTCCTTGTGATGTCTACAAAAGTGATGATCACTCCATTGATGACATCCTTCTCGTGCTCAATGTAAGGCACAATATTCATCTGAAACCAACGCCCGTCGGTGGTTTGCACTTCTTTTTCGAGGATCCTGTTCGGATTGCCTATTACGTCATGAATATCTTCAACAACGCGGGGATAACGTAAATTGTCTTTGATGTCTGAGATGTTCTTGCCCACATGATCATAAGTCAGGGAGAACTGCTTCATAGCCGGTGGGGTGAAGATTCTCAGAATGAGATCTGCGTCAACGAATAGCTGCGGAATAATAGTATTGGAAAAGTAATTGGCCAGGTCAAAATTGAGTTTCCGCAATTGCCGGGCATCATTTTTCGGGGTCTCAGTCATGGACACAAAACTAAGACATTAATTTTTAACAACATGTAACAAAATAAAAACTTAAAATAACTTTAGAATGACTTATGTAATTTTAAGAAAACTAAATAAGGGGAGAAGGGAAAAGGGGGAAAACACGTAGGGGATATCATTGAACTTTAAGGTTTTACCTGATTAATTTTTAATGCCCAGGATTAATGTCGCGGCAAAAGTTTTGGCAGCTCTGTTAACCATTAGTGGCTCTGAGACAACCATTATTAAAAAGAATATTCCGGCTTTAGGGTGATCGGGATTCAATAGATTAAACAGATCAAAACTGAAGAAATAGTATTTCTAACTTTCCTCTTCTAACTTCAGGATTACCTCCCTTCGGTCGGTGATCCTGAGGGGGTGGGAACTAAAACAAAGCCAGCAGGCTGTCGCCTGCACGGTTTTTTTGTTGGCCCTGCTGCTTGTGAGCAAGCTCACGCCTATTCGTACTGTTAACATCAGAATTCTAGTTTCAGGATTACCTCCCTACGGTCGGTGATCCTGAGTGGGTGGGAACTAAAACAAAGCCAGCAGGCTATCGCCTGCACGGCCTTTTTTGTTGGCCCTGCAGCTAGTGAGCAAGCTCACGAATTCTAATTTCAGGATTACCTCCCTACGGTCGGTGATCCTGAGGGGGAGAAACTAAAACAAAGCCAGCAGACTATCGCCTGCACGGTCTTTTTTGTTGGCCCTTCGGCTTGTGAGCCAGCTCACGAATTCTAATTTCAGGATTACCTCCCTGCGGTCGGTGATCCTGAGGGGGTGGGAACTAAAACAAAGCCAGCAGGCTATCGCCTGCACGGTCTTTTTTGTTGACCCTTCGGCTTGTGAGCCAGCTCACGCCTTGGTCCAACAAAAAAGCCCTGCACTTTCGTGCAAGGCTTTGTTTTGTCGGGGTGGCAGGGTTATTTACCTCTCCCGTAACACCAGTAAATTCAGTACTTCTTCCTTATTTCCATCTTCTAGGTAACCGATTAGGTGACTTTTAGAATGTTATTTTTTATTTAAAAATAGTTCATTTTTATTTAAGAACAACTAATTTCTACCGGATTGGGATTGGCGATTTCATATCTGTTGCTAAACAATTAGATCGTCCAGTCGATGAAAATTTGAATAACTTCAGGTACTCCAGCTTATTTTCAGTACTCATACAATACGGTTTGATCTATATTTTGAAAATTTAATAGTATTCTATTATCATCTTCAATTTGTAAATTGGTTAGATCAAAATAAAAAGTCCTCTCCTTGAGCTTTTCACATTCATCATTATCTGTGAAAAGGAATCGCAAGTTTCTTTGTGCTGGATCAGATTCGAGAACATCTCCGCTGTCAACCAGGGTTGCAGAAACTTCGCCACAGCCTCCTCCATAAATGACTGTAATTTTTAGGCAGTTTTGGGATTCTAGGTCAACGTCCTTAAAAGTGAATTCGTCTGATTCGGAATTCAAATATTTATCATTATTAACAATTGAAGGTTTGCATTCAATAGGATCGTCGGCTTCACTGCAACTTGAAACTATAATAAGTAATAGTATTAGAAAATTTTTCATATTTAATTTATTTGAATATGGTGAACCTCTTTTTCATTTACCCCCATTTGGATTTCTAAAATGTACCTTCCTTCAACTAAATTCGATACATCTAAAGTTATTTTATTTTCCAATTTTCCCCGGAAAATTAAGTTTCCCTGAAAATCGTAAAATTTATAATCATGTTCAAATGATTTCGCAATTTCCTTTTGAGAAGAAGCTGAGACAGTTTTGATATTCATTCTTTCAATCGTAAGGGTTTCAGAAGTAGGATTGGGAGAATAAGAATAATAATAGTCTCCTTGATAACATGGATTATCATGTAATTCATAATATGTTTGCGAGGTTCCACAAGGAGTAATCGCTTTTACACCAATACTGTAATCCCTCACTGTACAATCATTTTTTGGAATGGACATAGTTACATAATCCCCATTAATTGGGTAATTTAGATGTGTATAAAGAACCCCATCTAAATACCACTCATATCCTGTGGCATTCTCCACAGGTTCCACCCTGGCTTTTATTCTACCTAAATAAGGATCAACTAAAACGCTTAGGAAACTCGAGGGTTTTGGTGCTCCAACAACTACATCCTTCTGAAAAGTTTGACTAGAGAGTACTGCTTTTATATAGCCATAACCACTGACAGATGAATTTGCCGGTCTAACAGTAACACTTGTACTGCTGGAAGATAAGATTTGCAAATTAGAGGAAACCTGCCAAGAATTCGCACTTCCGACACCTTGTAAGGAGTAGGAAGATCCATTTGTTGAATAGCAAATGGTTTCCGTACCCATAATTGGTGACTGCAAGGCATTGTTAGGTAAATCATTTCCTAAATCATTAATAATTTCCTGGACTGAGACCCCTCGGTTAGGGCAGGCACCACAATGATGTAAGGCTATGACAAGATTATCTTCATACCCGATAACAGGTGAACCCGAGGATCCAGGTTGTGTGTCTGCATAGTAGCCAATGTCACTTCCCGTCCCGTTACATCTCGGTTCATTTAAAGAAAAAACTCTTGCTAAACCACCTGTTTCATGTGAATCTGTTGAGTTAAGAGCAATTCTTTTTCCCCAGGCTTGGGGATGCTGAGGGATATATATTCTCTCTCCTTGTACAGGACCTGTCTCACGAAGTTGAAGAAAACCATAAGTTGAAGTAACGTTCGTAGGCAACTGCAAGAGCGAATAGTCTAAATTTGAACTAGACTTAATAAAAGCGGTTGAAGTTGCCACAATTGTTCCTGCACATTCCAACCAATCACGGCAATCTGTTGAACAACTACTCCCTTCAGCCATAAACTCTACAGTCACATTATTGGCTTGGCTAGCGCTACTAATACAGTGTTCATTAGTCATCAAATGACCGTCATCTCCTATAAGCCAACCTGTACATGCACTTGTTCCATTAATTAAGAGTCGTGCAACAGCTTTCGATTTTTCATACACGAATGGTTCTGAAGTTTCATAACAAGCGGCTTCTTGCGAATCATCAGGGCCGCAAAGTGCCTCCTGTTCTGTAATGGTCATCATGTTTATTTCATCGTTTTGAACAAATCCTTTTGCAATTTTGTCGATTTTGTAACCGTATCCACCAACTTTATTTTTGCTAAATATTTCGATAATGGCTTCACTGCCATAAATATGAATACTCCAGAACTGTTTCCGATCTTCTTCACCATAATGATATTTCCAAGCCCTTGTATTTTCCGGATCTCGGATTACTATGTAATCATCCGGTGATAGACTGAATTTCTTAAAATGTACTGCAATGTAACTAGCATTCTTTTCAGAAATCCTATCTGACCATACAACCTCGTAATTTCCTGATATGCTCCCGTTATATGGGTGAGGGCTTTCTATCACGCGTTTTGACTCTTCACCCACCTTAAGGGGTTTTCCGTTTTGTCCCGCACTGTAAAAGAAACAAAAAAAAATTGAAATAATTAGAAATGATCTCATATTAAATGTATTAACGTTAATAAGCAGATAATAAAATTTGAGAATCCTTCAATAAATAGGTTATCAACAGAAATCGTATTTCATACCATTTTTTGGATAAAAACTGGTGAAAAGACAGTTAAGAATTTTCAAAAAAGGATCTTTTTTATATTTCAGAATTAATATAGAGGGTTTTTATATGAATGACCGCCAAGTTTTCCGTACAATTTTTACGGTTTTATTTAATGATTTTTAAAATAAATTTTCTATGGTATGTGAGTCGAAAAGGAAAAGAAAGGGAAAGGGAAAGGGAAAGGGAAGATAGCAAGAGGATGACACGCTGCGCGATGTCAAGTGTTCTTCCCCCCACTATTTACAGAGGTTGCCAGTTATGTCTGTTTTATACAATTAGTAAATTCACCTCAAAAGCCTTTAAGATTGAGACAGACATTAGTAATTAACAGGATTTTCTTGAATGAAAAGGCATTTTGCCAACAAATCTCCAGGCCTCACAACATAGTATTAGTTCGGTAGATTTGGGGCTTGCAGCACTTCGCTGCGCTTCGTTCGCTAATTATTTACTTTCAATTCAATAATCTACTCTCCAAATACGATTTTTCACGTACCTACCTTACCTAATGCTTCGCTACTGGTTTGAGAACACCATGGTCCCGTTTTTTAATCTCTACCTGGTTACCTTTTTCAGGTAAAAACAGGTAAGTCATTTATTTTTTCTTTTACCCGCTTAGAACCTTTAAATAAGTGGCTTTCCCTTAAATAGGTAAGTAGGTAATTAATTTTTACTCTTTTTTATATTACCTCCTTAGGCGGAAGTTTTAGTTAAACCGGATTCAGGAAATCAGTAGCTAAGCAATTTTTATTTTTTCTTTAGCCAGGCTGACTCCTACTGCAGTTTTGATTGTAAAAGATCCATATCCTCTCCTATTTTCTGATCAATTACACGTGCATAAATTTGAGTGGTGGACAGTTTGGAATGACCCAGGAGCTTAGAAACAGTTTCTATAGGCACCCCATTGGAAAGGGTTATAGTTGTAGCAAAGGTGTGCCTGGCAACATGGAAACTAAGTTTTTTCTGTATTTTACATTGATCGGCAATTTCCTTTAAATAGCTGTTGGTTTTCTGATTGCTATAAACCGGGAGAAGGAATTCAGAAACTGGATCTTGGTATTTTTGCAGAATCTCCCTGGCTTTATCCAGAAGGGGGATCTTCATCGGAGTCTGACTCTTTTCTCTCCTGCAGTAAATCCAGTCCTTACCATTTACTCCCTGGATCAAATTATCAATAGTTAGATTTTTCACATCGATGTAAGACAAACCAGTATAGCAGGCGAAAAGAAAAATATCTTTTGTGGTCTCAAGAGTATGGCGTGTGAATCGTGTCTCCTCAATAAATTTTAGTTCTCTTTGATTCAGATAAGCACGATCGAATTTTTCGAATTTCATTTTGTAATCCCGGAAAGGATCCTTTTCAAGCCACCCTAGTTTTATAGAAAGATTGGTGAGCTTTTTAAACCGTTCCAGGTGCTTCATAATTCCATTATTGCTGAGCTGTTTTTTACCGTTTTTATCCTTTTGTCTTCGAAGGAACTTATCAAAGCCTGTGACAAATTGATAGGAGATATTTTTCAGATAGATATCAGTTGTCTTATGCTCCTTCAACAGACATTCACTTAAATATTTCTCGGTGGCTCCGTAATTTTTTAAAGTCCCCGGTTTAAGAATATCGCCCATGGTTGTTTTATGATGCTCAATAACATCCTTAAGAGACTTGTAAGTAGCGTCAGAACCAAGAAACCTGGATTTAATGGCCTGTGCTGTAATGACTTTATCTTCTTTTAGCAGATCTTCATAACACTGGAGTAGTTTGGAATACTTAGCATCTAAATAGTTGTTTAAGACTGTAGCTTCAGAACTTCTTCCTTTTACCCGGTGAGCTCGTTCATCCCAAGCTTCAATATTGCATTCCCTGGCCAAACTAATCTCAGCTCTTTTACCATTTACGGTTACCCGAGCATAGATAGGTAACCGATTATTTTTACTCTTGGCCTTATTCAGCCAAAAAAGAATACGAAAAGTGGGTTTTGATTTCATGACTTGCATTTTAGGTAACCGATTTTACATTTTGAAAAAATCAAATCGCTCTAAAGCCCCTAAACTACAGGAAGGTAAGAAAAAATAAGTAACCGATTAGGTAACCGAATAGGCCACATTTTGGCCAATATCAAACAAAAAAAAATGATCTTCAGTTTTATTAAAGTACTGGAAATCATTTAATTAGGTGTTATTTGATGTTGTTTGACACAACAAAAGTCGGGGTGGCAGGATTCGAACCTGCGGCCTCCTGCTCCCAAAGCAGGCGCGATAACCGGGCTACGCTACACCCCGCAACTACAGCTTACGCTGTAAAAAACAATAATCAAATCCCAGATTCCAAAAGAACCACTTCTACAAGTAGACCGGGAACCGGGCGGAGTTTATCCTGAGCAAATCTCCAAAAGAGATTTGACGAAGGGCTACACCCCGCGACTACAGCTTACGCTGTAAAAGACAATAATCAAATCCCAAATTCCAACTTAAAACAAGAATAATCTTGAATTTTAAATCCAGAATCCTGAATCTATTAGCGGAGAGTGTGAGATTCGAACTCACGCGACAATTGCTCGTCGACAGTTTAGCAAACTGCTCCATTAACCACTCTGGCAACTCTCCTCGTAAAAATATGAACTTGCAAATATTTTGCGGTTGCAAATGTATGTTTTCACTATCATTTGTGCAAACCTTTTCATGCTTTTTTATAGTGTTATTTGACAAGCTATTTGACTTCAGTTCATTAGACTTTTAATTTTATTTATCTGCCGTCTTCACCATATACCTTAGTCCCGGCATGCGGTCTTCGTAATATGCAATTTGTTTCTTCCAGTTCATTTTTAACTTTGCGCTAAAGCCATTCCAGCGAGATTTTTCTTAACTTGAAAACAAAGCTTTTACTTGGAGAAGGAACCCATATATCAGTCAGATTTTAATACTCTCAGGTGTTGTGTAATTATCCCTACCTATAACAATTCTACCACATTGAGCAGGGTTCTTTATGACGTCCTTCAATACACAACTAATGTGCTGGTTGTCAATGATGGTTCTACAGATGATACTTCATCTATTCTCAAGAGTTTTTCTGAACTGCACGTTGTTACTATTGCGGTAAATAAGGGTAAAGGAAATGCCCTTAAAACAGGGTTTAAGTCGGCAGAAGAATTTGGATATGAATATGCGGTGTCTATGGATTCAGACGGGCAACATTATCCCGATGATCTGCCTGTTTTTCTCGAAGCCCTGAAGAACAGGGAACCTAATGATCCGCCTCTCCTCGTGGTAGGATCCCGTGAGATGGATGGACCTGATATTCCTGAAAAAAGCAGTATTGGAAACAGGTTTTCCAGTTTCTGGTTTTGGGTAGAGACAGGGGTGAAGCTACAGGATACCCAATGCGGTTACCGGCTGTATCCTTTGAAGGTTGTCAATAAAATGAAATTGTATACCTCCCGTTTTGAACTAGAGATAGAGGTGCTGGTAAAAGCTGTTTGGAAAGGGGTGAAGGTTATTAACCTCCCGGTAAAAGTTCTGTATGACCCCAAGGAGCGGGTGACCCACTTTAGACCGTTTCAGGATGTGGCCCGTATTACGGTATTGAACATCTGGTTCCTGGGAGTGGCCTTTTTCTATATTTGGCCCCGAAATATTCTACGGAAGATGAAAAGGTCAAAAACAGAAGCGGTATCAAAAGAGACATTTTCAGATAATAATCTCCCCGTAGAGTAATTAATCCTCCAATTTTTCACAGAAGATCACCACTTTTTCACCCGACTCAATGGTGGTAAAAAAGAGGTAATTATCCCCCCCATCTTTTATTTTTAAATTCTTCCGCAGGGAAGAGACTGTTTCGGGAAAATTTCGGGTAGTGATGTGCGCTTTTTCTATAGCAAGTTCCTTTTTAAGTTGTTTCTTTTTATAAGGCAGCACTTTATTGACCTTAAAAGTTCTTCCGGGGAAATCGACCAGCTCTTCGGAAGTGTAAAGATGGCTGTTCATATGCAGTTTTCCTAGTCCCAGTTTGGTTCCTACTGCCTCAAAAAGGCCACTTTTCATTATGGCTGCGTTGGGTTCATATAAATAGGCCAGGGGTGCAGAGTATTCTGAAGTAGATCTGTTCTTATAGTTACCCTCAAAATACTGATCTTCTTTTCTTCGGAAGTTAATGGTTTTGATCAGAACATCATCAACAGCTTCTTTTTTAAGCACCCATAACAATTCCTTCACGTCATTTTCAACAGCGATCACATGAATTTCCTTTATCGTTTTCAGTGCTTTTATTCCCGCCTGAAGGTCAAGCAGGGGAGAGGTCTTTACCAGGATATTTTCGGCTTTCTCCCAAAGTAGTTCCAGATTTTCGGGCACATCGGGTAAACAGTCTGAGAGGTGGAAAACACGACCACCGCTGTCATCCCGCCTCGAAGGATCAATGAAGACCCAGTCAAATGTTTCCGAAGTAGATCTCAGATATTCGAGTCCGTCGCCGGTAAAGGTTTCTATATTCTTTGCTCCCAGCACCTCAAAATTATGTGCTGCCAGTGCCGAAAGTTCTTCGTTGAGTTCGGTATGGATCAACTTCCTGACTTTTCCGGAGAAAAAAAAGGAATCAATTCCAAAGCCACCGGTGAGATCTAACAGTAAATTTCCCGAAACCAGTGACGCTTTATATTCCGCAGTGATCTCAGAAGAGGTTTGCTCGAGATTAATCCTGGGTGGGTAAACGATGCCTTTTGTATTAAACCAGGTGGGAAGTTTCTTTTCAGCTTTCTTTTTTCCGATTATCTGTACGGCAAGTTCCTGCGGACTCACATTTAGGAAAGGGCTCCCTTTTAAAAGGATTTCAGAAATGTCTTCCTTATAATTACGTTCAATAAATTCCTGAATCTCCGTATTTAAAAGGAAAGGGTTCAATTAGAGGTCTCTCGTTAGACGTTTGACAATCTTATATTCGCTGAGGGATTCCTTGGCGATAACTTTAATAGCGGTATAAAGTGGTACGGCTACTACCATTCCCATAATTCCCGAAGTCAATCCTGCAATGAGGATGATTAGGAAGATCTCGAGGGGGTGGGAACGAACACTGGCCCCAAATATCAAAGGTTGATTAATGAAGTTATCTATTAATTGGCAAATTAAATACCCGGACATCACATAAATAAGTTGCGGCAGGATGATGGTTTGAAAGTCTGCCCCAAGATTACTTGAAATTACGAACAGGGAAACCAGAACACCCGCTATAATGGGGCCCAGGTAAGGGATGATATTTAGAAAAGCGCAAATAAACGCAATAGCTATAGGATTATCTATTTCGAAAATCGATAAAAGAATACTGTACAGGATGAAGAGAACTGTGATTTGCATGGTTAGCCCCACAAAATAACGCGAAAGGAGAACCTTGATCTTATTAAAAACCCGCTGGTATTTGGCTTCGTGTCCCTGGTTTGCAAAAACAAGGATACTGTTAAGCATAAGTTTGCTATCCTTCAGGAAGAAAAAAGAAATAAATATTATAGAGAATACCGCTATGAAAGCGGCCCCAAGTACTCCAAAAAAGTTATTGAGATATTGGGGAATGGTCGAAATATCAAAGTTGCGGGCAAACTGGGTTTGTTTGAATCCTTCAATGATGTCAATTTCCTCAACCCCCAAATAATTGTTTATCTGGATATTCAATTCATTAAGGTCACGGGTGAAGGCATCCATATCTATCTGTCCCAGGTTTTTGCTTTGCTCCACCACAATAGGTATAAAAATGGTGATCAAACCTATGAAAAGGCCCAGTACAAGTAAAATTACCATGACCACAGAGATCTTGTTAGGGATCCTGAGCCTGGTTCGGAAAAAGATCACGACCGGCCTTCCGATAAGGGAGATCACTCCCGCTATCGCGATATAGATAAGTACCGATTGTATTTTGTACAGGAAGTAAAGAAGAAAGGCTGCACCCAATAAAATGGCCACTGCTCTCAGAATTCCGTAGGATAATTCTTTTTCGTTCACGGAGTAAAGATATTATTTCTCATCAAATTGCTGCAGGCTTTTTGTTATTTCAAAAAAAGCAATTCCGGCAGCCTGTGCTACGTTCATGCTGCTGTTCTTTCCAAACATAGTGATATGCAGCTTATAACCAACCATTTTTAATACCTCTTCATCTATCCCCATATTCTCATTACCTAATACCAGTGCCACCTTCTTAAATTTATTGTAAGAAATGGAATCTATGGCCAAACTTCCTTCAGTGATCTCAAGTGCAAGGATTTCATATCCTTCCGCAGCAAGAGATATACAGGTTTCAGTAGTGCTTTCTGTTTCTTCGCACATAACGGTCCCGGTAGTTGACCGGGCAGTTCTTCTTAAACGGTTACTTTTAAGATCCGGTGCAGTTCCGCAGAAAATGATCTTTTCAATATTGAACGCGTCTGCAAGACGAAACAAGCTTCCAATATTAGCCGGGCCCGTAATGTTATCAAGCACCAATACTATAGGAAACTTCTTTTCCTCAAAAACGGTATTTTCGTGGGTGAGCTGGCTCAATTCTCAAAAACGTATTTAATAATGTTGGCTCCCATTTGTAACGCTTTGAGTCTTACCTCTTCTGGATCGTTATGAACCTGTTCATTTTCCCAACCATCTCCAAGATCACTTTCATAGGTGAACAGGCAAATGAGACGGTCATTCTCGAACAGACCAAAAGCCTGCGGCGGTTTCGCATCATGTTCATGTATCTTTGGAAGGCCATTGGGAAATGGGTATGCAGTTGAAAAAATGGGATGAGTTGAGGGCAATTCAAGGAGTTCTTTATCTGGAAAGACCTTTTTTAGCTCCCTGCGGATGAATTCATTCATACCGTAATTATCATCTATATGAAGAAATCCACCGCTTAAAAGGTAAGTTCTCAAGTTTTCTGCAGCTTCTGAACTGAAAAATACATTGCCATGGCCCGTCATATGTACAAAGGCATATTGGAAGATGTCAGGGCTGCTGGCTTCTACCGTTCCCGGCTGACTGTTGATGGAGGTCTGGATATTCTCATTGCAGAACTCGATTAGGTTTGGTAAGGAAGTTGGGTTACCATACCAATCCCCGCCGCCATCATACTTGAGGACCGCGATCTCCTGGGCCTGAAGCAGAAAACCTCCTGTGAATAAAAATATGACCAACCCAATATTCTTCATGTTGGTAAAAATAAGAAAAGCCGAAGAGGAAATCTTATTCCTCTTCATTTATTAATGCCGCAGTGTGGCAAGCCACAATTGCCGCTGTTTCGGTCCTTAACCTGCTGCTTCCCAGACTCACTGCTTCCCAGCCGTGGGTTTGGGCCTTTTTTACTTCTTCGGAAGAAAAATCCCCTTCAGGACCTATCAAAACGATTACAGAAGTTTTTGCCTGAAGTCTTTTTGACAACAGGTTCTTTTCTGAATCCTCCTCGCAATGAGCAATGAATTTTTGACCCTCGAAATCCTGCTTCACAAAATCTTCAAAACTCACCGGCTCATGTAAGACAGGGAACCTTGTATGTAATGACTGTTTCAATGCACTTTGCAAAACCCGTTCATACCGGTTCAGTTTTACCACCTTCCGTTCACTGTGGTCACAAATGACCGGGGTTATTTCATGAACGCCGATCTCTGTCGCTTTTTCAAGGAACCATTCATAACGATCATTCATTTTAGTAGGTGCTACCGCCATGTGGAGGTGATAGGGGGAAGGAGGGTCCATTTGGGAATGCAACACCCTTGCGATACAATTTCCGGGATTAGCCGTAATGAGTTGCGTGGTGAAGATCCAGCCCTTCCCATTGGTAAGGTGTAGTTCATCACCTTCTTTTTTCCGAAGGACTTTTACGATATGCTTACTTTCTTCGCGGGGAAAAATTACTTCCTTGTCACCGTCTGTGACTTCGGGATGATAGAATAGCTGCATAAATTACATTTTTATCCTTGCTTTCGCAGTAACGCCCAGGTCAGCATAATCTCCGGATATATATTTAAAATGTCCCGCGATTGCGATCATTGCCGCATTATCTGTAGTGTATTCAAACTTTGGAATAAAAGTTTTCCATCTGTATTTATTCTCTGCTTCTTTAAGGGTCTTCCTTATCCCGCTGTTGGCCGATACGCCACCCGCGATCGCGATCTGGTTGATGCCGGTTTGTTTTGCAGCTTTCTTCAACTTATCCATCAGGATCCCTATGATGGTATGTTGTATCGAAGCACAGATATCATTAAGGTTCTTTTCAATAAACTGCGGATCTTCCTTTAATTGCTTCTGAATAAAATACAGGATAGAGGTTTTGAGTCCGCTAAAACTGAAGTTCAGGTCCCCAACTTTAGGTTTTGGGAACGGAAATGCTTTGGGATTCCCAAGCTGCGCATGTTTATCTACCAATGGCCCTCCGGGGTAGGGAAGTCCAAGGATCTTGGCACTTTTGTCAAAAGCCTCCCCAACAGCATCATCCAGGGTTTGCCCTATTACTTCCATTGCAAAGTAATCAGAAACCTTCACGATCTGGGTGTGACCGCCACTTATGGTCATTGCCAAAAATGGGAATTGTGGCTTGTCATATCCTTCCTCTTCGATGAAATGAGCCAGGATATGTGCCTGCATATGGTTCACATCCAGTAACGGAATACCTAACCCCAGGGCTAAAGACTTGGCAAAAGAGGTGCCTACCAGCAGGGATCCCATTAAACCGGGGCCACGGGTAAAAGCAACGGCAGAAAGATCATTTTTGGAAATACCGGCCTGATCCAGAGCCTCATGGATCACCGGTACGATGTTCTGCTGGTGTGCCCTGGAGGCCAATTCCGGCACAACTCCGCCATATTTTTTATGGATATCCTGGGTGGCCACCACATTAGACAGGATCTTACCGTTGTGCAGAACGGCTGCGGCCGTGTCATCACAGGAAGATTCGATGCCGAGAATAAATATATTTTGTGTTGCCATCTCTATGATTTAGGCCTGAAAATTGTTAATATTGTTCGCAAAGTTATAACATAAAAATCTATCAAAAAATTCTGGAAAATACTAGGTAAAACGGTGCTGGCACTGTTACTTCTTTTTATCATATTATTGATAGTATTTTCTATTCCCGCCGTCCAGACCTCTATCGCAAATAAGATCACCAAATCCTTGAAAGAATCCAAAGATGTGGATATCAAAATTGGGAGGGTAGGGATCACCTATGGCGGAAAACTTGATCTTAGAGACGTGTTGGTGCTAGATCATCACATGGATACTCTTATCTTTTCACAGAAGATCAATACCTCGCTTACCAGCCTTACCAGCATTTACAATAATAATCCCACCCTGGGAAATACTACTGCCACTAATCTCCTGCTGGATATGAAGATCTATGAAGGAGAAGAGAATGACAATCTTAATATACTACTGAACAAGCTCAAGAAGCAGAAAAAAACCGAATCTTCTCCATTCATTCTGACCATTGATGAAGTTGAAGTACTCGACGGCAGGTACAGCTACATCAATGAGAATACCCAAAATCCGGAATTTGTGGTTTTGGAACAACTTAATCTTAATGCCCGTAATTTCCTTCTGGATAATTCTGAGGTTTTTGTAGACGTGAGAAAACTGTCGGGGGTTGAAAAAAGAGGGATCAGGATCGATTTTCTCAGTACCAAATTTGCCTATACTTCCGAAGCTTTGAGCCTTAGCGAGCTGGAGCTTAGAACTGCCGAATCTTCTCTGGAGGCAGATATCGAAGTTGATGTTCAGAACGGGTTTTCAGATTTCGTGAATTCGGTGCCTATCATTGTTGATTTTAAGACGGCTTCAATTTCAACCAATGATCTTAAACCCTTTTATGAAGGATTTGGTGGTGACCAGAAGATCTCCTTTACAGCTCTTCTAAGGGGGCCTCTGAACAATTTTACACTTTCTGACCTGGATATGACCGGTATGGATCGTACTGTCATAAATGGAAATCTTTTGCTGAAGAATGCCCTTTCTGGAGGGGATGAACCTTTTTCCCTGGAAGGAAAGGTTTCGCAGTTGGCCACCAACTATTATGATCTGGTGAATTTGTTACCCGGCTTATTAGGGCCTAAACTTCCCGATGAACTTAAGGAATTTGGAAACCTTCAGTTGCAGGGAGCAGTTTTTGTTTCTGCTACAGACCTTGATTTTGACGCTAAGTTGTTTTCGCAGTTGGGTTCCGCAGATGTAGATATGCAGATGCAAAATTACAATGAGACCTCCACGGCTACTTACCAGGGGGACATTGTGGTTAATAATTTCAATCTAGGGAAACTACTTGGATCAAAAGCATTTGGCCTTACCTCATTTGACATCAGGATCAATGGAAGGGGATTATCGGCAGAAACCCTCAATTCAGATGTAAGGGGACAGATCTCCAAACTGGTTTATAATGGTTACGCTTATAACCGACTAAAAATAAGGGGCACCCTGAAAGCTCCTGTTTTTAATGGAAACTTTATTTCTCTCGATCCTAATCTGCAAATGGAATTCAATGGCCTTGCAGATCTTTCAAAGGAGACCAGTGTCTATGATTTTGAAGCATCGGTAGCCTATGCAGATCTGGCTGCTCTTAACTTTGTAAAACGTGACAGCATTGGGATCTTTAAAGGGGACGTCATCATGAACATGAGTGGAAGCGATCTAAATGACGTTGCCGGAAATATTTTGTTTCTCAACACTTCCTATAAAAATCAGAATGACACATACTCGTTCCGGGATCTTAGGATCACTTCCAGTTTTAACGGACCTGTTCGTACCATTGAAGTTAACTCTCCTGATGTCATAAACGGAACGGTTGAAGGGGTATTTGATATTACAGAGGTTCCTGCACTTTTTGAAAATGCTGTAGGTAGTCTCTATACCAATTACAGGCCCAACAAGATCACTACTAACCAATACCTGTCCTTTAATTTTGATATTTACAATAAGATAGTAGAAGTATTCTTCCCTAAGATCACCCTGGCACCCAACACTTTTATAAGGGGCAGTGTGGAATCTGATGAATCTGAATTTCGCCTTACCTTCAGATCACCCGAGATCAAGGCTTTCAACAATATGTTTGATAAGGTGAATGTCCAGGTAGATAATTCCAATCCACTTTTTAATACCTATGTCGAGATTGACAGTGTCTCTACCGATCTTTATAAAATATCAGATTTTAACCTTATTAATGTTACCCTCAACGACACCTTATTTATTAGATCAGAATTCCGCGGAGGCCCAAGAAATGATGATGAATACAACCTGAACCTGTACCACACGATTAACCAGGATAACAATTCGGTAATTGGTCTACAGCGGTCAGACATCAAATTCAAGGAAAGCGTTTGGCATCTCAACGAGCAAAATAACCGTTCTAACAGGGTCATCTTTGATAATGGATTGCAAAATATAAGAGTTGATTCACTGGTACTTAGTCATGGGGAGGAAGAGATAAGGCTCAATGGTCAAATGAGGGATTCAACCTATAAGGATTTTAAAATGCAGTTTGAGAACGTTGACCTTTACAAGGTCACTCCTGAGATCGATAAACTTTCCATGGAGGGTATAGTTAACGGTACACTTAACCTGCTTCAGCAAAACGGGGCCTATTATCCCAATACCTCGTTAACCATAAAAGATCTGGTGGTGAACGATCAGCTTTTGGGGAACCTAAACCTGGACGTAATGGGGAACAGGGACCTTAGTTTTTACAATGTAAACACCACTCTGAGGAATAAAGGCCTGGAATCTCTCTCGGCCATTGGAGAAATAGTGGTTAATGAAGAGACCCCTAATATAAACCTCGATGTGAACCTCAGGAACTTTGAAATGGCTGCCTTCAGCACAATTGGTGGGGATGTGATCAATAATATTCGCGGACTGGTATCAGGAAATGCCAGGGTGACCGGAAATTATAAGAATCCTGACATCACCGGACGTTTAAGATTAAAAAATGCAGGACTGGGAGTTCCTTATCTGAATGTTGATTATACTTTTGAAGATGATGCTGTGGTAAACCTCACGGAACAACAGTTCAATTTTGACCAGATTGGAATTACAGACACCAGGTTCAATACCACCGGAGTACTGGATGGGACCATTTCGCACCAGAACTTCCGGAACTGGGTTTTGGGATTAAACCTTTCTACCAACAGGCTACTCGTCCTTAATACTGAAGAAGCACCGGATGCACTTTATTACGGCACAGCCTTTATGGCCGGAAATGCGTCTATTTACGGACCTACTTCAGAATTGGTTATAGATGTCGTGGGAAAAACAAGCAGAGGTACTGTTTTTAAGATCCCCATCTCAGATTCAGAATCTATCGGGGATAATTCCTTTATTCACTTTTTGAGCCCTGAAGAGAAAGCTGCAAGACTGGCGGGAGAGGAGATCGAGATCCAAGAAGTAAAAGGATTGGAGCTTAATTTCGATCTTGACGTTACCAGCGACGCCCTGGTGGAACTTGATATTGACGGAAGTATTCTAAGAGGAAGAGGTGCCGGAACCCTACTAATAGAGATCAATACTCTCGGAAAATTCAATATGTGGGGGGATTTTATTGCCAACACGGGAGAATATATTTTTAACTACGGAGCCTTGCAAAAACGATTTGAAGTGCGACCGGGAGGTAGTATCAACTGGAGCGGTAGTCCCGCGCAGGCAGATCTGAATATGAGCGCCGTCTATGAGGCACATGCCAACCCTGCGATCATTCTTGAAAACCCGGGAATTAGCCGAAGAATACCTGTAGACGTTGTCATCAACCTGCAAGGGGAACTGGTACAACCTAATATTTCCTTTGATCTCGAATATCCTAATGTTACCTCTGCAGTTCGGTCTGAGCTCGAGTACAAGATCGAGACAAGTGCAAATACAGAGATCCAGGCATTCTCTCTAATAACCCTTGGGCAATTCTATACTGAAAATGTACTTGCCGGAAATACTGCCAGTGCCTGGGCAGGAAACCTGTTTGAAAGCGCTTCCGGGTTCTTTAACAGTTTGCTGTCTGATGACTCCGGAACATTCCAGGTAGGCCTCAACTATGAACAAGGAGCACGTACCCCTGAGCAATCTACAGCTGACCGGTTTGGGGTAACTCTTTCTACCCAGATCAGTGAACGGGTGCTGATCAACGGACAGGTTGGTGTACCGGTAGGTGGGGTTACAGAAACGGTGATCGTTGGAAATATTGAAATTGAATTTCTTTTAAATGAGGAAGGGAACCTGCGGGCAAAGATCTTTAACCGGGAAAATAACATCCAGTATATTGGGGAAGAACTGGGATTCACTCAGGGAATAGGTTTATCCTATCAGGTGGACTTTGATAGCTTTAAAGAGCTCTTGAGGAAGATCGTAGATAAAGAAATTGCGGCCACCAACAAAGATGAGGAGGAGGAAGAGGAAGTGAAAAAAGAAAGTCTGGCGCCAGATTACATACGGTTCCCGGGGGAAGACTTTTAATAATAACTACCCTATTTTACAGCGATCATGCTGATCTCCACATTTACGAACTTTGGAAGATTGGCAACTTCAACCGTCTCACGGGCAGGGGCCGTTTCTTCCTTAAAGTATTTGGAGTAGATAGAATTGATCTCAGTAAAGTTATTCATATCATTGATGAAGATGGAACTCTTCACCACATTTTCGAAGTTCATTTCCGCAGCAGTTAATACAGCTTTTAGATTACGCATCACTTGTTCTGTTTCCTCCTGAATTGTGGACAGCACTAATTTTCCGTCTACCGGGTTAATTGCGATCTGTCCTGAAATATAAAGAGTATTCCCACTTAAGACTGCCTGGTTGTAAGGTCCAATGGGAGCAGGAGCATCATTGGTTTGAATGATCTTTTTCATAATAAGAAGATGTTATAATTGTCTGTCGTTTTGTCTTCGTTTTTCATACTTGATATCACGCAGCAGAGCAGATTTGATCCCAATGAAGAAATTCCATTGCTCATAGCGTCCAAAGGGCGTCCAGTTAAAGGTCATCCTCCAGCTTTTCAAATCCCGTGCGAAGCGCAGCTGGGTATGGGTAAAACCGTTATTTACAAAATCATAACCAGATGAAGCTCCTACGGTCCACCGGGGTGAAAGTTCCACATCACCCGAGAACATCAGGGAATGGGAAGAAATTTCGCTCTGCCGGGCATTATTTGCGTAGTTCATAGTATAGGCCAGCCTCAGGTCCCAGGGGATGCTAAAGTTATACCACTGGTTATCGGGTCCTTCTTCTTCGGCCACCTGCTCTTCTTCCTCGTCGTAAAAGGTGCCGTCCATTTCCATTCCTTTTCCGAAGAGATCATCAGGACGTCCTCCATTTCTGAAGGTTTCGTTGCTCAGCCTGTTGGTGTTCTCTGTTCCGCCTGTAAAGTCCCGGCTGGAAAATGAATATCCAAAGCTCATGTTTGCGTTGGTCATCCTGAAGAGGCTTCCGCCGTTATTGATATTGAGTTTGTCAATTCGCCTGTTGTCATTGTTAAGGGCATAAATATCCAGGTTGGCACCAAAGTTAATGTCAAGTTTATTGGGAACAACAGGTATAGACCCCCTTACACTTATGGGGGAAAGCTTTAAGGAATCGCCCGCTAAATTGTATGAAGTACTAACATTTAGATTGTTTAGAAGCTTGACCTTTCTTATTTCTGCATCTGCGGAATCTTTTACCTTGGCTTCAAAAGTATTGCTCAGAGACAGGCCTATGGAGCTTGAAAAGCGTTTTCCGGGAGGACCATAAAGAGTACCCTGAAATCGTGAATATTCCACCTCTCTTTCTTCCCGACCGTCTGCAGTTTCGGGGATGAGGTAAGTTTCATAGTAGTGATCGAATCCGGGATTGATGTTATAGCTTATCGAGGGCCTTATCACATGTCTTATTGCCTGATATTTACTATCCGGTTTAAAGTTCATTGTCCCATAAATGGTAGTACCAATACTCGTATTGAAGTTATATGTCCTGTAAGAATCAAATCCGGTAACCGTATCCAATACCTCACGTTGCAGCTCTTCATCATAAGAACGGTCAAAGGTCTTGAACACCCAGTTTTCCGTATAATTACTTCCGGCACTTACACTCAGGTAATTAAACAATTTGAAATTCGTGCTTATTGGGACCGTATGTTGGGCCCCCATTACGGCATCTTCAAACATTTCGGGTTTAAAGAATAGGGAATCGGTGGTGGTGAACCTGTTCTCTCCTCTAAAATTATACTGTAAATTGATATTTTCAAAAACTCCTTTTTTAGCACCTATTTTAGGTTCAAAAGGATAGATCCTTGCAACACTGGCCTGCACGGTGGGCAGGGTCATATTGATCTGCTGTGTATTGGTATTCTGGCTGTGAGTGGCGGTAATACTCAGGTTTACTTGTGGTTCTATAGGAAAGGTCTTGGAGTAGGAAACAGAGGAACTCAGCGTATTGGTCAGCCTGCTCCCGGAGTTGGTCTGGTTGGTGGAAGCCTGATAGTAGTCGCTGCTCCCCAGGTTAACCGATGCCGAGAACCTTGAAGAAGGATTGGCTTTCTGGTCCTGGGAATGGTTCCAACGAAGATTGTAAATAGACCCTTCTGAATAATCAGGGAAGCCTCGCTCACTGTTAATGAGTTTTTCATATCTGAAGCTCAGGTTTCCTCTGAACCGGTATCTCATAGCATAAGAAGATTCCAGCCGCAATCCATAACTGCCGTTGGTATAATAATCCCCCAATGTGGTAAGGTCTACATAGTCACTTATCGCAAAATAATACCCCCCATTTTGAAGGTAATAGCCACGGTTATTGTCTTCACCAAAAGAAGGAATGATAAAACCTGAAGTTTCTTCATCTGTCATCGGGAAATATCCAAAAGGGAGTCCCAATGGAGTAGGCACATCGGCAATGTACATATTTACCAGGCCTGTAACGATCTTCTTGTCTGGTACGAACTTGATCTTACGGGCATAAAAGTAATAATCCGGGTCTTCTTCGTCTTCGGAAGTGGTAAAACGTACATTTTTCATATAGAAAACCGAATCGTTCTCCCTTTTGGTTACCTCTCCAAATACCTTGAATTCCCCCTGTTCAGTTCTGGAATTGAAAACCAGTGCTTTTTCTGTGTCAAAATTAAACCGGATCGAGTCCGGCCTTACAACGCTTTGTGCCTGGGTAAAAACCGGCGTCTGCGTATAAGCGCCTGTAGAATCTGGTATCCCGTAGGCATACACTTCGTTCTTTTCATTGTCCATCACAATTTTTCCGGCAGCAATATGGATGTCCCCATAGGTCACCTCGGCGTTGTTGTAGAGATAAAGGCGATTTTCTCTTGGACTAAGCCTCATGTAATCTTCTGCTGTATAAATTACCTGATCTGTTAAGGCCTGATTTTGACGTCTCACCGTATCCTGCCCGGTGACGGTGATGACCGGTACGGGTGCCTGGATGTTTATAGAGTCCTGAATTGGAGCCACAGAATCACGTTCAGCCGGAATGCGAATACCTTCTTTTGCAGGGATCTCCTGAGCAGTAATTTTATGGCTAAAAAAGAGCATAAAAATACTGCAGGAAAGTATGTAAAGTATATTTGTTCGCAATGCTAGATGTGCTATTTTTGTAAGTGTGGCTTGTTTTTTGAAGTTCAAAATTACATATATTTTTTAAGCTAACTTTTGGGTTTGACAAAAAATAAAATAACCGCCCTAATGAATCGTTATTTCTATATGAAAAAGAACTTTTTACCCCTTCTATTTTTATTATTTTCAGTTTCGCTCTTTGCTGAAACTGAAATTTCAGAATGTGAACCTCCACGCGATAAATTTATCGTAGTGCTTGACGCCGGTCATGGTGGCCAGGATCCCGGGAACAGGGGAAACGGTTATTATGAAAAAGATATTGCCCTCAATATCGTACTCAGCATTGGGGCAGAACTTGAAAAACTGCCCGATGTTCAGGTGATCTACACCCGTAAATCTGATGTTTTTGTTACTCTGGCAGGCAGGGCTGAGATTGCTAATAAAGCCGAGGCAGACCTTTTTATTTCTGTTCATTGTAATGCACATAAGTCGCAGGCGCAGGGAACAGAAACCTTTGTCCTGGGGCTTCACCGGAACGAGGACAACCTGAAAGTGGCAATGAGGGAGAACCAGGTGATCTATCTGGAAGAAGACCATGAAGTCACCTATGATGGTTTTGATCCAAATTCCCCGGAATCCTATATTGGCCTGACCCTTATGCAGGAAGAATATCTTGACCAGAGTATTTTGCTTGCCGACTTTGTGCAGAAGAATTTTACTCATGACCTTAAAAGGGTGAACAGGGGGGTAAAACAAGCCGGTTTCCTGGTACTCCGCCAAACTTATATGCCCAGTGTTCTTATCGAGACAGGATTCCTTACCAATAAAGGGGAGGGAACATACCTCAACAGTAAGTCAGGGCAAAACAGAATGGCTACGGCTATTGTAAATGCAGTTGACAATTATAAGAAGAGTATAAATTTAGAGATCCTTGAAGGCCTGGCAGAGAATCCTCCACTGGAAGTGAATTTGGACACCGCCCCCTTGCCTTCAGACGACTATTATAAAGACGTAACCTTTAGGGTGCAGCTGGCAGCTTCAGGAAAAAAACTGGAACCCAGTCCAAGGAATTTTAAAGGCTTAAAAGAGGTTTTCAGGAACAAGGAGGGAAAACTTTATAAATACTATTATGGAGCCACTTCCAGTTATGTAAAAATTCAGGAACTTCATGATGTTGCAAAAAAGAAAGGTTTTGAGACCAGTTATATAGTTGCATTCCGCAATGACGACAAGATCAGCGTTAATGAGGCGTTAAAAACTAAAGTGAAATAGAGGTACTTTTCTATATTTATTTTTAAATTTGTCCTTCATCAATAAAAGATCTTTGTGAAATATACTAAAGAGGTTAAAACCGCTCTTCTGGCACTTGTTGCCATTCTTCTTTTTATTTTTGGGTATAGTTTTCTAAAAGGTAAGAACTGGTTTGATTCCAGCCGAACCTTTTATGCTATATACAATGATGTGGAAGGGCTTTCTCCCTCTTCCCCCGTAACCATCAACGGACTCAAAGTTGGAAGTGTGACCAAAATCGGATTTTTGGACAACACCGGAAAATTATTGGTGACTTTTAATGTGGACAACAATTTTCCATTCTCGAAAAACAGTATCGCCCAGGTGTATGGAGGTGGCTTAATAGGCGGAAAATCCCTTGCCATTGTGCCCGATTATGAACAAGGAGCACAGGCGAAATCAGGGGATACCCTTCCCAGTGCTATTGAAGAAGGCTTGCTGGAACTGGTGAACGAAAGATTGACACCTCTGCAGGAAAAAGTTGAAAGAGTGATAGTTAGCACAGACTCCCTCATCAATTCCTTTAACCAGGTAATGAATCCTGAAACCCGCGAGAAACTTAGAACAAGTATTGAAGATCTTAGCATCACGGTAGCTTCACTTAAAAGTACCGCCGGTACCGCCAATAATATTTTTTCTGAAAATTCCCCGAAATTGAACAGGACATTTACTAATCTAGATGAAATGTCCACCAACCTAAATAATTTTTCTGATACCCTTGTCGGAATAGACCTCCGGAAAATGACGGATGATCTCGAGAAAGCAGTGGCGAATTTTGAGGACATGACCAACAAGCTTAATGAAGGAGAGGGAACAGCAGCAAGGCTAATAAATGATCCTTCAGTTTATGAAAATCTTGACCGGGCGACCAGGCAATTGGACGAACTAATCCAGGATGTTAAACTGAACCCCAAACGCTATGTTCATTTCTCTGTTTTCGGGAAAAATCCGGGGCCATACGCCCGTCCAAAAGATTCATTAAAATAACCAACCAACCATGCAAATTCTTGCACAAGTCGCTTTTATCCTCGCATTTATTGTAGGGATAGGCATTTTTGTTCGTAATATCCGGAGGATGATCCGGAATATTAAACTGGGAAGAGAAATTGATCGTAATGACCATTCTGCCATCCGCTGGAAAAAAATGGCAAAGATCGCTCTGGGCCAGTATAAAATGGTGCGAAGACCTGTATCGGGCATTGTGCACATCATCGTATACCTTGGGTTTATAATCATCAATATTGAGGTGCTGGAGATCATCATTGACGGGATCTTTGGTACCCACAGGATATTTGCCGGCGCCGGTGCTGCTTATGATTTTCTCATTGCCGCCTTTGAAGTATTGGCCCTCCTGGTGCTGGTAGGGGTGATTATTTTCTGGATAAGACGTAATATCATTCATGTCTACAGGTTCATGGCGCGTGAAATGACTACCTGGCCAAAAAATGATGCCAATTATATCCTTTATTTTGAGATGGTTTTAATGACCTTGTTCCTGGTCATGAACGCGGCAGATCATCAATTACAGATCAACGGGGCTGAACATTATGTTGAA
Source organism: Salinimicrobium flavum (assembly GCF_042684505.1). NCBI lineage: Bacteria > Pseudomonadati > Bacteroidota > Flavobacteriia > Flavobacteriales > Flavobacteriaceae > Salinimicrobium > Salinimicrobium flavum. The sequence continues at coordinate 226,091 of NZ_JBHULT010000010.1, forward strand.
GCAGGGTCTTTTCCCGTAAGCAGTATGTTACTTCCACTTTTAGATGGACTGGGAAATGAAACCCTGATCATTATTGAAAGAACGGCCTGGTGGCTCCATATCCTTGGAATTCTGTTCTTCCTGAACTATCTGTACTATTCCAAACATTTACACATCCTACTTGCTTTCCCAAATGTTTACTTTTCGAAAATACGTCCAAAAGGCGAATTTGATAATATTGAAGCTGTTACCAAAGAGGTGCAGTTAATGATGGATCCTGATGCAGATCCTTTTGCAGCACCTGCTGAAACGGAAGAAGCAGAAGAAGGGGAGCCAGAAAAATTCGGGGCGTCTGATGTATTTGATCTTAACCGGGTGCAGTTGCTCAATGCCTATACCTGTACCGAATGTGGAAGGTGTACCGATGAGTGTCCTGCCAATAATACCGGGAAATTGCTTTCTCCACGAAAGATCATGATGGATACCCGTGACAGGCTGGAGGAAGTGGGAGAGAACATCAATAAGAATGGATCTTTCCAGGATGATGGCAAACAATTGCTTGATGATTATATCCTCAGGGAGGAGATCTGGGCCTGTACCACCTGTAATATGTGTGTGGAAGCTTGCCCTGTTGGTATCGACCCAATGTCGATCATTATTGAAATGAGAAGATATTTAATGATGGAACAAAGCGCGGGTCCCGCTGACCTGAACAATGCTCTTAGTAATATTGAAAACAACGGCGCGCCCTGGCCTTACAACCAGATGGACAGGCTTAACTGGGCGAACGAAAATTAAATGAAGAGGCCGAAAGGCTGCTTAAATCAATTAGAATGGCAGAAAAAATAAAAGTGCCTACCATGGCAGAATATATGGCAGAAGGCAAACACCCCGAAGTGCTTTTTTGGGTTGGTTGTTCCGGTAGCTTTGATGACCGGGCTAAAAAGATCACCAAAGCTTTTGTGAGATTGCTGGACCGTGCAAATGTTAATTTTGCGGTACTGGGTACTGAAGAAAGCTGTACCGGAGATCCTGCAAAACGGGCCGGGAACGAGTTTCTCTATCAAATGCAGGCCGCGGGAAATATTGAAGTGTTGAACGGTTATGAAATCAAAAAGATCGTAACCACCTGTCCTCACTGCTTCAACATCATAAAGAATGAATATCCCGGTCTTGGTGGTAATTATGAGGTCATGCACCATACTACCTTTCTAAAATCCTTGCTTGATGAAGGAAGGTTGACCGTTCAAGGCGGAAAATTCAAAGGGAAAAAAATTACTTTTCATGATCCCTGTTACCTTGGTCGCGGGAATGATATCTATGAGGCACCTCGTGACCTGCTTCGGAAGCTTGAAGTGGAATTGACAGAGATGAAAAGGTGTAAAAAGAACGCGATGTGTTGCGGTGCCGGGGGAGCACAAATGTTTAAAGAGCCTGAACCCGGAGATAAGGAAGTCAACGTGGAGCGTACAGAGCAGGCACTGGAGGTGGAGCCGGAAATTATTGCTGCGGGATGCCCTTTCTGTAACACTATGATGACAGATGGTGTGAAGACCAAAGAAAAAGAAGGCAGCGTAGAGGTGATGGATATTGCCGAAATGATCGCGAACGCTGAAGACCTGTAGATAAATTATACAAAAAGAAAGAGGCTGTCAAAGGAGATTTTACAGCCTTTTTCATTTAAGGCGAAGTTGCTCTTCCTCCTTCAGATCATTTCTTACAAGGTTTACAATATCATCATCGGTGAGGCCTTCTTCTATATAATCTCCATGTATTCCTTGTAAATAGGCATATTCTTCAATGTTGGTAGGATAAACAGGCTGCCTGCGTATCCTCAAATTTTTTTCACTGTAGCCTTTTAAATAAGCAACCACAAGGTCATCATCTTCTACCTGGAGGTGCTTCTGGTCATTGTACCGCATTAATGCTTGCAAACCTTTGGTCACCCCCTGAAAAAGCATTTCAAAATACGTTTTTCCACCTCCGCAGTACTCAGGTTCAAAATGGTAAATATGAATAGGGGCAGAGACCGAATAAAAATACGATTCCACTAAATTATTTTGCTCATCCCAGATGCTACCCACCTCCACGTGTATATTATGTTTTTCCCGCAACCAGTCACGCAGTTGATAAATAGTATCACCCGGCCCGGGATAGCCTGTTTTTCGGGCAGTTTTTATCAGGTCTTCAGTTAAATTTGTCATACCATAAAATTATAGTTGGGCACCAGGTCGACCTATGATTTCTGTCATTTTTATTAAATTAAATCTTTAGATTTAATATTTACATAGAGTGTATTGATCTTTGCATTTAAACTGATAATTTCATTTTAACTTTAACGCCCTGCAGTTTGAACCAAGCTTAAAATCAGCTATTTTTGTAAAAAATAAAACTCCCACAGAATGTTTGTCCCTTTCGAGAATCTACCTGATAGCTCCCGTGTTTGGATCTACCAGTCAAACCGCTCTTTTACAGAACAGGAGCAGGAAGAAATTAAAGTAAAACTTCAACAGTTCATTGAACAATGGACCGCTCATGGTGCCGATCTAAAAGCGTCATATGAACTCAAATATAACAGGTTCATCATCCTGGCCCTGGATCAGAAAATGAATGTGGCAACGGGCTGTTCCATTGATGCTTCTGTCAGTTTCATTCAGGAACTCGAGAAAGAATATGGAGTCGATCTTCTGGACAGGATGAATGTCTCCTATAAACAAGGGGAATTTATAGCCTACAAAACCCTTATAGATTTCCGGAAAATGGCAAAAGACCGTGCCGTTTCTCCCAAAACGATAGTATTTAATAACCTGGTAAATAACAAAGCCGAGTATCTTTCAGAATGGGAAGTACCTGCCTCTGAAAGCTGGCACAAGCGATTCTTAAATTAATGAGGTTACAGAGAAGCACTTTCTGCTTAGTACTCGTCTCACTTTTTTTCCTTCAGGCTGCCTACTCCCAGAACCGTCCGCTCATCGCCGATGATCATGAATTTCAGCGAGCCTGGGCAGACAGCATCTACAATAGGATGAGCCTTCAGGAAAAAGTGGGTCAATTGTTCATGGTAGATATTAATTCAAGCGGTACTTCCGAAGAGATCAGCAAGATCACAGAATTAATTGAGCAACACCATGTTGGCGGTATTCTCTTTTCCAAAGGAGGCCCGCATAGGCAGGCTAAACTTACCAATGAATTTCAGGCCCTGTCAAAAGTTCCTCTTTTGATAGGAATGGATGCAGAATGGGGTCTTGCCATGAGACTTGATTCTACTTATGCTTTTCCGTGGAATATGACCCTGGGGGCTATTCAGGATGATAAACTGGTTGAAGAAGTTGGAGCCAGTATTGCCAAACATGCTGTTCGCCTGGGAGTTCAGATCAATTTTGCGCCTGTGGTAGATGTGAATACCAATCCCGCCAATCCTATCATAGGTAACCGTTCTTTTGGCGAAAACAAAGAAAATGTAAGCCGAAAAGCAGCTGCCTATATTAAGGGTATGGAGCGGGAAAATGTGCTGAGCAGCGCGAAACATTTTCCGGGCCATGGAGATACCGAGACAGATTCCCATAAAACCCTTCCTACTATCGATTTTTCAAGGGAGAGGATCTTCAGGGAAGAATTATATCCTTACAGGGAGATGTTTACCAATGGCCTGAGCAGTGTTATGGTTGGGCATTTGAATGTACCGAGTCTTGAAGGAAGAAGGGATTTCCCATCTTCTCTTTCTCACGGAATTGTTACCGGGATACTGAAAGAGCAAATGGAGTTTAACGGACTCGTGATCACAGACGCCCTGAACATGAAGGGGGTAGCCGATTTTGATAAACCGGGAGAGATAGATCTTGCTGCCTTTCTCGCCGGAAACGACATTCTTTTGATGTCAAAAGATGTTCCCCTGGCTTCAGAAAAGATCATTGAAGCATATCACGAAGGCCTTATAACCGAGGAACGTCTAAAACATTCAGTGCGAAAGATCCTTTATGCAAAATATAAAGCGGGCCTTTACGACCTGGAACCCGTCAACACCGCTTATCTATATGAAGATCTCAACAGTATAAAAAATGAGGTTCTGGCGCATGAACTTTATGAGAACGCGATGACGGTGATCAAAAATGACCGAAGTACCATTCCCGTGAGAGATCTGGAAAGAAGCAAGATCGCGTATGTTTCTTTTGGAGAGGCTTCGGGGGATGTATTTTACGAGCATTTGAATCGTTACACTCAGGTCGATACAGTTACTGCGGAAACCCTTGATGTACTTTTAAATAAATTGGAAAGTTACAATCTGGTAATACTCGGTTACCACCAGTCGGATGAGTCCCCATGGGCAAAATTCAGGATGTCTCAGAAGGAACAGGCATGGTTGTATGAGATTGCCCGCAAAAACAAGGTGATCCTGAACATTTTCACGCGTCCTTATACTTTACTTGACCTAAACTCCACGGGTAACTTTGAAGGCATACAGATAGCTTATCAAAACAACAAACTGGCTCAGGAAAAAGCGGCACAGGTCATTTTTGGTGCTATAGAAGCTAAAGGAAAGCTACCGGTAAGCGCGGGTGAGGATTTTCCCCAGGGAACCGGTTACAGGACCAGGAATATTCATAGGCTTGCCTATGGGTTGCCTGAAAGTGTAGGAATGAATTCCTATAAGCTTAGAAAGATCGATTCCCTGGTAAAACAGGCAATCGATAAAAAGATGACTCCCGGCGTGCAGGTGATTGTGGCAAGAAAAGGAAAAGTGATCTATGAACTTAACGAGGGGTATCATACTTATGAAAAAGAATCTCCTGTTAGGTCTTCAGATGTCTACGATATTGCATCGCTTACCAAAATACTCTCGACTTTGCCGCTGGTGATGGAACTGGTGGAAAAGAATGAACTTGATTTTGATTCCACTCTTGGGCAAATGTTCCCCGAATTTAGAAATACTGATAAAGCCAATATTACCCTGCTGGAAATGCTTTCGCATTACGGTCGCTTTAAATCATGGATCCCTTTTCACAGTGTCACGATAGACCCAAAAACCAAACGGGGGAATAAAAATTATGTACGCGATGTGGAATTTCCGGGCTTCAATACCAGGATCGCAGAAGGCATGTATGTCAGGAATGACATTAGGGATTCAATTGTAAAGGTGATCAGGCAAAGTGAACTTAATAAAAAGAAGGAATACAAATACAGTGACCTCCCCTATTACCTGCTGAAAGCATACCTGGAGAACTCATACGGTACCTCCCTTGATTATCTCATTCAGGACCACTTCCTGCAATCTTTGGGAGCTAATAACACTTCTTATTTGCCTTTAAATAAATTTCCGAAGGAAAGGATAGTTCCCACAGAAGAGGATAAGATATGGAGAAATCAACTGCTGCAGGGATATGTGCACGATCAGGGAGCTGCCATGCTTGGTGGTATTGGAGGGCAGGCCGGCTTGTTTTCAAATGCCAACGATGTAGCCAAGATCATGCAGATGTACCTTAATGGTGGGGAATACGGAGGGAAAAGATTTTTAAAGCAGGAAACGATCAACAAGTTCAATACCTGTTACTACTGTGATGACGAAGTGAGAAGAGGGGTAGGATTCGATAAACCACAGCTGAAGGAGGCAGGTCCCACCTGCGGCTGTGTTTCCATGACCAGTTTTGGACATAGCGGTTTTACCGGAACTTTTACATGGGCAGACCCGGAGGAAGAAATAGTTTACGTATTTTTATCGAATCGTGTACATCCCTCTGCAATCAATAATGACCTGCTGAAAGAGGGGATTCGTACAAGGATACAGGAAGTTATTTACGAAGCCATAGATCAATAATAGATGAAAATCGCCATTGTTTGCTACCCAACCTTCGGAGGAAGTGGTGTGGTGGCCACAGAGCTGGGGATGGCTCTTTCAAAGAGAGGCCATGAAGTACATTTCATTACCTATAAACAACCCGTACGTCTGGAACAGTTATCCTCAAACATCCATTTCCATGAGGTAAATGTTCCCGAATATCCGCTTTTTCACTATCAGCCCTATGAACTGGCTCTTAGTAGTAAACTGGTTGATATGGTGAAATTGCACAAGATTGAAATGCTGCATGTACACTATGCCATTCCTCATGCCTACGCCGGATATATGGCTAAGAAAATGCTTGAAGAAGAGGGGATCTTTCTTCCCATGGTCACCACCCTGCATGGTACAGATATCACTTTGGTAGGGAACCATCCTTTTTACAAACCTGCGGTAACATTCAGTATCAATAACAGTGATGTGGTAACTGCCGTTTCCCAGAGTCTCAAAACAGATACTATGAGATTATTCAGGGTGAAAAAGGAGATCGAAGTAGTTCCTAATTTTATTGATACTTCTAAATACATCAATTCCCTGGATAGATGTCATCGTAACATGCTGGCAGCGGGAGATGAAAAGATCATTACCCATGTGAGTAACTTCAGAAAGGTGAAAAGGATCGATGATGTGGTCATGATCTTTTACAACATTCAAAAGGAGATAAAATCTAAATTGATCATGGTAGGGAATGGCCCTGAACGCGAAATGGCCGAAGACCTCGTAGCCGAATTGGGGATAGAGGACAAGGTACTTTTCCTGGGGGAATCCCATGAAATTGATAAAGTATTGAGCCTGTCAGATCTTTTCCTGCTTCCTTCAGAAAGCGAAAGCTTTGGCTTAGCCGCCCTGGAAGCTATGGTGAATGGGGTTCCCGTGATCTCCACCAATACAGGAGGTCTTCCGGAAGTGAACAAAGAGGCTTTTTCAGGATTTTTGAGCGGGGTTGGAAATGTGAAAGAAATGGCTGAAAATGGCATCTCTATTCTCAGGGACGAGGAGAACCTGAAGCGTTTTAAAGACAATGCCCGTAACCAGGCCTTTAATTTTGATATACTTTCTGTTGTGCCTTTATATGAAAACCTGTATAAAAAGGCATTAGACAAAACAGAAGGGCAAAAAAAGGCCGCTAAAAATATTTTTTAGCGGCCCTGTAATTTTTCTTTTTCTTATCTAGAATTGATAACGCAGCCCAAGTGCGATATCGAAACCAAGATCATCGTTATAATCATCGAAACCAATTTCAGGCCTGAAATCTAGCGAAATCAATAAAGGAAAATCGAAATTATATTCAATCCCTATATCTCCCGCAAGCAAAGCGAAGAAATCATCATCATTAGCATGGTCGTGTTCGTCATCAAAACTTCTTGTTCCAACTCCTGCACCGGCACCAACGTACCAGTTGAACCCGCCTTCAATATTCCATACCCACTGGTATAGTCCGGTCAATTTAAAACCGTCATAGTGATTACTGTCTCTCCAACCCAAATCCAATTCCAGCCTGTTATTTTCTCCAAGACCATGTTGGTAGGAGATCTCTGTTCCAAAACCATCATTATCACCTAAACGAAGACCAAGGGCATGGTCAGCGATTGTTTGGGCTTGTGAACTCAAAGCAAATCCGAATAAACATAAGGTTAGTGCAAGTAATTTTTTCATATCTTTTCTTTTATTAGTTTCCGGCAAAATTAGGCTTTCTCGACTCCCACTAGTTAGCTACCTTCGCCAATAAATTGTTAATTTTATTAAATGGCGTGTTAAGGGTGCTGTGTATTAATCGATTATCTATTGAATGCAAGATAAATTAAGAGAATTATCCGGAAAACTCGAAGGAGAACTTCATTTTAACTCCCTGTGGCGCAGTATTTTCGCGACAGATGCTTCTGTGTACCGCACTTTACCCCTTGCTGTTTCTTACCCAAAAACAAGGGAAGATATCGTCAGCCTTATCAAATTTGCAGGCAGGAACAAGGTATCACTTATTCCGCGTACGGCAGGTACTTCGTTGGCCGGTCAGTGTGTGGGGGAGGGGATTGTGGTAGACGTATCCAAATATTTTAACGCTATTCTTGAGCTGGATGAAAAATCAAGGACGGTTCGTGTGCAGCCGGGGGTGATTCGTGATGACCTTAATCGTTACCTGGAGCCCTACGGACTTTTCTTTGGACCAAACACCTCTACCTCAAATCGTTGTATGATAGGAGGGATGGTGGGCAACAATTCCAGCGGAACCACCTCGATAAAATACGGCGTCACCCGTGATAAGGTTGTAGAACTCAAGGTGCTTCTCTCAGATGGTTCAGAAGGTGTTTTCTCCAATATTTCTTCGGAAGGGTTCACGGAAAAAATGAATCTCGGGAATAGGGAAGGTGACATTTACAAAGGTCTTTGGGGCCTGTTGAAGGAAGATAGTGTGCGGGAAGAGATAAGGAAGAATTTCCCGAAACCCGAAATTCACCGGCGAAACACCGGTTATGCTATAGATGCTCTGGCTGCTTCGGAAGTTTTTACCCCTTCAGGACCAAAATTCACGATTACTGACCTTCTCTGCGGAAGTGAAGGTACCCTCGCCTTTACCACAGAGATCACTCTGCAGCTGGATGAACTGCCGCCAAATAAGGCCGTGATGGTAGCTGCCCATTTTGACTCGGTGGAGAAATGCCTGGAAGCGGTCGTTCCTGCGATGCAACATTCTTTGTTTACCTGTGAAATGATGGACAAGGTGATCCTTGACTGCACCAGGAACAGCCTGAAGTACCGGGATAACCGGTTTTTTATAGAAGGGGATCCGGCAGCCATTCTCATGCTCGAACTGCGTTCAAATGATGAAGACGAACTTACAAAACTAACAGCAGACCTTCTAAAGACCATTTCTCAAAGTGAACTTGCCTATGCCTTACCTGTTTTAAAAGGGGATTCTATTGATCTTGCTCTTGAACTTCGCAAGGCGGGGCTCGGTTTGCTGGGGAATATTGTAGGTGACCGTAAAGCGGTAGCCTGCATTGAAGATACGGCAGTGGCCGTAGAAGATCTTGCAGATTACATCACAGAATTTTCTGCATTAATGAAAAATTACGGACAAGAAGCTGTGTATTATGCACATGCCGGCGCGGGAGAACTCCATCTGCGACCCATCCTGAATCTAAAGAAGAAGGAGGATGTCGAATTGTTTCGAAAGATCACGATGGAAGTGGCTGCCCTGGTCAAAAAATACGGTGGCTCCCTTAGCGGGGAACACGGTGACGGGCGTGTACGTGCTGAGTTTATTGAATTCATGATAGGTTCGAAAAATTATGAAGTTCTAAAAAGGGTAAAAACAATCTTCGATCCCCACAACATTTTTAATCCCGGAAAGATCATTGATTCTCCACCCATGGATGAAGGCTTGCGTTATGAACCCGGCAGAAAGGAGCCCGAAATTGAGACCCTTATGGATTTTTCAGATTCTTTAGGTATCCTTCGGGGGGCAGAGAATTGTAATGGCAGTGGCGATTGCCGTAAACCGGTAGAAGCGGGAGGCACCATGTGTCCCAGTTACCGGGCTACCCGAAATGAAAAGGATACTACCCGTGCCCGTGCGAATGCGTTGCGGGAATTCCTTACCACTTCAGAAAAAGAGAATAAATTCGATCACAAGGAATTGAAAGAGGTACTGGACCTTTGTATCAGCTGTAAGGGCTGTAAGAGCGAATGTCCTTCCAACGTAGATATGGCAGCCTATAAAGCCGAATTTGAATACCAGTACCAGCAGGCCAACGGTAGCTCTTTCCGAAGTAAAGCCTTTGCGTACAACACCAGACTGAACAAAATGGCATCCCGGTTCCCGAAAATTTCAAATGCGGTTTTCTCCAACAGCACTACCTCGGGAATGATCAAAAGTGTTCTAAAAATCGCACCACAAAGACAAATGCCGCTTGTTTCTTCGGAAACCCTTTCTGAGTTCTATGAAAAAAATAAACGTGAAACTCCAGCTCCAAAAAAGAAGGTTTATCTGTTCAATGATGAATTCACCAATTATCTGGAATCGGAAATTGGCAAGGCAACACTTGATCTCCTGCATGGCCTGAACTATGAAGTGGAGATCGTAAAACATCCGGAAAGCGGTCGCACCTTCATCTCTAAGGGTTTCCTGGAACAGGCTAAAAAAATTGCCAATAAGAACGTTTCGATTTTCAGGGATATCATTTCCGAAGAAACTCCTCTTCTGGGAATTGAACCCTCGGCGATCCTAACCTTCAGGGATGAATATTTAAGACTCGCAGATGACCGGCAGGCGGCAGAAAAGCTATCAAAAAACACCTTTTTGATCGAAGAATTCTTTAAGAAGGAGATCATTACCGGGAACATTACTGCTTCGGCTTTCACTTCAGAAAAGAAAAAGATAAAACTGCATGGACATTGTCATCAAAAGGCTCTTTCGGCTATAGAAAACACCTTTTTCATGCTTAACCTTCCGAAGCAATATGAAGTAACAATTATAGCATCGGGTTGTTGCGGAATGGCCGGATCTTTCGGTTACGAAAAGGAGCATTACGATATTAGTATGCAGATTGGGGAACAAAGCCTGTTTCCGGCTGTAAGGAAGGCTTCCGCAGAAACAATTATTGCAGCTCCCGGTACGTCCTGCAGGCACCAGATATTTGACGGAACAGGTAAAAAAGCGCTGCATCCTGTACAAATAATGGCAAATGCGCTGCTGAGCTGAGAAATAACATTTTTAAATCTTACCTTAAAAAATTACATTTGCTCAAATTCAAACCCTATGGCCGGTAATTCCTTTGGAACCCTGTTTAAACTTACCACTTTTGGAGAATCCCACGGGGAGGCTATTGGAGGAATTATCGACGGATGTCCTGCCGGGCTGGAACTGGATCTCAATCTTGTTCAGCGGGAACTGGAAAGAAGGAAGCCGGGACAGTCGGCCATCGTGACCCAGCGAAAAGAACCTGATATGGTAAAATTCCTTTCGGGGATATTCGAGGGCAAAACAACAGGGACACCCATCGGGTTTGTCATTGAGAACGCCAACCAGAAGTCGGGTGATTATTCACATATAAAAGATGTGTACCGTCCTTCTCACGCTGATTACACTTACGATCAAAAATACGGCAACCGTGACTACAGGGGTGGCGGGCGTTCTTCTGCCCGGGAAACTGCCTGCAGGGTAGCGGCCGGTGCTGTCGCTAAACAACTCCTGCACGGTATGACCTTTACGGCATACACTGCTGCAGTGGGGGAAATAAGCCTTAATAAAAAACCCGGAGAACTAAATTTTGGGGAGATAGAAAATAATCCGGTAAGATGTCCTGATTCTGAAACTGCCGGGAAAATGGAAGCCTATATTAAAGAGATAAGGTCACAGGGCGATACCGTAGGTGGGGTGGTCGAGTGTATCATAGGAAATGTTCCCGCCGGACTCGGAGAGCCGGTTTTTGACAAACTGCACGCTCGATTGGGCCAAGCCATGCTTTCGATTAATGCCGTAAAAGGATTCGAATACGGTAGCGGATTCAGTGGCTCTGCCATGAAAGGAAGTCAGCACAATGACCTTTTCAATGAGGACGGAAGCACCCGCACCAACTTTAGCGGGGGGGTACAGGGCGGAATTTCAAACGGCATGGAAATTACATTCCGGGTGGCCTTTAAGCCGGTAGCCACTTTAATGCAAAAGCAGGAAACCATCAATTCTGAAGGGGAAAAGATAGAGATGCAGGGAAAAGGCAGGCATGATCCCTGTGTGGTACCAAGGGCCGTAGCTATTGTAGAAGCCATGGCAGCCCTGGTGATGGCCGATTTCTATTTACTGAATAAAACCTCAAAAATCTAAAACTACAGACAACTTTAAATTATGAAAAAACTTGCACTGCACTGGCAGATCTTATTGGGAATGGCTGCCGGGGTTCTTTTTGCCCTTCTGATGACAAATTTTTCCTGGGGATCTGAATTTATTAGTGACTGGATAAAACCATTTGGGAATATTTTCATCAATGCTTTAAAATTGATCGCAGTGCCATTGATCCTGGCATCCCTCATCAAAGGGATCTCAGACTTAAAAGATATTTCAAAGCTTTCCAAAATGGGTACCCGCACCATTTTGATCTATATTGTTACCACGGTGATCGCTGTTTCTATTGGACTGGGAATGGTAAACCTTATAAAACCGGGAAGTACAATTACTGAAGAAACCCGTAATGAACTTATTGCGAGCTATGAAGGTGACGCTTCAACACGAATCGCAGATGCTGAAAGACAAAAGGAAGCCGGCCCCCTGCAAGCTCTGGAAGACCTTGTGCCCAGTAACATTTTTGCCGCCGCGGGAGATAATGCCAACATGCTGCAGGTGATCTTCTTTGCCATTTTCTTCGGAATTGGCCTGATCCTTATCCCCGAAGAGACGGCCAAACCCGTTAAATCCTTTTTTGATGGCTTTAATGAGGTGATTCTGAAACTTATTGACCTTATTATGTTAGCGGCCCCTTACGGGGTGTTTGCCTTGTTGGCAGCTTTGGTCGTAGAATCACCCAGCACAGACCTGTTTGCGGCCCTGGCAATGTATGCAGTTACCGTTATTATTGGGCTGCTCCTTATGATTGGAGTTTACCTGTTGATCGTCTGGATATTTACCGGAAGGAATCCTGCATTTTTTGAGAATGGGATAGCACCTGCCCAGCTACTCGGTTTCTCTACCAGTTCAAGTGCAGCAACCTTACCTGTTACCATGGAAAGGGTCGAAGAACATTTGGGTGTACATGAAGAAGTAACCAGTTTTGTTCTACCTATTGGTGCAACAATTAATATGGACGGTACAAGTCTTTACCAGGCTGTGGCCGCGGTCTTTATCGCACAGGCCTTCGGAATGGACCTAAGCTTTGGCGCACAGCTGGGGATCATCGCTACAGCTACCCTTGCTTCCATAGGATCTGCCGCTGTTCCCGGTGCGGGTATGGTAATGCTGGTCATCGTGCTGGCCCAGGCGGGAATACCTGAAGCAGGTCTGGCCCTTATCTTTGCTGTTGACCGGCCTCTTGATATGTGCCGAACAACGGTAAACATCACAGGAGATGCCGCGGTATCTATGATAGTAGCAAAATCTATAGATAAACTGGGGGAACCCCATGCAAGGAATTGGAATGACAACCTTCCTAAAGGGCAGAAATAACATAATTTTTTCAGCGTACGAATGAAGGTTTTGCATTGAATTGATCAATGCTGCCGGAAGGATTTTCTTTTTTCATAATGTTTTCAGCTTATGGAAAATGTAGGAGAAGATAATTCAGGGACTTTTAACTGAAAAGATCCTGAAATATATTTGGCAGACAGATTTAATTTTCTTGTATTTGCCCCTATTTTTTAAATTTCACTACCTGAATCTGTGATAAGATGAATGCAAAGGACCAAAATACTTATTCCAACCTGTTTGAAATAGACAGGAATCTTGACCGATTGGTGCGGGAGATCGATGTTTTAAACTATTTGAATCCGCTAAACATCGAGCAGGAGAAGAAGAAGTTCTTTGCTTCTAAATTTTCAGAAGATCCTTCTTTCAATTACCGGAAGGTAAAATTCAATCCGTTTCAGCTTCAGCGTGAATTCTTCAGTCAACGGCTCGAGGATATTCCCGATGAGGGGATTAGGAAACTTTACCACGATACCATCTATGAATACTCAGGCCTGGTTCAGTGTATTGCTTCTGTGGGGCAGGAAAAGAAGTTTTTTTATAACTCCCTTCGGGTGTTTGGAACTCCGCAGGAGAAAGATGTCAAAAATGCCAAATTCATCCTGCATTTCCACAAGGAAGAAGATGCCGAAGAAATGGTACCGCGCTATAATGCAGACCAGGCACAGGCTTATTTTCAGGCTTTCGGGGAAAAATATCCGTTCCAGTTCAGAATAAAGCAAAGCAACAGTATTACCGCTGCGGCCATGGCTTTGGACACTACCAAGACCCTGGTGGTGAAAAAGAACCGTAAATTCAGCGACAATGACCTCAAGATCCTGTCTAACCACGAGATAGGGGTGAATATGCTCACCACCTTCAATGGACTCAATCAACCCTTACGGATATTTTCCCATGGACTCTCCAATAACAACATCACGCAGGCAGGGCTTGCTGTCTTCAGTGAATACATGAGCGACAGCCTTACTTTAAAAAGAATGAAAGAACTGGCTTACCGGGTTTTGGCGGCAGACAGTCTTATAAAGGGATATTCCTTTAGTGATACTTTTGACCTGTTGTACAGCCAGTATAAGCTGGACAAGGAAACAGCGTGGTCTATTACCATACGGGTACACAGGGGAGGAGGCTTTACCAAGGATTACCAGTATCTCTCCGGATTAAAAAAGGTGTACGATTATTACTCTTCAGGAAAAGATATGGGAATCCTGTTAACCGGAAAGGTTGCCATAGAACACGCCCCGTTGGTCAAAGAGCTTCAGAAGAAAGGCCTGGCAGAAAAGAACAAATTCTACACCCATTCTTTTGAGAAGAACAGGAACACCAATGAAAAGCTGGAATTCCTGTTAAGCAACCTTAAATAACACTCCAGGAGTTTCTTATTTCAGAAATAAAGACTGGAGTTCAGGGGTTGGGGTCATACAGGTTTCCTGTTTTCCAAACCAACTATAACGGTTATTGGCGATCAATCTATAGACGCCGTCCCTGAATCCTTCGGGAAGGGGTTTAAAAAACCGCAACCAGCGATAACCTTTAAGATGCTTCGCTATTTCAATGGCTGCAGTAGATTGATGATAATAGGCCACCCCGGGGTCAATAAGGATCACCGAGTCCAGATTTTCAGTATCAATACCACGTTCATTAACGATCTGTAAGCCAATATCGCTTTGCAAAGGGGCAAACCGAAACACATCCTTCTCATCATTCTTAATGATGGTTTGAACCGTTTTGTTGCACAAATTACATACCCCGTCAAACAGGATGATCTTTTTATTTTCGGGAAAATTCACCATAATTTTTCTTTTTCTATTTTTTTCGTTGTACCAGCTCCAATTGATCAACAGATACCGAGGTAGTAAAAATGCCGTAGTTCACCTTAGCATTTCCTTTCTCAATACTATCAATACTGCCTACGGCTTTCCCGTCCTGCATTCTCACCCGGTCACCAACATTCAAAACCGGTTTTGGTTTGGCTAATTCTTCTTTTTTTTGTTCTTCCTGTTTAACTTTTTTCTTTTTCCTTATTTCTTCTACCTTCTTTTCAGCTTCCTGGAGCACCTTCTTTTCTTTGGCTTTTTCAACCTTTTTCTCTTTAACGGTAACTTTTTTGCGCCTGGAATTCTCCATTTCCACGATCTTCATGAATTCTCCTATCAGCTCTTTTTTACGTTTATTGTTAAAGTATTTTTCACTTATATCATTGATCTTGTTCCCAAGGTATATAAGGCGTTGATTACTGTCATACAATTCCTGAAAATCCTCGAGTTTCTGCCTGATGCGAAGATTGGTCTCCTCCAGTTTCTTTTTCTCAGATTCAGTTTTTTGTTCTTTGTTTTGAAGGGAAGTGGTTGTTTTCTGCAATTTGGAACGTTCCTTTTGCAGATCGGCAATACTCTTGTCAAACCTGATCTTTCCCCGTTCCACTTTTTTCTTGGAGCGGTTGATCAGGCTGTAAGGAATTCCATTCTTTTGGGCAACCTCAAAAGTAAAGGAACTACCGGCTTCCCCCATATGGAGCTTGTAAAGCGGTTCAAGGGTGCGGGCATCAAACAACATGTTCGCATTGACCATGTTTGGCAGTTCATTTGCCAGCATTTTCAAGTTTGCATAGTGGGTGGTGAGTATTCCGAAGGATTCTTTTTCATAGAATACTTCCAGGAAGGTTTCAGCAAGGGCTCCTCCCAGTTCGGGATCACTTCCGGTCCCAAATTCATCTATCAGAAAAAGGGTCTTGTCGTCACATTTCCTGAGAAAATAATTCATGTTCTTAAGCCGGTAACTATAGGTGCTTAAATGATTCTCAATGCTCTGGTTATCTCCAATATCGGTCAATATTTTATTGAACAGGCAAACCCTGCTATACTCATGGACAGGAATAAGCATTCCGCTTTGCAGCATTAACTGCAGTAGACCAATTGTTTTAAGGGTGATACTCTTACCGCCGGCATTGGGACCTGAGATCACTATGATCCGCTTTTCCTTGTTCAACTCTATGGTCTGCGGAAACGTTTTTTCTTTTTTTCTGCGGTTACTTAGCAGGAGCAAAGGGTGATAAGCATCGATCATTTCCAACTCCCGTTCCCTGGATACTTTGGGAAGCACCGCATTCATATCCATAGCATATTTTGCTTTTGCTGCAATTACATCTATGTCACTTAACAGCTCCTGGTATTCCTTTAAAAGCGGACGAAAAGGACGAATGAAATTTGTAAGTTCCTTAAGGATCCTTTTGATCTCCTCTTTCTCCTCATACTCG
Organism: Salinimicrobium flavum; assembly: GCF_042684505.1. Taxonomy (NCBI): domain Bacteria; kingdom Pseudomonadati; phylum Bacteroidota; class Flavobacteriia; order Flavobacteriales; family Flavobacteriaceae; genus Salinimicrobium; species Salinimicrobium flavum. The sequence continues at coordinate 242,330 of NZ_JBHULT010000010.1, forward strand.
AGATTGTTCAATTCACGGGTATAAATGTAAGTCGCCTCAGGTTGAATATAAACAATACTACCCGTTTTGGAGTTCCCAAGGATACCTCCCTTGACCTTTCGCCTGTGCATGGCAGAAACAGCCAGCACCCGAATATTCTCTACTACGGTTTCCCGGATATCATCGAGATACCCTAAATTATTATAATGGGTAAGGGCACTTCCAAAACTGCTGTTTATTTGCCCTTTTACCTTGTTTATCTTTCTTCTGATCTCCTGAAGTAGGGGAGAGGCATCATCTTTTACTTCTCCAAACCTGTCGATCACCCTATTGATCTTTTCAATAATGATCGGGGTGTATTCTATTTCCGAAGTGGTCTTATGAAGGGTGGGGTAAAGCTCACTGTATTTTTCAAAAAATTTTATCTGGGTATTCGCAGATTCTGAAATAGCACTTATCTTTCTCAAGCCGGCGGCTTCCAACATGGTATCTTCAATCCCCAGGTATTTTATTTCCTGGTCAATGGCATCAAACCCATGATTGGGTATCCTGCTTTCCTGTTGATAAGAAGAAACATATTCATTAGTTTGGTGAAGGGAGAAGAGTGTTTTATCGTAACTGGGAAAAGGCACAATTTCAAGTGCTTTTTCTTTTCCAGGTGCTGTAACTGTAAACTGGCTCACCTGTTGGCAAACGGTAGGGAATTCAAGATCGGAAAGTGTTTTCGCCGTGATTTTAATCATAGATAAATTCCCTATTTTTGGGATGCCGCAATTTAATTAATATTATGAAGGCCTACCTACCGCCAAGTTGGAAAAAAAAGTTAAATGACGAGCTTGAAAAGCCCTATTTTAAGGAACTTCTAAGCTTTGTACAAAAAGAGTACCACGAAAATATATGTTTCCCTGAAGAGGAGAATATCTTCAAGGCTTTTGAACATACTTCTTTTGAAGATACCCGGGTAGTTATAATAGGGCAGGACCCTTATCACGGATACGGACAGGCACATGGCCTCTGCTTCTCTGTACAACCTGAAACAAAAATTCCGCCCTCCCTGCTGAATATCTATCGTGAGATCGAAAAAGACCTGGGAAAACCCTTACCATCAAATGGACATCTTTCACACTGGGCAGAACAGGGCGTTCTTATGCTCAATGCTACTCTTACTGTTAGGGCAGGGGAAGCAGGGTCTCATACGGGTAAAGGATGGGAAAAATTTACAGATGCCGTGATCAAAGTCCTTTCTCAAGAACGGGAGAATCTTGTTTTTCTTCTTTGGGGAGGTCCCGCAAAAAAGAAAGGTAAAAAGATCGACACCTCAAAACACCTGGTCCTTACGAGTGGCCATCCCTCACCACTGGCTGCAAATAGGGGCTACTGGTTTGGGAACCGGCATTTTTCCACGACGAATGAATATCTTAAGACGGTGGGGAAAGAACCTGTCGACTGGTAATTAAAATCTGTACCCCACATTCACGGCAGGTAGAATAACAATATCGGGGGAATCCTTGTGGAAGAGGTTCCTCCCTAATCCAAAAGAAACATCTATCAGGAAACCTTGTTTGGCTACAAATTTCCCACCAATTCCAAAACCAAGGGCAAAATCTGTATACTCCAGTTCTTCATCAAGGTAAATAGTTCCTCCCGTGCCATCAACCTTTTCTACCTCCTTTTCATTGACCCCGTCTGAAAGCATTCCGAAGCCTTCAGCGTAAAACCCCCAGGCGCTATTCTCTTCTTTATAAAAGTATTTGAAGCCGGTGGTGACCGAAAAATCTTTTGCATAAACTTCAGAAAGATCTACATCATCATCCTCATTCTTATTGAATACCTTAGAGAAAACATCAATCCCAATAGTACTGTGATCATTGAGGACATATTCATAGGAGGCGTCCAGGGCACCAAAGATGAGTACATTCAGCACATTCAGGCTAAGTTCGTGTTTTGCAACATCCCTGGAATGAATACCTACTTCGGGTTCCTGTACCTGAGCCTTTGATTTGTTTGGAAAAATTAGTAAAAGGATTAAAAGGGTAGTAAAACTTAGATATTTCATATTGGTCTTTTAGAGTTCATTGTTGAGGAAAACAGCATTTTCTCTCTTTTCTTTGATAAGTCCAAGTTCCAGAAGCTGGTCCTGCACTTTTTCTAATTCGGTGACAGAGATCTGTTTCTGGCTCCAGGAAGTTATTTCCAGCCATTGTTTAATATCTTCCGGTTCCTGGGAATACTTTTTTGCCAGGGCTGACTGTATCCCTGGTATACTTTTAAATCTTCGGGTAACCCCATTCAGGGTCTTCAGCATATTTTGGACCGCTGCCGACTCCTGTTCCAGGAATTCTTCCCTTACAGCGATTACAAAACAGGACCAGGGCGTGGGGCAATCTCCAAGTCTTCGGAAAATACCATTATCCACCAGGGGTTTTGTAGTAAAATGTTCCCACATAAAATATCCCGCTTTTCCACTTTTTAAAGCGGCTACGGCACCGTCTATATCACCAACTATTTCAAATTCCAGTTCATGGGGATCCCAACCCAGATTCCTGGCATTGACATAAGCCATTAGATGAGATCCCGATCCCAGCCGACTTATAGCCACCTTTTGATGACGGAGGTCTTCCAGATTGCGAAAAGAAGATCCTGCGGCCACGTGGATCCCCCAAATGAGAGGGGAAGCAATATATTCCTGCACGATCTTTACACGGTTGCCGTAGAGGATATCCTTTACAATCCCTTCTGTAAGAATCACGGCAGCATCAATTTCTTTGCGGCGTAAAGCCATTGTCATAGCACCGGTACCATCAGGGAAATCCCGCCAAACCACATTAACTCCCTCTTTATCAAAGGTGCCGTCATCAATGCAAAGGTGCCAGGGTAGGTTAAAATGCTCAGGCACCCCTCCAACTTTTACTGTTTTCATACAGAATGTTTTTTCTTTAAGTATTGGTAGATCTCATATTGTGATCTTATGGGCTTTTCGTCAGGAAGTCTTTGAACAAATTGATTGGATTCCGTCTCATCCTGGATCCTTGCCTTTACATTATCTTTTAGTTGAATATCCAGAATGTCTTTGAACTCCCTGGCGATCTCGGGGTCATATATGGGGGCGATCACTTCGATTCTTCTATCGAGGTTTCTGCTCATCCAGTCAGCACTTCCGAAGTAGATCTCTTCGTCACCTTCATTCTCAAAAATATAAATACGGCCATGTTCCAGGAAGCGATCAACAATGCTGGTCATGTAAATGTTCTCACTAAGATTTTCTACACCAGGAATGAGACAGGTGAACCCTCTTACCAGTAACCTTATCTTAACCCCGGCATTACTGGCCTTGTATAACAGTTCGATGATCTCCTTGTCTTCCAGACTGTTCATTTTGGCGGTAATGCCTGCTTTTTTTCCTAAGAGTGCATTCTCAGTCTCTCTGTTGATCATATCAGTAAATGCTTTCCGGGTCGAAAAAGGGGAGATTAGCAAATGTTTGGACCTGGGAATGATCAATTCGCCTTCCAGCACCTCAAAAACCCGCGAAAGTTCAGTAGTGATCTTTTCTTGAGCAGTAAAAATGGCATGATCACAATAGATCTTTGAAGTTTTGCTGTTGAAATTTCCGGTACCTATATAAGCATAGCTCTTAATTTCTCCATCTTCTTGCCGGTTTATCAAAAGTATCTTCGAATGGACTTTAATTTTAGGATAGCTGTAAATGACCTTGGCACCTTCTTCTTCAAATTTTCTACCCCAGTCAATATTGTTCTTTTCATCAAAACGGGCTTTTGCTTCAATAAATACGGTAACGTTTTTTCCGTTTTTGAGAGCTGTAAGAAGGGCAGAGGTAACCACAGACTCATCTGCGATCCTGTAGATGGACATTTTAATATCCTTTACCTCTTTGTCAACCGCAGCCTGCTGTAAGAACCTTTCCACATAATCAAATGCCATGTAGGGAAAATGAACCGAAATATCCTTTTTTAAGATCTCTTTGAAGTAATCCTGTGACTTCTCCAGGATCTTATGTTTGACGGGCGGTAGGTTTTCGTAATGAAGCTCAGGATTATTCGTGGGATCCGGGAAGGAAAAGAAATCACTGAAGTTGTGATATCTTCCTCCGGGCATCATATCAATTTTTCCCAGTTTAAGGGTCTTTCTTATGATCTTTTTATCCTTTTGGGGCATATTGGAATCATAAAGGAGCCGGGTAGGCTGTCCTTCTGATCGTTGCTCCAGGGAATCATAGATTTTTTCTGCAAGGATCCCGTCCAGGTCGTCATCAATATAGAGTTCGGCATCACGGGATAGTTTGATCTCATACATGCCATCAACCTCTCGTCCCTTAAAAACTTCAGAAATACGGGCCTTGATGATATCATCCAAAAACGTGATCTTATGTTCTTTAGTTTCAGAAGAAAAATAGATGAACCTTCCGCATTCTTCCACTGGAATATTTACGATACCAAAATCGTCCTGCCCCTTAAAAGTGACATATAAATAAAGGGTGTTGTTCTCCAGGAAAAGGTCTCCGTCTTTTTCAGATTCAACCACCACGGGTTTAATGCATGAAGAGATCTTGTAGAAATACTTTTTGGCAAACTCTTTCTGCTCATCATTGTACTGATCATAATGCACCAGGAAAATATTTTTTTCCTCCAGAAGCGGGATGATCTCTTCCCTGTAAACTTTTCCGAATTTTTCCTGCTGCTTTTTTACTTCTCTCAGGATCTCCTTAACTGTTTGATTGGGACGTAGAGCAAGTTTCTTACGAATACTTTTCTCCACCCGTTTCATTTGCCGAAGTTGCGATACCCTAACCCTGAAATATTCATCCAGGTTCATGGAGAATATTGCAAGAAATTTCAGGCGTTCGTAAAGGGGAGTGGCAGGATCTTCTGCCTCCTGGAGTACTCTGTTATTAAAACTTAACCAATTTAGATCACGGTGCCTTATTTGTATATCATCAGGCTTCAGCATATATGGGGTATTTACTCAAAAATACAAATATGCTGTACCCTTGGTTTTAATTTTCTGTTAAATGACCTATGAGCCCGCGAGCCGCTCTAAAGTGTACCTTATCGTGGTATCAATAGCTTTTGCGCCGTCTTTGGTAAAATCTCCCGTTGCTCTGTTGGCAATGATCGCGTTAAGGGAAACCGCCCGGTGGCCCAGGAGTTTTGAAAGACCAAAAATGGCCGAGGTTTCCATCTCCAGATTGGTGATCTTTTTACCTTTAAAATTGAAAGAAGCGATCTTTTCACGCATTTGGGTTTCCCGTAAAGGAAGTCTTAGAACCCTTCCCTGGGGTGCATAAAACCCGGCGTTGGAACCGGTGAATCCGTCATAGGTATTGGGACCGTCAAAAATCTCTGCCAGATCTGTATCACAAGCAACTACATAGGGTTTGCTGTGTTGCGGACTCATTTCCAGGTGATCTGCAAGGGCCTCATTGAAGTCGGTTAACTGGACGTCATCACTTTGATAGAAATGAAGGACCGTATCAAAACCCACTGCCAGCTTACTTACCACAATGGAATCTACAGGAATATCAGCCTGTACAGACCCCGAAGTGCCTATTCGTATGATGTCAAGCTGTGTTTTTTCCTCCCTGATCTGTCTGGATTCAAAATCAATATTTACAAGAGCATCCAGTTCATTGAGAACGATATCTATATTGTCAGTCCCAATCCCCGTAGATATTACGCTGATTTGTTTGCCTTTGTAGGTGCCAGTCTGCGTATGAAATTCCCTTTTTTGAACAGTATGTTCTATAGTATCGAAGTATTTTGTGACTTTGCCCACCCTGTCCTGGTCACCAACCACGATAACGGTTGGGGCTATTTGTTCGGGACGAAGATTAAGGTGATATATACTTCCGTCCTGGTTCAGAATTAATTCTGAAGCTGCTAAATGATTCATATTATAATTTTAGGAGGTCATGGGTGTCGGGGTCATAGAGGAAGTCATATTTTCTCACCCCGCCGTAACATTCATTGTCTTTTAATATTTGGTAGTAGTTTTTGGAGGCTTCCAGAGCTTTTTGTCCATCTTCATTGAGCTGTACGCCGGTTTCTGAAGCGGTGTAAAAAGGCGCCATTTTGTCGATCACACGTTGCATCTGAACGTCCACATACCCGTAATAACCCTGGTATTTAAGGGCGTAACCCAACAGATGATTAAGAGATTTGATCTCATGACGTTTAATTAGCTTGAGCACATTAACTTCAAGGGTATTAAGGCCGGTCTTTGCACTTGGGAAGCGTTCAATATGAGCTCTTATACTACTGGAGAGATACTCGAAATTGGTGGACTTTTTGATCTCAGATATGAGCCTTTTAGGATTGGTGCTGCAGTATAGTTCCCAAATGAGTTCGGCATTACTAATATCGTCCTCTGTCAATGGGATGCGATGTTCGTAATGTTGTTCCAATTGCTCTTCGGAAAGTTCTGACAGGGGAATCATTTCTTCTTCTCCTTCCAGTTTTCGACTACAAACAAGTGATAAAGGATCCATTTTTTTGTTCTGAAGCAGAAAAGAAATAACCCCAAGCATATTCATATGGGAAAAAAGGTCGAATTCGAACCATAGAACTATTTCGTCATAATTATTGACAGCAGCCAGTTTCTCGAGCTCACAAACAAATTTTTCCCGGTAATCCTGTTTTGAGATCCCGTAATTTTCCTTTAAGAACTTCTGGCGCAGCTTAATGAATTCATGATCCCCTACATCCTGCGAAGCAGGACCTTCACATAACATTTCCCGCCAGGTAATAATATCCCCCGGCAGATCAAGAGCCGTAATCTTTTCTGAAATGTCATCCCCGTGAGCGATGTGCAAGAAACTCTTCTCCTCCATAGATTCTTTGTTTTTTAACCGCCAACCCGCTTCACATTGAAGCCTTTTTCACGGAGATGATCGATTATCTTATCTCTTACGTCTCCTTGTATGATGATCTCACCGTCCTTTACAGAACCGCCAACTCCACACTTCTTTTTAAGTTCCTTTCCAAGATCTGTAAGATCTTCCGGGGTTCCCTCAAAACCTTTTATTACCGTCACGGTTTTCCCGCCACGGCCTTTGGAGCTGTAATGAGCTTCCAATCGTTGATCAGAGGGCTTCAGAGTTTCCCGGTTCTCGTCTTCAGAATTCAGGTTCGGATCGAAATTATTATCTGTAGAAAAAACAAATCCTCCAAGATCTTCCAGCCCCAGTTTTTTCTTAGCCATAAATTCCTATTTTTTAAGACCTATTTCCACCAGGCGTTGGTGTAAAAATTCTCCTGCTGTAATATCAGGATACGCCTTTGGGTGATCTTCATCAATACATTCCTGCAAGCAGTTTAAAGGCATCTCACTGCGGGGATGCATAAAAAATGGAATGGAATATCGTGGGGTTCCCCATTGCTCTTTAGGAGGATTAACTACCCTGTGAATAGTAGAACGGAGTTTATTGTTGGTGTGTCTTTCAAGCATATCACCAACATTGATAACCAGTTCATCTTCCTGCGGAATGGCATCGATCCATTGTCCGTCTTTTCTTTTCACCTGAAGACCACCGGTTGATGCTCCCATTAAAAGGGTAATAAGGTTGATGTCTCCATGGGCTCCCGCACGTTCAGCACCTTTTGGTTCTTCCGTGATAGGAGGGTAGTGAATAGGTCGCAGAATACTGTTTCCGTTACTGGCCCAATGATCAAAATAATGTTCATCAATACCAATATAAAGAGCAAGAGCCCTCAAAACATATATTCCGGTTTTTTCAAGCATGCGATAGGCTTCCATTCCGGTGTGATTGAAATCCTTCAGTTCTTCAACATGCACGTTGGGGGGATATTCCTCAGTAAGTTCAGCGTCCTTGGTAGGTTCCTGTCCAAAATGCCAGAATTCCTTAAGGTCACCTTCCTTTTTACCTTTTGCGTGCTCTTTTCCGAAGGAAATATATCCACGTTGCCCTGCCAGGCCTTCTATTTCATATTTCTTCTTGGTTTCCAGAGGCAGGTCAAAGAAAGATTTAACTTCCTTATAAAGTTCCTCTACCAGGTCATCACTCAAGAAGTGGTTCTTGAGGGCCACAAAACCAATCTCTTCATAGGCTTTCCCTATCTCATTCACAAATTTTTGCTTTCGCTGTGGATCATCAGATAGAAAGTCGGCCAAATCAACGCTGGGAATGTTGTTCATTTCCATAAAGTTCTTTATTTATTACTTCACAAAGTTAAATAATTTCTCAAGAGTTATGAGTGGATTATATAATTCTTAATACTCAGGAAGCCTATTTTAAGTACATTTGGGGAAGCAATTCATTTTTTATGGAAACCAAAATGTCCCCGACAAAACAGAATATAGAGTACAATAAAAAAGAACTTTCTTCAGAAGAATTGATAAGATTGTATAGGGCAATGCTTAAGCCCAGGATGATCGAAGAAAAGATGCTGGTGCTGCTGCGCCAGGGCAAGATTTCCAAATGGTTCAGCGGAATAGGCCAGGAAGCTATCTCGGTGGGGGTCACCCTTGCCTTGCAGGAAGATGAATATATTTTGCCCATGCACAGGAACCTGGGTGTCTTTACTTCCCGAAATATCCCTCTTTACAGGCTTTTCAGCCAATGGCAGGGAAAAGCCGATGGTTTCACCAAGGGTAGGGACCGTAGTTTCCATTTTGGAACCCAGGAATACAGGATCGTGGGAATGATCTCTCATTTAGGACCACAGCTTGGAGTTGCAGACGGGATCGCCCTGGCGCATAAACTAAGGAGAGAAAAAAAGGTAACCGCAGTTTTTTCGGGAGAAGGAGGAACCAGTGAAGGAGACTTCCATGAGGCCCTGAACATTGCTTCGGTATGGGACCTGCCGGTAATCTTCTGTATTGAGAATAACGGATACGGACTTTCAACTCCAACCTCAGAGCAATTCAAGTGTGAACATATCGCCGACCGTGCCATAGGTTACGGAATGGAAACCATAATTGTGGACGGAAATAATATCCTTGAAGTAAACACCCGTATGCGGGAACTGGCTCAAAGTCTTCGGGAGAATCCCAGACCAGTCCTTGTAGAGTTCAAAACTTTCAGGATGCGTGGTCATGAAGAGGCCAGTGGCACCAAATACGTTCCCTCTGAACTAATGGATGAATGGGCCAAAAAAGATCCGTTGCACAATTATCGTGAATTCCTTATTTCTGAAGGAGAGCTTTCCGAGGAACTTGACGACCAATTCCGTGAAGAAATAAAGACCGAGATCAATGATGCCCTTAAAAAAGCAAATGCTGAAGAAGTTGTTGAATTTGATGAAGCAACAGAATTAAAAGACGTTTTCAAGACCTATGAACATGAAGTTGTCCAGGTTGGTCCCGTAAAGGAAGAGATACGTTTTATAGATGCTGTTTCTCAGGGGCTGCGGCAGTCAATGCAGCGACATGAGAACCTGATCCTTATGGGGCAGGACATTGCCGAATACGGTGGTGTTTTTAAGATCACAGAAGGTTTCCTCGAAGAATTCGGGAAAGAACGCGTTAGAAATACTCCTATTTGCGAATCAGGGATCATTGAAACGGCCATGGGATTATCTATTAACGGTTTGAAAGCCATGGTGGAAATGCAGTTTGCCGATTTTGTGAGCTCAGGATTCAATCCTATTGTTAATTATCTTGCAAAATCCCATTATCGATGGAACGAAAAGGCAGATGTTGTGGTGCGAATGCCATGTGGAGCAGGTGTTGGTGCCGGTCCTTTTCACAGTCAGACCAATGAAGCCTGGTTCACCAAGACGCCGGGACTAAAGGTGGTGTATCCCGCATTTCCCTATGATGCAAAAGGATTGCTTTGTACTGCAATCAATGATCCTAATCCTGTGTTGTTCTTCGAACACAAAGCCCTGTATCGTAGTGTAAGGCAGGAGGTGCCGGTTGATTACTACACTATTCCTTTTGGAAAAGCAGCAAGGTTGAAAGAAGGAGAAGACGTTACCATCATAAGTTTTGGGGCAGCGGTTCACTGGGCACTGGAAACTTTGGAAAATAATCCCGGGGTGAACGCAGATCTTCTGGATCTGCGCAGCCTTCAGCCTTTAGATAAAGAAGCTATTTTCGCCTCAGTCAAAAAGACCGGAAAAGTGATCATCCTTCAGGAGGATTCGGTATTTGGTGGAGTTGGTTCAGACATTGCGGCTATGATAAGCGAGGAGTGTTTCGAATACCTGGATGCACCGGTAAAAAGAGTGGGTAGTCTTGAAACCCCAATTCCGTTTTCCAAGGCCCTCGAAGAAGGATATCTTCCAAGGACAAAATTTGAGGCACAATTAATGCAGTTGTTGCAATATTAGGAAAGTTTTAGGTTCTATGCTTTCATATTGTTGTTTCTTTACAAAAGGTTTGTTAAAATATTAATAATCTTTTGTTTAGCGGAAGCGCGAAATGTAATTTTAGAGGAACTAATCACTAAAACTTTTATTATGATACGACTGATCGTTATCTTTCTGATCATTGCAATTATTGCGGCTATCTTCGGATTCGGAGGAATAGCTGAGGGCGCTGCCGATATTGCACAGATTATTTTCTACATTTTCCTTGTCTTACTGGTGATCGCATTAATAAGCCGCTTATTCAGAAGATAATTGTAGAACGTACCATCCAGTGTCAATATTCGGTTTATTTGAAGTTGGCATTGGATTTTTTTATTAACTAAAATGAACTTATGAAAAAGATTGCAATTTTATTTATGGCGTTTGGTTTTCTGGTATCCTGCAAGTCAAGTGCAGTTGTAAATGAAGCCAGGAAAACCATGAGAGGGGATTGGACCCTTAACAGTATCGAATATCCTGAAGGACAGGAAAATCTGGAAGTAACCCTTTTTAACGATACCTCTGCCGAATGTCTTGAAAACAGCGTTTGGAACTTTGTTTCAAACAACAACCGCGGAAGTTATGTTCCTTCAAATATGGGATGTAGTAATGAACCGCGATATTTCATCTGGTCTGTAGCTGAAATGGATGCCTCAGGAGGTAACTATGACATGATGCTGAAGCCTACTAACGAAGATTATAAATCTACTACCGGTAACCAAGGGTTCAGGATCAATCTAACCACTCTGACCACTGATGTAATGGTTTGGGAACAGACTATAAATTTTGAAGGAAGGCCCTTTACTATACGAATGAACTTTAATAAACAGTAATAAATAAAAAGATGAAAACAACGATAAACAGAATATTTGCCGTTCTATTTGCCGCCACCCTGCTTATTGGGTGTGATGCGACAAGAAATGCGAGTAACAAACAAAAAGGAACCGTAATTGGAGCCACAGGAGGTGCCGTACTTGGTGGTGTTGTGGGTAACCAGGTAGGGGAAGGTAATACCGCTTTGGGAGCCATTATTGGTGGAGTTGTAGGTGGTGCAGCCGGTGCTTATATTGGAGATCGAATGGATAAACAAGCCCAGCGAATTGAAGAGGAGATTCCGGGAGCTGAAGTAGAAAGAGTAGGTGAGGGTATCAATGTGACCTTTGACGAAACCAGTGGTGTTTATTTCGCCACAGATAAATATAATATTGAAGGACAATCCCGTGAAGCCTTGTTGAAATTGGCTAATATCTTTAAAGAGTATCCTAAAACCAATATTTTAGTAGAAGGTCATACAGACAGTACCGGTAGTGATGCCTACAACCTAACCCTTTCCAAGAACAGGGCACAGGCTGTAACTAATTTCCTTGTTAACCAGGGGATCACAGCGGGAAGGATTGATACCAAATGGTATGGTGAAAGCCAGCCAAAATACGATAACTCTACTGTTGAAGGGCGTTCTAAAAACCGTAGGGTTGAGCTAGCCATCGTTGCTAATGAAGAGCTTAAGGAAGAAGCAAAAAGAAATGCTGAAAACTAGTTCAGAAATATATTAAAATTAAACCCGGTTCGCCGGGTTTTTTTGTTTCCGGGTGAAAAATGAATAAAAGGGAGGTCATAATTGTAGGAGGTGGTATCGCCGGCCTAACTGCAGGGATCCATCTTGCCGACAGGGGGGTGGAGGTACTTCTTTTTGAAAAGGAGAGTTTTCCGCAGCATAAGGTATGTGGGGAATATCTTTCCAGGGAAGTATTGCCTTATTTTGATGAACTGGAAATTCCTTTATTGGAGGCAGGCCCAAAAAAAATCTCCCGGTTAATTTACAGTACAAAAAAAGGTAATTTTCTTGAAACCTCTTTGGAGCCGGGCGGCCTTGGGATAAGCAGGTATGCACTTGATGAATTGTTGTACAGGACCGCGCTTGAAAGAGGAGTGGAGGTGAAGCAGGAGAAAGTGAAAGACATACATTTTGGGGAAGGTCATTTTAGTGTGGAAACCTCTTCTGATTCGTACCAGTCGAAGCATGTATTAGGAGCTTTTGGAAAAAGATCGAACCTGGATAAGGAACTGAACCGTGAGTTCTTCAAAAACCCGGCCCCGTGGGTGGGTATTAAAAGCCATTATTATCTTCCCGATTTCCCTGATGATCTGGTTGGACTACATAATTTCAAGGGTGGATATTGCGGCTTGTCCAAAACCGAAACCGGAGCGGTCAACGTTTGTTTCCTGGCAACCTATAAAAGTTTTAAGGATTATAAGAATCCGCAGGTTTTCACTGAAAAAGAACTTCGGAAAAACCCTTTTTTGAATACCTTCTTTACCGAAGCGACTCCGTTGTTTGAACAGCCCTTAAGCATTGCCCAGATCTCCTTTAGTTCAAAAGAAATAGTGAAGGATCACATCCTGATGGTTGGCGACTCTGCAGGCTTGATCCATCCACTTTGTGGAAACGGGATGGCCATGGCAGTGCAAGGAGCAAAAATCGCATCAGAAGTTTTGCTTTCAGCATTTAATAAGGCTTATGCCGGCAGGGAACAAATGGAAACCGATTACAGGAAAAAGTGGGAGAAGGAATTCCGTAGCCGTTTAAATACCGGCAAATGGCTTCAGAAGATCCTTTTAAAAGAGAACCTGGCAGAAGTTTCCCAGGCACTCCTTTCTAAAATGCCATTTTTGCTCCCAGAAATAATTAAAAGAACCCATGGAAGAGCGATAGGATGAAAAATATTGATACCCGCAAACGAAGTACCCGCCATGAGATCATGGACGATTTTGACCTTCAGGGACCTGAATTGGAGAAGACCCTGAAAGATCTTGACAAAGTTAATAAATGGCTGGGAGGCAACAAATTGACTCTTGAAGGGATAGAGCAGGTACTTGAAAATTATACATTAGAACGACCTGTAAAAATAGTAGATGTTGGCTGCGGAAATGGGAGCGTATTGATGGAAGTTGCGCAATTGGGAAGAAGAAAAAAAATTCCCATGGAACTTGTGGGGATAGATGGTAATCGACACACTATTGCAATTGCACAACGGTTAAATGAATATCCTGAAATAAGCTTCCAAAGCACAGATGTCTTTTCCCGTAATTTCAAAAATGAGGAAGCAGACATATTTTTATGTACCTTAACCTTGCATCACTTTAAAGATGATGAAATAGAGGACCTTTTAAGGATATTCGTAAAGAACAGTTCTATGGGCGTAGTCATCAATGACCTCCACAGGAGCCGGATAGCTTATTATCTTTTTGAAGCATTTTGTGCGGTCTTCATTAAAAATGAAATTGCAAGAAGGGATGGTCTAATATCAATTTTAAGGGGATTTAAGGAAGATGAACTGGAATGGTTCGGGAGGAACTTAAAGGTAAGGGCCCAGAAAATTAAATGGAAATGGGCTTTTCGCTACCAGTGGATATTGTTCAAATAAATTTTTATGAGTGTAAAGGTTACAACAGTTGCGACAGAGTTACCCGAATTTTCCCGAAAAACCACAGAGGTTATCCCATTTGTTGAGACCTGGCTTGAAAGCCAGGAGGAAAGGTTCCGTCGCAAGGTCATTAAGATTTTCGAGAGTGCCGCGGTAGATAAACGTTATTCGATCATGGATCCTGCGGAAGTTTTTACGGCTACCTCATTTGAAGACAAGAACAATATTTATTGCCGCGAAGTTAAAAAATTAGGTTCCCGGGTCCTTCAAAAGGCCCTTACAAATGCTGGATGGGAAGCTGATTCCCTTGACTATATCATTACGGTAAGTTGTACCGGCATCATGATCCCTTCTCTGGATGCCTATCTCATAAACGAGCTGGAAATGAGACAGGATGTAGTACGCCTGCCGGTTACCGAAATGGGATGTGCTGCAGGGATCTCAGGTATGATCTATGCCGGGAATTTTCTGAAGGCTGAAAAAGGGAAACGTGCGGCAGTGGTGGCAGTTGAAAGTCCCACCGCGACTTTACAGCTGGATGACTTCTCGATGGCAAACATGGTAAGTGCGGCAATATTCGGAGATGGAGCAGCCTGTGTTTTACTTTCTTCAGAAGATGAGGCCGAAGGTCCCGAGATCATTGGAAACGGAATGTATCATTTCTTTGATACTACCTATCTCATGGGATTCGACCTGACTAACCATGGGCTAAAAATGATACTTGACCCTGAAGTTCCCGGTGCAATAGCCAGGCATTTTACAAACATCATTTATCCTTTTCTGGAAAAATACAACAGCAGCATTGAACAGGTAGACCATCTTATCTTCCATCCCGGTGGAAAAAAGATCGTGCAGGTGGTTGAAGATCTTTTTGGTAACTTAGGAAAGGATATTGAGGACACTAAGGAAGTATTGAGGTTGTATGGAAATATGAGCAGTGCAACAGTACTTTATGTCTTAAAGAGATTTATGGATAAACCGCTTTCCCCGGGAGAGCAGGGACTCATGTTAAGTTTTGGCCCCGGTTTTTCGGCACAAAAAATACTCTTACAATGGTAAAAGAATTCGAAGACAAAGATTATTGGGCCCTGATCCTGGGTGGAAGTAGTGGCCTTGGTTTTGCATCTGCAAAAAAACTTGCCGCACATGGCATGAACATTATCATTATCCATCGCGACCGCAGAGATGACCTTCCCGAGATAAAAGAATCGTTTGGAGAGATCAAAAAACTGGGGGTGGCCATCCATACTTTCAATGTAGATGCCACACGGCGTGAGAAAAGGGAGGAAATGGCAGAGGAGATCAAAACAATTCTGGGAGAGAATGGCAAAATAAGGACCCTGCTGCATAGCATTTCCAAAGGGAATCTAAAATCCATGTTGGGAGAGGAACCAACGTTAAAGAATGATGATTTCCAGCAAACTATAGATGCAATGGCCATTAGCCTTTACGACTGGACAAAGATCATCTTCAACAGCGGACTTTTTGCCAAAGATGCCCGAATTCTTTCTTTTACCAGCGAAGGAAACACCAAGGCCTGGAAAAATTACGCTGCAGTTTCTGCCGCAAAGGTGGCTTTGGAAGCAATAACCCGAAGTATTGCCCTGGAATTTGCCCCAAAAGGGATCAGGGCCAACTGTATTCAGGCTGGGGTGACAGTTACCCGGTCTTTCCAGATGATCCCGGGTTATGAAACTTTAAGGGAACACGCGGTGAAAAGAAATCCATTTAAACGGCTTACTACCCCTGCAGATGTAGCGAATTCGGTTTATCTGCTAAGTAAGGATGAAGCTAGCTGGATCACCGGCACTGTGATCCCGGTTAATGGAGGCGAACATCTAAAATGAAAATTTTTAATTGATCCTGAACAGAAGTAAATCCACAAAATGATAAAAAAATGACTATTCCCACCCGTAGAATCAGACTATGGAAAGAAATGAGATCATAAAATATCTTCCGTATTCCTACCCGTTTTTATTTGTAGATGAATTAGAAGAGATCAATGAAGACGGAGTTAAGGGAAATTACACCTTTGCTGAAAGTTCCTTTTTCTATCAGGGACATTTTAAGGATAATCCCGTAACACCCGGAGTAATCCTCACCGAATGTATGGCTCAGATAGGGGTTGTAAGCCTGGGTATTTATTTACTTCGGAATAAAGATCTTTCCAGGTTAAAAGTAGCGCTTAGCAATATTGATATTGATTTTTATATACCTGTTTTACCCGGTCAAAAAGTGATGGTGAATTCCCAAAAGGAATATTTTAGGTTTCAGAAGTTAAAATGCAAGGTAGAGATGCGTAATAAAGAAGGTAAACTGGTATGCAGGGGAGAGATCTCCGGGATGATCATAGAAGATGAATAGGAGGGTAGTAATAACGGGAATGGGGGTGGTAGCTCCCAATGCGGTAGGTCTAAAGAACTTTGAGCAGGCTATCAGGAAAGGGGTAAGCGGTATCAGGTTCATCCCCAAACTGGAAGAACTTCAATTTAGCTGTCAGATAGCCGGGCAGCCGGAAATTTCTCCCGAAATGTTACAGGATTATTTCACACCCCTTGAACTGCGCGGACTCAACAGCAGCGGGATCGTCTATGGGGTCATCGCCGGAACAGATGCCTGGAAAGATGCAGGTCTGGCTTTCGAAGAGGATGAAGGAACACGGTGGGATACTGGGATCATTTTTGGAACGGGAATTCTTGGAGTGGATAAATTCAGGGAGGCCATTCATTTGATAGATGAAGGCAAAACCCGGAGGTTAGGCAGTACCAGCGTGGTACAAACCATGGCCAGCGGTATAAGCGCCTATCTAAACAGTAAATTGCATTGTGGGAATATGGTTAGCACCAACTCCTCTGCCTGCACTACCGGTACAGAGGCCATTTTGATGGCTTATGACAGGATAAGAACGGGCCAGGCCAGGAGAATGCTGGCAGGAAGTTGTGGTGACAGCGGTCCTTATATATGGGGCGGGTTCGACGCAATGAGGATACTTCCGCAGAAATACAATAACAAACCAACCTCAGGATCACGCCCTATGAGTGCAACCGCATCTGGGTTTGTACCGGGAAGTGGGGCCGGGGCACTGCTCCTTGAAGATCTGGATTCTGCTTTAGAAAGAGGTGCTAAGATCTATGCCGAAGTTTTGGGTGGCCACATTAACAGCGGTGGTCAAATAAATGGAGGCAGTATGACCGCACCAAACCCTGAAGGAGTTAAAAGATGCATTTCACATGCTCTTGAAGATGCAGGGGTGATCGCCAGAGAGATAGACACTATAAATGGTCATTTAACAGCCACAGGAATGGATACCGCAGAGATCTGCAACTGGAGTAAGACTTTAGGACTTTCAGGTAAAGATTTTCCTTATGTAAACAGTCTGAAAGGTATGACAGGTCATTGTTTAAGCGCGTCTGGAAGTATTGAGAGCGTAGCATCTGTCCTGCAGATCACCAATAACTTTATTTTTGGAAATGTGAATTCTGAAGACCTTCACCCTGGGATCGAAAGTGTGATAGACAGGGAAAAGGTCCCTGTGGATACCATTGAGAAAAAGGTCAACACCGTGGTAAAAGCGAGTTTTGGATTCGGGGATGTGAATGCTGTAGTGGTGTTCAGAGGAATGTCAAAATCTGGTTAAAGGCATAAGCAGTAAAAGGAAAAAACAATACCTTAAGAACTATAACAAATTGTAAAGGAATGGAAACGAAGGAAATAGTTTACTGCTTAAAAAAGATCGTGGAACCGTATGTTCAAAATGATCCTGCATTTCAGAGTTTTAACCTGCAGACAGATTTTATTAAGGACCTGGAGATAAATTCTGCTAACCTGGTGGATATTGTACTTGATGTGGAAGATGAATTTAATATCGCCATTGATAATGACTCCATGGATAATATGATGACTGTACAGGATGCAGTGGCGATCATAAGAAACAAGCAAACAGCGGCATGATTGGTAATGATGTGGTAGACCTGCAGGTGGCTGCATTGCAAAGCAACTGGAGGAGGAAAGGCTTTCTTGAAAAGGTATTCACCCCTTCAGAACAAGCTATAATAAAATCTACTTCCCGGCAAGACTTAATGGTATGGTTGCTCTGGAGTATGAAAGAGGCCGCTTATAAAGCCCATCAGCGCAGAATTTCCCTTCCGCGCAGACTCAACTGGAAAGTTCAGCAATGTAACATTCTTTCTATGGATCACCGGGCCGCTTCAGGCGAAGTAAAGATTGGAAATCTCACCTATTTCACCACATCAGAAATACTTGAGTCTTATATACATACTTCAGCGGGAACAAGTTATTATCCGGCTCTGAAAAGATCTGTTTTTGAAGCTCCTTCAAAAACAGCAAAAAACCGGCTTCTTATGGAAATTGCAAATCATTTTTCAATTCCTTCCGAAGAACTTGAGATTGGAAAAAATACTCAGGGAGTGCCTGTTATACTTCAAAAGAACCATATTGTCTTCACCCATTTTTCATTGAGTTCTCATGGAAAATTTTCAGCCTTTACCTCGTCGTTAATAAACTGCTAAATGCCAGTTAAACACTCCTAAATGACTTGCTCCAATTTTAGTGGGGTTGTATATTTAATTTCACTCAAAAACAAAACTCCATGAAGGAAGTAGATAAAAAGGAAGTAATAAGCAGCCAGTCGGCTGAGTTTATTCAACAGGCAGAGGAAGGAAAGTTTTTAAAACTTGTTTCTGACACCTTTATCATTAAAACCGCAGACGGTACCCAGGGTTATGCGATAAGACATTTGAATATGAAAGACATGCTTCTTATTGATACAACGGGAAAAGGAGCAAAAGACGCCGTAAAACATCTGGTAGAGGAAGGGTATAAGATCAAAGGTATTATTGTTACCCATAAGGATGCCCTTCGCAATTCTTACGATTCCTTAAAGACCATTTCTGAAGATGCCGGCGGTGCACCCATTTTCAGTCATCCCGTTAATAATACAGATTCCTCCTTCGAGGTAAAAGACATTAATTCCAAAAACAAGGTTTTTGAACATTTCTCTGTTACGGTAGACGATTTCCCATCAGCTTCAGGAGAGAGTGCGGTAGTTCATTCTGAGATCAACGAAGGAATGGTTTTCGCCGGAAACAGTGCACAAGGGGCACCTTATGATCAAGAAGGGGATGAATTGATAAGACCTGATATTGGCAGTGAGAACAAAAATCTAAGTCTTGCCGAAAGTTGGAGAACCTACATTAAAGATTTCATGTATTTTTTCCCATATAAAGGCAAGCCTAAATTTAATATTCCGGAAGGGAGCTCAACAGATATTATTCAGAAACTGGGAAATGCTAACTCCCGCGGTGGACAAAACCCAAATCTTTAGAAGATTAAAGTAAAAATTAAGCTTCCAGGCCGCCGGAAAAAAATTTTCTGCTTTTTTTGCGGTTTATATTAATTGCTTTGAAAAAGAAGATCAGGACTATTCCTGAAGTGGTTTCACGTTAATCTCGATTTTTTGCATTCTGCAAGGATCCAAAAAGTTCCGGTTAGCGTAACAGAAATCAATTCTCGGGTAGTCCTTTTTTATTCTATTTCTTTTTCCGCCTTTTTCACCTTCTCTTTTCTTTCTTCTTTTTTCCCGCCTGAAGGTCCATCTTCGTCATCCTGTTCTACCAATGGATGATCTGTCATACGAAAACCAACGATCTGGATAACATTTGCAATAGTACCGTACAACATGGTTATCACTGCGATAAAACCGCCACCAAGAAGGGCTGCCATAGCAAGACTTATATAGTAAATGATCGAGAACCAGGAGGAGGGAAGTTGATCTGACTCTGTTATGGGGAGGTTTAGGAGCAGGAATGCAATGACTGCCGCAATTATTAAAACGGTATCTGCCTTGGCTACGATCAATACATGCTCATAATGAGAATGGGTGAGTTTAGACTTTGCGGCCCGGCTAAGGCTTATTAAGGTTAACATCAATGCCAGAATGGTTGAGGAACCAAGGATCACCGTGTTGCACAGCATATTGATCCCGTTAAGGGAGCTGGATAACAATTCTTTTGCCTGGTAGCCCGATACCTCCCCCAAAATATATGTACCGGCACCCATAATTACAGTAGAAACAGCTCCACCAAAGATGGCACGTTTTACAATATCGTTCATGAAAGTTTATATTTTTACAAACTTTCTCAAATTAAAGAATCAAAATTTAATTCCTTCTAAGATATTGTTAAACAGCAGAAGCAGAAATTCTATACCGGATTTTCTTCGGAAGGAGAGGTTTGGTTCATTTTTATTTTCCGGTTTCTCTTTCTTCTTTTAGAGCCATCTACTTTCTGGTTAATAATTGTCCTGATAGTGTGGTATATCATCGTAATGACCGAAATAAACCCACCTGCAATGATTGAGGCGACTCCCAGGATAACATAATAGATCTTCAGGTAATGGGAGTCAGCTACTCCTCTAATTCGGGTAAAGGGAATATTAAGCAATAACAGGACAGTCACTGCAGAGATAATGAGTAGCGTTGAAAAACGGGCTATATTCAGTAAGAGATGGTAATGTCTCAATCTTAATTTGGTAACCCTCGGAATAGGAACGCTCAATAGGTGAAGGATGATCACCAGAATATATATTGTCCCTATCACTACAACGTAACAAAGAGATATTATACCAGATACAGAAGTTTCCAGCAGTTCTTTGGCTTGTATTCCAGTTATTTCCCCAAAAGTAAAGATGGATATACCCATCGCAACAGCGAATACAAAACCACCCATAATAGGACGTCGTACACTTAAATGCATTTCTCCAATTTTAAGAAACTCACTGAATTGACCTATTAAATTAATTGATTTTGAGGGAATTATCGTTTTACAGGTGTTAAAAATTCAGAAGCAGAATATTAAAAAATTCATAGGTGTATATACCCGGATAATCCCCCTAAGCATAAGAGACAAATTAGTACTCTGCAAGAAATAATTTTTAAATTTCTGAGGTCATTTTAATGGTCGTGACTTCCATCCCGGCTTCTTGAATAAAAGCAGCGACCTTTTCAAGAATTTGGGGATCAGTAGAGGAGAGGCCAATAACTTCGGCAGAATCGGTTTTGTCTTTTTGGCCGGTTAGATGAAAGACCACGAATTTATCAGGTCTGCCCAGGGCTCTGGACAGCTCTTCAGGATCAAGGCTGGTTGTAGTTGTGGCAAAAAGGGCATTTTGAGGGGCGGTTTGACGAAGCTGGTTATATATTTTCTTTTTTACTCCCAGGTCTTCGGTTACCGCTTCAATAACCAACTGAGCATTTCCTACAGCTTCGGTAAGGTCCATGGAGTATGCTATATGGGCCATTGCGGCTTCAACATTTTCGCTTGTAGTATTGAACTGTTCCAAATATCGATCACCCATTTCCCTGAATTTGGTCCGTGCTTCTTCCAGGAGTCCGTAATCCCGGTCATATACCGTAACGTCCACCTTGTTAAAGGCGAGATGGAAGGCTATCCTGGCTCCAAAGGAGCCGGTGCCGAAGACGGTTATCTTTTTAAATATCATAGCAGCTTTTTATATCAAGATCAGATTTTATTGGTGTACTGCTTGTGAACATAATCCTAAATTTCACGACCTGGCTCAAGAATTATAACCGCTTTAACCTTAAAGAATGAAATTTCACATTTAATTTTATAACCATCTTATTAAATCCATAATAGGTTAAAACCCTGGACGGTATGAAACTGATTTTCAATTTATAAGATCAATTAAAACCCGGTAGGGAATATGATGTTGACGTAAATTTTTGTAAATTAATGTGGTGATCATTTTTATGGAAAAATGGTCTTAAAAAGAACTTCCTATGAAAGCAACAAATAATCGAAGTGGTAATGTGGTGTTTCAGGATCATTTAAGGATTTTCCTGGTTCTTATGATCCTGGGGATATTTTTGGGCTGCGCAGGAGGTAAGGAAATTGAAAGTGCAGAAGAACTTCAGAAATATGAGGACCTGAGGGAAAAGATCATCAGTCGGGAATTTGAAATTGAAAGTGATTGGGCCATGCCTCAGTCGGGTAACAGGGTTAATTTACTTGGTAACGCTAATTTCATAAGATTTAAAGGGGACAGCGTAAATTTGTTCCTGCCATATTTCGGAGTACGACATTATGGAGGAGGATTTGGCACTGAGGGTGGTATTACCTATGAGGGTCTTGCAGAAGATCTCCGGATTGAAGAAAACAAAAGGAGAAGTAGAATTGAACTTAGGTTTAAAGGTGAAAGTGGCAGCGAAGACCTGACTTTCTATATCACATTATTTCCAAACGGAAATGCGAATACCTCAGTGACCAGTTCACAACGGAGTTCTATTTCTTACCAGGGAAAACTTAGGGAACCTAAAGGATCCCGTACAGATTAAAAAGTACTTGTATAACCGGTAGGGTAACCTAATATAATGGTGAGATAGGAGTTGTGGCATTTCTGTGTCTCCTTTCTTATATTTCCTATTTTACATAATATAAATTATAGTGCAAAAGTATATATTGAGAATATTACCTGATTAGGCTTAATTTGTTCCTGAGGGCTATTTCTTTATGAATTGCCCAATCTTATTCAGAAATCATTTTTTTAGCACTATTCAATCTACCCCTATATCAAACCTATAATGTTACAAAATTATTTAGAACGTCGGGGGTTTAGATCCATTATTCTCCCTGAATAGTATAAACACGACAAAAATCATTTTTCGTGTGCAGAAATAATCTTAATTTAATTCTTTGAGCATGATCTGGTTTTCGCAACTTTATTTTTTATAAAATGATTTTCACACTTGCAATATCTGAGACCAGGATTCCTTTTCGAAAGAATATCTGGCTTCTCAGCTTTTCCTTGATATTCCTGCTCGTATGGATCAATTCCCTGGTTGGCACAACAGATATTTACAACTGGATGTTGGAAAATGCACTATCCTTTCTTTTCCTGATTTTTCTGATTTCTACTTATAAGAAGCACCAGTTCAGCGATCTGAGTTATTTTCTTATATGTATTTACCTGTGCCTGCATGTGTATGGATCGAAATATACCTATGCTGAAAATCCATTCGGTTACTGGCTTATGGATGTCTTTGATACTTCAAGGAATCATTATGACCGTATTGTTCACTTTGGCTTCGGTTTTCTTCTTGCGTATCCCATGCGGGAAATGTTCCTCAAATGGCTTAACTTTCCCAATTGGGTTGCATGGGTGCTTCCCATTGAGATCACTCTTTCCATTAGCGCCTTCTATGAACTCATTGAATGGGCAGTTGCCGATCTTTTCTTTAGTGATCTGGGAGATGCCTACCTTGGTACTCAGGGCGACATCTGGGATGCTCAAAAGGATGTTTTTCTTGCTTTTTTAGGAGCCATTGTTGCTACCAGTCTGGTTTCTGTAATCAAAAAGACCTTCAATAATTCTGAGACCTGATTAATTTTAAGCAGCTTTCCCCCTACTCTTCTATCCCTTATCTACGTGAAGATCACCACGGAATAAAAATGATTTATTCAACAAGCATGATGTTTATCATGGGAAAGATGCCTTATAAATAATAGATTTAATATTCAGCTTAAATTAAATAAGAGATGAGACGTCTACTTATAACCATAGTTGCCATTTTACTCCCATGGCTATCATTTACACAGGTCATAAAGGACCTGGAGCTTATTGGCCCCGAAAACGAAGGGTATATTCCTGTATATAAGAATCAGCAATGGGGATTTATCAATACCAATGGAGACCTGGTGGTAGATTTCCGGAAGGACCTGTTTTCCAATAAGGAAGTGACCCGGGAAACAGATTTAGGTATTGCCTCCCAAAAATATCCGGCAATTTATGATGATCGAGGCATTATAAGAAAGACCATTAATAAAATACCTTATTATGGCTTTATTGATACCACAGGGAAGGTTGTGATCGAACCCGAATTTCTCAATGTTTCCCCTTTTCGAAATGGATATGCTCTGGCCCTTAAAATTGAAGAAAAATTTATAGGTCGTAATGACCTGCTCGATATCAAGATCAAATCTTATGCTTATGATGTGGTGTTGATCGATAAGAATGGTGACGTAATGCAATATCTTGCAGGTCCGTTCCCTGTAGGTGTTTCAAGGGAAAAGTTAAGGACTGCTCCTAAAATAGAGGCTAAATACCTTAGTGATGATTTAATAGGTGTACGTACTCCCGAAAAAAAATGGGAAGTCATTAAATTAGATCCTTCAGGAATTTAGGCAAACTAAATCTTTCATGTTTTTAAAATATCCCTAACGATCTTCAGGTGGTGTTCTGTATGGATCACTACAAAACGTATTGCCTCTTTCTTTTTGAGATGACTAAAATATGGATGGTCAAAATAAGCTTTTTGGGGCAAGGAATCCATTTTCTCCACATGATGACGTGCAAGGGAGATCTGTAATTCAAGATCTTCGATGTTGAGATTATCAGGCGGTAGAACTACTGAAGGCGACCGGGCCTTTCCTCGGGGAATTTTTCCGGACAGGAATACCAGGCTTTTTCTGAAACTGAATTTTTTCTGATATTTCATCTGGTCCGATTCCTCCATGGCTGAGACCGTTTTGATAATGACCCTGAGACTATGATCTATGTGCCAGGCTACCGGAGCAGCAGAAACAGCAGGAGAGAATTCATCCAGAAGGGGTACATATTTTTCTATTTCCAATAGTTGTTCTCCAATAGTTACCGTACCAATTCCCATATGAGTAATTAATTTTGATTGCGTAAGATACTATATAGGGTTCAGAATGAATAATAAAATTAAGCCCCTAAAGCTTTTAGAGGCTTAATTATTTATTTAACCAATTCCTTTTTATTCACCAGTTCATTCTGGATGTTTGGTGGAACGGGCTGATAGGAAGAAAATGCCGTGGTAAAAGTGGCCCTTCCCTTGGTGAGTGAACGTAATTCCGTAGAAAATCCATAAAGTGCTGCTTCAGGAGCAATACATTTAAGGATCTGGTAATTTTCTGCACTTTCAACGCCCTGAATGATCGAACGGCGAGTCTGAAGCTCGGTCATGACATTCCCTACCATATCCTCAGGTACTTTGACGGTCAACTCCATAGCAGGCTCCAGTAATTTTGGATTTGCATTAAGAAACGCTTCTTTAAAAGCATGAGCTCCGGCAATTTTGAAAGAGATATCATTAGAGTCGACCGAGTGCATTTTACCGTCGTAGACCATCACCCTGACATCCCTGATATAGGAACCGGTAAGTGGCCCATTCTCCATCACTTCGAGTATTCCTTTCATAATGGAAGGCAGGTAACGCTGGTCTATAACCCCACCCACAATACAGTTGTAAAAAACGAGTTTGCCACCCCATGGCAGGTCAACTTCCTCTTTTCCGCGGATGTTGAAACCATCAGGCTCCTCCATTCCTTCCTGCCAGGGCTCTATTTTCATATGTACCTCTGCGAACTGACCTGACCCACCAGATTGTTTTTTGTGGCGGTAGTTAGAAGCTGAAGATCTTTGAATGGTTTCCCTGAAAGCTATCTTTGGGTTCTCAAAGCGTGCTTCAACCCCATAAATATTCTTCAGGATCCAGTCAATGGTAGACAGGTGAAGTTCGCCCTGGCAGGAAAGGATAAGCTGCCGGGTCTCGTTCGAAAAAGAAACCTCTACAGTGGGATCCTGACTTCGGATCTTCTTAAGCGATTCACTGAGTTTCTCTTCATCTTTTGTATTTACCGCAAATACTGCTCTTCTTATACGTGGCGGAGGATAAAGAGTGGGTTTGAGGGTAACTTCGTTTGAAGGATCGCAAAGTGTATCATTCGTCTCAGTATATTTAAGTTTTAATGTTGCACCAATATCACCGGTAGTTAATTTCTGCACAGCATGTCGCTCTTTTCCATCCATAATGAACAGCTGGTTCAGTACCTCAATCTCCCCGTTCCTGGGATTCAGTAACTTATCGTTCACTTTGACCTCCCCTCTTTTCACCTTGAAGAAGGTGATCTGACCCAGGTTGGGCTGGTGTACAGTCTTAAAAACAAAGAGTGCTGCGGGAGCATCCTTTTCGGGAGAAATGATCTGACCTCCCAGACTCTGCTCAGGATTAAGATCTGAGGCTGCCGGGGCCACATTATCAATAAAGCCCATTAACCTTCCGCTTCCCATATCATTGAGGGCAGACATGCAAAAGACCGGGAAAAGGTCGTAATTCAACATTCCTGCTTTTATTCCCTTTCGCATTTCATCTTCATTAAGACTTCCTTTTTCGAAATACAGCTCCATTAATTCTTCGTCATTTTCGGCTGCCTTCTCTACTAATTCGTTATGCAGGGCTATGGCTGTTACCTTCTGATCATCAGGGATCTCAAGTTTTTGAGGCTTCCCTCCTTCCGGAGAAAATTTATACATCTTCATCTTCAGTACATCTATGATACATTGAGCCCCTTCCCTCACAAGAGGATATTGGATCTTTACCGCATTATTACCCACAAGGTTCTTTATCGTTTTAAAGCTGTTTTCAAAGTTAAGACCCGGGTGATCTATCTGGTTAATGACAAAAAGTGTGGGTTTATGGTACTTGTCTATATAATTCCAAATGATCTCGGTTCCTACTTCCACCCCGTGCTGGCCATTTAGCACAGTCACGACGGTATCTGCCACCCTTATAGAGGAGATTAATTCACCAATAAAGTCATCGAGACCCGGGGTATCAATGATATTGATCTTATAATTTCGCCATTCTGTATGCAGGGGCGTTGCAAAAACTGAATTTCCTTTTTCATGTTCGATGTCGTGATAATCTGAAACGGTGTTCTTCGTTTCTACCGTTCCCCGCCTGTTGAGGAGTCCGGCCTCAAAAAGCATTGTTTCAGCCAGGGTTGTCTTTCCGGAGTTATGAGCGCCTACAAAAACGACGTTCTTGATGTGTTTGTCGTCATAAATTTTCATTGGAGTGAAGTTTTAATTGCACATTTGATGAGAGATAAGCAGCAAAAGCCTGGAAAGGAAATTTGGGAAAAAGAAGCTAAAGAAAACATTCAAAGAGGTTTTTGCGCCTCTTAAATTTAGCGATTTTCAATAAAAAACTGAAGATATTTCAGCCCATATTTTAATGATTTGTCTAAAAATTCATCAAAATATGAGCAGCGTCATAAATTCTCCTGTTTGAGGAGATCATGAACTTATTTTTAAACTGTCGATGGATAAAGTGTAACTTTTTCAAAAAAAACCAGTCTTACTATAAATCAAGTATTTCAAAATGAAGAAAATAATTTACACACTGGTGGCATCTGTCCTGTTGATTAGTTGCAAAACCACGAAAGAAACAATTTCCGAAGAGAAGACGGTGGTTACTTCCCTTGACCTCATAAATATTCAGAATGACCGGGTAATGGTCTCTATTGATCCCCCCTCTTTCAGTACAGATCAAGTAGGTTTTTACCTGCCCAAAACAGTTCCCGGCACCTACTCTACTTCAGATTTCGGACAATACGCAGATGATATCAAAGCCTATGATCATGAAGGGAATGAGCTGGAAGTCGTCAAACTCGACGATAACAGCTGGAGCATCGCCAATGCAAAAGAGCTCGACAAGGTAACTTACTGGGTGAATGATACATTTGACGTAAAAGGAGAAGGAGGAATTTATTCCATGGCTGGCACAAACATTCTTGAAGATCAGAATTTCCTGCTCAACCTTCATGGTTTTGTGGGTTATTTTGATAACCTGAAAGAGGAAAAATATAGACTGGAGATAAAAAGGCCTACCACCCTCATTCCCGGCAGCGCCCTTGATGTTAACCAAACAATTGCCTCGGAAGAAGCAGATTTCACTACAGATGTTTTTTTACTTGACCGGTATTTCGAAGTGGTAGATAATCCTATCATGTATGCCACACCAGATACCACCGGATTCATGGTTGAGGATATGAAAGTCCTTTTGAATGTTTATTCCCCCAATAAAGTTCATTCAGCTGAAACCATTAAACCAAATATGGAGAGAATGGTCACTGCCCAGAAGAAATTTTTAGGGGAGATCGACAATACAGATAAGTATGCGATCCTGCTTTATCTTTCGGCCACACCGGGGGACAATGATGCCGGAAATTTCGGTGCTCTTGAACATCACACTTCAACAGTTGTGGTTTTGCCAGAGTCTATGGATGAACAGTCCCTGAACCAGACCATGACAGACATCGTAGCCCATGAGTTTTTTCACATTATCACACCTTTGAACATTCATAGTAAGGAGATCCATTATTTTGATTACAACGATCCAAAAATGTCTAAACATTTATGGCTTTATGAAGGAGTGACAGAGTATTTCGCCAACCTGTTCCAGGTGAACCAGGGGTTGATCAATGAGCAGGAATTCTATGACAGGATAAATGAAAAGATTACTGTTGCGAGCAATTTTGATGATACCATGCCTTTCACAGTAATGAGCGAAAATATTCTGGAAGATAAATATAAAGACAGCTATTATAACGTGTATCAAAAAGGTGCTTTAATAGGAATGGCTTTGGATATTCGTCTGCGGGAATTGAGTGAAGGGAAAATGGGAATCCTCGACCTTATGAAAAAGCTTACCACCAAATATGGTAAAGACAGGCCTTTTAACGATGATGAATTGATATCAGATATCGTAGATCTTACTTATCCCGAAATACAGGAATTTTTTGATCTATATGTTGCGGGCTCTACTCCTATCCCCTATTCAGATTTCTTCGAAAAAGTGGGACTTGAGTTAAAAGAGGACAGGATACCTGTAGGATATTTCCTAAAAGATCAATCTACTCCTTATATTACCGTAAATGAATCAGGAATCATCCTTGTAAGGAATGATATTGAGCTAAATTCATTTATGAGGGAGCTGGGAATGCAGGGAGATGATGTCATAAAAAGCATCAATGGAACTGAATACAGCGTTCAAAACGTATATGACCTTGTGACTACCTCAATGAAATGGAAAGAGGGTGAAAAGGTCTCTGTTGTGGTTGTAAGAGATAATGAAGAGATCACCCTGGAAGGGATTCTGGCACAACCCACTGCAATGGGAGTGCGGCTTTCTGAGAAACCTGATGCAGATACCCAACAGAAAGAACTGAGACATGCATGGCTTAAATCATAATTTGTAAAAATACAGGTACAAAAAAAAGCGGTGAAGATCTCACCGCTTTTTTTCGTACTGCCCGCAGGCAGCAAATATTTGAAACTATATGTTTAAAGCTTTTTAACCCTTACGGCATTCATTCCTTTCTGGCCGCGCTCAAGTTCAAAGGTAACTTTATCGTTCTCCTCGATCTCATCAATGAGCCCGCTTACGTGAACAAAATACTTTTCCTGGGTTTGACTGTCAAGGATAAAACCGAAACCTTTGGAATGATCAAAGAATGAAACTTTTCCTTCTTTTCCAAAGTTGTTGTCTTCCTCTTCTGAATCTTCTTTCTTTGGAATCCCTATTTCAATACTTTCGGCATCCACTTCAACTTTCTTCGAGGGATCTGGCGGGGTATCTGAAAGATTTCCAAATTGATCGACGTAAGCAAATTCGGAAGCTGTTTCTCCACTTGCTTTACGCTCCTCTTTCTTCTTTTTCTTTTCCTCGCGCTTCTTTAACTTCTTTTTTTCCTTTTCAGTTTTGTTGTATGTCTGCTGTGATTTAGCCATTCGGTTCTTTTGTTCGTTTTAATGAATATATAAAAAAATTTGCTGAAATACCAAACACCTTATTGGAAATATGACCCGGAAAGAGAGTATGCCTAAAAATTTATTCAGTAAATGCAATGCGGACAAAGTTAAGATTTCTTTTCCATGTTTTTATGCATGGAAGAAATATTTAAGAACTTAATTAATATTCTTTTTCAGATCCCGGCGGAAAGGTGTTCATAAAAAGAGCTGTTATGGGCAGATCTTTTAATTTGATATAGGGGATCATTCCTTTTCCACAGCGTAAGCATCCAGGGGTTCCTCGAAGGCGATAAATAGCACGCACGGTCCTTTGTCTCCACACCTGGCCTTGTGAGGTTTAGCGGCCGGTCCATAGGCGTAAGATCCTTTGGTAAGGAGTTGTGTTTCCTCTCCCTCATAGGTAACCTCCATCTCCCCTGCAACCAGGATCATCCTTTCTGCCGAAGTATGCCAGTGCTCAGGAAT
This sequence comes from Salinimicrobium flavum, assembly GCF_042684505.1. NCBI lineage: Bacteria > Pseudomonadati > Bacteroidota > Flavobacteriia > Flavobacteriales > Flavobacteriaceae > Salinimicrobium > Salinimicrobium flavum. Next base: position 272,181 of record NZ_JBHULT010000010.1, read on the forward strand.
ATCTGAATTAGGCTCTACCTTGAAAAAGACATCTACATTATTTTTCGTTGGATCTCCATGCAGGATAGCTATATTACAACCGGCGGGCATGAAATCAGGGCAAGGGCCCCATTCAAGGGCACTGTCCTCCCATGAGCTCGTCTTTGACAGCTCTGTAATTTCTGTATCCTGGGCAATTAGAGGAAACGTAATAAATGTCAGTAATAAAACCAGCCAATGGTTTCGGTACGGTGGTGAGATCTTCTTTTTCATAGCGCTGCTTTTTTATAGTTATTCATAAAAATTTCTCCTTCAAAAATGCATTCTAATACGTTTAATTTCAGCCTTTTGAATTTACGTATATATCTTCGGAAAATATTGGTTTGCAAATTTTATTTCTTAACCGGCACCATATAAACAGGAATGGTAGTCTTTTCCAAAACCTTTTGGGCTACAGTACCCATTAGAAGTTTCTCAAGTTTTGAATGACTGTGGGTTCCCATCACGATCATATCTGCACCCCATTCCCCGGCATATTCAAGAAGGACATCGGCAGTTTCCCCTTCTGCCAAATGGGTTGTGACTTTGGGATCATTCAGATGTTCTGCTGCTTTTTGAAGGAATTCTTTAGCCACATTCCTCATTTCCAGCGCCATGTCAAGATCGGGGCCTAGATTTGTATACCCGTCATACCCCATAAAGGTGGGGAATTGGGTTCCGTAGTAAGCAACATCGGCCAGGACATGTATCAGGCAAATCTCGGCATCCAGTTTGTTTGCCAGTTCATAACCTGCATGGGCCACTTGTTCAGATACCGGATGGTAATCAATTGCGATCAAAACTTTTTTCATAAAGGTTGGTTTTCCATCTAATTTACAAAAAAAGATAGTAACAGAGATTTCTCTCAAAGGAGAGATATCATCTATAAATCAGTGCATTACATAACGAAAAAATGACCGACATCATTTAAAGATCCATAATTTCATCGTATATTAAGGGAAAGAATTTTAAAGACAGGGAACCATGAAAACTACAAGAGAATCTGTCCACGAAGACAGCCACAAGAAGCTGGTAAATGCTTTACAAGAACTTCTCGAGAAGAATTATGATTCCGAGAAAGCCTACAAGACTGCTATGGAGCGCACTGAAAATGCTCATTTGAAGAACTTTTTCAAAACCCAGGCAGCTAAAAAAAATCATAACGCTACCCAAATTGACAGGCATATACATTCCCTTAATGAAAAGCCTAAAGAAAGTGGAAGCGCACTGGGGACTATTCACAGGACCTGGATAAACCTTAGATCTTCCATTGGAGGTAATAAGGATAAAGTTTTGTTGGAAGAATGCATGAGGGGGGAAAAGAACAGTATCAGGGAATATGAGGAAAAGCTGAAGAAAAACCGTTTCCCGAATAAGATCGAGGGAGAATTACACGAACACCTGGAAGAAATGAGAACTACTCATACAAGTGTGAAATCTATTGATGATCTGAAATAGGTATTTCTTTTGTATTGCTTTTTAGAGACTTTCTGAACCCGGGTATTGTCTGTAAACTGCTGTGGTTGAAAAATTGTTTTGATAAACCATTACTAATCCCGTTTTCGGGTTCAAACCTTATTGTTTAACTACGATCAAACTCGCTTTTGCGCCTGTAAGAAGGTTCCATTCCTTTTTGGCCACTTCAAGACCTTTGTCATCAAAAACTTTTAATTCAGCCGTATTTGGACCGGAGGTTCCCTGGTTCAATGCTTCAAATTCAATCTGGTTGAATCCGCGGTTTAACCTCACAAGAATTGGATGATATCCTGAACTCAAAGTGACGCTATTATGGACAATTTCCCCGTTCAGGTAGACCCTTACAATATCCCCGTCAACATATTCATGGTCCCGGCAATACAGTTCTACATATTCCCCTCCTGTTTTGATGTCTCCCAGGTATTGATCCTTACGATACTCTGCTTTTATATCTTTATCTTTAAAAGCCTTAGGGGCAAAATCTTCTTCCTTGTATTTCATCAAGCCATTATCTGTGGTCATGTTTAATGGCTTCTTCTCCTCCACTCCCAGCCCCACAGGCTCTTTGGTAGTACTAAAGATCCCTTTTTTGTTGCTCAGGCTATGATTACCGGGTTTTCTCAACAGGGAAGAATTCTCACTGCCCGTCTGGGGGCTCTTCAATCCTTCCGGGGCTTTCACTGTTGTGGTAGGATTATCGATCTGAGCCATGGCGGCATGTGAAAAAAAGATAATACATATCAGAAAAAATACGTTTTTCATTTTAACTGTTTCTGAAGTTTAATGACTGGAATGTATATTAATCAAAAACCTGACCTAATTTACTAAAATCTAAACTTACCATCTATAATTTTTAAAAAGGCTAATCTTCTTGCAGGATATTTAACCGGATTTTAACCCGTAAAACATTGTGATTCGTGAAGTTAATCCTTAAATTAAAAATAAAAACAATTGCTATGTCAAAGAAAGAAGAACAACCGAAAAAGAATCATAAAGACCGGGAAGATAATCAGGAAGGGCTTTCTTATGATCCCAAAATCACTTCTGAAGATAAGGAGATCCTGAACAACCAAAGTCACGAAAAAAAGGGAGATTATTTTAAGGAACGCGAAGAGCCTATTGATTATGCCGGGGCAGATCTCGACCTTCCGGAAATGGATGACAAGCAATTTAATCCTACCAAAAATAAGGCAGATGATTCCGAAAAGGAAAAGCGACCAAAGGAATCAGCCAATTCTAATGAAAAAAAAGAACCGGGAGCTGAGACAGTATATAAGGGTAAAAAAGCTGAACAATACAAGGATCCATCCCGGAAGAACAAGAAAGACCGCAGCTAATTTATTTTTTTACAACAAAGAAAAAGGGATCTACGAGATCCCTTTTTTCGTGCTTTTCTAGCAGCTTTCCTTGTATAATTTATGTTTACTTAAATCAATCACGAAAGAGGTCATTTCTGAGATCTTTGGCGCTGCGGGATTTGTCACCCTGTACAGATCACAGAAGCCAAAATGTTTCTTTTGCCCGTTTTTGTTCTTTCCGGTTACTTTCCCTTCCACCGAAGCAGAATTTCCCTCCATAATGATGTTATCGATCTCTATTTTCATAGGAGGCAGTTGTCTCATTTGTTCCAGGGCTTCAGAAAATTCAGTTTTTCCACTTACCGTCTTCTCTCCCACTATGAACCAGCAGAAATCATCAGTGACATTTTCCAATAGATACTGAGTATCCCCTTCAGAAAAAGCCCGGTTAATTTCCCTGAGAAATTTTTCGAATTCGTTCATACTGTAATATTTTTTTGGAAGATCCAAAGTAAATGAAGAAAAGGGGCTTGCGTTCAATGGTTTGTACAATAAACACTTAGCCTTCTAAATTTAAATATTAAATCCTCATATTCCTAATTTATTTCGGGAATTTAATACCCGTCGCTACTTCTCCGAAATAATCCTTCATATTTTTAAGACGTAAAAAACAGCTGTTTTTAGAAAGGAAGCCCCAATTATTTTTACCTTTGAACTACCCGGCAGGCTGCCGATAACCTGCTTCGGTTTAATTTCTATCAAGACCATAATATCATGCACATTCATCACCTTTTAGAACAAAATTCTGTCGCTAATAAATTCATTTCCCAACTGCGGGATGTAAATATTCAAAATGACAGAATGCGCTTCCGAAGAAATATTGAAAGACTTGGAGAGATCATGGGTTATGAACTGAGCAAGAATTTTTCTTATGAAGCTAAGGATATTCAAACCCCATTAGGGACTGCCTCCTTAGGACTTCCCACAGAAGAGATCGTAGTGTGTTCCATTTTAAGAGCAGGTTTACCTTTACATACAGGATTGCTCAATTATTTTGACGATGCTGAAAACTCTTTTATATCGGCTTACCGTCATCACCCGAACAATGACGAAGAATTCGAGATCCTGGTAGAATACCTGGCTTCCCCTTCCCTTGAAGGTAAGACCCTTGTCCTGGCAGACCCTATGTTGGCAACGGGAAGATCTTTTGTGAACGTGATGAAAGCGCTGGAGCGAATGGGTACCCCTAAACACATTCATCTTGTTTCGGTGATTGGTGCTACAGAAGGGATCGAATATATCAAAGAATACTTCCCTCAGGATTCACATTTATGGATCGCTACTATTGATAATAAACTAGATGAAAGGGGTTATATAGTGCCCGGTCTGGGCGATGCCGGTGACCTTTGCTTTGGAACAAAATTGCAACACTAAAAAGGATAACCTATAGCAAAATTCAGAACAGGATCCTTAAATCTGAAATCCCAGCGTTCTCCTGCAGGTTTCCACGGAGTTCTTACCGGGAAAGCCAGATCCAGCCTTATGACAAAACTTTGAATGTCCACCCGGAGCCCCGTTCCTACTCCTACTCCGAATTCCTGTAGAAAATCACCACTGAACTTCCCTTTAGGATTATTCTGCTCATCACTATTCCAAACGTTTCCCGCGTCTGCAAAAACCGCCCCTTTCAGGAACTGGTATATTGGAAAGCGGTATTCCACATTTGTCTCCAGTCTAATATTCCCGGTTTGATCGTAATAGGAAAGATTTTCCTCCCCTTCGGGCCTGTAAGTACCCGGTCCCAGAGATCTTATTTTGAATGCCCTCACACTGTAAGGACCTCCCGCAAAATATTGACGGCTGAATGGCATGATCTCAGAATTTCCATAAGGAATACCATACCCGGCAAAGAGCCTTGTCGCTATCTTTTGTTGTCTGCCAATTTTAAAATGGTATCTAAAGTCGGCATCTATTTTGGCATATTGCGCAAATTCCAGCCCAATGAACTCCCGGGGCCGATCGCCGCTGCTAAGAAGGTTCAGGATATTACCTGCCAGGTCAAGGTTGGCATTGATAAAAAACTGGTGTTTTTTATTCACATCAACCATCCCGTTGTACAGGAAGGAATAGGTTATCCCAGCAATGAATTGTTGATCAAAACTAGATCTTAAATAAGGGTTGTTTTCCAGTATCTCCTCAAATTGGGTAGTAGTCTTACTCAATTTAACGTAGTTTACAGAAAATGGATTTAGTTCATGGGTTATATACCGGTTCGCTCTCCAGATATACCCGAAACTTCCCGACACAGAGAACAGGCTAAAAAGTTCACTTCGGTTTAAGTACTCGAATCCTAAAGCTATTCTTGTCTTAGGAATGGAATATTTAAACCAGTCATTGTTCACCGCGATGGGGAATAACATGCGGGGAAAGATTAGATCTGTATCTACTCCAAACTGGGTACTGCTCAACCCCGGTTCATCCTTGCCCGAAAGTTGCTTTTCATATCCCACTTTTCCCGTAATATTCAAAATTTCCCCTCCATGGAAAAGGTTCCTGTTGGAATAGGTTATAGCCAAATGAGGTCCGGCGAAATTATTGGATTTTGTAACCGCCTGCAGTTCTGCTCTTATGGCACGCTTATTTAAAGGAGAGAGGAAAATGTTGGCATCCAGATAGCCTAAGCTATCGGTAGCCAGTGAATCGAGTTCATCATACCTTACATTCACGAATTTATAGGCTCCTATAGAGGTTAACCTCCTGCTGGTTGCTGCTGAAGCTTCAGGGTCATACAGCTCCCCTTCCTCCAAAAGGACATAAGGATCCAATCTTTTAGGTTTGAAAAATTCTTCGTTCTGTATATAGTTTTTTCCGTCATAGCGAACAGAATCACGGGCAAGGGAGTCTGAGCCAACCACGTAATTAGGATAAATATTGATATTTTTTACTCTATAGGGTTTGATTCCCTCTTCGGGTACGTCTTTTTTAAGCCTTAAATAAAGATCGAACTTCTTACGCTCGTATTGATTGGTGTCTGCCTCAAAAAGAAGAAAATTGGAACTGAAATTATAATAACCCCGATTTTTAAGTTTCCGGTCAATTCGTTCCCTCTCCAGTTTCATTAGGGCAAGATTGAAGGGATCACCTTCTTTTAACAATGCATCGGGTAAAGTTTCATTTATTTCCTGAAAAACCTGGAGGGAATCATTATCAAGTATGTAGTTCTCTAATACATAGGGTTCCTCAGGGATCTCTATTTTATAAAATATTCTCGCAGTTTTTTTCTTTTCATATTCTTCGATAATATGATCCAGGCGGTTAAAAAAATATCCCCGGTTTTCCAACCTGTTATTGAGGATATCCTTGGTAAGGCCTGGATCTGTATCTGAAAGATAAACCGGTTCTTCCCCGAATTTTTTATTGAAAAATTTATTAATAAAGCCCGGGTTCTCTTTCTGGGCCTTATAATGAAAATAAAGTCCAAAGTGGCTTCCCAGAAATTTTGAATTTGGTTCAGGACGAATAAGCCCTTCCAGCTGTGACTGCAGGGACTTTTTATTCTCAATTTCGTCCTGTGAGGTGAGTTCAAGTTCAGCACCGGTATACAGGAACTCATCTTCGGGAATAAATTTTTTCACGCTGCAACTCTGGAGCAAGACCAGGATCATTCCAGTGATAAAAATTTGTTTCCGTAATTCTTTTCGCATGCCTGTCGCTGTTTTATTTATCTTGTTCTTCCTCTTGTTTTTTCTCCCGCTGTTGGTTTTGCTCATCCCTTAAAATAGCATTCCAAAGTTCCCTGAACCTGTTAAATTCCTGGGTAAAGATCAGCGCAAGCCCGCTTACCACCAGCTGTCCATCTATCACATTCTCATAGGAATTTCTCCGGAAAGCTTTAAGTCTGAACCGGCCATCTTCGGTCATTAAGTATTCAATGCTAACATTTCCTATGACAGGACTGCTCTCTCCTGATCTTGGACTGCCCTGCAAATCTACTTCACTGCCCACACTTACGATCAACCTGTCATCCATTAGTGTTTTGCGGGCGGTTATGTCAAGCTGTGTCCTTTCCTCAGGGTTCTCCCCCTGATAATCTGTATAACTGTCTAAACCGAAATTAAGATCGATCCCGGTTTCTCCCATTAATTTGTCTGAAAACAGGTTCATTTGATCAGATAAGGCTTCATTGAGGTTATCGCGGGCGAAAGAAATAGTTCCTCCGGCACTACCGTCACTTCCACTGTCCGGGAAGAACCGGTTAAGTACCAGAAGGGAAAAAACCTGCTTATTCAGTTCATTCTCCTGGGTATTGATCTGTTGAACCCTTCCATACACCTGTCCCCCTATTGCCCCTTGTTCACTTTCGGGCATATCCAGTCCAAAAGAGAGTATTGGCTGGGTGATCTGTCCGTCAATATTAAGATATACCAGGAAAGGAAGTTCTTGCCGGTAGCGATTCCTTACATTGACATCTGCCCCGGTGATTTGAGGAGCCATTAGAGCTGAAGCCGAAGCATCAACCCGGTAAATGGCAGTTATATTAAGATCTGCATCAAAAGGATCACCGGCCCAGGTTATACTGCTTCCCTCCATTAGGTCAAATCTTCGGGTGACAAGATCATATAGGTTCATTTCATAATACCCGTCGTTTACCACATACCTCCCCGCAAGGGTGGTGCGCCCGTTAGGATATACATTGAATAACATATCTCCCTCACCCGAGGCTTGAAAATGATCTCCAGTTTCTTCATCGAGAACTACTGTAAAGGTGGCATCCTCTTCCACAGATATTGTAGCATCGAGGGAAATTCCGGAGAAATCAAACCCCCTTTCAATTTCCGAAGTTTGAGTGAGTATCCTGTCCGGATTCTGCTTGTTCACGAAAACGACTACTCCTTCCCGCTCTTCAAGTTCAATACTGGCAGCGGGAATTATATAAGTTACATTGGTGTTGGAACCAACATCCAGATCCACGTCAAGTATAGGGAGTTCGAGATCGCCTTTTAAAGTGGCGGTAGCATCAAAAATTGCAGTTCCGTAGAACAAATCATTATCCTCTTCGGTAGAATTCAAAGCCATAAAATCATTTGCTCTCAAACTCAGATCGAAACCGGGATTCAAAAGGGTTTCAGTGGTGATACTTCCGTCCAGGACCAGGGAATTCCGGTTTTGATCAAGAATTTCAAAATCATTTAAGGTAATACCTTCATTGTTTACCTGCAGGGTCTCATCAGCGATCACAAAATGGGCATTGAGGGTAGCAATCGTAAAGCCGGCATTATCAAAATTGAGGCTACCTTCATACACCGGTTCAAGAGTAGTACCCGTAACTTTCACCTGGCCTGAAAAACTGCCTTCTCCTGAATTTAAGGCTCCCTGAGAAAAACTTTCAACGGCGGTCATTTTTATCTCGTTAAGATCCAGGTCAAGGTCCAGGTTTGCACCTTTTTCCGTTGCCAGGTAATTCCCCGTAAGATCGAGATCGACGTCCCCTCCTTTCACGGCCATGTCGAAATCGTAAGACCTGGTTCCCACAGCCTCTCCCTCAAGGGTGAGGGTACCCATGGGAACTTCCATAATCCCAAATTCATTGATCGTCAAATTCGCCAGCATACCGGTACTGCCAAACGGTTCTTCAATAATGAAATCGCCATTAAGCCTGCCTTCTGCCAGGACTCGTTCAGGATTGAGATATGAAAATAAGGCCCCAAGGGTGAAGTTCTCAAATTGGAATGCAATATGCTCTTTCTGAACACGGGCCAGATCGTTCCTTATCCGCATTAACTGGGTGTTTCTCCTAAGTTCAAAATTATTGAAGATCCATGCCTTCTCGCCTATGATGATCTCATTTGAGGTATCAATTTCCCATGCCGCCTTATTGAGAATAAGGTCATCTGGTACTATATGTATGGTGTAAGACCCATCTGGTTTAGAAATATGTGATTGAACATGGATCAACTTCTCCTCTTCATGGTTTGAAATGAAATCCAGAATAAGTTTTTCTTCTTCAAGCCTTCCTTCCATAATTGTTTCCTTGATGGCCAGGGGTCCAGCATCAAGGGATTTAAGTCCGAAATCAAATGCAAGATCCTCTTTGTTAGAATTAAGATTGAGCCTTAAACTGTCTATCTCACTGCCCATATATTTCAGGTGGGGTAAATTCACACTTCCTGTCAGTTTCCGTTCCCGTTCCCTGAAATCAACCTGAATTTGGACTGTATCCATTTCTTCAAGACTGGGCAGGATCACCTCATTTAAAATAGGTGCAGGACTTATGGTGGCATATAGTTCCAGGTTTACAGGATGTTGAATGGTATCTGTTCTTTTAATTTCTGAAAAATAGCTTTCATAATGCCTGTTAAGACCTTTGATAAATTCTTGTGGATCGGTATTAGATCTAAGGCGCAGGTCAAGCATCCGGTTCTTAATTTCCATTGAAGTTGTATCGGGCCTTACGTGGGCAAGAATATCAAGATCGCCGAGGAGATAGGCATCATTGCTGTATACTGCTATACCATTACTAATATTGGCAGTGATATCATATTCTGTAGCACTTCCTTCAAAGGTTCCCTTTAGTTCGAGGGCAGCGTTGACTGGTCTTTTTGACAAGCCAAGAGCCTGCAGATCTGCGCCAATAAGATCCAATTGTACAGCCAGTTTTGGAGCTATAGAATCCAGTTGCACAAAACCTTCCAGCTTCATATTGAGGTGCTCATCCCTGTAATTAAGATTTGTATAACCTTCGCCATTTTCAAGTTCTGTTTCCAAATTGATATTTTTGAAGGTATAGTTATTGAAATCCAGACTACTTATATTGGCCTGTACAACCGCGTCCAGCTCATTTACGTTAGATCCAGATCCCGTCCCGTCAAGAGTAAGGCTAACAGATCCCAGCTGCTCATTCTGTAGCAGCTGCCCCAGCTGTAATTCGACCACCTCCAGATTTGTTTCAAAAGCTATCGAAGGTGTGGTCATGAACCTTCCGTCAACCTCAATGTTTCCCGAAGAGGAGGTTAAAGTAGCATCCACTTCAATATCCTCGGGGGTTCCCTTAAAATTCCCCGAAAGTCTGACCTCTTGCGGAAGCCGGATTCCAAGTTCCTCTTCCTTCACAAACTGCTGCAGATCTCCGCGACCGGAATTCATTATAAAATGAGGAAAATCAAACCAGATATTATCAGGATCTGTGGCATTGAGAACAGTTCCCCTGGCTGCAATATTGGTGGTTGCACCCCAGTTGATCTTCGCCTCTTTGATTTCTATGGCAGACATTTTACCTTCCGCAGAAAGATTACCATGTACTGGTTTTTCACTGAGTGCCCTTAAATATTCATTTTGTTTTAGATCAGGTTGAAGCAAAAAAAGATCCTTTATGTCAACTCTGAAGCCGGGCAAGTTGGCTGCCATAGTTGCATTTTCAGGAGAATCAATAAAATTAGAAAGCGAAGTATACTTTATAAGTAGATTTCCGGAAACGCTGTTTTGATTAAGGCTAAGTTGTAGATCGTCGAGTTTCAGATTTTCTTCCGAAACCATTAAATTAAAAGTCAGTTCATGCAGATCGATACCTGAAGCTTCGGCGAAATTCAGTTTTTCAACCTGTGCTTCCGCCACTCCCTCTCTGAGAACCAGATCGCGGGCAACGAGATCAAAGTTGTTAAGGTCTATAGCGTTAGGATCGAATTTTCCCTTCTGCGGAAGGTTGCCGTTTACGAGGTATTGAAAATGATTATTTTCAAGGTTTATTTCTTTCACCCGGATGTTCCATGGGGGCCATTGAAAACCTTCAGATTCTGCAGAGGCTTCCGAAGAAACCACATCACCCTCATCGGAAATTGAGGAGGTGTGAATTAAGATAACTGAATTAAGAAGGTCCAGCCGGTCTGCATGTATGGTATTTTCCGAAAGATCGGCCAGCGGAAGATTTAGTAAAAGATCATCAATAGTAACATCGGCCAGAATGCCGTCGGGAATGGACTCATAGGTTCCGGCAACATTGTTCAAAGTCAATGATCCGACTGTAAAGGAAGGTAAGGGAACTTCTTCAGCATTGGGATCCTGGGGAAAAGGTTTGGTTTGGGAATAACTGAACCTGGTATTTTCAAGAGAAGCATCGGCTACATTGAATTTCATACTGTCTAAGGAGAACTCCTCTACCCCGGCTAAAAATTTTCCAACTTCAAACCGACTTTCGATCCCTGCAACATCGTCATTGAAATCTATATTAAAATCCTGCAGGTCCAGATCCCCAAGGGAGAACTGCATTGCAGAAGCGGTGGTATCTGTAGGTGTAGTGTTAGTAGTATCTGTAGCGGCAAAGGCTTCCATAAGGAATTCATAATTAAAGCCCTGGACGGTGTCCTGCCGGTTGATCTTCGCACGAACTCCTTGCCATTGAAGGTCATCTATAGCAATTCCCCTCCCCCTGATTATGGGCCATAAAGGAATGTCTGCTTCCAGCAAACGCGAATAAACCAGGGTATCCCCACTTTCGTCCTCCATATAAAGTCCTTTCAGGCTAATATCTCCTGAAAAGGTTACAAAGAGTCGGTCTACCCGCACTTCAGTATTTGTTTTGCCCGAAATATAGGAAACCACCTTATCCACAATGATTCCTTGTCCCCAGGGACTGCGGATGAACAGTAACAACAGAAAAAGAAAAATGAAAATTCCCAATAGTATTTTTCCAAAAAGACCCAGGAGGGACTTTTTCTTTTTCTTCTTCTTTTTTTTATTTTCTTCCAACTTAGATTTTCAGGATTTAAATGTACAGAAAGCACAGCAATATTCTGTAATCTTCTATTGCATAGAGACTTTGGTCCGCCTCGGTTCTGGGAAGCCTGACTACGTCCGATTTTTCTCAAAAAGATAAAACTTTCAGAGGAAGAAGCTCAGTAATTAAGAGATTTTTAGCAAAGTGCAGGAGGAACTAATAATCTTCAGTTAAAATTAAACCTCGGAGAATTGCTTTTATATAATTTCGGCATGATTAACACGTTAGACACCTCAATAAACCCAAATTAATATTGAGCCTAACAAAAATTTAAAATTATGAAACGAATTCTTACCGTTACGGTACTGGCAGCAACAATGTTTACTTCATGTGTGTCAAAAAAGAAATATGTAGCACTTGAAGAAGATTACAATAACACAAGAAGCAACCTGCAACAAACACAAGTTGAAAAAGAAGAACTTGAGGCAAGGTTGACGGCTATTGAAGAAAGAGTGTCTGACTATAATGCGAAGATCAATTCCCTTAAGGATGAGAACGACCAGAAACTCGAAATGAACGAGATCACTGCACTTTCTAATGCCAATAAGGCAAACATGAGAGAAACTTTAAAGAATGTTGATCCTGCGTTACTTGCAGAAGCAAAGACACTTGAGGATTCTATCAATGTGGCGGTTTCACATAATCTTAAAAGCAAAATAAGCAGTGGAGATTCAGAAGACGTAGATATTTCTGTAGACAAAACAGTGGTTATGATCAATGTATCTGATAAGCTTTTGTTTAGAAGCGGAAGCCACCGTGTGAGCAGGGATGCTTATCCACTTCTTGAGAAACTGGCTGAGGTGATCAATTCTGAGCCAAGCATGGAAGTAATGGTTGAAGGACATACAGATTCTCAAACCATGGTTGAGAACTCTTACCTGGTTGATAACTGGGATCTAAGTGTAAGAAGATCTACCGCCATCGTACGTTTGTTACAGGACAGGTTTGACGTTGCCCCTGAGAAACTGATCGCGGCAGGACGAAGCAGTTATAAGCCATTAGTTGAAAATGACAATGCTGAGAACCGTGCGAAGAACAGAAGGACAAGAATAGTTATTATTCCTAACCTTGATAAATTCCTTGCACTTTTGGAAGCCGATAACGAGGCAATTCAGTCCAACGATATGTAGTCGAAATTCCAATTTGTATTATTAAGGCTGTTCTTTCGGACAGCCTTTTTTTATGCTTTCTTTTTCAGCCAGTAATAATCAAGAGCGTATTTCCCGGCGCCTGTGATCAATAAAGTAATATAGATCAACAGATACATTAGGGCCAGTTCTTTTCTCTGGAAGGGATCTGCTGCGTGAATTACAAAAAAGGCGGTAAGCATGGTTATTATTGGAGGGATTACTGCCAATCTGGTACCCAGGCCAAGGATGACCAGGATAGAACAAATAAACTCGGCTATCACAGCAAAGACCAGTGTAGTAGCCTGTCCTAACCCAAAAGGATCTGCAAACTGGATCTCCTCGCTGGTAAAGAGATTTATGAGTTTAGGAGTTCCATGGGTAAGCATAAGACCTCCTACCCCTATTCTTAAAACCAGGAGGGCAATATCAATGCTGGCGAGATCAAAATTAGTGGTGTATGTTTTCTTCATAAAGAAACGGTTTGATATGAAAGATACTATTTTTTCTTTCAGTTGGAAAAGATTTCCCTTTGTAGGAAAAAATTCCTACGCTTAATCACTACTCCTGGTGGATAAAAAAATAAATATCAGGAAATTGTATTTTTCTTAGTCAGCATTGACGGGGCAAATGCCCACAATCTCTTTTCTAAAACAGGTATTTTATCCGATTTTTAGGTATTTCATCGATTGTTATTAATATTTTCTTTAGATTTGATTTAGAAAATATTAACGCTATGAGATCATTTTTATTCCTTTCCCTGATGTCATTCTTCTGCGTCTATATTCCTGCCGGTGCCCAAACTACAGCAACGGCCACTTTTACAGCTTCGGTAACGGTGATCGAACCTATAAGTATCACCACTGTTTCCCATATGAACTTTGCATCACTCGATGCCGGCATGGGCGGGGAAATTATACTTACCCCTCAAAATACCAGAACAACCAAGGGAGATGTTAGACTCGCAGAGGAAACAAATGTTTCTGCAGCGGCTTTTATAGTAAACGGGGATAAAGGACACTCCTATTCCATTACGCTTCCTCAGGAAGGATTTATTCTTTCGAACGGATCACAGAATATAAGAATAAAAGACTTTACCAGCGACATAGGTCGATCTGCTGTTCTTACTAAGGGAAGTTCTGAAATAAGAGTTGGCGCCACCCTGGAAATTGATCCTCAACAGATCCCCGGCAACTACAGAAGTATAGGGTCAATCCCGATAACAGTCAATTACAATTAGTTAAATCGACATACATCTGCTCACTTCCCCCCTACTTTATCAAAAATTTTTCTTAAGTAGTGCCTTTCATCGAGTAAACATCACCTTCATCGAATAATTTTGTAGGATTCTTCTGGTTAGTACATCTTTGCGTCGATTTAAAATCAACCCCCAATCACACTAACCATGAAAAAAATTACCTTTATTTTATTTGCTCTTATCGCAGGAACTGCTTTTGGACAGACTGATGCTACAGCCACTGCTTCAGCAGAGATAATAACCGCCTTGAAAATTGAAAATACTGCTGATCTTAATTTTGGAAAGATTGCTCCATTGTCCGATGGTACGAGTACGTACGTTTTAGATAATACTGGAGCTTCACTTGGAAGCACCGCTACTTTGATCGATGCAACTGCACAAACGGTTGCAGCTTTTACCATTACTGCCGAAACAGATCAGGCTTTTTCCGTAACTGTTGATCCTACTGTAACTTTAACTGGAGGAACTGGAACAGATATCACATTGACTACTGACAAAAATCTATTAGCAGCCGGTAATAAAATTACTAGTGGCACAACAACCACTTTGAACGTAGGAGGATCTCTAGCACTTGCTTCTGGTCAAGGATCTGGCACTTATTCAGGAACAATTAATGTTTCTGTAGCTTACGAATAGTAAGAATCCTTTTTAGGTTACTATACATATAAAGCCGCCAAATGTGGCGGCTTTTTTCTATAATTTTTAATCCTTAATAAGTATGAAAAGTCTTGTAATTCCGGTGGGGATTTTAATTTCAACTATTTCTAGTTTTGGTCAAACTTCGGCAACGGCAACGGTTGATTCTCGAGTTACAGTAATAGAACCTATAAATATTACCAAAACTGTAGATCTAGACTTTGGAAATGTAATTAGTGCTTATAATCCTGGAACAGTCGTGCTTTCTCCGGATGGATCCAGAATTGCAAATGGAGTACAAATTTCAAATACTTTTCCCGGTAATGTTTCCCCTGCAGAAGCACAGGTAAATCACGGCAACAATAAATATTCCATCACTTTACCTGACTCCTTCAGTTTGTATAGCCGGGAAGATCCAAACCAGACCATAGTAATTGATGATTTTCAAGTTAGTCCTAATACAGGAGAAATAATGGATATTTTAAAAATTGGAGCGACCCTAAATTTGAAAGCAAATCAACCAGCAGGATTTTATACCAATACCGCCGGATTCAATGTCACGGTTTCTTACAATTAATTTTTACAAATCTTTAACATTAAGTGGTTAATAATTACCTTTGAAGGAGATTTGAAAAATTGTTCCCATGAAAAATATCTTACTTCTCCTCCTGCTTTTTATTTTGGATATCCCCCACTCTTCAGCTCAGGGTGACTTGATGATCATGCCCAAGCGAGTAGTGTTTGATGGTTCGCAGCGCTCCCAGGAGATCAACCTGGCCAATACCGGGCAGGATACCGCCATATATGCCATTTCCTTCATCAATTACAAAATGACCCAAAACGGAAATTTTGAACAGGTAGAAGCTCCGGAAGAGGGCCAGCGATTTGCAACTGATTTACTAAGATACTTCCCAAGAAGAGTAACTCTCGCACCAAACGAAGCACAGACCATTCGGGTGCAACTCACCCGTACAGGAAACCTGGAGCAGGGAGAATACCGGTCTCATATGTATTTTAGAGCAGTGGAAGAACAAAAAGCCTTGGGGGAAGAGGACCTGAATTCCTCCGAAGGAATTGCAATTCAGATAAAGACGGTTTTTGGAATTAGTATTCCCATAATTATTCGCCATGGAGAATCCACCACTAATGTTAGTCTAAGTGAAATAGACTTGAATTTGGATGGGGAGAATCCCCAATTGTCAATGGTAATAAACCGGACAGGTAATATGTCAGTTTATGGAAATCTTAAAGTAGAACATATTTCTAAATCAAGGAATACTACTCAATTAGGCCTGGTTAGGGGGATTTCGGTTTATACTCCCAATAGAAAGCGAAAGTTTACTATGGAATTAAATAAAATAGAGGGAGTGGATTTGAAAAACGGCAAGTTGAGAATAACATATACCTCTGATAAAGGCGATGAGCTAGCTGTTTATGAATAAAAACTGTAACATTATTTATAATTTATCACTTTGGAGAAATCTAACCAAACTCTCAAAGTTTATATTCTTACTATGCTTGTTTT
Organism: Salinimicrobium flavum; assembly: GCF_042684505.1. NCBI lineage: Bacteria > Pseudomonadati > Bacteroidota > Flavobacteriia > Flavobacteriales > Flavobacteriaceae > Salinimicrobium > Salinimicrobium flavum. The sequence goes on from NZ_JBHULT010000010.1 coordinate 288,289, forward strand.
GCTTTTCTTTTTCAATGAATGCACAATTTAATCAAGGTATTAAGGCGGCCGCTCCACCTGATACTGGTCCACCTGATGGGACGGGCCGAACCCTATCAATTAGTTTATATTCAGGTTCTTTAAATTTTGGAACCTTTTATTTTGAAAATACCGGCGGAACTATTTCCCTGGATCCCATTTCAGGAAATTCCACCATAAGTGGAGACATTATATTATTCAAGTCAGTTCCAACTGTTCCAATTTTTGAACTTTTTGCTCAAAATAATACTAATGTAATAATAACTTCCCCAAAAACTTTTAAACTATTTGGAAACGGACCTTTTAATTCTGGTGATGAGTTAGATGGTACGCTTCAATTTGATAAACCATCCTATCAATCTATAGATAAATTCACACCAATATACATTTATATGGGAGGGACTCTTACAGTTGACAATACTGATAATCCAGGACCTTACTATGGGACTATTAATGTAACGGTGGCATTTGAATAAGATATAAATGCAAAGAATATTTCGGGTAGGTATCTCTATTTTTTCTATTAGGTATAGATTTGTTTTTTTCTCTATTTTTTTCCTTTTTGGATATTTTTTACAGGCCCAGAATAATTTACCTGGGTATGACGAATTAAATGTTGAAATGAATATTCCTATTAAAGGACTGGTAGAAATTCCTGTTGCTATTAGAGGTAATGATGCATTTCTCCCGGTACAGGAACTTTTCGATATTCTCCAACTTAAAAATGTGGAAATCAATACCGGAATAATTGGTTTTATTATCCATCCCGATTCTACCTATCATATAAATTATCAGGTAAGAGAGATTAATTACAGGAATAAAACTTATAAACTTTCTGAATTAGATTATATTGAATCTTCTTATGGAAATTATCTGAGATCAGATTATTTTGGAAAAATATTTGGTATAAACACAGAGTTTTCTTTCAGAAATCTCTCCCTCAGCCTTGAAACTAAGAAAGAATTACCGTTCATTAAGGAATTAAAGCGGAATGAGATGCGGGAAAACCTGAACCGAATTAAAGGTGTTATGGTTTCAGATACCACCATGCCCCGCTCCTATCCCTTCTTTAAACCCGGCATGCTGGATTGGGGTGTAGTAGCCACCCAGCAGAACCAGGTGGAAGATGATAATAGATTAATGTTAGGACTGGGAACCATGTTCCTGGGTGGGGAAACCAATTTGATGCTGAATTATTCCACACGGGTGCCATTTCACTCCCGCAACCAGTTCTACCAATGGAGGCATATCAGTAACGAGAGCAGGTTATTTAAACAGGTTACCGCGGGAAGGATCTTCACCCGGGCGACCTCTTCCCTCTTTGCTCCGGTTACCGGGGTTCAGGTTAGCAATAGCCCCATGCAAACCCGCCGCTCCTTTGGAACCTATACGCTGAGTGACTATACAGATCCGCGCTGGACGGTGGAATTATATGTGAACAATGTGCTGGTGGATTTTACCCAGGCAGATGCTTCAGGATTTTACACTTTTGAAGTCCCGCTCATGTACGGGAACACCAATGTGAATCTCAGGTTTTACGGCCCTTACGGGGAAGAACGGGTCGAGGAAAGACTAATAAACATTCCTTACAACTTTGTTCCCAAAAATGAACTGGAATATACCCTGAGCGCCGGAGTGGTTGAAAATGAAGACTGGAACAGGTTTTCCAGATTCAATATGAACTACGGGCTAAGCAATTCAGTTACTGTTGGAGGGGGTGTGGAATATCTTTCTGAAGTGAGCAGCGGGGAAGTCATGCCTTTTATTAATTCTTCTGTAAGACTTGCTTCCAATTTGCTTTTTTCAGGGGAATATATGTACGGGGTTAAAGGGGATGCTTTACTAAGTTACCGGTCGCCCGGAAGTCTGCAGCTGGATATCAATTACGTCAAATACCACGAAGATCAGACAGCCATTAATTACAATTACCTGGAAGAGCGAAAGATCAGCCTTTCTACTCCAATAAGAACCCAATATTTTTCTATGTTCGGGAGGTTAAGTCTCAACCAGATCATAATGCCGACGACCGAATTTACCACAGCACAATTATTACTATCGGGCGCGGTAATGGGGATAAGTACCAACCTCACCACCTACGGTATCTATAATGACAGGGTGAAAGAACCCACCATTTACAGCGCGCTTTCCCAAACCTACAGGTTGCCTAACAGGTTCTTATTCTCACCTCAGGTGCAGTACGACTTTAGCCGGAACAGGTTCAACAACCTTGTATTGGAACTGGAACGCCCGGTATTTGACCAGGGATTCCTGAACCTGGCTTATGAAAATAATTTTTTGCGCGATGATCACATTTTTGAGGTAGGATTCCGGTATACTTTTGATTTCTCCCAAACGGCATTTACTTCCCGGTTTGGGAACCGCAATTCTTCTTTCGTAGAATCTGCCAGGGGAAGTGTTTTACTGGATGACAATACAGGAGTGATCATGACCAGTAACCGTTCTTCCATGTCACGTGCGGCCCTTACCATTATTCCGTTTCTCGATTATAATCAGAACGGGATCCAAGATCCCATGGAACCCGGTGTTCCCGGTTTGGAGCTGAGAAACCGCAGCGGCAGGGTAAGTTACAACAAGGATAGAACGGTATTATGGATCACCGAATTACAGCCATACATCGATATTCTTCTGGAAATTGATCCCACAAGTCTTGACAACATTGCCTGGAAGATCCCGAACTCCAAGATCGCCGTGCACACCCTACCCAACCATTTTCAGGAGATCCATGTTCCGGTACAGGTAATGGGTGAGGTTTCAGGAATGGTGTACCTACAAGATGAAAAAGGGACTCGTGGACTTGGCCGTATCACTGTAAAGATCCTGGACGAAAATGGTGGGAATATTGCGGAATTCCTTACGGAAGGAGATGGGTACTTTACCTATCTTGGTCTTGCTCCCGGAAAATACACTGCCCAAATTGATCCCGAACAACTGGAAAAACTGAATTACAGCGTAACCCCCAAGGATATCTCTTTTGAAATTGAGATCGATGAATACGGAGATATTGTAGATACCCTGGAGTTCACCTTAACGTCAAATGAAACTTCCGCAGCTACACATGAGGAGTCTGAAAGTGAAGCTACTGCAAGGGAAACTCAATCCCAAAATTCGGTAACCCGGGAAAAAGCAACCGGAATACTCCTTGGAAGCAGAGGGATCTATGCTTTTAGTGATACAGATGAAAACATTGCAAAGATCCAGCAGGTCCTTCGGAAACTGGATTATCCTGTAGGTCCTGTTGACGGGATCTATGGAGAAAAAACCCTGGAGGCGGTTAGGAGTTTCCAAAGAGACAGCCATATTCGTCTGGACGGTATCTTTGGCCCAAAGACATTGGGAGCTATGGAGGCAAGAATTAAAAAATTGGAGGAGTAAAACCGCTATTCAATAATTAATTTCCAGGATCTCGAGTTTTTGAATTGCACCTCCCATCTTCACCTCTGCTATTTCTCCAACCTTTTTTCCGGTAAGGGCGCCAGCAAGTGGGGCCAGAAAGGCAATTTTTTTAAGTTTTACATTTGCCTCGTCTACTCCTACTATGCTGAAGCTTTGTTCCTGCCCTTTTTGTGGACCTGAAAGAAACCTGAATTTCACCGTAGCTCCAAACCGCACTTCATCCCGGGGCTGATCTTCCGGTTTTAAGATCCTAGAAGAGGCGATGCGTTCATTGAGAAGGTTAAGTTTCCCGTCGATGACTGCCAGGGTATGCCTTCTTTCCTTATCGCTGTTAATATCTAATGTTCGCCGCTCATTTTCGAGAGCCTCACGTTCCTTCAGCAATTCCTCACGACCGTTTGGGGTGACATAATTGATGACTCCCACAGGCAGTGCTGCCCTCGGCGGAATAAAAGGAGCTTCCTCCTGGTCTTCTTCTTTTACAAATCCTCGGCTCATGGTCCATCTTTTTCTTAAATATCTGAAATACCGGTCACAAATCAAAAAGAACCGGGAATTCCTTTATTTTTGAGACATGAATAAACTTTTGGTCATTGGTTACGTTTGGCCTGAGCCGAATTCTTCGGCAGCGGGCAGGAGGATGATGCAGTTACTCGAATTTTTCCTTTCTGAAGGTTATGAAATTACCTTTGCAACTACTGCTTCGGAAACCGGGTACACGGCAGACCTTGAAGGTCTGGGTATCAGAAAAGAAAAAATAGAACTGAATAATGAAAGTTTTGACCGTTTTGTCACTAAACTTCAGCCAGGGGTAGTGCTTTATGACAGGTACATGATGGAAGAACAGTTTGGCTGGCGTGTCTCTGAAAGCTGTCCTGATGCTCTCAGCATTTTAGACACCGAAGATCTTCACTTTTTCCGAAAGGCAAGACAGGAGGCTTTCAAAAAGGGAATGGACCTTACTCCTTCCCTGCTGCAGTCTGATCTGGCTAAAAGAGAGATCGCTGCGATCTTTCGCTGTGACCTTAGTTTGATCATTTCTAAAGTTGAAATGAACCTTCTGCAGGAGAAATTTCAGGTTCCGGAAGAATTATTAATGTATCTGCCTTTTATGGAGGAGATGCCCTCCCAAGATGAAAGATCGACATTGCCTTTGTTTAATGAACGGCAGGATTTCGTGAGTATTGGTAATTTCCTGCATGCCCCTAACCAAGATGCCGTGCTGCACCTGAAACAAAACATCTGGCCACTTATTAGAAAAGAACTACCACAAGCCAGGATACATATCTACGGTGCGTATGTTAACCAAAAAGATCTTCAGCTACATAATGAAAAGGAAGGCTTCTTAATTGAAGGAAGAGCCCTTAATGCTCATGAGGCCATAAAAAAAGCCAGGGTGCTGCTGGCGCCGTTAAGGTTTGGGGCAGGACAAAAAGGCAAGTTCATCGACGCGATGAAGACCGGGACCCCAACGGCTACTACAAATGTGGGCGCCGAAGGAATGAAAGCAGAACTTCCCTGGAATGGTGTGGTGGCAGATGATGAGGAAGCTTTTGCTTTGGCCGCAGTTCAACTTTACAACGATCAAAAGACCTGGGAAGGCGCCGTTAAAAACGGGTTTGAGTTATTGGAAAAATTATACTCAAAAAAAGGCTTTTCTGCTGTATTGAGAAACAGGATCCTGGATCTGCTTCACGGCCTCAAGAAGCACCGGGAATATAATTTTACGGGCGCCATGTTAAAGCAGCATCAATTGAACAGCACCAAATACCTTTCAAAATACATTGAGATCAAGAATGAACTGGAAAGATCGACTTCTAAAAAATAGAATCGCCCGGGATCCCGGGCGATTCAATCCAAACAAATAAACTAACAACGCAATAATCGTAATTACCAAACTTACGTTACAAGTTTTTCTTCAAAGAGCTTGTGGTGCAATGACCGCAGCGCCTCTATCTTATTATGGGTATCCACCAGGAGTGAAATATTGTTGCTACTTCCGCCATAGGATATCATTCTTACAGGAATATCATTAAGGAGCTCAAAAAGCCTGAAGGTTTCCCTGTCATTGATCACTCCTTCCCCAACAATACAGATTATACTGTGGTCCCTGTCTACGGTGACTTCCCCATAATCATCCAGTTCATAAAGTATTTTTTCCAGGTTTCGGTTGTCATCAATGGTAAGGGAGATGGCGATTTCTGAAGTGGTGATCATATCGATCGCCGTTTCATGTTTGTCAAAGACTTCAAAGATCTTTTTTAGAAAACCATGAGCCATCAGCATCCTGTTGGATTTGATCTTGATGGCAGTGATCCCGTCTTTCGCCGAGATAGCTTTTAATCCTGAACTTATTATTTCTGAAGAGATCTTGGTTCCCGGGGCGTTGGGAGTAAATGTATTCTTTAGATAAATGGGAATGTTTCTTTCTTTTACAGGTGAGACCGTTTGAGGGTGAAGGATCTTCGCGCCAAAATAGGCAAGCTCGGCTGCTTCTTCAAAGGAAAGGTTTAGAAGAGCGGTGGTGTCCTCAACATACCTGGGATCATTATTATGAAAACCGTCAATATCTGTCCATATTTGCACCTCAGAGGCATTAACGGCAGCTCCTATTATCGTCGCGGTATAATCACTACCTCCACGATTCAGGGTACTCACATTCTTGTTTCGGTCAATCCGCACAAAACCCTGGGTGATGTAAACTTCTGAAGTGATCTCCCTGTGCAGGGTCTTAAAAAGCAATTGTTGTACGGTATCAATATCAGGATTTTCCACATTGGCGATATGCATGAAGTCTTTGGCATCCAGCAGCGTGTTCTGCAAGTTCTGCGACTCCAGAAAATTCGAAAAGATGAAGCTCAGAAAGGTCTCCCCAAAGGTCACTACAGAGGCCTCCCTGTCTGGTCTCGTTTCATCTTCCACAGTTTCCTGCAATTGGTAGAATAATATTTCAAATTGCCGGCTTACCGCTCTTTGTTCCGTCTCAGAAGCAAAAAGTTCCAGGATCAAGTCCAGGTGCTTCTGTTTTATTTCCTTCAAAAAGCCGTTAATTTCATCTTTTTGAAGAACCGATATTTCGGTCAACTTAACCAGTAGATTGGTCACCCCTGACATTGCAGAGACCACCACGATCTTCCTCCCTCGCTGCGAGCTGATTATAGATTTGACCTTTCTGATACTTTCCGCAGTTCCTACAGACGTACCTCCGAATTTTAAAACCTTCATGTTTTCTACTTCAAAGTGCATAATTACTCATTGTTTAACAGCAGATAAAAAAAATGATGTCTTTTTCATACCTTTGCACAAAATGTGTAATAATTAACAATGAAGACGATAAGTACCTGTGTACATGCTATTATAAAACACCAGCCTTTCCTGGATGACGCTTTAGCGAGAAACATCATAAATTTTAGTTCGCTGGCTGCCGACTTGCAACCACAAGTGGAAAAGGAGATGCGAAAACCGGTAAAACAGGGTTCCATTATAATGGCCCTTCGCCGTTATCATCCTAAAAGAAATAAATTCACGAGTAAGAATTTTAGTAAATTGGGGGATATTATTGTCCGTTCAGGAATCACAGAGTTCACCTACGTTAATTCCAGGAATACTGTGGCAAAAAAAGCAGAGTTACTGGACTCGATAAAAGATCAGAGTGGAGTTTACCTCAATTATTCAAGTAATTTCCAGGAAAGCATTTTCCTGGTCTCAACAAGCCTGCAGCCAACTATTAGGGAGATCTTTAAGGATGAAAAGCTCGTGAATGTTTCTGACGAGCTTTCATCTATTACCATTGCCCTACCCGAAAAGAATACTCAAACAGTAGGTCTTTATTTTTATATTTTCAAGTTGTTGGCCTATGACGGGATCCCCGTATATGAGGTGATCTCTACTTCCAACTACTTTACGGTTTTCCTGGAACAGGATTATGTAAACCAGGCTTTCCTGCTCATGAACGAGATCAAGAGTAAAGGTTAATCCAGTGAGTACCACCAGACCTCGTTTTGGTGGTTCATTGGTAATATCAAAATATTCCGGTCTTCAAGAAACAAAATGTCTCCTGCGCTTTTTGCAGAGGTCAAAATCTCCACCTGTGCCCCATTTTTGTTGATCTTATGGATCTTTCCGGTTGCCCAGTCAGACAGGTAGAAACTTTCATCATCTATCTTTTGGAGGCCATCAAGATTTCCTATTCCTTTTTTGGAGATCTTTTTTATTGTTTTGGAAGATCTGTCAACCTCTAAAATATTACCTGGCTCCTCCTTACCCCAGGCGGCTACGAGTATTGTATTTCCTGCTGTCAGCAATCCGTTGGGTTGTTCAAGATCAGGGCTACTAAGCCAACAGGTGATCCCCTCATTGGGAGCTTTAAGGTAAATACTGCTGTTTCCGGTATCTGAGATCCAGAGATTTCCTTCTTCATCTGCGGTAATATCGTTCAGGAAATCAGCACCTTCTACAGCGGTGCGCTTAATTATTTTGGCTTCGGAAAGATCAATTTCCACCAGGGCAGTATTATCTGTAACATACAGCTTGTCGTTTTGGACCAGTAAACCTTTGGGATCATTTAATCCGGTGATCCATTTCAAATCCAGAACTTTTCCTTCCGAAGAAAGTTTGGAGATGAATCCGTCGCCGGCCACCTTATCCCCGATATTGGATACATAGATGACTTGATTCTTATCATCCCACACCACAGATTCCGGATGACTGAAACCTTTGATCTTAAAGACGGGCTCCTTTCCGGCTTCCTGAGAAAAAGCCTGTTGTGTTATACAAAAGATCAGGAGTACATAGATTGATTTTTTCATTAGTTTGTTTCTTTCTTTAATTTAAAGGTATCAAAATTTAATTTTTAGAAATGTTTTAGGGTTCCAATTAAACTTTTCACAAACTCTATCGCCACTCCTGTACTTCCTGTTATTTTTATTCCAGTAAAAAATTGCTATGAGAAAGATTATCAGAGCCCTCCTGGCCGGGTGGGGTGCCAAGAAATTAGGCGGAGGATGTGGATGCTTCGGCATCATCATCGTTTTTATAATTTTATGGTGGCTTCTATCCAACCTGGGGATCTGATCTTCTTCTCTATTGAAAAAAGTATCCAAACCCTATGGTGAACATAATGATCCCGTAGAGGTAATGTTCCAGGCTCACATTGAGCAAACTTTTAGTTTGGTAATAATTATAAATAAATATCCAGCTTACCAGGAATGTAGCTATGGGTGCCACCCAGTTCCCGTAAATAAAGTGTGTAAGGCCAAATATAATGGCATTACTCAACATTAACAGAGGCTTTTCGGGAATGAGGGATTCATACCGGTGAAAATAATAGACACGGTAAATGATCTCCTGTGGGAAGACCGAAGCTATAGGATACAAAAAGAAGGTCACAACATAACTACCAAAATGTTTCATAGGATATTCAAAAAACAAATCAGGAAAGATCCACCAGGTAAAACCCACCAGCAGGATCGAGATTATAACGATCCTTACCACACTTTTCTTCGCATAAGATTTCCTGAACCGGAACAACACCTTCCGGTCGAAGCCGGGATCACTTAATAACAGCAGGAGAAAAGTCCCTGCGATCAACATAAGTGGAATGATCTTTAACCAGCCATCCATGTATTTGTTCACTACAAATGGTATAAAAACAAAGAAAACAATGAATTCCCCTACCAGGAAAGCAGAGGAATTATAGATGGATCTCAGGTTCATCGAAGGTGTATTAAAGCCTGTTTTCATTATGTACAAAAACCCTGTTAAACTTCCAGATTTTCCTCTACGTCCAAGGATCCGTTAAATCTTCTCTTGCGCTCTCTTAACAGAGCGATGATATTGAACAGAATAATACAAAAGGCTACCCAGATCAAGCCAGCTATAAAGCCCCCTACAACATCTGATGGAAAATGAACTCCCAGGTATATCCTGCTAATTCCAATAAAAAATATTAGGGCAGAAAATAAGGTCACCAAAAACAAACGTAATAATTTGTGCATTTTTATGTGGAACACGAGGTAGATCAAAAAGCCGTAAAAGGCCATAGCACTCATGGCATGACCGCTGGGGTAACTAAGGGTCTTGACTACCACTAGATGTTCAAGATCAGGGCGGGCTCTGTCAAAGGCCCTTTTCAATGCGATGTTGGCAAGCCCTGAAATTATGATGACTGCCAGAAGTTGAAAAATGAATCTTTTATTCCGCAATTTAAAGAAGAAAAATGCCGCTGCGATCGTGGTAGCTATCAAATAAGCATACACATCACCAAGATCTGTTACGAACTGAAAGAAGTTATTCAATTCAGGGGTTCTGAAAGAGGTTATAAATTCTGTTATCCGGTCATCGAATTTATTTAAGGCCTTTCCTGAAACATCAGCAGAAAATTCTACAAACAGGTTTGTTCCTATTACAAATATTACGAAAGATACCAGGATAAGAATATAATAGGCATAATCTGGATGGTCTCTTGAGCCGTGTTTCTTTAAGAATTCAATCGTATCGCTGACCGCCTCTTTCACTCGGTTTGTCATGATATATTAGTTAGTTAGTTAGTTGGTTAGTTTTTAATCAGCACCATCCTGCTCATTGTCTGCAGGAAAAGTGATCACTACTTTCTTTCTACCCCACTTCAACGCCTTTTCCCTGTCGATTCCCATATAGATATCGATCTTGTTCTTCCACCTGGGGTGCATTTTGTCATTAACAATATAGATCCCTTCCAGGCCCTCGATCCTTACGGGAGTCTGGTATGAAAGTCCTTTTTCAAGCAGATCGCGGGAAACGGCAATAGATCTCACCCCCGGTGTAAGCGTGTCGCCCCATGCCGTGATTGATGGATCTCCTTCTCCCTGTACAGCTAATGAATTGTAGGCAGAGGCGGTAACCAAAATAGATTGTTCAAAACATTCCTCCACCTCATTATCCTTATCGGCCTCTTCACAACTCCATAATCCCCCCATAAAAATTAAGGGGAACAACATGATCTTTACCAGGACTTTTTCTGAAATCATCATTACCAACTTACTAAAAATTTATTGAATTAAAATACTATCATCCCTTTCTTAACCCTCTTTTAAGAAGGGCCTTTAGGAAAAGAAAACTTTTTTTAACGGCAATTGTTACAACGAAAGAACTAATTTTTTTGTGACCTTACAAACCGTTCATTTTAAGTTGATTACCTCATTCTTTGGAATCCGTAAATATAATGGTATCTTTGCAAACCGAAATGTGAGGTATATATTTCTCAGCGCTGTTAAGGTCTTTCCTTTTTATTTTCTGTTCTATTTCCATTTCACATCTATTTTTTAATTGATTAAAAGAATTATTATGAGTCAGATTAAACAAAATGACACAGTAAGAGTACATTACACCGGTAAATTAGCAGACGGTCAGGTCTTCGACAGTTCTCTTGAAAGAGAGCCTATCGAGTTCACCCTGGGACAGGGACAGCTTATCCCCGGATTTGAAAAAGGCTTGCTGGATATGAAGGTGAATGAAAAGAAAACAATCGAAATTCCTTCTGAAGAGGCTTATGGAGCTCCAAGAGAGGAATTGATCCAGGAAGTGGAAAAAAATCAGCTTCCCGAAGAGATCAAACCAGAACCGGGAATGGGACTTGTATCCAAGAGCCCAGACGGTCGTGAAATGAATCTTGTGGTTACAGAAGTGAAAGAAGAGACTATTGTTGTTGACGGGAACCATCCCCTGGCAGGAAAAGACCTTATTTTCGATCTTGAAGTAGTAGAGATCAAGTAAGAAGTTTTCTTTCTTGATAAAATAAAAAAACCTGCAGGGATCTCCTGCAGGTTTTTTGCATAAAACCATGATGGTTTTTAATCGTTGTGCATAAAGGACTGTTTTGCCAGGAGTTCTGCTTCAGTTTCCTTGTTGGCAGGATCTGGAACGCAACAGTCAACAGGACAAACAGCAGCACACTGCGGTTCATCATGAAAGCCCATGCATTCTGTACACTTATCTGGAACGATATAATATATTTCATCACTTAATGGTTCCTGTGCCTCACCTGCATTGGCTTTTTTTCCGTTTGGAAGAATAATATCCCCGTTCAGGTCTGTACCGTCTGCATAGCGCCAGTCGTCTGCCCCTTCATAGATAGCCGTGTTAGGGCATTCGGGCTCACAGGCTCCACAGTTAATGCATTCGTCTGTTATAATAATTGCCATAGCTTAATTTTATTCTAAATTTGCACAAATTTAAAGCCAATTAGGTTCTTAAACAAATAAGGAAATGACAATTGAACAGCGAAAAGAAAAGTTAATCATCCTTGGAAATTTCCTTGGCCAGTTTTCTGTATCGGGAATTGAAAAAAAGGTCGGGATTGCTCAGAATGACTCATATTTCGATAGACTTCAGGAAAAGATAGACGCTGCTGTTCACCATAATGGCTGGTTCACGCGAGAAAATGTTTTGTTCTCTCTGGAACAATGGAGCAAGGCTCTTACTCCCTCAAATCTTGAAAAATGGCTTTCCCGTTATGATTTTAAGAAAGTTGAACGCAAAACAGTGGGGATCATTATGGCGGGTAACATTCCGCTGGTGGGGTTTCACGATTTCATTTCGGTACTTGTCAGTGGGCATAAAGTTCTTGTAAAGCAATCATCAAATGACATGTTATTGCTTCCTGTCATTGCCGATTATCTCATTGCTGTTGCTCCGGAATGGAAGGAGAATATAGAATTTTTGGATACTTCAGAAGGAGCCTCCAAAATGGAAAATTATGATGCCGTTATTGCTACCGGAAGTAATAACACTGCCCGGTATTTTGAATATTATTTCGCCGGAAAGCCTTCCATCATTAGAAAAAACAGAAATTCCGTAGCTATCCTCACGGGAAAAGAAACCAAAGAGGAACTCACAGCCCTGGGCGAAGACATCTTCAGGTATTACGGACTGGGTTGCAGAAATGTTTCCAAACTTTATGTTCCCGAAGGTTATGATTTTGATGCCTTCTTTAAAGCTATATACCCCTGGAACCCTATTATTAACCAGGCCAAATACGCCAACAACTACGACTATAATAAGGCCGTTTACCTCATGAGCCTGTATAAGCTGCTGGAAAATGGTTTTTTAATCCTGAAGGAGGACAAAAGCTTCAGCTCTCCCATCGCTACCTTGTTCTACGAAACATTTTCAGACCTTTCTGAACTAAAAAAGGAACTTCGGAAAAAAGAAAATTCCATTCAATGTATAGTTAGTAAGGATCTGTTTGAGAAAGAAGTTCCCTTCGGAAAAACCCAGCATCCTGAACTGTGGGATTACGCAGATAATATTGATACCCTGTCCTTTTTGACAGAAGAGGTGTAGAAACTGCGATTTCAGGATGATTCTCTCCTAAATTATCATTTTAATAACAAGTAATCTGCCATTGTTTTCTCATATTTGTAACTGTTAAAAAATTCAGTATGAAGAAACATAATTACAGTGCAGGACCTTGTATCCTTCCGCAGGAAGTTTTCCGTGAAGCATCACAGGCAATATTAGATTTTAACGACTCAGGTCTATCAATTTTAGAAATATCGCACCGCAGCAAAGATTTTGTTGATGTGATGGAAGAGGCACGCAACCTCTCCCTCGAACTTCTTGGTTTAGAAGGCAAGGGATATAAAGCTCTCTTCCTGCAAGGTGGTGCAAGCATGCAGTTTCTCATGATAGCCTATAATCTTTTGAAAGACAAAGCGGCTTATCTCAATACAGGTGCCTGGAGCACAAAGGCTATTAAGGAAGCAAAGTTTTTTGGAGATGTTACCGAGGTAGCTTCATCAGCAGATAAGGATTTTAAATATATACCGAAAGGCTATTTTATCCCCTCTGACGTTGATTATTTTCATTGCACCAGTAACAATACCATTTATGGTACACAGATGAAGGAATTTCCCCGAACACCTAAGCCGGTGATCTGCGATATGAGCAGTGATATTTTTTCACGTGAACTGGATTTTTCACAATTCGATCTTATTTATGCCGGTGCCCAGAAAAATATGGGACCTGCAGGAACCACCCTTGTCGTGATCAAAGAAGACATTTTAGGATATGTTGAGCGCTCTATACCTTCCATGATGGATTACAGGATTCATATCAATAAAGCCAGTATGTATAATACTCCTGCAGTTTATGCCGTGTATGTTTCTTTATTGACCATGAGATGGCTAAAAAACAACGGCGGTATAAAGGCCATCGAAGAAAAGAATGAGAAAAAAGCTAACCTTCTTTATTCTGAAATTGACATTAATCCCCTATTTGAAGGTTATGCCAATAAGGAGGATCGTTCTGTCATGAATGCAACCTTTACCCTGGTGAACGATGATCTTAAGGAAACCTTTGATGAACTTTGGAAAGAAGCCGGAATTAACGGTCTTAACGGTCACAGAAGTGTAGGCGGTTATCGTGCCTCAATGTATAACGCGCTCCCTCTGGAAAGTGTACAGGTGTTGGTAGATGTAATGAGCGAATTGGAAAGAAAAGCTTAGAAAGAATTAACCACACAAAATAACTACATGAAAGTTTTAGCGAATGACGGTATTTCTCAAAGCGGGATCACTGCTCTTGAAGAAGCCGGATTTGAAGTAATAACCACCAAGGTGGCCCAGGAACAACTTAAAGGATACCTCAAGGAAAATAATATAACCGTTCTGTTAGTTCGCAGTGCGACCAAAGTGAGAAAGGATATCATTGATGCCTGTCCTGAACTAAAGATAATAGGTCGCGGAGGTGTAGGAATGGACAATATTGATGTTGATTATGCCCGCAGTAAAGGTCTTCACGTGATCAATACGCCGGCAGCATCATCAAGTTCTGTGGCCGAGCTGGTTTTCGCCCACCTTTTTGGAGGAGTACGCTACCTGTATGCCGCTAACCGGGAAATGCCCCTAGAAGGGGATTCCAGGTTCAAGGAGCTTAAGAAAAGTTATTCGGCCGGTCGGGAATTAAGAGGGAAAACCCTGGGAATTATAGGTTTTGGAAAAATTGGACGAGAAGTGGCCAAAATAGCTTTGGGAATTGGCATGAAAGTAATTGCCAGTGACCGCACTGAAGGGGAAGCAGAGATCACCCTTGAATTTTATAACCACCAGGAGATAAAGATCCCTATCAGGACAGAGCCAGTTGAAGATTTGATTCAACATTCAGATTTTATTACCCTGCATGTTCCGGCACAAAATGCGCCGGTGATAGGTCGGGAAGAATTGAAGAATATGAAAGATGGGGTGGGGATCATCAATGCATCGCGTGGCGGAGTGATCGATGAAGTTGCACTTATAGAAGCATTGGAGACCGGAAAGGTTTCTTTCGCAGGTCTGGATACCTTTTCTCATGAACCAACCCCTGCGATTAAAGTTCTTATGAACCACCGCATATCTCTGAGTCCGCATATTGGAGCGGCTACCAAGGAAGCCCAGGACAGGATAGGAATTGAACTGGCAGAGCAAATTATTGGTATTCTGAAATAACCAGGATCATTAAAACTATAAAAATGCTTCCCAGACCGGAAGCATTTTTTTTGATGTGGGGGTTCAGTATGATCGGTCTGAAATTTTCGTAAATTATGATCTGAAGATTGCAGAAAAGTATGCTTACAGCAATACCATTTTTGAAAGCTTCTTACTTAAAAGATATATCATGAAAAATCTATTTTTAATCCTGATGCTTGGAATATTCATCTATAGTTGTTCTTCCACAAAGGAAAGAAACATGAATGGTTCAGATCAAATGAACCAGGGGGATACCGTCAGGATCGCTAATGACACCCTGGAATATGAGATCCTCATAATAGACCCGGGCTTTTCCTATTTCCTTAATGCGGTTGCTCATCCCGAAGGCTACTACTCCCAGTCCTACCTGGAAAACAAGAACAGGTTCCTGGTAAACGATTATAACCAACGGGTGCGTATGCCAAACAGGTATGACCCCAACATATATGAGCTGGAGATCAATTATGACCCTAATATTGATTATGGATACGAGGTAAATTATAAACTATATAATTACTTTGTATACCTGTCGAGAAAATACAATCAACGGTTTTCGGTACCCACCCGGTTATAAATTTCAGGGTTTTCTTTTAAGAGATTTTCTTCTGAAAGTTAATTCTACCAAATTGTCTTATTTGTTTTTTATCTTTGCCCCATGGAAAAATTGAAAAGACGCTGGGGTATTTCTTCCAATGGGCAAATTCTCCTTATTATCCTGGTTTTTGGAATCACCGGATCTTCTGCTGTTTATGCGGCTAAACCTGTTCTGGAACTGGTAGGTTTGACTAGAGCAAGTTTTTCTACAGAATTTCTGTGGGGTGGTCTTGGATATTATTTTTTAAGATTCCTGCTCATTTTCCCTATTTACCAGGTTCTACTTATCACCTATGGATGGCTGTTTGGGCAGTTTAAGTTCTTTTGGAATTTTGAAAAGAATATGTTCTCCAAAATGGGTTTTGCAAAGATCCTTAAATAACACTGTTCAATTGCATGAAAGCTATCTATAAAACTGGATTAATTCTATTTATAGGGCTGTTGATGTTTCCATCGGCACTTGATCTTGCACACGTATTTTCTGGCCACAAGCACACGATATGTAATCACTATGCCGAATCACATTTTCACCAGGAAAATGTAGACTGTGACCTGTTCCATTTCCAGAAGACCCCTCTTCCCTATTCCGAATTATTTACCTATTCCCTGTTAATTCCTGAAGTAAGGGCTGAAAAAAGCGAGGCGATCTATGTCTTCCCGGGTAGTTGTAAAAAACTTCCGTATACCCTTCGTGGGCCTCCTGTCCTGGCCTGATCTCTCCGGTAATTTTAAAAGGAAGCATTCTGCTTCAAAAATAAGCATTCAAAAAAATTAATATGAAAAACCTTATTCTAGGGTTACTTTTTATGGCAACCTCCTATACCTATAGCCAGCATTCCATAACCGGCACAGTCCATGACGAGAAAACGGGTGAACCTGTAGTTGGCGCTTCAGTTTTTCTTCAAAAGCCCGAAAGGGGAACAATAACAAATTTTGAGGGAGAATTTACCCTTTCTGACGTGGCAGAAGGAAGATTCAATCTAATTATTTCCTCCCTTGGCTACGGCACAAGAACTATCAGAATAATAATTCCGCTCGATGAGGACCTGGCGATCCTTCTTTCCCCTACTGCGATAGAAATGGAAGAAGTGATCATTTCCACCCCCTTCCATAAGCTGCAAAGCGAAAACGTAATGAAGGTGGAACGCGCCACCGTAGCAGAATTAAACCGTACCGGTGCGGTGAATCTTTCCGAAGGGATCACCAAGATCGCGGGAGTTGAAACAGTCACCACAGGAGCAGGAATTGGCAAACCTGTGATTAGGGGTCTTAGTTCCAACAGGGTTTTGGTCTACACACAAGGGGTTCGCCTGGAAAACCAACAGTTTGGAGATGAACACAGCCTTGGTATAAGTAGCTCAGGTACTGAGAGTGTCGAAGTGATCAAAGGTCCTGCCTCCCTTTTATACGGAAGTGATGCCCTGGGCGGTGTGCTGTATCTTAATCCCGAGAGATATGCACCTTCAGACAGTACTGCTGTTGATGCGGGAGCAGTCTATTTTAGCAACACCCTGGGTGTGGAGGCTAATGCCGGATTCAAAACATCGGGTGAAAAATTGAAATTTTTACTCCGCGGTAATTACGCGACCCACAGCGACTATGAAACGGGAGAAGGGGAAAAAGTAACTAATACCCGGTTCGACGAATTAGACTTAAAGGCCGGTTTAGGCTACAGGAACGATGATTACAAAGGTGACCTGCGCTACAACCTTAACAGCAGTCATACAGGAATACCCGAAGAGATTGGTGACCAGACCTCTTCCAAAGATATGATGGCACCCTACCAATCTGTGCAGAACCATATCCTGAGCCTTGACAATTCGTTTTATTTTGATGATTCCAGTCTTGATGTAAAATTGGGATACCTGTTCAATAACCGTAAGGAGTATGAGGAGGAACATGAAGAAGACCATGAAGGAGAAACAGAGGAGGAACATGCCGGCCATGAGGAAGGTGAACCTGCATTGAAGATGCATCTTTCTACGTTCAACTATGATCTTAATTACCATTTTCCGCAGAAAGGGAAATTTGAAACCATTTTGGGCATACAGGGAATGTACCAAACCAACGAGAACCTGGGAGAAGAATTCCTGATTCCCGATGCTACCACAAAAGATATCGGAATTCTGGCCACCACACATTACCATCTTGAAAAAATTGATTTTCAGGGAGGTCTGAGATATGATCACCGAAATATTAATGGTCAGGCAATGGGTGAAGCAGGCTCTGAAGAATTCATATCGTCCCTCAACAGAAGTTTTAACAGTTATAACGGGGCTTTAGGCGTAAAGGTAGATTTCACTTCAGAGTTTACCGGAAGGTTGAACGTCGCCACCGGCTTCAGGGCTCCAAACCTGGCCGAGCTTACCTCCTACGGAAGCCACCACGGAACCAACCGATTTGAAATTGGAAATCCAGATCTTGAGAACGAACAGAATTATCAGCTGGATCTTGCCTTAGAATTCCGGAATGAACATTTTGAGATATTCACCAATGCTTTTTACAATAGTATAGATAATTACATCTTCCTGGATCCCACGGAAGAAAGGATCGATGAGAATCCAGTTTTTGAATATGTTCAGCATAAAGCGAGATTATACGGGGGGGAAGCCGGCCTGCATATTCACCCCCACCCGTTAGACTGGCTCCATCTTGAGAGCAGCTATGAAATGGTTATAGGAAAACAGGCAGGAGGGGAATATCTCCCGCTTATTCCCGCCCATTCTGTACTTAATACTTTCAGGGTTGAGTTTGAGGAGCAGGACTGGATCAAAGATTCCTTTGCCCTACTTAGCCTGAAGACCGTTTTCGATCAAAACAAGTCCGGTTCTTTTGAAACTGAAACCAGCGGATATTCTCTTTTAAATGCAGGGTTTGGAGGGGCAATGAAATTTAATACAACTACTTTAGAGCTGCAGTTGAGCGGAAATAACCTCCTCAACAAAACCTATATCTCCCATCTTTCCCGTTTAAAACCCGATGGGATCCCTAATATGGGTAGAAATATTTCACTTAAGGCGAGAGTATACCTTTAGTAAATAAGATCCTCAAATAATAAAGGCTGTCCCAAACCAGGGACAGCCTTTTGACTTTTTGTCAATTTCTGATAAACTACAATGCCTCTACTTCGATGATCTGACCATCCTCCTGTTTCTTCCATACAAAGGTGTAAAACCACATGAGGGTAAAAGTGGGAATAATATCAGTAAAGGGAAGGATCTCTTCAATGAATACGATCACAGATGCCAGTTTACCTTTTTTACCGGGATACATTTCAGACATTTTTTTCGCGGCATATGGGGCCCAGGCAAGGTCAAGCAAAGGTCCAACCAAAGGAACGGCTGTACTAGCCATACCAATAGCATCATATACCAGACTTTTTACGAGCAATTTATTAGGTTTGATCTTCATTCTTTTTCGGTTTTCCTTCTTTAATACAATAAAAATGCCATATTTTATTTCAGCTTATGGGCAAATTTCTCCTGTAACTTCCTCACTTTGGGATCTATGATCACCCGGCAGTAGGGCTGATTTGGATTTTGATTGTAGTAATCATGATGATCCTGCTCAGCTTCATAAAAAGGCCCTGCTTCGGTTATTTCTGTAATTATAGGACCGGAAAATAACCTTCCTTCCTCCAGTTTCTTAATCACCTTTTGAGCTGTTTCTTGTTGTTCTTTTGAATGATAGAACACGGCACTGCGATATTGTGTCCCCACATCGTTCTGTTGCCGGTTGAGAGTTGTAGGGTCATGGGTGGCAAAAAAAATGTACAATAATTCTTCAAAAGAGGTCTTTTTGGGGTCAAATTTAATTTGTACAGCTTCAGCATGGCCGGTCCTTCCGGTAATGACCTCCCGATAAGGCGGATTCTTAATAGTGCCGCCGGTAAAGCCTGAGATCACTTTCTCTACTCCTTCTACCCTTTGAAACACTGCTTCTGTGCACCAAAAACAACCTCCGGCAAGAGTTGCCGTTTCCTTCTGTTCATTTTCCATAGCAATTACTTTATTTAAAAGTATAAAAATATGCCCTTAATCCCATTTTACAGACGAAAGTATTTTCAGGTTTAGCAATAGTTATGTAACATTGCAGGCAGATTCTTTCGCAATAAAATCAGCCTTGGAATGCTTCTTAGAGTTCTCCTTTTACTACTGGTTATTTTTACACAGGCTCACCTGTTCTCACAAAATTCCGAAGTTGCCCAAAAGAAATCCTATACTACCACACGCCTTTCACAGGCTCCTGTTATCGATGGTATTCCTTTTGAAGAACTCTGGAAAGAAATCCCCGTGGCTACAGACTTTGTTATGGTAGAACCCGGGGACGGAGATCCATCCAGATCCACCCATCGTACCGAAGTAAAATTGGCTTATACTGATGAGGCCATTTATGTGGCAGCCTTTATGTATGACAATGACCCGCAGAAAATCAGACGTGAATTTGCGCAACGTGACAATATTCCCATTGCAGATTATTTCCTGGTTGATATCAATACCTACAACGACGGGGAGAACCAAACACGTTTTCTGCTTACTGCCGCCGGTACTCTTGCAGACGCCAAAATGAAGGGGGAAGATGAAGATTATGGTTATAATGTGGTTTGGAACGGGAAAGTGTCTATTGATGAGAATGGCTGGTACGCTGAAATGAGGATCCCCTACTCTGCCCTACGGTTTCCCGATAAGGCGGAGCAGTTGTGGAGTATCCAGTTTGGACGCAATATCAATTTCCTTAATGAAACCTATGTTTGGAATTACATCAATAAATCTGTCGGGAAAACTACTCATTACAACGGATTGCTGTATGGAATAAGGAATATTGATGCACCTGTACGTCTCAGTTTTTATCCCTATGTCTCGGGGGAAGTAGATCATTACGACGGAAATAATGAAAGTTCCTTTAGTGCAGGGATGGACCTGAAATATGGCATCAATGATGCTTTTACCCTTGACCTGACCTTAATACCCGATTTTGGTCAAACGGCTTATGATGAGGTGGAGCTTAACCTTGGCCCCTTTGAGCAAACCTTTGGTGAGAACCGCGCTTTCTTTACGGAAGGAACCGAGCTGTTCACAAAAGGAGATCTTTTTTACTCCCGAAGGATAGGCGATACCCCCACAGGTTTTCACGACGTTCAGAAAAATAAGCTGGAAGACGAAGAAGTGATTGAAAATCCTGAAGAGACCGATCTTCTGAATGCTCTCAAGATCTCCGGAAGGACCGATGGTGGCCTTGGAATAGGTTTTTTCAATGCCATTACAAAGACCCAGCGGGCACGCTACCTCAATACCAGGACGGGAGAAGTGCGTGAACAGGTAACGGAACCTTTTACCAACTACAACATCTTCGTTCTTGACCAGCAGTTCGATCAAAAATCTTCTGTTTCCCTTATCAACACAAATGTAACCCGTGAAGGTCATTTCAGGGACGGGAATGTATCGGCTTTTCTTTTTGATGTCTATAACAGGACCAGTTCCTTCAATTTTACGGGAGAAGCTAAAATGAGCAACGTTAACCATCCAACCCAAAACCTTACCGGTTTTGCATCAACAGTTGGAATAGCAAGATCAAAGGGAAAATTCAGGTATGGAGTGACTCATGATTTTGCCAATGAGACCTACGATATCAATGACCTGGGATTGAACTTCATCAACAATTATAATAATTTTCTTTGGGAAACCTCCTACAGGATATTCGAACCCAGGGGAATTTTCAACCGGTATAACATAAGTATATACGGAGATCACCAGCGACGTTATAAACCAGATATTGAGGTTACCACCAACTTTGGAACAAGTTTCTTCGGAATGACACGAGAAAGGTTTGCTTTTGGAGGTTCTGCCAATTACAGTACTCCTTTTAAGGACTTTTTTGAACCCAGACGGGCAGATACATTTATTCAGTACCCTGAAAATGCCCAGGGGGAGATATGGATCTCTTCAGATTACCGAAATCGTTTAGCACTGGATTCCCGCCTGGGATACGAATCCTATCTGGGTACTCCACATAAAAAATATAACTTCAGGTTCAGTCCGCGGGTAAGGGTAAGCAATAAATTCCTGATCGTTTATTCTTTCAGATATACGAAGGAAAACAACCGGGAAAGTTTTGTGAGCTTACTTCCCCAAGAGGTCATTTTCGGGAACAGGGATATGGAAAGTGTAGAAAATTCACTGCAGGGCTCCTATAACTTCTCTACCCGATCTGGAGTAAGTCTCAGCTTTAGAAATTTCTGGTCTTCTGCCGGGTTTGCCGAGACCTCTTTCACACGGCTTGTCGATAACGGAAAACTGGAACCGGTTGATTATGTGGTGACCGAAGAGAATGATCCAGATGCACACTTCAACATCTGGAACCTGGATTTGAGCTATCAATGGCGTTTTGCACCGGGAAGTGAAATGATCCTTTTGTACAGAAATTCTATCTTTAACCTCGATAATCGCAATGAGCTGGTTTACTTTGAAAGCCTTGAGGATTTATTCAGCCAACCGGCAAGGCACAATCTTTCCCTGCGGGTGGTGTATTATTTGGATTATAATACCATAAAAAATGTCATTAAAGGTTAATATTGCAGGAGCAGACCAAAAACTATGATCGAAGCCGTAAATATTCATAAAACCTATAATGGTTTACATGTTCTTAAAGGAGTAAACCTGCACATCCCAAAAAGCAAGATCATCTCAATTGTAGGTGCATCGGGTGCCGGAAAAACAACATTACTTCAAATCATGGGAACTCTGGAGAGACCCGATAAACTCAAAAACAGTAAACTCTTTGTGAATGGGATAGATATTTACTCCCTTTCTTCCAAAGAGCTCTCCAGGTTCAGAAATGAGAATATTGGTTTCATTTTCCAGTTTCACCAGCTGTTGCCGGAATTTACCGCTTTAGAGAATATCTGTATCCCGGCATTTATAAAGAATACCCCCAGGGGACAGGCTGAAAAAAGAGCAAAGGAATTGCTGGGTTTTTTAGGCCTTTCACAACGTGCAGATCACAAACCTTCTGAAATGAGTGGGGGGGAGCAGCAAAGGGTGGCCGTGGCACGATCACTCATTAATAATCCAGGGGTGATCTTTGCAGATGAACCTTCAGGGAACCTGGACAGTGAGTCGGCAGAAAATCTTCATAAACTATTCTTTGAGCTAAGGGCAGAGTTTGGTCAGACCTTTGTGATCGTCACCCACAACGAAGAACTGGCAGACATGGCAGATAAAAAACTGACCATGGTTGACGGAAAGATCATTTAAGATCCATTTTTCACTACTCGAGGAATAAGTTAAAAATCACTTTTTTGAAGAGAGCGCAATTAAAAGAATTTCTGGATTTCAAGGTAGAACAATACAATACCCCGGAATTTATTGAGACAGATCCCGTACAGATCCCACATCAATTTACCCTGAAAGAAGACAGGGAAATTTCCGGATTTTTGACGGCAACCATCTCCTGGGGAAACCGAAAAAGTATTTTAAAGAATGCCAGTACCCTTATGGAGCTCCTGGAGCATTCACCCCACGATTTTGTGATGAACCATTCTCAAGATGATATGGAGAAACTTTCAGACTTCGTGCACCGCACTTTCAATGGGAGAGATCTGCGATATTTTGTTACTTCCCTAAGAAATATTTACACTCACCATGGTGGCCTGGAAGGGATCTTCACTACTCATTCAGATGAAGACACCTTACAGCCTGCTATCCATGCGTTTAAGAAAATATTTTTTGAGTTGCCTCACGAGTTAAGAACGCAAAAACATGTTAGCGACCCGCTAAAAAATTCAGCAGCAAAAAGGATCAATATGTACCTTCGCTGGATGGTTAGGCAAGATGCCGGAAATGTCGATTTTGGGATATGGAAAGGCATTTCACCCGGCATACTCTCCTGTCCTTTGGATGTACATTCGGGCAATGTGGCCAGGAAGCTTGGTCTCCTGAAGCGAAAACAAAATGATGCAAAAGCATTACAAGAACTGGATACAGCACTCCGCAAACTCGATCCCTCAGATCCTGTCAAATACGATTTTGCCCTGTTTGGATTAGGGGTCTTCGAGAAATATTGATCCCTCCTCTACCGGTATAACTTAAACGTCCCAGGTTTAAATATTCAGTAATACCATAAATTTATTACGCAATTTTGATATCTTTAACAGTTATAAAGAGGTAATTTAAATGCGGGAGCCTAAGTTTCAGGACAAAACCAACCAGGACCTGGAGGATTATCAAATTCTCAGGACTGCCCCCAATAAAGAATTTTCAGACATCATATTCCTTGCGGCACAGATTTGCCATGCGCCTGCCACTGCAATGATCTTGATTCAAAATGGAGAGGCAGTTATCAAAGCCATTTATGGAATGGATCCCGGCGAAATTTCTCCGAAAGATGTTGCTCTTCTGCAACAGGAAGAGAATAAACGGGACCAAATTTATCTTGCAGATCAATTTTCAGGCAATTTCAATTCTTCCAAATTTTCCCATTTCACGGGGGTGCCTGTGACCACAAACCGGGGTAACAGCCTTGGTGTTCTGATTGCTCTTTATGAACAACCACAGGATTTAAAGGAGGATCAAAAAGTGGCCCTGAATGCGCTTAGCAGACAGATCCTTAACCTGGTGGAGTTTAGGAAACAACGTAATGAATTTAAAAATGTGCGGTACAACCTGGAGCAAAAATATCATGACCTGGAAAGATTTGCCAGCGTAGTTTCACATGATATAAAATCTCCACTTGCTAATATCATTTCCCTTACAGAACTCCTTAAAGAGGAGAACAAAGAGATTTTCAATGAAGAGTCCCGGCAATATCTTGACTTCCTGGGCCAGGCTTCTCAGAGCCTTAGAAGTTATGTTGATGGGTTATTGGTCTTTTACAGAAGTGACAAGATCCTTGAAAGGAAAGAAGAAGATGTTGATCTTTTCAGCTATTTCAGGGAACTAAGAAAACTTTTCCCCGATAACCCTTCGGTGGAGATCAATTATCCTTTAAGCGGAAAACTCTCCAGCGTGAATAAGGCCGCTCTAACGCAGATCTTTCTGAACCTTTTAAGCAACGCTTTAAAATATAACGACAAACCTTTCCGAAGAATAGATATAAATTTCAGCACTTCAGAAGAATTCTTCCTTTTTGAAGTAAAAGACAATGGGAACGGGATCCCTGAAAACAGTATTGATAAGATCTTCGGGCTTTTTACCACCCTTGAGCAAAATGACCGTGATGGCAATCCCGGAAGTGGGATTGGCCTGGCTACTGTCAAAAAAATGGTTGAACACATGGGAGGAGATATCCAGGTGGAATCAAAACCCGGAGAAGGCAGCAGTTTTAAGTTCAAAATTAAAAGGTAGTGCGGGTGGCATTTTTTATATTTGATAAAATATTGCCACAGCATGCACTTTAAGCACCCGGAAATCCTTTATGCGTTATTTCTTGTCGTGATCCCGGTGCTGGTACATCTGTTCCAGCTGAGAAAGTTCAGGACCGAGAAATTTACCAATGTAAAGTTTCTTAGAAAAGCAGTCATCCAGACCCGTAAAAGTTCCCGGATCAAGAAATGGCTCATTCTTGCAACCCGAATTTTGCTGCTGGTTTCTGTGATCCTTGCATTTGCCCAACCTTATTTTCCTCCGGAAGCCGGCGAGATCAAAGAGCAGGAAACTGTAATTTATCTTGATAATTCTTACAGCCTGCAAGCCCGTGGCCGCAACGGAATATTGTATAAACGGGCTATCCAGGATCTTTTGGAAAGCCTACCCGACACAGGCAGGCTTACCTTTTTCGCCAATGACACTGAAATGAGAGATACCGATGCCGACGTTCTTCAGAGAAAGCTGCAGCAACTGGATTACAGTGCATATCAGCCCGACTGGAAAACCATTTCACTGATGGCTCAAAATCTTTTCTCGAATTCTACTGAAACCCGGAAGAATTTTATCGTGATCTCCGATTTTCAGAAAACCGGAGATGAAGCTGAAATCGAACCTGTACCGGGTATTAACACTCACCTTGTTCATTTGACGCCCGAAACTATTACCAATTCCGCTATTGATACCGCTTTTATCTCTGAAAAGACCCCCGATGAACTGAAGATCAAAGTAAAGCTGAAGGCAACGGGTGAACCTCAATCTGAGATCGCGGTTGCATTGTATGACGACAATGACCTGCTTGCACGCAAGACGTTAACTTTAGAGAACGATCTTACTGCAACAACAGAGTTTTTGCTTCCATCCCGTCCCCTGCTTCGGGGAAAATTTAAAATAGAAGACAACAATCTCACTTATGATAACGAACTTTTCTTCAGCATAGATGAACCCGAGACCATTGAGGTGGTGGTAATAGGCGATGCCGATGCAGGTTTCCTGGAAAGGATCTACACAAGTCCGGAATTCCGGCTGCACCTCTTTGAAAGTTCCAATATAGATTATAACCTGTTATCACAGGCAAACCTGGTGGTGCTCAATGAACCCCGGGAAATTCCGTTCAATCTTGGGGCTGAACTTAAAAATCTGATGGATGAAAATATCTCTTTGATCCTGATCCCTTCGGAAAATATGGATCTCCAGGGTTATAATTCCTTTCTGAAATCAACAGGCTCTCCCCTTTTTGGGGATAAACAACAACAGGAAAAACTGGTCACAGAAATTGCATTTGGCCACCCTCTTTACAGAAATGTTTTCCAGGAACAAGTAAGGAATTTCGATTACCCCGGGGTTCAGTCTTATTTCACGATGAATTATGGGGGTAACGGGATCCTGAGTTTCGATAATGGAAGACCTTTTCTCCTGCAACAGGAGAACCTGTACATTTTTACAGCTGCTTTAAATCGAAATAATTCAGATTTTAAGGCTTCCCCCTTGATCGTTCCCAGCTTCTATAATATAGGAGCACGGGCGATCTCTCCTTCCCAGATGTATTTTACCCTGGGCCAGGCAGAGCAGTTAAACGTCAGGGCACAACTAGATAGGGATGAGATCCTGAAACTGCATTCTTCAGAAGAAACCTTCATTCCCCGCCAGCAAAGTTACCGAAACAAGGTGGAGCTCTCCCTGGAGGAAGTTCCTTCAAAGGTGGGACACTATGAACTCAAACAAGATTCGGTAAGGTTACGAAGTCTTAGTTTTAATTCAGACCGTCTTGAAAGCAAGCTGATTTACATGGAACCCGCTGCTGCCAATGGCGTTGAACTACACAGCAATATTCCTGAGGTTTTTGGTGCTATTCAATCAGCCGCAGAAGTGAACGCTCTTTGGAAATGGTTTGTTATTTTTGCCCTTATTTTCTTTCTTGCTGAAATGCTCATATTAAAATTCTTTAAATGAAGATACTGATTAAATCTGCCAGGATCGTTGACAACGAGAGTCCGCACAACCACAAGGTAATGGATATACTCGTTGAAGATGGAGTGATCAAACAAATAGCTCCCTCTATCAAGGTCAAAAAAACCGATAAGGAGATTTCATTTGACAACCTGCACGTATCCCAGGGTTGGTTTGACAGTAGTGTGAATTTTGGGGAGCCTGGATACGAAGAACGGGAAACTATTGATAACGGTTTGCGTACCGCCGCCAGGAGTGGATTTACTGCTGTAGCACTTAATCCCGGAAATGACCCTGTAACAGATAATAAAGGTGCAGTTTCCTTTCTGCGGAAAAAGGCAGAAGGCCAACCTGTTTCTTTATACCCTATAGGCGCACTGACCAGGAAGAGTGAAGGTGCTGAAATGGCCGAACTATACGACATGCAGCAAGCAGGAGCCATTGCTTTTGGGGATTATAAAAAGGCAGTTCAAAATCCAAATATGCTGAAGATCGCATTGCAATACGCCCAGAATTTTGACGGACTAGTGCTTTCTTTTCCACAGGAAAATAAAATAGCCCATAACGGGATGGTGAACGAACATGAAAACAGTACACTCCTGGGCCTGAAAGGAATTCCGGCCCTGGCCGAAGAACTGCAGATCACCCGTGACCTATACATCCTGGAGTATACCGGGGGAAAACTGCATATACCCACCATCTCCACCGCCAAGGCAGTAGAAATTATACGGGACGCCAAAGAAAAAGGTCTTGATGTTTCCTGTGGAGTAGCTGTACACAATCTTTTTTTTACAGATGACGTGCTGAAGGAATTTGATACCAATGCAAAGGTTCTCCCACCCCTTAGAACAAAGACAGATGTAAAGGCACTTATTGCCGGCTTAAGGGATGGCACTATCGATATGGTGACCAGTGACCACTCTCCGATCGATGTAGAGCATAAAATAGTGGAATTTGACAATGCTTTTTTCGGCACAATAGGCCTGGAATCTGCATTTGGAGCCCTGCTACATGTAGTTTCGCTCAAAACCGCGATCAAAATGCTCACCGGGGGGAAAACCAGGTTCAATATACCCGAAAGTTTTATCGAGGAAGGAGCTCCTGCCAATTTCACCTTTTTCGATCCCGACAAGACCTACACCTTCGGAAAGGAAAATATTTTAAGTTCTTCGAAGAACAGCCTTTTTCTGGGACATGAATTGAAAGGTAAAGTTTTTGGGATACTTTCCGGAGAGAGCTTTTTAGCCTCTGAAGACTAGATAAACCGGGGAAATCCAGTATTTTTGTATAGAAAATTACGAATATGGAAAATGTAGCAGACGAGGGAAAGACCGCCGCTATTGTGGCATACCTTACTATCATAGGCACTATTATTGCCTGGTTCATGAACAATGACCGTAAAAATACCTTTGCTTCCTTTCATATTCGTCAGGCGCTGGGAATTCATATCACCTTTTACCTGTTAGGAGTATTGGTCTCTGCCTTTGATAACTGGATGGTTTCTGCAGCATTTTACATCTTCATCATTGTTTTATGGGGCTATGGTATCATTGCTGCCATACAGGGAGAAGAAAACGAAGTTCCGGTTCTTGGCAGGTATTATCAAAAAATTTTTAGCACAATTTCTTAATGAGTACACAGTCTCTATCCTTATATCATCTTGTAAGAAAACCCAAAACTGCAACAGATAAGGCTCCCCTGTTAATCATGCTTCACGGATATGGGAGCAATGAAGAGGATCTTTTTTCTTTTGCTGAAGAACTTCCTGACGACCTGTTCATAATTTCACTACGTGCTCCTTACCCCATGCCTCCTTATGGACATGCCTGGTATGCCATTCACTGGGATAATACCAACGGGAAATTCAGTGATGATGAACAGGCCATAGATTCAAGGGAAAAAATCGCCGCCTTCATTGATGAGGCCATAGAAAGTTATCCGGTAGATCCTGAGAAGGTAACCCTGGTAGGGTTCAGTCAGGGGTGTATCCTAAGTTTTGCCGTAGCTTTATCTTATCCTGAGAAGATTAAAAATGTGATTGGTCTTAGCGGCTATATCAATCCTGAAATTCTGAAAGAGGGTTACCGGAACAATGATTTTTCAAACTTATCTGTATATAGTTCCCATGGATCTGCAGACCAGGTAATTCCCGTAAAATGGGCCAGAAACACCAAACCTTTTCTGGATTCTCTGGGGATAGAAAACCAGTATTCGGAATTTCCGGTTGGACACGGAGTAGCTCCGCAGAATTTCATGGAGCTTAAAAAATGGCTTGAAAAGAGGCTTTAATTTTCTGTATAGAGTACGGCTTCTTCTGTGGTCACTTCCAGTTTTCCATTCTCATCGAATTGGTAAGTGAGAAAAAGATCCCCCCAATATTTTCCATCAGTAAAGCTCGCAAGAAGCCATTTATGATTTAGCAGTTTTATGTTGTTGATCCTGAAATGACCTTCCATACCGGCATAGGGTACCAGGTCATTGTCGGCATCAGCCCTGTTCCTGCTAATCAGTTCATCCTCAATCATGGTCCTGACTTCTACAGGATCAAGGCCATTTTGTTCAAGGTAGGTCAGGGCTTCCTCATTTGAGGAAAGTGTAAAAGACTGTGCCGAGGAGAGATCTGAAGAAAGAGCTTCTCCCCTGTCCTCAGATTCTTCTAATCTTTGCTCCAGTTTTTCGATCTCTGCGTCTTTAGAATCTGCGATCCTTTTTCCGTTGGCATAGATTATAACCGCCATTAAAGCTGTGAACACAAAAAGATAAAGTAAAAAGCTTTTTCGCATTTTAAATAGTGATTTGCAAATTATCATAGGCCAGAAAAACATTTTCCGGCAGCTCAGCCTGTACTTCGTCGTGGAAGCCCAAGCGGTGACTTATGTGGGTAAGATAGGCTTGTTTGGGTTTAATTTTTGCTATGAATTCCAGTGCCTCTTCAAGATTGAAATGAGAATGGTGAGGTTCTTTACGTAGAGCATTGATGACCAGCACCTCTACTCCCTTCAGTTTTTCTGCCTCCTTCTCTTCTATGGTCTTGGCATCTGTCACATACGCAAATTCCCCAATCCTGTATCCAAACACCTGCACCCGGTTGTGCATTACATTTACAGGGATAACCGTATGGTCCTTTACCTTAAAAGGGGAATTTTCCACCAGGATCTCCTTAACACTTGGAGCCCCGGGGTATTTATTTTCTGAGGCAAAGATATAATCGAAACGTTTCCGGAGAGAGTCCATGACCCTTTGATGTGCATATACAGGAATATCCCCCTGCTTAAAGAAATATGGTCTTATATCATCCAATCCTACTGTGTGGTCGCTATGTTCATGGGTGAAAAGTATGGCGTCCAGGCGATCTACCTTATTAAATAGCATTTGTTGACGAAAGTCGGGTCCGCAGTCTATGACAATGACACTATTTTCAATCTCGATCATTACTGAAACCCGCAGTCTTTTATCCTTAGGGTTTTCACTAAGACATACAGGATGGTTACTCCCAATAACAGGAATCCCCTGAGAAGTCCCTGTACCCAAAAATGTCACTTTCAAAGCTTCTTATTTTACTGCAAACTTAAGGATTGGCGGACTGATAAACAACTAAGGCGGTAAACTCATGTAGGGGGGCTCATGAAATTGGCCAAGCCATGAAAAATGATTCGAAAAATTGATGCAGGTCATTTCTCCACGGATTTATTAAAGTACCTTTGTTGCCATAAAACAGGAGAGAATAGCGGAGGGATATTGTGAGTTAAAGAAAACGATTTCGAAAACATTGGGAAGTAATTCCTAACAGAGTAATTTTTTTGTTTAGCTCATCAATTTAGTACCTTTGATATTAACTTAACAAAGTTCATTATTACAAAAAAAAACAGCTATGCCTATAACTATAATGGGGGATCGGGAGTTTGAAAATGTCCCTTCCATAAAAAGTAAAGCTTTACGTATAAACCTGAATGAAAATATTTACGGAACCTTCTCTGAAATTGGAGCGGGACAGGAAACCGTTCGAAATTTCTTCAGGGCGGGAGGAGCTTCCGGTACGATTGCTAAAGCAATGAGCGCGTATGACAAGGACTTTAGTGATGCTATATATGGGATTGAAGATGACCGAAGGTATGTGACTGAAGAGCGCCTTAAAAGGATGCTTGTACACGAGACAAACCTTATTGAACAGCGCATTTCCCGGGAAAAACATCCTAATAAACTTTTCTTTACCTACGCCAATACTGTTGCAACCATAGATTTCGCAAAGAAATATAAAGGTCATGGCTGGGTAGGGATCCGTTATCAGGTGCATCCTGAGGAAGATTATAATGAGATCATCCTTCACGTGCGTTTTCACGAAAATGATGCCCGCCTGCAGCAAAATACCCTGGGAATTCTTGGAGTGAATTTAATTTACGGGGCTTATTATAAGTATGACAATCCTAAAAAATTACTGAGATACCTTTACGACCACATCGATAAAGATCAAATAGAGATCGATACCATTAACTTTTCAGGACCACGTTTTGAAAAAGTGGATAACCGTCTCATGAGTTTGCAACTCGTTAAGAATGGAATGACCGAGGCCGTAATGTTTGCACCTGACGGTAACAACGTATTGCCGGCCAAGATACTTTATAAAAAGAATATCCTTGCCCTTAGAGGAAGTTTCAGACCTGTAACGAAAGTAAACATGGACATGTATAAAAGGTCTATGGAACTGTTCCTTAAAGAGAACCGGGTTTCTGAAGAAAATACAGAGGTCATTTTTGAGATCACCCTTTCTAACCTTAGGGCCGAAGGAGAGATCGATGAACGTGACTTCATGGACAGGGCAGAATTGCTTTGTTCTCTTGGGCAAACGGTAATGATCTCCAATTTCCAGGAGTATTACAGGGTAGTTGAATACTTCTCCCGCTACACCAAAGAACGTATGGGACTGGCTATGGGTGTCAACAATCTCATAGACATCTTTGATGAAAAATACTATCGTCACTTAAGTGGAGGTATTCTGGAAGCCTTCGGAAAGTTATTCTTTAAAGACCTTAAAGTATACCTATACCCACTGAAGGATAAGGAAACCGGAACGATCACAACAAGTGAAAACCTGAAGGTGCATCCTCGCATGAAAGAACTTTACAAGTTCTTTAAATACAATGGTAAGGTGGTAGATATCACCAACTACGATCCTGAAATTCTGGATATCTATTCAAGGGAAGTATTGCAAATGATCTCTGAAGGTAAGAGTGGATGGGAAGATATGTTACCTGAAAGGACTACGGCCATGATCAAGGCACATAATCTCTTTAGTCATCAAAAACAGAAAGAGGCTCAAAAAGCTTAAATAATTAAGGTTCAAGTTTGTAAGAGGCAGGAAAATTTGATTTTCCTGCCTCTTTTAATTTCCGCTCATCCCTTTTGAATGTCCTCTCCTACCCTCCTGTTATATTTTGAAAATTTTAAACAAAATGAAGGAAACTTCTTATAATTAGGTTAAACCTTCAGGAAATACTGGGGTAATCTGCGAGATTTGGAAAAAAGAAATGATGAACCAAAGAACCTTTACAGCATTACTCCTGTTATTTTCCTTTACCTTTTTAGGATACGGTCAAACTGAATCCCCCTATGAAACCAGTTGGACCAAAGACGGAATTTGGGTTGGGACAGGATTAGGATTAAATGTACTGGGATTAAAACTCATCCAGGATAAAGAACCTCTTACTGATAACCAGCTTCGTAGCCTTTCTAAAGAAGATATACCTGCAATAGACAGATGGGCAGCCGGGAATTATTCAGAAGATCTGGATCAGCTGAGTTATTATCCTTTTTATGGTTCTTTTGCCGTTCCTTTTGTTATGATGCTCGCTGATAATGAAATGCGTCCCCATGCCGGGCAAATCACGGTTTTATTTGTGGAGACCATGGCCACAACCGGGGCATTGTTCACCATAACTGCAGGGGCAATTGACAGGGAGCGACCCCTTGTTTATAATGAAAATCTTTCTGATGATGAAAGAAGGCAGGCAAAACACAGACGTTCCTTTTTTGCGGGACATACAGCCGCAACTGCCTCTGCCTCATTTTTTGCAGCAAAAGTTTTTCACGATTTTCACCCGGATTCTCCGTGGAGGCCTGTGGTTTGGACTGCCGCCGCAGCGGTACCGGCCTGGGTGGCTTACCTTAGGTTGGAGAGTGGGAAACACTTTCTTACCGATAACCTGGTAGGATACGGTATTGGTGCTGCAGTTGGAATCCTCGTACCCGAACTTCATAAAAAGAAGAAAGAGAATCTCGATCTGTATCCGGCTATGGGTGTTGACTATCAGGGCGTTGGAATGACCTACCGTTTCTGATCTCAATAAAACCAAAACTCAGAGTAGCGTAAAAGGAGGTTTTTTTCATATTTTAGGGCCAAATAAACCCTAATTATGAAAAAAATCTCCTTTCTTTTTTTACTTCTGCTCCTTCTCCCTGCAACGGTTGAGGCACAAAAAGTAAAGATCCCGGTTGACACTACTGTAGTTACCTCCCATGTCGTAAATATTAACGGAGAAAAAATGTCCTACACCGCTACCACCGGGATGCAACCGGTATGGAATGAGGACCGGGAACCGGTAGCCAGTCTTTTTTACACTTATTATAAACGTGATGGAATAAAAGATACCAGGAACCGACCATTGGTGATCTCATTTAACGGAGGTCCCGGTTCGGCATCTGTATGGATGCACATTGCATACACTGGCCCCCGGGTTCTGGAAATAGATAAAGAAGGTTTTCCTATTCAACCCTATGGCATAAAAGAAAATCCGCATTCCATTCTCGATGTGGCAGATATCGTTTACGTGAATCCCGTGAACACCGGTTACTCAAGGATCCTTGAACCCGAAGGTGATAAAAAACGGGACAGGGACCAGTTCTTTGGGGTAAATGCAGATATTAAATACCTGGCCAAATGGTTAAACACTTTCGTTTCCAGGAATGATCGCTGGTTGTCCCCCAAATACCTGATAGGCGAAAGTTATGGAACTACGAGAGTTTCAGGACTGGCACTAGAACTTCAGAGTCAGCAATGGATGTACCTGAACGGGGTGATCCTGGTTTCTCCCACAGATATAGGAATTGAGAGACAGGGCCCGGTAGAAATAGCAAACAGGTTGCCGTATTTTACCGCGGCTGCGTGGTACCATGATGCTCTTCCGGCAGAACTTCAGGAAAAAGATCTGGAAGAACTTTTACCCGAGGTTGAAGAATACGCTATAAATGAGGTTTTGCCTGCTTTAGTAAAAGGCGGTTTTCTGGAAGGGGAAAAACGTTCTCAAATAGCTTCAGAAATGGCTCGTTATTCAGGAATTTCAGAAGAAGTGATCCTTCAGAACAATCTTGAAGTACCCTACAGGTATTTCTGGAAGGAACTTCTGAGAGATCAAGGTTCAACCATTGGCCGACTTGATTCCCGATATCTTGGTCTTGACAGAAAAGAGGCCGGAGATTCGCCCGATTACAATGCAGAACTAACTTCCTGGCTGCATTCCTTTACCCCTGCCATTAACCACTATCTCAAGAATGAACTGAAGTTCAAAACAGATCTTACTTATTTCATGTTTGGACCAGTTCATCCCTGGGACCGAAGCGGGAACAGGACCGGTGAGAACCTGAGACAGGCCATGGCCCAAAATCCTAATCTCGACGTCTTGATTCAAAGCGGATATTTTGATGGAGCCACCACTTATTTTGATGCAAAATATACCATGTGGCAGCTTGATCCCAGCGGAAAAATGAAAGACCGTCTTAGTTTTAAGGGATACCGTAGCGGGCACATGATGTACCTTAGAAATGAAGATTTGAAAAAATCAAATGACGACCTAAGGGAATTCATTCTTAATACTATCCCACAGGAAGGTGCTCCTGCCATGTATTAAACAAAATTTTTTCTTCAGGAAAGTATATAGGGCCTCCAAATAGTAAGAAAACTATTTGGAGGTTTTTTTATGAGCAGAACAGTCAATCTTTTGGAATTGTTCCGGAATTTCTGCTGTTCGTCCTGAGATAAACGTCATTCATAGAATAAGTATCTATCGCCTATTTTTTATAACAAAAACTCTTTACTTTAGACCTCCCAAACCTTTCGCTTTTGTCCCTGCAAGCTATACCTACCTTTTATTGCCCTATAGGCAACATAATTCAATTTGTATGGAACAAATGGTATATCCCGGGAAAATTCATGATAAAGAAGAACAGATAGCTTTTGTGAAAAAATGGCTGGATGAACTTTATCGGTCTGAGGTATTTTTTTCTTTCAGCCTTTACACCCTCGAACTTTCCCGCCGATTTAAAAGCAGTTATTCAACTTATTTCAAGACCGGAAATCATTCTGAGTTAGAACAGCTTTTTAAGCTTTCAGAAAATTTGGAAAAACGACTGCTTCAGGAGGGAGAGTTGTAAATTATATCCTTAAGACTTCAGGGAGTAGAATTGAGCAATTCTTCCAGAATTACCTCTACTCCATGCTCATTATGGCTTCTGGTAGTAAATTCCGCGACTTCTTTTACCTCGGGATGCGCATTATCCATAGCATATCCAATGGCTGCATGCTCAAATAGCTCAATATCATTAAGAAAATCCCCGAAGGCCATGGTTTGGTCCTTACCTATTCCCAGTTGATCCTGCAGTGCCTTAAGTGCATTACCTTTATGAGCTTCGGGATGATTGAAATCGATCCAGATCTTACCGGACAGTTTTACCTGCAGGTCTTTTTTGAAATGAGAAACGTAGGGAAGGGAATTCTCTTCTGCACCTGAAAGGTCACAAATCGTCACTTTTAAAAAGACATCATCTTCAATCGTGGCAAGATCTTCGACCACCTTATATTTCTCATAATGGTTGAGAAATGGTACCATGAATTCGGGATCTGTTGATTCTATATAGGCCTGCTTCCTTCCGCATAAAATGAGATATTTATTCCCCAATTCCCTTACCTCTGCAATGATCTCCCTCACTTTCTCTTTACCCATGGGTTGAATATGTTTCTCCTCCCCTTTATACATGACAATAGCTCCATTTTCAGCTATGTAGATCAATTCATCCTTTATACCGTCCATTCGTTCCCTAAGGCTGTAGTACTGCCTCCCACTAGCCACGGCAAAATATATATTCCTTTCCCTTAGTTTGGGAAACAAGGAAAAAAATCTCGGGCTCACCTCATGGTTACTGTTGAGGAGAGTACCGTCCATATCACTTACGATTAGTCTTATATTAGAAAGATCCATGCTTAATATTTTAGGGATCTCAAAAATAACGCAATGAAGGTCTTTTGAGGCATGCCGGTTGTTAATTTTAATGTAATACTGCTGAAGGACCCGGGAGAGAAACCTGGATACTTAAACTTCCTGCCAGATTGAACTAATGAGAGCAACGAACGCAGTAAAGACTTTCAGGTCTAACCATAATACGTCCTATGGGAATAGGTTGTTTACACCGTAGAAATATCCCAAAATCCTTATTTCCTGATCTTTCCAGGATCCGCCGAAGGTTTTTAATTTTTCCTCAGATTTCCTTAGGGTAGATTCATTGACACTTTTATTGATGATAGCATCCATCCCGGACACTCTCCCAATGGCATTTTCTGGAGTGATTTTGTGCGTGTAGTGATCGCGACAGGATTGGATTTCCTCTTGCAATGCAATGTTGCAAATACAGGATCGCCGGCTACGCCATCTTAATTTTTTATTCGGCTACCACCATCGAAGTCCGATTCAGGTTTCACCTAATAAAAAAATCACGCCCCTGCGGGCGTGATTTTGTGCGTGTAGTGATCGCGACAGGATTGGATCTCCTCTCAGGATGCTGTGTTGCAAATACAAAACCACGGGCTGGCGCCCTTGATTTTTTCATTTCCCTCCATGCCTTCGAAACATCGTTTCGGGCACTTCGTGAAATGAAAAAACCACGCCCTTTGGGACGTGGTTTTGTGTGTGTCGTGATCGCGACAGGATTCGAACCTGTGACCGTCTGCTTAGAAGGCAGATGCTCTATCCAACTGAGCTACGCGACCATTAAGGCGGTGCAAATATAATGAGGTTTTTAATAAAGACAAGCAAAATAAATAATTTAATTCCCTCTCTTTTTTAAGGGGTTTATTTACAGTGCTGTAAGGTTCCCGTCATCCCTCTTTTTCAAAACACCGGTTTATGATAAAGCTCCAGGCCCTTATAAAATAAGGTTTGTTTACCATTTTCTTTTATATCTAAAAGTACTATTAAAGTATTGCTAATATTAGCCTAAGACCCCCGTCCTTATTCCTAGAAAAAGGAATAATCTTTTACATTTACAAATAGACCCTTTTGGCTGTACCTCTTCATTATAGTCAAAAATAATCTCTCAAAACATTAATATGGAAGTCAGCACATCTAATGAACTGCAACCTTTAGGCGAAGCCTCCATTGAGAAAATGATAAAAGACCTGCAGGAAGAGTGTGAATTGGAACGACATCTTCCGGGAGGTGGTTATATACATATGAGTGATGAATTACCCTACCTGGTTATTTATAGATTAAGCCAGGATAACGAAAACGAAGATAGGGCAACCATCAGGTTTGTTTTAAGTGAAGCTTCTTTTCTTTTGATTGGAAATAAAGATTTTGAAGGTTATCAACGTCTTATGGCATGTCTTAGTGATGCCATGTCTTCCAAATTCAAATCTTTCCTCATGCTTGAGATCTTTGCTGGAGAACAGGATTGCAAAAAATTTAAAATTAAAGGACCGGAAGATAAGTTGCCGGGGACTTTAAAGGTGTTCAAGAAGGAATTGGATGAATTGAACAATAAATATTACGCCCTGGACCTGGAACCTTCTGAAATAGAAGACACTGCTGATAGACAACCAACAGATACCAAACCTTTACTCGATCTGCAAAAACTAAAGGATGTTGGAGGATTGTTGCTGGGACTTGAGATCCCCCCCGTATACCGCAATCGGGCTGGTGAAGAATATCCTGTTTTTTTCAGGAGATTTAAAGATGATCTGGTCGTGGCCTTACATAAAACGATCTATGAATTTATAAGAATACAGACTTCGAGCGGAGTAAAGAGCTATCAGGCCCTGGGGCAAAAAAGTCTTCAGAAGAAATTGCTGGAAATTGACCGGGAACTGGCAGAGATAGAAACATCCTATCAATTCTTATGGCTGGTTTCCCCCTCTAATATAAGACAGATCAAAGACACCTTTTTTGAATCAAATTATGAGAACGTTCTGAATTACCACTACAGGTTATTACCAATAGATCCCGATGTCTTAAAACGAAAACTCTATAACCTCAAAATGGAAGAGATCGATGATCCCGCCCTGTCTTACATTTTCAGGGAGAAGCGGGAAGAACTCGATCTCCAGATAAGCATGCTGACAGACAGAGGTTCAAAATTCTTTTTTTACAACAGCATGATGTTGTTTGGTGATATAAGCAAAGACCTGCTGAAAGAAGCTGAAAACCTTCTTCGGGAAGTTGATGAAGAGGAGAACATGGAGTTCAGCAACATAATGAAAGCAGAAGATTTTAAATTTCTGGCCTATTCGGAATTTGATTATTTCAATGAGCAGGATAGTAATTTCTCCAGCAAGGTGCACATTCGGGATGACGTAAATATCCTTATGGTCTCCCAGGGAGAACTCTATATTCCGAAGGATTTTAAATTAAATGCCGAAGAGACCCGTGCCCTCATTCAACATGAGATAGGTACCCACGTGCTGACCTATTACAATGGAATGCAACAGCCTTTACGATTACTTTCAGTGGGCTTGACAGATTACGATACCCTGCAAGAAGGTTTAGCCGTACTATCTGAGTACCTGGTTGGCGGATTGACGGGAAACAGAATGCGTACCCTTGCAGGTCGGGTGGTCGCAGCCTCGGCAAGGATGCACGGTGCAGAGTTTCAGGATATCTTCAGGCTTCTGCACCAGGATTATGGCTTTACCCCGGCACGATCCTTCAATATCACTTCACGAATAATGCAGGGAGGCGGTTTCACCAAAGATATTTCCTATTTAAAAGGTTTACTGGAATTAAAAAAACACCTGGAAGAAGGTGGAGAATTAGCACCACTACTTACGGGAAAATTTTCCCTGGAGCATATGCCCATAATTAATGAGTTGCGGGAACGCAGGGTGCTGAAACCAGTAAAGCTCCTGCCCAGATATTTAAATACAGAAGAAACAACAAATAAATTACGTAAAATCCGGGAGGGTATGCCCCTTTCACAAATGATCAACGCATGAAAATATGTTTTGTAGTTAACGGCATTGAGTCCGAAAAATGTGGTACCACGCTGTACCTCACTTATGAAGCCTGGAAACGCAAACATGACGTCTACGTCATGGGAGTAGGTGATTTTTCCTTTACAAATACTGAGAAATTAAGTATTAACAGTACTTATGTTTCCAAATCTGCAAATGCCGAATCTCCACAGGAGTATTTAGAAATCCTGAAAAGTGATAAAGCAAAACACCAGCGCATAGTTGCTGCAGACCTTGATGTATTGTTCATTAGGAATAACCCTACTGAGGAAGGCAGCAGTCGTCAATGGGCAGAACAGGCCGGTGTCGCTTTTGGTCGTATGATGCAACAGGAAGGGGTCCTGGTGCTTAACGATGCCTATGCCCTATCCAACGCCTTCATCGATAAACTTTATTTCGAGGAGTTACCAAGCGCGATCAAACCCGCCTCACTCATTACCCGTGATAAGGAGGAGATCCTGAAATTCTTCGAAGACCATAAAAAGAAAATGGTATTAAAACCTCTGGAAGGTTCGGGAGGACGTGATGTATACCTTATCGATAAAAATGAAAAGAACCTTAACCAGATCATTGAGAACATTACCAATAAAGGATATGTGATCGCTCAGGAATTCCTGCCTGCAGCCAAAGAAGACGTACGTGTCCTGCTCATGAATGGGCAGATCATGGAAAAAGATGGCAAGTTCGGGATCATTAGGCGCGTAAGCGGGGAAGGAGAATTCCGCAGTAATTTTTCCCAGGGAGGAAAGGCAGACAAAACCGAACTTACCGCAGGGATCCAAAAAGTGGTTGACGTGGTGGGCCCCAAACTCATTAAAGACGGATTGTTCTTTGTGGGGCTGGATGTGGTCAATGATAAACTTATAGAGATCAATGTGCTGAGTCCCGGAGGGTTAGATCATTTCGGAGAAATAGGGCTGCCCGATTTTTCAGATATCGTAATAGATTCTATAGAAAAGAAAGTGAAATACAAAAATATGTATGAAGGTCAGATTGAGAATAAGGTTCTCGCAACTATGGCATAAAAACATAAATAGGAATGAACAGAAGAATCATAGGAAATTATACCAGCAACAAGAAAGGACCTTTACTTTTTGTAACAGCAGGAGTCCACGGCAATGAGCCCAGCGGAGTAAATGCTTTAAAAAGGGTATTCGCCGAGCTGGAGAAGACACAGCCGGAGATCCTGGGAAGAATTGTTGGGGTGGTGGGAAACAAAGCCGCTCTGGAAAAGGACCAGCGGTTCATAGATGAAGACCTG
This sequence comes from Salinimicrobium flavum, assembly GCF_042684505.1. Lineage (NCBI taxonomy): Bacteria > Pseudomonadati > Bacteroidota > Flavobacteriia > Flavobacteriales > Flavobacteriaceae > Salinimicrobium > Salinimicrobium flavum. The sequence continues at coordinate 328,639 of NZ_JBHULT010000010.1, forward strand.
AATCGAACGTGGACAGAAGAAAATGTAAAAAAAGCACAGCCTGAAACTCAGGAACAAAAGGAGATGCATGAGATCATTGAGGTCCTGCAACGGTTCCCGGAAAGTGAATATACCAAACGTTACTTTCTTGATTGCCACACCACTTCCTCAGACAGTCTTCCCTACATCTCTGTTCAGGAAGTAAATGACAATGACGACTGGGCACATAGGTTCCCGACTTATATCGTGAGAGGTTTCAGTGATATTATTTATGGGGCCATTGATCATTATATGAGCCGTACCGGCCTTACCGGTTTTGTGTTTGAAGCGGGGCAGCATACCAGCCCCTCTTCGGAAGAAAATCACGAGGGAATGATATGGCTTAATTTAAAAGAAGCTTGTGATCTGGACCTGGAAAAACTATCCTGCTATCCAGAATGTGTGGAGAAATTCACTAAAGATAATGCCCCTGAGCAGAAGACCTTTAAGATCTTATACCGCCATGAGATAAAAGATGGGGACAATTTCAAAATGGAACCCGGATACGGAAATTTCCAGAAGATCAAAAAAGGGGAATTACTCGCCATGAACAATGGGGAGGAGTTGAAAAGTGAGTGGGATGATTATTTATTTATGCCCCTTTATCAATCCCAGGGAAATGACGGTTTTTTTATTATTCGGGATGTGAATAACTAGGAGAAAATTCCTGGAAATAGAATTATAAATCCGGCTCTCTGAGCCGGATCTTTTGTTTTTTCACCTCTTCACTATGCCCAATGACTTCCCGGTCCTGCAATCTACCCTCAGCAATTCCCCCTTCTCTACTCCATACTTTCCACGGGGCACTTCATAATCTGCCTTCCCGGAAGTGGAACGTATAAAGGTAATCCTGCTGCCGTCACCTGGGTCTATTAACGGACTAATACAGGAAGTACCTTCATATTCTGCACCCGGGGCAGGTTCGAATACTTCTGGAGTTCCCGTCGCCTCACGCAGAATATCAGAGTCCTTAAAAGAGGATTGACTTGTTCCACAACTCATCAATACCACAACTAAAATAAACGAACATAAATTTTTGGTTTTCATATTGTTGGTTTTAAGCCTATTAAAGTTAGTAGCGGCAGAAAGAAAAAAGTGTTAAGCAAATGTCAAATTGTACAGAGGGATCAGGAAATTGCAATTAAGTACAAACCTGCCATTATCGTAAGGATCCCTATTAACCTGTTCCTGAAATTCTTTCTTTCATTCATGAACAGGAAAGCGTACAGGATAATGAAGACCGAACTTGCCCTTTTAATGGAGATGACATAAGGGACGAGAATGAATTGCAGGGCAAACATTTGGGTGATTACACTGGAAGATTTAAAAAAACCTACCATAAACAGCGGCCATTTCCTATTCCTTATTTGTAACCACGGCTTTTTTGATTTGATCAAAAGAATGGGGACCAGATAGAAAAGGACCAGCAGATCTTTGGAAAAGGCCCAATATACCGGTGAAGTCTCCTCTACTCCTATTTTATCAATATTGGCTGTTATGCTCCAGATGAAGGCAACCAGAAGCATATAACGCGATCCCTGGTTACTGATAAGGGAAACAAAAGGCGCAAATATCTTTTTTGGATCTTCACTGATGTTTGAAATATACGTTCCCGTCACAATAAGGAGAATACCGAATATTCCCAGGGTGCTTGGGAATTCCCCGATCATGATGGGAGAGGTGATCAACATGAACAATGGGGTAAGGGTGATCAACGGAAGGGTGACCGAAATCTCTGACCGTTTTATAGCTTTGAAGTAGAGAAGGATCACACCTAGTTGAAGCACAGAACTGGCAAGGAGGGCCCAGAGAAACCGGGTGCTCATGTACTCGATACCCAGGTATATGACTATTGGAAAAAGAAGAAGACTTTGCACCAGGTGCATTGAAAATGCAGCGGTATATTCATCAATGTGATGAAGGTTGTATTTGCTGGTAATATCTTTTAAAGCTTCTGAAACCGCTGTTCCAAAAGCCAGTAAAAAACCGAACATTTCTAATTTATTTTAGTTCCCTGCGGGAAAAGCCATAGTTCCCATGTTAGCGTTTGCAGCAGCTCCTGTATCCATACGACTAAACTGCACCACCACCGGAACATTGGATTTTATATAACAAGAGTAATTTCTTTCCAACCTTATGGGATAGGGGTCGATGAGATCATTGAAGCGCACCTTGCGCAACCTTTTGGGTTGTAACTCTATCTCATATTTTTCTGAGGGTTCCTCGTCTTCATAAAAAATAAACAATTCGATTTTTGCTTCTTCTTCGGAAGTGTTCAAAATGGCAATTTTTTCGTGACTTATGAAATCAGGTTCTTTTCCGTTACTTTGAAAAGGTATTCTCCCGGCTGAAAAAGCCCAGTCTAATTTTCCGTATGCTTTCATAAACCTGGGTTTAATATTTCTTTTAAGTAGGGGGTTAAAAATACTCCGTCAGGATCCATCTTTTGACGGTGTTTCTGAAATGTGTCCCATTCAGGATACATCTCCTTCAATTGATCTGCCTTTAAAAAATGCTTCTTACCCCAGTGAGGCCTTCCGCCGTACTTCAGGAAAATGGGTTCAATGTCCTTAAAATATTCTTCAAATGGCATGCCCGCGTTATGGTGCAGGGATATGGTGACAGATTCCCTACCGTACATGGGGCTGATACAGACATCATCTGCTTGTATGGTTCGGTAAAGTATCCTCCATGCCACTTCCTTTCGCCATTTCTTTCTCACCTGTTCCCGGACTTCCATAAAACAATCGGTCGCTTTTTCTGCATCGAAGACAAATTCCATTTCATCAAACTTGAGATGTCGGGACCTGGGCAGGATCTTATGACTGTGACCTTTTCTCTCCATTTCTAATGAACCATAAGTTATTTCGGGCATTTCAGCTCCCTCTTCATTCATCACCCTTATCTTACAGAGATCTGTCCGGGGATACCAGTAAAAATCAAAATTCCGGTTGTTTTTTTGAAGTTCCTCCAGGTTTTCAAAACATTTGTCCAAATGCACGCACCACTCCTTTCTGTGCAATCTGTAAGTAGGTAGCAGCTGTAATCTCATTTTCAGAAAGATCCCGCAGGTACCCAAAGAAACTCGCAGGGCCCTCAAAAATTCAGGATCCTTTTCTTTTGAAACCTCGAGGATCTCCCCTTTCCCGTTGATCATTCGGGCTCCCACCAGCATGGATGACAGGTTTTTGAGCTGTATGCCTGTTCCATGGGTTCCGGTACCTATAGCGCCTGCCAGGGTTTGAACATCTACATCACCGGTATTGTGCATGGCGAGCCCATAGCGAAAAAGGTCTTTTCCCGCATCTTTTACTGTCATACCTGCCGGCACTGTGGCTCTTCCGGTTTCGCTGTCTGGTGACTCCACCCCCTGAAAATGTTTCAGTGAAAGCAAATAGTCTTCGGTTTTCACCAGGGCAGATGACGAATGACCCGCTCCCACTACCCGTACATTTTTTCCTTCGCGCCGGGCATTTTGGATAAGGTCAACTATCTCCGCCTCAGACTCGGGTTCAAAGACCTTCCCGGGCTGAAAGACCAAACTTCCGCTCCAGTTTTTCCAAACATCTCCCATAACTATTCAGAATAGGCTATAGTACTCAGTAAAGCGTTCTCTGCCTGCCGGGAATCGAGACGGGTATGTTGTACCACTACAGGCACGGTAGATTCTATCACACAGGCATAATCTGTGCCTGTAGGCACGGGTTCAGGATCTTTTAGATCGTTGAACCTAACATGTTTGGTGCGCTGTGCTTCAACGGTCACTTTATAAGGCCCCACTGGATCTTTATCTGAGAAAAAGATAGTGATCTCCACCTCTGCTTGTTGATTTGAGGTATTTAAAATACAGGCGGTCTCATGACTGGTAAATTCAGGCTCAGGTCCTGTTCCGTAAGAAGGAATATATCCTTCGGCTATGACCCAGCTCTTCTTTCCAAATGTTCTCATAATTAAATTTTTGGTTATGTATATTCATTTACGATTACCTCAATCAACAGCCCAAGATCCCCTTTGATCCTTAGGGCTCCTTCCATTTCTTTGCCTTCAAATTCAGGATGGGTTGACAATTTCACTTCTCCTTTCCAGAAAAAACCCGGGGTGAAGTTTTCTTCGGAATTCTTTAAATTCAGAATAATGAGAAACAACTTGTCATTATAACTGCGCATGTAAGACAGCAGGTTATTTTCTGTGTACACAGGAAGATGGTCCCCCACGTGCAATGCCGGTTCCTTATTCCGCAGGTGTAGCAACCTGCGATGAAAGTGCAACATGCTGCCTTCTTCATCCCATTGCTTTTTCACATTCACCTCCCTGAAATTCTTCATTAAGGGTAGCCAGGGTTCCCCGGTGGTAAATCCGGCATTTTCAGAATCATCCCACTGCATGGGTGTGCGTTCAGGATCACGGCTCTGTCCAACCCCCGGCTCATTCAAGGCTTGTGGATCTTGTATTTTATCTTCCGGAATATCGACGTCTTCCATACCCAATTCATCCCCGTAATAAACTGTAGGGGTTCCCCTTAAGGTAAGCAACAACATAGCCGCGACCTTAGCCTGTTCCTTTCCTACCCGGGTTGCTATCCTGGATTTGTCATGGTTTCCCAGAACCCAGTTTGGCCATCCTTCAGGTGGAAGAGCTCCTTCATATTCATTGATAGCGGCTTCGATCTTACTGGCTTCCCATGGCAATTGCAGTAATTGAAAGTTAAAGGGTAAATGTGCCCCCTTATTATCTTCCCCGTAATAGCGAACCAGTTTACTAATAGGCAGATAGATTTCCCCTATCAAGAGCCGCTCCTTGTAGGAATCGACCACCTTTCTCATCTTACGCACAATGTCGTGCACTTCATCCTGATCTGTGGAATAGGCCGGAATATGACGACTATAGGAATTCAATTTTTCATTGTGATCAGGGTTGGGAGGATCATCACGTAATTTGGCATCTTTGATCATATGCCACATCACATCCACCCTGAAACCGTCAACCCCTTTTTCGAGCCAGAACTTCATGACATTGAGCATGGCATTCTGCACTTCGGGATTGCGCCAGTTAAGATCTGGCTGTTCCTTTAAAAAGGCATGATAATAATACTGGCCGGTAGCTTCATCATATTCCCATCCGCTTCCGCCAAAAACGCTTAGCCAGTTATTGGGCGGGCCGCCATCTGGAGCAGGGTCCTTCCAGATATACCAGTCCCGTTTAGGGTTGTTCTTTGAGCTTTTTGATTCTATGAACCATGGATGCTTGTCTGATGAATGGTTGGGGACAAGGTCCAGGATAAGCTTCATGTCCCTTTTATGGATCTCTTTGAGAAGTTCATCAAAATCCTTCATATCCCCAAACATTTCATGTATGCCGGTGTAGTCACTCACGTCATACCCAAAATCGGCCATTGGGGAGGGATATATTGGAGAGATCCAGACCCCTACTATCCCCAGATCATTCAGATAATCCAGTTTTTTGATTATGCCCTGCAGGTCACCAATCCCATCCCCGTCACTGTCATTAAATGACCTGGGATAAATTTGATAGATCACATTCTTTTGCCACCATAAGTAATTTTTGTACATCATAAAAAGTTGTGTTTTTTATGCATCCATCTGTACCCGTAAGGGGTTAGCCTCACTTCCGGTTTTTTAGGATCAAAACTTTCATACCTTATATTTCCGAAGACATCAATTACATTTTCAAATTCTTCCTCCTCCACTTCTAGCTTTATCGTGATTTCTTTACCCGAAAAATTGTGAAAAGCCACTCCCATGCCTTTATCAGATTTTGTGAAGTGCCCAAGTACATGAGCATCACCGGTATCAATGATACGATTGCGTCCCCATCCAAATTCCGGAAATTCCTTTCGGTAATCTATAGCTTTGGAGATCCAGGTAAGGAAGGAATTGGGATCTCTTAACTGGTCGCTCACATTGACTTTTTCATAACCATATTCCCCTCCCGAAATTACGTTTCTAATGAGATTTTCTGTTGGTGCGGAAGAGAATCCACCGTTCTTTTCATTGGCCCATTGCATTACGGTACGAACACTGGAGCGACCTTCCATGGAAAGATCCTCACCCATCCCTATCTCTTCCCCATAACGCAGTACAGGAGTTCCAGGCAGGGTAAACAGGAGGCTATGGGCGAGCTCCATCTTTTTACGGTCATTGCCAAGAATGGATGCCAGTCTTCTTCTAATTCCACGACCAAAAATGCGCATATTTTCATCGGGTGCAAAAGCCTTAAAAACTTCTTCCCTTTCGTTTCTGCTCAATTTGTCGAGGTTGAGCTCATCGTGATTTCGTAAAAAAGTAGCAAGTTGCTCTTTTTCTGTGATTTCAAGTGGCATTCTTTGCAGTGCCCGGGCCAGAGGAGTTGCCTCTTCTCTTGCCAAAGCCAGGTATGTGAAGTTATTCACGTAGAAGTTGAAGAGCATATGCATTTGGTCTTCATTGCCCAGATATTTATTGTATTGGTTTGGATCCAGGTCTACTTCGGCCAGGAGAATGGCATCGGGTTTTTGAGTCTCTACAAAATCCCTGAAATTCCGGAAGATCTTATGAGGATCTCCTTCAAAATCCATTCTCCCCTTCTCCTTGAACATATGAGGAGCGGCGTCTATCCTAAAGCCGGAAACTCCCATTTTTAACCAGAAATGCATGATCCTGAAAATTTCTTCCTGCACCTGCGGGTTTGCAATATTCAAATCGGGTTGATGGGGATAGAAAGAATGGAAGTAATAAGCTTTTGCAGTGCGATCGTATTTCCAGCTGGTACTGTCCTCCCCTTCTTCGGCCATCATGTTTCGCTCGGGATCATCGGGCTTTTCATCTACCCAGATATAATAATCCCGATATTTTGAATTCTTGTCTTTTCGGGAATGCTGAAACCAAAAATGTTCTGTTGAAGTGTGGTTTACTGCAAGATCGATCAAAATACGTATCCCAACTTCTTCTGCCGCATCTATTAACTGGGCGAAATGCCCCAGATCTCCAAGCCGGGAATCGATCTTATAGTAATCACTTACGTCATAACCGTTATCCCGGTTTGGTGTATCAAAGATTGGCAGGAGCCAGAGACAGGTTACCCCCAGACTTGAAAGATAAGGGAGGGCGTTTTTAAGACCTTTAAAATCTCCTGTACCATCGCCGGTTGCATCTTTGAAAGTCTCTACATCGAGAGAGTAGATCACCGCATTTTTGTACCAGTATTTATTCATATTTGGCTAGTTATTGCTGTTGAAGGTTTGGAAGTACTTCTTTTCCAAAGAAGTCGATAAAATCCTCCTGCTGTTTGTTCACATTGTGGATGATGACTTTTTCGAATCCCATTTCCCCATATTTTTTAATCTTTTCAATAAATATTTCTGCATCTGTCCCAATGATGACATGTTTTTCGAGATCCTCTTTTCTGGTATTCATCCCCAGAGCATCAAATTTTTCAGGGCTGTCTATATCAGCAATTAATTTACTGGGGTAAATATTATTCTTCCATTGTTCCCATGCTCCATCAAGGGCTTTTTCGCGGGTGCTTGCGTAGGAGATTTGTACCTTCAAAGCCATAGGCTTATTATCCCCTTCTGCTCCTCTAAAAGCTTTCACCATCTTCTCTAGTTCTTCCACGGGTTTGGAGATCGTGATCATTCCATCTGCCCAGGAAGATAGCCATGCCGCCGTTTTTTCGGTTATTGCAGCACCATAAACTGTGGGAATATGTGTGGGCTTGGTGAACAGTTTGGCCCGCTCAACAGTGAACATTCCTTTGTGGTTTAAATAATCTTCCTCCTGCCACAGGCGACGCATTACTTCAACCGATTCCTGCAACCTTTTATTCCTATCCCTTTTAGCGGGCCATTGTTCCCCGGTGATATTTTCATTGAGCAGTTGGCCGCTACCTGAACACAGAAAGAACCGGCCGGGAAACATCTCGTCTAATGTCGCCACTGCCTGTGCTATAATAGTGGGATGATATCTTTGCCCGGGAGCATTTACAATTCCGTACTCCAAAGAGGTAGCCTGCATTGCCGCCCCCAGCCAACTCCAGGCAAAACCGCTTTCCCCCTGAATATCGCTCCAGGGATGAAAATGATCTGAGGATAAAACAGCCTGAAAACCTGCTTTTTCAGCTTGTTGTACCAATTGCAGTAAATGACTGGGTGTAAATTGTTCGTGGGAAGCGTGAAATCCTGTTTTCATACCTGTTTTTTAATCTTTAAAAGGCTATTCCCCTCTAATTTATAAAGGATTAAAAGATCATGAAGATTTGTAGTATTAAAAAAAAGATAAAATCTAAGGCAGGTGTTAACATCCTGAATAAAAACATGATACCAATCATATTATCTGCCACCCATGAAGATTAATTTTGAAAAATTCAAATACGAGCATTATGAACCATCCTTTGAAAAGACATGAGGCGTTAAAACCCTTGAGCAAAGATCATCACCACGGATTGCTGCTGTGCTGGAAGATACGGGAAGGAAAGAAAAGGAAAATTGCTACAGACCGAATTAAGGCTTATACCGATTTCTATTTTAATTCGCAGCTAAGGCCGCATTTTCAATTTGAAGAAGAGGAAGTTTTTGTTCTACTGGGCGAGGACCATCCCATGGTCAAACATGCAAAAGCTGAACATCAGCATTTGGAAAGACTTTTCAAGGAAGAAAGGAACATTGACAGGGCCTTAGACCAGATCGAAAAGGAGCTTGAGGCTCACATAAGGTTTGAAGAGCGGGTCCTGTTCAATGAATTGCAACAGGAAGTTTCCATTGAGAAACTGGAAAATCTTAAGAATAGAGAGGAGGAAATCAAAACCCCCGATCCCGATCAATGGGATGATAAATTCTGGTTAAGCCAGGAGTAAGGAACTATAGCCAACGTTTCTTTTTGAAGTAGAAGATCATTCCCATGAACAGCAGGAACATGATAAGGAGCAGTACAGGATATCCATACTTCCATTCCAGCTCGGGCATATGTTTGAAGTTCATCCCGTAAATACCTGCCAGAAAAGTTAAGGGAATAAAGATGGAAGCCATAATGGTAAGAACCTTCATTACCTCGTTCATTCTATGGCTAATGGTAGTCATATACATATCCATAAGACCCCAGCTCATTTCACGGTAGATCTCAATATTTTCTGAAACCTGTACCATATGGTCATATAAATCACGAATATAGTTCACGGTATCATTATGAATGAGATGGCCATTCACTTTTTCCAGTCTGCTTACCACTTCCCGTAACGGGAACACCGCCCTTCTAATTCTTAGCATGGTCTTCTTGAGTTCCTGGATCTCCAGAGTAATATCATCTGTAGGTTCAGAGCTAAAAAGGCGTTCCTCAAGTATCTCGATCTTGTCACTTATCTCCTCTACTACCAGGAAGTAATGGTCTACAATGGCATCCAAAAGGGCAAAAACCAGGTAATCTGCGCCACGGCCTCTAATACTTCCCTTGCCCCGGGCAAGTCTTTCCCTCACCCCGTCAAAGACATCTCCTCCCGCTTCCTGGAAGGTAAGTACATAATCTTTGCCTAGCACGATGCTAATATGTTCATGCTCGAGCTGCCCGTTTGTTTTATGATACAACATCTTGGCGACTATGAAAAAATAATCCTGGTATTCGTCTATTTTAGGACGCTGGTTGGTATTTACGATATCTTCAATTATAAGTGGGTGCAGATCATAGAACTGACCTACCTTAATGATCTCTGATGTTTCACTGAGTCCATCAACATTTAACCAGGTAACTTTGTTTGGTTCCTCAAATTTGAATGCCTCTTCGGGAGTCTGGGTGATATGCCGCTCGTAACTTTCAGTATTGTAATCTATGACCTCAAGGGTGGTTTCTGCTTTTTCCTTATTGCCTACATAGGTCACCGTTCCCGGTGCCTGGTTTAAAGCTTTAGTAGATTTGGGCCTACGGGATAAATACCTTTTTCTTTTTGCCATAAGATCTTAGTTGATCTAAAGGTAAAATAAAAAGTTTAGAATTTGTATTCTAAACGGGCTCTCCCGGGAGGATTAAGGATAAAACGTGATTATTCCCTGTTAATACTTAAGGGTTCATTGCAAAATGTGCCTGCTTTGATTTTCTTTGCAGCATGGTAGAGGAAAAACAACTTTTAAGCACATTAAAGGATTATTTTGGCTATGAAAGTTTCAGGCCTTTACAGCGGCAGATCATAGATTCGGTTTTTGAAGGTAAAGATAACCTGGTGATCATGCCCACCGGTGGAGGAAAATCCATTTGTTTTCAGCTGCCGGCAATCCTGCTCCCGGGTATTACGCTGGTTATTTCCCCTTTGATCGCTCTTATGAAAGATCAGGTTGACGGACTAACAGCAAATGGTATTCCTGCTGCTTTTCTTAACAGTAGTCAGTCAGAAAAGGCGCAACAGGAGATCTTTTCGAGAATTTCCCGGAATGAGATCAAGCTCCTTTATGTTGCTCCGGAAAGTCTTCAGTATATTGATGTTGTTTTTGGCTCCGGAAATATTAGTCTCATAGCAATAGATGAAGCCCATTGTATCTCCAGCTGGGGACACGACTTCAGGCCCGCTTATACCCAGCTGGGATATCTGAAGAACCGTTACCCCTCTACCCCCATTATTGCCTTGACCGCTACAGCCGATAAAGCTACCCGAAAAGATATTTGCCACCAGCTCAACATTCCGAAGGCACAAAAACATATTGCCTCCTTTGACCGTAAAAACCTTAGCCTTGAAGTACGCCCGGGCAATAAGAAGATTGAACAAATAGAAGCTTTTCTGCAAAACCGTAAAAATGAAAGCGGGATCATTTACTGCTTAAGCCGAAAGAACACCGAGATGCTCGCTTCAAAACTTACAAGTAAAGGATTTGCAGCCGAAGCCTATCATGCCGGACTTTCCCATGACGACCGCATAAGGATACAGGAGGATTTCATTAATGACAAGAACCAGATCATTTGTGCGACTATTGCTTTTGGAATGGGGATCGATAAATCTAATGTACGCTGGGTGGTACATTTTAATCTGCCAAAGAATCTGGAGGGCTATTACCAGGAAATTGGACGTGCAGGTCGGGACGGACTTCCATCCTCCACCCTGCTGTTTCACAGTTATGCCGATGTGGTGCAACTTCAAAAATTCGCTGAAGGTTCAGGAAATGCTGAGGTACAGCTGGCGAAGCTGGAACGAATGAAACAATATTCTGAAGCCCTTAGCTGCCGCAGGAAGATCCTGTTAAGCTATTTTGGGGAACTCATCCCAAAAGATTGCGGCAACTGTGATGTATGCAAAAACCCACCTGAATTTTTTGACGGAACCATACTAGCCCAAAAAGCGCTTTCTACTATTTTCAGGTTAAAGGGGCAGGAATCTATCTCAATGGTCATTGATGTTTTGCGGGGCGCACAAAATGCACAGGTTTTTGAAAAAGGTTACCAGGAGATCAAGACCTTCGGAATTGCCGGGGATGTTTCCTGGAGAGACTGGCAGCAGTACCTGATTCAACTGATTAACCTGGGGTACATTGAGATCGCTTTCCATGACCAGAATAAACTACAGCTTACAAACCTTGCGAAAAATGTTCTTTTTGAGAAAGAACAGGTTAAACTGGCGCATGTAATTCAAAAGGAAATTAAAAAAGGTTCTGTAGTTTCCGAAAAGAAAGCTGAAAACACTCTTTTTGAGCAGCTAAGACTACTCAGGCTAAAACTAGCCAAAGAAGAAGGAATTCCACCGTATCTCATCTTCAACGATGCCACCCTAAAAGAAATGGAAAAGCAACGACCAATGACTGATGAAGAATTTCTGCAAATAAACGGAGTGGGACGGCAGAAAATGCAGAATTACGGTTATCAGTTCATCAAAGGGATCATTGCGTTTAGTAAAAATAATCGGGAGAAGAAGGCATCAAAAAAAGGGAATACCTATAAGGCAACGCTTGAATTATATCAGGAAGGCTTGAGTATTGAAGAAATTTCAGAAAAAAGAAGCCTTGCTCCCACTACTGTTTTTTCCCATCTGGCTAAGTTATACGAGACCGGGGAAGAAATAGACCTGCACAAATTTGTATCAGGTTCTGAGATCGAGGCTGTAAAAAAAGCTAAAAAAGCGCTTGACAACCCCACGACTTTAAAACCTTACTATGAATATTTCCAGGAGACGATGGACTACTGGACTATTCGGCTTGTCCTTACAATCCTGGAGAAGGATCCTGAATTCAGCTGAAATCGATCTTATTAAGAATGAGACCGCTACCGGGAGCAATATAATTAATGAGCATATTCACTTCAGGGTCAAAACTTCGCTCGATATCCTCCAGGCTAAGTTCTCCCCTGCCCAGCATAACCAGCCCCCCCATCATTAACCTAATTTGATTCCGCAGAAATCCGCTGCCCTGTACCCTTAAGAGGTAAGTCCTATCTGGAAAGAAACTGGCGGTGATCTCCTCGTTGGGAACGATCTCGCAGAGATCTATCTGTCTTACCAGCACTGTTTTCTCAGAAGGTTTTGTACAGTAATTATGAAAAGATTTAAATCCTTCAAACATTTTGGCCCCGGCCATCATTACATCCACATTAAGCGGTTCCAGAAAGGTAGCCAGTAACGGGGCTGCAAAGGGATGGCTTTTTCTCCCATAGGCAAACAAATACAGATATTCTTTTTGCTTGGGGTGTTGAATGATATTAAATTTAGAATTGACCTCCTTTATGCTCAATGCCCTGATATCTTGCGGAAGATTATTATTGAATATCACCAGGAAATCTGCCATATTTTCGAGAGGTTCGTGGTCTACAAACAATTCAAAAGCAGCCTTGTGTGCAGAGACCATGGTATCTGTACGGCTGGCACCCAGGATCTTGAATTTCGTCTCTCCCAGTACAAATTTTAAAGTTTTTTTTACCAGGCCTTCTACGGTCTTGAATCCAGGTTGTCTCTGCCAGCCATGCAATCGATAACCCAGGTACTGTATCTCAAGAAGATAATAAAAACGCTGTCGCAAAGTGTGATTTTTTATAAAGGTACATATTCCTGCCTATTCAACTTTAATTATCAAATTAATAAACTTTCTGAATTTTTTCTTTATAAAAACCCTCTATCCCCTTGATACTGCAGGAAGTCTTTAACGTTTACTTAATTTTTTTTGATCTCAACTTTTGTACCTTCACAATTATGAGCAACACTACCCTCTCTAAAGGCAAGCAAATATTATGGTACAGCACCCTCACAATTTTGGGTTTGTATTTTGCTTTTCTTGGACTATATAAGGCTAAAGGTTTTCTGGCACCGTTATTTACCGCAGTATTTTTAGCATTTTTAATGTTGCCGCTCTCGAGAAAAATGGAAAAGACCTTTATAAACCGAATGTCTTCTTCCCTGATAAATACTTTAATCCTGTTTATGATTTCTATTGGGTTTATGGCATTGGTATCTTTCCAGGTTAAAAATGTAGTAGATGACTGGCCGAAAATTAAAGAGACCATGAGTCCCAAGATCGAAAAACTTAAATCTTTTGTGCTTGAGCATTCCCCTCTTGAGAAAGAGAACCTGGAAACTTCAGGGTCTGAAAGATCCATTCCGTTCATGGGTTCAGGAGAGAACACGGGAAAAAAAGCGGCCACTTTTTTCAATAAGGTATTGGCCTTCTTTGGAGACTATCTGTTAACATTTATTTATGTCTTCTTTTTACTGAATTACCGGCACCGGTTCAAAGAATTTTTACTTAAGCTCTTTCCAGATGATAGAAAGAAAGAAGTAAACAAGGTGATCAATGATTCGGCCTCTGTGATCCAGGAATACCTGATTGGAAAACTCGTTTTGATTGGTTTACTGGCTATACTTTATTCTATAGGTTTAGGTTTTTCGGGAGTGGATAATTTTATTCTGATAAGTATACTTGCAGCTGTTCTCAGTCTCGTTCCTTACATTGGGAACGTTATAGGTTTTGGGCTTGCCATAACCTTCGGGTATTTTTCATCGGGAGAAACCGGCGTGCTGGTGGGAATCATGCTCACTTTCACCGTAGCACAATTTGTAGAAAGTTATATTCTGGAACCCTATGTAGTGGGGGATAAAGTTGATCTTCACCCCTTTTTTGTAATTCTTTCGGTCATTATTGGAGGTATGGTATGGGGAATTATAGGAATGGTCCTTTCCATACCTATACTGGCCATTCTAAATGTGGTCTTTCTTCACGTTTCTGCACTTAAACCCTTCGGATTCCTCCTGAGTAGTGATAACACCTCTGAAAATTGAAGAATCTAACTTCTGAAGAGAAATTAAAACTCCAGTTTAAAGGGTTTCTTGCCACCCCTCCACTTTGGAAGGAGAAAGACCTTATACGTTTTCCGGAGTTCTTAATGACCGAAGTAATCCGGGATTTGAAGGTGGATCTTAAAATTCCCGCTAATCTTGTGTTGGGACGCAGAATTGAATATTTTTTCAGGTATTATATTGATGAGTTTTCCCGTCACAGGACCCTTGCAGCAAACCTGCAGATAATACAGGAAAAGATCACACTTGGGGAATTGGATTTCTTACTTCAGGATAAGATTAGCGCTGAGATCTCTCATGTAGAATTAGTCTATAAATTTTATCTTTATGATCCTTCCATTTCTACGGAAATGGAAAGGTGGATAGGCCCCAATCGCAGAGATTCTCTGGTAAGGAAACTTGACCGGCTAACCCGGCATCAATTTCCTCTTTTATACCGTAAGGAGACAAGGGAAACCCTAAAGTCCCTGCAGATAGATCCACAAGAGGTTTCACAAAAGATTTGTTTTAAAGCTCATTTGTTTTTACCCTATTCACAACCCGACCTAAAACCAACCGGAGTTAATGCCGAATGTATTTCGGGACGCTGGCTCCACTATTTAAAATTTACAAAAAGGGAATTTGGGGATCATCTTTTTTACCTTCCTAAAAAAGAAAACTGGCCGGTCGACCCTAAGTTCAATAAACAGTGGTTGGACTACGAAGAAATATATCCTCAATTACAGCATCTTTTATTGCTTAAACATGCTCCCCTTATATGGTTGAAAACCGGTGTAGATTCTTTTGATCGCATCTTCGTGGTTTGGTGGTGAACTCCCTTATTTTCTGTTAAGAGAAAATTAAGGCAAAACCTGCTTCAATTAAGGAAAAATTATGACCGCTTTGGAAGTTCTGCTTTTGTAAATCATCTCAATTAAAGTAACTTAACTTACAAATTAATCAAGGTATTCAGGAGTTTCTACCAGACAACTCTTATTTCCCGAATACCTGCAAAACAGTAAAACTATGCCGATTCTAACCAAAGAAAAATTCGAAAAGTTAGCGAAATTCACCAATAAACCCTGTGTTTCAATTTTCCTCCCAACTCAGCGCCTCGGAAAGGATGTGCTTGAGGAAAAAGACCGGATTCAGTTAAAAAGTCAGTGGAAAAAGACCAATGAAAAACTTCGTGAAACAGGGCTGTCCCAGGAGAAAATAGACAAGATGGGCAAACCTCTTGAAGATCTTCTTGGCGACGGGGATTTCTGGAGACACCAGTCAGATGGCCTGGCTATCTTTATGGCAGATGGTTTCTTTGAAAAGTTGACTATACCGGTAAATTTTGAATCATTTACTTATATAGGGGAACACTTTTATCTTAAGCCCCTTATCCCCATGTTCTCAAGAGACAATCGCTTCTACCTGCTTTCCCTTCAATTAGACAACGTTCAATTATTTGAGGGGAATATGTATAGTATTGGTGAGATTGATATTAAAGATCTGATTCCGGAACGACTGGAAGACCGGGTAGGTTATGATTATGAAGAAAAGACCCTCCAGTTTAAATCTCAAAATCCTTCCATCGGTGATACTACCATGCACGGTCAGGGCGCAGCGGAAAGAGACCGGAAAAATGAATTCTTACGCTTCTTCAGGGCCGTAGACAAGGGGTTACATGAAGTCCTGAAAGAGGAAAAAGTGCCATTGATCGTGGCCTGCCAGGACTATTTATTCCCCATTTATCAGGAGGCGAATACCTACAAAAACCTTTATACCAAACCGGTACCCGGAAATCCTTCAGATTACGAAAACATATTAGCTTTACATGCCGCGGCACTTGACGTGCTCGCACCTCAGTTCGATAAGGAGAAACAAGATAAAATGAACCAGTTCAGGGATATGAACCCGGCCAGAACCTCCACTTCGGTTACAGAGATCATTCCTGCAATTTTTGAGGGAAAAGTGGACACCCTGTTCCTGCAGAACCGGGAGGACATATGGGGGAAATATAATGAAGATATGGCATCTGTTGACTTACAGGATGAGCCCAATTCTGATAATATTTCACTTATGAACCTTGCCGCTGTCAAAGTTATAGAACAGGGAGGAACGGTTTATCTAATTGAAAAAGAATTTATGCCAGAGCAGGATTCTAAGATGAATGCCGTTTACCGTTATTAAACGAAAGAGTAAAAAATAAAAATTACAAACCCTGCCGGCCGGCAGGGTTTGATTTTATGTAAAATGAGGGATTTTTCCAATCACATCTTTATAGAAAGACCTGATCTTTTTAAAGTCTGCTTCCCTGTCTTCAGAGGGATACAAAGGTTTTGAAATCTTCACGGTCTTTTTGCCATAATCAAAAGATATCATAACTATGGGAACACCAGCCAACCTGGCGATATAATAAAACCCGGTTTTCCAGTCCTTTACTTTTTTACGGGTTCCTTCAGGAGACATGGCTAAATGAAATTCTTCTTTATCGCCGTAGATAGCTGCAATGGCTTCCACTTTCTTCTGGCCCGGAGTACGATCAAGCGGCGTTCCTCCCATCCATTTAAAATACCAACCAAAAGGAGGTTTAAAAAGCTCTTTTTTGGCAAGATATTTAATATTTATCCTCAGGATCCTTCTTACCAGTAATCCCATATAGAAATCATGCCAACTGGTATGCGGTACCACGATAACAACACTTTTTCGGACTCCCGCTGGCCAGGAACCAATAAGTTTCCATCCCAGAAGTTTAAAATAGAGGACTCTAGCTAACCAATTCACTCTCCCTGTTGCTCTTGGTTAGTTCCCCGCCTCTCCGTTTTCTTTCTTCATATAACAAGGCAAGCTCACGCCCTGTCTGGCCTCTTACTGAAGTGTTCTCCTCAGCCCTTCTAATCAGGTAAGGCACAACTTCTTTTACCGGTCCAAAGGGAACCAGTTTTGCAACATTGTAACCCTCCTCTGCAAGGTTATAACTAATATGTTCACTCATTCCGAAGAGCTGAGAGAACCACACGCGGTCATCATTAATGGCGATCCCTTTATCTTCCATGATCTGCAAGGCAAGGTAATTACTCACTTCATTATGGGTTCCAATAAATACATGAATGTCCTCAATGTGCGCAAGGCAATAGGTAACAGCCCCATTGTAATTCACGTCTGTAGCTTCCTTGTTCTCACAAATAGGCGACATATACCCCATTTTAGCTGCTCTTTCGTTCTCTTTCTCCAGGTATGCCCCGCGAACTATCTTGGCGCCCACAATAAAACCTTGTTCTTTTGCCCTACTGTGAAGGTCTTTCAAATATTGCATCCTGTCCCACCTGTAGCATTGTAAGGTATTAAAGATGATAGCTCTCTCACGGTTATATTTGAACATCATCTCTTCCATAAGATCATCTGCGGCCTTCTGCATCCAGCTTTCTTCGGCATCGGCAAGCAGTCTTACCCCCTGTTTATAGGCTTCATCACAAATTTTATTTACCCTGTTCTTCACACGCTGCCACTCTTCTTCTTCTTCCAGGGTTAAACTTGCATTTGCAGATACTTTTTGCCATAGCTCAAACCTTCCTATACCTGTGGGTTTAAAAACAGCAAAAGGCAGCTCTTTTTTATCGGCAATGAACTTTACGATGTTGGTCTTACGTTCAATAGCTTTCTCGAATTCACTCTCCTTTTCCTTTCCTTCCACAGAATAATCTAAAATGCTGTGTAAATTCTTGGAATACATCTTTTTGACGGTAGGGATACAATCCTTTTCGGTCACTCCTCCGCAAAATTGATTAAAAACGGTCTTTTTTATCAGGGTTTCAACCGGTAAATGAAGCTTTAAGGAAAGATTAGTAGCTGCAGTCCCTAATTTGACCAGTAACGGCCTGTCAATCATCTCAAACAGAAATATTGCGCGGTTTAATTCTGAATCAGTTTTCAATCTGAAAGCCGTCTCAGTATCATTAAAGATTTTTCTTGTGATCATTAGTATAGAAATATATGTTACAAAGATAAGTATTGGACCAGAATTATTAGGATTATTCTCCTTATTTTCGGCACCAGAATACATTTTTTTATAAACGCAAAAACATGGATTTCCCCAATAATAATGCGGTATTTTTCAATGAAGAAGGTTACCGGCATCTGAATTTATTTTTAACCGGGAAAAACTTCTCAAAGATCTTTATCCTGGTAGATTCAAATACACATGAATTTTGCCTTTCTTCGTTCCTTAACCGGCTTCAAACTACCGTTGGGATAGAAGTGGTGGAAATGGATGCCGGGGAAGAAAACAAAAACCTTGAAACCTGTATGGGAATTTGGCGTGTTCTTACCGAACTGGGGGCAGACAGGAAAAGCCTGCTCATTAATCTGGGAGGTGGTGTAGTTACAGATCTTGGAGGGTTTGTGGCAGCAACCTTCAGGCGGGGGATATCCTGCATCCATTTTCCCACTACTCTACTGGCCATGGTCGATGCGGCGGTAGGAGGAAAAAATGGAGTGAATCTGGATAACCTAAAGAACCAGGTAGGCGTAATTAGCCCTCCTGAAATGGTGGTGGCAGACACTTCTTTCCTGCAAACCCTTCCGGCAGCAGAGATGCGCAGCGGCCTCGCTGAAATGCTTAAGCACGGGCTTATAAGTGATATAAAGTACTGGAAGAAGCTGGTGAACCTAAAAGATCTGGACCTTTCCCAACTAGACGAACTCATCCTGGAATCTATTGAGATCAAACAAGGTATTGTGAAGCAGGATCCCCGGGAAGAAGGACTGAGAAAAAGTCTGAACTTTGGCCACACCTTGGGGCATGCGATCGAATCCCTGTTTATGGAGAAACCTTCAGAAAAATTACTTCATGGAGAAGCTGTGGCAATAGGTATGGTGCTGGCAGCTTATCTTTCCCATAGATTGGAAGACCTTTCTAAAGAAAGCATGGAGGAGATCAGGGAAAGGATACTTTCCTTATACGGGCAGGTAGACATCCCGGCAGAGGACCAGGAAAAGATCATTGACCTTTTGAAATTTGATAAAAAAAATGAGGGAGGAAAAATAAATTTTGTTCTTTTGCGGAAAATAGGTGATCCTGTTATTGACAGGCAGGTGCCTAATGATCTTCTCTATGACGCCTTCAGGTATTATCTTGAGCCACAGAGAGGTACAGAGTTTTAAAAAGAAAAAGAGATTAAATTTTTTATTTAATTTAACGTCGGCGGAAAAATGAATTACTATTTTCGTTGAGACCAGGACCAAAAAATTATTTATGAAAAGAATCATTGTTGATTACAAAAAACTTACGCCGGAGATCTTGAGCTTATTGGTTGAAAAGTACCCTGATGGGTATGATGATGACCAGATCATTTCCTTTAAGAATGCGAAGAATGAAACCGTAGATGCGGTGGAGGTAAGAACCGAAGACAGTATTTATCTGGTAAAGGTAAGTACGAGGCTTGAAAACACTATGGCGAATTATGATGAGGAAGATTATGATGAAGCCGATTTTAATGAGCCTATAGTTGACCTTCCGGAGAAAGCCGAAGAGGAGACTGAAGATGAAGAACAGGAAGAAGACTAACCTTGGAACCTTCCCATAAGAATATAAAAAAGGGACCTAATGGGTCCCTTTTTTAGTTTTAGACAATTTTCAGGCATGCTGTTCCTCATGCTTCCCTTCTTTTATCTCTTCTATTAATTTGGCATTAAAAGCCGGAAGATCATTAGGATTTCTACTGGTAACAAAACCTTCATCTACCACTACTTCTTTATCCACCCAGTTTGCCCCTGCATTTTTAAGGTCGTCTTTAATGGAATTATAGGAGGTCATTGTCCTACCCTTCACTACCCCGGCACTAATCAGCGTCCACGGGCCATGACATATGGCAGCCACAGGTTTCTTCTGTTCAAAGAAATCCCTGACGAACTTCAAAGCATTTTCATCTGTTCTCAACCTGTCAGGGTTGATGACCCCGCCGGGAAGTACCAGGGCATTATAATCTTTGGCAGAAACATCTTTGACAGATTTATCCACCATATATTCCCCTGACCAGTCACCTTTGTCCCACGCCTTGATCTTTCCAGACTCCGGACTTACAATATGGACTTCGAAACCTTCTTTTTCCATAGCTTCTTTTGGGGAGGTTAATTCCACTTCTTCAAAACCATTGGTAGCCAGTATGGCTATTCTCTTTTTCATATCATTAATTTTTTAAATTTCACTTCATCTTATTAAGATATAAAACTTAAAGCCGCATGTGTATTAACAAGGTGATAAAATAAGAGAGGTTTTCGTTAAAGCAGGGATTATAACTATTTATTTTTCCCCTTTTTCCTTCTGCTCAGCATTCTTTATTTCCAATTCCCTGTCGGTATGGGATTGAAGAGTATCAAGAATCCTTTTTTCATCAATTAACTGTCCCTTTTTCTGTTCCAGACGTTCTAATTCCTGATAGATGGCAGGTTCTGCGTGCTCATTTGGTTCTACCTTTTCTTTCTTATACAGGGCATATTGGACCGTAAATTCAGCACCAAAGAAAACTATGAGACAGGTGTAATAAACCCAGAGTAAAATCAGCACTACAGAGGAGGCTCCCCCATAAACAGATCCGGGATTGCTCTGACCAAAGTAGAACCTTATGACATATTCAGCAATAAGAAAAAGGACTGTGGTCAAAATAGCTCCGAGGTAAGTGGTTTTCCAGCGGAGTTTTACATCGGGAAGCCATTTGAAGATCGCTGCGAAAAGGGACGTAACGATAATGAATGAAATTAGAAAATTAATGACCTCCAGGGTAAAGACTGTAATGATCGGTGCGACTTTGGCCAGATAATCGCTTAATGCTGAAAGAATAGCTGAAATAACCAGGGAGACCAGCAACAGCAGCCCCACGACAAATACCATCCCCAGGGAAATGATACGGTTTATAACTACTCTTTTTATGCTGTTTTTCTTTGCAGCCACATTCCAGATGTTATTCATAGCTGATTTTAGCTGGAAGAAAACCCCTGTGGCACCAAAAATAAGAAAGGCCAGTCCAAATATTACAGCAAAGATGGAACTGTCATTGAGGGCGGCCTTCGCTATCATTCCCTCAACCGCCCTGGCAGAATCTGTACCAATAAATCCCCCTATTTCTTCAGTTATTCTTCCCTGAACTGCATCGCGTCCAAAAAAATACCCGGAAACGGTCACTACAATAATTAATAGAGAGGGTAAAGAGAACAAGGCATAATAAGCAATGGTAGCACTCCTGGCCCAGGGATCATTACGGTTCCAGCTAAAATAGGCTCTTTTTATAAGGTGCCAGAAAGAAGATAATTTTCGTTTTACTTCCATATTTTCAATACCCACTTTCCATGAATGTAAAAAAAAACCCTTTAAACTCAGAAGCTTAAAGGGTTTTTAATACCATTTTAGTAATCTTACATGTTCTCAAAAATAGAATGCATCAGTCGTTTCTTGTCATTAATGCTTTCCTCTAAGGAGATCATAGTTTCCGTTCTGTACACACCTTCAATATCATCCAACTGGAAGATTATTTCTTTAGCATGTTGGGTGTCACGAGCCCTTATCTTGCAAAAAACATTGAATTTACCGGTAGTAACATGTGCTACAGTCACAAAAGGGATCTCATTGATCCTTTCGAGAACAAATTTCGTCTGAGAAGTGTTTTGTAGAAAAATCCCTACATAGGCTATAAATGCATATCCCAACTTCTCATAGTTAAGGGTTAGCGAAGAACCTAAGATGATTCCTGCTTCCTCCATCTTCTTCACCCTTACATGTACAGTTCCGGCAGATATGTTCAATTTCTTTGCTATCTCTGTAAATGGGGTCCTGGTGTTATCAATCAACATATTCAGGATCTGGTGATCTGTTTCATCTAATCTAAACTTTGCCATATCTTTTCTTTTCTAAATTCTCCATTATTTTAAATGAAGTACAAAATTACTACAAAACGATTAGATTATAAACAATATTTACGGAATATCCTGAGATTTTATTGATAACTTCTCTCCATTTAACAAAATATCATGTACTATATCGTTTTCGTTGAGTATTTTTCCGGTCACAGACCGAACCTCCTGCCCATTGCACTCAATTTCCAGATGTCCGAAATAAGAAAGAGAAGGCGCCTTTGTCTTTAAAACAGGTTCAAAATGGATCTCCCCTGCTTTGACCTTTTCCTCATATTGAATGGCTATATCTAAAGGCTCTCCTTCAGAAATGGCATTTCTTAGGATTATATCGAAGAAATTTTTGCGGTTTTCGGGAATCTCCAGGTAGTTGGAAACTGTAAAGCGTTCAAAATCCCTTTCCGAAATGGAACGGAGAGCCGAGAACATAGCCAGGGCTACAAACTTTCTGGTTTCTTCCCGTAGATAATCTTTGGGAAAATGACCGGCCTCAAAGAGAATAGTAGGAACACCCAGCTGCTGAAAAGTATCTCCCGTGCAATTAATATTAAATGCATCGTCGTATCTCCCTAATTGGTGCGGCAGGTACATTTGCAGCACTTCATTCATGGCGGCAATGACCTGCATAGCCTCCACTCTTACCTCATTAATCGTTCTATCCTCATCCATGGCAGGTGCCAGAAATGAAAGCGTGGCCGTTTTGGGATCGTCACCTGCGCTATAGATCGTTCTCTGGTCATGAAGGTTCAGACAGAAGTCGGGTTTAAAATCCTCGAAACAATCTCTTAGCACCCTGCTTTCGAGCTCTTTCCTTTCAAAAGCATCGCGGTTAAGGTCAACCCCATTTACATTTTCACGGGTATAACGCGCCGCACCGTCAGGATTAAGCATAGGAATGAATAGCAAGGTACATTTCTCCAGTATGTTCACAGCCTCAGGATCTTCGGAAACCAGGAAGTTTAAAAGATCAAGCAGGGCTTTAGTAGTAGTTGATTCGTTACCGTGCATCTGGGACCAACCCATGATCTTGACCGGACCTTTACCCAACCTGATATTCTCGATGGGAACATTTAAAAAGGATTTGCCAATCTCATTCCTTGTCTTAAAAAACTCCGCTTTATTTAAAAAAGGTTTAAGCTTCACATAGTTTAGATACCTGCCCGAAATAGTGTCTTCTTTAAACGTGCTGTAACTTTCTAAAAAGCTGTCAAAAATTGTGTTTGAACTCATGTTTACAAAAGTAAATAATCAAAATTTTACAATTGTAAACAAGAATCAGGAGCACTTATGTTTAATATTGTAAACGGTTGTTTAACATGTTCCTTAACAAGAGAAGGAAAATTTCCAAGTCCTTTATATTTGGTATTTGATGGATTAATTTTTAGTTAGTTACAGGTCTTTACCTAAAGTAATTAATCACCTACATAGGTTTTGTTTACACCTGTAATTTGGAAGTATGTGAATAAAGAGTTACATTTGTAAACTACTAACTTTCCTGAATTAGTTTACAATGGTAAACACTGAAGAATTTACAAAACGACTGCACCGCATTATGGATTATTATGATCTTTCGGCAGCTTCTTTTGCTGATAAGATAGATGTCGGCCGCTCCTCTATTTCCCATTTATTATCGGGTCGAAATAAACCAAGTCTTGACTTTGTAATGAAGATCATCGATGCTTTTCCCGATGTAGAATTATATTGGCTGCTAAACGGAAAAGGTACTTTCCCTAAAAATCCCGGGAAAGAACCAATCCCGATATCTTCCCCTGCTCCCTCCTCGAAGCCGACTCCCAAAGATCTTTTTTCTGAGGAACCGAAGAAAGCAACTTTATCTGCAGCTACGTCAGAAAAAAATATAAAACGTATCGTTATTTTTTATTCAGATGGTACTTTTGAAGCTTTTGAAAATTGACAGAATGTGGAAAATGACGTTAATTTGCAGAATGCAAAAAATATTACTTCTACTGCTTTTAATTTTTAGTCTCACGTCTTGTTACCAACCTGAGCGAAATTGTAACGATTTTAAGACCGGTACCTTTGAGTTTGAATCCTATTTGGAGGGTGAGCTTGTCAAGACCAGGTTTGTGCGAAATGACACTATGGAGATTGACTATTTCAGAGGGAAGGCAGATACTTCTTCCATCCGCTGGATAAATAGCTGTGAATATCTTCTTACGAATCGTAATCCTGAAAATCGTGCAGAAGAAAAACCAATCCATATAAAGATACTTACCACAGAAGGGAATACCTATAACTTTGAATACGGACTTGTAGGAGAAACCGGGAAACAGCGGGGAACCGCGGTTAAAGTGGAGTAAAAAAAAAGCCGCTTCTTAGCGGCTCTTTTTAATTTGTTTTTAATTGAAATTAGAAATTCGCATTGTAATAGTTCACTATTGCTTTAAGATCTGCGATATCTTTAGATCTTAGTTTGTTCTCTTCCATAAAACCCTTCACCTGGTTGCGGTGATCTGCAGGGAACTGTTTAAGGAATTTTTTAGTCTTCCTTTCAACCATTACGGGTTTTGATGCTCCGAATTTAAGGTACAGATCGTCTTTAGAGATGTACTTTGGCGGAGTTGCTTTCTGCATTGCGGCAGCCGCCTTTCCTCTTCTTACAGTAATAGAATGCTTATTAAGCAACACCAGGTCTCCTTCTCCGTTATCGGGAGTAAGGAATTCGAAATAACCCAACAAGTCAAGATTCTTTTTTTCACCTCTGTACCCTAGCATCTTGAATGGCCTGTTGTTCATCTTCACCACTACACCGGGGTGCAAAACTCTGTAACCATCTTCATCTATCTTCACCTGCATTTCTTCTTTAGCGATATTATATCTCACTTCAGCAGAAATAGGGTCATAGTTGGGAAAATCAAGCATCGCAATCTGAAAATCCTCATTTAAATAAGGGCTTCCCTTAATTGAATTGGATTCTTCATTCTTTTTGATCCCTTTAAAAAATTCATTGACGATCTCTTCATTGTCATTCCTGTTCATACTACCCGCACCATTTCCTACTCCAATTTGTGAATAAACTGAAGAACCGGCGAAAATTAATAATAAGAAACTTCCAAAAAATACTTTTTTCATTTTGATTAGATTGATTTATAGTTAAAGGGATGAATATACAATAACCTTTTAAAAGTTGGGGAAGGAACTTTCTATTTATTCTTTAAAAGTTCGTTCTGTTCCTTCATAAGATCATTCAGGCTGTTCAGGAGCTCAATATCTTTGGGGGTTGCTACAGTTTTGTTTTGAGGGTCTTCAGCTTTTTTCCGGAACCGGTTCATTAATTTCACCACGAGAAAAACAGTAAAACCTATTACGAGGAAATCAATGAATACCTCTATCAGTATTCCGTAGCCAATGGCAACCTCTTCGGTTACCTCACCCCCTTCTACTGCGGGTAAAGCTTCCTGTAAAACATATTTCCTGTCTGCATACTTAATTCTTCCGGTGAGCACCGATAAAGGTGGCATGATCACTTGTTTTACGAGAGCATCCACCACCTTATTGAAGGCGGTTCCAATGATGATACCCACCGCCATGTCAATCATATTGCCTTTAACGGCAAACTCCTTGAATTCTTTGATCAATCCCATTATTCGTCAAACAGTTTTATCTGCACCTCATCATTCTGGGATTTCTTTTTATCAAGTTTTGTTTCTGAAAAGTTTGGAGAGGGGTTTCCGTCTATATCTTTTGAGGCTTTTTCTATAGCCTCTTCCCCTATGACTTCCATGTCTTCCGGGGCTGTCTCTTCAGGTTCCACAAATGGCTTGGGGTCAAGTAAATTTATCTGCTTTACCTTATCTGTTGTGAGCTGGTTTCCAAGGGCTTTAATTCCTTTTACCGAAATGAATTCTTCAAGTTCAATAACATCATTTGGTCGCTGATCTTTTCCTCTTGGTTTGGTGTAAACCACTTCGGCTACAGGTAAATAATCCGTAGAAACGATCTCAAGATAAGACTTAGGATGATCGCCAATGAAATTCTCTTCTTTTTCTTCGTTCTCTATAAGAAAACGTTTCACATAAAAACGTTCCTTTTCAGCTTCCCAATAGATAGCAGATATTGGTTTTTTAGGATTCCATTTTTCAAGTACAATGATATCTGCATCAAAACGGGTTGTAAGTTCTGGCTTAATGGTCTTTGCTATCCCGTTCTGGGTAATGACCAACAATCTGTCCTCCCCCTTGAATTCACCCAAAAGTTCACCGCGGTCATCGACATTGAGCCTCTTGACCGATTCATCAAACCAGATCCTTCGTGGTTTAAGAGTGGATACACCTTCTTCCTTTAACTCAATTTTCTTTACCGGATATTTCGTTACGATATTTCCTTTTACTGCCCGGCCTTTAATGGCCATATCAGCAAAATCAACCTCAAATTTCAGTTTTTTGATGCTACCAACCTGTCTCAGATAAACCATCACCACTTCTGCTTCTCCGTTAGGATTGGCTGAAAAATATTCTATTTCAGATCCTTTTTTACCTTGTGTAAGATCATATTCCCTGTCACGGGTGACAGAGGTGACCGCAAAGCGTTTTATATAGGATGAGCCACCTTTGCCATCCTTGTAGATAAGGTTGTAAATGGTACGCCTGTCTTTCTTCTTGAAGATGGCAACGTGGATAATATCTTTTCCAATAAATGTTTTGGAATCCACCTTGGTAACCATCATTTTTCCTTCCCGGGTAAAAACGATCACATCGTCAATATCTGAACACTCGGTCACATACTCGTCCCGTTTTAGTGATGTCCCCACAAAACCTTCTTTACGGTTTACATA
This sequence comes from Salinimicrobium flavum, assembly GCF_042684505.1. Taxonomy (NCBI): domain Bacteria; kingdom Pseudomonadati; phylum Bacteroidota; class Flavobacteriia; order Flavobacteriales; family Flavobacteriaceae; genus Salinimicrobium; species Salinimicrobium flavum. The sequence goes on from NZ_JBHULT010000010.1 coordinate 355,574, forward strand.
GAGCTTGGTATTCCTGATGACCACTTTGGTTGCTTCAATATCATCGAACAATCGCAGGTCTGTTTTACGTTCTTTCCCGGCGCCATATTCTTTTCTAAGACGTGTAAAATAAGCTATGGCGTACTCTATCAAATGATCCAGATGGTGCTTGATCTGAGCGATCTCTCCTTCAAGGGCCTCAATTTTCTGCTGAGCCTTATCCAGATCGAATTTTGAAATACGCTTGATCCTTATTTCGGTTAACCTTACAATATCTTCTTCGGTTACCGCTCGTTTAAGATGGGTAATATGTGGCTTTAACCCGGCATCAATGGCTTTGATCACCCCTTCCCAGGTTTCTTCTTCTTCAATATCGCGGTAGATCCTTTTTTCAATAAATATCCTTTCCAGAGAGGCGAAATGCCACTGCTCCTGGAATTCTTCAAGTTTAACCTCCAGGTCACTTTTTAACAATGCAAGAGTGTGGTCTGTAGACCTTCGGAGGATCTCAGAGATTCCTAAAAATGCGGGCTTATTATCAATGATAATACAGCTCAAGGGAGATATGGAAACCTCACAATTGGTAAAGGCATAAAGAGCATCAATAGTCTTATCTGGAGAGATATTACCCGGTAGATGTATAAGGATCTCTACTTCACTTGAAGTATTATCTTCTATTTTTTTGATCTTGATCTTACCCTTTTCGTTCGCCTTAAGGACAGAGTCAATTAAAGTAGAAGTGTTGGTGCTAAAAGGTATTTCCTTTATAACCAGGGTGTTTTTGTCAAGCTGTGAGATCTTTGCGCGTACTCTTACGCGACCCCCTCTCAGCCCGTCATTATAATTGGTGATATCAGCGATCCCTCCTGTAGCAAAATCAGGATAGAGACTGAACTTTTTCCCCTGCAGGTGTTTTATACTGGCGTCTATTAATTCAATAAAATTGTGGGGAAGGATCTTGGTGCTTAAACCAACAGCAATACCTTCGGCTCCCTGGGCGAGTAGAAGAGGGAACATCACGGGAAGGTTTACCGGCTCCTTTTTTCTGCCGTCATAAGATAATTGCCATTCGGTGATCTTGGGGTTGTAAACCACATCAAGAGCGAACTTTGAAAGTCGTGCTTCAATATATCGGGGTGCTGCCGCCCCGTCACCTGTAAGAATGTTACCCCAGTTCCCCTGAGTATCGATCAACAATTCCTTCTGACCTACCTGCACCATTGCATCACCAATACTGGCATCACCATGGGGGTGATACTGCATGGTATGCCCTACGATGTTAGCCACTTTGTTGTACCTGCCATCATCAAGGTCTTTCATGGAATGCATGATTCGGCGCTGTACGGGTTTTAATCCGTCTTCAAGTGCCGGTACTGCCCTTTCCAGAATAACATAGGAAGCATAATCCAGGAACCAGTCTTTGTACATTCCCGTAACCTTGGTCAAAACCTCCTGGTTCACTCCCGGTAGCTCCTGTTCCTGCTCAAATTGCTCCTCGTTGGGATCGTTCAGATTTTCGTTCTCCATTTGCTTTATTTCTCTCCAAAACTTTAGCTAAAGAAATTTTCAGAGACTTCGTTTTTTTACCTGTTAAAAAGGTGATGTTATATTTATAATGCCGGTATCCTCTTTTATTCCTCGAGTGGATGAAGATATGCAGCCGTTTATAAAATATGTAATTTTCAACCTTGAAGTCCTTCAGTTTAGATTTGGGAACCTCTGTTCGTTGTTCCCGGTAATGCATGAACTGCGAGATCAAAAGTCCGTTGCTTTTAAAATTCAGGGTTTCCCCGTCACTGTCAAATTCAAAGGATTTTCCAACTATGAAAACATAGATCCCTATTGCAAGAGCCACCACATTGGGGATAAGGCTGCTGTAATTAAAAGGAACATCATCGTACTTGAGTTCCACAGATGCAAAGGCATTCGTAATGAACACCGCTACAACAATGATATAGATCGAAGGGACAATGCTGGTTTCCTTTTTGTTGTTGAACCTCATGTTATTGTTCGATCAGATCTAGTTCCACCTTTAAGTTGTCAATGATAAATTCCTGCCTGTCCGGCGTATTTTTCCCCATATAGAAGCTCAATAGTTCTTCAATAGACATATCCTTATCAAGCATCACGGGATCCAGCCTTATGTCATCCCCGATAAAATGTTTGAATTCATCGGGTGAAATTTCCCCCAATCCCTTAAATCGGGTGATCTCGGGTTTTCCCGAAAGTTTTTGAACCGCCAGCTGCCGCTCATGTTCACTGTAACAGTAAATGGTTTCTTTTTTATTTCGCACCCTGAAAAGAGGGGTTTGTAAAATATAAAGGTGGTTTTCCTTAATTAACTCCGGAAAGAACTGCAGGAAGAAGGTGATGAGCAGTAAGCGAATATGCATCCCGTCCACATCGGCATCTGTAGCGATCACAATATTGTTATACCGAAGGTCTTCCATAGACTCTTCAATATTGAGAGCTGCCTGAAGCAGGTTGAACTCCTCATTTTCATAAACGATCTTCTTGCTAAGCCCGTAACTGTTGAGAGGTTTTCCTTTAAGACTGAATACGGCCTGGGTGTTTACATCCCTTGATTTTGTGATAGACCCACTTGCAGAATCTCCCTCGGTGATGAATAAGGTACTTTCCAGGTAACGTTCTTTTTTACTGTCTCCCAGGTGGATACGGCAGTCACGCAATTTTTTGTTGTGTAAACTCGCTTTTTTCGCCCGGTCTTTCGCCAACTTCCTGATGCCCGACAATTCTTTTCTCTCCCGTTCTGCCTGCATTATTTTGCGCAACATTAATTCGGCGGTCTCAGAATTCTTATGCAGGTAGTTGTCAAGTTGTGTTTTCAGGAAGTCATTAATATAGGTCCTTACCGTCGGCAGATTTCCCCCCATGTCTGTAGAACCAAGTTTGGTCTTCGTCTGGCTCTCAAAGACAGGTTCCATTACTTTTATACTGATGGCTGAAACTATCGATTTTCGGACATCACTCGCCTCAAAATTCTTTCCGTAGAACTCCCTGATGGTCTTCACCAATGCCTCCCTAAAGGCCGACTGATGAGTACCTCCCTGGGAAGTATTCTGTCCGTTCACAAAAGAATGGTATTCTTCGCTGTACTGGGTTTTGCTGTGAGTAAGTGCGACTTCAATGTCATTTCCCCTAAGGTGAATGATAGGGTATAAACGATCGTCTTCGTTTATACTATCCGCGAGAAGATCTGCGAGTCCGTTCTCTGAGTAGAATTTTTCTCCGTTGAACACTATGGTCAACCCCGGATTGAGGTAAACATAGTTCTTCAGCATTTTCTCTATGTATTCTGACCGGAATTTATAATGCTTAAAGATTAACTCATCTGGGGTAAACGTCACTTTTGTTCCCCTCCTTCTCGAGGTCTCTTCCAGTTCTTCCTCATTTATAAGGTTACCCTGTTCAAATTCGGCAGATTTAGATCTTCCATCACGGGTAGATTCTACTTTAAAGTTGGAGGACAAGGCATTCACCGCCTTGGTACCCACCCCATTCAAACCTACAGATTTCTTAAAAGCCCTGGTATCGTATTTTCCACCGGTATTCATTTTTGAGACCACATCCACGACCTTTCCCAATGGAATTCCACGGCCGTAATCCCTTACTATTACTTTTTGATTCTGAACTGAGATATCAATGGTCTTCCCCGCACCCATCACGAACTCATCGATACAGTTATCGATCACTTCCTTAAGGAGGATATAGATACCATCATCGGCGCTGGAGCCGTCACCAAGTTTACCAATATACATCCCGGGGCGCATTCTAATGTGCTCCTTCCAGTCCAGCGACCGTATATTGTCCTCGGTATATTTAGTTTCTTCACTCATAGGTTCTTCCTCAGTTATGTGGCTAATATAAGGTTTCCGCTAAAAAGTTGAAACCTCCTGTTCACAAAATAATTAACAAATGTTTCACAACCTCATTTCAGGTTTTCAACTTTATTGTGAGATTTGAGAAAAGGTTGATCAATAAACTATTGAGAACGAGAATAGAAAAAATTCTTCGGAAAATATCCTTTTTGAAGGGATTATTCGGAATAAAAAACCTAGACGAAAAAAAACCTCACAGTTTTTTGTAAACTGTGAGGTCTGGTATGATAAAAACTAAATTCTCAGCACCCAATAATCAATACTGAAAACTCATATCTGTTATACATTGAACCTGAAGTGCATCACATCACCGTCTTTCACGATGTATTCTTTTCCTTCAACCTTCATTTTCCCTGCCTCTTTCACCTTTGCCTCACTACCATAAGATACATAATCGTCATAAGCGATCACTTCTGCCCTAATAAAACCTTTTTCAAAATCTGTATGGATCACCCCGGCGGCCTGTGGTGCAGTGGCTCCAACAGGTATGGTCCATGCCCTTACTTCCTTAACCCCGGCTGTAAAATAAGTTTGCAGGTTGAGCAACCTATACGCCCCGCGAATCAATTTTGCAGATCCCGGTTCGTCAAGTCCGATATCCTGTAAGAACATCTGTCTTTCCTCATAATCTTCGAGTTCTGTGATATCGGCTTCTGTTCCTACTGCCAACACCAGTACTTCTGCCCCCTCATTCTTCACAGATTCCTTCACCTTATCTACATATTCATTTCCTGAAACCGCATCGGTTTCATTTACGTTACATACGTACATCACGGGTTTGTCTGTAATGAACTGCAAAGGTTTAATGAATTCTTCCCTTTCAGCGTCAGTCAGGTCTACGGCCCGCACAGAATTTCCTGCCTCCAGTCCTGCTTTTACCTTCAACAAAGCAGCTTCTTCCTTTTGAGCTTCTTTATTTCCTGTCTTTGCAGCCCTTTTCACCTTTTCAAGCTTTTTTTCAGCTGTTTCAAGGTCTTTCAATTGAAGTTCCATATCAATGGTTTCCTTGTCCCTCACCGGGTTTATGGAACCGTCAACATGAACAATATTATCATTTTCAAAGCACCTCAAAACATGAAGGATCGCATCTGTCTCCCGAATGTTTCCCAAAAACTGGTTTCCTAAACCTTCCCCCTTGCTCGCGCCCTTCACCAGCCCCGCAATATCTACTATTTCTACCGTAGCAGGCAATACTCTTTCAGGCTTTACAAGGCTTTCCAGTTTTTCCAGGCGATGGTCTGGCACGTTTACCACACCAATATTGGGTTCTATGGTACAGAACGGGAAATTCGCGCTCTGGGCTTTTGCGTTGGACAAGCAATTGAATAAGGTCGATTTTCCTACGTTGGGCAATCCTACAATTCCGGCTTTCATATAAATATTTTTGGTGCTGTTTTTTGCGGGTGCAAAGATAAGTATAAGTATTGACAAATCGGGCAGGGGTATTTCTCAAACGAAAGACAATTTTAAGTGGTACTGGCTGCACCTGTTTTATTAAAATCCTAACGAATCTTTATCATGTATTAACAGAGATATCGGCTACTTTTAGGAGAATCAAAATCCTGAATCATGAAACCACTTCTTTTATTAGCCGCCTTTTTCCTATATGGTAATATATATTCCCAGGATACTATTCCTTCCGGTATTGATCAATTACAGCAACAAAAGCAAGCAAATGCAGTTTATAACCCTCAAGCACCCGCTGTTTACCTCCTTGAAAAAAGTGAATTTACTTTCACGCCGGAAACTAACAGGATTCATATCAGAAAGAAACAGGAAGACGGCGAGATCGATTTTGGGGACCTGCGCCAAACAACAGACGACGGGCTTTATATTATGACCTCCACCCTCAGTGAAGATGTTTCCTTCGGAAGATTTGACTCTATAGGAAACTTCAGGACCCTGAGGTATGACCAGGCAAATGACACTGTTATTGAGGAAAGGTATCTTATTCAAAAGAATGATCTTCAGGAAAAACCTGATAGATCCAACTAGATCTTCAGAGGCTTTTGACGGGATCAAAAGCCTTTTTAATTTCATTTTTATCCTCCATCATGAGCCTGTGACCTCATTAAAATCCTACCATTTAAGAATAATTTCTTTTTTCATTCTCCAATATTAGGTTTAAAATAAAAAACCTCAATTTCAGGATATTGTTTCTTTGCATGATCCCTGTCATATTTTGTATTTAACATCTTCTATAATTTCACTGCAGGTAAAAAGACCTTCCAATACCATTTTGTAACATAAAGCCTGCACATCATGAAAAAAACGCACCTTGATGTTTATCTGCTGCTACCCATCAAGAATTTTATAGAGAAACAAACGTCTGTAGGATTACTTTTAATTTTTTCTGCAATCCTGGCGGTTATTTTTGCCAATTCCCCTTTAAGTGAGACCTATTTTTCTTTTTGGGAACAGCATCTGTATATAGGGTTGAATGATCTGGTCATAGAAAAAAGCCTGTTACATTGGATCAATGACGGACTAATGTCCATTTTCTTTTTCATGGTAGGGCTTGAACTTAAAAGGGAGATCATGCATGGTCACCTTGCTAGTGTTAGGGGCGCGGTATTACCCATAGCGGCTGCGGTGGGCGGAATGGTGTTTCCTGCCCTTATTTACTTTTTTTTTAATTCCGGTACAGAAGCTATATCAGGATGGGGGATCCCTATGGCTACAGATATTGCCTTTGCCCTAGGAATACTATACCTGCTGGGAGATAGGGTCCCACTTTCACTTAAAGTCTTTTTAACTGCCATTGCAATAGTTGATGACCTTGGAGCTGTATTGGTGATCGCCTTTTTTTATACTGCAGAACTTTCCATTGAAAATCTGGCAATTGGGGCGTTCTTTCTGTTGATCCTGTTATCTGCAAATCATATAGGAATAAGAAATACCTGGTTCTATGCAATTATGGGTATAGGAGGTTTATGGATGGCTATCATGTTATCCGGGGTTCACGCTACTATAGCTGCTGTTCTTGCTGCCTTTACCATTCCTACCGGAAAAAAGATCGACACTCCCGTCTTCCTGAGAAAAGTCAGGTGGCTTTCTGCCGACATTAAAAGAAAAACCAGGCACATCAAGGAATCGGGGGAAGAAGAGCATGATAATGTAACCAATACTATTGAAAAATTTGCCTCCCTGGCACAGGATGCCACTCCCCCGCTGCAACGTCTTGAACATGCCCTCTACCCAGTGGTAAGTTTTGTGATCCTCCCCCTATTTGCTTTTGCAAATGCAGGAGTACGACTCGATTTTACTTCTCCGGAAGCCCTTTTGAGCCCTGTCCTTATAGGAGTGGTTCTAGGACTTATAGTAGGAAAATTTATAGGTATTGTGCTTTTTACCCGTCTTATGGTCTTTTTTAAACTTTCGGAACTCCCAAAAAAGGTACAATGGAAACATATTTACGGAATAGGGTTTTTAGGAGCTATAGGTTTTACCATGTCCCTGTTCATTACTGAACTGGCTTTTGTAAATGAGATTTATGCTGCCCAGGCAAAGACGGGGATCCTTCTGGCTTCCGTCCTGGCAGGGATCATTGGGTTCTTTTATCTCAAGACCACCGGTATTGAAAAACGAAAAAGGGTAAAACGGCCTCATAAGGAACCCCAAACCTCAGGTAAGCTTGAGCCTGAGCTAAAGTAAAGTTTATAACCGACCAACCCGGTCGGTTTTCCAGTTATCTTCCGAAGGAAATAAAGGGATGTTGCACTTCCTTTTATTCCTGTATCTTCTGATAGGACCGCCTGCTGATCTTAGTCAGATTTCACGACTTTTTAACCCTGCAACGGCGGAGATACTTTTTAAATAACTGTACTTTTGTGGCAGATTTCAGTAAACTATGAACAAAGGACTTTATATTGCTACTCTGGAGCCCCACAGCGGGAAATCCATGATCTCCCTTGGACTCATGAGAGCCCTCCTGGGAAAGACCGTAAAAGTAGGATACTTCAGGCCCATCATTAATGATGAAGTACCCGGTAAAAGAGACAATCACGTAGATACTATTTTAAAGTATTTTGAACTGGACCTTAAATATGAGGATGCCTATGCCTATACAAGGAGTGAGGTCATTCAGAAACGAAATGAAGGCAAGTCAGGAGAGATCATTGATACCATTATCAGAAAATACAAAAAACTGGAGGATTCCTTCGATTTTGTACTGGTTGAAGGCAGTGACTTTTCCGGTGAAGGAAGTGTATTTGAGTTCGATGAGAATGTACTTATCGCCAAAAACCTTGGACTGCCTGTCATTATTGTAGCCAGCGGAATTGGTAAAACCAAAGAGGCTCTGATGGGTACCCTCCAGATGGCGTATCAAACCTTCATTAGGAAGGAAGTCCGGGTACTGGCTATGGTAAGTAATAAGATCGAATTTGATAACCTCCAAATAGCTACAAACGGTATGCGGGAATTCCTTCCCGATGATGTTGCAGTCTTTGCAATCCCGCTTATTCCAACCCTTGCAAACCCAACTTTAAAGGAGATCGTTGAAGTACTTGACGGAAAGATTCTTTTTGGGGAAGAATTCCTTGATAACCAATCGGGAAGTTTCAATGTGGGTGCCATGCAACTGCGAAATTACTTGAAGCATCTTAAAAACGAGAGCCTGGTCATTACTCCGGGAGACCGCGCCGATATCATTTTAGGAGCTTTGCAGGCCCATATCTCTACAAATTATCCAAGAATTTCAGGGATTATCCTTACTGGCGGTCTTATTCCGGAAGATTCCATTATTAAGCTTATTGAAGGTCTTTCTCAGGTTGTACCCATTATTTCTGTGGAAGACGGTACCTTTAACGTTACCAACCGTGTGGGAGCGATTCAATCCAATATTTATGCTGACAGTATTCAGAAAATAGAAACTTCTGTCAATACTTTTGAGAAATATATTTCAATTGATCCTATGATCGAGAGGTTTGTGAATTTTCAACCAAAAGGAATAACTCCCCGAATGTTCCAGTACAGCCTGGTAAAAAGGGCGCAGCAGCATAAGAAGCACATTGTGCTACCGGAAGGGACAGATGATCGTATCCTCACTGCTGCTTCGAGACTTCTGGATATGGACCTGGTAGATATTACTGTTTTGGGAGACGAGGAACTTATTCACAAGAAGATCGAGAAGCTGGCTCTCCCCATGGATTACAATAAACTGAAGATAATTAATCCTATAGCCTCTGAAAATTTTGATGACTATGTGAAGACCTTTTATGAATTAAGGAAACATAAGAATATAAATATGGACATTGCCCGTGATCTTATGAGCGATGTCTCTTACTTCGGAACTATGATGATCCATAAAGGTCATGCAGACGGAATGGTTTCCGGGGCGGCACATACTACCCAGCATACTATAAGGCCAGCTTTGCAGTTCATAAAGACAAAACCGGGAGTTTCGGTGGTATCATCGATCTTCTTCATGTGTCTTGAAGACAGGGTATCTGTTTTTGGAGACTGTGCGATCAATCCCAATCCCACCGCAGAAGAGCTTGCCGAGATCTGTATCTCTTCAGCAGAGAGCAGTAAAGCCTTTGGAATTGAACCAAAGATCGCCATGCTTTCCTATTCTTCAGGAAGTTCCGGGAAAGGGGAAGATGTTGACAGGGTGCGGGAGGCCACAGAGATCGTAAAAGACAAAAGACCCGATCTTAAAGTTGAAGGGCCTATTCAATATGACGCGGCTGTAGATCCAAGTGTAGGTCAAAGTAAACTACCGGGGTCTGAAGTTGCAGGCCAGGCAAGTGTTTTGATCTTCCCTGACCTTAATACCGGAAACAACACTTATAAGGCAGTACAGCGTGAAACCGGAGCCCTGGCCATTGGGCCTATGTTGCAGGGACTTAACAAGCCGGTAAATGATCTTAGCCGGGGTTGTACAGTAGATGATGTTTTCAACACAGTGATCTTAACTGCTATACAAGCGCAAGGACTTTAAATGTATAAGGTTTGACGATTAAGGATTAAAGGAGATAAATATATGAGGGCTTTTATTCTCTAATCTCACTACTAAATACTCACTACTATAAAATGAAAAATATACTTATTATTAATTCGGGAAGTTCATCTTTAAAATTTCAGTTGATTAAAATGCCCTCAGAAGAAGTGATGGCATCAGGCCTTGTGGAAAGGATTGGGCAGGAATCGGGGAAGGTTCACTATAAGTCTGAAAAGTTCTCCACTTCCGAAGAAATGCATGTAGAAGATCATTCTGTAGCGCTAAAGGAAGTCACCAAGTATTTAATGCACACAGAAAATGGCGTGATCAATGATCCGGCAGATATTCCCGCAATTGGCCATCGCGTAGTTCATGGCGGTGCTTCCTTCTCAGATACTATAATTATAAATGAGCAGGTGAAATCCAAAATTAAAGAACTGTTTTCCCTGGCGCCTTTACATAACCCTCCTAACCTGAAAGGGATCGAGGTTGCAGAAGAGATCTTTCCAAAAGCCCAACAAGTCGCGGTATTTGACACGGCTTTCCATCAAACCATCCCCTCCCGGGCAAATCGTTACGCTATTCCTAATGATTTCTTCGAAAAGGAACACATACAGGTTTACGGTTTTCACGGTACCAGTCACAAATATGTTTCTGAAAAAGCCAACGAACTGCTGGGAAAGAAGACCACCAAACTTGTTACCGTTCATTTAGGTAATGGATGCAGTATGACGGCTGTTATGGATGGGCAAAGTGTTGACCACACTCTTGGATTTGGACCAGTGAACGGGTTGATCATGGGAACCCGCAGTGGGGATATCGACCAGTCTGTGATCTTTTATATGATCGAACAGCTGGGATATTCGGCACAGGAAGTTAGTGACCTGCTACACCATAAAAGTGGAATGTTAGGGCTTACCGGTTACAGCGATTTACGCGATATTGAAGACCAGGCCGAAAAAGGGAACAGGGAATGCCAGCTCGCCCTTGAAATGAATGCCTACCGTATCAAAAAATATATTGGGGCTTATGCTGCTGTAATGAACGGACTGGACGCTATAGTTTTCACGGCCGGGATAGGAGAGAACAGTAATGTGATTAGAAAAATGGTATGCAATGACATGGATTTCCTTGGAGTAAGCCTAAATGAAAAGGAAAATGATATTCGATCAAAAGAGAACAGGCTTATAAGTAGTGAGAATTCAAGAGTGAAAGTTTACGTAATCCCCACCAATGAAGAACTGGAAATAGCTAAACAAACTCTTAATATGATCTCTTAAACTCCGGTCACGAATTCAATCCTAGCGGGGAGTCTATACAAATAAATAGGTCTCCCCTTTTTTTACCTTCTCGGCATAAGAACCAATACTGTTCTCTGCAAGCTCTTGCAGAAACCTGTTCTTAAAAGGTTGCACCGCAAAATGCACGGGGCATGGTTGCTCGGAACTGCATTTTTTAAGACCCAGAACGCAATCTTCCAGCCGGTCTACCCCATCTATACTTTTCACAACCTCGATTAAGGCGAGTTCTTTGGCTTCTGGGGTAAGGTAAAATCCACCTTTGGGTCCTTTTGAGGAGGAAAGGATATTTTCCCTGGAAAGCGTTTGCAAAAGTTTCGAAAGAAATGGAGACGGTAGTTTAATAGCTTCGGCAATCTCCCCTGCCCTTATTTTTTTGTCTTCACTGGCATAAACTGCAATGTACAGCACCGCGTTTACTGCATATTTACTGGAACTTGAGAGCATAGAAGGAAATTAAAGGTTGAATCTTTCGCTCCCCGGGGAGCCCATATATGGGAACCAAAGATAAGAATTCCTGATTTTGGTCATAGTTTATCTGTATTATTTAGGATTAATTTGTCCTAATAAAGTAAATGTTCAAGGAAAAAATCCTATAAAATATTTTAAGACCTTTTTATCTTTAATAAAAGTAAATGTCGTAATTTTGCACCATAACATTAATAAACTTTATCATGAAATTAACATTTAAGATCCTTTCAGCTTTATTAATCCTTTTTGCCATAGGGTGTGGGGAAAAAGAAGAAAAGGAGCAAATTAAATTGTCAGACACCGAAGCTAAGAAAACAGTTGAAGAAGCCACAACTACTACTGCAGAAGTAAATGATCTTGACAATAAGGGAATTGGTCCCGTAAAATCTGTTGAAGTAAGTGCCGATATTGACGCAGCTATGGCTACCAAAGGTGAAGAATTGTTCAAAAACATGTGTTCTGCCTGTCACAAAATGGATAAGAAGTTCATAGGCCCTGAACTTTCAGGAGTAACAGAGAGACGTTCTCCCGAGTGGATCATGAATATGATCCTCAATCCGGAGCAGATGATCAAAGAAGACCCCATCGCCAAAAAATTGTTGATTGAATCTAATATGGCTGTCATGGCTAACCAAAATCTTTCGGAAGAAGAAGCAAGAGCCATTCTTGAATATTTTAGACAATTTGACCAGCAAAACTAATCCCCTTCCCTATTTAACCTTCTTAATTACCGGCTAAACTATAACCAAACCCTTTAATTATGACGACTAAATCAATTTTATTAGTATTTGTCCTGGGACTTTTTACCATGGCATTCACAGGCTGTAAGCAGGAAAAGTCTGCTGAAGATCCGTCAGATGATGCTGCCACCCCAGTTGCAACAGAGAATGTTTCCAACCGTGGTCAGGCTTACATTGACGATGAGAGTGAAACTCCAAATGCTCTTCGGGTTGCGATCAACTCTGAAGATCACACCACCCTGGTTGCGGCGGTAGAAGCTGCTGAAGTGCAGAATGCCCTCGTGAATGTGGGACCATTAACAGTTTTTGCTCCAACTAATGCAGCTTTTGACAAACTGCCTGATGGCACGGTAGAAGACCTTCTGAAACCTGAAAATAAACAAAAACTGGCGTATATCCTTAAGCACCACGTAGCCCCAAGTAATTATCCTGTTGAGATGCTTAACAAGAACATTGAGAAAGGTCGTACTCTTTACATGGCCTCGGGCGAGAACGTAGAAATTACCCGCGAGGGTGAGGACATTTTAGTAGGTGGAGCCAAAATAATAGGTACCGTAAAGGCCAGTAATGGCTGGGTACATGTTGTCGATGCAGTCATATTACCAAAAAATTAAATAACAAAAACAATGAAAAAAATAAGTTCTATTTTATCAATTGCCATTCTTTCCTTATTAATGGTTAGTTGCGGAGATGATGACGCCAAATCTGGAGACAAACGCTCGGGAGGGGCAATGGCATCAAATGCAGCCGAAAGGGTTTATGTGGCCCCGGGAGAGCATGACGAATTTTATGCCCTCATTTCAGGGGGATATAGCGGTAACCTAACCGTTTATGGTCTTCCTTCCGGAAGGATGCTGAAGGAGATCCCTGTATTCTCTCAGTTTCCTACTAACGGATACGGATATTCTGAAGAAACCATACCTATGTTGAATACTTCCTTCGGATTTGTTCCATGGGGAGATTCACACCACCCTGATATCTCTCAAACCAATGGAGAGACTGATGGCCGGTGGGTATTTATCAATGAAAACAATACCCCAAGGATCGCCCGTATAAGTCTGGAAACTTTTGAGACCGAAGAGATCATTGAGATACCTCACAGTGCAGGTAACCACTCATCTTCTTTTGTCACTGAGAATACCGAGTATGTGGTGGCAGGAACCCGTTTCTCTGTTCCTTATCCTCAGGAAGATGTTGCTATCTCAAATATGAAAGGGAATTTCAAAGGCCCGCTTACTTTCATCGCTGTGGATGATGAGGGGCATATGAAGATCGACTTCCAGTTAAAAATGCCAGGTTTCAATTATGACCTTTCACATCCCGGTCGTGGTGATTCTCACGGATGGTTCTTCTTTACCACTTACAATACCGAAGAAGCCCATACCCTTCAAGAGGTAAATGCCTCGCAGAATGATAAGGATTTTATTGCTGCCGTAAACTGGAAAAAGATCCAGGAATATGTTGCCAATGGCGGAGGTGAAGAAATTGATGCCGAGTACGCTCATAACGTCTTTGATCATGCAACCCACACCGCTACTTCCACTATGATGAAAAAAGTATTAACCGTAGATCCAAGAGATGTCGAGGGAGCTGTGTATTTCATGCCTACTCCAAAATCTCCGCACGGTTGTGACGTGGATCCATCTGGTGAGTACATCGTTGGAAACGGTAAACTTTCAACAGATCTTACAGTTCACTCCTTCTCTAAAATGCTGAAGGCAATTGAGAACCAGGATTTTGACGGAGATGCTTATGGAATTCCCATCCTGAATTTTGAATCTACTTTGGCAGGAACTGTTAAAGAAGGAGGTTTAGGCCCACTTCATACTGAATTTGACGGCAAAGGAAATGCTTACACCACCTTCTTTATTTCTTCTGAAGTGGTAAAATGGAAATTAGGAACATGGGAAGTGTTAGACAGGCAACCAAGTTACTATTCTGTAGGACACCTTATGATCCCCGGTGGTAACTCACGCAAACCTGAAGGGAAATACATGATCTCTATGAACAAGATCACTAAAGACCGGTACTTACCTACCGGACCTGAATTGGAACACTCTGCACAGTTATATGATATCACGGGAGATAAAATGGAACTGCTCCTTGATTTCCCAACTCACGGGGAGCCTCACTATGCTGCCGGTATCTCTGCTGATAAAGTGAAAGCCAATTCCAAAAAGATCTATCGTCTTGATGAGAACAAACATAAATATGCTGCCCTAAGTGAAGATGCCACAAAAGTGGTTCGTGAAGGAAACGAGGTTCATGTTTACATGACAACCGTAAGAAGTCACTTTTCACCAGATAACATAGAAGGTATTAAAGTAGGTGACAAAGTATACTTCCATGTTACCAACCTGGAGCAGGATTTCGATGTACCACACGGTTTTGCCATGATTGGTGCCAATACATCTGAGCTGTTGATCATGCCCGGACAAACAAAAACAATTATCTGGGAACCTAAGAAAGAAGGGGTTTGGCCATTCTACTGTACAGACTTCTGTTCTGCACTTCACCAGGAAATGCAGGGATATGTGAGAGTTTCCGGAAGAAATTCCGCTACACCGCTTACATGGACCCTGGACGGAGAGTAAATATGTTTAATTAGTTAAGAAATGTAGCTCTTCAATTTTAGAAAGCGGGTTGGGTAAACTACCCGCTTTCTTTTTCTTAAAAACTCTACGATATGAAAATTTCAGGAATCATTATGATCTTAGGTTCCGCTTTACTGCTGGGCCTTTTTATCTACCCTTTATGGAATATTAGGCTGGAGGCTCCTCAATATCCCGATCCTTTGGGTATGGACATTTACATTGCCGGTATTGAAGGGGAAGAAGAATTCGACATTCAAAATATTGATGGTGTAAATCATTATATTGGTATGAAAAAAATTCCTAAACCTGAAGAGATGTGGGAATTTAATGTTTTCCCAATCGTGATTGGCACTATGGCGGGATTAGGTATCTTATTGGGTATTCTTGGTTTCTTCGGAAAGATCAGCCCTCACTGGTTTCTGGGTTGGCTTGTCTTAATGGGCATTTTAGGTATACTGGGCATGTACGATTTCAATAGCTGGTTACTTGAATACGGTACAGATCTGGATCCAAAAGCCATTATAAAACTCACTGATGCCGAAGGAAACCCTTTAAATTACAAGCCACCATTATTGGGATCTGAAAAGATCCTGAACTTTACCGCACATTCATACCCAAGAACAGGAGCGTATATGATGTTTGCGGGAATGTTTTTAACTTTGATCGCCTGGTGGGTAGGCTTACGTGCGGTGAAAACCAAAAAATAAATAAATATGAAGAAGGTGATCCTTTTGCTAACCTTATTGTTAATGGTTTCGTGCAGCACAGAACCAAAACCAATAGCGTATGGGACTGATGCCTGTGATTTTTGTGAAATGACGATTGTGAGTGAGGTGTTCTCTGCCCGTGCCGTAAGCACAAAAGGGAAACAATTCAAGTATGATGCGATTGAATGTATGGTGAATGACCTTCAACAAAAAGAGGTTGAAATGGCTGTTTTACAGGTAGCCGATTTTTCAGATCCCGGTAAAATGATCGATGTTGAAAATGCTTTTTTCATCATAAATGATAGCATCAACAGCCCCATGGGTGCCAACTTAGCAGCAGTTAATCGTAAGAACAGCAACTTTAAGGAAACTGAGGTTCATAGCTGGGATTCACTCCTGGATCATTTTCTTCAAAAAGATTCCCCCGGCACAAATTCTGAGAGATGAGGAATGTGATTTTTATTCTTTTTATTCTTTCAATCTTTCCAACCTTGGCACAGGAGATCGAAGTATGCCCTTCCTGTGAAGTGACCTCCATACAAAAAGCAATAGATCTTGCTGGGAATGGAGATACCATCAGGATCAAGCCGGGAATTTATAAGGAATATGAGATAAAGATCATTGATAAGTCCCTCCACCTTGTGGGTGAGGGCTATCCGGTGATTGATGCCCAAATGAAAGGCACTGCTTTGACCATCAGATCAGAGAATTTCTCTGTGGAAGGCCTTAAGATCATCAATATTGGTACCAGCCACACCAGTGATCATGCTGCCATCCTTATTTCTGGTTCAAAAAATTTTAGAATTGAGAACAACAGGCTCGAAAATATTTTTTTCGGGATCCTTGTGGAGCGTTCTTCACAGGGGATCATATCCAAAAATAAAATTAGCAGTGAAGCCATTACCCAGGCAAAATCGGGTAATGGTATCCACATGTGGAACTCAAGTGATCTCTTTGTAAGTGAAAATGAGATCAAAGATGTGAGAGACGGGATATATCTCGAATTTTCCAAGAATTGTATTATTTCGAAAAATGTGTGTGAGAATAATTTGCGGTATGGTCTTCATTTCATGTTTGCTGACCATAACAAATACCTGGAGAACACCTTTGAAAACAACGGTGCCGGGGTTGCCGTGATGTATTCCAAATTCATTGAAATGCACCGCAATCTATTCAGGAAGAACTGGGGTCCTGCCTCCTACGGACTTCTACTGAAAGAGATAAATGACGCTGAGCTGAAAAATAATATTTTTGAAGACAATACCATTGCCATAAGCGCAGATAACACCAACAGGATTGATTATATCAACAATGACTTCAAGGGAAATGGATATGCTGTAAGGATTCGGGGAGCATGTTATAAAAATATTTTCACCGAAAATAATTTTCTCTCCAATTCATTTGATGTTGCCTATACAGGTAATATTAACGAGAATGAATTCCGAAGAAATTACTGGAGTGACTACACCGGGTATGATCTGGATAAAGATGGAACTGGAGATGTACCTTACCGTCCCGTTAAACTGTTCTCCTACCTGGTGAACAGAACACCTGAAGCCATAATATTATTACGAAGTATGTTTATAGGGTTACTGGACTTTTCAGAAAAAGTGTCTCCGGTTTTTACTCCGGCTGAACTGACCGATGACTCTCCCCAAATGAAAAAGATAAAATGGTAAGTATTCACAACCTGCATAAGAAGTTTGGACCCCTCACGGTCCTTAACGGGCTGGAGCTTGATATCAAAGAGCAGGGAATAATTGCGGTGCTGGGGCCAAATGGCTCCGGAAAGACCACTCTTATAAAGAGTATCCTGGGAATGGTAGTACCTGATAAGGGAGACATCGTTATCTCGGGCAATAACATAAGGAAGCGTTGGAGTTACCGGCAGGAAATCGATTATTTGCCACAAATAGCCAACTTCCCCGGTAACCTGAAGGTTCAGGAATTGATCACCATGATCAAGGATCTGCGGGGCAAACCGGCAAGGGAAGCGGAATTGATAGAATACTTCAAACTACAACCTTTCCTGGATAAAAAACTGAATAAACTTTCTGGGGGAACCCAGCAAAAGGTAAACCTCGTGCTTTGTTTCATGTTTGACAGCCCCCTTATCATTCTTGATGAACCTACTTCAGGGTTGGATCCCGTGGCTATGCTACAGCTCCGGAAGCTTATTCAGCGTGAAAAGGAAAAAGGGAAAACCATCCTTATCACCTCCCATATCATGAATTTTGTGGAAGAGGTGGCAGACAGGATCGTATTCCTTCTGGAAGGCAAGATCTATTTTGACGGAAATGTATCAGAGCTAAAAACAAGTACGGGCCAGGATGATTTTGAACACGCAATAGCCAAATTATTATCTGAAGATCATGTTTAAGATATTAAAATATAGTTTTTTTGACCTTACCAGAAGTAGCTGGAGTTATGTGTATTTCTTCTTTTACCTGCTATTGGGGATCGTATTGTTATTCCTTAATAATGACCTTTCAACAGCTGTTATAACCTTAATGAATGTGATCATCATGATCGTACCGCTTATAGGTACCATCTTTGGTGTTATGTATTACTATAATTCACGGGAATTTACTCAGCTCCTGTTGGCCCAACCCGTAAAACGAAGTTCAATATTTTTAGGACAGTACTTTGGGGTAGCCATCTCTTTATCCTTAAGTCTGATCCTTGGCCTGGGTATTCCTTTTGCCGCCTATGGCTTGTTCAAATCCCCTGTGATCTGGGATTTCATTATGTTGCTGGTCACCGGGTTGTTCCTTACCCTTATCTTTTCTGCCCTTGCTTTTAATATAGCACTCTCTAATGAGAACAAGATAAAAGGTTTTGGTTATGCTATTTTGCTTTGGTTATTCCTTGCGGTGATCTACGACGGGCTCTTTCTGCTTTCTTTGGTATATTTTCAGGATTACCCGTTAGATAAGTTCTCTCTGGCAGCAAGTATGTTCAATCCTATCGACCTTTCGAGGATCCTTATTCTTTTAAAACTTGATATTTCGGCATTGTTAAGTTATACAGGTGCTGTATTCAAACAATTCTTTGGTACTCCCCTGGGTGCCGTGGCTTCCATTAGTATGCTGATAGTTTGGGTAGTGGCGCCTCTTTACAGGCTTAAAAAAGTTGTTGGGAGAAAAGATTTCTAACTCGGTGTTTCTTTACTTTAACCTTTGTTGACCATTGTTTAACAGCATCTTACATCCATTTCATGCGAATCTTCGGTAAATTAGAAATAAAGAATTTCTAACCATAAAAATTTATTGAAGATGAAAAATCAGGAAATGTTAAAGAGCTTATCTAACTGTATCAATTATTGTAACTGGTGTGCAGACGCCTGTCTGGATGAGCCCGATGTAAAGAAGATGGTGAAATGCATCAGGCTTGACCGTGCATGCTCCTATGTTTGTGCTGCAACAGCTAATATTCTGGATACCAAATATGATAATATCCAGGGATTGGTGGATTATTGCATCCAGATTTGTGAGGATTGTGCAAAAGAATGCGAAAAACATGACACCGAGCACTGTAGACAATGTGCCAAAGCATGTCGCGAATGTGCAGATGCCTGCAGAAAATACGCTGCTTAAAAATTATGCGGCATTATTATAAGACCGGATAGATCTCAGAGTTTATCCGGTCTTATAATATCTATACAATTATCTTCTATACCTGCCAAAAAGTTTATTGAGCCTCAACAATTCTTCTGTTGTTCCCGAATCGGGCATTTGTGAAGCTTTTACCCTCCAGCTCCAGTTACCCTCTGTACTCCCCGGTATATTCATCAAGGCCTCCTCACCCAGTCCCAGAATGTCCTGAAAGGGAAGTATAGCCAGGTTGGAAACAGACTGTAATGCCAGGCGCTGCAGCACCAAATGCACATTTTTTTCTGTAACATTGATGCCGGTAAACTCCCGCAGGTGGTCCTTAACCGCCTTTTCTAAATTTTTAAACCAGCCCGTGGTGGTATTGTTGTCGTGAGTGCCGGTATAAACAATACTGTGCGGCACGTGGTTATAAGGCAGGTATGGGTTCTCATTATAGTCATCCCCAAAAGCGAACTGTAATACTTTCATTCCCGGAAAATCAAATTTCTCCAACAGCTCATAAACCGGTTGGTCGAGGGAGCCCAGATCTTCAGCAATGAAAGGCATTTCAGGAAACTCTTTTTGGAGGACGTGAAAAAGATCGGTTCCGGGGCTGTTGATCCATTTCCCTTTGATCGCGGTCCTTTCTGTGGCCGGCACTTCCCAGTATGCCGAAAAAGCCCGAAAATGGTCCAGGCGCACCACATCAAATAGCAAAAGGTTCTGCCTGAGTCGGGAGATCCACCATTCATAATGATGGTTCTTTAACTCCTTCCAGTCATATACGGGAGTACCCCACAGCTGACCTGTTTTACTAAAAAGATCAGGTGGTACTCCTGAAACATGGGTAGGCTGTTTATTTTCATCGAGTTTAAAAAAGCCCGGATTCACCCAACAGTCTACACTGTCATGGTTAATGTAGAACGGAACATCTCCTAATAATTTTACATTTCTCGCATGTGCTTCTTTCATCAAGCGGGACCACTGGTGGAAAAAAAGGAACTGGATGAATTTTTCTTTGATTATTGATTCAGAAAGTTCTTTCTCTGCCTTCTTCAGAGCTTTCGGATTCCTGTCCCGCAGTTCTGCAGGCCAGTCTACCCAATTGACATTATTGAACTTTTTCCGAAGGGCCAGATAAAGGCAGTAATCATCCAGCCAAACTGTGTGTTCCATGCAAAATTCCTCAAATCCCGTTGCTCCTGTCGAGGTGAATTTGAACCTCTTCCATGCTTTCTCCAGGATCTTTTTTTTATATTCCTCGACTTCCTCAAAATTGACCTTATCTTCCTGCACCCCGGTTGGAGCTGAAAGCTCTTCAGGATCCAGATACCCCTCTTCTACAAGTAGTTCGGGACTTATAAGTAATGGGTTACCCGCAAAAGCCGAATGAGTGCTGTAAGGGGAATGGGCGTAAATATTATCTGTAGGATTTAACGGCAGTAACTGCCACCAGGAATGGCCAGAGCTTTCCAGGAACTCCAGGAACCTGTAGGCTTCTGCACCCAGATCACCAATTCCGTAAGGCCCGGGCAAAGAAGTTATATGAAGAAGGATACCACTGCTTCTTGTTATATCCATAGTTTTAAAAATTAGTCATTATAGTTACTGGGAATTTCCCTAAAAGTTCACCGGCTGTAAATTGGGATGATTTGAATTCTTGTGAGGTAAAGAGATGTTGCAAATTTCCCTGTACCTCCTCTGGAAGCTTTACCAACACTTCTTCGGAAAATTCTTTTTTAAGCTCAAGTCTTTCATCAAATAATTCGGTTACCAGTACCGGCGCAATCAACACTACCCACTTCTCCCCTTTTCTGCGGGCAAAACCGATCACTTCGTCAGAAAATCTTTCAGACAGTTCCAGGGGAATATAATCCCCTTCCTCAAATATTTCCTGGTATTCCTTCCTCAATTTTAAAGCCTTGTGAATGCAGAAGAGCTTGATTTTTCCTGAAGGATAATCATTTTTCATTTTTTCCAGTACCTCCTCAAAACCCTCTCCATGTACATCCTGGATTTCTGACAGGAATTTTTTCCGTAAAGAGTAATCTACAGGGCGTCTATTATCGGGATCAACATAGCTCAGGTCCCAAAGTTCTGTCCCCTGGTAAACATCCGGGATCCCGGGAGCAATTATTTTTATAACGGCCTGGGAAAGGGATTTTAAGACTCCATATGGCATAAGTTTTTCCTGAAACGGCAGAAAAGAAGCTTTAAAATCTTCATCTTTTAAAAGGGTTTCTAAATATTGATAAACAGATTCCTCATAGTTCACATCAGGCATGGCCCACGAGGAATGTGCTTTGGCCTCCCTTAACACTTTTTGCAGGTAAGCAGTTGATCTTTCAAGGAACTTTTCTCCCGGTTCGAGATCAAAAGGAAAGGCCCCTACCAGCATTTGAAAAATGAAATATTCTTCATTGGCATCAGGCACCTCCCCGTTCCTGAAACTTCTGGCTATACCTCTCCATTCTTCTACCTTTTCAAACCACTTTGCTCCCAGTTCGCTTAAAACGTTAATTCTCATCCTGGCATCTTCCCCCCTTTTGGTATCATGGGTGGCAGTAGCATTGATCGATAAAGGAAAATCGTTCTCTCGCTGTTCCATCCTTTGATGGAATCCTTTAATCTCCAAGCCGAAATTTTGAGGAGAATCTCCTACCTCATTATGGGAAATGAGTTTGTTGAAAATATAGAAACTGGTGTCTTCCCCACCTTTGGCTGCAAGAGGGCCGGTGAATTGCTGACACCGCTGAAGAAAGTATAGCATTTTATCCTTATCCCCGGTCGCTACCCCAAGAAATACATCTTTCAGTAAATTCAACTCCTTCTCCAGATTGGGCACATGTAACTGCGCTCTTAAAAAAGCCGTTTCAATGATCTGTTTCTGTTTCATTTTAAGGGGGAATTCTTGAGGATAGATCCTGTATACAGGGAAAGCTGCCAGGAAGGCCCCCAGTGCATTTTTACCGTCAGCAGTAAGGTTTTCTTCAGTAAGTAAACCAAGGTTCTTTAAAAGCTTCCAAAGATTATTATACTCCCCTCCCATTCTTTCTTTAAGAATGAATAATTTTTGATGGTAAACTAGGTCTTCATAATCTTCATTTAAAGGATTGATCTTATGATATGCATCTGTGAAGATCTTTCCCTTCTTATTATCGGTAAAAAGCTGGTTCACTTCGGCCAGGAATCCATAACCGCTGGTTCCTTCCACAGGCCAGTGTTTAGGAAGTTTTTCGTCCCACTCAAGGATCTTTTCAATGATAATATAAAAATCATTACCTACCAGTGTCCTTAGATTCTCAAGATATTTTAATGGATCAAAAAGTCCGTCAATATGATCAATTCGCAGTCCGTTAATAAAACCGGAATCGCACAACTGTTTAATAAAGGAATGGTAGCTGTCAAAAACCTTTTTGTCTTCCATTCGCAGACATATAAGATCATTGATAGTGAAAAACCTGCGGTAATTGATCTCCTCTTCAGTAATTTTCCAATAGGTTGGAATAAAATACTGAAGATCAAGGACCTCTTTTATTTTTTCTTCGGAAGTGTTTATCTCCGCAACCAGGTCTTCGACAGAGGTTTTTAATTTATCATCAGCTTCGGTATCTGTCAGGAACTGGTGTTTGAGGTCTGTCCAGTCATTTTCCTGAGCTGAAAAATTCCTGAATTTCTTTTGCCATTCTAAAGCAGTTTCCGAAGATAGGATCTTCTCATAGGAACGAGCTGACACAGGATATGCATGGTCAAAATAATTCAGGGTAAAACCCTTTTTACTAAAAACCAAACCCAGGTCTTTATCCTCCAGAACCTCTGGTAATGGTTTTCCGAGGAAAGGTGCCAAAACCTTTTGATCTTTGTTCTCCCAGTCAATGTCAAAATAATTGAAATACTCAGAATCAGGGCCAAGCTCAAATATATCACTCAACCATTGGTTGGAAGGGTCAAAAGCCATGTGATTGGGAACAATATCCTGCAGCCATCCCATATTCTTTTGCTTCAATTGCTCAGTGATCTTCCTGAAAGTTTCCAGGCGGCCAATTTCTTTATTGAGGGAAAAAGGATCGGTCACATCATAACCATGACTGCTACCTTTGCGGGCCTTAAAAAATGGTGCCGAATAAATGGTGGAAATCCCCAACTGCTCCAGGTAATCAAGGATCTCCTGCAAGTCCTGAAAGGTAAAAGCGGGCGAGAGTTGCACACGATATGTAGAGATGGGACTTCTCATTAGATCACCAAATTGACAGATTCTTCCAACGCCCTGAACTCGTCCACCCACTCTGCCGCTGTTTCATCACCGGCTTCGCTTTTTTCCGTCATCTCCCGGTATATCCTTTCTTTTATAGCAAAAACGATGTTCTGGGATTGCCATTTCTCAGGGTTGAGCGGGGTTAGCTCTATCAATTCCAGCAGTTTGTTGATTAATTGTAAAAGCTGCAGGTTTGCGGGGTCCTGTTCAAGTTCCTGCACCAGAGCGGTTAGTCTTTGGTCTGTGAGGAAATCCAATGTGATCAGGTCGAGATCTGCATCAATTGCCACTGCAGATTTTAACTGTTTTTCAAGTTTTCTAAAATTGAGTACGTCTCTCTTAAGTTCCTTTACGAGCCGGTTGTTTACGGCCATTTCAACTGGTAATTTCAGCCTTGCCGGCACCTCCATATTAATTTCCTTAAAAGTCTTAAGCAAGGGATAGGTATTGTCATAAAGCTGTTGCATGGCTCCTTCGGCAGCCGTCAGGTTCTTTTCCATGACCAATTCCATAATATGATGTTGTTCATCTCTAAACAAATGCCAGAAGGAATAATTATGGGTTCCAAAATGGGCATCCATTAGATTGAAGATCTCATATACATTCCCTCTTTCAAAGAACTCTGCCATCTCTGTCTGGAGTTTTTCAAGCGATACAGCGTCAATGTACTGGCGTACTCCTCCAAATAAATGATGGTCTCCCATATGCAGCACCGCATAAGAGATATCTACTTTTTCCCAGGTAATATCTGACCGGAATTCTGTGTGGCCTATAATAAGTTTTTGTTTTCCTGCCTCATAATAATGACTTGCTTTCACTGCCGCACTAAAATTATAGAGACTGACTTCCTCAGGAAATTCTTCAAAAAGGGAAGAAATTGCGTAATGTGCACCAATCCTGATCATGTCCAGCTCCATAGGCTTGACGATCTTTTCATAGGCGGCAAGGGCATTACCATATTCCGGTAGGTTACTGGGAATTTTTTTAAGCGATTCAATGAATTCAGGTTCATATTTTTCGCCACTTACTTCCTCTGCCAACTGTATGGCACGAGTAGCATAGAAAATATCCTGCATAGATTCAATTCCCGTCACTTCATCGAAGAACCAACCGCAACTTGTGTACATGAGCATAGCGTGGTATTGCATCTCAAGAAGTTTTAAGAGCTTTATTTCATCCTCTTCCTGCAGCTCTTTCCCGAAATTCTCTTTTAAAAAAGAGGATACATTGTCGAGGTCACGGTTAAGTACCACCTGTATATATCTATTCCTTACCCCCCAGGGATCTGAAGTATATTTGGCCATTTGCTGCTCATAAAGCGGGATTAGTTTCTCCCTGAGCTTATCGAAAGCCTCCCTGAGCGGAGCGCGCCACGCCTGGTTCCAACCTTCATTACCGCCTGTATTACAGCCACAGTCGCTGCGCCAGCGTTCAACACCGTGGTAACAACTCCAGGAAGTGTTTTCAATGATCTCTGCCTCATCTTTGGGAGGGAATTTTTCCAGAAATTCCCCATATACAGTAAGATTTATGTCATCATCCTTTTCAAGGTGGCTAAGACAATAGGAAAGGGCCATCTCCCCAAGTTTGTGATGATGACCATAACTTTCTCCATCGGTAGCGATATTCACGAGTTCAAGTTCGTCATGATCATCAAAAAGATCTTTTAAACGATGGGCAAAACGTTCGCCATTTTCGAGTAAACCTTCAAATGCAACCGCCTGCGAAGCCGGGCCATCATAAAAGAAAAGGCTTATTTTATTTCCGGAAGGTAATTTGCAGGTATAGGCTTTGCGGGGATCAACTTTAGCTCCAGATGCATCAGTCCACTCCCTGGTTCCAATCTTCCTCACTCTTTTTGCCTGATAAGGAGAAAGTATGGTGAATTTGATCCCGTGCTTTGCCAGCATTTCGAGAACCGATGTGTTTACGGCAGTCTCGCCCAACCACATGCCTTCAGGAGCACGTTTATATCTTGACTTGAAATCTTCTATACCCCAGATCACCTGGGTCTCCTGGTCGCGTTCATTGGCCAGGGGCATAATAAGGTGGTTGTAGGCCTGGGCCAGGGCAGAACCATGGCCCGAAAACAGCTCCATGCTCTCTTTATCTGCCCTTAAAATTGCATCATAGGTTTCAGGGGTTTCGGTTTGCATCCAGGCCAGCAGAGTAGGTCCTATATTGAAACTCATCCAGCCATAGTTGTTCATAATTGCCTCAATGCGACCTTCTTCATCCAGGATACGGGAAGCGGAATTTCTAATGTAACATTCCGCATTGATCCTGTGATTCCAGTCATGGTAGGGATAAGCTGATTCCTGTACCTCTACCTTATTCAGCCACGGGTTTTCACGTGGTGGCTGATAAAAATGTCCGTGAATGCATATATATTTTTTACTCATAGTACAATCGTTTATTGTTAAAAGGGAAAAGTATCCTTAGAAAAGTCCTTAAAAGTTAACTCTTAATATGTAAAGCAGCAAAGGCTTTAATTAAAATTTAAAGATCACGAAAGAACCTGCGGGAATACCGTCATCGGGGTTCCATAAATTTTCGAATGTCCCCGGGCCTCCCCATTTTTTATCGGCGGAAGCAAATAAAATTTCAACCTGACTTGTTTCGGAAGGATTCCATGAGGTCACCTCATCTCCAAAATTAAAGAGGCCGAATAAGCTTCCCCCCTCTTCTTCTGAAGTTATCCGCAGCCACTTCTTTTCTTCGTTAAATTCAGTTTTAACCTGCGATGATGCAAACAAACGGAAAGCTCCTTCCTTCCGAAGCCGAAGCAACTCCCTATAGAATTCAAAAAGTGTGATTTTGGAGGTGTCTTTTTTATAATCCCAGTCTATTTTCGAACTTTTAAAGGTTTCTTCAGCCTGAGGATCTGTGTGGCCTCCTTCTTTCCCATGATGAAAATATTCAAATTCCTTTTTTCTCCCTTCCTGTACCGCTTTCACAAGGTCTTTATCCCCATGGCTTACAAAATATTGAAAAGGTCTCGTCTCCCCAAATTCCTCACCCATGAACAACATGGGAACATAAGGGGCCGTAAACAACATCCCGACGGCTAATTTTTGTTTTTCAAATGAGACCAGTTTTGACAGGCGTTCCCCAAGTAAACGGTTTCCAACCTGGTCGTGGTTCTGAATGCTTACCACAAATTGTGTTTTAGGTAAGCAAAGGGGACTATTCCCTACTGAACGTTTCCTGAAGGTAGAGTAGATCCCGTCATACACGAAAGCCTGTCTAAAGGTTTTTGCCAGATATTCCATTTTTCCAAAGTCCTTATAGTACCCGGCACCCTCCCCGGTTAAAATGGTATGCAGGGAGTGATGGAAATCATCAACCCACTGCCCTTCCAGGCCATAACCTCCATTTCTGTAGGCCCGTATAAGTCTTGTGTCATTCAGGTCGCTCTCGGCGATCAACATATACCTGCAGCCGGTCTTCTGTTCAAGTGCGTCTACCTCCTGGCTTAATTCTTTGAGAAAATGTTTTGCACCCCGGTCGATGATCTCATGAACAGCATCCAACCTGAGGCCATCAAACCTGTATTCCTCCAGCCACATCAAGGCATTCTGGATAAAGAAATTCCGGACCTCATCGGCATATTCATCATCAAAATTAAGGGCACTGCCCCAGGGAGTATGATATTTGTCTGTAAAATAAGGACCGAACTGAGAAAGGTAATTTCCCTCAGGTCCCAGGTGGTTGTACACCACATCTAGCAGGACAGAAAAACCTCTTTGGTGGCAGGTATCAATAAGTTCCTTTAAACCCTGTTCACCACCGTAACTGCCCTGGGGTGCATAGGGATAAACCCCGTCATAGCCCCAGTTGCGATCCCCGGGAAATTGCGAGACAGGCATAAGCTCCAGGGTATTGACTCCCAACTCCGCCAAATGGTTAAGTTTATTTATAATGGCAGTAAAAGTACCTTGAGGAGTAAAGGTGCCGACGTGAAGCTCATAAATGACCATTTCATCAATTGCACGGCCTTTCCACCCTGATGCTTCAAAGGTATAGGAGGAGTTTGGAATTTCTGACCAGGAATGGACACCTTCAGGTTGGGAACGTGAAGCCGGGTCTGGATACTCTTCTTCTTCATCAAGCCTAATCTTATAGAAGGTACCCTGGGAAAGATTATTGACTTCGGCTTCCCAATATCCGCGTTCATCTTTTTTCATGTCCACCACTTTCCTGCTATCCTTTAAGATGACCTGCACCTTTTCAGCAAAAGGGGACCACACCCTGAAACGGTATTTTCTTTCTCCCAAATATTCTGCACCTACTTTCTTTCCCATAGTGACATTGTCGCTTTCCCTTTAAAATCAAACACTTTCAAAGCTAAGAAGGAAAGGGCGTTTCAATGAATGTTTAATACTTTTTTAACTAAGGAAGTCTGGTTACTTCTCTAAATTTAAGTGTTTTAGATTACCATAAAACCTGACAGACCATTCGGTCCGGGTAAAATCAGAAAAGATTTATTAAAAAATAATTGTATGAAGTTGGAAGGTCATAAAAGAGTAAGTATTAGAAATGTAAAACCTGAAATAGATTGTGGAAAATATCCTGTCAAACGTATCATAGATGAAGAAGTAGAAGTACATGCCGATATATTTGGGGATGGACATGATAAGGTAGATGCTGTCCTGTTGTACAGGGAAAGAAAAAAGACCCGTGGCAGGGATAAAAAATGGCAGGAATTACCAATGGAATTCAAAGGCAATGATCACTGGACTGCTACCTTTAAAATTGATTCTACCGGAGATTATGAATATACCATAGAATCCTGGGTAGACCACTACACCACCTGGCAGGATGGCCTCAGGAAAAAAGCAGCTGCCCAGCAAAATCTTAGAACTGAACTTCTTATTGGGGCAGAACTCATGGAGGAAGCAGTTCCAAGGGCGTTGGCATCCAACAAAAAGAAACTGGAACACTGGATCAGCCTTTTGCGGGATGACGATAAGGAATCTCAGGCGATATCAGATGCTTTAAGTGATTCTGCCTCCCGGGTAATGTATGAGACACGAGACCGGGCTAAGGCTTTTCCATATGAAAAGATCCTGCCATTACGAGTGGAAAGAAAGAAAACCCTTTTCAGTGCCTGGTACGAATTTTTCCCTCGTTCTGCCTCACCCGAAAAAGGCAGGCACGGCACCTTCAAAGACTGTGAGAATGTGCTTCCTGAAGTTGCAGACATGGGCTTTGACGTCGTCTACTTCCCTCCTATCCATCCCATAGGGCGCAGTCACCGTAAAGGTCTTAATAATGCTGTTGATGCAGAAGAAGGTGATCCAGGTTCTCCCTGGGCTATCGGAGCCAAAGAAGGAGGGCATAAGGCCATTCATCCGGAACTTGGGAGTATGGAAGACTTCAAAAGTCTTGTAAAAAAGGCTAAAGCCCTCGACATTGAGATAGCGCTGGACTTTGCCATACAGTGTTCCCCAGACCATCCCTATGTAAAGGAACATCCGCAGTGGTTCAGATGGAGACCAGACGGGACCGTGCAATATGCTGAGAATCCGCCAAAAAAATATCAGGATGTACTTCCCGTGAACTTCGAGACCGAGGATTGGGAAAATCTCTGGAAGGAACTAAAAAGTATAGTTGAATTCTGGATAGACAAGGGAGTGACCATTTTTAGGGTAGATAATCCTCATACCAAGACCTTTAACTTCTGGGAGTGGATGATCAGGGAGATCAATGATAAGTATGACGGGATCATTTTTCTTGCTGAAGCCTTTACCCGTCCGCGGGTCATGGAAGAACTGGCAAAGATAGGTTTCAACCAGTCTTATACTTATTTTACCTGGAGGAACACCAAAGAAGAATTTACAGAATATCTCACGCAATTAACCAAAACTGAAGTCAGAGAATATTACCGCCCCAACTTCTGGCCCAATACTCCCGATATATTACCCATATCACTGGAGAATAAACATGATCCGTCATTTCTAATAAGACTCATCCTGGCGGGTACTATGTCCTCCAATTACGGGATCTACGGTCCTGTTTTCGAATTTGGATTGAATGAGGCATACCCCGGAAAAGAAGAATACATTCATTCTGAAAAGTACCAGATTTATCACTGGGACTGGTCCCGCAACACAAAGGTCAAGGAGGTGATTAGCATCCTCAACAGGATCAGGAAGGAAAATCCTGCCCTCCAAACCACCTGGAATATAGAATTTTGTGCGACAGATAATGATCAATTGATCGCGTACTCAAAAATAGACCAGGATCACGAGAACAAATTACTCATCGTCGTGAACCTTGATCCAAACCACAACCAGGCGGGCTGGGTACAAGTGCCCCTGGAGCTACTAAAAATTGAACCAGAGCATTCCTATTCGGTAACAGACCTACTTACCGGTGCCAGCTATATATGGCAGAATGAATGGAATTATATTGAGTTACATCCGCAGGCCATTCCTGCACACATTTTTAAAGTAGATACCAAAAATCAACCACGCTAAAAATCTAACCATGATCAAACCAATTTTTTCAGAAGATCAGGCAACATGGTATAAAGATGCCATTATATACGAACTCCACATAAAAGCTTTTTTTGACAGTAACGGCGACGGGATCGGAGATTTCGAAGGTCTGCTCCAAAAACTCGATTACCTGGAGGATTTAGGAATAACCGCCATATGGCTCCTGCCCTTCTATCCTTCTCCTTTGCGTGATGACGGCTATGACATCGCTGATTATTACAGCATCAACCCTTCGTACGGGGATCTGGATATGTTTAAACAACTCATTGAGGAGGCCCACAGCCGGGGGCTGAAGATTATTACAGAGCTGGTTATCAACCACACCTCAGATCAGCATCCCTGGTTTCAACGCGCCCGTCATGCCCCTGCCGGGTCTGATGAACGCAATTACTATGTGTGGAGTGATGACCCTAACAAATACAAAGACACCCGAATTATATTCACAGATACAGAACCGTCCAACTGGACCTGGGATCCCGTGGCGAAACAATACTTCTGGCACAGGTTTTTTTCACACCAGCCAGATCTGAATTTCGATAATCCGCAGGTCCAGAAAGAAGTGTTTGATGTCCTTGATTTCTGGTGTGAGCTGGGAGTAGATGGCTTTAGACTTGATGCCGTTCCTTACCTTTTTGAACGGGAAGGTACCAACTGTGAAAATTTACCGGAGACGCATGTTTTTCTGAAAAAACTGCGGGCTCATGTTGATGAAAAATTCGATAATAAACTATTGCTGGCAGAAGCGAACATGTGGCCCGAAGATTCTGCGGAATATTTCGGGGATGGTGATGAGTGCCATATGAACTACCACTTCCCAATAATGCCCCGAATGTTCATGTCGGTTAAAATGGAAGACAGATACCCGATAATGGATATTATCGACCAGACACCCGATATTCCCGAATCCTGCCAGTGGGCAATATTTCTTAGGAACCATGACGAACTTACTTTAGAAATGGTGACTGATGAGGAACGGGATTATATGTATAAGGTTTACACAAAAGATCCACAGGCAAAGATAAACGTTGGAATAAGGCACAGGCTCGCTCCACTTTTGGAAAACAACCGAAGCAAGATCGAGCTGATGAATGTGCTGCTTTTTTCACTTCCGGGAACCCCGGTGATCTATTATGGAGACGAGATTGGAATGGGGGATAATTTCTACCTGGGAGACCGGGACGGGGTACGAACCCCTATGCAGTGGTCTGCCGACAGAAATGCAGGATTCTCTACTGCCAACCCGCACAAGCTTTATTTACCGGTCATTATTGACCCTTCCTACAAATATGAATCTGTGAACGTAGAGACAGAGCAAATGAATTCATCATCATTGCTCTGGTGGATGAAACGCATCATTAGCATGCGGAAGAAGTTCAGGGCCTTCGGGCGTGGAGATATTAATTTCCTTTCCCCAAGTAATGCAAAGATAATTGCTTATACCCGAACTTACGAAGACGAAGATATTCTTATCCTGGGGAACCTTTCAAGATTTCCGCAGGCAGCAGAACTGGATCTGGAGGCTTATGACGGATACATTCCGGTCGAGGTTTTCAGCCACAACAAATTTCCCAGGATCACCGAGCAACCTTACCTTTTCACTATGGCACCACATGGATATTACTGGTTCCAGCTGAAAAAAGAGAAAGGATACACAGAAAAAACAGAAACCCCTGTAATTAAAATTAAGGAATGGGAACAACTCGTGGAAAACAAAGTTTTGGCACGTTTCGAAAACGAGGTGCTCCCCCCCTATTTGAACACCTGTCGTTGGTTTGGAGGAAAATCCAGGGTCATCCAGAATGTTACGGTGGTCAATAAAGTGCAAATTCCGGTCAAGGATGTCCCTTCTACACTAATTACCATAGAAGTGAATTATAACGACGGTCTTCCGGAGGTTTACCAGCTTCCGCTTGGCTTCATTAGTATGAAAGAAGAGGATGATTTCAGGGAAATCCCCTCAAAGGGTATCATTGCCAAACTGGAGATAGACGGACAGGATGGATATCTATTTGATGCCGTTTATAGTGAAAAGTTCAGGAACGTTCTATTCAGGAACATAAAGAAAGGAAGACGGTTAAAAAGCGGAAAGGGTCATTTGGTCTTTTACCATAGTGAAGACAGTATTGATGTACATTCCAAAGAGAGGGTACATTCGAAGATACTTAATGCAGACCAAAGCAACACTTCGCTGATTTTTGATAACAAATATTTTCTAAAATTATATCGGAAGCTGGACAATACTATTAATCCCGATATGGAGATCACACGGTATCTGACAGAAAAGACCGAATATAAAAATTCTCCAAGATTTGTTGGAGCCATAGAATATGAACCCGATGCCAGGAACCTTATTGTTCTGGGTATGATGCAGGATCTCATCCCAAACCAGGGAGATGCCTGGGATTATACCAAAGATTCCCTGAACAGGTTCTTTGAAAGAGTTCTTACCAGACCAAAAGACATTGAGATCGAATCAATTGATCATGATCTTACGCCGCTGAACTTCCAGGACCTTTCTGAACCCATGAAAGAATTGATGGGGGTGATCTTTCCTGAACGAATATCCCTGCTGGGGCAAAGAACCGCAGAAATGCACAAGGCACTTGCGGCACACCCCGAGACAAAGGATTTTGAACATGAACCTTTTTCCCTTCACTACCAACGCTCCTTGTTCTCCTCCTTACAATCACTAACCAGGAATGCTTTTCAGAACCTGCAGAAGAGTCTGAAGACCCTACCGGAGGAAATCCAGGCCGAGGCGAAGGAAGTTCTGAATATGAAAGGGGACGTGCTTAAAAGTTTTAAACGGGTCTATGACCATAAGATCCCTATCATGAAGATAAGGACCCACGGGGATTACCATCTGGGACAGGTGCTATGGACTGGGAAGGATTTCGTGATCATTGATTTCGAAGGGGAACCCGCCCGCTCATTCAGTGAAAGGAGGCTTAAAAGATCGCCGCTGCGTGATGTGGCAGGTATGGTACGTTCTTTCCATTATGCTTCTTACAGCAGTATCATTGAGCCTGAATTTGACCAGCAAAAAAAGGAAGGGGATCTTGATCAATGGGCTGAAACCTGGTATTACCTGGTTACCAGGATGTTCCTGCAAGGTTATTTCGACAATGTGGGGGATAACAACTTTATGCCTCCAGATAAGGAAGATTTTGAGATCCTCATGGAAACATTCCTTTTGGAAAAGGCGATCTATGAGATGAATTATGAACTGAATAATCGTCCTGACTGGGTACTGATCCCTCTTCGGGGCATTAAATCAATTATAAGAAAATATAAAAATGGCTAAGAAAAGAGAAAATAACGCGGATAAAGAGCAAAAGAAACCCATTAGCCCTAAAAAGGACAAAAAAACGGGTCAAACTGATACCACCCCTGAAAGATCTGGAGAGGTAAAAGGACCCATGGGCGTAGGAGAAAGAAAGAAACCAGAAGGCGGAGCCATTCCTAAAAAGGCGGCAAAAAATAATCCGCCATCAGAGAAGGACGTACCCGGTCAATCTCCGGGTAAAGGAAATATACGTACACAGGAAAATGTTTCAGGGGAGGGGAAAAATCTCCCGAAACCTAAGAAGGAACTGCCTGGAAAAAACACAAGAGGTAAAAAAAGCTCAACCTCCAGGGATAAAGCGGAAAAAGAAGGATCGATTTCAGATAAGCCTTTAAAATTCCATGAACCTTTAACCGATGAGGAACTTCCCCATGTATCAGCTCCTGCTACCAAAAAAACCGGAGGTTCCAGTGAGGAATCCAAAGTAAAGAAAACGAGGAAGGCAAGCGCAGATACTGGTAAGAAGGGCACTGGTAGTACGGAAAAAGCAGCTTCAGCAGGAAAAAAGGAGAAAATGTCTGAAAGTACTTCTGCTGCACTAAAAAAAGAACTTAAAGAGGGTGATCAGGAGAAAGAGAACGAAAAGAAGCAGCCTAAAAAGATGAGCCGCCAACGCATGGACCCTTCCATAAGTGCAGAGGAAAAAATGAAGCTGCCAAATACAACCCCTTCCGAAGATCTGAAAGAAACAGCCGAGACTACTGCCAGAGATATCGCAGATAAGGTTTTACCTGATGAGAAGACCAGGCAGGACCTGGAAAAAATGGCCAAAGACCTTATCCCAGATGCTGATAGAGTAAAGGAATCTGCAGAAAAAATTACCGAAAAACTAGCATCAGGACCTGAAAAAGCTAAAGAGCTTTTAAACAAAGTAATTCCTGATCCCGAAGAAGTTTCAGAAACAGTAAAAAAAGTAAAAAGAACAGCTAAAAAAGCAGCCAGGGGAAAAGAGGAACAAAAGTCCTCAAAAGATAAACCTGTGGAAGCCACCTTGCTTACAGATTATGATGTCCACCTTTTTAAGGAAGGAAAGCATTATCATCTCTACAAAAAACTGGGATCCCACCTCATGGAATATATGGGTACAGAAGGAGTGTTTTTTGCAGTATGGGCCCCCAATGCAGAAAAAGTGGCAGTAATGGGCGACTTTAACAACTGGAGCAAGGATACCAATGTCATGAAAGCCCGCTGGGACAATTCGGGTATCTGGGAAGTTTTTATTCCCAACGCTAAAAAAGGAAGCCTCTATAAATATTTTATAAGATCCAACAACGGGTATGAAGCCGAAAAAGGAGATCCATTCGCCTTTTCCTGGGAAACACCACCAAATACGGCTTCCATGGTTTGGGATCTTGAAAACACCTGGGATGATAAACTTTGGCTGGAAGAGAGAAGAAAAAAAGAAAAACAGCCTCAACCCTACTCGGTTTATGAAATACATTTGGGTTCCTGGCGAAGGGTTCCTGAAGATGGTTTCAGATCGCTGAGCTATCTTGAACTGGCAAAGGAACTGCCGGCTTATTTAAAAGAGATGGGCTTCACCCACGTGGAATTCATGCCGGTAATGGAGCACCCTTTCTTCGGGTCGTGGGGATACCAGATCACAGGATATTTTGCACCCTCGAGCAGATTTGGAACACCTCAGGAATTCATGCAGTTAATTGACAGCCTGCACCAGGCGGGAATAGGAGTTATCCTGGACTGGGTGCCATCCCACTTCCCTTCAGACATGCACGGGTTACACTATTTTGACGGGACCTTCCTTTACGAACATGCAGATCCTAAAAAAGGATTCCATCCCGACTGGCAAAGCTATATTTTCAATTACGGAAGGAATGAGATACGGTCTTTTCTGATAAGTAATGCTCTTTTTTGGCTGGATAAGTTCCATGTAGACGGGCTACGAGTAGATGCAGTCGCCTCTATGCTGTACCTTGATTATTCCCGTAATGAAGGGGAATGGGAGCCTAACGAATTTGGAGGAAGAGAGAACCTTGAAGCTATTTCTTTCCTGAAGGAATTCAACGAAGCTGTTTATAAAGAATTTCCTGATGCTATTACCATTGCTGAAGAATCTACGGCATGGCCAATGGTTTCCAAGCCTACTTACATAGGGGGACTTGGATTTGGACAAAAATGGATGATGGGCTGGATGCATGACACCCTGGAATATTTCAGCAAGGACCCGGTGCACAGAAGACATCATCAAAACACTATTACTTTCAGCTCTAATTATGCCTTCTCTGAAAATTTCATGTTACCCTTATCACATGATGAAGTAGTCTATGGGAAAGGTTCTATCCTGAATAAGATGCCAGGGGATACATGGAATAAATTTGCCAATATCAGGACCCTGTATGCTTACATGTACGCCCACCCCGGCACCAAATTACTGTTCATGGGAAGCGAATTTGGGCAAACCTCGGAATGGAACCACGATTCCAGCCTGGAATGGCATCTTACTAATGAAGATTCCCACAGGCAGGTACAGGAAACCCTTAAAGAACTGAACAGGATCTATAGTTCTGAACCGGCACTTTATGAAAAGGCATTTGATTCAGAAGGTTTTGAATGGGTGGATATCAATGATGAAGAAAACAGTATCATTAGTTTTCTCAGAAAAGGGAAAGATCCTAAAGAAAATATATTGATTATTTGTAACTTCACTCCGGTACCCCGCGAAAATTATAGGATAGGGGTTTCTGAGAAAGGTAGCTGGAAAGAAATTTTCAATAGTGATGATAAGAAATTCGGGGGTAGTGATGTAAAGAATTCAGAGGTCATTGATTCACAGCCATTACCTGCTCACCGCAAAGAAAATTCTTTGGCCCTCACTCTGCCACCCATGGCAGTGATCTATTTAAAAAGAACCAATTAGTAAATGAAAGAAGTAAAAGCATACGCGGCCCATGCTGCGGAAAAAGACCTGGAGCCTCACGCTATTAGCCGCAGGGAACCAGGACCCGAAGATGTCGAGATCGAAATTTTATATTGCGGGGTTTGTCATTCAGACATTCACACTGCCCGTAATGAATGGGGAGGTACAAGATATCCTGTGGTTCCCGGCCATGAAATAGTAGGCAAGATCACACGTACAGGTGAGGCTGTTACCCGTTTTAAGGAAGGGGAAACCGTAGGTGTAGGTTGTTTTGTTGACTCCTGCGGCCACTGTGAAAACTGTGAAGAAGATCAGGAACAATATTGCCTGAATGGAGTAACTGCCACTTATAATTCCCCGTCACGGGTCGAAAAAGAAATTCACACTTTTGGGGGGTACTCTACCCACATTGTTGTGAAGGAAGATTTTGTCTTAAAAATATCAGATAAATTGCCACTACATGCCGTCGCTCCCTTACTTTGCGCCGGGATCACTACCTATTCCCCTTTACGTTTTTGGAACGTAAAAAAAGGTGATAAGGTCGGAGTGGTAGGTTTAGGGGGCTTAGGCCACATGGCTGTAAAACTGGCTTCCTCTATGGGAGCAGAAGTTACCATGTTGAGCCGATCTCCTGAAAAAGAAAAGGACGCTGAAGATTTGGGTGCTGCTCATTTTGAACTTACTACCAGTGAGGAAAATGTAAAAAAACTTGCAGGTACTTTCAACCTCATCATCAATACTGTTTCTGCACAGCATGATTATAATCAATATATGAAAATGCTGAAAACGAATGGAGTGATGGTTTTACTTGGTATTCCACCTGAACCTTCTGCAGTACACGCCGGCCCCTTGATCACGAGCAGAAGAAGCCTGGTAGGTTCTCTGGTTGGCGGGATCAGGGAAACCCAGGAAATGCTTGATTACTGTGCAGAGCACGATATCGTGTCAGAAGTGGAAATGATCAACATTGATCAGGTTAACGAAGCCTATGAACGCACCCTTAATTCAGATGTTCGCTACAGGTTCGTTATCGATATGAAGTCACTAAAAGATAAAAATTAATTAACTTAAACCATAAAAATGATAAGAAAAGCTACTGCCGTTTGGCACGGAACCCTCAAAGAGGGTAAAGGAACACTTTCAACCCAGAGCAAGACCCTGGAAAATACTCCATATAACTTCAAAATGCGTTTTGAAGATGAAAAAGGAACAAATCCTGAAGAATTGGTTGGTGCAGCCCATGCCGGTTGTTTTACCATGCAACTCTCTGCCAACCTTGCTAAGAATGATTTTAATCCTGCAGAATTGGAAACTGAAAGCCAGATCACCTTTGAAAATGCTACTGTAAGTAAATCACACCTGATCCTCAAAGCAAAAGTTCCCGGGATTTCACAGGAAAAATTTGATGAACTGGTAAAAGACGCAAAGGAAAATTGTCCTATTTCAAAACTTTTGAAAGCTGAAATAACTATAGAAACAACCCTAAACGGGTAGTTCATGTGATTAAGTTGAAGGGGAGATTCCTGCATTGGAATTTCCCCTTTTTTTATAAACCTGTAATATTTATATTCTTTTCTTCTCTCCGAGGATCTTACTTATCTCCTCTTTTTGAAGGGTTTCTTTTTGTATGAGTTCATTTGCCAGTTGTTCCAACTGTTCCCGGTGCGAAGTGAGGATCTCACTGGTTTTCTCATAGGCCATATTGATCAGGGACTGTACTTCTTCATCAATTTTTTCCGCGGTTTTCTCACTATAGGGTTTATGAAGGGATTGGCTCATTTTTCCGGTAGAATCGTAGAAACTCAGGTTTTTAAGTTCTTTGCTAAAGCCATAGAACACGATCATATTATAGGCTTGTTTGGTCGCTTTTTCCAGATCATCTACCGCATTAGAGGAAACTTCTTCAAAAAAAAGGTCTTCAGCTGCGCGTCCTCCCAGCATGGTACAAAGAGCATCGAAGAACTCAGATCGTGTAATGATCTGGTGTTCTTCAGGCAAATACCATGCGGCTCCCAGGGAACGACCGCGGGGAATAATGGATACTTTCTGTACAGGCTGCGCATGTTTTAAAAACCACGAGGTGGTAACATGACCTGCTTCATGGTAGGCAACCCTTTTCTTCTCTTCACTGGTGATTATCTTGCTCCTCTTTTCCATTCCGCCAACCACCCTGTCAATAGCATTAAAAAAATCATCCCGGTTTATTTCTTCCTGTTCCTTATGGGCAGCGAGTAGAGCTGCTTCATTGCATATGTTCGCAATATCTGCACCTGAAAATCCCGGGGTTTGTGCCGCGAGCAAATCTGAATCCACATCAGCGCCCAGTTTAAGGGGTTTCATATGAACCTCAAAAATGGCCTTGCGTTCTGTGAGGTTGGGCAGCTCCAACTGGATGTGCCGGTCAAACCTACCGGGCCGCAATAGTGCAGGATCCAGAATGTCCCCCCGGTTGGTAGCCGCAAGTACGATCACACCGGTATTGGTTCCAAATCCATCCAATTCTGCCAGTAACTGGTTAAGGGTACTATCCCTTTCATCGCTTTCATGAAAGAAAGAGGTACCACCTCTCGCCCTTCCTATGGTATCAATTTCATCTATAAAGATGATACTAGGGGCCTTTGCCTTCGCTTTTTTAAAGAGATCACGCACCCTTGCAGCCCCCACTCCAACAAACATTTCAATGAATTCTGAACCTGAAAGGGAAAAGAAAGGGACTCCTGCTTCTCCCGCGACCGCTTTGGCCAATAAGGTTTTACCGGTTCCGGGAGGACCCAAAAGAAGGATACCTTTGGGGATCTTGGCCCCAAGGCGCTGGTATTTATCGGGTGCCTTTAAGAAATTGACCAACTCATAGATTTCTTCCTTTGCCTCTTCCAGTCCGGCCACATCTTTAAAAGTTATGGGGCTCTCCTCCCCTTTTTCCATTACCCTTGCCTTCGACTGACTAAACCTGGTCATGGAAGATTCTCCGGTCATGCGACTTGAAAACCGGCGAAGAATGAACATCCAGAACAGAATGAGTAACCCCAATGGCAGGATCCAGGATAAGATCTCCCCGCCCCAATTCTCTCTGCGGCTGTAGGTAACATTCACCTGCTCTGCCAGCTGGTTTTTTTCCTGTGCCTGCTGCAATTGTTCGTGGAAGACCTCTACAGAACCTATATTAAAGAAATAATCAGGACCGGCAGGGCTTGATTGTTCAAACAGGCTTTGAGTATCTTCAGCTGCAGGATCCTTTTCCTCCTGCTTTTTCAGATAAACCTCTACCCGAAGATTATTCACCACATCGAGCCGGGACACCCTTCCAGGGATCAATAATTCCTTTTCAAATTCATTCCAGGCGATCTCCGGCACCGGGGGCTGCCGGTTAAAGAACCAAAGCCATACAAATATCCCGAAAAAGATAATATACAACCACCCCAACCCTGGTTTTGTGCCGGGTGTTGAACTGGTTTGAGGATCTTTTTCCGGTGTCATGGGTTCTTGAATAAAGTGTCTTTATAAAGTTCAGATAAACTGGTCTAGTTTGGAATGACATTGGTCATTACTAATCGGGGAGGGCAAAAAATTCCCGGGAGTTCGTCGAAGGATTTTATTATAACAGAATAACTTAGGAATCTGCGATCCTCAACACTTTTGCTCCCTTTGTATTTCCTTCTTTAAGTTCTCTCAATGCAGCATTTGCTTCGTTCAAGGGAAATTCTGTAACCACTGGTTCTATGCCGGCTTCTGCAGCAAGGTGAAGGAATGCCCGCACGTCACCGGCTGTAACATTTGCAACAGATTTAATCTCCTTTTCCAGCCAAAGATGATCCGGGTAAGAAAGCTGCAGCAACTCCTCTTTGTCTTTTTCTTCCTTTCGAATGGCATTAATGACCAGCCTGCCTCCTTTTTCCAGGTTTCCAAGGGCCTCTACCACAGGTTTCCAGGCCGGGGTGGTATCAATGATGGCATGCAATTTTCCAGGAGGGGGAGCAGCAATATGTCCGGCCCAGGTTGCACCCAGATCCAGAGCGAATTCCTGTTCGCGGAGATTCCTTGAAAAGACGAAGATCTTTGATTCCGGATATTTGTGACGTACCAGCTTTAACACAAGGTGCGCGGAAGCACCAAAACCCATGAGGCCAAGATTCTGCCCGTTCTGCAAATTGGTAAGGCTAAGACTACGAAATCCTATGGCTCCTGCACAAAGCAAGGGAGCAGCGGCTGCATTTGAAAAGAATTCAGGGATGGGATGGACATATTTTTCGGGAGCTGTCATGAATTCGGCATACCCACCATGAACATCCCTGCCGGTCGCAAGAAAGGCATCACACAGGTTTTCTTTTCCGGTCTTACAGTACTCACATTTTCCGCAGGTAGAGAAGATCCAGGCTACTCCTACCCTGTCCCCTATTTTGACCTTACTAACTCCATGGCCCGTATCTACTATTCTCCCCACGGCCTGATGCCCCAAAATAATCGGGTAAAATGAAGGAGGTGTCCTGCCCTCTATTTCATCAAGTTCAGTATGGCAAACTCCGCACACATAAGTTTCTATAAGCACCTCCCCCTCCCCTGGCTCAGGCACGGGAACGTCTGCCAGCCTCAACGGACCTCCATGCGTTGTAAAAGACGAATTTCTATCGAGGACCATGGCTTTCATAAGCTTAAGTATTAAAAACCCGATAGAGGTGATTCCTCAGGAAATTCAGGATTTGGTTCTACGGGTACATCTGGAGGAAGCGGATTGGGCTCCTCGGGTGCAGGTTCCGGAAGTTTCTCCGGCGGTACAGTTGTAGGCGGTTCCTCTGGTGGTGTGATCGCCGGCTCTTTAGGTGGATCTGTAGGTTCCTGAAATCTGATTTTCATGATCTTTGGTTTTTAGAATAAAGTCCGATTAATTCCCCTTCAGCAATGATGTTCTTTTTCATGGCATTTTCCAGGACCTGTTTTTTGGCGCCTTCTTTTAGATTGAGACTTGTTTTCAAGGCATATACTTTAAAGAAGTAGCGGTGGGTACCCGAAGGCGGACAAGGTCCACCGTAGTCATGCCGTCCAAATGAATTTATCCCTTCATCCCCCGGCAGGGTATTTTCAGCGATCGTTTCTGAAGGAGGGATATTCCAAACCAGCCAGTGGTCCCAGATACCATTGGGCGCATCGGGATCTTCAACAATGATCACCAGGCTTTCTGCTTCAGGGGGAATTCCCGTGATCTTCAAAGGGGGATTAATATCTTCCCCATCACAGGTATATTTTTGGGGGATCATTTGTTCATGATCAAAAGCGGGACTTTCAACTGTTAATCTTGATACTGCCATAGTTTTTCTATTGATTACACATTATTATTTTCAGGCTCATTAGCCATGTTCAAGTTAAGAAGTTCAGCATATTTTTTTGAAAGGGCGAGAGATTTATGAGCTTTTTTGATCCACTTTTCATCCTCACGATATTGTGGTTCTTTTAAATGCCAAATCGCAAATTTTGTGCGAAGGGCGGCTTGCTTGCTCTTATAAAAATTCTTCAGGGAAACCGGGATGTAATCATTGGTGAGCTCTTCATATTTACCAAAAAATATCGCTCCGGTTTCCTCACTTCCCTGTAGTTCACATTCAACTGCCAGGAATGCCAGTTCCTGGGCACAGTCCTGGATACGAAGCTCTTTACTGAATTCAAGGCGATCAATGATCACGGGATCTTTTCTTAAGCAAATATGTTCGGGTTTAAGATCGCCATGGGCCTCGATGACCCTACCTTCCTTCAGCCTTTGGTCAAAGATCCCTGCTTTCGAGTTAAGGAATAGAAGTTGTCTTTTGTAGACCTTCCTGAGAAGGTCCTTTGGCAGTTCAAAGTCAGGATCCATCAACTCCCTATGGTTTATGGTGATCCTTTCTTCCAGCTTTTTCCGGTATTCTTTTGGATCCATATCTACGGCAGGAGCTTCTTTATAGAATAGTGCCAGTTTAACAGCGGCTTTTTCCAGTAATTCGGGATCGATTGTATCCATTGCAATAGCCCGGTCAAGCATAGAGTTTTCATCCAGACGTTGCATTTTGACCAGCCAGTCTATGGTAACCCCTTCTGCGTCAAAACATAGCTGGTCATTTTTCAACTTGAGGGCGACAACCCCGATATAAACATCCGGAGCCAGGCTTTTATTCAGCCGGACTTCCTCATTACAATTGAACTTTCGGGCATCAGGAGTAGTGAAATCTATCGTATTTACTTTTACCGGTTTCTTTAGCTTATAAACAAATAAGGGAGTAAGAAAAAGATAGGACATGTGCGTCTCTTTGGTCTCAATCCTGGCTGGATTTTCCGGGTAATTCTTCCGGTCCTCTAAAAAAGCTACCTTTCTGGAAGTACTTATGGTTTCAAGATTAATTTGCCCGTGCTGGTTCATGCCGAAAGATCAGTGTAGTGCATCTTAAATTTACGGCATTTTTTTACAGGCTAAAATGATAATTAACGGTAATTTGAGAATGCTTCCTTTTATTCTTCGGAAGATTTACTGCACGGGAGTACTTCAGAAAGGGCTTTAAAGATGGTATTTTTGATAGGGTTATTCATCAGGTTTCTTTTGGTGAATTTCTGGTTCACCTCTATTTCAATTCCGCAGTAATTCTGCCAAAACTTTTTCCGCAGAAAGGTGGTGAAACCATCGGCAGTGCCCCGGTAAGGGTAATTGAAACGCACCTGAAGGTCGGGATCCTGATCGCCGATCGCTTTTTTGAACGCCGTGCAAAACTCCTTTTCTCCTGCTCTTTTTGGATCATAAAGCAACCCGATATCAGCGTTGCGAACCTGCCCGGCAAGCACCGGCGTAAAGGTATGTACAGATAAATGGAGGACCTCTTCCTCGCCAGAAATGGTTTCCCTTATCTCTTCTTCGACAGAATCCCGGTAGGGGAAATAAAACTTTTCCAGCAGTTTAGCTTTTTCCGGTTCGGTAAGGTCCCGGCTAAATTCGGAGAACAACTGTGGGTGGTGTAAGGATCTATTGGGTTCTACCAAAAGCCTGCTCACAGTATGAAATTTGTCAAAAAATGCTATTTTCCGAAGTTCCTTGAACAGATCCAGGGCGCCGGGATCATAACCTCTGTGGGAATCCAGGATCTTTCGGGCTCCGGTGAAAAGGTGGCGGTATTCTTTAGGAACCCCGTTACCTGCGTGTTCACATGTAAGGATGAGTCTCAAAATTTATTTTTTAAAGATTCTCCAAGATTACGATGAGGGTTTTGCATCGAACAATCTGTTTTCCTGCAGGCACCTCCCCAAGTCCTTGTATACTTCCAGTATTTTTTCTTCGGAAGGATTTTCTCCCAAGGCTGTTAATATTCTTGTGGAAAGACTTCCTTGTTCAAGAATGGTTTCAATAATACTTCTGTGCGTTTCAGAAATAGTATCACGCACCAGGAAGTATAATTTCTTCCAAATCTCCCCAACAGTTGCCGAAGGTGAAATATCAAAAACAGCAAGGAAAGCTTCATTGGTTACCACTGTATCTTCAGCATCTTTAATCACTTCATCAAAGATCTCGAAAAGGTCATTTTCATGCCATTTCTTCTGATCTTCCAGCGCGATAAGCTCCTCACTGACCAGTAATTTCAGAACCCCGATGATAAAGACAGCAATTGCGACATCTGCAGCAGGACATTCCTGAATATCGATCACCCTGATCTCAATAGCGTTCCTGTCAAACCTGGCAATCGCACCGCGGGAGTTCAGGAAATGGTGATCCAGGATATTCCCGGCATCATGGGGCCGTATTGCTTTGTTAATAGGTTCAAAGATCCCGTCAAAATACTCTTTTCTGCTGAAAAGTTGTTCGGGGATGACCTTACCGGTCATTTGTGGTATTTCCTTTTGATTGGTCTTGTAAACATGCATCCTGGCATCTTTATACCCGGTAAATTTACCTTCGAAGACCGGAGAGCTGGCACTAAGCCCGGGTATAATAGGCAGAAGTAGTCGCACTGCCGCATGCAGACGTTCAAATTCAGTGTCATCATAGAAAGGCAGGTTGATGTGCATGCTCTGCACATTGCTCCAGCCATGACCCCTGCAGTCAAAAATACGGTTGTAAAGCTCGTATATCCTGCTGTAGTTGTGTTGCCACAGCTTCATTTCGGTTTCGGGATGCATTAAGGGATGTGCTGCAGTGGGAAGCAACTGAGTACCGAGATCTGCAAGAAGCTTGTTCATCTCCTTTACATTTTCAGCGAATAAATCCCCCAGCTGGTCAAGATCTGCAGTGGGACCGTTGGTCTTCATTTCCACTACATGCGCCACCAGCTCATTGCTCCACTCGATCTCCCCGTTCTCAACATCTGATACAAGGGAACCGTGCTTTTTTATCATTAATTGATCTACAATGGGATTGACCTTAAGATCTGCCTTGTGCACCAACATGTACTCCAGCTCTATACCGTAAACTTCAAAAAGGTGGTAGCTCATTCCAATTTCTTTTCCAAACGATTCTTTAGGGCAGTGAGGATCTCAATGTACACCTTATCTCCATAAAAACCGTCTTCCACCCCAAAATCAATGTTGGGATTGTCATTGATCTCAATGACCAATGGTTTCCCGTTCACCTCCTTAATATCTATTCCATACAGACCTTTTCCCATTATCTTCGCCGACCGTAACGCAACATCCATTATTTCTGCAGGCACTTCCTCAATAGGTAAAGAATCTGCATTTCCATCACGGTCATCTTTTTTCCTGGCATCCCAGTTATAGATC
The DNA here is from genome assembly GCF_042684505.1 of Salinimicrobium flavum. Taxonomy (NCBI): domain Bacteria; kingdom Pseudomonadati; phylum Bacteroidota; class Flavobacteriia; order Flavobacteriales; family Flavobacteriaceae; genus Salinimicrobium; species Salinimicrobium flavum. The sequence continues at coordinate 400,508 of NZ_JBHULT010000010.1, forward strand.
TGCCAGTGGTCTTTGGCCATATAGTATTTAGAAACAAAAAATGGTTTGTCGTCTAAAATGCCAATTCTCCAGTCATAATCTGATGGGGAGAATTCCTGCGCGATCACCAGCTCAGATTTCTTTAGCATGGCACTCACCAACTCTTCATACTCTTCCTGAGTTTCAGCTTTCTTTACACCAAAAGAAAAGGTAGAATCGGGCGATTTCAATACCAGGGGCAATCCGGTTTTTTTGATCACCATATTCTTGTTATCCTTATGTACAATAATAGTTTTGGGCGTTGGGATTCCCGCATTTTCAAGTGCTTCAGCCATAAAAACCTTGTTGCAACACTTCAGGATAGCATCGGGATAGTCAATTATGGCGATATCCTCCTGCTGAGCCTTACGTGCAAAAGCATAAGCCTCATTATTCACTTCGGTGCTCTGGCGAATGAAAAGCGCATCGAAGGAAGATAAGCGTGACAGGTCGGCCGGAGAAACAAATTCAACATAGAAATTCATTTTTTCAGCCAGCTCAGCGAACTTTTTCAAGGCTTTCTGATTACTTGGCGGTGCCGGGTCATTTTGTTGTACCAGGATGGCCAAATCGTATTCATAACTGGTATTACGGGGGGTATCATATCTTTTTTTAGCAAAATACTGAAGTGCAAAGTCACGCATAAGCTCTTTGTGCTCTTCAGGGATCTCGGCTTCAGAAAGGGCTTTTATGGACTTGATATGCCATTTGTTGGTATACTGAAATCGTACCCTCAAAAAAGGGATCTGAAAGTGCCTGTAGAACATGGCACTTAGTTCTTTATATTTTTGAGCCACGTTCTGTCCAAAATAAATGCTCAGGGTAAACTCAGGAGACTTAATGACTTTCAGGCTTTTCTGAATTAGGTCATCAAATTCATCTGAAACGATCTTTACCAGTTTAGGTTCCCTGAGGTCTACCAGGTTCATAACCGTAGGAATAGCAAGATGGCCCCGGGCTTCAGCTAAAAGGGAAACATAATATCCTTTAGACTGGTAGGAGTAATCTTTGCATAAATTAAATATCCTTGCTTTCTTGAGTTGGGAAAACTTAGGATTGGTTAAATAATCCCGGGCAGAAATTATCTCAAGATTCTCCAGCGGCAACATCCAGGCTTCGGGTTTATTTACTACTAAATATTTATTCATCGGGCATTAGAAATTTGATCAAATTTAGATGAAATTTCCTTCGGTTGGTTAAAATTATATATCATATAAAATTACTTTTTGATAGATCCCTTAAATGCTTTATAAGCCTTGCAGCCTACTTTTAATTTATTAAAAATCAAACACTTAAAACAGGTTAAAATACTTCTTTAAATGAAATTTATTGATTAATTTCTTGAACCTAAAAATTTTAAAATTAGTTGGAACAGCTTTGGAAAACTTAATTTTCCGTAGAAGAAGAAACATAAAAATAATAAATTATGGGAAGTAATCTGCATTTCGAGAAGTTTGCAAAAGATGCACATGAGTACCTCAATTACCTGGCAAAAGAACTTGGGCATCCAGACGAAAAAGAAAGGGTGTTGACGATCTGGAGAGCAGTGATGCATACGGTAAGAGACCGTATTCACATGGGCGAATCTTTTCAGTTGATAGCTCCCCTACCTATGATCTTCAAGGGGATCTATGTAGAGGATTGGAAATTCTCTGAAAAACCTCCTAAAACTTTTAGCAGCCTGGAGGAAATGAAAAATGAGGTGAAGAAAGTACAACGTCAATATGGGGAAGAAGATTTTCCCTGGAACAAATCAACCGAGGAGATCATTGCCATCACCATACATTCCCTTAAGAGATTTATGCACGAAAGCCAGTTACTGCATTTAAAAGACCAGATGCCAAAGGACTTAAAAGACCTTGTGAAATAAATTGAGTATGAGCTATTTGCATTTAATCTAACACCTGGGTGAAAAATTTTCATAATTTTAAGGGCATGTTATAAACTTCTGTTAATCATTTATTAGATTTTTTGAAGTTGGCAAATATCTTATACTTTTGATATCATCAACCATCAGATAAATTATTAAATATCTGATAAGTAAATTTTCGAAATCGATGATCAGGTAATTTTTACTGGGGGGCAAAAATTACATTTGAATCATTGAAATTGAGAGAAAGAGAACGCCAGTTTAGCTTGCCGGGGAAGTAATATTTTCCGTATACAGTTACATAAGGGTTTAAATTCTCAAATAAGCAGGTACCACAAAGTACCTGCTTATTTTGTTGTACAAAAAAAGGAGGGCGGAGTTTCAGCCAAAACTCCGCCCCTTGAAGGATATAGATCTTGCTCTATTAGATCAGCCCCGAAATATTTCCTTCATTATCTATATTAATATTCTCTGATGCAGGATGCGAAGGTAATCCCGGCATACGCATCATGTCTCCGGTTATAGGAACTAAAAATCCTGCTCCTGCAGCTATTTCTATTTCCCGCACATTTAAGGTAAAACCTGTAGGTCGTCCCAACAGGGATGGATCATCTGAAAAAGATTTTTGGGTTTTCGCTATACATACAGGAAGGTTGTCAAGTCCCAGATTTGAGATGTTCTTAAGGTCCCGTTTTGCTTTGGGTCCAAATTCTACCCTTTCTGCCCCGTAAATATTAATTGCTATAGTCTCTATTTTCGATATCACATCCATATCCCAGTCATATAAAGGAGTAAATTCCCCTAAACTTTGTTCCACTACTTCCACAACCTTTTCAGCAAGGTCAATGGCTCCTTCCCCTCCTTTTGCCCAACCATCGGCTACGGCAACCTTGACCTGCATTTTTTCAGCAAGCTTCTTGATCACTTCGATCTCTTCGTCGCTATCACTTGTAAATTTGTTGATGGCGATCACAGGGGTGATGTTGTATAACCTTGCGTTCTCAAGGTGTTTTTCCAGGTTTGGCAAACCTCTTTTCAGAGCTTCTACGTCTGGAGTAGTAAGCGTGTTGAGCGCGGCACCTCCATGGTATTTCAAAGCCCTGATGGTTGTGGTCAAAACGATCGCTTTGGGAGAAAGCCCTGCACTCTGGCATTTGATATCCAGAAATTTTTCAGCTCCCAGGTCAGATCCAAAACCTGCTTCGGTCACCGTATAATCAGAAAGACTCATTCCCATCCTGGTGGCGATCACCGAGTTGGTTCCCTGTGCGATATTGGCAAAGGGCCCTAAATGGATTATGGCAGGATTCCCTTCAATGGTTTGGACCAGGTTTGGTTTTATGGCTTCTTTAAGTAAAGCAGTCATAGCACCTTCGGCCTTCAGGTCACGGGCAAAGATTGGCTTTCTGTCAAAGGTGTAGCCAATGAAAATATTTCCGAGGCGTTTTTTAAGATCCTCGAGATCTTCAGCAAGGCAAAGTATGGCCATTATTTCTGAAGCAGCAGTGATATCAAAACCACTTTCCCTAGGGATCCCAGACCCTGTACCTCCAAGTCCTATTACAATATTCCGAAGAGCCCTGTCATTTACATCCATTACCCTCTTCAGGGAAATAGTACGTGCATCGAGGCCGAGATTATTGGTTTTGCTTTGCAGATTGTTATCTACCAATGCTGCAAGCAGGTTATGAGCTTTTTCAATAGCAGAGAAATCTCCGGTGAAATGAAGGTTGATATCTTCCATGGGCAACACCTGGGAGAATCCACCACCGGTCGCCCCTCCTTTAATTCCGAAGACCGGGCCCAAAGAGGGCTCTCTCAGAACCACTGTGGTTTTCTTTCCTATGCGGTTAAGAGCCTCAGAAAGGCCAATAGATACAGTAGTTTTTCCTTCGCCTGCAGGGGTTGGGGAGATCGCTGAAACCAATATAAGATTGCTTTGTTTTACCTTTTCCTTGTCTATTCTGTTGAGAGGCAGCTTAGCCTTGTACTTTCCGTACATTTCAATTTCTTCGGAATCAAGGCCTAATTTTTCGGCTATTTTTACAATATGTAGAAGTTCTACTTCCTGGGCAATTTCAAGATCAGTTAGAGGTTTGGTATTTTTCATATTACTTCGATTTTCCCCACATATACTATTGTGGATTAGCTTTCGGATTTCGGACTCAAAATAAGTGAATAATAAGCTAAAAAAGCATGACGACAGTCAGGAATACCGGAAAAATTGGTAAAGTGAAAAATATTACATGATAGTTTTAAATGACTGATAATTAACTTATTAATTCCTTATATTTATGATCATAATCATGATCTATTTTGTCTGCCCTTCCTAGATTAGTGTCTACTTCCCCCGCAACTCCCCCGTTTTTATAAACTCTTAATTCTTTTTATTATGAAACATTATTTACTTCGCGGTGGTTTAATTTTCCTTTTACTTAGTTTGACCTCAATTATTCCTTGTACAGGACAGGTGGAACTCGATCCCTTATCACAACCTAAGTTTGTGAATGCCTTACCTTTTCCGGAAACACTTTCCGGCACCTATCATGTCATGACGTTATCTGAATTCAGGCAGGGGCTTGGCGTTTATGACCCTTCTACCCTATCTGACCCGGAACCTACAGAATTTGAGCCACTGGTATGGGGTTATAACGGCAGTTACCCGGGGCCAACTATTGAAGCCTTCAGTGATACGCAGATCCAGGTGAAATGGATCAATGATCTTCCCAAAGGAAATGTTCTTGAAAACCACCTTTTCAGGATTGATCCCTCCATTCATTGGGCCGGTAAGATCATGGGAGAAGAAGGGCACAAAGTTAAAGAACTAAGCGGCATCCCTACTATTACCCACTTGCATGGAGGACATTCTGAAGCTGCAAGTGACGGCCATCCTGAAGCCTGGTACACCCCGGGGTTTATGGAAACGGGACCACAATTTTATGAAAATAATGGTCTTTTTACCTATCATAATGATCAGGAGGCGGCTACGCTTTGGTACCATGACCACACTTTAGGGATCACCCGGTTAAATGTGTATGCAGGACTGGCAGGATTCTATATTCTCAGGGATACCTGGGAAAAAAACCTTGGCCTTCCTTCAGACAATTATGAGATCCCTTTGGTAATTCAGGATCGCAGATTCTATGATAATGGGGAGCTTTATTATCCTTATGAGCAGGAATATCTCGAAGATCCCCTTGAACATCACTTACCTGACAGTGAGGTTACTGTGCTGCCTGAAATGTTTGGGGATTTTATTCTCGTAAATGGGAAGGCCTGGCCTTACGTGGAGGTAGAACCTCGCAAATACAGGTTAAGATTACTGAATGGATCAGATTCCCGCTTTTACGACCTGTTTCTTCCGGGAGTCGATTTCTATCAGATTGGCTCAGACGGCGGTTTGTTGGATGCACCAATATTGAGAGACCGACTTCTAATAGGGCCGGGCGAAAGGCTTGATGTGATCGTTGATTTTTCAGATCCTGCAATTGATGGACAAACCCTTATCCTTAAAAACAATGCTCGGTCTCCTTTTCCATATGGAGAAACCGCCAACCCACGCACCAGCGGTCAGATTATGGCCTTTAAAGTAGTTCTGGAAATGGAAGAAGGTGAGGTTGATAACAGTATAATACCCCAATCCTTACGCCCTGCGGAATTTGAAGTGGGGGAAGCAATAAACACCCGTCAACTGGTACTTTTCGAAGGGACAGATGAATATGGCAGGTTAAAACCTATGTTAGGGACCGCCGAGGAAGGACGACTTGAATTTACCGAACCGGTGACCGAAACACCGGAATTACACACCGTGGAGGAATGGGAGATCTATAATACTACTGCAGATGCCCATCCCATACACCTGCACCTGGTTCATTTCCAGGTGATCAACACCCAGAAGTTCAATACCAGGAAATTTGTGGAAGGTGACCCCTCCTCTATTCAGCTCCTTGGGCAACCCAAACCTCCTTCAGAAGAAAATGCGGGAAGAAAGGATACTTTTATCGTCTTACCGGGAGAAGTGACGCGTGTAAAGGCCCTGTTCGACAGGGAAGGCCTGTATGTTTGGCACTGCCACATTCTTTCACACGAAGATTTCGATATGATGAGACCCTTTGAAGTCATCAAGAAAACCGAAGAAATTGCCGGCGTAGACAATACCATTTTTATTAATGATCTTTCCGCAGAACCTCTTGAAAAACTGGAGATCGCTCCAAATCCGGTACGGGATGTCACCAGGATCAGATTCAGTTTCAGGAATAACTCAGAAGTGCTGATCCAGATCCATGATTTTTCAGGAAAAGTGGTTGCCACTCCATTTAGCGGAGCCATAACTGCGAACCGTGACTATGAGGTTTTATTTGACAGGGCAGGACTCCCTGCCTCTACCTATATATGTAAGATAAGCACCAATGACGGCAGGTCATATGAAAAATTGATCATAGCTCAATAACTTTATTCAGACCTTGAAAACAAAGCGGTTGTCGAAAAGACAGGCCGCTTTGTTTATTAATTCACCGCCTTAAAAAAACTTTCTATATGTTCCTGGTCCCCGCTAATAAAGACCCTGTCATTTTTTAGCAATTTTAGATCGGGGGTTACCCGGTTGATCATGGTATCTTTTCTTTCTATTGCCAGGACATTGACCCCGAATTTTTTACGGATATCTGCCTCCTCAATGGTTTTTCCGGTCACTTCGCCCCTGTCTGCCATGATACGGACACAGGTGATCTTAAAATCGGGGATCCTGGAAGAGGTAAGGGTTTTGGGATGTCGTTTCTTTGACTGTAAGACCTCGTAATTATCTGCCCTTATGGAATCTACCAGGCTCTCCAGTTCATCAACCGGCACCAGGTAATTACTAAGAACCCTCGAAAATATTTCTACAGAGGTCTCGAATTCCTCGGGGATCACTTCATCTGCACCCAAAGCCAACAAGGTTTCAATTTCCTTGACATACCGTGTCCTTACTAACAGGAAAACGGAAGAAGAAAGATGCCGGATATTGGCAACAATGATCTTTGTGGCCTGCGGATCTGATATAGCCACTACCACTACCCTCGCTTTCTTAACCTTAACCCGGTCGAGGATATGTTCATGAACGGCATCCCCATAATAAATGGGTTCCCCCTTTGCCCTTTCGGTCTTGACCATCTCTGCATTAAGTTCCAGGATCACATATGGGATCCCGGCATATTTGGCTGCTTTGGCCAGGTTATTTCCGTTGATCCCATAACCTATGATGATCAAATGGTTTTCGAGGTCCTTCAACAGGGAGTGATCTGAGTATTTTGGTTTTGCAGTGAGGAGTTGTAAGGGTTTCCTGATCCCCGAACTGAGAAAGAAGGAGGAGATCCTTTCAGAGAAAATAATGATAAACGGGGTGAATAGCATGGAGATCACTGAAACCGAAAGAAAATACTGGTTCATTTCGGGCGTTAGTAATCCCTGTTCCAGTCCTATGCGGGAAAGAATGAAGGAGAATTCCCCAATCTGGAACAGTGCCAGCCCCGTAAGCAAAATAGTGCGCAGCGGATATTTTAAAACGGCAGTTGCAATGGCAATGATGCTTCCTTTCACCACAAAAACTGCCAGTACGAGCAGTAGGATCAATCCGAAGTGACGCAGAAAGAAATCCATATCGAGCAACATTCCAATGGAGATAAAGAAAAAGCTAATGAACAATTCCCTGAACGGAAGGATCATACTTGTAGCCTGGTAACTATATTCAGATTCTGAAATGATGAGACCTGCCAGGAAGGCGCCAAAAGCCAGCGACAGACCGGCTGAAGCTGTAAGAAAGGCAACTGTAAAGCACAGTGTAATAGTGGAAAGCAGGAATAGTTCCTTACTTCTCGTTTTTGCAATGAGGTACAGGGCTTTTGGCACCAGGTACCTGGCTGCTACATAAGTGAGCAAAATAATAAGACCAGACTTGACAAGAAGCATGAGGATTTCCTCCCCTACATTAGATGAACTTCCTGCGAGTAAGGGGGTGAACAGCATCATAGGCACCACGATGATATCCTGGAATATCAACAACCCTAAAGCAGTCCTGCCATGCGGAGCAGAGATCTCGTTGCGGTCCTGCAGGATCTTAAGCACAATGGCCGTACTGGACAAAGAGATAAGAAAACCAATGAATACTGATACATTCCAGGGAAGACCCAGTAATAGAAAAACTCCTGTAGTCACTGCAATGGAGAGCCCTACCTGCACGAATCCGCCATAAAGTACAGTGCGCTTTATGGAAGCCAGCTGACTAACCGTTAGTTCCATCCCAATCACGAATAAGAGGAGGATCACCCCAATCTCAGATAATACCTCCACCTGCTCATGATTTTCAATAAGACTAAAACCGTAAGGACCTATGATGAAGCCAGTCATAAGGAATCCCAGAATTGAAGGTAACCTGAAGCGCTGCAATATAAAGACCACCAGGACCGAAAATCCCAAAAGAATAACAATATCCTGGAGTAAAGGAAAATCCATACAGTACTAACTTATCTATGAGAGACCTACACTAAAAATAGGATTTTTCCAGCCATTTTAAGGTATGTTTCTTCCTGTTTCTCCCTGTTTATTAGGTATTTCCCACCATAGATATTGCGGGAGAGATCCCGGAATAAGCCTTTTAAGCCCTTGGATCTTTATCTTTACAAGTCCTTATTCCATAAGCCGTATAGAGGGGACAAAAGCCCGAAATACCCGTCACGAAACAGACTCCTGCAGGTACAAACAAAATAACAGTAAGAGTGGTGGGTGCGATTTCAGAAATGAAAAGCAGGCTAATGATCACTGCGATTAGAATTCTGATAGCTTTATCTGTGGTTCCCAAATTTCTTTCCATGGAAGATTGGTTTTTTGTTCGGTAGCCTCAAACCTATTTAATTTTATACGATTGAAAGGTGATTTGGATCATGTTCCTGTAAAAATCAACAATTTATCCTGTTTTATGGAAAGGGAATTGCCGGTAGAGGTCCCAGTTCTTGCCGTTGTGTTTCAGCAGAGAAAAACCTTCTGCCAGAAAAGAAGCTGAAAATTCCTTACTGCGTAGTTCAAGCCAGGCTGGTTTAAAGGTTTCAGGAAGAAGATCACGGGTAGCCAGGGTGATGTGAGGATGAAAATTTGGGTTTATTCCCTTTTCCTCCGGCGGAATATGCCGGTACAGGATCTTCAGGAACTGCTTTCTCAATTCACTCAGGGATTCATGGTGAACCACAGGTATAAAGATCACACGGGGTGGAAAAGCACCAAATCCCGAAAGTTGTACTTTCAAAAATTCCTGATTTTGGGTAAATTCATCAAGCTCTTCAAATAGATCCTTCTCAAGGCCGCAATCCATTCTGAAGGGAGGCTGTAAAGTAATGTGGGCGGGCAATTTTAAAGCATGTTTCACCCCGTATTTTTCTTTTAGATCAAGTTTTATCTGCTGCACCCGTTCCTGCAGTTCCATATTGGGAAGAATAGCAAAAAAATAAAGGTCCATAAAAACACCTTTTCGTAAATCTAACAGTTACAATACTTATCACTTTTCACTTTTTCAAAGCACTCCCTGCCCTCACTAAAAGCGAACCAGGCCAGGCCCAGTCCTCCCAGACTGTCAATAAAACCTATCCCCGTCAACTCATAGATACCGCTGCTCAACAGCAGTACAACCGACATGTAGAGACAGACCATGGTACAATTGGCATCTGCTAGAATGGGATCAGAATTCAATTGATTTCCTGCAAGCCTTTTCCCCCATACCAGGCCTCCCATTATAACAATAGATAGTAAGGAAATGACCACTCCCCAAAATGTAGTTTCAGGGGTATGCCCTGTCCAGATATTATAGAGACTGGAGCTTACCAATCCTACTACCAGGATGTAAAAAGCCGTTCCCGTGATCTTTAAAGCAGTTTTTTCAAAAGAGTCCCTTTTGCTGGCAGGATTGTTTCTTATCCTAATAATCATATGCATTATTCCAAGGCCCGAGATCACCTCAATAAAACTGTCAGCTCCAAAACCAAAAAGCGCAAGGCTTTCATCCTCATATCCAAAATATAAAGAGACCAGGCCTTCAGCCAGATTATAAACAATGGTAAAAACAGCCAGCCAGAGTGCCAGTTTAAAATAGAAAACAGTAGATCTTGAAGTCATCATTCTTCAAAGATACTAATCCTGCACTTCCTTTCTATTTTTTAAGCTGCAGGATTATTTGGGACTTTAGAGGGAAAAGCCACTGGATGGCTTCGGGGAAATGTTCACTCCAAAATTCCTCATTATGCTGTCCTCCTTCCACGATCTTTATGTGCATATTTTTCTGCGGAAGGCCTTTTTTCAGCAATAGATCCTTTATTCGTTGAAGATCGGGGACCATTTGTTCTCCCTCCTCAGTGCCTCCCAGAAAATAGAACCGTAGAGAAGGGTCAAGATCAGCCTCTTCGGTAAACCTGAAGATCTCTTCACTAAACCAGAAAGACGGCGAAAACACTCCCGCATGACCAAAGGTCTCGGGATGTTTGACCGCAGCGTAGAATGATACGAGCCCCCCAAGCGAAGATCCCATAATACCGGTGTTCCCGGCTTCAGGCAAGGTGCGGTAGGTGCTGTCAATGTGTGGTTTCAGATTTTCCCTGATAAAATCAACATAGGCAGCTGCTTCTCCTCCTCCATGTGTTTCATGAGGAAAGGGGGTGAGTTCGGCAATGCGTTTTTCATTCCCGTGTTCTATCCCTACCACGATAATTTCCTGAGCTTCCAGAGAATCAAGCACTTCATCTACTTTCCACTCTCCCAGGAAAGAGGTTTCCGCATCAAAAAGATTCTGGGCGTCATGCATATAAAGAACACCGTAATGTTCCTTTGAAGTTTGATAAGCTTCAGGGAGATATACCCATATCTTTTTTATGGTATCCAGTTGAGGGGCCCCGATGCTGAAGCTACTCACATTTTTCGAAGCGGTACTCTGCGGAAGTGCACTTAAAGAGATAAGGAGCAAAAGCAGGAGACATATGTATTTCATTGAAGAAGTTTAAAAATTCCGGAAGATCCAGAAAAGAATAATTAAAGTTAATATTAAAAAAATAGCTATCCTACCGAAGAAGAATTTCCTCCACCTCAAAAGTCTTTCCGAAGGTTGAGTAAACCTGTCAAATGTCAAACCTAGCAGGATATAAGGAATGGAAACAACCAGCAACCCGTTGTGTTGGAAGGCTGTCACCACATCGAAATTCAAAAGATGATGAATGGCTCGCTGGGAACCGCAGCCGGGACATTGCAATCCGGTGAGGGAATGGAAGGGACAGGCCGGGAAAAATCCGGCTACGGCAGGATCATAAAACATGTAAAGGCCCACCAGAACAAGCCCCGATATCAAAAGACCCCACTTCCCTATTTTAGAATTGATTGAAAACAAAAGCAAAAGCTAAAAATATCATATAGATCACAAACCCGGCAACCGCTATCCAAAATCCTATTTGCGTCCATTTACCTGCCTCTTGAGAACTTCTTACTGCACCTTCATAATCACCGCAACTATATCTCGATTCTACCCGGGCAGCGTTCACAATTCCAACGATCCCGAATGGTAGACAACAAAAAACCGTTACGAGGATGGATTCTACCAACCATGATTTTGGAGGCCGTCTATCTGGATATTTGTGTTTTTCAACCGGGTCACTTTTAAAGCCTTCCTCCCTGAAACTTCCTTCCAGTTCGGGCATCTGTTCTGCAGGGATCCATCTTTCCGAAGAAACCGTGCTCACCATGGTATTCCTGCTAAGTTTCATTTCCCTGAGTTCTTCCAAAGAAAAAGGTCCGTGCTTTGCGAGACCATCGGAGTAATAATACTGTTTCATAAACCTCTTGGATTAATGTGACTTATTATGATTTTTGGGGTTCCTCGCCGGGAGTAGTTTTCGCAGGTTCCACCAATTTGAACCTGTCAAAGCTAAAGACAAATACCGCCCAGGTCAACACCAGGAAGATGGCAAGCATCCAGGCATGTTCTATTGCCAGATAATATCCCCTGAAATAAGAGGCCAGGTAAGGGATAAGGGCTGCAGGTGCTATTCCCACAATAGCCAGGATGATCCTTCTTTTGGCGTCAACGGTGAGCAGGGCACCGCAGTTCTTGCAATTCCAGTTGGAAAATACATTCTGGAAAAAATGTTTTCTAAGGTGCAGACCGAAGGAATACTTATAGCCGCAATTGGGACAGGTCCTTGACTTCATAATATCAGGTTTTAATTAATTATTAAGTGCTGCTACTCCAGCGTTTCATCCAGCCATTTAAAGAATTCCTTCTGCCAAACTATGGCGTTCTGTGCCGAAAGAATCCAGTGGTTCTCCATGGGAAAATACAACAATTTGCTTTTTAGACCCTTCAATTGGGCAGCCTGGAAAGCTTCTAATCCCTGGCCTATGGGTACCCTGAAATCTTTCCCTCCCTGTACTATCATGATGGGCGTATCCCAGTTCTGCACGTAATTGATGGGGTTAAAATCTGTATAAGCTTTTGGAGTTGGTTCTTCCCAATATGGCCCGCCCAGATCCTTGTTCACGAAGAACAACTCTTCAGTGGTACCGTACATGCTGAGGGTATTGAAGATCCCGTCATGGGCAATGAAAGATTTGAATCTGCCGTCGTGGTTTCCGGCAAGATAAAATACCGAATAACCTCCATAACTCGCCCCCACAGCTCCAATCCTGTCTGTATCCACGAATTCTTCTTTACTCAGCTCATCTATAGCTGATAAATAATCCCTGATGTTCTGTCCACCCCAGTCGCCACTTATCTGCTCATTCCACTCTACTCCATGACCCGGCATTCCTCGCCGGTTTGGCGCCACCACGATATAGCCATTAGCCGCCATAAGCTGGAAGTTCCATCTAAAGGAATAGAACTGCGATAAAGGTGATTGCGGGCCTCCCTGTAAATAGAGAAGCGTAGGATATTTTTTGTTGGGATCAAAATCGGGAGGATAGATGACCCAGGTAAGCATCTCTTTTCCATCTGAAGTTGGGATCATCCTCTTTTCCACTTCGCTCAGCTGTATTCCGTCGTAAAATTCATCGTTCACATGGGTAAGCTGGTCCATTTTTCCATTATTCAGGTCGACGGTATAGATCTCGGAAGCGTGGTTCATATCGGTGCGGGTCACCACCATGGTCTCCCCTGCCTGTCCAACTATTCCGGTAATATCGAATTGTCCCTCGGTGAGTTGTTTTTACTTTTCCGTTGCCGGAAGCATTGATCCCGAACAGCTGTTTGGTTCCCGCCACAGGGGCAGTGAAAAAGATCTTTTTGGCGTCATTGCTCCACAGGAAACTACTTACCGTGCCGTCCCAGTCTTTGGTCAGGTTGATCTTCTTTCCATTCTGCAGAAGGATAATATCATTTTTGTCTGCTTCATAACCCGGTTCCTCCATTTGCAGCCAGGCGAGTACCCCGTCTTTTGAAAAAGCAGGATTGGTATCATAACCTACATTCTCCTCTGTGAGATTCCTGGTGTTGCGGGTGGTAAGGTCGTATTCATAAATATCACTATTGGTGCTCACTGCATAATCCTTTCCCTTCACCTTTTTTGAAACGTAAACCACTTTGCTACCGTCATTGTTCCACAGGTAATCTTCAGAACCACCAAATGGCTGCAGCGGCGTGTCATGCGGTTCGCCTTCCATGATATCCCATTCTTCTCCCGAAGAAAGGTCTTTCACGAACAGGTGACTGTACTTACCGTCTTCCCATTTATCCCAGTGCCTGTAGTTGAGATCATCATAAATATATACCTCAGATTTATCCAGTTCGGGGTAATAATCTGCCCCGGTAACCGGATGCACCTGCACCTCTTTGGTAAGAAGTTTATATTTCCCCGAAGGGGATATTTTACTGTCTTTATAAATACTGTCATAGCTGCTCACCTGTAAGGCTTCGCCCCCTTTTACCGGGATTACGTAAGTTTTTGCACTGCTCTTGTTCTCCTCCATATTGTAGGAACGGCTGGTGAAGATCACATGCTGTCCGTCATTGCTAAGGCCTACCGGAGAAACCCTTTCCAGCTCCCATAATTTTTCGGGCGTCATGACCTGGGAAGTAGCTGTAAAGCAAAGCGACGAAAAGATGAGGAATAGGTATATATTTTTCATAAATTCTGAAGATTGATTGTTAACGGTTATAAAGATAAGCAGGTATACTGAAAAATCGGAAATTTCACAGCTTATTCTTCCTCTGCACTGAACCTATACAGCAGGATCTCTTCCTCATCATGGGGAAGGGTGATCATTCTCTCGAATTTCAGTCCCAGTTTTTCCAGCAGTTTTTGAGAAGCGAAGTTTACTTTTGAAGTGATCCCCAGGATCTGTTTTATCCCGAAATCTTCAAGGGCTGCCTGCTTAAGCCTAACCGCCGATTCATACGCATAGCCCTGGCCTTCATACTGCGGAAGGAAAGCGAATCCAATATCAACCCCTTCCAAACCTTCGCGGTTGTGAAGGCCACAGGTTCCCAGCAGCACCCCGTCTTGCTTTCTGATTACCGCATAATTGCCGAAGCCGAGTTTTTTAAGCTGAGGCAACATTTTCGTGGAAATATATGAGGCGGCCTCCAGCTCTGTTCTCACCTGCCTGTCTCCTACAAATTTTCGAAATTTAGGAGTATTCAGGATCTGCAGGACAACAGAGGCATCCTTTTCCAAAACGGGGCGAAGAAAGAGTCGTTCAGTTTCGAAGGTTATGTGGTCCATATTTTTTGCTTCGCAACCTCTAAATTAGGAAATAAGAAACAATTCTTTGATCAATTTGTTTTTGGATGAACTAATCATCGTCATGGTCAATTTGTTCACCATAGCCCTGTGCAGGAACATTTGAGTCGCTGATCTCTGTGTGCCTTATTTGTCCGCCAAGGTAACCGGTCCAGGCTACCAATCCGAAACTTATTAACGCAATAAATAAGACCACTACGGCAAATGTTTTTGAAAAAGCCCACTTTTTCCAGGCAATGAAAAGTCCGGCAATAGCTAATACACCAAGAACAATTAAGGATATTAACGCATACAGCGCAAAATCTTCATGTTGGTCGATCATATTTTCAGCCACGCCCTGGATCCTTTCGACAGTTTCTTCAGCGGCTTCCCCGGTAAGGTATGCGACACCCGCACCTATGCCCGAAATTATGAAAATGTCATAGGCAGCTATACTTAAATGATCGCTTTTTATCCAAAGTCCATGGGCTAAAACAACCGCTCCCAAAATCGACCCAAATATGGGTAAATGGGTGATCAGCAAATGTAGATGAGTCTGGTCCATTTTGACAGAATTTTTTTCAAGGTCTGAATTACCTTATAAAAAAGGAATGACAAATGTCATACTGCGGAATGGAGTTTAAAATGAAATGAATGCAGATTTGAAAAGAATACTTTCCTGAAAGGGTACAATTATTACGGTTTATCTATTTCAGGCAGCAGGTCTTCAATGGACGGTTGCCGGTTCCTTTTTGCCCTTAGAATATATCGTACCGGTTTACCTTGTATTTTAATCTTTCCTTCTGTTTGGGAGAACCCGGTCCATTCCTCCCGTTCATTTATCCTAAGGTTTTCCTTACCGTACAGGCTACTGTCCACATGGACAATATGTTCATTAAGGTTGAGCTCCTTTCCGAAAACCCCTTTCCGGGGAAAATCTTTCAGCAAATTTTCCTTTGAATCAAAAAGGATCACTATGTAATCTTCATTGGTTTTGATGTTAATATCAATCGTACTTTGCTCGTAATAGATATAGAATGCAAGCAGGATACCCAGGAAAAGTTCTCCGGAAACTAAGGTTTTAAATGCAATTTTCCTTACCAGGATCCTGTCCAATACATAGAGGAAAAAGATGCCCATGGTTATCCCAAATGCAAGCACCACAATAAGTCCTGCGGAAGGGGGACTGGTAACAAGGATGACCAATGACCAGATAATACTTAAGACGGCGAGCACGATCACCGGCGTCACCGGAAAAATCAGTCTTCTTAAAAATTGAGTTCTACGATTCAAAGGGATTAATTCCTTCCCCTAATTTAAGGTTTTTTCTTTCTCGCTTTTTAAATAATGATGCCATAAATAAACAACGAAGAAAATACAGAAGAGACTAAAAAACAACATCCAGGTAAGATCAGATTCAGCCACAGAATTATTTATTGCGGCTAAGATGAGAACAGCAAATCCGAAAATTCCGGCGATCAACATAAGAATCTTAGAAGAATATATTTTCTGGGACAATGTTTCCAGGTAAGCGGAATTTCCAATTTTTTGGAGCAGGAGCTCCTTAGGGGTGTCGGTATAATATTCCTCTATTCGCTCCCCTAATTTTTTAAAAAGTTCTGTCTCTAGATTCTTCATATTGAATAAGGAAGGACTGATCGCGATCTTTTCCCCCGATTCAAGGATAATGGTGAACCGGTCGGGACTTCTGAAGCCTTTTTGATATTTCCACCTTATGATATCTGAAAAATAGATTTCCCGACAATTCATTGAGCTCCAAAAGGGTTTTTTTAACCATTGTAGGGAAAGGTAATCCCGGGTAATTTCTATTCTTATTTTTCCGCGAAACATGATATAGAGAGGAACCGGAATGACTAGAAGAAAGACGGGATAAATAGTGAGGTCGAACAGGACATGAAAACCTAATAGAAAAGCGAATATCCCGCTATAGCTTAACACCAGCTTTTTGATCTCAATGGTTCGAAATTCTGTTTTCATTGGCAACAACCTTCCTATAGTATTGTGGGAATAGGTAGCTGCAAAATTAGAAATCGGTTTTAAACGAAAATTAGTTTTGTAGAAAACTCTTCAAATCATTTCATCCTCTCTATAAATGCATTCCATTTTTCCTGATCTCCGTTTATGGTATAGGTTTCAGATCTTTTAAAAAGAATGGAGATCCCTCCAATAACAGTTCCCGCAGCCCCTCCTAAAAGAGCTCCTGCCGCTGCTCCCTCCCCTGCTGTGAATCCTAAAAAATCATCCGGATCTGCAGAAGCAGCTCCTATCACTGCCATGGTTGAAGCACCGACTGCTGCCCCCACCAAAAGGTTGTTTCCTGCTGATCGTTTGGTCTTTATTGAGCCTATTCTCCTAACCGGAATTTCTATAGGTCCTCTTTTTCTTTTTAACTGAAGGAAAGTTTCTGAGACCAAATATATTTTTCCCTTAGCAATTTTTTTACCGCTTTGATCATATACCCGCACAAAGGCATCAGAGGTCTCAGCACTAGTTTGAGCATAAACATTCATGCCCAGGATCAAGATGATCGCGAAAATTAAATTTTTCATGAGGTTTGATTTTAGTTGATAGCTAATTCAATTCAAGCCAAACCAGGTAGGATTTGGCTTGATGCCTGTGGGAGATTGTGAGAAATCCTGGAAGCGGACCTCATTAGTCATTAACTCTAATATACGAAATTATGGGCTTGCGAATTCTGAAACAAGTAAACTCCCATTTGCTATTGAGTGAAGGCTTTTTTCGCTATAAGTTCAAGGGTTTTCCAGTCTCACGTAATAATATCCTTTCCGTAAAATTCCCCAAGGACTTCCATCACCCTTGTAGTCTTTGCTGCGGAAAGGTCCAGAAAACTGATTATTATTTTATCTTATTTTTCTATGATCCTGAAGGAGTTGTGGGAACTTTTCCATGGTAACCGTACCTCAGGCTCAGTTTCTTTTCCCAAAAATGTGACATAATCATCTAACAGATTAGAATATTGAAGTCACAAAAGAACTTCAATCGACTGCTGCTCCTGCCCTCTCCCTAAAAACCTTTCAGCAATGAACGGTTGATAAACAATCATCTTTCCGGAGCAATTCCCGTTTTTAAAAATGCCTGATTTGACCTTTAAAACAAAATCCCAGAATATTTAAAAGCACCCGCCTGCCTATCTGTCAAACGGCCTTTGGCCCTCCTTATTAATAGTAACTTTTCCTTTTACTAAATTTTTAATAATTGCTTTCGGACAACCATATTGTAAATAATAATTTTTGGCTCCAGTTTCTAATTTTCTGCGATAGGACTTATCTGAAAGTAATAAAGGAATGCTTTCTTTCAATTCCTTTTCATTTGAAACGAAATGAATATTTTGGCCATGAACCATACTTTCAGGTAATTGGTTTGAGAGGGGTGATGAAATTATAGCTTTACCCATAGCAAGATATTCTCCTAATTTCCAGCCATGACAGTCATGTACTGCCGGAGTATTAAACACCAAAAAAGATTTTTTAGTTTTTCCAACATATGCATTTGGGGAGTATCGTTCAGTAAAAATTAAACTTTTAAAATCTTTATACTGTGGATGATCCGATGAAGAGAAAAAACCACCTTCAAAATCTATATTCATTGATTTACAAACTTCAACAAATTTTCTTCTAAGCAAATTAGTCTCTTCCATACAGTTTTTATGATTCCATAATGTTCCTATCATAAAAACATATGGTTTTTCTTCATCGTGGAATATTCCAGAGGTATATTTCTCTAACGCTGGTCGTTTCAATTGCAAATAATAATCTAAAAGATGTGCTTTGGTAGAAACTAATGGAGAAAAATTACATTTTATAAAATTTGAGACGCAATAAAATGCCATTTCAAATTTCCCCCAAATATTTATACCAAATCCTGGAGGGATTGATTCAATTTTATCGTGAAAACATTTGTCAGTCAGTAGATTAGAGAAATTTATTTTAGCATATCTATCACACCAATCATATGCACTTTTTTTGACCGATCTTTTATCTCTAAAATCGATAATATATTTTTTTAATTCCTTTCCAGTTACCACGACAAAAGCCATATAGTGATCATAGGAATGAGATTCGGTTTTTCTTTCTAATTGTTTGAAATATTTTGGAGAGAACTTGACATTTTTCTTTCCAAAAAAATCATACAGACCTCGAATATAGAATGATGAGTATTTTATTCTAACTGAAGGATCAATAAAAACTTTTGGCTTACACACTTGTTTATCCTTAAATTTCGATCACGGCTAACAAATATGTAGTTATGGAATAATTCATTTTTGTTAAACGCTGTTAGTTACTTTTCTAAATAAGTTTCAGAATAATATTTGATTTTATCTCCATTCGAATGAGTTGCTTCCAAACTCATCGGCGATATCAATTTTAACTCTGTATCATTTAGTAAGGTTATTGCATTCTCAGGAAAAAAATAAACCGGTCCATATCCAGTGGAGGAACCTGGATCAATTTTTAGATCAGTTCTCAGAACCTTATCGTTCAGAACCCATTTTCCAATGACCGGTTTGGTGTAATCGGGGTTAGAATAGGTCACCTCTTTATTGGAATTAAAGTTTAATGTAGACCAGGGTTCTTCAAGAATAGATTCTTTGAGAGTGTCCGGTTCTCCATTCAGATAATAATAGGTCTTACTTTTTTTAATTGTCCAGGTTCCTCTTAAGTAATCTTCGTCGGTTTTATTTGATTCATCATCCTCACTACAAGAAAAGAATGTAATGAGGATTATCAGGATAGTTGGTAAAATTTTCTTCATTTTCAACCCTTTTGGGATTAGGTTTAAATTTGCGGACTGGCCAAGTATAAGCATCGAGCGGGTTTCGGAGCAATTTACTCTCTACTTTCGCAAAGTTTAGTAGGAGCAAAAAAGCTCCATTTTTGCCGCTCCGCCCGCACTATGCTTATACAATGTGTGCCACTGCTTTTTCCCATTCTTCCTTAAACGATGGAATTCTATTGCGGTCAACCTGTTTTTGATAATTTGTAGAAATACTTCTGTTTAATTCCTTTACCCAGACATCGTTTCGCAGATTGGACTTATAGTCAAAATCTTCTCCCAGATCATTCAGTTCAGCATTCAAGTCAATGATGATGTCATTTATTACAATTGATAAAACAAATTTCAATTGTTCAATTTTTTCAGTGCTTTGGACAAATCCGGAAGGATTTTGTATAAGTTGATTACCAAACTCATCTTTTTCTAGTATTCCCCGTACCATAAACATAATTGCATACCTAGTCAATGCATATCTTGCTATGAGTTGGTTATTAAGACTTCCAATCTTGTCTGTTATCAAGTTGTTCAGAATGTGGAGGAAAAGAATACGGTCTGCTGTCACCTCTGGTCGAGCAAATAATTTATTATAGGCATCTTCAAATACTTGGTACTTCCTATGTGTATTCCATGGCTCCTGCAAATCAAAAGACATCAAGAATATGCCCGATAACTCATTTGATATTACTTCTCCATTTCCGGGATTCATTTCACCTCGTTTTATCTCGTAGAAATAATCCGGTCCAAACTTATCATTTATTTCGTTCTGAAGTCGTACTTGAATTTGGTTGTAAGACTTGAAGTCTCTTGGTTTTACACCATTTTGGCTATTAGAATACTCCGTAATTTGAGAACATAGTGGAGAATCAATAGGAACTTTTATCACTTTTGTCAATATGCGGAGGTTGTCCGATAGGTATTTTTCATTTCTGTAGAGTGATGTGAGACTTTGGCAACCATTGACTACATAAAATTTTTTCAAAGTCAATTTGTCATCTTCTTTTTCAACTTCATCTGAAACTATAGTAATTCCATTGTGAAAAAGTGGAAATTTTTTGTGCAAGGATTTGTCCCTAATACTTTTTACAATCCCCTTGTTGATTTTAGTATTACCCAAGGATCCTCTAACATTGTAATCAAATATTGACTGATCATCAATACCTTCTAATTTAACCAATTCGAGTGCCTTAATAGGAGCGATATACGTTTCTGTTTCAGAGTCTACAAAATAGGAGGTTGTCTCAGTTGCAGAGATATCGAAAATGGCTTCAGATTGAACTTTAATTTCCTTGCTATCTGAAATGTATTGGTCTTCGAGTATAGATTTACCAATAAATTCAATTTCCTCTCTGATTCCTAGATAATCTTCACCATCTGATGAAAGGTCTATGTTAGCCACAAAAATACCTCTGACTTTATAAGCGTCAATTTTCTCTAATATATCTAACCTCTTGATTAATGACGCTACTTCAGCCTTACCTGCGGAGTTCAACAGATTCTGAATTTTATCCTTGGTTTCAAACTGGCAAAGGGTTCCATAGAATTCTTTCAACGTAGTGTCCCCAATTGTTTTATTAACTGATTGTGCAATTTTCGATTGAAACACATCAATTGTTCCAAGTGCTTCGTTAATATAAATACCGTCAACTCCCTTGTCCCCATTGTTGTCACAGACGGAATCAATCGCTTCTTGATTGTCTAATCGATAATATTTTTCCAGGTACCACATTAAAAATGCAGCACTTTCTTTTCTTCCATCTACTAAATAGTAATCTATCTCTTTAAGTAACGCTGTGTAGTCTACGTTCATGTTTTGGTTTTTTAGGTGTGGCCAACGTCTTATAACCCCTAATCCTATTTGACGGCCATTCTTCAGGGCAAAGACCACTATTATTTTCCTTCAGCAAAATACAAAGAATCGACTGCTGCTCCTGCCCTCTCCCTAAAAACCTTTTAACAATGAACGGTTGATAAACCGGCCACTTTTCGCAACAATTAACGCTTTTGAAAAAAATGCCTATTTTGAGCCTTTAAAACCTATGAACATGAAATTTAAAAGTACTTACCTGCTCGTTTGCTTCGCAGCTTTTAGCGCACAGGCCCAGATGGCTGATGAAAACCCGGAGGAAACAGCAAGGATGATCCATGACAAAGTGATCACCATTGATACGCATAACGATATCAATATCAACAATTTTACCGCAGAGACCAATTACACCCAGAACCTGGATACGCAGGTGAACCTTCCCAAAATGGACGAAGGCGGTGTAGATGTAAGCTGGCTCATTGTCTATACCGGCCAGGATGAACTTACCCCCGAAGGCTATAAAAAAGCCCACGAAACGGCCATGTCTAAATTTGAGGCCATTCACCGGTTAACCAACGAGATAGCCCCTTCCCAGATTGGCCTGGCCACGACTTCACAGGAGGTGCGTGACCTGGTTGCCCAGGGAAAAAAAGTGGCTATGATAGGCGTGGAAAACGGTTACCCCATTGGTACCGATATTGGCAACGTTCAGAAATTCTACGATCTGGGCGCCCGCTATATGTCTTTGTCTCACAACGGGCACAGTCAGTTGTGTGATTCCAATACAGGCGAAGCCAATGATGAATGGCTGCACGACGGACTGAGTCCTTTAGGAAAGGAAGTGGTGAAAGAAATGAACCGCCTGGGAATGATGATAGACATCTCCCATCCTTCCAAAGAAGCCATGCGGCAAATGATCGAATTATCGAAAGCACCTTTGATCGCTTCCCACTCCTCTGCCCGCGCCCTTTGCAACCACAGCCGTAATCTTGATGACGAGCAACTGGAGTGGCTTAAGGAGAACGGCGGACTAATACAAACTGTTGCCTTTAGTTCTTACGTGAGCACAGAGAAACACAATGCCTTTAATGAGGCGGTGAACAAGGTATATGCAGAAGTGGGTGAAAAAGTAGGATTTAAACTTCTGGACAGGAATGAAGTACGCGCGATGGAGCCTGAAGACAGGAATGCGTACTATACGGAATTCAGAAAGGTGCGAAAACTGGCCTTTCCAAAAGTGCAGAAAGTTAAAGAAAAAGTGCCACCGGTAGATGTGAAAGATTTTGTAGATCACATAGATTACCTGGTGGAAAAGATAGGGATAGACCACGTGGGGATAAGTTCAGACTTTGACGGGGGCGGCGGAATTGAAGGCTGGAGCGATGCTTCCGAAACCTTCAACGTGACCCTGGAACTGGTAAAAAGAGGCTATTCTGAAAAGCAAATCGCCAAACTTTGGGGGGAGAACCTGTTGAGGGTGCTTGACGAGGTACAGGCTGTCGCTGACAAACTATAACCCGGTCACCGGAACATAAAAAAAGCCGTAGATGTTTATACAGCTACGGCTTTTCCATTTTTCTTTTTCAACGCAATTTAATTTCCCACATTTGGCCGGAACCCCTCTGAAGTTAGGCCGATTATCCCCGCAGCGCCAACTACAGGCACCCCAAAATTGACAATGTTAGACATCTTTTTGTCCTTGAGGTAAATGCTTCTTATCTCCTCTTTAGACAATGCGATCTTTACATTATTCCCGTCCTTAAGTTGTGGATGGTCATACAGCATTTTTGCAGTGTCAGAATTCCTTCCGGTCACCCCAAATAACTGTCCGTTCTCTTGTTGTAGTCTTTTAAATTCATAGAAAACATTATCTGTAGTTACGATCTTAACCCGCGAATTTGATTCTACGGCTTCATTCACCCCGGCACTTCCGGAGTGATACACATTGCAACCCGCCATGAGGAACACCGCCCCCAATAGCAGAAAACCTACTTTTTTCATAGCACACAAAATTTAAATATTTTTCTTTGTTCCCGGAAAGAAAAACCAGGGGGGAAGACGGCAAAGGCCGTAAGGTTCAACGCAGGTTAAGGGGGGGTTGAAGAGTACTGTCACCCTTCCGAAGAAATAAAGGTAAGATTATTAAAAATATAAGTTATTGATTATTAGGAAATTATTTACAAAAACCTTGCTCTCCTCCGCTCCTGAATCAGGGCTTTTCTTTCCTGATCTTCTTGTCCCACCAAACAAAAACGATGAATAAAACCAGACTTATCACAGAGGTCCAGATCAATCCTGTTTTTAGCCTTTCATAATCCCCACCCAGGTAAGCGATAAAAATGATGAGGGGCGAAATTCCTATCATGGTTGCACCAATGAACTTCCAGTAACCCATTTTCAAGACCCCGCCAACAAAGCTTATGGCGTCATTTGACAGAAAAGGGCTAAGCCTTATCACGATCACCGTCCAGAAACCGTACTCTTCAATAAACGCAGAGATCTTGCGCTCTGTGCTGGGGCCTATAAGTTTTTCAACGATAACCGGTCCAAAATACCTTCCTATTAAATACCCGAAACTGGAGGCCAGGAAGATCGCGGTAAAAAGGATGAGGCTGCCCAGGATTGGGCCATAAGCAATGATGGCCACCACCATAAGGATTGGGGTAGGGATCACTATAAGAAACATTTGTACGATCATGGTAAGAATGATCACCAAAGGACCGAACCAGCCAAATTGGGACACCCATTGCCGTGTTACCTGTTCGTCACCACTGGTAAGGGCGCTCCAGCCATTGTTCATGAAGCTTTGTACCTGCGGAATGAAAAAATAACTAAGGAGAAGGGCGGCAATGATCCCAATTGAGATATAAAGCGGGGCCTTGCTTTTTTTTACTGAAGTGGTTGTTAAAGTTTCAGACATAGAATGGGTTTGCTATTTCAACCGGACCTTATGAATAGTGCCGGGATTTCCTTCACTTGAAATATACATGGCCCCGTCTTTACTGAAAGTGATCCCCTCGGGTTGCGGAAAGTCTTTTTTATTGAGCACATGCAGGACTTTAGCCCTGCCGGTATCATCAAGAATAAGCAACTGCGGTCTTCGCCCATCCAGTAACAAGATCTCGCCGGTTACGGGATTGCGGGCTACCTCTGAAGGGTAGAAGGTGTTCTGAACATTTTTCTTTCTTATATCATCAAATACCGCCTCCTCAAAAGTTAGTTTATATGCCGGAGCCTCCCGGAGCCTGTCCTTTTCGAGATCATACAGATAAATGCCCTTGTAGCTTTTGGAATCTGGATCTTTTCCTTTCACTGCCAGTAACAAGCCGTTGCTTCGTTTATCGAAAAACAGGCCTTCCATATTATTTTTAGTACTGAACCGGGTTTCGATCTCCCTTACCTTAGGATCTTCTGCAGTAAGGAAATCCTGAACTTCATAGATGATGCCGTCACTCCTGAGCACATAGGCGGTAGAACCTTTTACTGCTATCCCTTCATAATCTCCTGAATCTCCAAACTCTACTTCTTTTTCAATACGCGAAGCGGCCAGGTCATAAATAAAAATGATCCCATCCTCATCCTGAATACAAGCGATCTTATTCTCCCCTAAAAAAGCCATTCCCGAAACTTCATCAAGTTCATCGGGCAATACCCAGCTTTGTTCAATAGTTACCGCCCCTGAAGGGGTTCCGGTATTATTGAAACTGATGCGGTCAAGGCCAAAATACAGGAACCCCAGTAAAATAATGAGGCCTGCGGTAATCAGCAGAACAGTACGGTTCATTCCCATAGTTTCTTTTCACCAAGTTAAGAAATTTGGACCCGGAAACCTTTGCGTTTAATTTTTTCTTGTAAATAATTAATAAAGATTTAGCAGGCTTCACGCCGGTTTCTGAAGGCTTGCTTTTTCAAATCTTAAAGTTTTTTAAACTTGGAGATGTTTTTGATTAAGTGTTTGTTTCTTTGGCAGACACTTGACCTATGCTTACAAAATATTATAGAGTACTACTTCTTAAGATCAGGAAGTTAGCAGATAAAATCAGGAAGATTCCGGCACCCGTTGCAAAAAAATGGACAATTGGGGTGCTCCTGGGAGGCTTCCTTTTCTTTGGCATCTTTTACCTGAGTATTTACTTCGGATTATGGGGGAAGATCCCCGCAGAAGCAGAACTTAAGGAACTAAAACAGAATGAGGCCACCGAGGTTTTCGCTTCAGAAGGGGAACTCATAGGAAAATATTACATTTTTGACCGGCAGCCGGTCTTGTACCAGGAATTGCCGCAGCATCTTATTGATGCCCTTATTGCGACAGAAGATATTCGCTTCTATGACCATGACGGCATCGACAGCCGCAGCCTTGCAAGGGTATTCTTCAAGACCATATTAATGGGAGATGAAACCTCTGGCGGAGGAAGTACCATTACCCTGCAGCTGGCCAAGAACCTGTTTGGAAGACAAGACTACGGTTACCTCAGCATCGTTGTGAACAAGGTGCGGGAGTCAATTATTGCGCGAAGGCTTGAAAGCATTTATTCCAAAAAAGAGATCATCAACCTCTATTTTAATACGGTCCCTTTTAGTGACAATACCTACGGAATTGAAAGTGCTTCCCGGAAGTTCTTCAATACAACAACTTCAAATCTAACTCTTGAACAGGCAGCTACCCTTGTTGGAACCCTTAAGGCATCTCATTATTACAATCCGCGGCTGTTTCCTGAAAGAAGCAAGGAACGTCGGAATGTGGTATTGTTCCAGATGGAGAAGTACGGATTTCTTCCGCAGGAAGAATATAAAAAGGCACGGGAGCAACCTATCACCATGAAGTACCAGTTCTTCAGTAATAACGGGGGGATAGCTCCTTACTTCAGGTCACAGCTAAAAAAAGATGTCAAGGCTATTCTCGATACCCTCACCAACGGGGAAGGGGAACCTTATAATATCTATCGTGACGGTTTGCAGATACATACCACCATTGATTACGAGATGCAGGTACTGGCAGAAGAAGCCATGACAGAACATATGACCGCCCTCCAGGCGCAGTTTGAAAAGAGCTGGGGAAAGAGGGCTCCCTGGAAACGTGAAAAACTGCTGAAGGAGGCACTGGCACAGACGCCGCAATACAAATCCCTCGAAAAAGCCGGTTGGGAGAAGGAAAAGATCATGGACTCCCTCCACAAGAAGACCGAAATGGAACTTTTTGACTGGGGGAAGAAGGAAATGATAAGTGCCAGTATTGCCGACAGTGTTCAGCATTATATGAAATTCCTGAACATGGGAATGATCAATCTCGAACCCTCAACGGGAGCGGTTAAATCATGGGTTGGCGGGATAAACCATAAGTACTTCAAATACGATCACGTACAGCAAAGCAGGCGGCAGGTAGGCTCCACCTTTAAACCGGTGGTGTATACCGCGGCTGTAGATGCCGGCATCGACCCCTGTACCTATTATTCTGTAAGGGAGGTTTCTTATGAAGGAGGCTGGACACCGTCAAATTCTGATGACGATATTGATCCTTACCTCAACTATCCAATGCCTACTGCACTTAGCAAATCAATAAATACCATTGCCGTTAAGGTATTGTATGATGTGGGGTTGAACAATGTACTCACACAGGCTCAAAAAATGGGTTTCCCTCCGGATATTCCACGTTATCCTTCCATAGCTTTGGGAACTGCAGAGATGAGCGTGGCAGATCTTGCCGGTTCTTATGCAAGCTATGCTAACAACGGGCGGTTTGCAAAACCTTTTTACATCACCAAAATTCAGGATAAATACGGAAATATCATTGTCGAATTCAAACCACAGGTGGCTAAAAAACCTGCGTTCTCCAACACCACGGGTCAGGTAATGATAGAGATGATGAAAGAAACGGTGAACTCAGGAACTGCTGCAAGGCTTCGCTTTAAATATGCCCTCCCCAATGATATTGCAGGAAAGACCGGGACCACACAGGATAACAGGGACGGCTGGTTCGTAGGGATCACCCCTAACCTGGTTTCGGTTACCTGGGCAGGATCTGATGATCACCGCATAGGGTTCCCCTCAACTTATATAGGACAGGGCGCAAATTCGGCTCTCCCTGCCTTCGCTTTGCTTATGCAGAAGATGAATGCAGATCCTCAATTTGAAGAGATCACAGGGGCGCGTTTTGGTTCCCCCTCTCCTACCGTGCAAATGATGCTGGCCTGTGAACCCGAGAAACGGGATGATTTCCTGGAACGTTTGTTCACCAATAAAGACAGACCAAAGAGGAAATCAGGAAATACCGGGGAGAAAAAAGGCCTTTTCAGTAAGATCAAAGGGATCTTTAAAAAGAAGAACTAAAAAGAATGGTCCGGAAAAATTCCCGGACCATTTTCTTTTTTAAAGGATCTAGGCTGGGATCCTTTCAGTTTTCTCACGCCCCCAAAAACGGTGTTGCCCAATGGCCTGTATGAATTTGTCTTCGAGGCCAGAGCCCCTCTTCTCCAGGATCACTCCCTGTTTCTCGTTATCAATACTTTCTACAAGGTGTTCAATATAGCTCGCCTTCAACAGGTCTTTGGCATCTCCCTCCATAGCTATAGCTTTACAGTGCTTATAACCTTCATGCATAAAGTTGATCGCTTTGGCGTTCTTTTTCAGCGTACCTATGCTCTTTTCTCCGGAAGGGACATAGAAAGCATCAAAGAGAACAGAACCACTGGTAGCAAAGCTTTTATCCACTTTTATTTCCCCGCCGCTTTCTGTCTTAATTTTACCATTGTGGGGAGCCACTATTTTGACCATCGCCCCTTTTTGGGTAAGCGCCTTTTTCATGCTCTCCACCGATTCTCCATCTACCCCGTCTGCACACAGGAATGCCACCATTCGTGTCCTGATATTTCCTTTCACGGTATACTCCATGCTCAGGCTCTTATCTTCTTTAATAGCCTGTTTCACATTTAACGGTTCATAATCCTTAGGATCTGCATCTGCAGGAACCCCGTGTTGGACGGGTTGCATAGGCCCATCAGGAAAAGGAAAACCTAGTCCTTCTGCCACCTGTTTGGCCAGGTCTTTATCTACCTGGGTAAGCAGTCCAACCATTCGTTTTCTTATTTCTTCCCTTTCTATCATCCCCAGTTCAAATTGAAAAGCACTAATGATCTGTTTTTTCTCAGCTTCGGTTTGGCTGTGGTAAAAAAGGCTTGCCTGGCTGAAATAGTCATTAAAGCTCTTGCTTCTGGCCCGTATCTTCCTGGCGTCTATATGTTCGGTATGGCTCACAAAACCTCCGTCTTTCATCTTGGCCTGGAAAGGACAGCCGCCTCCTACTGAGTTGGGCTCGTAGTTAACTTTTCCTTTGTTGATCTGTTGCCTCATAAAGCCGTCACGCTGGTTGTTGTGCATGGGGGCGATAGGTCGGTTGATAGGTATCCCGTGGAAGTTGGGTCCACCCAGGCGAATAAGCTGGGTATCCAGATAGGAAAATAATCTTCCCTGCAGCAGGGGATCATTGGTGAAATCAATTCCCGGCACAATATGACCTGGGTGGAATGCCACCTGTTCTGTCTCGGCAAAGAAATTATCCGGATTCCTGTTCAGGGTCATTTTTCCGATCTTTCTCACCGGCACCAGCGCTTCGGGGATGAGTTTGGTAGGATCGAGAAGGTCAAAGTCGAATTTGTGTTCATCTTCTTCGGGAACCATTTGCACTCCAAGTTCAAATTCCACGAATTCCCCCTTATCAATAGCTTCCCAAAGGTCCCTTCGGTGAAAATCGGGATCCATTCCGGAGATCTTCTGGGCTTCGTCCCACAGAACAGAATGCGTTCCCAACACCGGCTTCCAGTGATATTTTACAAAAGTTACTTTTCCTTCGGCATTTATCCATTTGAAGGTATGCACTCCAAAGCCTTCCATCATCCTGTAACTGCGTGGAATTCCTCTTCCTGAAACTATCCACATGATCACATGGGTAGCCTCGGGCATAAGGGAGGCGAAATCCCAGAAATTATCATGGGCAGCCGTTGCCTGCGGAATTTCATTATGAGGTTCAGGTTTAATGGCGTGTACAAGGTCAGGGAATTTAATCGCATCCTGTATGAAGAAAACCGGAATGTTATTTCCCACCAGGTCATAATTGCCCTCATCTGTATAGAATTTCACTGCGAAACCCCTAACATCTCTCGCCAGATCTGTAGATCCGCGAAAACCAACCACGGTGGAAAACCGGGTAAAGACCGGGGTCTTTTTCCCTGCCTCGCTTAAAAATGAAGCCTTGGTATGCTCTTTCATTGACTCATAGGCCTCAAATACGCCGTGGGCTCCTGAACCTCTTGGATGCACTACTCTTTCCGGAATTCTCTCATGGTCAAAATGGGTCATTTTTTCCCTGAAGATAAAGTCTTCAAGCAGGGATGGTCCTCGTTCACCCGCACTCAAGGTATGTTGGTTATCATTTATCTTTACCCCCTGGTTGGTGGTCAAATGTTCATTTGTCCCGTCTTCCCTGTGTTTGTCAAGATCTCTTTGTTTTTCACTTTTTTCTTCGGGCCCCTGACCTTTTTGGTTTTCCTTTTCCATTTTTTAAGTTTTATATGGTTGTATGGGCAACTCTCTGAAACAGAGCACCCCCTGTTCTCTAATTTCAGGATTTTCAAAGGAAAATATTCCGAAGATGATGTTAAAGTACCAGCTTTTCCTTTGCGGAAAAAATCTGTAAAAATGGGAGAAAGCCGGCAATTTATTAACATGAGGCAACTCCCGAACCGGGAGGAGCAGGAGAGAAAGGAAAGTTAAACCCCGTATAACACACAGAACGACTTACCCGCCGGTGAGACGGGGGCAGAAGAAATGTTTAAAGTAAAAATATTTTTAAAAGTCCGCCTGATTTATTCGCAGCCTTAGCTTGCGCATATAATCTTCCTTAAGCCAGTCACGGTAATTTTTGGTACTGTTGCTTATGCAATAGGAATATCGTCTTATCCTGTACGCAATGTCCTCTGTTAGTTCTTTCGCCAGCAGGCGCGCGTCAAAGACATCTTCGCTGTTCTCTACGCACATCCTGGTGTGCTGGTCAAGGGAACGTTCCAGAACGGTCTTTGATTTCAGACCTTTTGAAATGATATCATCATACTCAGCCTCGACATCAAAACTCACGTCTTCAGATTTGGCAAATTTCTCTCTGAGGTCTGCAGGCATTTCATATTTGAAGTTCTGCTCTATCTCCTCATCACTTACCAGGTTCTCAAGGAAATAATCTGGTGACCTGAAGATCTGTTTCCAGTCTACCGGGGCACTCCACAAACCAAACCTGGCCGCATTGTTCCCTAGGTCTATCACGGTAAATTCATCCTTACCCGGCAGTACACGGGACCCGCGCCCTATCATTTGATAATATAAGGTAAGGGATTTGGTGGCACGGTTCAAAATGATAGATTCTACCGTTGGTTCATCAAATCCTGTCGTAAGGATACTTACTGATGTCAGTACTGCATCTGGTGTCTTCTTGAACCAGCGCAAAATGTCCTTACGGTCTTGTTTACTGGTAGTATTGTCAAGGTGTCTCACATCGAACCCTGCATTTCTGAAGGTTTCATAGACCTCCTTGGAAGTATTGATCCCGTTGTTGAAGATAAGGGTCTTCTTCCCATGGGATTTTTCCATATAGGCATCAAGGAGTTTCTCCTGCATGGAGAAATTCGAGTAAAGTTCTTCGGAAGATTTCACGGTATAATCGCCGTTGATACCCACCTTAAGAGTAGAAAGACCAACATCAAAACTATAGGTGTTGGCTTTGGCCAGAAAGCCTTTTCCAATCAACGAACTTATCGAATCCCCTACAATCAGCTCGCGGTAATTATCCTTCATGGGAAGCTTGATATTGGAACTCAGAGGCGTAGCCGTTACCCCGAGAATGAAAGACTTCTCAAAGAATTTGAATAGTTTTCTAAAGGAATTGTAGTGGGCCTCATCAATGATCACCATGCCAAGGTTTTCCAGCTCTACCTTTTCATCGTTCAGGCGATTATTGAGCGTCTCTACCATGGCTACAAAACACATGTACTCATTCTGATCTGGCAGTTCCTTGATACTGCTGTTGATGACCTTGTTTCGTACCCCAAAACCCGAAAGCATTCTTGAGGTTTGTTTGCAGAGTTCGATACGATGAGTAAGGATAAGGACCTTTTTACCGGTACGTTGTATATATTCCCGCACAATTTGGGAAAAGATAACGGTCTTACCCCCACCAGTAGGTAGTTGATAAAGAAGATTATAACGTTCGGGGTGAGCTTCCAGAATCCTGAAAATCTTGTTAATATCTTCCTGTTGATAGTCATATAATTCCTTATCAACCGTCTTCTCTTCAATTCCAAATATGTCCTGCGTCATTAGATGTTTGTTCGTTTGCAATTTTGCAAAAATAGCTGATTTTAAGGGTATACTCAAATTTTTATATGGAAAAACCTCAGCTTTTATTTTTATGCTCCTTCCGGGTATTGCAGAAATTTTGTATCTTTAGCGAAAGGTTAACTACCTGGTATTCTGCTCCTGCCCCATTTTTTTTCCCCTACTGTGATTTGTCTAAATATATATTTGCGTGCACAATGAAAAAGAATATGAGGAAGCGCAATCAGTACATCCAAGCCCTCTCAACAAATAAATTACTTAAAGATCTGGAAGTTGACCAAATAGAAACAATTCTTGATGATTTAAATGTAGAGAAATGGCCAAAGAATACCTGCAGCCTTCACAAGACCAATACCTTTCACCGGCAGTTCCATTTTATAATTTCGGGACGGCTCAAGGTGTACAAGATCGACCCGGAATCAGGCCGGGAATTTACCCTGTTCCTCCTCACCCGGAATGATGTTTTTGACATGATGTGCTTGTTGAACGAATGTGATCAACATGTCTATTATGAAACCCTGGATAAGACTATCCTTCTTGCTGCCAGTCTGGAGAAAATGCAGATGTGGATGAAGGAATACCCTGAGATCAACCGGAATATACTACCTTATTTATGCCATCAATTAAGGGTGGTCGAGGAATATGCTACCAACTTAACCCTCACTGAGATCCCGGTAAGGCTTGCTAAACTGATCTTACGGAACATAAATTCTGAATCCCAAAAACTGGAGCTCATCAATGATCTTTCAAACGAAGAGATCGCTAATATGATAGGTACCACCCGTGCAGTTGTAAACCGGCATTTGCAGGAATTCAAAAATGACGGAACCCTGTTATTGGGACGTCAGAAAATGGAGATCAAAAACCTTCAGAAGCTGTTACGTAAAGCAGGGCCAAACCTCTAAGAAATTTTATTAATAACTTTAACAGAGATGTGATACTTAAGTAGTACCCAGATAATTAGGTTATAAATACCTTTATAATATTATTAATCTAAATAATGTGTGCTATGAAAAATTTAATTCTTTGTTTGCTCTTGATGGGCTTTATCAGCGTCGGGCATTCGCAAATTGTATTGAAGGAAACAAAAGTGGATTATTCACCCGTTTCCATGAAGATCGATCCTAACACTGAACTATTAATTGTTAGTTTACCAGAAAAATACGTGGGCCATTTCCAACAAGACCCGTTAACCTTTATCCGTGAAAATTTTGATGCAGAGAAGTTAGCTCTTGAAAACCGGGAATATGGCTTTGATTCATTTGATGTGGAGTTCAGAACTACCAAAGGTAATGTTCTTGCTAAATACGACAGGCATGGGGAGATGGTCTCAACATACCAGCAGTTTAAAAACGTACCATTACCAGATAACGTAAGGCTTCATTTAATGCAACAGTATCGTAACGGTAGGGTTGTGGCCAATAAACATATCGTAACTTCCAAAGAATGGAATATTGAGAAAGATTTTTACCGCATCAAAATTAAAGATGGTGACAAAACCAGAAGATTGCGGGTAGAAAGTAGTGCTTCAGGCATTGTCCTGGTAAGTAATTAAGATCACGTAAGTGTGTTGAGGAGCCACCCTTTTTAAAGGGTGGTTTTTTATTGATCAAAAAGATCTGAAGAAAGATATCGGTCTCCCCTGTCGCAAACTATGCTTACCACTACTCCCTCTTCCAGTTCTTCACATAACCTCACTGCAGCAGCAGCAGCACCGCCGCTGCTCATCCCCGCAAAAATACCTTCTTCCCTTGCAAGACGTCTGGTCATTTCCCGGGCCTCCGGTTCATTAACCTCCAGGATCCTGTCCACCTTTTGAGGATCAAAAATTGCCGGAAGATATTCCCTGGGCCACTTTCTGATACCCGGAATTCGGGCATCATCGGCAGGTTGTACCCCAACAATTTGAATACTGCTTTTCTTTTCTTTGAGAAAGGTGGAAGTTCCCATTATCGTTCCGGTAGTTCCCATCGAAGACACAAAATGAGTGATCTTGTGATTGGTATCTTCCCAGATCTCAGGTCCCGTAGTTTCATAATGGGCCTGCCAGTTGTCATTGTTCCCAAATTGATTGAGCATGAAATAATTTCCCTCCTTCATACGGTTTTCAGCATAATCCCTGGCGCCTTCAATTCCGCCAGCGGCAGCGGTAAGGATCACCTTTGCGCCGTAGGCCCTCATGGTTTGAACCCGCTCAACGGTAGAATTCTCGGGCATTATGAGCTCTATATCCAGTTTGAAGATCCCGGCGATCATGGCCAGGGCAATTCCGGTATTACCACTGGTAGCTTCAATAAGTTTGGTTTCCCTGGTGATCTCTCCCCTTTCCAGTGCTTTTTTGATCATGTTATAGGCCGGCCGGTCTTTCACACTGCCGCCGGGATTCTGACCCTCCAGCTTGAAGTAAAGCTCTACCCGGGGATTATTGATAAGATACTTTGCCTTTACCAGGGGAGTATTCCCAATCAGATCTAATATGGAATCGTTCATTTTTGCTGCAGGTTTTTGATCTTTATCTGCGGGGAATGGGTTACAAATGAGTTTTCAGGGACCGAGGAGGTGAGCCATGTGTTACCTCCTATGATACTGTTTGCACCAATTATGGTATTCCCTCCCAGGATGGTAGCGTTGGCATAAATGGTCACATTATTTTCTATGGTAGGATGGCGTTTCTTGTTCCTAAGCTCCCGCTCTACATACAAGGCTCCAAGAGTCACCCCCTGGTAGATCTTTACATTGTCTTTTATAACTGCAGTCTCCCCTATCACCACCCCCGTAGCGTGGTCTATAAAGAAAGAACCTCCTATTTGTGCTCCTGGGTTAATATCTGTGCCGGTAATTTTGTGGGCATACTCAGTCATCAACCGGGGTACCAGCGGCAACCTGAATTTATAGAACTCATGGCTGAGACGGTAAACTGCAATTGCGAAAAATCCGGGGTAAGACAGATAGACTTCTTCTACCGAGTTTGCGGCTGGATCATTGGTGGCAATCGCCACTGCATCTTTGTTGAGCTTCCGGAGAATATCAGGGAGCATTTTACAGTAATCCTGCCATATCTCTTCACAAGGTTTATGTGGTTCCCAACAGACCAGATCTGCCAGTTCTTTAAAATCAAATGAAAGTTTCTCCAGGTTTTCCTTCACCGGAGTATCTTCATCAAACAAGGTATAGAAAAGGCTTTCAGTAAATGCTTCTGCGCGTTCCTTTATCTTTAATCTTAAATGAGGTAATCTCTTCTGGGAAATGATCTCCTCAATTACTTTTTTCTGCTCCATAATTTTAAACCTGAATTCCAAATTTATGAAATAGAAATCCATTTGTAGCAGGCTTTGGCTGAAAAGAAAAGACCTCAGAAACCTGTTTTCCTTAATTAAACTCTAATTAGCGTTAAAGTATTATAAAAGTAAAACTCTAAAAGGCAGGGAGTTGTAAATTTATATCATTAACCATTAAAATATTTTAGTCATGGCACAAGAAAGGCAAGGACAAAAAAAGGAAGCTGAAAAAAAGGCAGCTCCAAGAAAAGAACAAGGTAAGAGCGAACCAAAAAAAGCAGGAAGACAAGAAAAAAAATAGTTTCCTGAATCGAATTTTACAGACCGGAATTTTTTCAGGCCACCTCACAAGGGTGGCTTTATGCTTTGAGAATGTCTTTGCTCAAAAGTGCCTTTAAATTTTCTGAAAGTTCCCACAGCCATTTGAGCTGGTCTGTGATGATCTGTACCTCCTGTAGTTGCTCCCGCAACTCAGGGCTTATTTCCATTTGTCCCTCTGCTTTCTCCCTATTCCTCTTCTCTGTAAGCTCCTTGAATTTTTCACTGAAATAGATCTCTGCCTCTTCAATTTCTTTTTGTACAATGGGTTTTGAAGGTACCTCCTCTTCCTGAAGAGATCTTTCTGCTGCCAGAAGGTTTTCTGTGATCGCCCGTGTATAGTTAAGAAAATGGGTGGAGGCCGTGGTGGTGGAATGTGCCCTGATAAATGTTCCCAAAGAGGCCACCGAAGAAAGGAATTCCTGGTTCAGGGAAACCATTTTAAATACATCACCCATTTCCCCTTCCCCTGATCGGGGTTCCTGAGCCATTCTCTGGAAAGCCGCATTAAGGTCTCCTATCGCGAGGAAAGCCCGTTTTCTTGCCAGCCTGTAAGAAGTTGCAGATCTGCCTTTTTCCCGGTATAAAACTGAAATCTCGTTTAAAAATTCGCGATTGGCTTTCAGGCTTTCAGAAATAAAATTCTTTATTCCCGAATATTCCCAGGTAGGCCATAGGAATTTGTTCCCCACAAAAGCCAGAGCGGCACCAATTATCGTATCCAGCACCCGGTACTGTATCACCTCCAAAACATCAGGTCTTATGAGACTATAGACAAATACAACGTTAAGGGTTATAAAAGCTGCTGCTGTTTTGTAGTTCCTCTGGATCATTGAAAAAGCCAGGATCAGGGTAATTACCGCCAGTATCCCATAAACAATGGTATTTTGAACTATAAGTACTATAGTGACTGCAATACCTCCCCCAATGAGAGTGCCATACAAACGCTGCTGAAAACGTTCGCGGGTAAGGGCATAACCCGGCCGCATGATCACCAGACTGGTAAGAAGGATCCAATAGGCATTTTGAAAGTGAAAGATCCTTCCCAGGAAAAAACCTGCTACCAGGACGACCAGGAGTCTAAGGGAATGCCTGAAAATAGGTGATTTGAGATCCAGATTATTTTCAAGGGTCTTTAGGTCGTAATCACGGGTGGTAATAAACTTTTCTGCTTCTTTAGCCCTTATTTTAAATTCAGACTTTCCTTCCCACTCGCGTAAAAGACGTTCTATTGACTTAATTTTTCGGTCTTGCTTATCTTTAAATACCAGGAGATTCCTGTATACCAGCAGTGCCTCGCGTTCCTGAGGGAGATTCGCGTCTTTTTCAAAATCCCTGAATGCCTGCCAGGCATCTTCCCGCAAAATTTCCAGTTGTGGATTAGTCCGGTAGGTGACATCTTTTTTCCACACCAGCGCTATTTCCCTAAGTTGGGCAGCCATTACTATACTCCATTTTTTTATAGCCTCCAGTTTATCACTCCTGTCCCTAAACAGTTGCTGCATTCGGATATAATTGACTGGATTGGCCATCCCCAGTTCCAGGATGTCAACAAGCTCCATGAAAATGAGCAATTTTTTACGCACTACCCCAGAACGGCCAAAATTTCTTCGCCTGGAGATTACCAGTTCCCGAAGGGTCTCGTGTTTTTCATTGATATCTGTCTGTACCCCTATAAGTTCTTTTTGCAATTTCTCCTGCTCCTCTCCTGCACTGCTAAATAACCTCGTTCTTATCTCCAGGTACTCTGCCGTTAGTTCAAAAACTTCGGCCAGGAGTTTTTCAGTTTCTCTCCTTCGGTTAAGATAATGCAGGGTGATGGTAAATACCAGGTACCAAAGTCCACCCAGTCCAACCAGTAGCGAGTGTTCAAGCACAGAGATTTCCGAAGGAACCTTTGCGAGGCTCAACACAACGGCAAAGAGTCCGGAGAAGGAAATAAGGGAAGCCCGGAATCCGTAAACCGAGATCATGGAAAAAGAAAAGATCAACAGGGCAAGCACCGGTACGAAAAGGATCGCATTCATTGCGGCGTAACCCGCGAGCAGAGTGCCCACCACGGCCATGAGCGCAGAAAGGGATACCCCTATAAGCCTGCGTCGCAGGCTGCCGGGCACATCACTGGGAGAAGTGAGCAACACCCCAATTGACATGGCGATTCCTACATCCAATCTACCCAATTGACTGCTCACAATCAAAGGTACCACTGCAGCTACTGCGAAACTGATACCTTTCGAAAATTCGGCCGTTTTAAGCAGATTAAAAAAAGACGTGAAATGGGATAGCAGGTTCAACGGGAAAATATTTCTTACAAAGCTACAAAGGTTAAACGGCTTTTCTTACCCTCTTCTATAACCTGAACCCCTACGGGAAGATTTTAACCTTAAATTAGTAATACTGCCTTGGCGATGGAAGTACATCATCGTAATTTTAAGGAAAAGGGAAAGATTATAGATAAAGATCTTTTCTACGGAAATAAATAAAATTAAAATTTAGAACTTATGAAAATATTGATGGTACTTACCTCCCATGGTGAGCTTGGGAACAGCGGAAAAAAGACCGGATTTTGGGTGGAAGAATTTGCCGCGCCGTATTACGTCTTTGCCGATGCCGGTGTTGATGTGACCCTGGCTTCCCCAAAGGGAGGACAACCTCCTGTAGATCCTGCCAGTACAAAAGAAGATGCTCAAACAGAGGCTACCAAAAGGTATGACAAGGATGAGGAGCTTCAGAAAAAAATGTCTGAGACCAAAAAGCTGGAAGATATAAACGTCAATGATTTTGACGCCGTTTTTTATCCGGGAGGACATGGTCCTTTATGGGATCTCGCAAATGATCTGACTTCAATTTCGTTGATCGAGAAATTCAACGAACAAATGAAACCTATGGCTTTTGTTTGTCATGCCCCGGCCGCTTTAGCCAATGTTGAGGACCATAAAAAACCCCTTGTTAGAGACAAGAAGGTCACCGGGTTCACCAATTCTGAAGAAGAAGCGGCGGGACTTACAGATATAGTTCCGTTCCTGGTGGAAGATAAAATGAACCAGCTGGGTGCCCATTACAGCAAAGGCGACGATTGGAGTTCATATGTGGTGATTGACGGCCGACTTATTACAGGTCAGAACCCTGCATCTTCTGAAAAAGCCGCACGGGAACTATTAAAGATGGTACAAAAGAAATCCTGATATCCCTGATGCACCATGGCGAATACAAGAAGCATAGCAGAGGTGATAAGAGCACATGAAACTTCAGGTAGATATTTTATGGTTGACGGAATAAAGACCTTTGCCCTTAGTCTGGGTCGTGGGGAGCCGGTACTGTGCATGCATGGAGTCCCTGCTTCCTCATTTGTTTACCGCAAAGTTCTTAAGTCGCTTGCCAAAAAAGGTTATAAAGGGGTGAGCATTGACCTTCCGGGTTTTGGTCTTTCTGACCGTCCTGATGATTTTGATTACTCTTTTTCGGGCTTTGCTGATTTTATTTTTAAAGCAGCCACTACCTTAAAATTAAAGAAATTCCACCTCGTAGTGCATGATATTGGTGGGCCTATTGGCTTTGCTATGGCCGCAAGGCACCGCTCAAAAATCCTGTCTCTCACTATTTTAAATACCTGGATAGATGTGGTGAACTTCAGAAAACCTACGGTCATGAAACCTTTTGAGAAGAGAGTACTTGGAGAGGCCGAATTAAAGCTGATGAATCACCTCACCTGGCCTGTCATGTTCAAAAATATGGGGGTGCTGAAGTCGGGTTTAATTCCTTCAGAAGAAGTCAATGCCTATGTTGACCTGTTGAAAAGAAAAGATGAAGGAAAAGCCTTTTTAAAAGTAATGCGCAACTATGATCATTCCATCGCTTTCCGGGATCTTTGTTACCACGCAGTGCAAAACACCCCATACCCCGTCCAGGCGATCTGGGGTGGTAAGGATCCTGGCTTACCACTTGAAACCTTCGGAAAGGAAGTCAAGGAGATTGCCGGTCTGCAGGAAATTCATTCCTTACCGGCTCGGCATTTTCTCCAGGAAGAAGCCTGGCTTTCTATTGCCGATCTCATTGTGGAGCAGGCCAAAAGTATTCACCTTCAAAAATTAAAAAAGGAGGTCTGAAAACCTCCTTTTTAAAAATCTTATTTTTTCGGCGGTTTTGTAGGCCGTATCTCAATTTTACTTGGAAGGGCGCGGTGATTCATCTTTAGCAGATCAAGCACCAGTTCTCCCAGGTCCTCGGGCTGAATTTTCCACGCGTCCTCTTCAGAAGGTGTATGATCATTGAAATGAGTGGCCACAGATCCCGGCATAATGGTGGTCACCTTAATATTGTGATTCCTCAGGTCAAGCATGGCTGCCTGAGTGAAACCCGTTACCCCGAATTTGCTTGCATTATAGGCAGCACCCCCGGCAAAAAAGTTTGTTCCTGCCAGGCTGGAAATGGTAAAAATATAGCCTTCAGATTTTTTGATAGCGGGAACAGCTGCTTTCATACTAAAGAAGACTCCCGTAAGGTTGGTATCAATGGTTTGCTGCCACTGCTCTGCCGTCAATTCTTCAATAGACCCGAAAAAACCAACCCCGGCATTGGCAACCAGCACATCCAGCTGCCCCCATTTTTCGATAACCTTTTGAATGGCTTTTTCCTGGCTTTGAAGATCCCTTACATCGGCTTCAAGGCCAAATACCTCTCCTTTTCCTTTTGAAGTAATTTCCCCGGCAGCTTTTTCGGCTTCGGCAGCGTGACGGCTGGTGATGGCTACTCTCATTCCAGCCGCAGACAGGGTTTCGGCTACGCCATAACCTATACCTTTACTCCCACCGGTAATAAATGCCACTTTTTTATCTAAATTTTCCATTATTAATTATTTTTTACTTTCTTAAAACTAATCATTCCTTCAGGAAAGTTTGAAGCATTGATTTTAAGACTTTGTTAATTCTTGGGGTAAAAAAAAATTCTGCCTTAAATTTCATGGGAATGAAAAAATCTTTAGAAATACACTCGTAAAATACAGGGAGAAACATTTATCTTTGCGCTCCTTCCGAAGCGATGGCAACATGCGGTAAAAAGGAGGGAAATGGTTTAATCGTTCAAAAAAAAAGCTACATTGGAAAATCCTAAGGCACAAAAACTTCTCAATAAAATTCAGCGCGACCTAATGCGCAATGGCATAGTAATCAACACAATCGTTGAAGATCTAAAGGATCTAAGGCCTTATGCCGTTGAAGAACAGAGTCCTTTGCTTGCCAAGGTGATAAGGCTTACCTACGAACATATTGACACTTACCAGACCTTTGATATCCCAATCCCTGCAGATGAGCCTGTTGAAGGCTTTGAAGAGGAAGAGACTGCAGATCCTGATGTGGATCCTAAGGAGAGCCTTGACTACCTGCTGTCACTGATGGCAGAAGCTAAAAACAAGCTCAATGCTCTGGAATTGAGGGAATACAGCAACAACCTTATCGCTTACGCAGAAGAGAATTAACTTTTCAATTTATTGAATTGGCTTGGTATTTGAATCTACAGCTACCTAACGCTTATATTTAGATGGAAGAAAGGGAAATGAAGAAAAAAGAAATTGTTTTAAACAAAAAACCCCGGTGGAAATTACTGCACCAGTATTATAGTTACACCGGATTTTACAGATTTGTTGGGGGGAGCCTTAAAAAGGCTATCCTGCCTATCGTTCTCTTTTTAATTGCCCTTATTGCCGTCAATGAATATGTGATCAATATCAACCAGGTACTGGTAACGGTGACAGAGACTTTCTCTCCATTGGGTATTCTGGCCGTCTTTCTTGCTTCTGAATCATTGTTGGGACTTGTCCCACCAGAACTTTTTATTGCCTGGGCAGGAAAATCTGCTTCTCCGGTATTTTACCTAAGCCTTCTTGCTCTTGCCTCTTATTTAGGCGGGATCATTTCCTTTTTTATGGGACGTG
The DNA here is from genome assembly GCF_042684505.1 of Salinimicrobium flavum. Lineage (NCBI taxonomy): Bacteria > Pseudomonadati > Bacteroidota > Flavobacteriia > Flavobacteriales > Flavobacteriaceae > Salinimicrobium > Salinimicrobium flavum. The sequence continues at coordinate 441,639 of NZ_JBHULT010000010.1, forward strand.
GGATCACCAGGATCCCTTCTGTGCACAATTACCTGGAAACAAGGATGAGCAAACATATCAAGAATACCGAGAAATGGGGCGGATTCCTGATTGTGGTGGGTGCCTTACTCCCCATTCCTTTTGCGATGACCAGTATCGCGGCAGGTATCATCAACTACAAATTTCGTTATTACCTGTTGTTCGGACTTCTAAGGTTTGTCAGGTTTTACGGTTATGCGCTGGTGATCTTTAAGATCGTTTAATTTCCATTTTTTAAGCTCTGTTATTTTGCCGGTTAATTTCCGGTAAAACCTTTACTTTTGGTAATACAATGACCAAAAGCTAAATGGGGCACGAGCATCACCATCATCATACTGCAGGAAAAAATCTCAAATTCGCCTTTTTTTTAAATGCCGGATTTACGGTTTTTGAATTGATAGGCGGGTTTTACGTCAATAGTGTGGCCATAGTATCTGATGCCGTGCATGACCTGGGAGATACACTTTCCCTGGGAACCAGCTGGTATCTACAGAATAAATCCAAACAGGCCAGCAATACCCGTTATTCCTTCGGATATAAACGTTTCTCCCTCCTGGGAGCCCTCATTAATAGTCTTGTTCTTATTGGAGGATCAATCTTCGTGATCTCTGAAGCGATAAAAAGGATCATTTCCCCTGAACCTTCTGATGCGGTGGGAATGCTCCTGTTCGCTATTGTAGGAGTTGCGGTGAATGGGATAGCTGCGTTTAAATTAAGTAAAGGAACATCACTGAATGAGAAAGTGGTCTCCTGGCACCTTATGGAAGATGTCTTGGGCTGGGTGGCAGTATTGATCGTGGCGGTAACCCTGCAATTCTGGGATAACTATTACCTTGATCCCGCACTCTCCCTGTTAATCACCCTCTTTATTTTGTGGAATGTCTATAAAAGATTAAAGGAAACGCTCTTTATCTTTTTGCAGGGGGTTCCGGAAGAGATCAATATCCCGGAAATTGAGGAGAAAATTTTACAGGTCCCTAATATAGCCTCGGTTCATCATACGCATGTATGGTCACTCGAAGGAACAGACCATATTTTCACCACTCACATCAAACTACAGAATATAAATAGTTTCAGGCAATTACTTGACCTGAAAAATGAGGTTAAGAAGCTTCTTAAGGAATATAATTTTGACCACTACACTATCGAGACAGAACTTGACCAGGAAACCTGTGAGCTAATGTAACTACCTTATCTGCGTGAATTTAATGCCTAACTCCCGCTCAAGTTGGCGAAGCTTTTTAAGCTCATACTGGTTCACCAGTGCCAGGGAGATTCCGGTTTTTCCTGCACGGGCAGTACGCCCGCTCCGGTGGGTATAATAGTCGGTTTGTTCGGGTAACTGGTAATGCACCACAAAGGCAAGGTTGGCAACATCAATACCTCTTGCAGCAACATCTGTAGAGACCAGTAAACGCAGGGATTTGTTCTTAAATGCCCTCATGACCTTATCCCTATCCTTCTGTAACATATCGCCTTCCAGCAGTCCCACTTCGTGATTCTTTGCGTTTAATTGCCCGGCAAGAGTCCTTGCAGCGGCCTTGGTTTTAGTGAAAATTATTCCGCGCTGTTTTCCCATAGATTTCAGGAAGTAAGCAAGGGTATCCAGTTTTTTGTTGTCGTCTTCGCTCACGAACTGGTGCATGATCCCGGTATTGACGGCATCATTTTTATCTATGTTTACCCTGCGGGCATTTTTATCAACATATTTATTGATGATCTCATTAAGGTCCTGCGGAATGGTAGCAGAAAACAACCAGACTTTCCTTTCTGGAGATTTGGTAGCTTCAAGGATCGTGGTAAGATCCTTTTTAAAGCCCATGCTCAGCATTTCATCTGCTTCATCCAGAACAAGGGTTTTGATCGCAGAAATATCCACGGCCTTACGATTCATTAGATCGATCAAACGACCGGGGGTCGCTACCACAATCTGGGTAGGACGGTTTAGCCTGGCTATTTGAATATCTATCTTTTCCCCTCCATACACTGCTTCGGTAAAGACCTTGTCTGAATATTTGGTGAATTTAAAGAGTTGTTTGGCGATCTGCTGTCCAAGTTCCCGGGTAGGAGACAAAATAAGTGCCTGCACCTGTTTTTTGGCAGGGTCGATTTGGGCCAGTAAAGGCAATCCAAATGCGGCAGTTTTCCCCGTTCCTGTCTGGGCCTGCCCCACAAAATCCACAGTTCCTTCTGTAAGTACGGGAATGGCCGCTTCCTGTATCTTCGTAGGGGTATGAATCCCCATTTCGTTTAGTCCCTTAATAATATTTTCTGAAACTCCCAGCTCCTTAAATGTCATCTCGTTAATTTTTTGCGAAGATAGCTCTATTCCCAAACCCCATACAACAAATCAGGGTATTTCTTCAGGCTAATGCTGCTCAGGGAGCTACTGTTTTTTGTAGGAATCCGCACCTGAATATTCCTAAAAATGAGCTTGTTAAATTGAAGCTAAACCCGATTTTTTAAATTTTTCTTTGAGAAATTAATAGTAATTTGGGTGTATAACCATTAAAAAAACAACCATGCTTACTATCATTTTAAATATTCTATTACCCCCTCTGGCAGTCTATTTGAACCATGGAGTAGGAACCACCTTATTGATTAGTATAGTGCTGACCTTGATAGGTTGGCTTCCTGGAGTGATCCATGCGTTTATTGTAAATTAATTTCTGTATATAAACTGTCTAAAATATAAATTCCCCCTTATTACGATCTGCCTTTGCGGGTTTTTAAACCCCATACAAAAGGCTTGTAAAGTTTGAATTAGCCCTTTAAGCTTATATTTTAGACAGTTTTATTTTTCACTACATTCCTTCTGTCTCTTCCATTTCCTTCTCCTGAAGGCGTTGTTCCCATTTCCACGCACTTTCCAATGCATTGTCTATAGAAAATTCAGCTTTCCATTTGAGTATTTCGTTTGCTTTGGTGGTATCTGCATAAGCAGCGGTTATATCACCTTCTCTTCTTCCAGTAATAGTGTATGGAAGTTTTGTTCCTGAAACTTTTTCAAAAGTCTTGATTGCTTCCAGTACCGAATTTCCTTTTCCGGTTCCCAAATTAAAAACTTCGTAATTGGTGTCTTGTTCCTCATCAAGTAGACGCTCAAGCGCAACCACATGGGCCCGGGCCAGATCAACCACGTGAATATAATCCCTGATACAGGTACCATCGGGTGTTGGATAATCATCTCCAAAAACCGAAAGTTTTTCCCTTTTACCGATAGCTGTTTGGGTAATGAATGGCACCAGGTTCTGGGGAGTACCTATAGGCAGTTCGCCAAGATGTGCACTTGGATGAGCACCTATAGGATTAAAGTACCTTAAGGAGATGGCGTTCAAATGTGGCGTTACTTTGCAGGTATCAAAAATTATCTCCTCTCCTATTTGTTTGGTATTGCCATATGGGGACTCTGCTTTTTTAACCGGAGCCTCTTCAGAAATCGGTAATTCATCGGCCTGCCCGTAAACCGTGCAGGAGGAACTGAAAATGAATTTTGGCGCTTCCTTTTGCTTTAGTTGTTTTAAAAGGTAGATGAGCGAATTCAGGTTGTTTTCATAATACAACAACGGATTTTCGACACTTTCTCCAACTGCTTTGGATGCAGCAAAGTGTATTACTCCTTCTATGTCAGGATATTTTTCAAAAAAGCCTTTCACAGCTGCCTTTTCGCGCAGATCAATGTTTTCGTACTCAGGGGATATTTTGGTGATTTTGGTGATCCCTCCCAAAACATCCAGAGATGAATTGGAAAGGTTGTCGATAATAACCACTTCAAATCCTCTCTCCTGAAGGGCAACCACGGTGTGCGAACCTATAAATCCCAATCCTCCGGTTACCAGTATTTTTTTGTTCATCTTGTTGTTCTCTTTATGTGGGAGCAAATTAAGAAAATACGCCCTTACAGCCTTGACCTTAATAAAGATTTAGAGGTTTTTCCCTTTCTCAGATTGATTTACATGAAGAGAACAGCCTCTGAAAACCATCTTTTTTCAAAGAAATATCGTAAAGAATAAAGTATATTTGCACCATCAAAAAACAAGATAATATGACGCTGGATCAACAGGTTAAATCGTTTAGATGGATCAGTATTTTTGAAGGAATCTCTTTTCTGGTACTGCTTTTAATTGCCATGCCTTTAAAATATATTTGGAATGCGCCCGAAATGGTGCAGATCGTGGGAATGGCCCATGGCCTTCTTTTTGTTGCTTATATTCTTGGAGCTTTGTGGTTGTACAGAAAACTGGATTGGAAATTCAGCACTTTAATGATCATTTGCATTAGTTCAGTCCTGCCTCTTGGCCCCTTCTATGTTGAAAAAAAATATCTATAGTCCATGTGGGAAGATATAAAGAATCTGAGTAATTTTTTAGCAGAATATCTTATTGGAAAAGGCTTAGATGGAGACATTGCCCGCTTCCTGAATATGCTGGTAAATATTGCAGTGGTCTTCGTTTTATGGTATTTAATTCATCTCATCACGAAGAGGCTTCTTCTTACTGCTTTTCAGAAATTCACCAATAAAACCAAAACCACTTTTGACGATTACCTGGTAAAGAGTAATTTTCCAAGGTATGTGAGCAACATCTTCCCTCTTTTACTGTTGATCATTACGGTTCCTATAGTATTTGAAGATTATCCAAAACTGCTTTCGGTTTTTAAAAAATTGGTTAATATCTATATTATTCTTCTTACCGTACTCATTTGCAGAAGTTTATTGCGTACCACCACAAATTACATGAAGCGGCACGAACGCTATCATGATAAACCTATTGAAAGCTACACCCAGGTTTTAATGATCGTCTTTTGGTCAATTGGTTTTATCTTTATTTTTTCTGAGATCACAGAGAGATCTGTTTTAGGTTTTCTTATTTCTTTGGGAGCTGCTTCTGCAATCATCCTGCTCATATTCAAAGACACCATAATGGGTTTTGTAGCTTCCATTCAGGTATCGGTCAATGATATCGTACGTATTGGAGACTGGATCACCTTTAGTAAATATGGAGCCGACGGATTTGTGACCGAGATCAACCTCGCTACAGTAAAGGTCCAGAACTGGGACAATACTTTTACCACCATCCCTACCTATAATCTCATTGGCGATTCTTTCCAGAACTGGCGCGGTATGCAGGAATCCCCGGGAAGACGCATCAAACGATCCCTGTATATCAAACAGAATTCCATTCGATATGTTACCGCAGAAGATATTGCCAAATTTGAAGAATTTGACCTTATCTCGCCGTACATTAAAGAGCGGCAGCAGGAGATCAACCTTTACAATGAGAAGCTGCAGGTAAATAAAAAATACCTTATTAATGGCAGGCATCAAACCAACCTGGGGATATTTAGAAACTATGCCCTTAGTTACCTCAAATCCCACTCACAGGTCAACCAGGAAATGACCATGATGGTTCGCCACCTTGCTCCCACCACACAAGGTATTCCGTTGGAGATCTATTGCTTTAGCAATGAAAAGCGATGGGAATATTACGAAGGGATTACGGCAGATATTTTTGATCACCTTATTGCTGCCATTCCTTTTTTCGACCTGCAACTATTTGAGGCTCCTTCGGGTGACGATATCTTGAAAGCGGTAAAAGGGATAAGTACCGTATCGCTATCTCCTGAGGCTGCAGTGATGGAAAAACCCCAATAAAAAGATAATTTTCCTACAAAAGAAAAATTTACTGCTTACCTTCATCAACAGGTAAAATAAAACCCGGCATGAAACTTAAACCCATTTTACAGGCCATAGGGATCCTGGCAGTAATTTTGACCCTCTTCCCTTTTGTCGCTGCAGATTTCTGGTGGATTCGCATGTTTGATTTTCCCCACGTACAGCTTACTCTTTTTACCCTGGCAGCAATCATGTTCTATTTTTTCCGGTTTGACATTCGGTCGTGGCGTGATTATGCTTTCTTGCTGATCCTTTCTGGTTGCTTCCTGCTGCAGTTAACCAAGATATACCCATATACCCCTTTTGCTTCCCATCAGGTAAAAGAAAATGAACAGGTTGACCATCGTCGCACCCTAAGTCTCTTTGCTTCTAATGTACTTCAGGATAATGAAGAACACCAAAGAGTCCTGGACGAGGTCCTTACCCAGGATGCAGATCTGCTTATCTTTACAGAGACCAATCAAAGATGGCGTGATGCCCTGCAGCCTGCTTTAAAGGAATACGGATATTCCTACCAGGTAGAAATTCCTTTAGACAACACTTACGGAATGCTTTTTTATTCCAGATACAAATTAATTGACCCACAGGCGAAGTTTTTAATAGATGACAGTATTCCTTCCATTCATACCTTAGTTGAACTTCCCTCGAACGAGATCGTACAGCTTCACATCATCCATCCTACTCCCCCAATGCCTCCCCATGATGGTTCTTCTACAGACAGGGATGCCGAGATGTTGATGGTTGCAAAAATGGCCCTCGAGGCTAAATATCCTGTGATAGTTGCGGGAGATTTCAATGATGTAGCCTGGTCTGAATCTACCAAACTTTTTCAAAGGGTGAGTAGGCTGCTGGACCCCAGGAAAGGACGGGGATTCTACAATACTTTCAATGCGAAAAGTTGGCTCATGCGCTGGCCGCTGGATCACTTGTTTGTGTCTGAAGAATTCCGGATCATGGACTTGCGACTGGGCCAGGATGTAGAGTCAGATCATTTCCCCCTTTATGCAAAACTCAGTCTTGAACCCTCGGGTGCCAAGATCCAGGAAAAATCTGCTCCTTCTGAAGATGACCTGAAAGCAGGCGAGAAGCAGATCGAGAATGAAGAAGAAAAAACCCAAAAAGAAGAGGCGAAAGGCGAAAATTAATCTGCCAGTCGATCTTTGACGTATTCGATCTTCGTCTTCCCGTGTGGTTTGGCTTTGCCTTCTTTGTCAAGAGATACCATTACGATCTTTTCAATGGTAATAATACTTTCCCGCGTCATTTTATTCCTTACCTCACAACATTAAGTGAGGGAGGCGGTCCCGAATTTTATCACGTCCATTCCAATTTCTATAATATCCCCTTCCCTCGCAGAACTCCTGAAATCGATCTCGCTCATATACTTTGTTACAGTTCGCGGATTTTCCAGCTGAATAATTGAATAGAGGGCAGCTTCCTCATCGATCCATTCCAGCAAACGTCCGCCAAACAAAGTGCCGTTAGGATTGAGGTCCTGGGGTTTGATCCATTTTCGGGTGTGAAATCTCATATTACCTGTTGATTTTTGTCGTTATAAAGTTTTTTCTGAATGATATTGCTGCACAGCGAATTCCAGGATTTCCTGGTGGTCAAAGGCCAGTTCGGGCAGTTCCTGCAAGTTGAACCAGCGTGCATCTGAAGCATCATCATTCCCTTTCACTTCTTCTTCGGAAGCTGCCTCTCCCCAAAACGCTATGCTTATGGTCCTGCCTCGGGGATCACGACCCGGAGTTCCAAAGGCCCGAAGTTGGTATACTTTCCCGACCTTTAAGCCGGTCTCTTCTTCCAGTTCTCTTTTCGCACCGTCTTCAAGTGTTTCGTTCTCTTCCAGGAATCCACCGGGTATGCCCCATTTATCTTTAAAAGGTTCAGATTTCCTTTTGACCAACAGCACCTTTTCCACTTTTTGACTCTTGTAGAAAACCACACAGTCTGTGGTAACCGCTATTTCCTGTTTTGACATATCTATATCTTTTTAATGAACACCGTTTTAATATTTACGAATTCCCTGATCCCTAAAAAGGACAGCTCCCTTCCATAACCAGAATTCTTAGTGCCTCCAAAAGGTAACCTGGGATCACTCTTTACCAGTTCATTTACGAAAACAGCCCCGTCCTCGAATAGAGGAACCATTCTTTTAGCCTTTTCCAGGTCTGAAGTGAACAGGGAAACGCCAAGACCAAATTGAGACCGGTTAACCAGTTCCACCGCTTCTTGTTCTAATGTAAAGACGGTCACCCCAATTGCCGGACCAAAAGTTTCTTCGGTAAACATGGGCATATCCGGGGTAACACCGGTAACAATGGTAGGCGGGTAAAAAGCTCCTTTCCTCTCTCCACCTGCAATGATCTCCGCTCCCATTTTAACCGACTCCTTTACCTGCTTCTCTATATCTTCCGCAAGATCCTCCCTGGCCTGCACTCCTATGAAGGTGTCCTCTGCCATGGGATCACCGCTTTTAAGGTTCTCAACCTCTGCTTTGAATTTTTCTAAAAACCGGTCTGCGATACCTTCCTGCAATAACAACCGTTTTCCGGCAATACAGCTCTGTCCGGTGTTTTGAAAACGCGCCTGTACGCATGTTTTTACAGCCTCTTCCAGGTTAGCGTCGTTAAATACAACCAGCGCATTGCTACCTCCCAGTTCCAGGACTGTCTTTTTGATGTTTTTACCGGCGGTTGCGGCTACTTCCCTTCCCGCACCGGTGCTGCCCGTTAAGGTGACGGCTTTCACCCGGTCATCATTTATTACCTGTTCTACCTTCTTACTGCCAATGACCAGGTTTTGAAAACATCCTTTAGGAAAACCTGCACGTTCAAAGACCTTTTGAATGTTCCCTCCCGAGATCATCACATTGCTCGCATGTTTTAAAAGAGCGGTATTTCCTGCCATTAATGCCGGGGCAGCAAATCGAAATACCTGCCAAAATGGATAATTCCACGGCATTACCGCCAGAACCACCCCTATGGGTTCCCATGTGATATAGCTGTTCTCAGCATCTGTTTCGACATTTACCGGTGACAGCTGTTCTTCGGCATTACCTGCATAATATTCGCATACCCATGCGCATTTTTCGATTTCTGCCACCGCCTGGGTGATGGGCTTCCCCATTTCTTTTGAAATAGCCTCTGCATATTCCCGGCTATTCTTTTTCAATTCGGCAGCAGCATTTTTAAGTAAGCGGGACCGCTCAGCGAAAGAACTTAATCTCCAGTCTTTGTAAGCATCATCAGCTTTTTTCAGGGCTTTATCAATATCTTCTGCGGTAAACTCCCGGTGTTCCTGCAGAATCTCCCCGTTGTACGGATTTTTGGAAAGGATCATTTTTTCTGTTTTTCTAAAGATAAAAAGAAGACTACAGCTTAGAAAACTATTAAATTGAAATTAACGGAAGAAGCGCCTGTTCATAAGCCGTTTATAAGTGACCCGGAGCATATGACAGAAAATCATGCAAAAAATGTATTTTTAATTAAAACCCATAGCCATGAAAGACCGAGACCTACAATTATTGGATATCAGACCGGAAATTCGTTCAGCAAAGATCTCCAGTCAAACGGGAGCCGGAGAACTTTTTCAGAATCAAACCCTGCGACCTGTCATAAAGCTTCAAAATGACCTTTTGGTGGAGGCCTTTAGAAATTACATTCAAAAGCATAAGAATGTCTTTATGGACCTTGATGTGGAGAAGCGTCTTAAATATATAGAGAATGCTATTCAGAAGGATATTAAATTCCGCAATAGTCTTAAAGGGATGATCATAGGGCAGTTCACGGTAGAAGAATACAGATTTTACATTACAGATTCTTCAGCTTTGAACAAAAGAATGATGAACCTGGTAAAAGAACGAATACAGAGCAACCTTCAACTTTTCGGGCCACTTTCAGCTGCATAAATTCCCGGATAAATTTTTCAAAAATCTGTAGCGGGAGGTTCTATTAAACTTTTGCTAATTGTTCTTTTTTCCAAAGGCTGTTCTCTAATTTTATGGAAAACGCATAAAAAATGGGCCTTAACAAAGAAGAATTATTTTACAATTGTATGGATGAAGTTAACCGTCGCATTAATTTGTACCGGCAAAAACTGGATACCATAAGCGGTGAGAATGAAGAGAATAAATTCCACCCGGATTTTGATGAATATGGGAATAAAGGTGAAATGTTGACCGAGTACGAGGAAAACTCGACTAACCTTGACAGGGTACAGAAGATGAAAGAAACCCTGGCCAATCTCGATATGACCCACAGAAGCGAAACGGTACGTCCGGGAAGTGTTGTTGAAACCAGGAACAGCTACTATTTTGTCTCTGTACCTCTTGGGGAGATCGACATGGACAGCGGCAGAAAGGTTTATGCCATTTCAACCGATTCTCCAATTTACCAGCAGCTTGAGGGTAAAAAAGCCGGTGAAAAATTCACTTTTAATGAGAGTGAAGTAGAGATCGAAAAGGTACTGTAACCTATTCAGGATACTCGATACGCAGGTGGTAAATGTTCTTAAGCTTTCGTTTAAGGACTTTCTTTACCATTTGAATTTCCATAAAGGTAATATCTGAATTTAAGAACTGCCCCTCCTCCATTTGTTTGTTGATGATCTTTTCTACAAATTCATCAATGATCTTTGAGGTAGGCTCCTTAATACTTTTACTGGCAGCTTCTACACTATCACACATCATTAGGATCGCTGTTTCCTTACTGAAAGGAATAGGACCGGGATAACGAAAATCTTCAGGATTTGCATTTTTATTCGCTTCCTTCTCTTTTTTCCAGAAATAATAAACAGTAGTGGTACCATGGTGGGTTCGAATAAAATCGATCACCCTATCCGGAAGGTTCCTTTTCTTTGCGATCTCGATCCCGTTGATCACGTGCTCAATAATTATCTCTGCACTTTCACGAGGTGAGAGTTCATCGTGTGAGTTTACGGAAGTAGTTTGATTCTCTGTAAAATAGGTAGGATTTCGCATTTTCCCAATATCGTGGTACAGCGCTCCTACCCTGGCAAGCATAGAATTGGCTCCTATTTCATTGGCGGCAGCTTCAGCCAGATTGGCTACATTGAGGGAATGGTGAAAAGTTCCCGGTGCTTTGTCTGATAACTCCTTAAGCAGTTTGGAATTGGTATCTGAGAGCTCCAGTAATGACATATCAGACACCAACCCGAAGACCTTTTCATAGGCATAGATCAGCGGTTGCACAAATAACGTAGCCAGCCCTCCCAAAAGGAACATCAGGAATGTTTCGGGTTCAACCTCATATATAGAACCTTCCTGGATCACCGTAAAGGCAAAATAGGAAAGGATATAAACCATAGTGATCTGTCCTACGGTAATGAACAGGTTTGCCCTTTTGTACAATTCAGAAACCGTAAGTATGGTAACGATACCGGCAATGATCTGCAGGAACATGTATTCATAACTATCGGGAACAATGAAACCCAGCAAAAGAACAGTAATAACGTGAGTGAACAGACCAAGACGGGAGTCAAAGAAGCCTTTCAGGGTTAGCGGCAGGATACATAGCGGCACTACATAGACATAATTCACGTTGAACCTTATCACCAGTACGGTAAGTAAGACCATAAGGAGCAGATTGAAAAAGATAAACGTGACCTTGACGTTGTTCTGGAAAATGTCGTAACGGTATTTTCGTATAAAAAGCATAAGCATCAAAAGGGCTAAAAAGACCAGCATGCTATAGCCCACAATAACCCAGTTGTAGTTGGCCTGGCTCCACACCTGTGATTCATATTCAGCCTTCAGCGAATTGAGCACCTGTAATTTATTACCCTCCACTACTTCCCCCTTGGCGACAATGATGGTTCCCCGCTCCACATTTCCCCGGGTATAGGAGATCTGATTGTATTTGCTCTCCAGCTCATTTTGGGTGAGCGATTCATTATAGGTCACGTTCGGCCTTACAGAATTAAAGAACAATTCTATCAGCTCGTCCCTGAAAATCTGCAGCCTTGCTTCATCTATTTTGCGATTTAAAAAGTCGCGCAGTTGATTTTGTTTAAGAATATTTCCATAGGAGACCTCAGTAGCTTCATTCCCTTTCTTGAGGTAAATGATCTGGTCCTGGTCAAGCGGAATTATTTCCTGTAAAAGTCCGTTCCTGTAGATCTCTGCGGAAGTTTCTTCTACAAAATTCTTCAAAGCAAGAGTTACACTTCGGGAAAGGGTATCAGACAGCACTTCAGAAAACTGCCGTTCAAGATCAGTCTTTACCTGTTCTGCAATTTCAGGGTTGTATTCATAATAGGGAATATGCTCTTTATTGATGCGCTCCTTTTCCGCAGAAAGTTCGTCGGAAGTCTTTAAAATTGCGAAATCAAAGGGAGCGTAGAGATTTTCATATTGCCACGGTTTTCCTTTAGGTATCTCATATTTAAATTTTCCGCCTTTGGGAAAAAGATAAACGATCAAAAAGGTGGTAAGCAGAAATAAAAAAACTTTGTAAAAAAGATCCTGATTTTTAAAAAGATAATTCACAAATGATTTCATAAAGATTTGATCTCTGTCCAAATGTACTAAAAAAAGCCGGCTGAATGGGATGACGTTGGTTTGTTCCTTTTAAAATGATTAAATTCGCAATAGTAAAATTCTAAACCCGACACAATGAATAAGGATGTAGTAATAGTAAGCGCAGTCAGGACTCCAATTGGAAGTTTCCTGGGCAGCTTATCCACCGTTCCGGCTACTAAGCTTGGATCAATAGCAATAAAAGGAGCCCTTGAAAAGATAAACCTAAAACCTGAAATGGTAGACGAAGTGCTTATGGGTAATGTTGTGCAGGCCGGTAACGGGCAGGCACCTGCAAGACAGGCAGCTTTGGGGGCAGGAATCCCAACCAGCGTTCCCTGTACTACAGTAAATAAAGTTTGTGCCAGTGGAATGAAAGCCATTATGCAGGCTGCTCAGGCCATTAGTAATGGTGATGCTTCTATTGTGGTTGCCGGTGGTATGGAGAACATGAGTATGATCCCACACTATTTGCACCTAAGAACAGGCACCAAATTCGGACCTGCACAAATGGAAGACGGAATGCAGAAAGATGGTCTTGTTGATGCCTATGATAAGAATGCTATGGGTGTTGCTGCAGACCATTGTGCAAAAGAGCATAACTATACCCGCGAAGAACAGGATAAATTCGCCATGCAATCTTATGAGAGATCCAGAAAAGCCTGGGAAGAGGGAAGATTTGATGAGGAAGTAGTTCCTGTGGAGGTTCCTCAGCGAAAAGGAGATCCCGTAATCGTTAAGGAAGACGAAGAGTTCAAGAATGTAAGGATGGACAAAATCGCTTCTTTACGGCCTGCATTCAGCAAGGAAGGGACGGTAACGGCAGCCAATGCTTCTACCATCAATGACGGGGCGGCCGCTGTTATTCTAATGAGCCGTGAGAAAGCTGAAGAACTGGGATTGGAAGTACTGGCAAGCATCAAGAGCTTTGCAGATGCTGCTACAGATCCTATCTGGTTCACAACCGCTCCTTCCAAAGCCCTTCCTAAAGCCATAGATAAGGCAGGGATCTCTTTGGATAATGTAGATTATTTTGAGTTCAATGAAGCCTTCTCTGTTGTTGGCCTTGTGAACATGAAGATACTTGGATTAAAAGATGATAATGTCAATGTGAACGGGGGAGCAGTATCTCTTGGACACCCTCTGGGTTGTTCTGGCGCCAGGATCGTGGTAACCCTTATTAATGTTTTAAAACAAAATAACGGAAAAATTGGTGCAGCTGCAGTTTGTAATGGTGGCGGCGGGGCTTCGGCCATGATCATTGAGAGGCAATAATCATCACTCATACTGACTAAATGCAATATGCCATCTGCCACCTGGGCATTGTCCCCCTAAGGTTAGAACCTTCAGACACCAGTGAAATGGTAAGCCAGTTGCTCTATGGAGAATTATATAGGATCCTGGAGGAAAGGAGCAACTGGTCCAGAATTCGCACGGCTTTTGATTCCTATGAGGCCTGGATCGATAATAAACAGATCAAGAAGATAGCCGAAGAGGAATTTATTAAGTTCAGTGCTGAAGAACCCGTTTTGTCGTCAGACCTGGTAGAATTTATAAGTGGGGAAAAGCAGGATTTGATGCCGGTACCCCTGGGATCTGTTTTAAACTTCACCAATATCCTGAACCATACCCATACGGGGCATACGACTAGCGGAAGAAAGGAAAAGAACAGGCTTATCGAAACTGCCTTTTTATATCTCAATGCGCCCTATTTATGGGGTGGAAAAACCCCTTTTGGGATCGATTCCAGCGGATTCACACAAATGGTCTATAAATTGAACGGTTACACCCTTAACCGCAATGCTACTGACCAGGCAAAGCAGGGAGAGTCACTGAGCTTTATTGAAGAAAGTGAACCCGGTGACCTGGCTTTCTTTGACAATAAAGAAGGTATGATCACCCATGTAGGGATCATGATGACAGATAATTACATTATCCACGCAGACGGTAAAGTACGATTGGATCGTATTGACCACTCAGGTATCTATAATGCAGATCTTCGCAGGCATACCCATCAACTTAGGGTCATTAAAAAGATCATATAATATAGGGTCCAGGTTTATAAAGTCTTAAAATGAAAAAACCCGCTAAATTAGCGGGTTTTTTATATTTGATAAAATGTGAGTCTACTGGTTAGCAGCTTCCATTTCAGCAATACGCTGTTTCATAGCTTCAGCTTTCTCAGTTTGATTTAACTGGTAGTGAATGTTCATGATAGTTCTGGCAGCCTCAACATTGGTTGGATCTTTATCAAGAACTTTTTCAAGGTGTGGCAGGGCTTCCTTATAAAGGTTCTGACGCTTCTCAGCCAGTTCATCATATTTCTTTTGATCTGCCTTGCTCATACCCAACTGGTTCATTTCCTCAACAATTGGCTCCTCATTTGAAAGGATGACATAAGCAATATTGATACGGGCATTGCTCATTTCAGGATCAAGCTCAAGCGCTTTATTATAGTAATCGATCGCTTGTTCTTTTTCTCCAAGTTCAGCAGTACTTACCCCAAGGTTATAGTATAACACCGCATTGTCTGGAGTGTGCTCAACCACCTGCTCCATGATCTCACGGTATTTTTGCATATCTCCCATTCCGTAATACATATCAGCTTCGGCCTGCATTAGACCAATATCTCCAGGGTTTGCCTGTTTTGCAATTTCCATGGCTTCAACAGCTTTTTCTTCTTCTCCCAGTTGCATATAAATAAGGGCAATATTTTTGGCTATTTCACCTTTCTTGGACTCAGAAACTTTTTCCTGCGGATTGATATATTCCCCGGATTTCACAAAGAGATCACGTTGTTCTTTAGATCCCATCATTTCTTCTTCCCCTGTCTCTTTATTGACAGCAGTGTACTGGGTCTCTTCTCCCGAAAAACCAAGATCTCTTAGCTCTTCATAATATTCAAGAGCGGTGTCATAATCTTTAGCATTCACAGCATTTGACGCTGCATAGTAAAGGTAAAGAGTGTCCTCTTTGTTCAATTCGTAGCTGGTAAACAACTTCTCTGCAGCTTCAGTATATTTTTCTGCTTCCTGGTCTGAGATTGCCGCGGTAACAAGCGCATTGCTGGCAGCAGTTAATCCTTCCCCCGCATCTTTATGCCCTAATTCAGCAGCTTTCTTAAAAGAATCTGCAGCTGCCAAAAGGTCTGCCGTGGGAACGTTCTCACCGGTACCAATCAAGGCATATCCTTTATATAAATAATAGTCTGCCTGTTCATCCTGATCTGCGTTGGCTAATTGTGCTTCGGCCTGTTGAAGATAACTTTTAGCTTCCTGAAAATCACCTTTCTCTACAGCTTTACCTGCACGTTTAATTTCTTTTTTCTGGGCGAATGCCACGACAGTAAACATAGCTAAGACTACCGTCAAAATTCTGGTTTTCATCTTTTTTGGTTTTGATTTAACTTATTCTTTTGTATCATTTGCAATAGTTGTGCCATCATGATCTTCTCCAGTGGTGTCAAGGTTTCCATCCACTCCATCGGGATTGACGTTTTCAGCAATTTCCTCAACATCCTCTTCTTCTTTCATCACTTTGGCAACTGCTGCAATAGAATCATTCCCTTTAAGATTGATCAACCTCACCCCTTGTGTAGCGCGACCCATGATCCTTAAATTGTCTACTGAAGTTCTTATCGCCAGACCGGATTTATTGATGATCATAAGGTCATCCCCGTCTGATACATTTTTAATGGCTACCAGACTTCCTGTTTTTTCTGTAATAGAGATGGTTTTCACACCTTTTCCTCCACGGTTGGTGATCCTGTAGATTGGTTCCCCATCTTCAGGGTCATCAATGTAGGTTCTTTTCCCGTATCCGTTCTCTGAAACAACCAATACTGTCTCCTCCTGGGGATCCTGCACCGCGATCATTCCAACCACCTCATCATTCTCATCTGCCAGCGTGATACCTCTAACTCCCGATGCATTCCTTCCCATAGGCCTGGTTTTGCTTTCTTCAAAACGAATCGCTTTTCCGCTCTTAAGGGCAAGCATTACCTGGCTGTTACCGGTAGTTAAACGGGCTTCCAGTAGTTCATCCCCTTCTCTAATTGTAATTGCATTAATACCGTTGGTTCTTGGTCTCGAGTATTGCTCCAGGGAGGTTTTCTTAACCTGGCCTTTTTTAGTGGCCATGATCACGTAATGACTGTTAATGTATTCTTCATCCTTAAGATCCTGAGTACAGATGAAAGCCTTCAGCTTGTCATCCGGTTCGAGGTTGATAAGGTTTTGGATCGCTCTCCCCTTGGAGGTCTTGCTTCCTTCGGGAATTTCAAATACCCTCATCCAGAAACACTTTCCTTTTTCTGTAAAGAATAACATGTACTGGTGGTTTGTCCCAACGAAAAGATTTTCAAGAAAATCTTCATTTCGGGTAGTAGATCCTTTCTGGCCTACCCCTCCCCTGTTTTGTGTCTTATATTCTGTCAGGGATGTCCTTTTAATATAACCTGCATGAGAAATGGTGATTACCACCTGCTCATCGGGGATCATATCCTCCATGCTTAGATCACCACCTGCATATTCTATAACAGATCTTCTTTCATCTCCGTACTTTTCTTTCACCTCCAGCATTTCGTCCTTGATAACCTGCATTCTTCGCTCTTTGCGGGCAAGAATATCCTTAAGGTCTTCAATGGTTGCCATAAGTTCGTCATATTCTGTACGCAGTTTATCCTGCTCAAGACCGGTAAGTTGTCTCAATCGCATCTCCACGATCGCCTTCGCCTGGACTTCGGAAAGTTCGAAACGATTAATCAATTTTGTCCTGGCCTCATCGGCGTTGCTGGAAGATCTGATAAGTGCGATTACCTCGTCGATATTATCTGAAGCGATAATAAGCCCTTCAAGAATATGTGCTCTTTCTTCAGCTTTTCTTAGTTCGTATTCGGTACGTCTTACAACTACCTCATGACGGTGCTCCACGAAATACTGGATCATATCCCTGAGGTTCAGCATTTGCGGACGTCCTTTTACAAGGGCAATATTGTTTACACTGAATGAATTCTGTAATGAAGTATGTTTATATAAGGTATTAAGGACAATATTTGGAATAGCGTCGCGCTTTAATATGTAAACGATACGCATCCCGTTCCTGTCAGACTCATCCCTGATAAGGGAAATTCCTTCTATCTTTTTATCATTTACCAGTTCTGCCGTCTTTTTGATCATTTCGGCTTTGTTGACCTGGTAAGGAATCTCAGTGATTATAATGGCTTCCTTTCCGTTCACTTCTTCAGTATGGGCTTTTGCACGTATTACCACACGGCCCCGTCCTGTTTTAAATGCCTCACGAACCCCGTCATATCCATAAATAGTTCCTCCGGTTGGGAAATCTGGCGCTTTTACATGCTCTATAAGCTCATCTATCTCAATATCGTGGTTATCAATATAGGCGATCACCCCATCAACCACTTCCGAAAGGTTGTGGGGAGGCATATTGGTTGCCATTCCGACGGCAATACCACTGGCCCCGTTCACCAATAAGTTAGGAATACGGGTTGGCAATACTTTAGGTTCATGAAGAGTATCATCAAAATTAAGCTGTGTATCAACAGTTTCCTTGTCAATATCGGCAAGCATATCTTCACTTATCTTACGCATACGCGCTTCAGTATATCGCATTGCAGCAGGACTGTCGCCGTCAATACTTCCGAAGTTACCCTGGCCATCCACCAACATGTAACGTAAACTCCACTCCTGGGCCATACGCACCATAGTGTCGTAAACCGAGGAATCTCCATGAGGGTGGAATTTACCTAAAACTTCCCCTACGATCCTCGCTGACTTTTTGTGAGCCCTGTTAGACAGAACCCCAAGTTCATACATTCCATATAAAACCCTGCGGTGTACAGGTTTTAAACCATCCCGTACATCTGGCAGGGCACGTGACACAATGACCGACATTGAATAATCAATGTAGGCAGACTTCATTTCATCTTCAATATTGATAGGAATTAACTTTTCTCCTTCAGCCATAAAATTCGTATATTTTGGTTTAAAAATCTAACGTGCCAATTTACGTATTTTACCTAACGTAGACGGTATGTGCATTGATGTTTTCTTGGATTTTATTAACAAATTTTTAGATGATCACCGTTAATAAGTTCATTACATTCTTCTTTGAATTAATGATCCAAATTCGTCAATTAGCTATAACTCATAATCAGGTACGATTTTTGAAACTTGAGTTATCATAATCAGAGAGAAAGGAAAAAACATGGATGATAATTTTTCACCAAGAGTAAAAGATGTAATAGCCTACAGCAAGGAGGAAGCCTTGCGGTTAGGTCATGATTTTATTGGTACAGAACATTTAATGCTGGGCCTGTTGAGAGACGGTGATGGCAAAGCTATTAATATACTGAATGCGCTTGATATTGATCTTAGTCACCTAAGAAGAAAGGTGGAGATCCTTAGCCCCGCCAACCCAAATGTTACTGTTGAATCAAACGAAAAAAAGAACCTGCACCTTACAAGGCAGGCTGAACGGGCTTTGAAAACTACCTTCCTGGAGGCTAAGCTTTTCCAGAGTTCTTCAATAAACACAGCGCATTTGCTGTTATGTATTCTTCGAAACGAAAATGATCCCACCACCAAACTTTTAAATAAATTAAAAGTTGATTATGATGGGGTCAAAGACCAGTTCAAATATATGATCACCAACGACGACGATTACATGGAATCTCCAACTGCAGAATCTTTCTCAGATGAAGATGCCACTTCTGATGAACCGGGGAAAAGCAATCCTTTCGCTGGTTCTCCCGGTAAAACCACCAAGAAGTCAAAGACCCCTGTACTGGATAACTTCGGAAGGGATCTTACTGCCCTGGCAGAACTCGATAAACTTGATCCTGTCGTGGGTAGGGAGAAAGAGATAGAGCGGGTATCACAGATCTTGAGCCGAAGAAAAAAGAACAACCCGCTTCTAATCGGAGAGCCCGGAGTTGGAAAATCGGCTATTGCTGAAGGTCTCGCCCTTCGAATCGTGAAAAGAAAGGTATCAAGAATACTTTTTGATAAACGTGTGGTGACCCTTGACCTTGCCAGTCTGGTTGCAGGAACAAAATACCGCGGACAGTTCGAGGAAAGGATGAAAGCGGTTATGAATGAGCTTGAAAAGAATGACGATATCATTCTCTTTATTGATGAGATTCACACCATTGTTGGTGCGGGTGGAGCTACGGGAAGTCTGGATGCCAGCAATATGTTCAAACCTGCTTTGGCCAGAGGTGAGATACAATGTATTGGTGCCACCACCCTTGATGAGTACAGACAATATATTGAGAAGGATGGAGCCCTTGAAAGACGTTTCCAGAAGGTTATCGTGGAACCAACTACCGTTGAGGAAACTATACAGATCCTTAATAATATTAAAGACAAATATGAGGAGCATCACCATGTGACCTATACCGACGAGGCTATTCTCGCCTGTGTAAAGTTAACGAACAGGTACATGACCGACAGGTTCCTTCCCGATAAAGCTATTGATGCTTTAGATGAGGCAGGATCACGTGTCCATATCACCAATATTGATGTCCCCAAACAGATCCTTGAGCTTGAAAGAAAGCTGGAGGAAGTACGGGAGAACAAGAATACAGTCGTTAAAAAACAGAAATACGAAGAAGCGGCGAAACTCCGTGACGACGAAAAGAATATTGAAAGAGAGTTGGCCAAGGCCCAGGAAAAATGGGATGAAGAGTCAAAACTGCACCGCGAAACAGTTACTGAAGATAACGTGGCCGATGTAGTATCTATGATGACAGGAGTGCCTGTAAACAGGATCGCTCAAACAGAGATCAACAAACTGGCAGAATTACCTAAATTGATCAAAGGTAAAGTGATTGGTCAGGATGAGGCGGTAGGAAAAGTGGTGAAAGCCATTCAGCGTAACCGCGCGGGATTAAAAGACCCAAACAAACCTATTGGATCCTTTATCTTCCTTGGACAAACAGGAGTGGGTAAGACCCAGCTGGCGAAGATCCTTTCAAGGGAACTTTTCGACAACGAAGATGCACTCATCAGGATAGATATGAGTGAGTATATGGAAAAATTCGCGGTGAGCAGATTGATAGGTGCACCTCCGGGGTATGTAGGATATGAGGAAGGTGGACAGTTGACTGAAAAAGTGAGACGTAAACCTTATGCGGTGATCTTGCTTGATGAGGTAGAGAAAGCACACCCTGATGTGTTCAACATGTTACTGCAGGTATTGGATGATGGGTACCTTACTGACAGTCTTGGTAGAAAGATCGATTTCAGGAATACCATAATTATCATGACCTCCAATATTGGCGCAAGAAAACTGAAAGATTTTGGTCAGGGAGTTGGTTTTGGAACCGCTGCAAAAAAATCCCAGATTGACGATAATGCCCGCGGAGTTATTGAGAATGCTCTGAAAAAGGCTTTCGCGCCCGAATTCCTTAACCGGGTGGACGATGTGGTTATCTTTAATCCTCTTGAACAGGAAGATATCTATAAGATCATCGATATCGAACTGGAGAAACTGTTTGGCAGAATAGACTCTCTTGGGTACGACCTTAAGTTATCCAAGAAGGCAAAAGATTTTATTGCTGAAAAAGGATTTGATAAACAGTATGGAGCACGCCCATTAAACCGGGCCATCCAGAAATATATCGAGGATGCTTTAGCCGAAGAGATCATTACTTCACATATTACTGAAGGTGATAAAGTTTTCATGGACCTGGATGACGAAAAGAAAGAGTTGACCATAAAGGTTGAAAAGGCCAAAAAGGAAACGAATTCTTAATTGAAATAATAACTAAAAAGAAAGCCTGTGATCAACGTCACAGGCTTTCTTTTTTAAATTCAATCCGGGTTTGAGGCTGATGGGAAAATTAATTTTTCTTTTCGTGTCTGCTCTGCAAAACCTCTGTAACATCTCCCAGAGAATAACCCTTCGCCTGAAGCAGGATCATATAGTGGAACAAAAGATCTGCACTCTCATTCAAAAATAATTCTTCATTTTCATCCTTGGACTCGATCACCATTTCAATTGCCTCCTCTCCTACTTTCTGAGCGATCTTGTTTATACCACTTTGGAAGAGTGAAGCCACATAACTGTTTTCATTCTCCTGGTCCCTTTTTCGGTTGGCGATCACCTGTTCCAGTTCTTCCAAAAAGGTTAAACCGGAAAGATTTTCTTCTCCCCAACAGGTAGCTGTTCCTTTATGGCAGGTAGGACCCTGAGGTGTAACAAAAACCAGGAGACTATCGTTATCACAATCAACCTTGAGGTTCACAAGGTGCAGGAAATTTCCACTTTCTTCCCCTTTGGTCCATAGACGTTGATTACTCCGACTAAAAAAGGTGACTTTTCCGGTCTCACGGGTCTTGGTATACGCTTCTTCATTCATATAACCCAACATGAGTACGTTCTTAGTCCGGGCATCCTGGATGATCGCAGGGACCAATCCGTCGGAATTTTTATTAAAATCAATTTCCATTTTATATTTTTTATTTTTTTATTATGCTAATTCTACGGTGGAAGCACCGACCATAATTTTTAACCCGCCGAAGCTATAGCGAGGGATGGCCCAATTCCTTTCGATGTAAGTTCGAACGGAGTCGAGACCTCCCAAACTGAAGTATTTACAATTTCCTGGTTTCCACAGATCGCACAGATCTCAGTTGAAAACTTCGAATTTCGTATTTCTAAATTCTAACTTCAATCCCTTGTTCCTTCATTTCCTGTTTCAAATCGTGTATAGATATTTCCTTAAAATGGAATACGCTTGCTGCCAGCGCTGCATCTGCCTTTCCGATTTTGAATGCATCGCAGAAATGTTGAATATTCCCTGCTCCTCCTGATGCTATGACAGGAATGGAAACTTCCGAAGAAAGCCTGGAAAGAGCTTCATTGGCGAATCCTTTTTTGGTACCGTCGTTATCCATAGAGGTGAACAGGATCTCCCCCGCACCTCGTTCTTCCACCTCTTTCGCCCAATCAAAAAGATCGATCTCTGTAGGTACTTTACCACCTACCAGATGAACCAGCCACTTCCCATTAACCTTTTTGGCATCTATGGCTACTACTATACATTGTCTTCCAAACTTGGCCGCTAATTTATTGATCAATTCCGGATTCCTGACTGCTGAAGAATTGATGGCTACCTTGTCTGCTCCATTCTGCAGCAGTACATCTACGTCTTCCACAGATGATATTCCCCCACCCACTGTGAACGGAATATTTACGGTAGCGGCCACTTTGCGCACCAACTCTGCAAGGGTCTTCCGCTTTTCCTGGGTAGCGGTAATGTCCAGGAAAACAAGTTCATCTGCTCCCGATTCTGAATACAACTTAGCCAACTCCACGGGATCTCCTGCATCCCGAAGTCCTATAAAATTGATCCCTTTTACCGTTCGGCCGTTTTTAATATCAAGACAGGGAATTATTCTTTTTGTAAGCATCTTTTTAGATATTAGATATGAGACTTGAGAAGTGAGATATCAATTCCATCTGGTCTTTTCTCTTTCCTCTTTCAACTGGTTCAAATTTCGTCCTGGTTCTTGTCTCCTGGTTCTTGATTCTCGTTAAAATATGAACTTCTCCAGTTGTTTTAAACTTATATTTCCTTCATAGATCGCTTTTCCGATAATAGCACCTTCACATCCAATTTCCATTAGAGCGGGCAGATCTTCAAAAGTGGTGATCCCGCCGGAAGCGATCAACTTAAGGTCCCTGTTCTCTCCCAGGATCTCTTGATAAAGATCAAAGGAAGGCCCCTGCAACATCCCGTCTTTTGATACATCGGTACAGATCACGTATTCCACCCCTTGGTCTGAAAAGCCTTGAATGAATGGCAACAGTTCTTCCCCCGATTCTTCCTCCCATCCACTAATGACCACTTTTTTGTTTCGGGCATCGGCTCCTAAAATGATCTTTTCACTTCCAAATTTTGTGAGCCAGGAAAAGAACATATCCGGATCTTTTACCGCTATACTCCCCCCGGTAACCTGTGCTGCACCACTCTCAAAAGCAATCCGCAGATCTTCTTCAGATTTAAGTCCGCCACCAAAATCGATCTTTAAGCCGGTCTTGGAGGCGATCTTTTCGAGAACCTTATGGTTCACAATATGTTTTGACCGGGCACCGTCCAGGTCTACCAGGTGTAAATATTTGATCCCGTGATCCTGGAATTCCTTAGCCACCTCCAGCGGATCTTCATTATAAATTTTACTGGTACTGTAGTCCCCCTGTGAAAGCCTTACACATTTCCCGTCAATGATGTCTATAGCCGGAATTAATCTCATGGTATTTAGTATTTAGTATTTAGTAGTGAGTAGTGAGTAGTGAGTAAGAGATATTTTTGATCTCATCTCGAGCGGAGTCGGGAGGTTTGTCTCGACCCTTCGACTCCGCTCAGGGAAATAAACTTGTTTATTCATAGCTTCAAAAAATTCTGAAGTATTTTTTCCCCGGCTTCGCTACTTTTCTCCGGGTGGAACTGTACCCCGTAGAAATTATCTTTTTTTAGAGCAGACGAATAATTTACTCCGTAATCACATTTTGCAATGGTTTCTGCACAAACCGGTGCGTAATAACTGTGTACCAGGTATACATACTCCTGTTCTGTTATCCCTTCAAAAAGGTCGGTTTTAAGATCCTTTATCCTGTTCCAGCCAATATGCGGGACCTTAAGCTTTTTTTCAAAATGAATCACATCTACATCAAAGATCCCGAGTCCCTCAGTATCTCCTTCTTCAGAGCGCTTGCACATCAACTGCATACCCAGACAAATTCCCAACACCGGCTGCTTCAACTGTGGGATGATCTTATCCAAACCTGTACTTTTCAGTTTCTTCATGGCAGAACTCGCCTCTCCTACTCCGGGAAAGATCACTTTATCGGCAGCTTTTATTTCCTCAGCATCTTGACTTAATATACCGTCATAGCCAAGTCTTTCCAAAGAGAATTTAATACTCTGAATGTTCCCCGCCCCATAATCAATAATTACAACTTTTTTACCTCTCATATCTAATATCTAATATCCCGCCCCTACCCTAAAGCATGCCTTTGGTTGATGGCAGGATCATTTTATCGGGATCTCTTTTAACAGCTACTTTTATTGCTTTGGCAAAAGCTTTAAAAATGGCTTCTATCTTATGGTGTTCGTTGGTGCCTTCGGCCTTAACATTAAGGTTTGCTTTTGCTCCATCAGTGAAAGACTTAAAGAAGTGATAGAACATTTCTGAAGGCATTTTTCCTATCATCTCTCTTTTGAACTCTGCTTCCCAAACCAGCCAGTTCCTTCCGCCGAAATCAATCGCGACCTGCGCCAGGCAATCATCCATAGGCAGGCAAAAGCCATAGCGTTCTATTCCCAGCTTATTACCTAAAGCTTTTGAAAAGACCTCTCCCAGAGCTATTGCCGTATCTTCAATGGTATGATGTTCATCAACTTCAAGGTCGCCCTTCACCAGGATCTCCAGGTCCATTTGTCCATGACGGGCGATCTGGTCAAGCATGTGGTCAAAGAATTTAATCCCTGTGTCAATTTTGCTTTTTCCGGTCCCATCGAGATTAAGGGAAATGAAAATATCGGTCTCGTTAGTTTTTCTATTAAGGGTAGCTGAACGTGCTTCAAGCTTCAGGAATTCATAGATCTCCCTCCAGCTGTTTGTTTCCTTTTGTATGAAATTTTGGAGCTCCTCTTTTTTAACCGAGATCTCGCTACTGCCCAGTTCTTCATGGCCGGTTATAAAGATCCCTTTTGCTCCAAGATTCTTCGCCAGCTCCATATCGGTCAATCTGTCGCCAATAACAAATGAATTCTCCAGATCATATTTTTCAGTATCAAAATAGGATTTCAATAAACCTGTTCCGGGTTTCCGGGTGGGAGCATTATCTTCCGGGAAAGTACGGTCAATAATGATCTCTTCAAACTTCACCCCTTCATTTTCAAAGGACTTCAGG
Source organism: Salinimicrobium flavum (assembly GCF_042684505.1). NCBI lineage: Bacteria > Pseudomonadati > Bacteroidota > Flavobacteriia > Flavobacteriales > Flavobacteriaceae > Salinimicrobium > Salinimicrobium flavum. Next base: position 466,814 of record NZ_JBHULT010000010.1, read on the forward strand.
ATAAAATTCTGGACCGGCCAAAAGGTGTCTTCCGGAAAAGAATCTGTTCCCAGTCCATCCTGGTTGGTCACCATGACCAGTTCATAATCCAGTTCCTTAGCGATCCTGGCCATATACTGAAATACGTCTTCATAAAATTCCAGCTTTTCAAAACTGTCCAGTTGGTAATCTTCCGGCTCAAGTACAATGGTGCCGTCACGGTCTATAAAAAGTAATTTTTTCATAATTCAAGTTGCTTTAAGGTCCCGATCAATTTTTTATTCTCCTCTGGTGTTCCCACAGTGAACCTCAAAGTATTTTCACATAATTCCTGGTTGCTGCGATTACGCACCACCACGCCGGCACCTAGTAATTTACGGTAAAGTATACCGGCATCCTTCACTCTTACCAACAGAAAATTGGCGTCTGAAGGGAAAATTTCCTTTACGAAAGGCATTTTTGACAGCTCAGTCTTAAGCACCCCTCTTTCCTGAAGAATGAGTTTAACTTCATTTTTCACCTCTTCAGGATCTAAAAGCCTTTCAAGGGATTTTTGCTGCGTAAGTTCATTGACGTTATAAGGAGGTTTGATCTTATTTAAAATACTAATGATCTCTTCGGAAGCATAACAGATCCCAAGCCGTATTCCGGCTAAACCATAAGCTTTTGAGAGGGTTTGTGTGATCACCAGGTTCGGAAACTCCTGAAGCCGGCCGAGCCAGCTCGCTTCAGCAGAAAAATCAATGTAAGCCTCATCAATGACAACAAGTCCGTTGAATTTCTCCAGGATCTTCTCTACAGAAGTCTCAGAAAATGTATTTCCGGTGGGATTATTCGGGGAGCAGAGAAAAATGAGTTTTGTGTATTTATCTACTTTTTGAAAAATGGCTTCCACATCGGGTTGAAAATCGCCTCTAAGCACCACTTTTCTGTCCTCAACCTCATTCAGATCTGCCAGAACTTTATACATGCCGTAAGTGGGTGGTAGGGTTATAACATTGTCGATCCCGGGGGTACAAAAAGCTCTGAATATCAGGTCCAGTACTTCATCACTGCCGTTCCCCAATAAAATTTGTGCTTCAGAAACCCCTTTTTGTGAGGCAAGAACCTGCTTCACCCTGACCTGCTGCGGATCTGGATATCGGTTCACGCCATTCTCAAACGGATTTTCATTGGCGTCTAAAAATGTCATTTTTCGACCATCGGTTTTGAATTCGTCCCGGGCCGAAGAATAGGCCTGCATCTTCAGCACATTCGGCCGTACCAGTTTTTGAAGATCAAATCTATTGCTCATTCTTCGCTTTTTTTAGTTTCTCCAGTCGCAGGCTTACCGCCTTTTTGTGGGCCTGCAAACCTTCGGCTTCTGCTATTAATTCAATTGCAGGTCCTATTCTTTCGATCCCTTCCGCAGAGATCTGCTGAAAGGTTATAGACTTCAAAAAGCTATCCAGATTGACCCCGCTGTACTGCCGGGCATAGCCGTTGGTAGGCAACGTATGATTGGTACCCGAAGCATAGTCACCGGCACTCTCGGGGGTGTTGTTCCCTATAAAAACTGAACCGGCATTGGAAATCCCGTTCACATAGAAATCGGGGTTCTTCGTGCAGATAATGAAGTGCTCTGGTGCATATTCATTAATGAGTTCAAGCGCCTCATCTTTTGAATTCATAAAAATAAAACGGGAATGTTCGATCGCTGCCCTGGCGATCTCCTTCCGAGGAAGATCCTCCAGTTGAGATACTATTTCAGCCTCTACCTTTTCCAAAAGTTGCTTTGAAAGGGAAAGCAGCACCACCTGACTGTCGGCACCGTGTTCGGCTTGAGAAAGCAGATCTGAAGCTACAAAAGTCGCATCAGCACTATCATCTGCTACCACTAATAATTCTGAAGGTCCCGCAGGCATATCAATCGCTACATTATATTTGGTGGCCATTTGCTTCGCTACTGTGACGTATTGATTTCCGGGGCCAAAGATCTTATATACCTTTCCCATACTTTGGGTTCCAAAAGTCATGGCTGCAATAGCCTGAATGCCTCCCACTTTATAGATCTTTTCGATCCCACATAACTTAGCGGTATAAAGGATCACCGGATTTACAGAACCATCCTTAGCAGGAGGCGTACACAAGATCACTTCTTTACAACCTGCTAATTGTGCGGGAACGGCCAGCATGAGAATGGTGGAGAACAAAGGTGCCGTTCCCCCGGGGATGTAAAGCCCCACCTTCTGTATAGGCCTCTTTTCCTGCCAGCATTGAACTCCGGGAACGGTCTCCACCACCACTTTCTCTGTTCTTTGAGCGGCGTGAAATCGTGAAATGTTCTGCTTTGCAAGGTCAATAGCTGCTTTTAACTCTTCAGGAACTTCGGCTGCTGCCTTCTCAATTTCTTCCACGGTCACTTCGAAAGTTCCGGAAGTCGTACCGTCAAAGAGTTGAGAGTATTTTTGTACTGCTGTGTCACCATCTGCTTTAACCTCTCTAAATATCTGTTCCACCAGCTGTTCAATATCGGCAACTGTTTTTGTGGGGCGTTCGAGAATTGCCTCCCACTCTGTCTTTTCAGGATCAATAAACTTCTTCATTCTTTAATATTTAAAGGACCATTTTTTCAATTGGAGCCACAAGGATTCCCTCAGCTCCATTAGCTTTAAGTTCATCGATCACCTCCCAGAATCTCTCTTCAGAGATCACGGTGTGAAGGGAACTCCAGCCTTCTTCGGCCAAAGGAAGCACGGTGGGGCTCCTCATTCCGGGAAGCAGTTTTACCACAGCATCAAGTTTTGAGTTGGGGACGTTCATGAGAATATACTTGGAACTTCGGGCACGTAAAACCGACTTAATTCGAAACTGTAGTTTCTTTAAGATCTCACTTCTTTCTTCAGAAATTCCTGGAGAAACAGCCAGTACGGCTTCACTTTTCAGCATTACTTCCACCTCTTTCAGGTTATTCTTAAAAAGTGTACTGCCACTGGAGACGATATCGCAAATAGCATCTGCAAGCCCAATATTGGGAGCGATCTCAACAGATCCGTTTATGATATGAAGATCAGCCGTAATGCCTTTTTTGGCCAGGTAATTCTTCACCGTGTTGGGATAAGACGTGGCAATTCTTGCTCCCTGCAGATCCTTAATTTCAGAATACTTTGTGGCTTTTGGAACTGCCAGCGAAACCCGGCATTTCGAAAAGCCAAGCTTTTCTGCCATAGTAATGTCTTCCCCTTTTTCCACCAGTACGTTCTCTCCAATGATCGCAGCATCTACTACCCCATCTCTTAAATACTGCGGAATATCCCCATTCCGCAAGTAGAATACCTCAAGAGGAAAATTTCCTGAAGCCGCCTTTAGCTGTTCCTTCCCATTATCTATGGAAATACCGGCATCGTGAAATAATTTTAAAGAATCATCGTGTAACCTACCTGATTTTTGTACCGCAACTCGTAGTTTTTTCATCTGAAAAATTTTGTGTCCGGGCAGATCAACGGGAGGAATAAAAAAACCCGTTTGAGCTGCTCAAACGGGTTTCTAAAAATATGTTATACACACATATCAATCTCACCTCGCAAGAGCGAACCTATGAGAATGATGATGATGTAGTTGTTGTGATTTCATTTTATATATGCGAAAATACAGCTTTATTTTAAAATCAAAAGCAATTTTCGATTTTTTAGCTTTAGTTATTTCCAAGGATCAAAGGCAAACCTTCATCTCCGGAACCTATAACCACCACTTTTGCATTAGGTGATTTAGCCAGTTCTACAGTTGCCTGTATTCCTTTTTCCTTTAAAACCATATCTGTCAAAGATGCAGCAAGGATCTCGTTCGCGCGGGCCTTACCTTCAGCGTCAATTCTCTGTCTTTCTGCCTCCTGTTCTGCTTTTGTTAACCTAAAAACATATTCCAGTGACTCCTGCTCCTGGCGTAATTTTCGCTCAATAGCATCTTTAATAGTTGCTGGCAAGGAAACATCACGTACCAGAACCTCATTTATTTGTACATATTGATTCTTAAGAAGCACCTGAGTCTCCTCAAAGATCTCCTTTTGAATGGCTTCTCTTTTGCTGGCATAAAGTTGTTCGGGAGCATACCTACCCACCACGGCACGTGCCGCCGACCTTACTGCGGGCTGTAAGACCCGTTGTATATAGGCTTCTCCTTTTTCCTGGTGTAATTTTCCCAGGTCATTATAGTCTGGTTGGAACCAGATAGAAGCATCAAGTTTTATCTCCAATCCGTTTGAAGAAAGTACCTGCATTTTTTCATCCAAAGATTGCTGACGTACTTCGTAAACAAAGACTTTGTTCCAGGGCGCTACAAAATGAAAACCTTCATTTAACGGGGGTTGTTCTGTTACCACCCCTCCACTGAAGGTCTTATAAAGTACTCCGGCTTCACCTGAGTCTATAGTAACTGTTGATTTCGCAATGAGAATAATTAAAAGAATTCCGAAAATTAAAATTGGTAACCCAATTTTGGGTAATCTGTCCATAATAGAAATTGTATTTATTAATTTAAATGTGCCCGTAATATTTCCTTAAAAACCATTCAATACTTAAAGAAAGTATGATGATTGCCAGTAAATAATACCAGTCGATCAAAGGTACGGTGTTTTCTCTCTTTTTTTGCACCGGAAGGTAAGAATTCGATGAAAGCAGGTTTTCTATTAAAGCAGCAGAACTTCCCAGGAAGTACAATTCCTGATCCTTTTGTTCGGCAATGGTCTTTAAAACTTGCAGGTTTGCCCCGGTGAATTGGGATTCCACATCAAAGGAAAGCAGCCTGAATTTCCCCGATCTTCTTAAATTCTCACCAGCTACAGATACCGAAAAAGAATATTCACCCGGAGAAAGATGTCCAAGATCAACAGTATACCTGTTCTCCCGCAGCAAAAAGGGGATTTTTCTCTCTTCGTTTTCTCCCTCCTCCTTTAAGGTTAAGGTCAACCTTCCCCGATCATCAAAAATGTAATTTTTATCAAAATATTCTGCTGTTATGAAAGGCATTACGCTTCCATCGTAAACAGGTTCATACTCAATGGTAAGGCGTTCTTTCCTTTTTCCTGAAGAAAGATATTGCACGATCTTTCCCATAAATTCATCAAAGCCAGCAAATGTTTCATTCTCCTGGTAATACCGGCTTCGCCATTTCCAGATATCAGCTCCAAATAGAAAAGCTGTTTTAAGCTCATCCTGCTCAGTAAAACAAAGCATGGGAATTTGCGTTTCCATTCCCTGTATTTTCCTAAAAAGGAGGGTTTCTGTAGTTTCGGGAAAAGTGAGTTGACCGAAATTTCCCTGCAGCGGAGGAAAATCATCAAAACCTATATCTTCTGCCTGAAAAGCCCGGAATCCGGAATTAAGTACCGGAAAGAATTCTTCAGTCTGCCCGGTGATTTCCTGTTGATGGGTCTCCTGTTCGCCATTCAGGAAACGCCAGTTGGTCAAAGGCCCTGTGACGAACCAGTGATTCCTTTTCTTTTTCTTAAGTTCGTCCAGCAGCAGTTTAAAACTTTCTGTTGGTTGATAAAGGATCACCAGTTGATATTGTTCAATATCAGCAGGGACAGTATTAATATGTCTCAGGCTGACTTCCCGTTGCTGATTGGCCTCAATACTTTTTTTAACTGCTCCCAAATCAGGATGCAGCACCTCATAGGCCAGGAGAATGGAGGTGCGTTCATCGATCACTTCCACGGCAAATTCCTTTGTGTTGTTCTGAACATTCTTTTCATCGTTCAAAGGTTCAATCTTTGCCTCAAAAGTTCTAACCCCCACTGAGGAAGCAGGAATTTCAGCTCGTAGCACAGCAGAATTATTTTGAGGGCTTAAAGAAACAGGACTTTTAAATATTACATTTTTCCCGGAGCTGATCGTTACACGAGTGTTGATCCCGGTCTTTCCCGAGTAGGAAACCATAATTTCCACCGGAAACCGGTTTTCAAGAAAGGCATATTTATTCACGTTGATCCTGGAGATCGCCAGGTCCTGGTAAGAAGTGGTATCCCCTACCACTACGGGCATCAAAGGTTGCCGGTATCTCTGAGCTGAGAAAGTAAGATCCTCTCCCAGGGTTTGGTTCCCGTCTGTAATAAGAATAGTAGGGGCAGTGGAATTCTCATAAAGTTTGTTTAGTTCTCTGAAGACAGCTGGGATGTTCGACTGGCGTTCTTCGAAGGTAAGATCACTTTGTTTTTTCAGCTCATTTCCGAAGGTGAAGATCTCCACATCAAAACGTTCATTGATCTGCTCATGCTGCGAAATATTATCCACCAGCTGCCTCACCTCTTCTTCTGCCTTAAAGTGCGCAACAGAACCGGAGTTATCTACAGCCAGCACCAAATGAGGTTTCTCGGTATAATACTCCTCATTTTTGATCTGCGGATTGATCAACAGCAGAAAGAGCAAAAAAAGGCTAAGAAACCGAAGAAAAGCAAAGACTGAATTCCTGCTCCGACTTCCTTTTGCACGGAAAAAATACTGAAAAAAGGAGATCGCCCCGGCAAGGACCAGTGCTAAAATGATAAGTAAAATAGTGGTAGCAGGCATTTTTATTTCCCCGGTTAAAACGGAAAAGGAAGATAGGGATAAATGCCATTGAATAAAAACAGCTGCCCGAAAAGTTAAAAATTTCAGCTAAAAAGATCTCAGTTGAAAATTTCGCTTTTTCGGGCAGCAATAATAATATTAGGTAAGCATTCCGCCGTCAACATTCAATACCTGACCAGTGATATAAGCACTCAGATCGCTACCCAGGAATACACATGCATTCGCGATATCTTCAGGGGTACCTCCTCTTTTCAAAGGAATTGCCTCTCTCCAGCCTTCAACAACTTTTTCATCCAGTTTCCCTGTCATTTCAGTTTCGATGAATCCGGGAGCGATCACATTGGTTCGAATATTCCTTGAACCTAATTCCAGGGCCATGGATTTTGAGAAACCTATCATTCCTGCTTTAGATGCTGCATAATTTGCCTGGCCGGCATTACCTTTCACACCTACCACACTGCTCATGTTAATGATGCTCCCGTGGCGCTGCTTCAGCATAGGGCGCTGTACAGCCTTGGTCATGTTGAAAACAGATTTCAGGTTCACCTCGATCACCTTGTCAAAATCTTCCTCGCTCATTCGCATTAAAAGATTGTCCTTGGTAATACCCGCGTTGTTGATTAAAATATCTATGCTTCCGAAGTCGGTCATGACATTCTTGACAAGCTCCTGGGCCTCTTCAAAATTGGCAGCATTAGACTTGTAACCTTTGGCTTTTATTCCTAAAGCCTGAAGTTCTTTCTCCAGTTCATTGGCTGCTTCTACAGAAGAACTGTAGGTAAAGGCAACGTTTGCTCCATGCTTTGCGAATACTTCAGCTATTCCTTTTCCAATACCTCTGCTGGCACCGGTAATTATGGCATTCTTTCCTTCTAATAATTTCATATCAAAAATGTATTTCCTGGTCAGTATTTAAAAATTAAAACCAAATATAATAAAACGTGGGTTTAACATTAAAAAACCTCCGGAAGTTCCTGATTTTCCATCAGCAAACCACGGAGGTTTTATATGAGTAAATAGGATTGATTAGCCCATTACTTCTTTTACTTTCTTTCCAATTTCCGCAGGAGAATCTACAACATAGATCCCACACTCACGCATAATGGCTTTTTTGGCTTCGGCTGTATCTTCACTTCCACCTACGATAGCCCCGGCGTGTCCCATGGTTCTACCTTTTGGAGCAGTTTCACCTGCAATAAAGCCAACAACAGGTTTTTTGTTCCCGTTATCTTTGATCCATCTTGCAGCATCTGCTTCCAGCTGCCCACCTATCTCACCTATCATCACGATACATTCGGTTTCATCGTCATTCATGAACATTTCAATCGCCTCCTGAGTAGTAGTTCCGATTATAGGATCTCCTCCAATTCCAATCGCTGTAGTAATGCCCAAACCTTGTTTTACAACCTGGTCTGCCGCTTCATAAGTAAGGGTACCAGATTTAGAAACGATTCCAACCTTTCCTTTTTTGAAGACAAATCCGGGCATGATACCCACCTTGGCCTCTTCGGGAGTGATCACCCCGGGACAGTTAGGTCCTACCAAACGGCAATCTTTATCTTTAATATAGTCTGCTACCTTGATCATATCTGCAACAGGAATACCTTCAGTAATCGTAATAATTACCTTGATCCCTGCATTGGCAGCTTCCATAATAGCATCTGCAGCGAATGCCGGGGGTACAAAAATGATGGAAACATCTGCTCCCGTTTCTTTTACAGCTTCAGAAACTGTGTTAAAAACAGGTTTTTCAAGGTGTTGTTGCCCACCTTTTCCAGGAGTAACCCCACCTACCACATTTGTTCCGTATTCTATCATCTGGCCGGCGTGAAAAGTACCTTCACTTCCGGTAAATCCCTGAACAATTATTTTTGAATCTTTATTTACTAAAACGCTCATAGTTGATTTTTGAATTTTGTGTTACAAAAATAGGTTTTTATAGAAGAAACCTAAAGGTTTTTCATTATTTACTTGGGAGGAAAGAATCGAGATTTTCGGGACTGTCATCAGCCTGCTGACTAATTTGATGGCCTTTAAACATTTTGCCGTCTTTCACCTGCCAAATCGCTATAAAATGAGCCATTGGCAATTCCTCATCAGGATTTTCTATCGTCTTTACGTAATAGGTGAATCTGATAGTGACCATATCCCCATCTGCAAGAAGATGGCTGACGTCTGTACGCAAGGATTCAAATGATTTAGTGAGTTCTTTGGAAATATCACAAATTTCCTGGAAACCTAATTTATGAAATCCGGCACTGCTGTTCCAGAATAATTCGGCTTCAGGATGAAGATATTTCCTGATAGTTTCAGGATCCCTGTAAAAATCTGAAGAATAAAATTTCTCGACGCATTCTTTAGGTTCTAGGCTCATATCAACTTTTTAGATTTTCGATCAATTTAGGCAATTGGCGCAGAAGTGCCAACTCCTTAAGCTTTGCCCGCGATTCCATTGCCGGGTTACCACTGTAAATAGTATTTTCTTTGGTTGATTTTGTTATACCGGCCTGCCCCATCATTACACCACCTTTTTTCACGGTGATCCCACTACGCATTCCAACCTGCCCCCAAACCGTGACTTCGTCTTCAATGATCACCGCTCCCGCAATACCGGTTTGGGAGGCAATAAGGCATTTTTCGCCAATTACCGTATCATGGCCCACCTGGATAAGGTTGTCCAACTTCGTTCCTTTGCCAATAGTGGTATCTCCTGTCACCCCTTTATCAATGGTGCAGTTGGCACCAATCTCCACATCATCCCTGATGACCACTCTGCCCCCTGAAAGCAGCTTATCAAAACCTTCAGGTCTTTTCTTGTAGTAGAAGGCATCACCTCCCAGTACCGTTCCGGAGTGAATGATCACATTATCACCAATAACCGTATTGTCATACAGGCTTACATTGGCATGAATAATACAGTTCTTACCTATTTTAACATTATTCCCCACAAAGACATTGGGCTGAACCACAGTTCCTTCTCCAATTTTTGCGGAAGCAGCTACTAAAGAAGTGGCTTTTTCAAAAGGCCTGAAATACCGGGTGAGTTTATTAAAATCCCTGAAGGGATCATCTGAGATCAATAGTGCTTTTCCCTCGGGACAGTCGACTTTTTTATTTATAAGAATAATGGTCGCTGCAGAATTTAAAGCCTTATCATAATATTTAGGATGATCTACAAATACAATATCTCCCGGGGTGACCACGTGGATCTCGTTCATTCCCAGAACAGGGAAATCTGACGCCCCGACATATTCCGCTGAAATTATGGTTGCTATTTGTTCAAGGGTATGTGGTTGCGGAAACTTCATGGGTATTGAGTATTAAGTATGGAGATGTGAGACTTGAGAAGAAAGATTTTGACTATCCTCTGTCCTCTGCTCCTTATTCCTTGATTCTTTCTTTATAGGTGCCTTTTTCAGTCTCTATTTTGATCTTGTCACCTTCGTTGATGAATAGAGGCACATTCACTTCGGCTCCTGTTTCTACAGTCGCGGGTTTAGTGGCGTTTGTCGCTGTGTTTCCCTTTACTCCGGGCTCTGTATGGGTGACCTCAAGGATCACACTTGCCGGCATTTCCACAGAAAGGGGCATTTGATCTTCTGTATTGATCAAAATAGTAACCACTTCCCCTTCTTTGAGAAGTCCGGGTGCATCGAGTGCACTTTCGGTCAATCTTATCTGGGTATAATCTTCAGTATTCATGAAGTGGTAGAATTCCCCGTCATTATAAAGAAACTGAAATTTGTGGGTTTCCACCCTTACATCTTCGATTTTATGACCTGCAGAAAAGGTGTTATCGATCACTTTACCGGTTGTCACACTTTTAAGTTTTGTACGAACAAAAGCAGGTCCTTTCCCCGGTTTTACGTGTAAAAATTCAATAACCTTAAATATGTCATGATTATACCTGATGCATAATCCATTTCTAATATCGCTTGTATTTGCCATTTCTCTGTGATTAATTTGAACTAATATATCCTTTCATGATCCCACGTTGGGAATTCTTTATAAACTCCAGAATATCATCCCTTTCTGAAGTGGCTTCCATTTCAGCTTCAATAATGGCCACCGCCTGGGAATTATTATAATTTTTCTGATACAATATTCTGTAAATATTCTGGATCTCCCTGATCTTATCTGTTGAAAATCCTCTCCTCCGCAATCCGATAGAATTGACTCCCACGTAAGAAAGCGGCTCCCTACCCGCCTTAACGAATGGCGGAACATCTTTTCGCACCAGGGAGCCCCCGGTTACAAAGGCATGGCTTCCTATACTACAATACTGCTGAATGGCAGCCATTCCTGCCAGTATCACATAGTCTCCTACATTGATATGACCGGCAAGAGTACTGTTGTTGGAAAAGATACAATTATCTCCCACTATACAGTCATGGGCAATATGGCAGTAAGCCATGATCCAGCAATTCTTACCAATCACGGTCTTCATCCTGTCTGAGGTACCCCGGTTTATGGTGACACATTCCCTGATAGTGGTATTGTCACCTATCTCAGTGGTTGTATCTTCATCATCAAATTTCTTATCCTGTGGAATGGCTGAAATTACAGCGCCGGGAAAAATATTACAGTTCTTACCTATCCGGGCCCCTTCCATTATAGTAACATTCGATCCTATCCAGGTACCTTCTCCTATCACCACATTATTGTGTATGGTGGTAAAAGGTTCAATCACCACATTCTTTGCAATCTTGGCACCGGGATGTACGTATGCTAAGGGTTGATTCATAATTTTTATTTTTGTTTTACGATTTGAGCCATTAGAATGGCTTCGGTTACCAGCTTACCGTTGGCATAAGCATATGCCTGCATCTGGCAGATCCCCCTTCTTATGGGGGCGAGTAATTCCAGTTTGAAGATCAAAGTATCTCCCGGTACCACCTGGCGTTTGAACTTAACATTATCTATCTTCATGAAAAATGTGAGATAATTTTCAGGGTCCGGTACAGATTTTAGCGCAAGGATACCTCCAGTCTGGGCCATGGCCTCTACCTGAAGTACTCCGGGCATAACCGGCTTTCCGGGAAAATGCCCCACGAAAAAAGGTTCGTTCATAGTGACGTTCTTTACGCCCACTACTGTACTTTCAGTTAGTTCGATGATCTTATCAACCAATATGAAAGGTGGCCGGTGCGGCAGGATGTTCATGATCTCATTGACATCCATTAATGGTTCCTGGTCAAGATCATAGTGCGGCACATTATTCCTTTTCTCGGCTTTTATGATCTTGGAAAGCTTCCTGGCAAACTGGGTGTTCACATAATGACCGGGTTTATTTGCGATCACCTTTCCGCGTATGCGGGTACCTACCAGGGCAAGATCTCCTATTACGTCCAGCAACTTATGTCTAGCCGCTTCATTTGGATAGTGAAGGGTAAGATTATCAAGGATACCATTTGGTTTTACAGCAATATTTTCTTTTTTGAAAGCACCCCTTAACTTTTCCATTGTTTCAGGACTTAGCTCTTTGTCCACATAAACGATTGCATTGTTAAGGTCCCCACCTTTTATGAGTCCGTTCTCCAGCAGGGTTTCTAATTCATGAAGAAAACTGAAGGTTCGGGAGTCAGCGATTTCCGTTTTAAAATCAGATAATTTCTGAAGTGAGGCATTCTGTGTACCCAATACTTTGGTACCAAAGTCTACCATGGCTGTAACCTGGTATTCATCAGCAGGCATCACGAGGATCTCACTTCCCGAAGCTTCATCTGTATATTTAATTACCTCTTTAACTACATATTCCTCACGGTCACATTCCTGCTCCTCAATTCCTGCCTCCTCAAGGGCCTCGACAAAGAATTTTGAAGAACCGTCCATAATTGGAGGTTCAGAAGCATTTAGTTCGATAATGAGGTTGTCTATTTCCAAACCAACACAGGCAGCCAATACATGTTCTGATGTTTGTATGGTCACCCCGCCCTTCTCCAGATTGGTACCACGTTGGGTGTTGACCACATAAGCCACGTCGGCTTCTATTGAGGGTTTCCCCTCCAGGTCTGACCTTACGAAAGTGAAGCCACTGTTGTTAGGGGCAGGTTTAAATGTGATCGTTACTTCATTTCCTGTATGAAGTCCCACACCTGTCAAGGAAATTTCTTTCCTTATGGTTTGCTGTTTAGCCATTATCCTTTTGTTTTTTTTCTAGTTGAGTTAAGCGATCCTCTATCTTAGGCAAATGCTTGAAATGGACATATGATTTGTTGTACTCATTGTATCCAATCGCAGGAGAACCCTGTATAACCTCATCATCCTTAATGTTGCGACCTATGCCCGACTGTGCCTGGACCTTCACACGATTTCCTATATTAATATGACCGGCAATACCCACCTGTCCTCCAATGAGGCAATTCTTTCCGATCTTGGAAGAACCGGCTATCCCGGTTTGGGCTGCAATGGCTGTATTTTCACCTACCTCTACATTGTGGGCTATCTGTATCTGGTTGTCCAGCTTCACCCCTTTGCGGATTATAGTAGAGCCAAGGGTAGCACGATCAATGGTTGTTCCCGCTCCAATATCAACATTATCCTCAATGATCACATTCCCTATTTGTGGAACTTTTGAATATACCCCTTCCTGGTCGGGTGAAAAACCGAAGCCGTCGGCACCAACAATCGCACCTCCGTGGATTACACAATTATTGCCTATTATGGTTTCTGAATAAATTTTTGCTCCCGGGAAAATAATCACATCATTCCCAATCTTCACGTTGTCTCCTATATAGGAATTCGGAAATATCTTCACGTTATCTCCTAATATCACATTTTCACCAAGGTAGGCAAACGCTCCAAGGTAAAGGTTTTCTCCGTGCTTAACCGATTCTGAGATAAAGCTTGGCTGCTCGATCCCTGTTTTGTTAAGTTTCACCTTATTATAATACTCCAGGAGTTTGGAAAAAGCTTTATAGGGATCTTTCACCCGTATAAGTGTGGTTGAAAGTCCTTCTTCTGCTACAAAACTGTCGCTTACTATCGCGATAGAAGCTTTGGTAGAATATATATAGGATGTATATTTTGGATTGGCTAAAAAGGTAATAGCTCCTGCTGTCCCCTCCTCAATTTTGGCCAGTTTATCAACTTCCACATTTGGATCACCGGAAACTTCACCTTCTAATATACCTGCTATTTGAGCTGCTGTAAATTTCATTCTGGCAAAAGTAAAAAAATTAGTTAATCTTTCCGTTTTGGGTAACAGATATAAAATTTGGTCACAGGCTTTGAAAGCGCCTTCAAATTAAAGTGATCTGAAGCTTTAATGACATCGGTGATCCTTCCGCTCTTAAAGAGAATATGTATCTTCTCATCTTCCTTTTTATAGGCCAGGTTGGAGATGTCCCCGCTGAAAACAAAATACCTCGCCTGCTCTTCAGAAATAGAATATTGCTCCATAAGCTTTTCGATATGCTCCTGCAGGCGCTCTTCCTTCACCGGTTTCTTCTTCAGTTTTATTTTCAAAAGGTCCCGGTTTATGATCATCTGGCAAAGGTTACTAAGCACAAAATCTTCATCATTAACCCATTCTTTCATGGCAGAAAGTATATCATAATCGTCAAGTTGTGCGAAGATCTCTAATGTTTCTTCGGAAAAATTCTCAGCGGTGATCTGGTTTTTCAGAAAATAAGTAAGGGCTGTACTGCCAAACAGGGTCCTTCCTTCCCCCACCAGTTCTTTTGCCCGCTTGAGCACCCTAATGAGCAACTGTTCTGCCACCACCCCGGTCTTATGTAGATAAACCTGCCAGTACATTAGTCTACGGGCGAGCAGGAACTTCTCTACTGAATAGATGCCTTTTTCCTCCACCATGAGAACATCATCAACTACGGTCAGCATACTTAAAAGCCGCTCGCTGTTGATATTGCCTTCTGCCACCCCGGTGTAAAAACTGTCCCTTTTAAGGTAATCAAGCCGGTCCATGTCGAGTTGACTTGAAATTAACTGACACAAAAATTTGCGATGATATTGCCCTTTGAATATCTTGATCGCCAAAGTTAATCTTTGGTTAAACTTCTTATTGATCTTCTCCATAAAAAGGGAAGAGATCGTTTCATGGCTCACCCCTTCCACGATGCTGTGTTCCATGGCGTGAGAAAAAGGACCGTGACCTATGTCGTGCAGCAAAATGGCTATCTGCAGGGCTTCTTCTTCTTCAGGAGAGATCTCAACCCCTTTTATTCGCAGCACCGCGATGGCTTTCTGCATAAGGTGCAAACATCCTAAAGCATGGTGAAAACGGGTGTGATGGGCGCCGGGATAGACCAGGTATGACAACCCCATTTGGGAAATACGGCGTAATCTTTGAAAGTATTTATGCTCAATGATATCAAACACCAGTTCGTTTGGTATCGTAATAAATCCGTAAATTGGATCGTTTAGAATTTTGAGTTTATTTCTTGAAATCAAGCCCTGATCCTTTATTTTATTAATTCGAACAAAGATACATATATGAACGATATCAAAATACTATGGGTAGATGACGAAATTGATCTTCTGAAACCCCACATTTTGTTCCTGGAAAGCAAAAATTATAATGTCCATACCTGTCAAAGCGGAACCGAAGCTCTGGAAGAGATCGAAAAGGAGAATTTTGACATAGTGTTCCTTGACGAAAACATGCCCGGACTAACGGGTCTTGAGACCCTTGCAGAGATCAAGGAGAAACAGGCCAACGTCCCCGTGGTCATGATCACCAAAAGTGAAGAGGAATATATAATGGAGGAAGCCATTGGCTCCAAAATTGCCGATTATCTCATTAAACCGGTAAACCCGAACCAGATCCTTCTTAGCATTAAAAAGAATCTCGACCATTCAAGGTTGATCTCAGAAAAGACCACTTCCAGTTATCAGCAGGAATTCAGAAAGATCGCCATGGACATGGCCATGATCAATTCCTATGAAGGCTGGACGGAACTGTACCAGAAACTAATTTACTGGGAACTTGAACTGGAAAACATAGAAGACACAGGTATGTTTGAGATCCTGGAATCTCAAAAGACCGAAGCAAATTCCCAATTCTGCAAATTCATAGATAAGAACTATCCGGCCTGGTTTGAGAAGGATGCTGATGCACCAATCATGTCCCATACCTTATTCAAGGAAAAGATTCTACCCGAAATTAGTAAGGAACAACCCACTCTGCTCGTCGTAATTGATAATATGAGATATGACCAATGGAAGGCTTTTGAGCCGGTGGTCAACAACTATTATAAAAAGGAGCAGGAAATACCTTTTTTCAGTATACTTCCCACTGCTACCCAATATGCAAGAAATGCGATATTTTCTGGCCTCATGCCAAGTGATATGGAAAAACTTTATCCAAACCTATGGAAGAACGACACAGATGAAGGCGGCAAGAACCTGCATGAAGATGAATTCCTTCAGGCTCAGTTAAAAAGGTTAGGGGCTAATATTAAACATGAATATCATAAAATAAGCAGTCTGAAGGCAGGAAAAAGGCTGGTGGAGAATTTCAGGAGCCAGAAGGATAACGACCTTACCGTTGTGGTGTATAACTTTGTGGACATGCTTTCTCATTCCAAAACTGAGATGGAGGTCATTAAGGAACTTGCGTCCACCAACAAGTCTTACCGTTCCCTTACACATAGCTGGTTCAGAAATTCACCTTTGTTGGAGATCATTCAACAGGCGCAGAATTTAGGTTTCAAACTTATACTTACCACAGATCACGGTACTATCAATGTAAAGAACCCTTCAAAAGTGATTGGAGATAAACAAACCAGTCTTAACCTGAGGTACAAAACCGGTAAGAGTTTAACTTATGAAGAAAAAGATGTACTGGCAGCGCCCAATCCAAAGACCATACATTTGCCCAGCATTAACATGAGCAGTTCCTTCATCTTTGCCAAGGGAGACCTCTTCTTTGCCTATCCCAATAATTACAACCATTATGTGAGTTATTACCGGAATACTTTCCAGCACGGCGGGGTATCAATGGAAGAGATGATCATCCCATTTGCGGTCTTATCACCTCGGTAATAAGATTTTAACTATATTTACCTGCCCAAATCCTGTTAAGTACCATATGGAAGTCACCTACCTTCTGTCTGAAATTGAAGCTGTTGCCCAAAAGGTTTTGCAAAATACCAAAGGCAAAACCATTCTCTTTTATGGAGAAATGGGAGCAGGAAAAACCACGTTGATCAAAGAATTACTTAAAATTTTGGGTGCCGAAGATATTGGCTCCAGTCCTACCTTTTCCCTTGTTAATGTTTATGAAACCGAAGACGGTACGGTAAATCATTTCGATTTTTACCGGATCAACGATGAATCTGAGGCCTGGGATATGGGATTTGAGGAATATTTGCAGAGTGATGCCTGGAATTTTATTGAATGGCCGGAAAAAGTTGGAAGTTTTATTGAGGAAGAGCATCAAAAACTCGAGATAGAAATACTGGATGAAGGAATCAGAAAGTTAAAGTTTTGTTAATTTTGTAAGGTTTTCCTTATTTAGCAAAAAATTTTAAAAGTAAGATTTTACTTTCAAAATTTGAGAAAACATAGAAATTAGCAGGTGCATGAGAGCAGACGTCGAAAAAATACATTTTTTTAACTAATAAAATCAGGATATAGAATTTCAGGAAGTGGCAGATTTTTCTTCCAAAAAGGGCGCAAAAGTACAAATAATGTATTAAAAATTAGCGGATTAGTTTTTTATAGGTTTGCTTCAGTAAACAAAACGAAACACAACCTTTAAAAAACTATATCATGAAAATTAAAGCCGTACTTTTAGCAGTTTCCATCTTTGGAGCCACTTTCTTTGTAACTTCAACCACTGACAACGATGACAAAAATGAGATCAAGAAAACCGCTGTTGATACAAGGCTCATCCGGGTTCCTACTAACGGGTAGTATCATAGCTATTTGTATAGCATTTTCACCTTATTTATTTTATTTATATGAAATTTTCCCAAGCGGTCCCGTTTGGGAAAATTCTTTTTTTAGCTATGAAAGTAAATATTATAAGGATGTTTTAACTGCAGCCTGGACTTTCCTAGGGAAAATCACCCCCCTATTCTTACTGCTCATTTGGTTCTTCACCTGTAAACATTGGTGGTACCATGTTATTCTTGTTCCTACCGTAATGTATGCGTATCAATTTGTCTCTGCTGTGTATGAGGATTTCTACGGAGAAGGAGTAATTGATGTGAATCAATTGATTTATTTAGCTCCTTTTTTTATAGTTATTCTTTCCCTAGTTTATCTTATCAGGATTAAAATATTTGACCGTGTTTATGGTATAGACCTGAGTGAATTGGAACGGGAAAATATTTCTCCCTTTTCGCCTTTATCTGATAAGGAGTACCAGGAGATAAAATCTTTTAGGGAAGAAGAGGAACATACTTCCGAAGAGATTAAAGAGGATTACTACGTAAGACTCTAAATCTTGCATATCTCTTTAAAAAAGTCGTAATTTATTTCTTGTTACCGAAAAAATTATGACCGAGCAAGTTTCCCCTTTTACCAAGGACCAGTTGATCCCACAGGAAGAGACCCTGGAAGTTTACAAACACAAAGGCCAGTTATTCATTGGCATCCCGAAAGAAAACGCCTACCAGGAAAAAAGGATTTGCCTGACCCCCGATGCGGTTGCAGCCATGACAGCTCACGGTCACCGGGTATTGATGGAAACGGGAGCCGGCGCCGGAGCAAAATTCAGTGACAAAGATTATTCTGAAGCGGGAGCAGAGATCACCAGCAATACTAAAAAAGTCTTTTCCTGCCCCATGTTACTCAAGGTGGAACCTCCCACCCTGGAAGAACTGGACATGGTGAACCCACAAACCACCATAATTTCTGCACTGCAACTTAAGACCCAGAAAAAAAGTTATTTTGAAAAACTCGCTGCCAAAAGGGTGACCGCCCTTGCTTTTGAGTTCATACGTGATGATGATGGTACTTATCCTGCGGTTAGAGCACTTAGCGAAATAGCAGGAACAGCATCTATTCTGATCGCTTCTGAGATCATGAGCAATAATCCCGCGGGCAATGGGTTGATGTTTGGGAATATCAGCGGGGTGCCACCCATTGAAGTAGTGATATTAGGCGCAGGTACCGTTGGAGAGTTTGCAGCACGATCTGCCCTGGGCCTGGGTGCCAATATTAAAATTTTCGATAATTCCCTTACCCGACTTCGGGCCGTGCAGGCAAACCTTGGAAGGCCATTGCACACTTCTACCATACAACCCAAGAACCTGATTAAAGCTCTTAAACGCAGTGATGTGGTCATAGGGGCAGTAAGAGGACAGAACCGCTCCCCTGTCCTGGTCACAGACAGCATGGTTCAAAACATGAAGAAAGGGGCAGTGATCATAGATGTAAGTATTGATATGGGCGGTTGTTTTGAAACCAGCGAGGTGACCACCCATGAAAAACCGACTTTCGTAAAATATGGCGTTGTCCATTACTGTGTTCCCAATATCCCTTCCCGGTATGCCCGTACCTCTTCCCTTTCCATCAGCAATATTTTCACTCCCTATCTGCTGCACATTGCAGAACAGGGCGGACTTGAAAATACCCTAAGATTCGACAAGGGATTGAGAAATGGTTTGTACTTTTACCACGGAATTCTTACCAACAAATCTATTGCTGACTGGTTCGATCTTTCCTACAGGGACATTAATCTTCTAATATTTTAAAGACAGAATGAAATTTATTCACCGACTTGGCTTTTACCTGGGGGGATTCGCCATTGGCCTGGTTATTCTCTTTTTTTTTCTGAGCGGAAAAAGAGCATCATGTGATTACTCTCCCGATGCGCGGGTACTGAAAAATATAAGAATTAAGGAGCGGGCTTATTCTGAAGAGGCACGGGAAGCCATGATCAATTACAAGATTGACACACTCCAGATCTCGGCAATATTGGAATCCGGAGATATTGATTTCGGCCGAAGCAATACCAAATTAGATTCCTGCAAAACCTATATGGTTACGGGAGAATCAGAAGAAAACCAACATCTGGAACTTCTTTTTGAAAACTGTGATTCTTTAGCTACACTAAAGAAGGTCTGGGTAAAACCCTAACCTTCTTCAGTAGCAAGAAGTCTTCAGGAAAGTATCTGGGCGGCGTGATCCTTGGTCTTCACTTTAGAAATAACTTCAGAGATCTTCCCTTCTTCATCGATCACAAAAGTGGTACGGTGAATTCCGTCATATTTTTTCCCCATGAACTTCTTGGGTCCCCACACGCCAAAGGCATTGATCACTTCTTTATTTTCATCGGCCAGCAACGGGAATGGCAACTCATATTTATCCCTGAAATTTTTCTGTTTCTTTTCAGAATCAGCGCTTACACCCAGGATCTCATATCCTTTGGTTTTAAAGACTTCCCAGTTGTCCCTTAAATTACAGGCTTCTGCTGTACATCCCGGGGTACTTGCCTTGGGGTAGAAGAATACCACCAGTTTTTTTCCTTTATAGTCTTCCAGAGAATGAACATTGCCATCCTGATCTTTTGATGAAAATTGCGGGGCCTTATCCCCTTCCTTCAATGTCGTCATATTGTTTACTTTTGCCCTAAAGTTACACAAAATGAACAAGCAGGAAAAAGTACAATTCGTTATAGAAACCCTAAAAGAGATCTATCCCACTGTTCCTATTCCCTTAGACCATAAAGATCCATATACCCTTTTAATTGCCGTCCTGCTCTCGGCGCAAAGTACAGATGTGCGCGTTAACCAGATCACTCCCCTTCTCTTTGCAAAAGCAGATAATCCTTATGCCATGGTAAAACTTACAATAGAAGAGATAAGGGAGATCATCAAACCCGTAGGCCTTTCCCCAATGAAAGCAAAGGGTATCTATGGCCTTTCACACATTCTTATCGATAAACACGGTGGACAGGTACCCGCAGATATTGAAGCCCTGGAAGAACTTCCGGCCGTAGGTCATAAGACTGCAAGTGTGGTAATGTCACAGGCTTTTGAAGTCCCTTCATTTCCGGTGGATACGCATATACATAGATTAATGTATAGATGGAACCTTTCTAACGGAAAAAATGTAGTGCAGACAGAGAGAGATGCGAGAAGGCTTTTTCCAAAGGAAATATGGAATGAACTTCATCTGCAGATCATATGGTATGGCAGGGAATATTCCCCGGCCCGGGGCTGGAACCTGGAAAAGGACATTATCACCAGAACTATAGGGCGAAAGAGTGTTCTTGAAGAATATTACAAAAAAAGGACCCGTGGTTAAAGGGTCCTTTTAAGTTTAGTTCAGAATGCTTTCGAACTGAATGTTTTTATAAGAACTTATTTTCAAAGCCTTAGAATAATTCAAAAGGAAATTAATAGTTTCCTTTTTTGGAGACATTTTTTTCGTTTTTTTAGGTGAATTCCTGGAGTAAAGTTTTGCCATCGTCAGTTGTTTATGATAAACTAATAACGAAACAAAACTTACATTATTGCATTAGTTGGTAAGAACCAAATTATGCTTCTCAATCACCTTTCTAAGATTGATAAGGGCATATCTCATGCGGCCTAAAGCCGTATTGATGCTCACTCCCGTTCTTTCAGATATCTCCTTGAAACTCATGTCTTTATAGATCCTCATCACCAGGACCTCTAGTTGGTCTTCGGGAAGTTCCTTGATAAGCTCCTTTACATCTGCCTCGATCTGGTCTTTAATGATCTGTTTTTCAGCATTTAAACCAGAATCACTCAGTACAGAGAAAATGTTGAAATCTCCGCTGTTCTCGAATTTGGGCATTCTTTTGCTTTTTCTGAAATGGTCAATTACCAGGTTGTGTGCAATTCTCATCACCCACGGAAGAAACTTTCCTTCCTCGTTATACTTTCCCCTTTTCAGGGTTCGAATCACTTTTATAAAGGTATCCTGAAAAATATCTTCGGAGATATCCTTATCGAAGACCTTTGAAAAGATGAAACTGTAAATTCTGTGTTGATGTCGGTTGATCAGTACTGAAAGGGAATGTTCATTTCCTTCCATGTAGCTTTTCACAAGAAAAGCATCGGTTGCCTCATTGTTTTCCATAAGAGTTACTTTTTTCAGGCTGTTGGGGTGGGCCTGCAGGTTAGTCAATAGTTCAAAAGTAACTTTATGTTATAGGCAAATTGGTTTGAGTTCGTAGTAATAGCAAATATAACAGGAAAATTTTCACATTACCAAATAAAAGGTTAAGATTTTTAACAAGTTAACTTTCAAGGGGTTACTTTCCCTTACCAAAGGGCATGAAAATCCTGAGTTTAAGTATCTTTGCAATTCTTTACAATTGAAGAAACTATGATGGTAGATATTTCTGATGTAGATCCCAAAAAGAATATTATAATAAAGGGAGCCAAACTCCACAACCTGAAGAACCTTGATGCCGTTATTCCGCGGAATAAACTCGTGGTCTTAACCGGACTTTCAGGGTCGGGTAAATCATCCCTGGCCTTCGATACTTTGTATGCCGAAGGCCAACGCCGGTATGTGGAAAGTCTTTCCTCCTATGCCCGGCAGTTCCTTGGGAGACTTAATAAACCTCAGGTGGATTACATTAAAGGGATCGCTCCCGCCATTGCTATTGAGCAAAAGGTGAATTCTACCAATCCGCGGTCTACGGTGGGGACTTCCACTGAGATCTATGATTATATGAAACTATTGTTTGCAAGGATAGGAAAGACCTATTCTCCGGTTTCAGGAAATGAGGTAAAAAAAGATACGGTCACAGATGTGGTCAATTATGTAAAAACTTTTGCTGAAGGCTCCAAACTGCTTCTATTAGCCCCCGTTCATGTAGAAGAGAGCCGAACCGCCGAAGAAAAGCTGAAGGTCTTGTTACAACAAGGCTACAGCCGCATGAAAATTGGAAAGGAAGTTTTGAGGATAGATGAGTCAGATCTATCTGGATTGGGTAAAAAAGACCTTTTTCTGGTGGTGGACAGGATCGTGTATAAAGATGATGAAGATTTCCAGAACCGACTTGCAGATGCGGTGCAAACCGCTTTTTTTGAAGGAAAAGGAGAACTTTTCGTAGAAAGCCTGGAAGACAAGAAGATAAGACAGTTCAGCAATAAATTTGAGCTTGACGGGATGACCTTTTTGGAACCCAATGTGCACCTTTTTAGTTTCAACAATCCCTATGGGGCCTGTCCCAAATGTGAAGGCTATGGCGATGTAATTGGAATAGATGAGGATCTGGTGATCCCCAATACCGCTCTATCGGTTTACGAAAATGCCATCTACCCCTGGCGCGGCGAAAGCATGAGCTGGTACCGCGACCAACTGGTGAACAACAGCCATAAATTTAAGTTCCCTATTCATAAACCTTATTACGAGCTAACGCAGGAGCAAAAAGATCTCATTTGGAACGGGAATAAATATTTTGAAGGTCTAAATCAATTCTTCGCTTTCCTGGAGTCCAAAGCCTATAAGATCCAGAATCGGGTGATGCTTTCCCGTTACCGCGGAAAAACAAGATGTTCTGTCTGTAAAGGAAAAAGGCTCAGGCCAGAGACCAATTACGTGAAAATTGGCGGGGTCACCATAACCGACCTGGTTGAGAAGCCTATTGACAAGGTTACCGAATTCTTTGATCAACTGGTTCTGAATGAAACCGATGCTGCGATCGCTAAAAGACTTTTGACAGAGATCCGCAACAGGTTGAATTTCCTTTCAAGGGTAGGTCTGGATTACCTCACCTTAAACCGGAAATCCAACACCCTCTCCGGCGGGGAATCCCAACGTATAAATCTTGCCACCTCCTTAGGTAGCAGTCTGGTGGGTTCCATGTACATTCTTGATGAACCGTCAATAGGATTACATCCCCGCGATACTTTGAAGTTGATTGGGGTACTTAAGTCCCTTCGTGACCTTGGCAACACGGTCATCGTGGTAGAACATGATGAAGATATCATGAAAGCAGCAGATGAGATCATTGATATTGGTCCTGAAGCTGGTACTCATGGCGGGGAGGTGGTCGCCACGGGAACTTTTAAAGACATCCTTGCTTCAGATTCCCTGACCGCAAAATATCTGAACAATACCATGAGGATCGAAGTACCTGAAAAACGCCGCACCTCTAAATATTACGTGGATGTAATCGGGGCAAGGGAGAATAATTTAAAAAATATTGATGTGAGATTTCCCCTGGGGGTTTTCACGGCCGTAACCGGTGTATCGGGAAGTGGAAAGAGCACTCTTGTAAAAAAGATCCTGTATCCTGCGATGCTGAAAGAAATAGGAGGATATGGAGAGAAACCCGGTCAATTTACAAAGATCGAAGGTTCCTTTGGGAATATCGCTTCCGTAGAATTTGTAGACCAGAATCCTATTGGACGCTCCTCGCGATCAAATCCCGTAACTTACATTAAAGCCTATGATGACATAAGGAATTTGTTCTCCAAACAGAAGCTGAGTGATATTAGGGGATATAAACCCAAGCATTTTTCATTCAATGTTGATGGGGGCCGCTGCGAGACTTGTAAAGGCGAAGGCGAAGTGACCATTGAAATGCAGTTCATGGCCGATGTCCACCTGGTGTGCGAAACCTGTAACGGAAAACGGTTCAAAAAAGAAATCCTGGAGGTATCGTTTGCCGGCAAAAATATTGACGATGTTTTGAATATGACCATTGATGATGCAGTGCAGTTTTTCCATGAGAACGGGGAAGAAAAAATTACCTCGAAATTGAAGCCTTTACAGGATGTGGGCCTTGGATATGTGCAACTGGGACAAAGCTCCTCTACCCTCTCAGGTGGGGAGGCTCAACGTATTAAATTAGCTTCATTTCTGGTAAAAGGCACCACGAAGGAAAAGGCGCTGTTTATCTTTGACGAACCTACCACAGGACTTCACTTCCATGATATCCAGAAATTACTGAAGTCTTTCAACGCCCTTATTTCCAAAGGACATTCCGTAATTGTGATCGAACACAACATGGATCTTGTAAAGTGTGCAGACCATGTGATTGATCTGGGCCTGGCAGGAGGAGATGTTGGCGGAAGGCTTATCGCCGCTGGCTCTCCGGAAGATGTGGCCCAAAATAAAGAATCCTATACTGCACCTTTTCTGAACGAAAAATTGTTGAATTAATAGCTGGTTTTTTAACAAATAAATTCCATCAAAAAAAAGAACTTGGCACAGCCTTTGAATGATTCTTAGAAATTGCAAATAATTAAGTTTTACATAATTAAAGTTGTAATTAATAATTTTTTGGTTGGTTAGTTTGGAAACCCCGATGAGCTTCTTGCCTTCGGGGTTTTCTAATTAAAAGATCTTTGGCACGTATTTTGGTTTCTGTAGGGTAACTACTTCAACACACTTAATTTTAACAATCTAAATCCCCCATATAATGAAAAACATCTATTTATTTTTCGCCTTTTTAATGGTCGGGTTCACAGTCCAGGCTGCAACAGCTATAGATGACCGTCGAGGTTATCAGGATGCCTTTATATTCATGGAAAGAGGGATTGAATTTGCAGTCTATCCAGATGGACAATTCGATTTCTTTTATGATGGGCGGAGGGGCAGCTTTCCTATGAATATGTCTTCCAGAAATATGAATTTTAGTTTTAACTCGGGTTATAACTATGATCCTTATGTGCAGTATGATGATTTTGGAGCCGTGATCCAGATCGAAAATGTCCCTGTTTATTATGATTTCTACGGAAGGATCGTTCAGGCAGGACGTGTTCAGCTTTCTTACAACCATTTCGGGATGTTATCACGGGTAGGAAACCTTTTCCTTCACTATAATCCTTATAACCGCTTTACCCACTATTCCGGATATATCAATGCTCATAACCGGTTCTATGTCTACAGGCCCTGGCATGATTACTATTCCAGGCCACATGCAGGTAATGTTGTAGTATACCATCAGCCTTATCGTGCTTATTACGAGCCTTACCGGGTAAAATACTCACATCACAAACAATATTATAAAAAGAACTATAGCAAGAATTATCGAAGAAGTTACTACAGTCCCGGGGAACAGGTAGCCAGCTACCACCGCGGAACCAGGACCACTGCCCAACGTGATGTTGATTACTCACAGGCCCCTGTAACTACTACGAGAAGTAATGTTAATACCTCTAATAGAAGTACCGTTACCCAAAAAAGACAGGTACGTGATATTTCAGGAAACAGGGCCCAGGTACAGAACCGGTCAAGAGTGCAGGACACACGTACTGAGGTTCAGACTCCTGTGCAAAGAACTACCAGGTCAACTCCACAGGTACAGAGAAGGTCTGAGACACCTTCGCAAAGAGTGACCAGAGCTCCACAACAGGTGCAGAGAAATGAAAATCCTGCAGTAAGAACCTCCCGATCTGCACCTGCCAGGCAGACGGAAAGTACTCAGAGCGTACAAACGAAGCGGGAGGCCCAACCTACCCCGGTAGGGAATACCCGGAACAATAGCAGAGATCCTGAAGCAGTTTCTTCAAGAAGCTCAAGAGGCAGACAATAAAAATAAAGTTAGTTTTTGGTTGGTTAGTTGGAAAATCCCCGGTTGCTCTTTGTAGCACCGGGGATTTTACTTTGTCCTTCCCTCCTACTTAAGTTTTAGGACCTTTTTAATGAGGTTATTGATATCTGGCGACAGTTTCAGAAAATACACCAGGAAAATATACAAACTGCTAATAAGTATTGATTTTAAAAGAATACTAAATACCGGATGAAGTGGAAAATCCCAGAAATAGAATAAAAAGGTAAAAACCGTTACCATCGCCAAACCGTAGAATGTCTGGACCGTAAAGGGCTGGATCCCAAACTTTTGTTTAACAAGTATAAGTTTAGCGGTATTATATAAAGCAAAAGCCAGGAAAGTTGCCAGTGCCGCTCCAAAAATCCCAAAGAGGGGAATGAATACCAGGTTAAAAACAAAGGCAAGCACCGCCAGCACTACCCCAATTGCCAGTACCAGCCGGTAATAATCTGAATTAAAGAGAATGCTGTTGTTGTTCCCCATCAAATTATCGTAGAGTTTGACACAGCTAATAAGGATCACTATTGAAAAACTTAACTGGTAAACATCAGGGATCAACTCATACAACTGGCGCACGTTCGTCACAATGAGTAAAAATATAAATCCGCTGATGATCAAAAGGGTCAGTGAACTTTTCTTGTAAAGATCCTCCAGTCCCTTCTTATCTTTTTTATTCAGCAAAGTGGCGGTCATGGGATAGGTGATCTGGTGCATTGCCCTCGAAGGTACTGCGATCACAGAAGAAATATAGACCGCTATTCCATAAACAGCGACCATTTCAATGGGCAGGAACCTTTCGATCATCACTTTGTCAAGATCAAGTAATACCATGGCTACAGACCCCGCAATTAGGATTAATGCCGAATATTTCAGGATGAAACTTTTATTCTGCGGAAAGCTTAAACTGATCTTTGGAAAATAAAGTCGGAAAGCATAGATCTTCATGATCACGGTGCGCAGGACAAAAACAAAACTAATTCCAAAGATAAACTCCTGAACCGTAAGCAGCCTGAAATAGACCGAAACCAGTAAAGCTGAAATACAAACCCGGTGAAAGACCTCTTTCATGAAATTACCAAACACGCTTTGATAATTCACTTTTGACCAGGAGAAGAATATTTCAAAATAGGCGGTAGCAACAGCGATCACAAAGATCATCCAGATGTAGGGTTTTACCAGTTCATTTCCGTCTGAAAAGTAATCCAGCAGGAGACCATAGGCGAAATACCCGAGCAGCCCAAGGATCGCAGCTATGCCCAGCGGCATGAACAAGATCACGCTCAACAGCTTATCCCGCTGCTCTTTAGTATCATACGAGGAATAGAATTTTACCAGTGTATTATGCACTCC
This sequence comes from Salinimicrobium flavum, assembly GCF_042684505.1. Taxonomy (NCBI): domain Bacteria; kingdom Pseudomonadati; phylum Bacteroidota; class Flavobacteriia; order Flavobacteriales; family Flavobacteriaceae; genus Salinimicrobium; species Salinimicrobium flavum. Next base: position 494,141 of record NZ_JBHULT010000010.1, read on the forward strand.
AAACGCCATAAGCGGCCAGATAAGGTTTGACGCAGAAAGAAGGAAACCTACCAGTCCGTAATACTCCGGGGTCAGAAAATTGGTATAAAGAAACAAGGTGTTGATCGCCCCAATCCCAAAACCCAGGTAGGTAGTGAACATATTTTTCGCAGACTGGTCAATGATCACTCCCATTATGCCGGTTTTTTAAGAAGGTTGGCCAGTTCTCCTGTAAGTGTCTTACGGCTGTACTTTTGAAGACCAATGGGATGAGAACTCAATGTACCCGACTTGAATTCACGGTACCGCTCCAAAATGAAAGATTTCATCTTTTCTTTTTCCGAATATAGAAAAAACACCCCGGTATTGGTTTCCTGAATGATCTTTTGAATATCTGCCTTTTCAGGGCCTATAGCCAATATCGGCCGGTTGCTCACCGTATACTCGAAAAGTTTCCCCGGAATGATCCCCCTGGTCTCGGGAGTATCGATCTCTATGAGCAGTAATAATTGTGAACTTCTTTGCAGCTGCAGGGCCTCCTGATGGGAAACATATCCTCTTATAAAAAGGTTATTCCCGAGACCCGCTTTCCTGATGCTCTCCAGGACCGGCTCTCCCACTGCTCCTATTAATTTCAGCTGAAAATCTTCTGCAAAATCCTCATTTTCGGAAATCAACTCCCGGAGCGCTTCCCACAGCAGGTTGGGATTCCTTCCCGACAGAAGGGAACCAATATGGGAAAGACTGAATTTCACATCTTGCGGCAGCAGATCCACCTCTTCGTAATCGTAACCGTTCGTAATTACAGTTACGGGAGTTTTGGTGAGCTGTTCGAATTCCCGTGCGGTGGTAAAACTGGTAGCTATGATCTCATCTGCAGCATCAAGTACTGCTTTTTCAAGTTTCAGATGTTTCTTCTCTGCGGAAGGTAGTAGTTTAAGTTTTTTGTGGTACCCAATACCGGTCCAGGGATCCCGAAAATCGGCTATCCATCGAACATCCAGGGTTTCTTTTAATTGCTTTCCTATAAGATGCATGCTGTGCGGTGGCCCGGTTGTAATTATGTTATCTATCCCGTTTTCCCGAAGGTAGGTCGTTAGATACTTAACCGAGGGTTTAACCCAGAATTTCCGGGCGTCGGGAATAAAGAAATTTCCGCGAATGAACAGCAGCATTTTCTGAAGGAATCCCTGTTTTGCTTCCGCAGGAATGATCCCCGAGCTTATCTTATGGGTGTCTTTCTTTGAGAAAATTCCGGCAAGGGAATAGGGTTCAAAAATATCATTTTCGAGCACCTTTATATTTTCGGGAACTTCGGCTACAAGAGATGGGTCCTTTAAGGGGTAATGAGGGTCTTTTGGCACGTACATTACAGGCTCAATCCCATATTCAGGGAGGTACTTTGCAAATTTAAGCCAGCGCTGAACTCCCGGGCCACCCGCAGGGGGCCAGTAATAGGAGATTATGAGTACTTTTTTCATTTCCGGCCTGTTTTTTCACCCTGGTATGTTATCTTCTTCTAATCCCGTAGACCGCTCCTCCAATCAGTAACAGTCCGAGAAGGATTGAGCTGGCCAGGGCGATCGAGCTTCCGGTCTTTACCACCTGAGGTTCAAATTTAAAAATGATCTCATGCTTACCTGCCGGGACTACTAATGCCCGGAGCACATAATTTGTCCTGAAGTGCGGCACTTCCTTCCCATCAATATAAGCCTGCCAGCCATGGGGATAATAGATCTCTGAAAATACGGCAAGCTGTTCACTTTCTGATGTGGTGCTATACTTCAGTTCATTGGGCTGATAAGAGGTCAATTCTATACTGGCCGATGGATCGGGAAGGAATTCTGTTTTAGACAGCAGTCCTGAAAAATCCTTATCAACCACTGCAACTTTTTTAGTGTTGATGCCCTTAAGACCCAGCAATTCTTCATTGGCATTTTCCACCAGCTTTACCTCTGTGGCAAACCACGCATTCCCATTGGTTTCGGGATTTTCCTGGGCCATAATTCCTTGTTCTGTGGGAACAATAAAATATTTGGTATTGAGCATGTTCAACACCTGCAGGTTGTTCTGGGATAGGTAAAAATCATACAGCTCCTGCATCCTACCGGGTTTGGCTGCGTGATATCCTCCCACCGATTTATGAAAGAAAGAGGTTCTTGCGGTATTGAATGGACTTCCGGAGAGATCAAAAACACGGTAATGAGAATCGTCTTTCATGATCTCAAGATCTGCAGGAGTTGCCTGGAAAGGACGGTTCACCACACTTGAATTCACGAAATCCTCACTATTCACATATCTTCTGTCAACCGCTACCAGATCAAAAAGCAACAAAACACCAAGGGCTCCAATGGCAACATTCCTCCGGAATTTTCCTTGAAGGAACAGCCAAAGCACTCCTGCCGTCAATAGAACAAAGATCAGTGACCTGATGGTATCGGAGGTGAAAACGGCTTTGCGGTCCTCTTTTAAAGCCCTTACAAAATCTATCCCCAGCTGCTGTATAATGGCGCTGTCTGAAGGCCCTGTGAAATTGAAGAGCACAGATTTAAAAAGCAGGAAGACCAGTGCAATCCCTCCCGCTATTATAGTTGCCCACTTAAGAGCATACATTTTATTCTCCTTGTTTTCCCCGGAAAAGAAAAACCTGGACAGTCCTGCTACCGCAAGGACAGGCAGGCAAAGTTCCACGATCACCTGAATAGATGAAACCGCCCGGAACTTGTTGTAAAGTGGAAAATATTCAATGAAAAGATCTGTAAGTAGTCCGAAATTCTTCCCCCATGAGAGCAACAAGGCCAGAATAGATCCGCCTACCAGCCACCACTTTAACCGCCCTTTCACCAGGAAAAGAGCCAGTATGAACAGGAAGATCACCGTGGCTCCTATGTAAGCCGGCGCAGCCACTATTGGTTGCTCACCCCAGTACGTTCTAAAATTCTGTTGTATAATTTGTGAAGCTTCTAATGGATTAACACCTAATTCAACCAGAGCTTTAAAAGTATTAGAATCATTTTTTTGTAATTCCCCGGGATTAAAATCTCCCATAAACCTCGGGATGAAAAGATTAAAAGTTTCAAGAATTCCGTAGCTGTACTCTGTAATGTAATTGTAATCCAACCCTTCCCCTTTATCAACCGTACCCTCTGGAGTGATCGTTAAACCTGTATTCCCTCTGGTGCTAAAATCTGAATATTCCTTTGTAGCCATTAGGTTGGTAGCATTGGTTCCAATGGCAAGTACCACAGCTGCGACCATAATTCCCAATGCTTTGAAAAAATGCGGAAGTTCTTTCTTTTTAACAGCATCATACAGATAGACCAGCCCCAGTACCAGTACCAGCAACATCAGGTAAAAGGTCATCTGGAAATGATTTGCATTTATTTCCAGTGCCATCCCAATGGCCAGTAACAGGAATCCTGCAATATATTTTCGCCGAAAACACAACAGGATGCCTCCCAGCACCCACGGCATATAGGCAATGGCATGCGCTTTGGCATTATGGCCCACTCCCAGGATGATGATGAGATATGTTGAAAAGCCAAAAGCAAGGGCTCCCAGGAAGGCGAGCCTGTAGTCAATTTTCAGGACCAGCAGAAGAATGTAAAGCCCTATGAAATATAGAAAAAGATAATCTGCCGGGCGCGGCAGGAACCTTAATGCAAGGTCAAGACTTTTGATGTAGTTATGCGGATATTTCGCACCCAGTTGATAGGTAGGCATTCCACCAAAAGCGGCGTCTGTCCAGTACGGCTCCTCCCCTGTCTCAGCCCTGAATTCGGCTTGTTGTCGCGCCATCCCAATGTATTGCGCGATATCGCTTTGAAAGATCTCTTTCCCCTGCAGCACGGGATAAAAATAAGCAAGGGAAATTATAATAAAACCTAGAAAAACAAGAAGGTGTGGGGAGTACTTCTTCAGGGAAGCGGTCATAAAATCAAATTTTGGAGTGGAAATTAGTCAATTTCTTCATAATCGATGTAATCGCCAACATCTTTCTTTGAGTTTCGCGGGTTTTTAGGCTTTTTTTCAATAGTTACCTCCCCCTCTTTCGGTTTCCCTGCAGTAGAGTCAAATTGATTGAATTTCTGTTCAAACTTCTGGCCTACTTTCCTCAGAAAATATTTCAGGATAAGAGGTCCAAACCAACGGATAATAAGTTTGAATCCGAAGTAGATGAGAAGGATGATCAACACCACCCTCAATACTTCAGAAAATGAAGCTTCATGCATTATTAAAGTTTTGGTAAAATTACTATTCTGCCTAAAGAAAACCACCATCACAGCCCAAAAAAATGATAAAATATCTATATTTGATTTGAACCAAACCACCCGTTTATGAAGATCTACAGGACCTTTCTTCTGCTTTTTTTCGTCGGAAGTTTTACTTCCCATGCCCAATATACAGAGACCCTCAATTCAAATCGCCCGGGATATTCCCAGGGATCTTTCGCTCCCGGCCGTGGAGTATTGCAATTTGAAGCCGGGGGTAAATTCGGGAATGATGAACATGAGCTTCTGGGAACTAATACTGATTTGTGGGGGATTGAATACGCGGTGAGATATGGTGTTCTTTTCGAGCAGCTGGAGATTAATCTAATGGGTTCCTTCCTGGACCAGTCCACCAGCTATATTGTAGGTGGAAGTGAAAGGACAGACGGGGTTAGGAATTTTGAAACCAATGCGATTGGTGTGAAATACCTGGTCTACGATCCCTATAAAAAAGGGGTTGAAAGGAAACCTAATCTTTACAGCTGGAAAGCCAATCAACAATTCAACTGGCGAACCCTTATCCCCGCCGTTTCACTATATGCAGGAGCAAACTTTGCCTTTGGCGACAATCCTTACCTCTATGAAGGCGAAGGAAAGTTTTCACCCCGGGCTGCAATAATTACACAGAACAACTGGGGGCCCTGGGTTTTTGTGATCAACATTATAGGGGATAAGTTAGGACAGGAATTCCCCACCTATTCCGGGATCTTTACCCTTACCCATTCTTTCAACTCCAAATTTGCCATGTTTGCCGAATTCCAGGGCATCATTAGCGATATCTACAGTGATGAAATTGCCCGCTCCGGTTTTGCCTATCTCTTTCATAAAAATTTACAGGCAGATATTTCCGGACTTCTTAACTTTAAGGATACCCCGGCCCGTTGGCAGGTCGCAGCCGGATTATCTTTCAGGTTTGACTGGCATGAGCAGGACGAGTTTCTCGATATGGGGGAAGATCAGTGAGATTAACCGTAATCTTTCGTAAATTAGTTCAATAGCCTTTCCCTTAAAGGTGAAGAAGTACTTAATCATTAAACCCATCATTAATGTTTGATTTCACAGGTACCTATACAGATCAGTACCAACTCACTATGGGGCAGGTATATTTTCTGAAAGGTCATACCCATCATACCGCGACCTTTGATTATTTCTTCCGTAAACTTCCCTTTAACGGAGGATACGCCATCTTTGCCGGACTGGAAGACCTTCTGGAAATTCTTCGGGACCTGAGGTTTGATGATAAGGACCTGGAATTTCTGAAGAAACTGGGATTGGATTCCGGTTATATAGATTACCTGAAAGAATTCCGTTTTACCGGCAAGGTTTACAGCTTTCGCGAAGGGGATGTGGTGTTTCCGGGGGAACCTGTGGTACGTATAGAGGCCAATATCATAGAGGCACAGATCATTGAAACCCTGCTTTTGAACATCCTTAACTTCCAGACCCTTATCGCTACCAAAGCCAGCAGGATGCGCCTGCAGGCAAAAGGGAGAACCCTCATTGATTTTGGCTTGCGCCGTGCCCAGGGCACCGGCGGTTATCATGCCAGCCGGGCCGCAATTATCGGCGGGTTCCAGGCTACCAGTAATACCCGGGCAGGAAGGGATTATGGAATAACCGTTTCGGGAACCATGGCTCATTCCTATATTCAAAGTTATGACGATGAACTCACGGCCTTCAGGGATTTTGCAGAAGCACATCCTAAAAATACGGTTCTGCTTGTTGACACCTATGATACCCTAAGGAGCGGGGTGCCCAATGCGATCAAGGTTGGCCTGGAAATGGAAAAACGCGGGCATAAATTGCAGGGGATAAGACTGGACAGCGGAGACCTCGCTTACCTCGCCAGAAAGTCTCGTGAAATGCTGGATAGAGCCGGACTGGATTATGTAAAAATAGCAGCCTCCAATCAACTCGATGAACACTTGATTCGCAGTTTACTTGACCAGGAAGCCCCCATTGATATTTTCGGGGTTGGAACCAGTCTGGTCACGGGACATCCTGATGCTGCACTGGATGGCGTTTATAAATTATCTTTTTTCGGCGGAAAGCCCCGTATCAAATTATCGGAAACTATTTCAAAAGTGACCTTGCCTCATAAAAAGCAGGTTTACAGAATGCTCGATATTCACGGAAATTTTATAGGAGGAGACGTGGTTAGCCTGGAAGAGGAAGAGAATCCTGAAATGATGTTCCATCCGTTCGATCCGCTTAAATTCCAGTCGATAGCACAACATGACAAGGAACCACTGCTCCAACTGGTAATGGACAAAGGGAAGATCCTGAAAAAGCCATACTCCCTTGAAGAGATCGCCGCTTTCAGTGAGGAGAGGCTGGAAAAACTACCCAGGGAATATAAACGTTTCTTTAATCCCCATATCTATAAAATAGGCATCAGTAAACGCCTTAAGAAGGAGCGTGATCAACTTATTGAAGAACATAAAATGAAATAACGTAATGAAGACACTAATTATAGTAGATGCCCAGAATGATTTCATGCCCGGTGGGGCGTTGGAAGTTCGCGAAGGGGACAGGATAGTACCGGTGATCAATAAGATCATCCCAAAATTCGAACTGGTTGTGGCTACGCAGGACTGGCACCCGGCAGAACACAAGAGTTTTGCGATCAATCATCCAGATCGAAAGGAGTACGAGGTCATCGACCTTAACGGCGTAGAACAAAAATTATGGCCTCCGCACTGCGTTCAGGGCACTCCCGGCGCCGACTTTCACCCAAAGCTCGAACTGAATTCTGTAGAAGCCATTTTCAGAAGTGCGATGGATGTGGAGGTAGACAGCTACAGCGGATTTTATGACAATGCACGGCATAAGAGCACCGGCCTGGCCGGCTACCTGCGCGAAAAAGGTGCAGATGATCTCTATTTCTGCGGACTGGCGGCAGACATTTGTGTTTATTTCACCATAAAAGACGCTCTTAAAGAAGGTTTTAAAGCAACTTTGATAGAAGACGCGACAGTTCCCCTTTTCCAGGAAGATTATGAAAAGGTACGCAAAGACATTCTTTCCCGAGGGGGTAAGATCATAACTTCAGATGAGGTTTGAAAAAGACCGCTTTTAGAGTCATGCAACAAGAGAGATTATTGTGAAGGATTAAAGTATCCTTTTCAATAACACTATAACTCATAACTCATTAACTACCTTCTATGCCACCTGCGGGTGAACCACCATACTCCTGCATGTAGAAAACCGGTAAGTATAGACGAAACCAGGATATTCTGAATGGCGGTTAATACGCCGAGAGTATAGGAATCCCTGAATGGGGAAGGCAGGTCGAAAATATTTACCATTTCCTGATGCAGGTAGCCCAGTATGGAAAATGTCACAAATAGAAATCCGTAGGTAAAGAAGAAAAAATAATTCCTTTTTTGCGTCCACTTGTAAAAAACAGCGACAGTAACCAGTACGATCCAGGTAATCCACACGCTTATCTGGTAGTTGGTGATGCTGTTTTCCGCTTCAATGGCTAAAACATTGCCCAGTGCTTCATTAGCCCTGAATAGTGTATATGCCGGATAAAAAATCACCAGCAAGACCAATATTTTAAGAATATCCCTTTTCTTCATTATTCCCTAAAGATAATGATTGGGTAAGAATTTTTCTAACCTATAAATTGACCGAAAATAAAAACTCCTGCTTCTTAATGAAGACAGGAGTTTATAATGGTTTTTCTGTTCCTTTTTATTTGGCGATATTCACAGCCCTGGTTTCCCTTATCACCGTCACTTTCACTTGTCCCGGGTATGTCATATCTGTCTGGATCTTTTGAGAGATCTCAAAAGAAAGATTTGCTGCCTTTTCATCGGTTACCTTTTCGCTTTCCACGATCACCCTCAATTCTCTACCCGCCTGGATAGCATAGGCTTTCTTCACTCCTCCAAATCCAAAGGCGATGTCTTCAAGGTCTTTTAACCTCTGTATGTAAGAATCCAGCACCTGTCGTCTTGCTCCCGGTCTTGCCCCGCTAATAGCATCACAAACCTGAACAATAGGTGACAATAAGCTATTCATTTCGATCTCATCGTGGTGAGCACCAATGGCATTACACACATCAGGTTTTTCACCGTATTTCTCAGCCCACTGCATTCCGAGGATAGCGTGTGGTACTTCAGTTTCAGAATCCGGCACTTTTCCTATATCGTGCAGAAGACCGGCACGTTTGGCCAGTTTTGGGTTCAGTCCAAGTTCCGCAGCCATTACCCCACAAAGTTTTGCAACCTCACGGGAATGCTGGAGCAGGTTTTGACCGTAGGATGAACGATATTTCATTCTACCTATTATACGAATCAGTTCCGGGTGTAGCCCGTGAATTCCAAGATCGATCACCGTTCTTTTACCCACTTCAATGATCTCCTCCTCTATTTGTTTGGTGGTTTTCTTTACCACTTCTTCAATTCGGGCAGGATGGATCCTTCCGTCTGTAACCAGCTTATGTAGTGAAAGACGTGCTACTTCCCTTCTTACCGAGTCAAAACAAGACAGGATAATAGCTTCAGGGGTATCATCTACTATGATCTCCACACCCGTGGCCGCTTCAATGGCGCGAATGTTACGACCTTCCCTACCAATAATACGTCCTTTCACATCATCACTTTCAAGGTTGAAGACCGAGACACAGTTATCAATTGCCTCCTCAGTTCCTATTCGTTGAATGGTATTGATGATGATCTTCTTAGCTTCCTGTTGAGCGGTAAGCTTGGCTTCTTCAATGGTATCCTGTATCAGGGCCATGGCATCTGCCTTGGCAGTATCTTTTAGTGATTCTACCAGTTGAGCCTTGGCCTCATCGGCAGACAGACCTGAGATCACCTCAAGTTGCTGTACTTTGCTGTTGTGTAGTTTATCAACCTCTTCCTGTTTTCTTTCAAGCACCTCATTCCGGCGTTCATAATCGGCTACCTTTTCTTCCAGCTCCTTGTTCAGGTTCTTGTTCTTCGAAAGTTCGCTGGAAACCTGGGATTCCTTGTCTCTGATCCTTTTTTCGGCATCTGCGATCTTCTTGTCACGAGTAAGAATTACTTTTTCGTGTTCAGATTTTAATTCAATAAATTTTTCCTTAGCCTGGAGGATCTTATCCTTTTTAATGCTTTCTGCCTCCTGCTTGGCTTCTTTCAGAATTCCTGCAGCCGATCTTTTGGCGCGTTGAATTACTTTAGAGGCATTTTTTCTTTCCAGGATCTTAGCGATCCCAAAACCAGTGGCCAGTCCAACGACCACTGCTAAAATTATCCATATTGTTGTTTCCATTTGATAGTTTTATGTATAAAAAAAGCCTGTATTAGTAGTGGTTTTGTATAAACTCTTTAAAATCACGTTTAGGGCTAACAAGCTGATCAAGAATCCGCTCAAAGGCGGCGCGCTTTTACAACTTAAACTCACCCTTTTTAAAGAATTGGTGTTGAGTTTATCAAAAAAAAATAACTAATACAGGCAGTAACCTTTATTTCTTAAAATCAAAGAACAATTAAACCAAATGCTGCTCAAGCAGATCATTCAGAGCTTTCAATTTATCTTCAGCCAAAAGCATTTCGCTGTTGTTTTCAATTGTTTTCTGCTCGGTCTGGGAGGCAAATTGTAAGGCACACATAGCCAGTACATCTTGCTTATCCCTAACGGCATAACTCTTTTCAAATTGCTTGATCATAGCCTCTATTTTTTTCGCAGCCTTTCTTAAACCTTCCTCCTGTTGAGGAGCAATGGTTAACGGGTAAACCCTGTCTGCAATAGAGATCTTTATTTTAAGCTGATTTGACATTTCTTGTTCTATTCAGAAAGATGAACAATACATTGATCGATCTCCCTTATCAAGCCGTTTATTTTTAGCTTGGTTTCCTTTTTAAATTCATTACTGCCAAGCAACGCATTGGCGGCTTTAAGAGTTTGAACACGGTTTTCAGAAGCTTCAAGGTTTTCCTGCAGTTCCTGTTTTTCAGTCTTCAACGTTGTTAAATCCTCTTGTAAGATTTGTTGCTTTTGCTCTAGCTTTTTATAATTCTCAAGCAATTTTCCAATCCTACTCTCTAGATTATCAACTATTTCTGTTAAATCACTCATTAAAGCTGTACCTGCTGCTTACCTTTACAAAGTTAACATACCTCCCGAAATATCCCAATATTTTAGAGTCTATTTTCCCCGCAAACATTAAAATAAATTTAACACCCTCAGAAATAAGGGTTTAATTTTTGTTGCAGGTTTTATTATATTTAACCGCTATAAAAAAGTAAAATTATATCCAGCTATGAAATTGATCCTTGCCGCACTATTCCTGGTTATTTCCACCACCTCGTTCGCGCAGTACAACCTTCCTGAAGATTATTTTGATGATCCTTTAAAGATACCACTTGCACTTGCCGGGACTTTTGGAGAATTACGTTCAAATCATTTTCACAGCGGTCTCGACATTAAGACCCAACAGCGGGAAGGCCTTGCCGTACATGCTTCTGCGGAAGGATTTGTAAGTCGTATCAATGTCTCCAACTATGGCTACGGAAAAGCACTTTACATTCAGCATCCTAACGGATTCACTACCGTATACGCCCATCTTCAGAATTTTTCGCCAAAAATTGAACAGTATATCAAAGAACGCCAGTATAAGAAAGAAGATTACGAAATAGAGGTCTTTCCTTCCGCAGATGAATTACTTATTGAACGGGGAGAACTGGTGGCGAGCAGCGGGAACACGGGAGGCAGCGGCGGTCCCCATCTGCACTTTGAGATAAGGGATGGTTTGCAACGACCTATGAATCCTATGATGTTCGGGATCCAACTTGAAGATAGTAAGGCGCCTCTGGTAACGGCAATATATGCGTATCCCATAGGAGAAGAGGCTCATGTCAACGGTACTCCCAACCGTCAAAAACTACAGCTCGTTCCGCAGGGAGACGGATCCTTCAAAACTCCTCCCATTGAAGCCTGCGGGAATATTGGGTTCGGGATCACTGCGGTAGATCAACTTGATGCTGCCCCAAATCATAACGGGGTCTTCAGAATTGAAACCACTGCAAACGGTGAGAAACTTTTCCAGGCGAATTTCGAAAAATTCTCCTTTGATGAAACCCGTCACCTCAATCAACTTATAGATTACGGCCATTATACCCAAAACAACAGCAGGATCCAGAAGTTGTTTGTAGAACCTTCAAATCCTCTCAGCATCTACAGTAATGTCTTTAATGAAGGTTACCTGAATGTGCAGGACAGCCTTTCCTACAACTACACCATTAAAGTTTCAGATTATGCCGGCAATGAACGCGTAGTCAGGATCCCCGTGGAAGGTAAAATGAACGGCAAATTCATACCCCGGGAAGAAAGGATTACCGACCATTTTGTACAGGCAAAGGAAGCGGCACATTTTGAAGAAAATGGTATCGATATTTACATTCCCCGCAACAGCCTCTATCAGGATACTCACCTTGATATACTTTTTGAAGATGAACTGGTAAAACTGCATGAAGATGTGATCCCCATTCACAGCAATATTACTATTGGTTTTGATGTGAGTAAATACAAACCCGAAGACCGGGAACAGCTTTTTATAGCACGGCTTAACAAATGGGGGAAACCTAACTATTCTACTACTTATAAGGAAAATGACAGGTTCACTACCAAAACCCGAACTTTCGGGACCTACACCCTGGCAATAGACAATAAGGCTCCACAGGTGGTGCCGGTCAATTTCAGAGACGGCCAGTGGATCTCGAACAACAGGGATCTCCGGGTAAAGATTTCAGATGATCTCTCAGGGATCAAAAGCTACAGGGCTACCGTAAACGGAAAATTCATCCTCATGGAGTATGAATACAAACAAAATCTCCTCACCCACAACTTTGCAGACGGCGTGGTGACAGAGACTGAGAATCACCTCAAACTTGAAGTTATTGATAATGTAGGAAATACCACTATATTTGAGAGCACCTTTTTCAGAAAATAGTCTGCTTGAAAGCTTCTCAAATTTTCATCTTTCTCTGTCTTCTTTACGGGAACAGTCTGTTTTCCCAGACGGCGGTTATTACAGGAGTGGTCCTGGATGAAAACGAGCAGCCAATACCTTCAGCAAACATCCTCATTGATAACGGCATAGGTACTCAGACTTCGCAAGACGGGTATTATGAACTTAAGGTACCTGCAGGGGTAACCGTTTCTGTAACCTTCTCCCATATCTCTTTCAGCAAAATTAAATTTGACCTCCTGTTACAGCCTGGGGAAACTTTAGAGTTCAATCCTGTAATGATGCTTAAGGTGGAGCAGATAAGTGAAGTACCTGTTACCGGAGCCCGCCAGGAAGTACAAGGCATCACAGTTCTCGATCCCGAAACCATACGCAACATTCCCGGAGCAAATGCAGGAGTGGAAAACCTGCTTAAATCGCTTCCGGGAGTGTATTCGAATAATGAACTAAGTACCCAGTACGCGGTAAGGGGAGGAAACTACGACGAGAACCTTGTTTATGTCAATGGGGTCGAGATCTACAGACCTTTCCTTATTAGGTCAGGTCAACAGGAAGGATTAAGTTTTGTGAACCCGGCCCTGGTTCGAAAAGTGCATTTTTCAGCAGGTGGTTTCCAGGCGCGGTACGGTGATAAACTTTCGTCAGTGCTTGATATTACCTACAGGCGACCGGTAGAGTTCCGGGCTTCTTTAGATGCCGGACTTTTAGGAAGCAGTATCTCTGCGGAAGGTATTTCGAAAAATGGGAAATTCATGGCCCTTGGAGGGGTACGATATCGTGACAATAGTCTTTTTGTAGAGGCAAAGCAAACCGAAACCAATTTTCATCCGGTCTTTGCCGATGCCCAGGCAAATCTAATCTACATGGCATCCCCCGGGCTGGAAGTAAGTTTTCTGGGAAACCTTTCTCTGAATAATTATAATTATGAACCTCTTACAAGGCAAACCAAATTCGGGACCCTGCAGGATCCAAAAGCCCTAATGATCTATTACCGGGGGCAGGAAAAAGATACTTACCGCACCTGGTTTGGTGCCCTGAACACTTCCTATCTCGTAAATGAGAATTATACTGCCGGCTTTATTGCCTCAGCCTACAACACGCGGGAACAGGAATATTTTGACATAGTTGCCCAATACAGAATGGTCGAAGTCAACGCCGATATTGGAGGGGGAAACTTCGGTAAAGTTGATTTTACCGAAGGAGTTGGCGGGCAACTTACCCATGCCCGGAACAAGCTCGACGCTTTGATCATTAATTTTGAACATAAGGGCAACCTGAAGTTTGGGGAGTCCGGGGGACACCAGATAGATTACGGACTTAAATACTCCCATGAAGACATCAGGGACCGCATTCAGGAATATGAGATAGTAGACTCAGCAGGATTTTCCGTAAGGCCTCCCCTGCCCCATTTTGTCAATAATCAGCCTTACGAGCCATTTACTGCACCGCTGGAACCTTATAACAGTATTCGGGCTTTCAACGAAACCACAATCCACCGGGTACAGGGTTTTTTACAATGGAGTAAGAGAAGTCACTGGAGGCAGCATGAAATTTGGTTCAATACGGGTATAAGATCCCATTCCTGGCAGGTGGAAGCTGAAGATCATTCCTCCTCCACCAAAACCGTAATAAGCCCCCGGGCCCAATTCGCCATCAAACCCGACTGGGAAAAAGATATGTTGTTCAGGCTTTCCGGAGGTGTGTACTACCAGCCCCCATTCTATCGTGAGCTACGCAGCTTTACAGGAGAACTTAATGCAGAGGTTGATGCGCAGCGAGCGCTTCACCTGGTCCTTGGTCAGGACTATAGTTTCAGGTGGATGGCAAGACCCTTCAAACTAAGTACAGAAATATATTATAAAGATCTCAGTGATGTTAATCCTTACACGCTTGAAAATGTAAGGATAAGGTATGCTGCAAAAAATAATGCTACCGCTTATGCCTATGGAATGGACCTTAGACTTAACGGGGAATTCGTTGCGGGTACTGAGAGCTGGCTAAGCTTTGGTTACCTGAAAAGTGAAGAAAACATTGAGAACAAAGGCTATATCGCGCGCCCGACAGACCAGCGGTTGAAATTTGCCATAATGTTCCAGGATCAGGTCCCAAAGGTTCCCGATCTTAAAATGTTCCTGAATCTTGTGTACAATACCGGACTTCCCGGAGGTTCTCCCTCCTATTCAGATCCTTATTTGTACCAGTCCCGCCTGCCCGATTATAAAAGGGCCGATCTTGGTATCTCCTACGCACTCCAGAATAAAAATACAATGAATCCACACACCTGGCTTAGAGGCCTGGAAGAAATAAGTATTGGGCTTGAGATCTTCAACATCTTTGATACTCAAAATTCCATCACTAATTCTTTTGTACGTGACGTGTATTCAAAAGTACAGTACGCTGTCCCTAATTATTTGACACCGCGGGTGTTCAATGTGAAGCTGGGTATAAAAATTTAAGCCTGTTCAATCTGTAAGCTCTGGTTTAAGAACCATAGCTATTGCCGGATTAAATATTATTTTTCAATAAAATCCTTCAGCACCCCTACCACATATTCAACTTCTTCTGTGGTATTGTATCTGGAAAAAGAGAATCTGAGGGATGGTTTTTTAAGGTCTTCTTCAGAAAGGAACGCATTCAATACATGCGAACCTTGATTACTTCCGCTTTGACAGGCACTTCCTTTAGAACAGGCAATACCATGCAGGTCCAGTTGAAATAATAACATCAGGGATTTTTCCGGAGAAACAGGCAGACAAACATTGATAAGCGTGTAGGTGCTGTTCTCAAAATCATCACACTCCCCGTTGAATTTCACATTCGGGATCTCCTTTTTGAGTAATTCTATAAAATAACGTTTCAGGGAACTAATATATTCCCGTTCCTCGTCAAGGTGTTCATAAGCCAGTTTAAGCGCTTCTTCCAGGCCAACAATATTGTGAACAGACTCTGTCCCGGCCCTGAAACCCCGCTCCTGTTCCCCTCCAAAGATCAGGGGCTGTAACCCGCTGTTCTTTCTAATATAGGCAAAACCCACTCCTTTAGGACCATGGAATTTATGCGCGCTTACAGCAGTAAAATCAACCGGGATCTGGGACAGATCAAGCTCATAGTGGCCTATTGACTGTACGGTATCTGAATGAAAAAGGGCATTATGGGCCCTGCTCATGTTTCCTGCCTTTTCAATATCCAGAAGATTTCCAACTTCATTGTTTACATGCATAAGACTTACCATGGTCTTTTCATTTGACGAAGACAATAGTTCCTCAAGATGTCCAAGGTCTACTCTTCCGCAGTCATCAAGATTGACATAATCGATCTTTGCCCCGTAAACCTGGTGAAGTTTGTTCAGGGTATAAAGAACGGCATGATGTTCAATTTTGGAGGTAATGATCCTTTTCACCCCAAGATCACGTACAGCACTGTTCAGGATAAGATTATCAGCCTCGGTTCCCCCCGAGGTAAATATGATCTCTGAAGCCGCCACATTAAGAATGCCTGCAACAGTTTTACGGGCCTGTTCAATTAGGGTTTTGGCAGATCGGCCAAAGGCATGTGTAGAAGACGGGTTCCCGTACACATTTTTCATGACCTCTGCCATTCTGTTCACCACTTCCTCCCTCATTTGAGTGGTCGCGGCATTATCTAAGTAGACTTGTTTCATGGTCTACAAAAATAAAGGTTTTAAAATAATTTTAATGAAGTCTCTGTGTAAATTATATATTACTTTTAATTTTGCTGAAAACCCGGAAAAATGAAAAATGTTTATTGGTTCCTTTTTGCAGTGCTGCTGCTTATATCTTGTGATGACGGGGATTTAATTGTTACCGATTTTGATTTTGAGAATCAACAGCTTCAATGGTGTGGCAATGATGATTCTCAGGTTCTCTACAATATTAATAATGACCAGGTGCATGAGGCCATAGCTTTTAGATTCACCTATAACACTGTTGAACCCGGTTTTCTTGCTACGGAAGAAGGTCAAATAAGGATCCCTCTCAATGCTGAAAATCAAGTGATCTACAGGGTATTTGACGGCCAGGTGGAAAATGATTATTTCTGCAATTCCATTCCTCCGGTGTCCCCTCAGGTGACCGAAGAATACCGAAGTACCAGCGGCGGCGAAGTGATCATCACATCAACCCTGAAAAACGCGACAGATCACGACGGGGATGGTGTTCTTTCTGAAGCCGAAGGAATGGCTTCTGAACGTGATACAGATGAAGACGGAATTCCCGATTACCTGGACATTGATGATGACGGGGATAATATTCTCACCCGTACCGAGAATGATGTTGAGGCAGCCAATACGGTTAACGGCCTGCCCGATTCTGATAATGATGGCACACCAGATTATCTCGATGCAGATGATGATGGTGACGGCACAATAACCCGCTATGAAGACTGGAACAGGAACAACAATCCTGCAGATGACCAGAACGATGAAGGATTAGCGCATTATTTGAATCCTGAGATCACAGATTCATTCCAGGTGGATACCTTCCGTGAAAATTTAATTTCAAGAGGTTTCAGGTACCTGGTGACCATTGAAAACCTTAGCCTTGTTAATCAGGGTGGTGATGGAGAACAGATACGGCTTGAAAACTACGAACTTGGTTTTATAGACTCTCCAGCCCAACAATATAATCCGGGTGAAGGATCGGAGGAAGAGGAAGAAGAAGAAGGATCCGTAGAGGATCAGTAATTCTGAAAGATATAAACCTCTGTAGCTCCCAGACCATATTTCTGATAATCTGCATCATAAAACTTGAGGTTCTCATAACGACCAAACAAGCTTTCGAGTTCAGCTTTTAAAATCCCCTCACCTACTCCGTGAATGAAAACCACTTTTTGGATACGTTTTTTCATGGCGAATTCAAGCTGTCTCTTTGCAGTATCCATCTGGATGGTTAACATGTCATAATTGCTGAGGCCTCCTGTTCTGGGAATGAGTTTATTAATATGCAGGTCTACTTCCATAGGAGGCTGGTTACGCTCCTTAGGCTTAATTCTTCGGGAAGTGGGTTTCCTGTAAGACTCTTTTTCTTTGATCACTTCAGAAATTTCCACGTCTTCATTTGAGAGAACATGAGGAAGCGGGGCATCGATCTTTACCAGGTCCTTATCATGAAAGCTCATCACAAAACCTTCAGTTGTTTCGATCTCTATCTGAGACCCATTGACTGATGTGACTATTCCTTCAAGGTCCTCGTCAAGTACCGCTATTTTATCACCCGGCTTCAGCATCTATTCCTGGAGATTTTCGTTCTCGTTTTCCTTTTTGTGATCATCCTTGGTGTACACCCAAAAATTAGTGGCCCGGTACAATCCAAACATAAGAAGTATTATCCCTGTCACCAGAAAATAGACATTTTCTTCACGGGTGGAAATTTCAAAAAGCAGCAGGCCACCTCCTACCAGGATCAACATTGTATTTATGAATTGAGAATTATTTTTTTTCATAATTATTTGTTTATCAGGTGGGTAGCATCGTAAAAGTATATTATCTTCAATAAAAGATCACAATTCGGAACAAATTTCGGTAAAATGAGAAGAATTATCCCTTTTTTGACCTGTTTATTTGCGGCGCAACTTTGCTTTTCACAACTGTTCGTGAGCCCGTCAGATAGTAACCGTGATCATTACCTTTTTATAAAAGGTACGGTACTTTTCGTTGAAAAGGAGGTACATCTCAATAAAAACATAATCCCCGGGAATGCTGCCAGTATTTACCTCAGGGGAAATGCCCAATTGGTCCAGGGCTCGCAACAGGTTCCAAATTCAGGTAACGGGCAACTTTCCCTTTATCAAACCGGAAGCAGCAATGCCTACGACTATAATTACTGGGCTTCCCCTGTTGGAAACAGTGCGGGAAAAAATGGCTTTTTCGGCTTAGAAATGTTTTATTCTCCTCAAACCATACTACATAGCATTCCAGCGGAGACCACTTCTGCTCTGAATGGAAAAGCAAATCCACTCTCTGTTTCAAATAGATGGATCTACACTTATACAGGAGAAGATTATTCCCATTGGCAATACGCAGGGGCCGGCACAAACATACCTGCCGGTCACGGTTTCAGCATGAAAGGTACAGAAGGAATAGATCCTACAGTGATTGAGGGCAGAGCAAACAATCCCGGAAATGCTCAGCGATACGATTTCCGCGGAAGGCCAAATTCGGGGGATATTGAGGTAGCTGTTCCACAGGGAAACTTCGTACTCACGGGAAATCCATATCCTTCTACCCTGGACCTAAGCCGTTTTCTTTTGGAAAATTCAGGAACAGGAAACATGGAAACTTCCTGCTACGGCACCATTGAACGCAATAATGCCACCACCGGGATCGCTTATTTCTGGGATTCGGCAGAGAATGGTTCTTCCCATTACCTGGCAGATTATATTGGCGGGTATGGTGCTTTTAGCCCAGTGGCGCCCTGTACCATGGGAATCTATGAAGTTCCCATTTTTATCTCTTACGGTGAGAAACAGGCTACTACAGGAATGAAGGGAAATCAGCAAAATTTAAGGTTTCTTCCCATTGCGCAGGGTTTTATGGTAGAGGGCGCGGGTGGTTCACCTGCTGTCTTTACTAACTCGCAACGGGTGTTCATTAATAGTGAAGAGCAATCTTCGATCAAAAAGGCGGTACCGGTGGCCGGGAAATCATCAACTTCAGAAAAAGTCAGCGTCATACCAAGGGTGAGGATACAGGCTAAGATCAATGATGAATATGTTCGTAGCCTTAGTCTCGCCTTCTGGCCTGAAGCCTCAGTTGGAGTAGATCCCGGAATGGATGCCCCGGTCTATGATCTGGCACCGGCCGATGTTGGATTCCTGTTTGGAGAAAGCAGCTATGTTATAGACGTGCGCCCCTTTAATGTCACTGAAAAGATTCCGCTATATCTCAACGCAGAGCATACAGAAACCGATTTTGAGATCTCGGCCGGGCAACCTGAAGATCTTCATCTTGAGAATATTTATATCCTGGATAGGCAGACCAATCAATATCATTCGATCAAAGGGGATATCTTCAAAATAAGCTTAGCACCCGGTAACCATTCAGGTCGTTTTAGTCTGGCCTTCATGACCGAATATGAAGCAGCGGCCCTTCCCACTATCCCCCAGTCTTTCGAAGATGATGCTGAAGATGTTGGCTTTTCGGTCCTTCAAAATAATTATCTGAAGGAGCTGGAGATCATCAGCAACTCTGCCCAGGGTGTAAGATCTGTAGAGCTATATGACCTGATGGGAAAAAGGATCTTTTTCAGAAGTAATTTTGAGAACAGGCGGTCCATAGGTATTTCAACCGCTCAGCTGGTAAGCGGGGTTTACATTGTGAAGGTAAGCTGCATGAATAACTCGAAAAATTCAAAAAAGATCATAGTTTTCAATCCCTAGTCATGGAAGAATTCCTGTTCCCTTGTCTCAATAAACAGCTGTTCGGGATCGACTGCCTGGGGTGCGGTGCTCAACGTGCTCTGGTTCTGGTCATACAAGGTCAATTCAAAGAAGCCTTGGTGATGTACCCCGCCATTTATTCCCTGCTCGTCTTGTTGCTGTTCCTTCTTCTAAATCTTTTTATAAAGTTCAGGCATGACTGGTATGTAAAGACCGGTTTGATCATTTTGAATGCCGTAATAATCATAGGCTCATATCTATTTAAAATGAGCGTCTTTTTCGACTAACCAAAAACCAACGATCATGGAAAAGCAAACTTTACCCAATTCAACCCTCATCCTCATTTTCGGAATACTTTCTATCCTCACGTGTTGCTGCTACGGGATACTGGGACTTCTGTTTGGAGTCATAGCCCTGATCCTGGCGGGAAAAGCGAAAAGAACCTATCTCGCAGACCCTGAACTCTATGATGGCTACGGAAATGTAAAGACAGGAAGAATTCTCGCTATTATTGGAGTGATCCTTTCTGCGATCTTCCTTATCATGGTGATCATTGCAGTCTCTATTCACGGTGTGGAAGGTCTTCTGGAGATATCTGAAGAAATGAGGAGAGAGTACGAGAATTAAAAAACTGCCTGAAAATTAAATTTTTCAGACAGTTTGATCATCTATTGTTTAAGCTATAAGTTTATTTTTCGAAATCTTCGAGAGTCTTTGTAATGATATTTACACAATCATTCAATTGTTCCTCGTTCATAACCAATGGTGGCGCAAACCGAATGATATTCCCATGAGTAGGTTTGGCGAGCAATCCGTTTTCTTTAAGTTTCATACAAATGTCCCATGCTGTTGAGCTGTCTTCAGCATCATTGATCACGATTGCATTCAGAAGACCTTTTCCGCGTACCAGGTTCACTATATTGGAATTCCTGATATAATCGTTCATTCCTTTCCGGAACAGGTTCCCCAATTCCTCGGCATTCTCGGCAAGATCTTCATCTTTGATTACCGTTAAGGCGGCCATAGCTACGGCACAGGCTACGGGATTACCCCCAAAGGTAGAACCATGTTGCCCCGGTTGGATCACATTCATCACTTCGTCATCTGCCAGCACAGCAGAAACAGGATAAACTCCCCCGGAAATGGCTTTTCCAAGGATCAATACATCAGGTTTCACATTCTCATGGTCTACAGCCAGTAACTTTCCGGTACGGGCGATCCCTGTCTGCACTTCATCTGCTATGAAAAGTACATTGTGTTGCTCACATAATTCTTTTGCCCTTGATAAGAAACCTTCCGTAGGAACATAAACTCCCGCCTCTCCCTGGATGGGTTCTACGAGGAATCCTGCGATATTATCGTTCTGTTTCAGGGCTTCTTCAAGAGCTTCGGTGTCATTGTAAGGTATTTTAATGAATCCGGGGGTATATGGGCCAAAATTCTTCCTTGCCCCTTCATCGTTGGAAAAGGAAATAATGGTAGTGGTCCTTCCGTGGAAATTATTCTCACAAACAATGATCTGGGCTTCGGTCTCCTTTACCCCTTTCTTTTCGTAAGCCCATTTTCTGGCTAGTTTGATGGCGGTTTCCACAGCTTCGGCGCCTGTATTCATGGGCAACAGCTTATCAAAACCAAAATATTCTGTGGCGAACTTCTCGTATTTTCCTAAAATATCATTGTGAAAAGCCCTTGACGTAAGGGTAAGTTTTGTAGCCTGCTCATACATTGCTCCAACGATCTTTGGATGGCAATGCCCTTGATTTACTGCGGAATAAGCCGAAAGAAAATCATAATATTTCTTCCCTTCAACATCCCACACGTACACTCCCTCACCTTTTTCAAGCACCACCGGCAGCGGGTGGTAATTGTGAGCTCCATATCTATCTTCCAACTGAATGGCTTCTTCTGAAGAAATTTTTTCTGAAATCGACATTTTTTAAATTTTTACATATTATTAAATCGAAATTCCTGCTTTTCGAAATTACCGGGAAACCCGGCAATTTGAGGAGAGAAATCATCCTGAATTCAGAAGTCGCAAATTACTAAATGTTTACCGATTTTTTCAATGCCCTACCCGTTAAATCTGAGGTTTTATCCTATTTTTGCGCTATGGCAAGAAAGAACAAGAACAAAGAATTCAAAGACCTGGAAGTCATTGACGCAGGTGCAAAAGGTAAAAGCATAGCCAAGGCACCAGATGGAAAAGTGATCTTCATAGGAAATGCGGTACCGGGAGATGTGATCGATGTACAGACCACCAGGAAGAAAAAAGCGTACTACGAGGGTACAGCCACCAAGATCCATAAATATTCAGAAAAGCGGGTGGAGCCACCCTGTATTCATTTTGGCGTTTGTGGGGGCTGTAAATGGCAGTTCATGGGTTATGAGCACCAGCTTTATTACAAACAAAAGGAAGTGGTGAACAACCTTACCCGCCTGGGAAAAATTGAACTTCCCGAAGTAAGCCCCATCCTGGGGAGTAAAGCCATTTATTTTTACCGCAATAAAATGGAATTCTCATTTAGCGACAGCCGCTGGCTTACGCAGGAAGAAATTCAAAGCGGCAGGGATATCGAAGACAGGGATGCCCTTGGGTTCCATATTCCGGGAATGTGGGACAAGATCCTTGACATCCAGGAATGTCACCTTCAACAGGCCCCTAGTAACGGGATAAGGAACAGTATAAAGGAATTCGCTGTAAAGAACAATATCCCCTTCTTCAATACACGGGAACAAAAAGGCATGCTAAGAACCCTTATGATCAGGACTTCTTCTACAGGGGAGATCATGGTACTACTACAGTTCTTTAGGGAAGATCAAGAAAAGAGAGAATTACTGCTTGATTTTGTGGCAGATGAATTCCCCGAGATCACTTCTCTTCAATATGTGATCAATCCTAAAGGAAATGATACCATCTATGACCAGGAGGTGATTTGCTATAAAGGCAGGGATCACATATTTGAAGAAATGGAAGGTTTGAAGTTTAAGATCAATGCAAAATCCTTCTATCAAACCAATTCTGATCAGGCTTACGAACTATATAAGATCACCCGCGATTTTGCCGGACTTACCGGAAATGAACTTGTCTATGATCTGTATACTGGCACCGGAACGATCGCCCAGTTCGTTGCGGCAAAGGCTAAAAAAGTAATAGGTGTAGAAGCTGTTCCCGAAGCAATTGAAGATGCCAGGGTGAATGCGAAAAACAACAATATTGAAAACACCGAATTCTATGTGGGAGATATGAAAAAAGTGTTCACCAATGATTTTATCCTGATGCACGGCCACCCCGATGTGATCATTACAGATCCTCCCCGTGACGGAATGCACAAGGATGTTGTTGCTCAAATTATTGGTATCTTGCCGCAACGAATCGTCTATGTGAGCTGTAACTCTGCTACCCAGGCTCGTGACCTCGCCCTGCTCGATGAGCATTACAAGGTCACCAGGACACAGGCAGTTGATATGTTTCCGCAGACCTTTCATGTAGAAAACGTAGTTTGTTTAGAAAGAAGATAATGATCAGACTCAGCAGAATAGTTGCAGCTACAGCCTTTTTCTTCGCGATATCAGGTTGTCAAAAAGATGATATCTGTCCCGAAGGAACCGAGACGACTCCTTTACTTGTTATTGATTTCACCGATGTACAGGATCCTTCCAGGTTAAAGGCTGTGGAAGGGCTGGTGGTGAGGGCTACCGGTATTGAGGAGGATTATCTTGGGCCAACCAATACCAACAGCATCAGTATTCCACTGAGAACCGATCAAAATTTCACCGAATACAGTTTTGTTCTTAATGGCGGAACAGATTCAGAAAATGAGGATATTGTTACTTTCTCCTACAATCCTGCTCCAGATTATTTGAACAGGGCCTGCGGATATAAGATCGATTTTCTGAATATTGAGGTCAATGTCCATTCTGATGAGGACACCTGGATCACCTCGGGTATTATTTTACAAGAAAATGTAGAAAATGAAACAGAAGCACATATTTCCTTTACTCATTAGTTTTGCACTTTTCCTTCCTTCTGTTTTGATGGCACAGTCAAACGTAGAAGCAGACACCCTGGAATACCGGGAAAAGTACGGTCTGCGTTTGGGAGTCGACCTCAGTAAACCATTGAGGACCCTGCTTGACGATGATTACCAGGGATTTGAACTAAAGGGGGATTACCGGCTTTACAAAGATTACTACCTGGCCGGGGAATTAGGTAATGAGAAGAACCTTATTTCTGAAACGAATGTTACTGCGGAAGCAAAAGGAAGTTATATCAAGCTGGGGGTTAACTATAATGCCTATGACAACTGGGCAGGAATGGAAAACCTGATCTTTGCCGGATTACGCTTTGGTTTCGCTTCATTTTCTTCGGAATTGCAGGAATACTCGATCTACACCACCAACTCCTACTTTCCTCCCGATATTCGTAATGAAGCCCAGGAATTTTCCAATCTTACCGCGAGTTGGATAGAATTACAGCTGGGGATCAAGGTTGAAGTCCTCAATAATGTCTTTTTGGGAACCCATGTACAGCTGAAAAGGAGGATCACACAAACTACCCCACAAAATTTTGACAACCTTTATATCCCGGGTTTTAACCGCACCTTTGACGACAGTTCTTTCGGTGCAGGAGTAGGATATTCAATATCCTACCTTATTCCGTTCTACAAAAAGTGATCTAATTATCCTGTTTTTTAGCCTTTTTACTCCCCGGATAGATCTCGTACTTCAAAAGTCTGGATTCAAGGGAGCCATTAAACAATTTGATCTTTCGGGAAGGTCTCAATCCTACATGCTTGATCGCTTCAAGATTGGAAGTGATGAACCAGGCATCGGTATCAGGATAATTCTGTTTTAAGGTATCCCCAATGGCTTTATAGAATTCGGGCATGTCAATGGTCAGTCGTTCCCCGTACGGCGGATTAAAGACCATGTGCAGGTGTCGTTCGGTCTGCTTTTCGGTTTTAAAGAAATCTTCGTGCTCTACGGTTATAAACTCAGACAAATTAGCATTTTCAATGTTGTCTTTCGCCTTATGTACTGCAGAGGGAGCCTTATCATATCCTTTGATGGTAAAATGGAATTCCCTGACTTTCTTAAGGACAGATTCCTCTATCTTTTCAAAAAGATCTTCATCCCAATCCTTCCATCTTTCAAACCCAAATTCCTTTTTATTCAGGTTAGGCGGAATATTGCAAGCGATCATGGCCGCTTCAATCAAGATGGTTCCACTTCCGCACATAGGGTCCATAAAATCACATTGCCCGTCCCAACCAGAGTGTAGCAACATTCCTGCTGCGAGTACTTCATTAATAGGTGCGATATTGGTTGCAGCTTTATAACCGCGTTTGTGCAAAGACTGCCCCGAACTATCCAGAGAAACTGTACAGAACTCCTTTTCAATATGGATGTTTATACGCAGGGTAGGAAAATCCAGGTCGATATCAGGGCGCTGGCCCGATTGTTCCCTGAACCGGTCTACTATTGCATCTTTTGATTTCAGGGCGATATACTTGGAATGGGTAAACCTTTCGGAATGTACAGTGGCATCAATCGCCAGCGACTCGGTAGGATCAAGATATTTCTCCCATGCTATTTTCTTTATCTCGTTGTACAGGTCATCTTCAGAAAAAACTTTAAAGGAATGGATAGGTTTTAAGACCTTGATGGCCGTACGCAACGACAGGTTAGCTTTGTACATAAAGCCTTTGTCACCAATAAAAGAAACAGATCTCACTCCCTCCTTTACATCAATAGCTCCCAGGTTTCTTAGCTCCTTTGCAAGTAAGGGTTCAAAGCCAAAAAGGGTTTTGGCCACCATTTGAAAATTATTTTCCATTTGTTATTTTCTGTGAGAGGCAAAAATACATTAATTTTGCAGGATATGGAATTAGCTGAAAAATACTGGTTTTCTTCTTGGTTTGACACTCCTTACTACCACATACTATACAAAGACCGCAATGATGATGAAGCCCGGGATTTCATGAAGAACCTGGTTTCCTTTTTAGAACTTCCGCAGGGAGCAAGTATATTGGACCTTGCCTGTGGCAGGGGAAGGCACTCTGTGTTTCTGAATAGTTTGGGGTTTGATGTAACCGGGGTCGACCTTTCTGAGAATAGTATCGCTTATGCGAAGCAGTTTGAGAACGAAACCCTACAATTCGACGAGCATTGCATGTGCAAACCTGTTGATGAAAAATTCGATGCTGTTTTCAATCTTTTTACCAGCCTGGGTTATTTTGACCAGGAAAAGGATAACCTGGAGTCAATACAAGCTATCCGGGAGGAGATCAAAGAGGGAGGTTATGGAGTGATCGATTTCATGAATGTAACCAAAGTGATGGAAAACCTGGTACCCGCCGAAGTGAAGACCGTAAAAGGCATTGACTTCGATATTAAGCGCCGTGTGCAGGACGGGTATATCCTGAAGGATATCAAATTTGAAGATGATGGAGAGTCCTATGAATACACGGAAAAAGTCAGGGCCCTGGACCTGGATAAGTTCAGGGAATATTTTAAAAAGGCAGGCATAAACCTGAAGCATACCTTCGGAAATTATAACCTTGATCCGTTTGATGAAAAAACATCAGACAGGCTAATCCTTGTGTTCAACTAATGATCTACTTCCTGCCGATGCTTGCTGTTGTTGCAGGCTTTATTATTTCCCTTTTCATCAAACCATCTTCCTCATCGAGGTTTCAGTTGTTATTATCATTCAGCGGGGCCTTCCTTTTGTCTATCACAGTTTTTGAATTATTGCCTGAAGTTTATGAATCGGGGAAAAGTAATGTGGGACTGTTCATCATGTTGGGACTCCTGTTGCAGATCTTCCTCGAATTCCTCTCTAAAGGAGTTGAGCACGGACATATGCATCACGGAGAAACGGGCAGGTTTCCCTTATTGCTCCTAATAAGCCTTTCCCTGCATTCCCTGCTGGAAGGATTTCCATTAAACAGCAGTGATGACCTTCTTCACGGGGTAGTGATCCATAAGATCCCTGTGGCAGCAATATTATCTACCTTTCTTATCCACTCCAAAATAGGAAAGACGAAGACCATTTTATTCCTGATCATCTTTGGAGTAATGACCCCTCTGGGAAGCTGGCTTCACGAATCCTTCGCGGTATTGGATAAATATGCAATTTGGATCTATTCCCTGGTCATAGGAATCTTTTTGCACGTGTCTACCACAATTTTGTTTGAAGCTTCCAGGAACCACAGTTTTAACGCCTCAAAACTCGGGGTGATCATTCTGGGTATCCTGCTCGCCTATTTTATGTAGTATGTACAGTAAGGAAGAATCCAAAAAGCTACGGCAGGAATTCTGGACCAGCTTCGGAAAGAATTATCCCCGAAAGTGGCTTCTATACAACACCAGGATCAAGGATTTCTCTCTCAAATTCACTTTCACCCGAAAGATCGCAGAAGTTTCAATAGATCTGGACTCGGTAGATGAGATTATGAGGCAGTATTATTTCGAAAAACTGCAAAGTCTGCAAACCATTTTGAAAGAAGAGTTCTTACCTGATGCGGTTTTTGCTGAAGAGTATGAACTGGAGAACGGGAAGATCATTTCCCGGGTTTATGTTACCAGGCACGGAGTAAACATCCACAACAAAAAAGACTGGCCTGCTGTACAAGCCTGGTTCGCTGAAAAAATGGAAGCGTTGGAAAGATTCTTTTTGGAGTACAGGGATTTTATTGAGTCCTAAAAGAAAAAAGCGCTGCTCCAAATGGAGCAGCGCCTTAAAATAATCCAAAAAGGTTTTTTTTAGAGGTCAACTAAACCAGCAAGCAGGATCTCAATTGAGGTAGTGGAATCGGCTGTAACTGTTACCACTCCAAGATCAACCCCTGCAGCTGAAGTCACATTCACTTCTCCTTCAACTTCTAGTTGCCCATCAGCATCAACGTCTTCAAAAGAAACGAAGTGGAGTTCGTAATCTCCTTCTTCCACGAAGTGCAGAGAGAAATCTCCGTTAGCTTCATTCACTACTGAACTGGTGACAGCATTTGTGAAATTTACCCCATTTGCATCTTCCTGGGACTCTGAATTGTCGTAGCTCCCCTTCTCATAAGCAAAAACAATCACGGTCTCAGCTTCAGAAGTATTCATATTAGAAACAGTTCCGGTAATTGTACCGGTGTTAAGGTTATTGACTACTCTTATGCCATTAGCCAGTTGTGAATCATTAGCAAAGGTATATTCACCTTCTCCGTTCATACCAATGGTTTTTCTAAGATCAAAATCAATGATAAGTTCATTGTCATCAGACTCCAGCACCTCTGCCTTATCTGTCAGGGTGATTTCATTTGAAGCGGAAGTAAGAGCTTTCTTTTCCCCCTCTGCTGTAAGAACATATGAACCCGGAGTGTTTCCTGACTCATCTGCGTCATTATCTAATTCAAGAACTACGGTAGAGTTGGCGTCTGCTTCAAGGTCAAGGTTTCCCAAAAGTTCGGTAGAGCCATTGGTAAGACTACTTACTTCAACGGTAGTTTTTTGAAATCCTTCCAGGGAGGTACCGTTTACCTTAACACCTGCAATAGTGACAAAGACTCCGGAAATTTCGGCGTTATCTACAGGAGCATCGGTTATGTAAACAGCAGTATTGTATTTCCCGGTTTCCGGACCCAGGTCCTGATCATCATCATCAGATGAACAGGAGACCATGAGACTCACAAAAAACAAGAATAAAGTCGGTTTAAAAATTGATTTTAAGGTCATAACTAAATTTAATTTTTCCGCCTTGGCGGGTTAATATTATTTTTTCCATAATGTATGGAATGAGTAAAAACGAGGTTCAGGAGAAGGTATTGCGTATTTTGTCGATGTTTATGAACCTTTTAACGATCATTAAGAAGGTGTTAAGAGCAATTTCAACTTCTCATTACCGGGATGTATCCTGATAAGAGTTCCCCCTCCTACCCAAAGGGAAAAGAGGCCGGTTTGCCGGCAGGCAGGGGTGGCTGCTGGACGGGGTGGTTTGTCTTATCCAAAATATTTGTAGGTGTTCACGTCACGAATTGTAAATCCGCGCCGGCTTATCTAGACAGTTTCAGGAAAGAAGACCCTCCCCGATCGGCTGATTTCTGAAGACTGTTTCGGGAAAGAAGACCCTCCCCGTCCGCCGTATGGCGGACTTCCCCTCCCTTCCAGGGAGGGGAGCTGACAGTCGTTTCCAGATTTGAATTTAGGGTATGAAAGAAAGCCTGCCCGTACCGGTACGGACGGGCCCGCCCGAACGTACCCTTCGGTACGGGCGGGGCGGCGACCCCCGATAGCTATCGGGGCTCCCACAAGATAGCAGTACTCCCGAAGCATCGGGACGCTAACGGACTTAACTTCTCTGTTCGGAATGGGAAGACCTGCCCGTTCGGTACAGGCGGGCCTGCCCGAACGGTACAGGCGGGCCCGCCCGAACGTACCCTTCGGTACGGGCAGGCAGGGGTGTTGACAGTCGTTTCCAGATTTGAGTTTATGGCATAAAAAAACCCTTCATCAAATTCATGATGAAGGGTTTAAAAGAAAGCCTGCCTGCCGGTAGGCAGGGAGGCGACCCCCGATAGCTATCGGGGCTCCCACAAGAT
>NZ_JBHULT010000011.1:0-106922 GCF_042684505.1 Salinimicrobium flavum
GGTAGTTCCAAACGCACCTCCGTTGAAGCTGTAAGTCATTCCGTCTACAGCAGTGATGCTGAAAGATCCGGTAGCTACAGTACAAGTTGGCTGAGTTACTTCCCCAGCTAGTGCTGGAGCATCATGAGTTGCAGGCTGAGCATTGATAGTTACAGAAAGCGCTTCAGATACACATCCGTCAGTATTTCTTGCAGTTACAGTATAAGTATCGGCAGCAAGACCAGACCAGGAAGTGGTAGTTCCAAACTCACCACCATCAAAGCTGTATTCCATTCCGTTTACAGGAGTGATGCTGAAAGATCCGGTTGCAACGTCGCATGTTGGTTGAGTAACTTCCCCGGCTAGTGCTGGAGCAGCTGGAGTTTCAGGCTGCGCGTTGATAGTTACCGTAAGTGATTCAGAAACACATCCGTCAGCGTTTCTTGCAACTACAGTATAAGTATCGGCAGCAAGCTCAGACCAGGAAGTAGTAGTTCCAAAAGCACCTCCGTCAAAACTGTATTCCATTCCGGCTACAGCAGTAATGCTGAAAGATCCGGTTGCTACATCACATGTTGGTTGAGTAACACTTCCGTCTACTACAGGAGCAGCTGGAGTTTCAGGCTGAGCATTGATAGTTACAGAAAGTTCTGAAGAAACACATCCGTCAGCATTTTTAGCAACTACAGTATAAGTATCGGCAGCAAGATCAGACCAGGAAGTGGTAGTTCCAAACGCACCTCCGTTGAAGCTGTAAGTCATTCCGTCTACAGCAGTAATGCTGAAAGATCCGGTTGCTAACTCACATGTTGGCTGAGAAACTTCCCCGGCTACTACAGGAGCAGCAGGCGTTTCTGGTTGGTCGTTGATTGTTACAGAAAGTTCTGAAGAAACACATCCGTCAGCATTTTTAGCAACTACAGTATAAGTATTGGCAGCAAGCTCAGACCAGGAAGTAGTAGTTCCAAAAGCACCTCCGTCAAAACTGTATTCCATTCCGGCTACAGCAGTGATGCTGAAAGATCCGGTAGCTACATCACATGTTGGCTGGGTAACACTTCCGTCTACTACAGGAGTAGCAGGAGTTTGCAGTTCTCCAATTTCAACTGATAAACTTTTTTCACACCCAAAAGCATCAGTAACAGTCACTTCATATGTTCCTGCACTTAGACCGGAAAGATCTTCCTGGTTTGAAGAAAAGGTATCAGGTCCGATCCAGGAGAAACTGTATTCTGCAGTTCCTCCAGAGATGTTGAGGTCAATACTACCATTATTTTCTTCATTACAACCAACATCATATTTATCAGCCGATAATTCAATTTCTGCCGGATTATCAATATTAACAACGTAAGAGCTAGTAGTGCCTTGGGCATCAATTACCTCCAAAGTAGTAGAGAAATTTGCTGCAGAAGTAGTATTATATGTAGGGTTGTCAACATTGGAATCAACTATTCCATCACTGGTAAAATCCCAGTTAAGAGTAAAGGGGGCTTTTCCTCCATTCGTAGTTGAATCATATATAACGGTGGTAGTACCGTCAGAACGACAAATTGAATAATCAAATTGAACAGCTAAAGGAGCGGCAATAAAAGTATCGGTTCCAAATTCACACTGAGATTTTCCATAAGAAGAACAGTCATAGCTATTTTCGGAAATCTTAGAGTCGTAGGAAGGTTTCCAAACTACCAGGATATTTTCAAGTCTTAATTCTGTTCCACATATCCAGGTTATAGGACCGTGTATCTGACTGGTTTGAGAACCCTGGTTTGCTGGTTTTACTTCTCCAATATAAACATTTAAAGCCTGACTTTCACCTTCAATTACCAAATCGCCAAATACACGAGTTTGATATATCGGGCTGTTTGCGTTAGAGGTATAATTTAAATAAACAAAAGCTGTTTGCTCAACTCCAGAAGTACAACTTTTTTCGTCTATAACATTTCCATCCACATCTACAAGTGTAAGATATACATCATCTAAAGTGAAATTGTTCGATGGGCAGTTCCAGCGGGTCGTCCCATTTTGGTCCATACAGGTTCTTAAATCGGGAGTTTGCGCATTGATTCCTATTGCAAAAAATAAGGCTGCAATAAATGAGAGAGTAGTTTTCCAAATCATAGTCGTCATGTTTGAATTATTGACCTGGCAGAATTTTTCATAGTAGATAAAACTCCTTAAGGTTATATTCTGATAAATCTTCTGTTGTTTAGGTTAAGTTCCTTTTATCCGTAAGGGAGGATTAACGGAAATACATTATTTTTTTCTTACATGTTCCAGGGACTGATTTGGGGGAAATCTTCTGGATTATAAAAAAGCTTTTTAAACTTTCTTTGGTAAATCTAAGTGCATCTTTTTGTTAAAAAAAGGAATTTCATTTCTTTTAGATGTACTGTGGGGTTTTACGGACAAACGACACAGAAACAGTTTATTATAGGCCATATTTCGAGAACATTTTTTCTGTTCTGGATTTCAGAAGACGAATTTTCCGAATGGAAATTTATACGAAATAACTTACTTTCTCTTAATCAAATTTTAACCCTTTTCTGATGCCGTAGCGGCTGTTACTTATGGATTTTCTAATGAAAAAAATAAATTGGTTTTCCTACAATTTAGGGGAGATATAGAATTCTTTTTTTTCGGTCATTTGGGGTAAAACCCGTAAATTGGCTTTATGAAAAACAAGCTTCACGACTATAGGAAATTGTACCAAAAGCATCAGTTGCTGGAGGAAGAAATTCCATCAGATCCTTTTGAACTTTTTCATTACTGGATCAAAGAAACCGAAACAAATAAAGAGGTTGAGGAGATCAATACCATGACCCTCTCAACAATTGGTCTGGATGGTTATCCCAAATCCAGGGTCCTGCTTCTAAAAGAATATGACCGTGAAGGATTTGTATTCTATACCAATTATCTTTCTGAAAAAGGAAAATCCCTTAGCGCAAATCCAAAAGTCTGTTTGTCATTTTTCTGGCCTACTTCTGAGCGGCAGGTTATCGTGAAGGGGATAGCCCGAAAGACTTCCGAAGAAGAAGCTGAGGAATATTTCAGGTCCCGGCCTCGAGGGAGTCAGCTGGGAGCATGGGCTTCTGCCCAGAGTTCAGTGATTCCTTCCCGCGAGTTTCTTAAGAAGAGACTGGAACAGCTGGAAGCAGAGTATGAAGGGAAAGAGATACCCAAGCCGCCCTATTGGGGAGGTTATAAAGTATTCCCCTCAGAATTTGAATTCTGGCAAGGCAGGCCTAATCGTCTCCATGACCGCATCTACTTTAGTAAGGAAAATGAACTTTGGAAAATAGACCGACTGGCACCATAATCTTAAACAACTGAATTATGAAACAACTTGTTCTGGTAAGACATGGGAAATCTTCCTGGGAAAAAGATCTTCCCGACGAGGAGCGCCCCTTGAAAAAAAGAGCTTATAAAGACGCCCGCCTGGTGACAAAGGCTTTCCAAAACTTCAGTGATGTGCCTTGGAAAATCTGGAGCAGTTATGCTAACCGTGCTCTTACCACTGCCCGTTTGTTTCAGAAAGAACTGGAAGTGGCCGAGGATGATTTCTTTATTAAAGATACACTTTATACTTTTAGTGCAGGTGACCTTTTGAGGACTATCAACTCGTGTGACGACTCTATAGACCATCTAATGGTCTTCGGGCATAATCCAGCTATGACCGGAGTGGTCAATTCTTTAGGTGACCGCAGCTTCGATAACATTCCCACCACCGGGTTAAGCCTTATACAATTTGAAACCGATTCCTGGACAAACCTCAAAGACGGAAAAACAATCTTATATTTATTTCCGAAGAATTTAAGGTGATCTATGGAGAATAATAAATATATAAACCGGGAGTTAAGCTGGTTACAATTTAATGCACGGGTATTGCAGGAAGCAGCAGATAAGACGGTGCCCCTTATTGAGCGTCTTAGGTTCCTGGGAATATTTTCAAATAATCTGGATGAATTCTTTAAAGTAAGGTATGCCACCATCAAACGTATTGACCTGGCCGGGAAAGGTGGAAAAAGTGTTTTAGGCGGAATAAAAGCCAATAGGCTGCTGGAGGAGATCACCCAGATCGTGATCGACCAGCAAAGTGAAAGCCTCAACATCCTGGACTCCATTCAGAATAAATTAAAGGATTATAATATTTTTATTATAAATGAGAAGCAGGTTTCCAAATCACAGCAATCCTTCCTGAAGAACTTCTTTTTTCAAAAGGTGAGCCCGGCCCTGGTAACCATCATTCTCAACGACCTGCCTGAAATTCCCCGTTTAAAGGACAGCGCTGCTTATCTCGCTGTGAAAATGGTCATGAAGGAGCCTGCTGCAAAAAAGACCAACGGAAATTCCCCGGTGGTAAGCAGGCAGTTGAAAGAAAAAAAATATGTGCTTATTGAGATCCCCAGGAGTATTGAGCGTTTTGTAGTGCTTCCTAAAGAGGGGGAGAAACAATTCGTGATCCTGCTGGATGATCTTATAAGGTATCATCTCCATTCCATATTCAACATTTTTGAATATGAGAGCATCACGGCCCATATGATCAAAATAACCAGAGATGCTGAATTGGATATTGACAGTGACCTTAGTAAGTCTTTTATAGAAAAGATTTCAGCCAGCGTGAAAGATCGTATAGAAGGGGAACCGGTGAGGTTTGTCTACGACATGAACATAGAGCAGGACACCCTGCAATACCTCATGAGCAAAATGGGAATTGATGCCACAGACAGTATTATTCCCGGGGGTCGTTATCATAACAGAAGGGATTACATGAACTTCCCCAGCCTGGGAAGTGAAGAGTTGCAATACAGACCTTATGAACCTTTAGCCATGCCGGGATTAGTGCTGCAGGGGAGCTTGTTCAAGGGAATAGCCGAAAAGGATTATCTTTTGCACACTCCTTATCAAACCTTTTCCTATACTATCAAATTCTTAAGGGAAGCTGCGCTTGATCCAGCTGTGAAGAGTATCAAGATCACCATTTATCGCCTGGCCAAGATCTCACACATCGCGAGTTCTTTGATCAACGCAGTAAAGAACGGAAAGAAGGTCACCGTGCAGATCGAACTGAGGGCAAGGTTTGATGAGGTAGCCAATATTAAGTACGCCGAGCAGATGCAGCAGGAAGGGGTGAACCTTATTTTTGGGGTTAAAGGACTCAAAGTACATTCCAAAGCTTGTGTGGTGGAACGAATGGAACAAGGCAAGATCAGGAGGTACGGTTTTATTAGTACCGGTAATTTTAATGAATCTACTGCAAGGGTCTATACAGACCTGACACTTTTCACCAGTCACCAGGATATCCTGAAAGAAGTGAATAAGGTTTTCGATTTTTTTGAGGTGAATTACAAGGTGAGCAGGTATAAGCATTTGATTGTCTCCCCGCATTATACCCGTAGTTCACTGATGAAACTTATCAATACCGAAATTGAAAATGCCGGTGCCGGTAAACCTGCAGGGATCCGCCTTAAGCTCAACAGTCTTTCAGATTACCATTTGATCGATAAGCTTTACGAAGCCAGCAGGGCTGGAGTAAAGATGCGATTGATAGTAAGGGGTATCTGTTGCCTTATTCCGGGGGTGAAAGACATGAGCGAGAATATTGAGGTAATAAGTATTGTAGATAAATATCTGGAACATCCCCGGATCTGCATTTTTGAAAATGACAAAAAACCCAGGGTTTTTATTTCTTCGGCAGACTGGATGACCCGAAACCTGGATTACCGTGTGGAGATCACTTGTCCCATTTACGACCATTCCATACAACAGGAGTTGATCGACACCTTTGAGATCTGCTGGAGTGATAATGTCAAAGCCAGGATCTTATCGGCAAAACAGGACAACGCCTACCGTAAGAATAATAAAGCGCCTCTGCGTTCACAGTTTGCCCTCTATGACTATTATTTAAAGAAACTTGAAAAGGAAAAATGATCGTTCAGAAGAAATATGCCGCAATAGATATTGGATCAAATGCCGTGAGGTTGCTCATCTCTACCGTAACCGAGCAGGAGGGAAGGGATCCCCTCTTTAAGAAGACTTCCCTGGTGAGGGTACCCATAAGACTGGGAGCAGATGTATTTATCTCCAAAAATATTTCTGCTGAAAACACCGAACGCATGATCGATACCATGCAGGCCTTTAAGCTGTTGATGAGAGCTCATAAAATTGAAAAATATAAAGCTTGTGCCACCTCGGCCATGCGGGAATCTGAAAATGGGGAAGAGGTCGCCCGAAAGATAGAAGAGGAAACCGGGATCGACATCAACATTATTGACGGAAATGATGAAGCGGCTATTATTGCTGCCACAGACCTGCATGCCCTAATTCAGACAGATAAAACATACCTATACGTAGATGTTGGGGGAGGTAGTACGGAATTTACCCTTTACTCCAATGGAAAAACAGTTGCTTCCCGATCGTTTAAACTGGGAACTGTAAGACTTCTGAATGACATGGTAACTGAGACTGTTTGGAAGGAAGTAGAGGAGTGGATCAAGCAAACTACAAAAGAATATACAAAGATTGACCTGATAGGATCTGGGGGGAACATCAACAATATATTCAAAAGTAGCGGAAAGGCAAACGGGAAACCCCTTAGTTTCCTTTACCTGAGTTCCTATTATCAATTACTGCAGTCTTTCACCTATGAAGAAAGGATCACCCAGCTCAACCTGAACCAGGACAGGGCAGATGTGATCGTGCCGGCAGCTAAAATATACCTCTCAGCGATGAAGTGGACGAGGGCGAGACGTATCTATGTTCCTAAAATAGGTTTATCAGATGGGATAATTAAATCGCTTTACCAGGAAACGCTCAACGCGTCTACCCATGCATAGTTTCAGATTTTCCCAGGTCTTTCATAATCTCAGCTTCAAAATTTAGCAGGTCCTGCCACTTTTGGTCCACCTGCTTCCTGTCTCCGTATTGCCGGGCAAAATTGAGAAACATGGTATAGTGATTAGCTTCACTCACCATTAAACTGCGATAAAAATCTGCGAGTTCCCGGTCCTCAAGCTCTTCAGAAAGTAATCTGAACCGCTCGCAACTTCGGGCTTCGATAAGGGCTGCATACAAAAGACGATGAACCAGATTGGTAACCCGGCTTCCTCCTTTAGGAAAGAAGGTCATCAATTTTACCACATATTCATCTTTTCTATCCCTTCCAAGGGTTAATCCACGGGCCAGGATCCTGTCGTGAACCATTTTAAAATGGCTCATTTCTTCCTTGGCAAGGGCCGTCATGGCTGTAACCAGATCAGAATACTCCGGATGGGTGACTATGAGGGAAATAGCCGTAGAGGCTGCTTTTTGCTCACAGTAAGCATGATCTGTAAGGATCTCCTCAATATTCTTTTCGACAATATTGACCCAGCGTGGGTCTGTAGGTAATTTTAATCCTAGCATAATTTAAACATCCAGGTCAAAAGTGGAACGTAGCTTCTCTAAAAGAGGATTTTTCTCTTTAAGTTTTTCAAATTTTTCGATAGGAGTGAAGGCGAATTTCTTCTCGGCCTTTTCGTTAACCGTGATCTTTAACTGGAGATGGGTGTTCTGTAGCTTTTCCTTTAAAAAGCCCATCAAATAATACTGTACCCTTTCCAGTTCGAGTTTCATCGTATCATTGGGAAGTTCCATACAGATATCTTTTCCCTTAAGGACAGGAATATCTGTCTGTAAAATGGAAGCCAGTATTTTTTCCCCTTTCTCGTTCTGTTCCTGGGTGTATTCTTTCCAGGCTTCCCGCATTTCCTCTTCAGTGAACTCGGTATTCTTTTCTATGACCTCTTCCTCCTTTGCTTCCCGCTTTTGTGCTTCCAGTTCTTTTTTCTTCTGAATGCTCTTCAGGGAGAGTCCGGAGACTTTTCTTTCAGGCTTTTCGGTTTCAGCAGGTGGGGTCACTTGTTCTTCTTCTGCGGAAGCTGAACCGCTTACCTGAACTTCCTGTTGCTGATCCAATTCTGCGGGTTCATTTGCAGGAGAAGATTGCAGGTCATTCTGAGATTCTTCGTTGACAGGATTCTGTGGGTCACAGGTGCCTTCAGCCGGAGTAGGTAATTGTGCCTCTTTTGGAGGGGCAGAATCCCCCTGCGAATATTCATTTTTGGAGATCACTTCTTTCTCCTTAGGCGTCAATTTATAGGCGGGAGTGGGAACCGGTGGCTGGGTAAAATGAGAAGCCGGAATTATGAACGAGCTATCGTTTTTTTTTTCACCGCTAAAGGTGAGAGAAGCCAGTTGCATAAGGCACAGTTCGACCAGTAAACGCTGGTTTCGGCTGCTCTTGTATTTTAGATCACATTCATTGGCCAGCTCGATCCCCTTCAACAGGAATTGGGCCGGTGCTTTTTGAGCCTGTTTAAAATAGAGAGCTTTGGTGTTCTCTCCCACTTCAAGCAGATTGATGGTCTTGGGATTCTGACAAACCAGCAGATCCCTGAAATGTGATGCCAAACCGGCAATAAAATGATGGCCGTCAAAACCATGGGAAAGGATCTCATTGTACTGTACCAGCAGTTGTGGTATATCGTTCTCAAGGATAAGATCTGTGGTGGTAATATAAGTGTCGTAATCCAGTACGTTCAGGTTCTCTGTCACTGCCTGGCGGGTAAGTTCTTTTCCGCTGAAACTAACCACCCTGTCATAAATGGAAAGGGCGTCCCTCATGGCACCATCTGCCTTTTGGGCGATAATGTGCAGGGCATCGTCTTCCGCAGCTACTCCTTCCTGTTCGGCGATATAACCCAGGTAATCCTTCGCGTCCTTTACCGTGATCCTTTTAAAGTCAAAGATCTGACAACGGGAAAGTATAGTGGGAATTATCTTGTGTTTTTCTGTAGTTGCCAAAATGAAGATGGCGTGCCTTGGTGGCTCCTCCAGGGTCTTCAGGAAAGCATTGAAAGCCGCCTGAGATAACATGTGCACCTCATCTATTATGTACACCTTGTAAGTGCCTACCTGAGGCGGGATGCGTACCTGGTCGATAAGGTTCCTTATGTCATCCACCGAGTTATTGGAAGCGGCATCCAGTTCAAAGATATTAAAGGCAAAATCTTCATTTGGATCCTGGTTGTCATCCTGGTTGATCTTCTTGGCGAGGATACGGGCGCAGGTGGTTTTGCCCACTCCCCGGGGACCCGTAAACAAAAGGGCCTGCGCAAGGTGATCATGTTCAATGGCATTGAGTAAGGTATTGGTAATAGCTTGCTGCCCTACCACATCCTTAAAGGATTGGGGACGGTACTTTCTTGCCGATACTACAAAATGTTCCATTGATAATATTTAGAAGACAAATATAAAAATACAAAACCGAAAGCCGGGTTTATCCCTGTCTTTTTATCCACAATTGGCTGTTCAAAGGTGGCATAATTTTTATTCCAATAAAGATAGGAAATGAGGAGCTTAGGTTATTACCTTTGTAGTAAGCAGACCGCCTTATCGCTCCGACTTTGTCGGGGAGGAAAGTCCGGACACCACAGGGCAGCGTAGTGGGTAACACCCACCGGCCCCGTCCCGAAAGGGATCGGGGTCAGGACCAGTGCAACAGAAAGGATGTACAGGTAATGCTGTAGTGAAATCAGGTAAACTCTATGCGGTGCAATGCCATGTATACCGGCTCTTAAGGATTGCCCGTCCGTTGCCGGAGGGTAGGCAGCTAAAGGTCTTTGGCAACAAAGATCTCAGATAAATGATAAGGGCTTCAGTTCCGGTTAATTCGGGATTGGGGTACAGAATCCGGCTTACAGGTCTGCTTTTTTTATTTTCCCAGCCTTTTTTTTGCCCATTCCATTGCGTCTTCAAGTTCCAGAAAGACCTCATAGGGAACTTTCGAAAAATTTTTCTCAAAATGGGCCATGTTCAGGGAGGAGGCTTTTTGGCTTACTACGGCTATGCCTTTAAGAAATTTTGCCTGCTCCAGCTTAAAGTAAATGGTAGGGTTCACATTGTAGTTGTACTCCCTTTTGGAGATATAAACAAATTCCTTTTTCCCGTAATGGTTGGTGCAAACTTCCACCAGTTCTGCCACCTGCGGCACGTCAAAAACAATATCTTCTTTTAGCCGTGAGATCACATAGTCTTCAAAAAACTGCAGAGTGGTGAAATCAAGATCAACAATGTTTGAAGGATTAGCCATCAATGGTCTTATTCAAAAAAGCTGAATACTGAATTTCCATATTTACGGGCTACCGTAAAATGCTCCAGGGATGAGAGGTCCATTTTTTTTGAATGTTCAATAATAAGAGTTCCATTCTCATTCAGAAGGTTCCTGGAAAACGTGGTTTCTACAATTGAGCTTAGAGCCTCCAAATCGAAATTGTAAGGTGGATCGGCAAAAATAATATCAGCGGTTTCCCCGGTGGCCGTTAGGTATTTGAAAACATCGCTTTTTACTGTTCTCACCGGCATGTCCAGTTCTTCAGTGATCCTGTTGATGAATTTTACACATTCAAAATGAGCGTCAACAGCAATGATCTCTCTGGCTCCCCTCGAGGCAAATTCATAGGTTATGTTTCCCGTACCGCTAAAAAGATCTATGACCTTCAATGCTGAAAAATGATAGTTATTGTTCAAAATATTGAACAAGGCTTCTTTGGCAAAATCTGTGGTAGGACGTACCGGAAGTTTTTTAGGGGCTGTGATCTTCTTTCCTTTATGGGTTCCTGAAACTATCCTCATGATAATGCTTTAAATAAGGTGAAATGCATATATCCTTTGGGAGGTTCCTCCTTGAACGGAAAGCTATAGCCGAAGCTGGTTTCCAGAAACGAGATATTCCTTATATAAGTATAAGCCATTTGATAATAATCTGAATTGGCGGTGATCTTTCCCAGCAGGATAAGTTTAAATTCAGAAGGGTCCAGTTCCAGCTGTTCTGCAGTAAACAGAAGGTAATAGATAAAATCTTCACTGGTGTGGCACTTGAAAGAATTCGCCAGAAGCAGTTTCCCGTTTCGAATCACCACCAGGTCATAACCACGCGTATAGCAGTTGAGATAGACCCTGGGAACCCCTTCCTGCTTCCTGTTCTGTTCAAGAAAATGTTCTACCAGGACACTCTGGCAATGGCGGTATTCAAATTCCCCGTATTGCTCGAAGAAGAAATTATTGATATTGGTGAAAGGGATGAAGACGTTGACGATACCGGCATCCTCAAGATGATCCTCAGTAATGTAGTCAGTCTCAAGGATCCGGGTATTGAACTTCAAATAATCTGATGCATTTTCTTCAGAGAAAAGACTTTTAGGAACAAGGCTGTAAAGTTCATTCGAATAAAGAACGAGCACCTCCGGTTTTTCATTTTTAAGAAATTCCTCCTGCTCATATAATTTTTCTATTTGCTGAAGGACTTCAAGCGGATTCAATTTCCTGGTGAAGTTTACCTCTTTAAAAAAAAGGATCTTTTTTTCCTTTTTGGAAAGGGCACAAAAAGAAAGTCCATTCAGGCTAACCAGAATGGACAACTTTATATTTGGTATATTTTTTTCCTTATTCGGCGTCACCATACCTAAGAGGCCAATTTCCGCTGGTATTGACTTCTTCCATTGAACCAACCGAAATGTACGGTCCGGGTACTTCATCAACGCCTACTATTTCTTTTTCCTGATTTATAAGATCTTTGTCCTGACCTTTTAAAACAATATCCTTGGCAATCCTGGCTTCAAAAACAGGGATTCTTGTTTCATTTTTTGCAACAGTACCTGCCTGCAATTCAAATTTAGCATCTACTCCTTTAATAGGAACGATCATCATTCTCTTGTAGCGGTCTGAACCTCCAAAAAGTGAATCTTTGACTGATCTTTTTCCGAGGGTATCGATTACCACAATTTCCTTTAACTGGTCAACGCCAAACGTTTTCCTGTACTCCTCATCCATAACTGTAGTATCACGTCTTTGTGTAAGTGTGAACTGTGCAGTGTCCAGAAAACGTACCAGTTTATCCCAGTCACCTTCAAACCTGCCGGTTACCGTGCGGTGTGCCATTTCAGCCTGCCTGATATCTTTAAGATTCTCAATTACTTTGGCATATCTTGCCTCTTTAAGTTTATTGAATTTAATAGGTTCGTAGATCGAATTAAATACCAGGTATCCCAGGAAAAAAATCACGATCCAAAGAACTAACTGAATGACAAGTTTCATGCGTTGCAGCTTTAAGTTTAATAAGTGTTCCCCGCAAATCTACAATTTTTTTTTATTCGCAAAAGTTTCTTCCGAAAAAAACCTTAGTATCTTTGAGCTTTGAGGAAATACTGCTTATGGAGATAATGAATGTTTCGGCTTTTTACAACCTGTTACTGGAAGACCTGAAATTTGAGGCGAAGCTTAAACAGGATATTGTACTTCAACAATTATCCTCATTTATAATAGAAGAGAAAAAAGA
Source organism: Salinimicrobium flavum (assembly GCF_042684505.1). NCBI lineage: Bacteria > Pseudomonadati > Bacteroidota > Flavobacteriia > Flavobacteriales > Flavobacteriaceae > Salinimicrobium > Salinimicrobium flavum. The sequence continues at coordinate 12,353 of NZ_JBHULT010000011.1, forward strand.
TTCTGTTTTTCTTCTGAAGGGTTACGCCGGGACAGGTAAGACGACCATCATCAGCTCCCTGGTAAAGAATCTCTGGAAAGTAAAAAAGAGCGGTGTCTTAATGGCACCTACAGGAAGGGCCGCCAAGGTCATCTCCAACTATTCGGGAAGGGAAGCGTTTACCATTCATAAGAAGATTTACTTTCCGAAGAAAAAGTCTGGTGCAGGAGTGAGTTTTGTTCTTCAGCCTAACAAACACCGAAATTGTATTTTTATAGTAGATGAGGCATCTATGATCCCAGATGTGAATAATGATGCCAAAATGTTTGAGAATGGATCTTTGCTTGACGATCTCATGCAGTATGTTTACTCGGGCCATAAATGCCAGCTTATCCTCATTGGCGATACTGCGCAGCTACCCCCGGTGAAACTGGATGTTAGCCCGGCCCTGGAAGCACAAACATTACAGAATACCTATCTTAAAGAGGTAATACATATCGAGCTTGACGAGGTAGTGCGGCAAAGCGAGGAAAGCGATATCCTGCTAAATGCTACACTTATTAGGGAAGCGCTTCGGGAAGAATTCTATGAATCCTTCAAATTTAAGCTTACACAAAAGAAAGATGTTATAAGACTGGTGGACGGGTACGAGATTATGGAAGCTATTGAGAATTCCTACCGGGAGCTGGGGCATGAGGATACCACCATTATTGTAAGATCAAATAAAAGGGCAAACCTATACAACCAGCAAATACGTTCCCGAATCCTTTTTCAGGAGGAAGAGATCTCTGCGGGGGATTATCTAATGGTGGTTAAGAACAATTATTTCTGGGTTAAGCCCACCAGCGAGGCCGGTTTCATTGCTAACGGTGATATCATTAAGGTACTTGAAATTTTCGCGATCAAAGAGTTGTATGGCTTCCGTTTCGCCGAAATAAAAGCCCAAATGGTTGATTATCCCAATATGCAGCCCATTGAAACGGTAGTGCTGTTAGATACCCTTGAAAGCAACAACCCTTCGCTCACTTATGATGAATCCAATAAACTCTACCAGGAAGTGATGAAGGATTATGAGGATGAACGTACCAAATATAAAAAGTTCCTTAAGGTGAAGAACAATAAGTTTTTCAATGCCTTACAAATTAAATTCTCATATGCCATGACCTGCCATAAATCACAGGGAGGTCAATGGAATACCGTTTTTGTAGAACAACCTTACCTGCCCAATGGGATCGATAAGGATTACCTTCGCTGGCTTTATACCGCAGTAACCCGGGCAAAGGAAAAACTTTATCTTATAGGGTTCAAAGATGATTTTTTTGCTGAATAAAATTAATTTCCCCGAATTTCTAAAAAAACAGCCATGGCAACACAAAGACCTCTTCGAATAATAGCTATGATCCCTGCCAGGTATGCGGCCACCCGTTTTCCCGGAAAGCTGATGCAGGACCTGCACGGCAAGACCGTCATTAGAAGGACCTATGAAGCTGCCAAAAAAACTGAACTTTTTGACGAGGTGTACGTCGTGACCGATAGCGAGATTATTTTCAACGAAATTGTGGGTAATGGGGGGAATGCCATCAGGAGTAAAAAGGAGCATGAGTGTGGTAGTGACCGTATAGCTGAAGCTGTGGAGGATATGGACGTTGATATCGTAGTGAATGTCCAGGGGGATGAACCTCTTATAGATACTGAAAGCCTGCAGAAATTACTGGAGGTCTTTTATGAGAAAGATGCAGAGATGATCGACCTTGCTTCGTTGAAAACTTCGTTGATCAATAAAAAAGATATTGAGAATCCTAATAATGTCAAGGTGATCACTGATAAAGATAATCTTGCACTTTACTTTTCAAGGTCTCCCATTCCCTTTCCCCGCGATGAAACCACCGGGGTCACATGGTTTAAACATATTGGGATTTATGCTTTCCGGAAGCAGGCTTTACTAGATTTTTACCGCCTGCCTATGCTTGTGCTGGAGGCTACCGAAAAGATCGAATGCCTCAGGTATCTGGAATACGGCAAAAACATCAAAATGGTAGAGACCACAGTAAAAGGCGTGGGGATAGACACTCCTGAAGATCTGGAAGAGGCGAGAAAACTGCTGGAGGAGTAGACGGGAAATTCTCTATATTTGGGAAAACGAACTAAACTAACACCATGAAAAAAATTTATTTAATCTTATTTGCCGCACTTTTCACCTTTTCAGTTTCAGGTCAGGTGCAGGCACCGCAACCCAGTCCTGCAGCCAAGATCGAGCAGAAAGTTGGACTAACTGATGTTACCGTGAATTATTCCCGCCCGGGGATGAGAGGTCGTACCATTTTCGGGGAACTCGTTCCCTTCAATGAAAAATGGAGAACGGGAGCTAATATGAATACCACCATATCCTTTAGTCATGATGTGACCATTGAAGGGAAAGACCTTCCAAAAGGAACTTACGCCATCTTCACCGTTCCGCAGGAAAAGGAATGGAAAGTGATCTTTTACAAAGACAGTAACAATTGGGGAGTCCCGCAGGAATGGGATGAGAGTAAGGTAGCCCTTGAGGCGACAGCAAAAGTACAGGAGATGCCCATGGAAATGGAATCCTTTACCATTCTTATCGACGATTTAAAGAACGATTCTGCAGACCTTAATTTTATTTGGGACAATACCCTCGCCAGCCTTGAGTTCAAGGTTCCTACAGATTCGCTGACTATGGCCAGCATAGAAAAAGTAATGAACGGTCCAACCGCAGGAGATTATGTTGCTGCAGCTACTTATTTCCACGATGAAAAAAAGGATCTTCAGAAAGCTTATGAATGGATCAATAAAGCGGTAGAAATGCAGGAACCGGCTCCATACTGGGTGTTGCGCAGAAAATCGCTTATTGAAGCCGATCTTGGTAAAAAAGAGGAGGCCATTGCAACCGCTAAAAAATCACTTGCCGCGGCAGAAAAGGCAGGGAATCAGGATTATATCAAAATGAATAAGGATTCCCTGAAAGAATGGGGTGCCAAGCAATAATTATTCTGTTAAGAATTAATAAAAAGAGCGGCTCCGGCCGCTTTTTTTATTATCCCTTGATCAGGGGTTGACAGTGTTATTTCCACTTGTATTGAACCATGACTGTAACATGAAAGCGAGGGTAATTACCAGAAGGCATCCGGTAACATTTAGCCATAAATAGGGCATAATTTCCATAAAATAAATTGTGATAATCATGGCCTGCGTAATAAGGGCTGCAATGAACACCGCGTTGCCTTTAACATATTTGAAGAAAAATGCCAGCAGAAAAATGCCCAGTACATTACCATAGAATATAGAGCCAATGATGTTCACCAGCTGTATAAGATTGTCAAAGAGCTCAGCAAAACTTGCAACCATGATGGCAATGATCCCCCAGCCCAGAGTGAACCATTTGGAGGCTTTCACGAAATGTTTTTCTGATCTCGCACCTACCAGATTTCTTTTATAAAGATCGATAACCGTTGTTGATGCCAGGGCATTAAGCTCAGATGCCGTCGAAGACATGGCCGCTGAAAGGATTACCGCCAGTAAAAGACCTATCAGACCCCTTGGCAGGTTATTCAGGATAAAATGTATAAATACATAATCCTTGTCATTGGTCTCTACGGTTGAATTGGCCCTTGAGATAAGGTCTGCAGCTTCAGCCCTTGTCTGTACTTCAGCCTCATTGAGTTGCAGCATTTCTTCTCTGAAAAGATCCCGTTGCTGAGATGAAAAATCTTCTGCCCCGGCATAGAAAAGGGTTTTTTGCTGTTTTTCATCCTGGATCTGTTCCAGTTCCTTTTCTAGTTCCCGGTATTCGGGAGCGAGCTGGGAGGCATGAACCGCACTGGTCGCCGCAGGATTGAAATTAAGAGGGGAATTATTAAATTGATAGAACACGAAAACCATCACCCCCACCAGCAGGATAAAGAACTGCATTGGTACTTTTAAGAGTCCGTTGAAGATCAATCCCAGCTGACTTTGCTGAACAGATTTTCCTGAAAGATACCGTTGTACCTGGCTCTGGTCTGTTCCAAAATAGGATAGGGCCAGAAAGGTCCCTCCAATTATGCCGCTCCAAAAAGTGTATCTGTTGTCAAAATCCAGGGAGAAATCCAGAATGTCCAGTTTTCCGCTGCTTCCGGCGACCTCCAGGGCCTTGGTAAAAGTGATCTCTTCCGGCAGGTATTGAATGATAAGTAGGAAAGCAGTGATCATTCCGAAGAATATTACCGCCATTTGCTGCTTTTGAGTGACATTAACTGCCTTTGTTCCTCCTGACACGGTATAAATGATCACTAAAACCCCAATAAGGATGTTCAGGGTAGTGAGATCCCACCCAAGGACGGCGGAGAGAATAATGGCCGGGGCAAAAATCGTAATTCCAGCAGCGAGACCACGCTGGGTTAGGAAGAGTAGTGCTGTCAGGGTGCGGGTCTTGAGGTCAAAACGCGACTCCAGGTATTCATAGGCCGTATAAACTTCCAGCCGGTAGTAAATAGGTATAAAGACCATGCAAATAATGACCATGGCAATAGGCAATCCAAAGTAGAACTGTACGAAGCCCATTCCGCTGTGGAATGCCTGGCCGGGGGTGGACAGGAAGGTAATGGCACTGGCCTGAGTGGCCATGACAGAAAGGCCCACCGTCCACCATTTTGCCTCATTCCCACCGCGAATATAATCCTGAACATTTTTACTGCCCCGGGTCTTATAGGCCCCGTAAGTAACTATAAAAACAAGGGTGCCAATAAGTACGATCCAGTCCAGTAACAGCATATCAGGAAAAAAAGGTCATTAACAGGTAAAACAATACGATATATACCGCATTCGCAACAAGTACTATGGTATACGCCTTTTTCCAATGATATTTCTTTGGAGGTTTCATTATTGCGGTTTATTGCTTGAAGTAGTTGTGGTGGCTTCCGGTTTCCCCAGGGAGATCATATTGGCGAACAGTCTGAAAGCACCGGGAACGCCTTCAGGGAATTCCCTGAAGAAACTCAGGCCCGTATAAATATAATATCCTTTTCCATAAGGTGCCACTAACAGGCTGCCGTCTTTGGGAGTTTCCGCCGGGTCGTTCATGGAAAGCAAAGGAGTGAATTGCGGTGCCCATTTATCTGGAAAATAGAGGCCGCGTTCCTGCACCCATCCCTCAAAATCTGCTGCGGTTATTTTATTCGGAAAATTTAAAACCGGATGATCTTTTGCCAAAAATCTTACTTCGGCATTTTCATCTGTAACCCGGTCTCGGGAAAGCTGAAGCGGGTAGGGGGCCAGGTCATTGGTTACAAGTCCGCGGCTGGTGTTATACTGTACGATAAGGTTTCCTCCATCTTTCACATATTTCATCAGTTCAGATTGTTTATGCTGCAGCTCATTGACAACATTGTAAGCCCTTATTCCCATAACAACAGCGTCATACTGTTTAAGGTTTGCTGCGGAAATATCCTGCGGAAGGATCTTTATTACCGTATAACCTATTTGTTCCAGTGCCTGCGGTACAAGATCACCGGCACCTTCGATATAACCGATGAGTTTTCCACTTTTCCTGATGTCAAGTTTTACCAGCTTGGTTTCTGCCTGAAGCAGAACTGTTTGCAACGGAATATGGTCGTAATCCAGCTGATACACTTCCCTGGAATATTTTTTTCCGTCAACAGTTGCTTCGGGATTAAAAATGCTTTGATCCTGAGCTTCGGGGGCGGTTACAGAAAATAAAAAGGTATTTTGTTCCCCTTTTGAGAGTGGACCGAATTCATGTTTTTCCGGAGAAAATTTCCAGTGTTTAAGATCCGGAGGGGTAAGTGTTCCTACTACTGAATCCCGCATGGCGGTTACAGTGACAGGAAGGGTTTTTGGTGCATGATTGGCAAAAATGAGCACATCATCTGGAACAGAGACTGATACCGGCGGAACGATCTCGAACGGGCGATAAGTTTCCCCCTTTACGGGATCATTCCGTTTAAAGACGATCTCCCGGCTGAAGGTTAACTCTTCGCCTTCTATAGTCACTGTGAAAATTGCCTTGAATTCCCTCGGGGTTTCTGGAAGCCCGATGAGATTGGGATCGTCTACTTTATACATTCCCAGGCTCCCTTTTTCCTTTAACCAGTAGGGACTGGTATAGGGAGTATCTTCAGGCACCAACAGGGGCACAGCTTCCTTCCAGGATTCATTATCTTTAAGTTCTTGCTGTGGTTCAATAATACTGCCCGTGGGCTCCATTTTTATCTTAAGCACTTCAACTTTTAAAGGGCTGCGGTTGATGGCTTCGAGTTCCAGTTCAATAACCTCCCCCGGAGTGGAAAGGGGGGTATTGGCTACTGCTTCCAGGTAAAGCCCTGCACTTGCAGCGATGACCTTTTTGATCTCTGCTGTTTTTATCTTTTTCCAGTGTTCATCATCCAGGTCCTGAATGAGCTTATAGGCTTCTATCAAAGCCGGGATACTCGCTGAAGGCTCCTGGAAATCATAATTTTTCTCTACACTTTCAAGGATCTTTCCAATCTCTTCCCCGCCTTTGACCCTGCTCCAGGAAGTATTGATACCATGAAAAAGGTCATTGTTGTTGGCAGGATGATCTCCTGCAATTAGTTCCAGATATTCAAGGGCTTTACCCCTGGAACCGGTACTTCCGAAGCCCTGGGATTGGTGCTGACTCCTGCTTAAGGAGGCAATTTCAGTATTAGACATCCCAATCAGCGGATAATAGACCCCGGTGTCGAATTGCAGGAAATGTGATTTATCTGCGGCCTCAAAAGCTTCATTTGATTCATAAAACCAGGGAGACGTGTTAAAGAGAAGTTTTTTCGGCTGCCAGGTTCCTTCTTCAGAGGCAGATTCACTGAAGGAAGATGCTTTTCCTGCCAGCTCAAATCCCCTGGCGCTCAAAATTGCTGAGGAAGTATGATGACCATGAGTTTCCCCGGCAGATTCGATCTTGAAACGGTTGATAATGACATCGGGTCTGAAGGTCCTGATTGTACGTACTACATCCTTCAGGATTTCCTCTTCTTGCCAAATGCTAAGGGTTTCCCCGGGATGTTTGGAATACCCAAAGTCATTGGCACGGGTAAAGTATTGTTCCCCCCCGTCAATTCTTCTTGCCGCCAGCAGCTCCTGGGTGCGAATAAGCCCCAGTAGCTCCCTTAGTTCAGGGCCTATAAGATTTTGCCCACCGTCACCCCGGGTGAGGGAGAGATAGGCAGTACGGGCATTAAGTTCTTTGCTTAAATAGGATATCAGGCGGGTGTTTTCGTCATCGGGATGTGCGGCTACGTACAGTACAGAGCCCAGAAAATTCAGTTTTTGGATCTCCTTAAAGATTTCAGAAGAGTTTAGTTTTTCAGGCTGTTGTGCCCGGAGTGCTGATATACTAAGAATAAAAAGAAAGAAAAATATCTTTCGCATGGATCTGTTCTTTGAAACTTTTCAAATATAAAAAGATTCCGCTCTAAGGTCGCTCTTTTATATTTATTTGTTACAACGCGTCCTTGCCTTCATCTGCGTGGTACTCTTTTTCAACTAACGATACGGCCTTTTGAAGAAGAAGGTTGTTGGGGTAGGTGATCAATTCCCCATCCAAAGTCCTTAAATGCAAATGAAAAGCCTTAATGTCTTCAATGATGGCTTCTATAGGTAGATCTTTATCATGGATCTTTATCCTGCTACCAATTTTATAGGGAAAAGAAAAGAACAGAATGATACCGGCGGTGATGTTGCTGAGAATGGACCAGATTGCGAACATAGCTACTCCAATTATCGCAAAGATCGAGGAAAAGATCAGTGAAAGTTCCTGGGCATTATAACCCCAGGTAATGGAGAGCAGGAAAATGGCCAGAATAATGACCAGGATGTTGATATATTTGAACATCAGGCGGGTGCGGGTGATGTGAATTTCACTCTGCCGGCCAACCCGTTGGGCTGCTTTTTTTAAAATGAACTGAAAGATCCATAATACCAGGATAATTACAACGGTGTAAATAATTGACTGCTGGTTCGTATAAAAGTATTCTGTCATTCCCTGAAATGTTTTCGTAAAGATATTTAAAATGTAACTGTTCTTTCAATTTCCTTCAGAGGAGAAAGTAATTAGGCTGTGATCTCACTAAGGGTTTGATAGACCAGATGTGTGGGAAGACCTACTACATTGAAGTAGCTGCCTTCTATACGGTCAACCCCAATTAAACCTATCCACTCCTGGATCCCATAGGCTCCTGCTTTATCAAATGGCCTGAAGTTGTCAATGTAATATTGTATCTCATCCTCTTCCAACCGGCTGAAGGTAACTTTGGTTACTGCGTGTACGGTACGGGAATTTTCAGAAGTTGTGAAACAAACAGAAGTTATGACCTCATGTGTCCTGCCGCTCAATTCTTTTATCATTTCTATGGCATGTGCAGGATCTGTGGGTTTTTCCAGGGCTTTTCCTTCATGCCACACAATGGTGTCACTGGTGATAAGGATATCACCTGTTTTCAGTTCTCCTTCAAATGCAGCAGCTTTTAACTCTGCCAGGTAATTGGTGATCTCTGTTCTTTGGAGATCTGGAGAGTATACTTCTTTAACGGGTTTCAGCCTTATCTCGAAATCAATACCCAGTTCAGTCAGGAACTGCTGTCTTCTCGGAGATCCTGAGGCAAGGATGATATGATGGTCTTTTAGTTTATCTCGTAACATAATTTATAGCAATATGTACCGGTACATGCCAACAGACAATAATCCTGCAGCCAGGATAATTTTAAGAATCAGGCTGAGGTGGTGGTACTGTTTTTTTGATTCAGCTGCCGTGATCTTCACAAGGAAGTAAAGCAGGGGGCCAAAAACAAAAAGAAGTATGAATAAAACAGCATACTGATTTTCGTACAGGTATTCATAAATGTAATAAAGAATCCCGGCAACAGGCAAAAGTGTAACCAGAAAAATGACCGAATTCGTCCGTTTCCTACCCAGAATGACCGGTAGAGTGCGATATCCGGCGTTATAATCCCCTTTTATATCCTCCTGGTCCTTAACCATTTCCCGAAGAAAATTCAAAAGAAATGCGAAGATAGCATAATCTACCAGGATCAGAAAAATCACTTTTTGAGTAGGAAGATTTTTCGGAGTTATTGCGGGAACCAGATCAAAGATACCCACCATCACAATGATCATGGCTACCATCACACTCACCACCAGATTACCTACCAGCACAGTTCCTTTGATCTGGGTAGCATAAAAATACAGGAAGGCAGAGGGAATGATGAAAAGCGCTGAGAAAGCAGGCTTTCCTATCAGATTTGACAGGTAAAATCCTATTCCAACCCCAACTATGTTGAGGCCAATAAACCAGTTGTAAGCTGTCTTTTCTGAAAGATGAGACCCAATAACAAGTTTATGCGGTTTATTGATGGAGTCAGCCTTGACATCATTAAGGTCGTTGATGATATTCCCTGCGGCGGCAAGGGCCACCATAGAGATCACCAGTAAGGTGAAATCCCAAACCCCCAGGGTTGTGTCGATTTGAAATGGTTCGAACAGGAAATATTTGACCAGAACCTGAGTAAGGATGATCATTATAAGATTAGGTACCCTGATAAGTCTTAAAAAAGGAATCGCGGACATATATCTCACGCCGAAACGAATTTTAGGCCAATGATCGAGGCGATAAGGGTAAATAAAAAGAAAAGTCTCCAAAAGTGTACGGGTTCTTTAAAAAGAAAGATCCCTATAAGCACGGTCCCAAAAGCACCAATACCTGTCCAAACGGCATAAGCGGTCCCTATTGGCAGGGTTTGGGTGACCTTGTACAATAACGTCATACTTATGGCAAGGCAAACAAAGAAACCCACCATCCATAGGAGGGCGGTATTACCCGAGGTTTCTTTAGCCTTGCCCAGGCAGGTGGCAAAACCCACCTCAAAAAGTCCCGCGATGATGAGGAGGAACCAGTTCATATTAGTCTTTCAACCATTTTCCCTGTACTTTCATAACCTGTTCTATGACATCGCGAACACAGCCTTTGCCACCTTTGCGGTGTGAAACATACCGGGAGATCTCTTTGATCTCTGCCACGGCATCCTGCGGGCAGCACGGCAATCCCACCTTTTGCATTACGTAATAATCGGGGATGTCATCTCCCATGTACAGCACATTTTCGGGATTAATATTATAAATGTCCAGAAATTCTTCCATTTGCTCCACCTTGTCATGGCAGCCCAGGTAAATATCGGTAACCCCCAGACCTTTTAACCTGTGACGCACTCCCTCATTATTACCTCCTGAGATCACACACACCGTAAGCCCCTGCTGCATCGCGTGTTTCATTGCGAAACCGTCCTTTATGTTCATGGTGCGCAACAGCTCCCCTTCAGTACTTATCTGGAGCGTGCCATCTGTCAGCACCCCATCTACATCAAATATGAATGTGGTGATCTGGGAAAGATATTCTTTATAGTTTTTTTCCATGGAAAGTTTGGATTGCAGAGGTTAAGAGTTGATATATCTGTTTGTTTTCAGAAGATACCAGCAAATCAAGATGTGCATCAATGGTAGATTGGTCTCCTCTAATTGCCGGTCCCGTTTGCATCTCGCGCGGGGAGGCTGTTTTGATCTTTTCTGCGGTCTCCTTTATCAAAGGCTGCAGGATCTCAAAAGGAATTTTATTGTCACGGCAGATCTTTTCTCCAATGCTGTACATATGGTTAACGAAATTACAGACAAATACGGCAGAAAGGTGCAGTTTTTTTCGTTGTTGGGAAGAGATCTCATAGGCTTTGCCCGAAATATCCCGTGCAAGAGATTTAAGGAGATCAAGATCCTCTTCATCATTTGCTTCCAGGCAAAAAGGGATCTCAGAATAATTTACCTCCTTTTCTTTCGAAAAGGTCTGCAAAGGATAAAAAACCCCTCTCCTGCGATTGGGTAACAGACCGTTAAGAGCTACCGCTCCAGAGGTATGGACTACCAGGCCTTGTTTTTTACTAAGTTTTTCAGATACCTGCGGAATGACATCATCCTTTAAGGCAAGCAGGTAAATATCTGCTTCCATTATTTCAGAAAAAGAGGTAGTTACCGGAGTTTCTTTTTTGAAAGGTTGCAGACTTCCCGAAGCGTGATTGTAGACCTGTATCACCTTTACTCTTTGTGAAGCTGAAAGAGCCTTGTAAAGATGGGTAGCAACATTTCCGGAGCCTAAAAGCACAAGATTGATCATGCCGCTAAATTACCAAAAAAAAATCAGCACAATTTCTGCAGCCCTTTGTTTCGGTAAATTTGATTCTTAAAAAAAATCTAAATCCCTAATTTTCCTTACTTTTGCAGCGTTAAAAAAAGCAACTCTTCATGCAAAATAAAATAGCATCAATCCTTTTCTCCACACGTTTAACGGCTGTTCTTTTCGTTGTTTTTGCCTTATCGCTGGGGTTAGGAACATTTATCGAAAATTACTACAGTACAGCAACCGCCAAAGTTTGGATCTATAATGCCCTCTGGTTTGAGGTGATCATGGCCTTTTTTGTGATCAATTTCATAGGAAATATCAAGAGGTATCAACTCTATAAAAAGGAAAAATGGTCCTCACTTTTATTGCATCTCTCTTTTATTCTTATCCTGGTGGGAGCCTTCGTGACCCGCTACATTAGTTATGAAGGGATGATGCCAATTAGAGAGGGAAAGACTGAAAATACTTTCCTATCAGAAAAGACATTCCTTACTACCTTTATTGACGGGGAGATCAATGGGGAACCCCGTAGACGGGTAGTGGAGGAGGAAATTCTCCTGGCTCCCGGGGCATCAAATGAATTCAGCTTCAATACAGATTATAACGGGCAGCCGGTAAAACTGGAGATCCTGGAATATATTCACGGAGCAGAGGAAGGTCTTATAGAAGATCCTGCAGGTGAAAATTACCTTAAGATTGTTGAATCGGGCGGAGGAGAACGGCATGATCATTTCCTTAAAGAAGGGGAGGTCGCCAGCATTCACAACATTCTTTTTGCTCTGAACAAACCAACGGAAGGGGCTATTAATATTCTTCATGAAGACGGGGAATATCAGATCTATTCGCCATATGAAGGGACTTACATGACCATGGCTGACCAGCAGCAGGGAGAGGTGATCAAGGACAGCACTCAAACCCTTAACCTACGGGCACTTTATAATATTGCGGGTATGCAGTTCGTGCTTCCCGAACCTGTTGTAAAAGGAAGATATGACGTGGTAGCTACTGCCGAAAAGCTGGAGGGGCAACAGGATGCAGCTGTGGTAAGAGTGACCACTGCCGGTGAATCTGAAACGATTAGACTTTTGGGTGGCCAGGGTAGGATCAATGATCCAAAGAAACTGAATCTGGGTGGGCTGGAATTCTATCTGCAATATGGTTCAAAAGAGTATGAGCTGCCATTCTCTATCAAGCTTAATGATTTCATAGCGGCAAAATATCCCGGAACAGAAAAGAGTTATTCTTCCTTTAAAAGTAAGGTGACGGTGATAGATGGAGAAAAAGAATTTGATTACGATATCTACATGAACCATGTTCTTGACCACAAAGGATTCCGGTTTTTTCAGGCTTCTTTTGATCCTGATGAAAAAGGGACTGTACTTTCTGTAAATCACGATTTTTGGGGAACATGGATCACTTATATTGGTTATACGCTTCTTTATATCGGGCTCATCTGGATCCTTTTTGCCAGAGGTTCAAGATTTGGAGATCTTAGAAAAATGCTGGATAAAGTGAAAAAGAAAAAGAGTAAACTTTCTATAGTACTGTTGCTGTTCATGACTACGGCAGGATTCGCACAGGAAGAAGAGCACCAGCACGAAAATTCAATGGTGATCCCAAAGGCGAGGATAGACTCAATTATAAAAGCGAATGTAGTTTCAGAAGAGCATGCTGCGAGTTTTGGACAACTGGTGGTTCAGGATGCCGGCGGAAGGATGAAACCTGTAAATACATATTCTTCCGAATTGCTTCGGAAGCTGAGCAAGAGCACCGAATATGAAGGTCTTACCTCAGACCAGGTGATTATCTCCATGACAGAGAATCCCACCATGTGGTATAACGTGCCGGTGATCAATGTGAAAAAAGACAATGACAGTATTAGGCATATTGCCGGAATTCCGGAGGACCAGAAATACCTCCCGTTAACCAGCTTCTTTGACACTGAGGGGAACTATAAATTGAGCCCTTACCTCGAGCAGGCCTACCAGGCAGCGATCCCTAACCAGTTCCAGAAAGATTTCATTGAAACTGACAGGCGGGTGAATTTGCTGTATAATGCTTTACAGGGTGAGATCTTGCGCATCTTCCCAATTCCCGGTCATGAGAACAATAAGTGGGTGTCCTATCCTGAAGCAGCCGAAGCAGGTTTTAAAGGAATGGATTCTGTCTACACCAGGCAGATATTGCCCATGTACTTCAGTGCTTTGCGCACCGCTAAAGAAACCGGGGATTATGAGCAGGCAAACCAACTGCTTGAAAGTATAAAAGGCTTTCAGCGTAAATTTGGTGCAGAGGTAATTCCTTCACAAAGTAAAATTGAGACAGAGATCCTTTATAATAAGTATGATATTTTCAGGAACCTTTTCTGGATGTATATGCTTGCGGGAGTGTTAATGCTTGTTTTTGTTCTCCTCCAGATATTCAAAGATAACAAGTTCATTCGAGGCCTTATCACGGTGAGTAAAGTGGCTATTGCCGTATTCTTTATTCTTCACACCGCAGGGCTCATTGCGCGGTGGTACTTATCGGGTCACGCACCCTGGAGCGATGCCTACGAGTCTATGATCTATGTGGCCTGGGCAACCATGTTATTCGGGCTTATCTTCGGAAGGAAAAGTGATCTGGCACTTGCTTCAACCGCATTTGTTACTTCCATGATCCTTATGATCTCTCACTGGAACTGGATGGATCCTTCTATTGCTACTCTAACCCCTGTTCTGGATTCCTATTGGTTAATGATCCACGTTTCCATCATTGTAGGTAGCTATGGGCCATTTACCCTGGGTATGATCCTTGGAGCGGTAGCATTGATCCTTATGATCATGACCACCAAAAAGAACAAAAAGAAGATGGACCTAACCATTGCAGAGATCACGATCATCACTGAAATGGCTCTTACAGTTGGGCTTGTAATGCTAACCATTGGGAACTTTCTTGGAGGACAGTGGGCAAATGAAAGCTGGGGTCGCTACTGGGGCTGGGATCCAAAAGAGACCTGGGCCCTGGTAAGTATTATGGTTTATGCTTTTGTGATCCACATGAGACTGGTACCTGGAATGCGTAGCCGATGGTTGTTCAATTTCATGGCGGTAATTTCTTTTGCCAGTATTATGATGACCTACTTTGGAGTAAACTTCTACCTGTCAGGTCTTCATTCCTATGCGAGCGGAGATAAAGTAATTACGCCGAACTTCGTATACTACTCCATAGCAGTGATTAGTTTGCTGGGGCTGGTATCCTATCTAAGGTTCAATAAGTACTACAAGAAAGGAAAACGAAACAGGTTAACCGTAAAGTTCCTGAAGAAAAAAGACAAAAGAAAGAAAGATGATATTTAAAAGTAAAAGATCCTGCCAATTGGCAGGATCTTTTTTTTATAAGTGTTTTAAAGAGGTAACCTCTTAGGGTAACAAACCTAAGGGAGCTTAATGTAAGTTATTAATCGGTTCCCATTTTCCCCTGCTGGTAATCTTCATAAGCCTGGTTGATCTCTTCCATGGTATTCATCACGAAAGGACCTCGTGCCACTACCGGCTCATTAAAGGGTTCAGCATGGCCAAAGAGGATCGTCGTATTTGCCAGTGCTTCTATTCGCAATTCCTCCCCGTCATTATTGAATTCCACTAAATGCAAGGCCTGGATGATCTCCCCGTTTATACTTATTTCTCCTTTTATGATGTAGCACAATATGTTGTGGGTAAGGGGGACAGATGTTTTAAAAACCCCTCCCGATTCAAAAAAGAGAAGGCTGAGGTGAATATTGGTGAGCGTTTCAAAAGCTCCTTTTGTATCATTCAGTTCTCCGGAGATCACTTGCGCGGTCACTTTTGTATCCTCCAAGGAAACCTGAGGAATTTCCTCTTTTCCGAGGCCCTTGTAAAAAGGCTTTGTCATCTTCAGGCGGGCAGGTAAATTGACCCACAGTTGCAGGATCTCCAGGGCACCTCCTTCTTTTTTGAATTCTTCCGAAGAAACTTCAGAATGTATGAGTCCGCTGCCGGCTGTCATCCACTGTACCCCGCCACTTTTTATCACACTGTCATTTCCGTCTGAATCCTTATGAGCTATATCGCCGTCCAGGATAAAGGTGACCGTTTCCATCCCGCGATGCGGGTGGGGACCAAACGGGAGCCCGTTATTGCCGGGGCTATATCTCTGTGGACCATGATGGTTTAAAAAGAGGAATGGATCTATCATTCTAAGGTCCCTTGTTGGCATAGGGGAGTAGGTGATAAGATCAGCGATAGGTCGGTACTCTGCTTTAAAAACATTCTTTACAGTCCTCATATTCGATAAATATTATCTGTTAAAGGAGGGAACTACCGGTCGTCTTTACTTCTCACATAGATCAATTTGTACTTCCCTCTTTGATTCTCGCGTGATTCTATCTCAAACTTGTCAATAGAGTTGATCATGGGGGTTAATTTTTGAAACCCGTAGTTACGGGAATCGAAATTAGGTTGCTTCTTCTGAAGTAAACTCCCCACATCTCCTAAAAATGCCCATCCATCGTCATCTGCAAGATCAGAAATGGTAGAAGCGATGAGTTTGACTACTTTTGGAGTGATCTTATCATAGTCACTCTTCTTGGTTTCTTTCTCTTTACTGGTTTCCTTGGTCTGATTCTTAAGGATCTCGATATATATAAACCTGTCACAGGCAACAATGAAAGGATCTGGCGTCTTCTTTTCTCCAATCCCTATCACATTCATACCGGCCTCCCTAAGGCGGGTTGCGAGCCTTGTAAAATCACTGTCGCTGGAAACCAGGCAAAAGCCGTCAACTTTACCGGAGTAAAGGATATCCATGGCATCAATGATCATGGCAGAATCTGTTGCATTCTTTCCCTGAGTGTATCCATATTGTTGGATTGGGGTCACTGCATTTTCCAGGAGAACATTTTTCCATTTGGCGAGATGTGGTTTAGTCCAGTCGCCGTATATGCGTTTTATGGTGGGGTTTCCGTATTTGGCGATCTCTTCCATCATTTCCTTCACATAGGCAGAAGGGATGTTATCGCCGTCAATTAAGACTGCTAATTTTATATCCATTTATTAATTTCTTGTATAATCTATAAAGATAGGCAATTGGTAAAGACCCCGAAAAAGGCCAGGGGAGATTATAATTTTTTTAAGAAAGGAATCTAGAACTTCTCAGAATGTTCGATGTCATCTGGTTCTATGTGAATAAGGATATCGGCAATATCCGGGATCTCTTCCAGGAGCTTATTCTTAAGATCATGGGAGATCTCATGGCCTTCGTTGACACTTATCTCTCCATTTACCACCACATGCAGGTCAACATGATAAGTCATCCCCGTTTTTCTTACAAAGCATTTTTCGGTTTCAATGACTCCCGGTACTCTATGGGATATCTCCCGTATTTCTTCAACCAGATCATCATAAAGGTGTTCATCCATTATCTCACCCAATGCAGGCCGCAGAATGAGGTAGGCGTTGTAAAGTATGAACCCTGAAGCGAAAAGTGCGGCCCAGTCATCTGCCGTCTCGTAACCTTTTCCCATAAAAAGGGCAATAGAGATACCAATGAAAGCCATAAAGGAAGTGATCGCATCGCTCCTGTGATGCCATGCATCGGCTTTTAAAGAGGAACTTTTAGTCTCATCGCTCCGTTTTGAAATAAACCGGTAAAAGATCTCTTTGGTTATGATTATTGCAGCCAGCACAATTAAGGTGTAGGGTTTGGGCACCTTGTGAGGGGTCTGAATATTTTCGATGCTCTCAATTACGATAACAGTAGCTGAAACTATTAAGAACCCCACAACAGCAAAAGTTACAAGGGGTTCAACCCTGCCGTGGCCGTATGGATGGTTCTCATCTGGAGGTTTAACCGAATATTTAAGGCCCAGCAAAACCAGGAGGGATGAAAAAACATCCGTGGTTGATTCTATAGCATCGGCGATCAAAGCGTAAGAATTTCCGAAGACTCCGGTCACACCTTTTATGATAGCCAGCAGGGCATTGCCTACAATACTTATGTAAGAAGCATTGACCGCCTTACGATGTTTCAGGTTTTCCATACGCGAACAAAGTAAAAGGCCGGTTGTAAGACCGGCCGGGATTTTAATTTATTCTTCTTCAGATNTCTTCAGCCGATAATTTTTTTGTTACCTGCGGAATGCGCTCAAATCCTGAGGAAAGTATTTCAATATCGCGGCTTTCCAGTTCCTTTTGTAAAGCTCCAAAAGATTCAAAAGGAGCATAGATCAAAATTCCATCTTCATCTTCAAAGATCTCTTCAGCGCCAAAATCAATGAGTTCCAGTTCAAGTTCTTCGGTATCCACTCCTTCAGAAGGGATTCTAAAATTACAGGTGTGGTCAAACATGAATTCTACAGAGCCTGAAGTGCCCAGATTTCCGTCACATTTATTGAAATATGATCTAATGTTAGCTACGGTCCTGTTGTTATTATCTGTGGCTGTTTCTACCAACACAGCGATCCCATGAGGGGCATATCCTTCGAAAAGTACAATTTTGTAATCCCCCTGACTTTTATCTGACGCACGTTTAATAGCCCGCTCAATGTTGTCTTTGGGCATATTTACGCTCTTGGCGTTTTGAATTACAGCCCTTAACCGGGAATTGGTGTCGGGATCTGGGCCACCCTCTTTGACGGCCATTACAATATCTTTTCCAATGCGGGTAAAAGCTTTGGCCATAGCAGACCACCGCTTCATTTTACGCGCTTTTCTAAATTCAAATGCTCTTCCCATGGGTTGGTTTAATTGTGGCGTAAAAATAGGAAAAACATCTATTTTCTAAAGCAGGAAAAAATATTATTCTCCCGCATCAATTATTCCTTCAATGGTTTTGGCAAGGCTGAAGTCTTTTTCGGTGACTCCGCCTGCGTCATGGGTTGATAACGATATTTGAAGCTCGTTGTAGACATTGCTCCAATCTGGATGGTGATCCTGGGCTTCGGCTTCGAAGGCAATACGAACCATCACAGAAAAGGCTTCTTTGAAATTTTCAAACTGAAAGGAAGTATGAATGGCATCATCTTTAAATTCCCAACCCTGCAGGTCTTCCAGTTTTTTATAGATCTCTTCTTCGTTCATTTTTTTCATAACAAAAATTTTGGTTGCTCTTTAAAGTTAATCAACCTGGGGAAGAGAATTTGGGCCAAAAAGTAATTTAGTAGAAGATTAACATCAGGAAACCAGAGAACCGCTAATTACGTCCTGTACCGAGAGCTGCAGGTTTTTAGGTAAGAGATTATCCTTTGGGAGCACCGCCAGAAATCGGTCAAAATTGGAGTCATAGACATTTTTAAGCAGCGGTTCCTTAAACCCTAATGTCTCACAGATCTCCCGAACCAGGTCATTATGATGCACCAGGTCATTGCTTCCAAGGTGAAATACTCCCTGTTTGTTCCGGTTGATGATGTAATGGATCTGCTGGGTTAGTTTGGTGTCTGTGGTGGCATTGACCACAACATTAGAAAAGACCTCGATCGCCGTTTTTTCCTGTAGCTGCTTTTTAATTTCCACAAGTCTGGGAGAATTGGCCCCAAACACCATAGGCAGCCGTACAATCACATATTTTTCATTGGGGAGCCGTAGCAAGGCATTCTCGATCTTGATCTTGAACCTGCCATATATACTCATTGATAAGGTCTTATCATACTCGTAAGAAGGATAATTGGAAAAGGCATCAAACACATTGGCTGAAGAAAGGAAGATCAATTTTGTGTTTTTGTTCCGCAGCAGGTAATCAATGATCTCGAAATGGGCAATTACCTGAGCATCAAAATTTCCGCGCAGGGCAGAAATAATGATGTTCGGGCGCAGGTTTTCCAACAGTATTGAAATGCTTTCATTTTCTACATCAAAAAGATGGAACTTTTGGTTCCGGTCATAGAAAGCATCTGCTGTGTGGTAAGTACCATGGGTGTCAAAATAGGGGTAAAGCTCTCTATACAAGGCATTGCCGATAAAGCCGCTTGCTCCTAAAATCAATATTTTCTTCAAAAAACTATCCTTTATAAAACGGTAATTTTACCACCGTCGCAGGAAGAGCTTTTTTACGTACCTGAATATTTATCTTACTTCCCGGGGCGGCAACATCTGTAGGAACATATCCCATCCCGATTCCTTTTTCAAGAGAAGGAGACATGGTTCCTGAAGTTACCACGCCAATAACCTTGCCATTGTCATCTACAATATCGTAACCCTGGCGGGGTATTCCGCGTTCATCCAGCTCAAAGCCAACCAGTTTTCGTTTAGGTCCGTTTTCTTTTTCAGCCTTGAGAGCTTCAGAGTTGATGAAGTCTTTGGTGAATTTAGTGATCCATCCCAATCCCGCTTCTATTGGAGAAGTTGTGTCATCTATATCATTTCCGTAGAGACAGTAACCCATTTCAAGTCTAAGGGTATCCCTGGCGGCAAGGCCTATGGGTTTAATGCCATAATCTGCTCCTGCTTCAAAAACCCTGTCCCAGATCTTTTGGGCATCTTCATTTTTGCAATAGATCTCGAATCCACCGCTGCCGGTATAACCGGTGGCAGAAATGATCACATTTTCCACACCTGCGAAAGGAGCTACTTCAAAAGTGTAGAACTTTATAGCCGAAAGATCCACATCTGTTAAAGGTTGCATGGCTTCTGCGGCTTTTGGGCCCTGTATAGCCAGTAAGGAGTACTCCTCTGAGAGGTCTCTCATGGTAGCATCCATGGTGTTGTGCTGGGAGATCCAGTTCCAGTCTTTTTCTATGTTGGATGCATTAACCACCAGCAGGTATTTCTCTTCATTGAACCTGTAGATGATAAGGTCATCCACAATTCCACCTTCATTATTTGGCATACAGCTGTACTGGGCCTTTCCGTCAACCAGTTTGGAAGCATCATTGGAACTCACCTTCTGGATCAATTCAAGCGCTTTGTCGCCGGTGATCAAAAATTCCCCCATGTGCGAAACATCAAAGACCCCTACGCTTTTTCGTACGGTCTCATGTTCTGCATTTACTCCTTCATAGGAGACAGGCATGTTGTATCCTGCAAAAGGAACTATTTTGGCATTAAGGTCTTTATGGGTAGATGTAAGAGCTGTATTTTTCATTTCAAAAATAAATTTGAGCAAATTTATTAATTTCATTAAGTATATAGTGATTTATGCTTAATATTTAAATACAAATTACCTGAGGTGAAACAGACCGAAAAGGAAATTCTATATTTGTAATTCAATAATAGGTTTACGCCACATGAAGATCTTCACGGCTCAACAATTAAAAGAAGCAGACGCCATAACCCTGGAGAAACAAGGTATTACTTCCAATGAATTAATGGAAAGGGCTGCAGGACTGGTTTTCGAGGAGATCCATACGCGGCTTCAAAATGCTGAGATCCCTGTAAAGATCTTCTGCGGGATCGGGAATAATGGCGGAGATGGTTTGGTGGTGGGCAGGTTACTGCTGGAAAAAGGTTATGATGTTACCATTTATGTGGTCAATTACAGTGATCAAAGGTCAAAGGATTTCCTGGTCAATTATGACCGGGTAAAGAACATGACCCGGCAATGGCCGATCCTTTTAAAGTCGGAGGAAGACTTTCCCGAAATTAACACCGGTGATTTCATAATTGACGCAATTTTTGGTGTTGGCTTGAATCGACCGCTGGTTGACTGGGTTGCTAATCTTGTGCGACTTATTAATAAATCTGGAGCCTTTGTCTTGGCAATAGATGTCCCTTCAGGGCTTATGGCAGATATGCCTGTAGAACAGCAGGATGCGATAATCAGGGCCAATTATACCTTAAGTTTTCAATCGGCTAAACTTTCTTTTTTCATGCCAGATACTGCTGCTTTCACAGGGGAACTGCAGATACTGGACATAGGTTTGGATAGGGATTACCTCAAGGATGAGCATGCCGTTGCGCAGACCATTGGAAAGCCGGAGGCCAGGGTGATTTACCGCCCCCGCAATAAATTTTCCCATAAAGGTACTTTTGGCCACGCTTTAATGGTTGGAGGAAGTTACGGAAAGATGGGTAGCATTTGCCTGGCTACTAATGCCGCCTTACGGGCAGGTGCGGGAATGGCTACTGCTTTTGTCCCTGCCTGCGGATATGATATTTTCCAAACCGCAGTGCCCGAAGCTATGGTGCTTACAGATGTTAATAATAAGATACTGTCACATATAGATTATGACATTGAACCCACCGCGATAGGGTTTGGAGTAGGAGTAGGAACCGGAGAAGAAACCGTAAAGGCCTTTGAAAACATGCTCAAAAAGAATTCAAAACCAATGGTGATCGATGCCGATGGTTTAAATATCTTATCAAAAAATAAAGATCTGCTAAAACTTCTGCCGGAGGGGAGTATATTGACCCCACATCCTAAAGAACTGGAACGCTTAATTGGCTCCTGGAAAAATGATTTTGAAAAACTGGAAAAAGCAAGGGATCTTGCAACCGAACATAAGATCATCCTGGTGATAAAAGGTGCTTATACTTTCACCGTGACTTCAGATGAAACCTACATAAATACTTCAGGAAACCCGGGAATGGCTACTGCAGGGAGTGGCGATGTACTTACCGGGATACTAACTGCCCTCATCTGCCAGGGATACCCCACTTTGACCGCTGCAGTTCTCGGAGTTTACCTTCATGGACGCGCCGGAGATCTTGCTGCTGAAAAGCTGAGTTACGAAGGGATGATAGCCGGCGATATCGCCGCCCATACCGGAGCAGCCATTCTGGACCTTTTTGAAGCTGAAATGAAACCAACTCAATAATATACATATTACCCATAAATGAGAGATTGTCACTATATAAGTTCTTCTGTACTGGACCTTGAAGAGATCCAGGAGATCCTTGAAAAGAAGAAAACACTTTCCTTAAGCGATGAAGCTGTCCTGAATATTGAAAAGGCCAGAAAGTACCTGGATGATAAAATGAAGGAGAACAAAAACCCCATTTATGGTATAAATACAGGTTTTGGGTCTCTTTGTAATGTAAAGATATCGACAGAAAACCTTACCAAATTACAGGAAAACCTCGTAATGTCCCATGCTTGCGGTACGGGGGAAAAGATATCCCTGCGCATCGTACGGTTGATGCTGTTGCTTAAGATACAATCCCTCAGTTACGGCCACTCCGGGGTTTCCCTTGAAACCGTGAACAGGCTAATTGATTTTTATAATGAAGATGTTCTCCCGGTAGTTTATGCCCAGGGGTCTTTAGGAGCTTCAGGAGATCTTGCGCCATTAGCACATCTTTCCCTTCCTTTAATAGGCAAGGGAGAGATGTACCATGAGGACAAGATTGTGCCTTCTGAAGATATTTTGAAAAAATTCAACTGGTCCCCAATAAAATTGCAGTCCAAAGAAGGTCTCGCCCTTTTAAACGGTACACAATTCATGAGCGCCCACGGTATAGATTCTTTACTTAAAGCATACAAACTTTCATTATGGGCCGATGTGATAGGAGCGTTGTCTGTAGATGCCTATGACTGCAATATGTCCCCTTTTGACGAAATAGTGCATTTGGTAAGGCCTCATCGCGGGCAGGTGAAGACTGCTGAGCGTATAAGGAAAATCCTTACCGGTAGTGAGATCGCTAAACAGAGCAAACAAAATGTCCAGGATCCTTACTCCTTCAGGTGTATTCCCCAGGTGCACGGAGCCACAAAAGATACTATTGGTTTTGTTCATAAGGTTTTTAAAACCGAGATAAATTCGGTCACAGATAACCCCAATATTTTTGTGGAAGCAGACAAGATCATTTCCGGAGGAAATTTTCACGGACAACCGCTTGCACTGGCACTTGATTATATGGCTATCGCCATGGCCGAGCTGGGGAATATTTCAGAAAGAAGGATCTATCAACTGGTTTCGGGGTTACGGGGTCCGGCATTCCTTGTAGATGCTCCGGGGTTAAACAGTGGTTTTATGATCCCGCAATATACGGCTGCCAGTATAGTAAGTCAGAACAAGCAGTTATCAACTCCTGCCAGTGTAGATTCGATCGTCTCTTCGAATGGGCAGGAAGATCATGTTAGTATGGGTGCCAACGCGGCCACCAAATTGACAAAAGTGCTTGAAAATGTTTCGACCGTCCTGGGGATTGAGCTCTTTAATGCTTCACAGGCCCTGTTTTACCGCAGTCCGCATAAGACCTCACCCATGCTTGAAAAGATGGTAAAAGAATTTAGAAAGGATGTTCCTCTTGTGAGAGAGGATGTGGTAATGGCTCCTTTTATTCAGAAATCAAAAGAATTTCTGGAAACTTACCAGCTTGAGGAGTCAACTTTTGATTGATCCATCACGGCTTCTTTGATCCAGGATTTTGCCTCTTCCAGGTCATTAAAGATCTGGAAAGGGTTTTTGTTGGTATAGAATTTCTGTTCCAGCTGCGCGGTTTTACGTGCCAATTCACTTGTGGAAACCACTGCTATGGCCTTTAACTGCGGATGCTCTGCAGATTCCCGATAGACCATGGGGTCTACAGCATAAGAGTTCACGCGGTTTGAAATATATCCAAAATCTTCATTGTTAAAGATCTCTCCGGCTAATTCGAGGACTTTGCGGTTCTTAGGAACGTCAAGAAGGACGCCTTCATTACATTCAGTTACAATTAATTTGTCGTAGATCCTTATCGTTGCGAAGTCCAGTTCTAATAGGTTGATCATGTGTTGTAAGGGAATAGGGCGTGAAAATAGAATAATTTGTTGGCATCACGAAAAGGTTTGAAATAAAATATCCCTCAAAAAATGACTTTTTGAAGGATATTTTATTTTTGACCGGAAAATAAGGCTATTTCAATCCCCCTACCATATCTCCAGGTCTTACCCACTCGTCAAAATCTTCGGCGGTAACATACCCCAAGTTTACTGCTTCCTCTTTTAAAGTGGTTCCGTTCTTATGAGCAGTATTGGCAATTTCTGCCGCTTTGTAATAACCAATTTTAGTATTTAGTGCTGTCACCAGCATCAAAGAATTGTTGAGTAATTCCTGTATCCTTGGATGGTTAGGTTCAATACCCGCAGCACAGTGCTCATCAAAAGATGCGCAAGCATCTCCCAGTAATTGAGCACTCTGGAGGATGTTTGCAGCCATAACCGGTTTGAAAACATTCAGTTCAAAGTGACCCTGCATGCCGCCTACATTAATAGTAACATCATTGCCTATCACCTGGGTGCATACCATAGTGAGTGCTTCCACCTGGGTTGGGTTCACTTTACCGGGCATAATAGATGATCCCGGTTCATTCGCAGGAATATTGATCTCCCCAATTCCGCTGCGAGGTCCAGATGCCAGCATTCTGATGTCATTTGCGATCTTATTTAAAGATACCGCCAATGTCTTTAGTGCTCCATGGGTTTCCACAAAAGCATCATGAGCGGCAAGAGCCTCAAATTTATTAGGAGCAGAGATGAAAGGCAGCTCCGTAAATTTAGCTATGAATTCTGCTACTCTTTTAGAGTATCCTTTTGGAGTATTTAATCCGGTACCTACCGCCGTTCCTCCCAAAGCCAGTTCAGAAAGGTGGGGCAGGGTATTTTCAAGTGCGATAAGCCCATGGTCCAGTTGGGAAACATAACCACTGAATTCCTGGCCAAGGGTGAGAGGAGTGGCATCCATAAAATGTGTACGTCCAATCTTTACCACATCCTTAAATTCTTCCGATTTTTTCTTCAAGGTGTTGCGGAGTTGCTTAACTCCGGGAATGGTCACTTCTACGATCTTTTTATAAACCGCAATGTGCATTCCTGTAGGAAAAGTATCATTTGAAGATTGTGACTTATTCACATCATCATTGGGAGCAAGTGTTTTTTCACCTTCGCCAATGGTCTTTCCTGAAAGTTGGTGGGCACGGTTGGCAATAACCTCATTTACATTCATGTTGCTTTGGGTACCGCTCCCTGTCTGCCATATCACCAACGGGAATTGATCATCATGTTTCCCCTGTAGGATCTCATCACAAACCCTGGCAATAAGGTCGCGTTTATCAACTGTTAATGCTCCGAGTTCACAGTTGGTGAAAGCTGCTGCTTTCTTTAAGTAAGCAAAGCCATAAATGATTTCCAGGGGCATACTACCGGGAGCACCAATTTTGAAGTTATTCCTGGAACGTTCGGTTTGGGCACCCCAAAGTTTATCTGCAGGGACCTTAACATCCCCCATAGTATCTTTTTCTATTCTGTAGTCCATAATGGTTAATGATTTGTACAAATTTACATTTTCGGAAAAATTAAATGATCATAAATCCCACAAATTTAACGGCAGAAAAAGCTTAATCAGTAATTTTTCACGAATAAAGCGGGTGTTTAAAAATAAAATAAAAACTATTGTAAATACTTCACAGAGTTTCTATCTTTGGCAAAGATTCAAAAATCACGAAAATCATGTTTGAATTTGATCAATATCTGGGGTTCTTAGCCTTCATCATTATATTACTTATCGGGTTTTGGGTAATGTTGTTCTTAACTGCCATTATTCCTTATTGGATAGGAGGAGCGGTCAAAGAAATGATGGATGAACGTAAGGAAAAGAAACGCCTGGAGAAAGAAAAAGCATAAAAAGGAGGACTTGAAAAAGTCCTTTTTTTGTGCCTTTTCATAACGGGAATAAACGAAAAAGCCGTCTTTAAGACGGCTTTTTCAAGCTAACCAACAAACACTACCAATTAAAATTCTCCTTCCCCATCCATTTCCTCGTTTCCGTTCTCCTGACCTCTTTTCTTTTCTCTTTCATTTCTCTTTTGGTTGAAACGGTAAGTAAATGATAAGGTGATGCTTCTTTGTCTCCACTGAAACTCGCTGTCTCTAATAAATCTTTCGGTCACTGTGTAAGAATCTCTTTTGCGGGAATTTAGCAAATCTCTAACATTAAGGGTTAGAGAAGCTTTTTCATCGAATAATTCCTTGCTAAGTGCCATGTCAAGCATAAACAAACCTTGCGTTTCGGTTTGTGCTCCTTCTGAAGCTCCCCTATAAAAAGCATTTGTCTGCCAGTCGATCTTGGCCGGAAGTGTAACTTTTGAACTGAACCTTCCATACCAACTTGTATTTTTCGCACTGTAATCAACTCCGTTATAGTCTCCTTCGGTGTCAAATTGATAGAAGTTTACGCTTCCGTTCAATCGAAGCCACTTTGCGGGATTGTACAATACTCCGGCTTCTGCTCCAATACGGGTATTGGTTGCTAAATTGATCGGGATGGTCCTGATGACCTGAGTGTTGTCTTGAGCTGTGGAAATTTGTTCAACCCGTTCGAAAGAATCTGTTTCATATTGATAATAAACAGAGGATGTAAGGGTGAGTTTCTTCCATCTCCTCAAATAGCCAAGATCAAAGGCATCTGAATAGGCAGGTAGCAGATTGGGATTACCCTGGAAAATATTGGTTCTGCTGGCTCTTGAGGGAAATGGGTTGATGAACCAGCCACGTGGCCTGTTGATCCTCCTGTTGTAACCAAGGGTAATATTTTCCTGTTCCCCCAGTTCGTAAATAAGGTTTACGGTAGGGAACAAGCCAAGGTAATTATTGTCGAAATCTGTGTCAATAGGTATTTTAAATTCCTCCTGTAATTCTTCTTCGGTAAGATCTGAATCTATCTTGCCCTTCAACTGCGTGTTTTCAAGTCTTAATCCCAGTAGGAAGGAGAAGTCACCAAATTTATTTCCATATTGGGAATAAAGGGAATTCACATTTTCGGTATACGTGAAAATGTTAGATAGTGGATTTGTTTCAAGCTTGCCAGTAGACTCATTTTCAAGCAGGAGTTGATAGTCTGTGACTTCTTCTTCAAAATTGCCTCGATATCCTGCTTCAAACTGTGCATTTTCTCCAATAGGTCTTACATAATCTGCCTGGATAAGAAATTCGTTTTGGGATTCTTCCGTGAATGTTTGTTCCCGGGGGTAAAAAGGATCTTTATTGGTGTTATTTGAAACTACGACCTCATTAATATTCCCAATTTGTGTTTCCTCGTCTCTCTCATATTGAATATCGGCTGTCAATTGATGTCCGCTTTTGTTGAATTTATTGATGTAATTCAACGCAAACTGGTAACTGTTGTCATCTTCTATCTCGTTTTCTTTCCGAAGTGTTTCCAGTAATCCATCTTCCATATATTCACTGCTGCGATTGGTGGTAAGATCTTCATCTTCTCCATACCTGTAGAAACCGGTGGCAGTAACAGAAGACATATCTGTGATATAATATTCCACTCCCAGGCTGGTGTAGAAGTTCCGGTTAAGACGATCAATACTTCGGTCCTCAATAAGTCTTTCAGAAGTGGGATCTACCAGTTCCCCTGCCTCATTAGTGTACTCCAGATACCTTGTGTCTGAAAAAGCATTTCCGGGAGCGTCAAAATATCTGAATCCGGTGGTGTTGAATATGTTGAATTTATCGGTTCTAAGGTTGACATTAGCTGAAAGCCCAACCTGGTCTGGATGTCCTGCCCGTGCAGAAACAGATCCATTAAAGCCAAGGGTCTTTTCTTTCTTGAGTATGATGTTCAGAATACCTGCGGTACCTTCGGCGTCATATCTCGCGGAAGGAGAGGTGATAACTTCCACGCGCTCAATGGCATCTGCAGGAAGCTGGGAAAGTACATCGGTATTCCCAAAACCGGCCATGGCTGAAGGTTTTCCGTTGATAAGAATACGAACGTTTTCATTGCCGCGAAGGCTGATGCCTCCTTCAATATCTACAGAGACCGAGGGCACATTATTTAGCGCATCTGCGACCGTTCCCCCGGCAGTAGTGAGATCTTTTCCAATATTATAGATCTTCTTATCCAGTCTTACTTCTACCTGCGTTGTTTCTGCCGTCACTACAACCTCATCCAGTTCGCCTGCAGCCATTCCCAGTACAATGGTACCCATGTTCAGATCTGAATTTATCTGGCGGTCAGGGAAATTCCTGGGTTGAAAAGAAATGAATTCTATGTTGATGTTATAAATGCCTTGAGGCACTTCTATTTCAAAATTCCCCTGGGGGTCTGTGATCCCTCCTGTAAGTTTATCAGGATTGCGTGTGCTTTGAAAGGAAATGGTCGCGTATTCAAGCGGAATACCGCTTTCATCGGTAACCTTACCTGTGACGATGTGCTGTGCTTGTTCACGTTGGCCTTGTGCAAAGGTAGTGAGGGAGAGAAGAAATAAAAAAATAAAGGCACTGCTTATCAGATGCCATGGTTTTCTGGTGATCATACCTGGTTTTTGATCTTGGACACCAAAACCACCAAATGGTTTAAAAAATGATCAGCAAATTTTCACAAAAATCCTCAGTGCTTTCTGTTTTGTTTTCGGATACGTTCCTTAGAAAGGGCAATATAACGGTCATATTGAGGTTTGGTCAGGATATCCCTCATGTCTTTATATTCCAGTTCCTGGAGTCTGCGAAGACGCTCTGTTTTTGCCTCTTCCCGCATTTTAGACTGGATAAGGCGATCTTTTTTAATGGCGAATTCAATAATCTTCTTTTCCATTAGATCTGCCTGCTTATCAGAAAGGGCAAGTTCTTTCTGCCACATATTGGCGGTCTCACGCGCAGCCTCCTTTAAGTCCTTGTTTGGAGTTTGCTGTGTCATAGTCTGGGATATTGCAATGGCAGTCGTAAAAAAAGCTATTGAAAAAACAAGTATTAACTGATAGTTCTTGCTAAGGTTCATTTTAATGGTATTAAATTTATACCAAAGTAAAGAACAAAGCCTTTTCAGAGGGTTAATGCGGGGTTAAATCTGAAGGTCAGGATGTTAATTCAATAATGATGTGATCCTGGAAACAGGTCTTCCTACAACTGCAGTCTGACCTTTTACTACTATGGGACGTTGAATTAGCCGGGGATGCTCTATCATTACCTGTACCAGTTCTTCATCACTAAGGTCCCGGTTTTTATAATTTTCTTTCCATACTTTCTCATCGGTACGTACCAATTCAATTGGAGCCATGCTCAGTTTTTCAAGAAGATCTGTAAGTTCTTCTTCAGAAAGAGGTTCCTTTAAATATTCACGGACTTTAAAATCTTCGCCCGTTCCTTTTAAAAGTTCCAATCCTTCACGGGATTTGCTACAGCGTGGGTTGTGGTAAATGGTGATCATGGTTTTCTGGAGTTTGTTCTATGTTGTTTTTGGTTTTTATTCCCTCCGGCTTTTTTTGTTGTTGACCGTTCAGCCTATTTAAGATTCCTGTAAACGATTACTCTTCGACCTTTTGACCCATCATCATCAGAAAGGATTTCAGGAAACGGTCAATATCCCCATTCATCACAGCTTCGACATTTCCGGTCTCTTCTCCTGTTCTCACATCTTTGACCAGCTTATAGGGGTGCATCACGTAGTTCCTGATCTGGGAGCCCCATTCGATCTTCATTTTAGAATCTTCGATCTCTCTGCGCTGCGCCTGTTGCTTCTGTAATTCAATCTCGTATAACTGACTCTTAAGTAATTGCATAGCCTTTGTCTTGTTTTCCAGCTGGGAACGGGTTTCAGAATTTTCAATCACAATTCCGGAAGGTGCGTGTCTTAAACGAACTGCAGTTTCCACCTTGTTCACATTTTGTCCTCCTGCACCTGAAGATCGCATTGTTTCCCAGGAAATCTCTGAAGGATTTATTTCGATCTCAATAGTGTCATCTGCAAGAGGATAAACGTAAACAGAGGCAAAGGAGGTGTGCCTTTTTGCATTACTGTCAAAAGGTGAAATACGAACAAGTCTGTGAACCCCGTTTTCTCCTTTTAGCCAGCCAAAGGCATAATCTCCTTCAATTTCAAGGGTAACGGTTTTAATTCCCGCGACTTCCCCCGCCTGGTAGTTAAGTTCTTTTATTCTGAAGCCCGATTTTTCTGCCCACATCAAATACATGCGCATGAGCATCTCTGCCCAGTCACAACTTTCTGTACCCCCGGCACCTGCTGTGATCTGTAATACAGCGCTAAGACTATCCCCTTCTTCAGAAAGCATGTTCCTGAACTCCAGTTGCTCAATAAGATCAACAGATGATTTGTGGCGTTCCTCAACATCTTCGGCAGTGGCTTCCCCTTCTTTATAGAAGTCAAAGATCACCTCGAGGTCTTCCACGAGTGTGACAGCCTTCTCAAAATCATCTACCCATTTTTTTTCGGCATTGAGATTTTTAACAAGGACTTCGGCTTTTTTAGGGTCGTTCCAGAAATCAGGAGCAAGGGTCTTCTCCTGCAGGTTGGTTATTTCAATTTTTTTGGCATCAACGTCAAAGATACCTCCTTAACGCAACCAGGCGATCTTTGAGATCTTTTATAGTGTCTGTAGTGATCATTCTATGATTTTAGACAAAAATAGAATTAAAGCGCTTTCCTGAAAACTATTTTACCAATATTTTATAGTTTTAAGGTTCCTTAGAAAAGGTATTTCCGGTGGGTCCCTTAACTACTCCTTCCGCGGAAGAATTTAATATTATAAATATGAAAGAAATAGATCTTAGAAGTGATACGGTCACCAAACCAACTACTGGAATGTTGCAGGCGATCATGAGTGCAGAAGTAGGGGATGATGTGTATAAAGAAGACCCCTCTGTTAACCGGCTGGAAGAGAAACTTGCGAAAATGTTCGGAATGGACGAAGCCCTGTTCTTTCCCACCGGTAGTATGGCCAACCAGGCAGCCATTAAATTGCACACCCAGCCAGCAGAGCAGCTTATTTGCGATAAATGGGCACATGTGTACAACTATGAAGGAGGTGGCGCTTCGTTTAATAGTGGTGTTTCCTGTAAACTAATAGACGGGAACAGAGGGATGATCACTGCTGCGCAGGTTGAGGAGAATATTAATCCGCCCGACTTTTACCATAGTCCGTTGACTACCCTGGTATGTCTTGAAAACACTACCAACAAAGGGGGCGGTGCCTGTTATGACATGGAGGAGATAAAAAGGATCAGGAAAGTGTGCCAGAAACATAACCTGGGATTCCATCTGGATGGGGCTCGGCTGTTCAATGCTCTGGTGGCAAAGAATGAAGATCCCCGGGAATATGGAAAGTTGTTTGATACTATCTCAATCTGCCTCTCTAAAGGTTTGGGGACCCCCATGGGATCTGTCCTTATTGGGAATAAAAAGATCATGAAGAACGCCATGCGCGTGAGGAAGGTACTGGGCGGCGGAATGCGCCAGGTGGGCTATATGGCCGCTGCCGGGATCTATGCCCTTGATCACCAGGTAGAGCGACTTGCTGAAGATCATAGGAGGGCTTCGGAAATTGCTTCAGTTCTTCAGGGAATGGCTTATGTAGGAGAAGTGGAACCGGTGGAGACCAATATTGTAATCTTTTATCTGCAGGATCCTTCAGCTGAAGAAAAGTTTATGAAGCAGCTTCAAAAGAACAATATCAGGATAAGTAATATGGGACAAGGGAAGTTAAGGATCGTAACCCATTTGGATTATTCCGGAGAAATGCATCAAAAATTCCTGGAGGTCCTAAAAAATATAGGGAGTTAATAAAAATAAATACCCTTCAAAAATGTTTTTTTTGGAGGGTATTTATTCTTAAAACTTCAGGAAGTTGACGGTAAAAAGAGATGAGGTTATTTAATAAACCCAGATCGCAAATTTCAAATTTACCCGTTCAACATATCGTTCATCCCGGGAATGTCGGGCATTCCTTCCTTGGCAACAGCGGCCAGTTCGGCTTCATTGACCTCAGTAGCTTTTTTGATCGCCTTGTTCAGGGTCAACACCAGATAGTCTTCCAATTGCTCCTTATCTTCCAGGAGTTCATCGGCAATATTGATATTCTTTATCTCCCTGTCGGCAGTAATGGTAACCTTTAGCAGACCGTCGCTTGATTCTTCATCTATAAGTACGGTTTTAAGACGCTCCTTTGTCTCTTCAACTTTTTTCTGGGTCTCTTTGATCTTATTCATCATACCCATCATATCTCCAAACATATTTTCAATTTTTGATTGTTCTTACAAAACTACCAAAATTAGGTTTTATAATAGAAGTTGCCCCCCTAGTTTTAAGTTTTCTTTATTAGAAATCTTACCTTTGCGGAAGGTCCTTAATATGAAAAAATGAAAGTTGCCGATAAAGGAATTATTGCCCCTCAGGTAAAGAAATTACCGGTGGAACTTAAGATGCACGACGATGTTCGTATTGATAATTATTTCTGGTTACGGGAAAGGGATAACCCTGAAGTGGTAGATTATCTCACACGTGAAAATCTATATAATGATCAAATGACCGCTCACACCAAAGAGCTCCAGGAAAACCTTTTTCAGGAAATGAAAAGCCGCATTAAGGAAGATGATTCCTCTGTTCCTTATAAACTTCACGGCTATTGGTATATTACCAGGTATAAAAAAGGGAAAGATTATCCAATCTACTCACGAAAAAAAGAAACTTTAGACGCCCCCGAGGAAATCCTTTTCGATGTGAACGAAATGGCCAAAGGTTTTGATTATTATCAGCTTGGCGGATTAAATGTTAGTCCAGACAACAAACTGATCGCTTTTGCTGTTGACACGGTGAGCCGAAGGAAATACACCATCCAGATAAAAAATATTGAAACCGGGGAGATCCTTCCCCTTAAGATCGAGAATACTTCCGGTGGCTCCACCTGGGCAAATGACAATAAAACCCTTTTCTATGCCCGCAAGGATGAAGAAACCCTTAGGAGTGATAAGATCTATAAACATTGTTTAGGAACAGATCCTGAAGATGATGAACTGGTTTTCTATGAAGAGGACGAAACTTTTCATACCTACGTATATAAATCAAAGTCTGACAAATATGTGATCATAGGATCAAGTAGTACACTTACCTCTGAATACCGTTTTTTGGATGCAGATCATCCTGAAGGGGAGTTCAGAATTGTGCAACCCAGGATTAGGGGTATGGAATACAGTATCTCGCATTACGAAGACTTTTTCTATATACTTACCAATAAAGATGGTGCTACCAATTTTCGGCTTATGCTGGCTCCGGTGGAAGATCCGGGAGAAGATAACTGGGTAGATGTTTTACCTCATCGCAAGGAGGTACTGCTGGAAGATATTGATCTCTTCAAGGATTTTCTGGTGGTGAGTGAACGCCGGGATGGCCTGAACAAGATCAAGGTTATGAGATGGGATGGAACTGAATCCTACTACATTCCTTTTGATAATGAGACCTATACGGCCTTCACAGGCACCAACCCTGATTTTGATACAGAGATCCTTCGCTACACATACAATTCCCTTTCTACTCCTACACAGGTGGTAGATTTTAATATGAAGACACGGGAAAAAGATGTGAAGAAGGAACAACAAGTACTGGGCGATTTTAATAAAGAGAACTATATTTCAGACCGGATATGGGCAACTGCCCGGGACGGCTCAAAGATACCCATGACTTTGGTCCATAGAAAAGGCCTGAAAAGAGATGGCTCTAATCCTGTTCTGCAATATGCATACGGATCTTATGGGTCAACTATTGATCCTTATTTTTCGACAGTAAGGTTAAGCCTGCTCGACCGCGGATTTATATTTGTCATTGCTCACATAAGGGGTGGGGAATACCTGGGTAGAAAATGGTATGAGGATGGTAAACTACTTAAAAAGCTGAATACGTTCACAGATTTTGTGGATTGTTCCCAGCACCTTATCAACGAAAACTATACCTCTCCACAGCATCTTTATGCCAGCGGGGGGAGTGCCGGCGGACTATTAATGGGGGTGGTGGCAAATATTGCCCCGCACCTGTACAATGGGATCATCGCAACTGTGCCTTTCGTAGACGTGGTGACCACTATGCTTGATGAGAGCATTCCTCTTACGACCGGGGAATATGATGAATGGGGAAATCCAAACCTGAAGGAATTTTATCACTACATGAAATCCTATTCTCCATACGATAATGTGGTGGCGCAGGATTATCCTAATATTTTAGTTACTACGGGCTTACATGATTCACAGGTTCAATACTGGGAGCCTGCCAAATGGGTCGCAAAACTCAG
The DNA here is from genome assembly GCF_042684505.1 of Salinimicrobium flavum. Classification (NCBI taxonomy): domain Bacteria; kingdom Pseudomonadati; phylum Bacteroidota; class Flavobacteriia; order Flavobacteriales; family Flavobacteriaceae; genus Salinimicrobium; species Salinimicrobium flavum. The sequence continues at coordinate 46,463 of NZ_JBHULT010000011.1, forward strand.
AGAGTTGAAGACAGATAAGAACAAGCTGCTGTTCCACACCAACATGGAAGCTGGTCACGGAGGAGCTTCAGGTCGTTTTGAGGCGCTTAGAGAAGTGGCAGAAGAGTATGCATTTCTACTGGATTTAGAGGGAATTACCCGATAATTAAAATATTTGACTTAAATTTGTCTCGTTTTGTAGTCCTGTTTTTATACTTTCTAAAAGCCAGGATTACTGTAGATAACTTCAATTTATGAGAGAAGATTTACAGGTTTTTGATAACGTATTACAGCTAATCGGTAATACCCCCCTAATTCAGTTAAACCGGATCACCCAGGAATACCAAGGAGAATTTTTCGCGAAAGTAGAAGCATTCAATCCCGGCCATTCGACCAAAGACAGGATTGCCCTGTACATTATAGAAGAGGCCGAGAAAAAAGGTATTTTAAAACCGGGAGATACAATAATCGAAACTACATCGGGCAACACCGGCTTTAGTATAGCTATGGTGAGCATTATAAAAGGTTATGAATGTATCCTTGCCGTAAGTTCGAAGTCTTCAAAAGACAAGATCGATATGCTGCGTTCCATGGGTGCCAAGGTATATGTTTGCCCTGCTAACGTTACTGCAGATGACCCGCGCTCCTATTACCAGGTGGCAAAAAGAATGCATGACGAAATCAAAGGTTCTGTCTACATTAATCAGTATTTCAACGAGCTTAATATCGAAGCTCATTATAAGACCACGGGCCCTGAGATCTGGAAGCAGACTGAAGGAAAGATAACTCATCTTGTTGCCTGCAGCGGAACAGGAGGCACCATTTCGGGAACCGCAAAATATCTTAAAGAGCAGAATCCTTCCATTCGTGTCATTGGAATTGACGCCTATGGTTCGGTGCTTAAAAAATATCATGAAACCAAAGAATTCGATGCTGCGGAAATCTACCCTTACCGTATTGAAGGACTTGGAAAAAACCTTATTCCCACTGCAACAGATTTTGACATTATTGACCAGTTCGTAAAGGTTACAGATGAAGAGAGTGCCCATACCGCCCGTCAGCTTGCCAAAACCGAAGGTCTTTTTGTTGGTTACACCAGTGGTGCCGCTGTTCAGGGAGTCAAGCAACTCGCTGAAGAAGGGGAATTTGATAAGAACAGTAAGGTGGTAGTGATCTTCCCAGATCACGGTTCCCGCTATATGAGCAAGGTCTTTAGTGATGACTGGATGACTGAGCAGGGCTTCTTCGACAGCAAACACGAAAAAACCAGTAACAGGATTGAATTTATTAAATAAGATCGGGCAGCGATCCTGATCTTTCCGGTGCCACCTCTCAGTGGTTTTCCGAAAAGGAGATTTTTCTTAATATTTTATATTCCAGCAAGTTATCCTGAAACCTCCAAGCAGAGGGAGGAAGTGTTAAATATTCACGAACCATATGTTTTTCAGGGTTGTATGGGACAAGAAAATTATGCAGTTGCTATTAATTTCTTACTTTTGCTGTAAGTTAAAAAAACTATAAAATGGCAGATTTATTTGACAAAATATACAGGGATAAGGGACCGTTGGGAAAATGGGCAGAGCAGGCAGAAGGATACTTTGTATTCCCTAAGCTTGAAGGACCTATCTCTAACCGTATGAAGTTCCAGGGACAGGATGTGATCACCTGGAGTATTAATGACTACCTGGGGCTTGCCAATCACCCGGAAGTACGAAAAGTTGATGCCGAGGCAGCCGCAGAATACGGTTCTGCGTACCCTATGGGAGCAAGAATGATGAGTGGTCATACAGATATGCATGAAAAACTGCAGGATGAACTTGCTTCTTTTGTTAGTAAAGAAGCTGCCTATTTGCTTAATTTTGGTTATCAGGGAATGGTTTCCACCATTGACGCCCTGGTTTCTAAAAAAGATGTGATCGTATATGATGTGGATGCTCACGCCTGTATAATTGACGGGGTACGCTTGCACCTGGGTCAACGTTTTACCTTTAAGCACAATGATCTTGAGAGTATAGAAAAGAACCTGCAACGTGCTGAAAAGATAGTAGAGCAGACCGGAGGAGGGATCCTTGTGATCTCTGAAGGTGTTTTTGGAATGCGCGGAGAGCAGGGAAAACTGAAAGAAATAGTTGCCCTTAAAGAAAAATACGATTTCAGGTTATTTGTAGATGACGCTCATGGATTCGGAACTCTTGGAGCAACCGGTGCAGGAGCCGGTGAAGAACAAGGCGTACAGGACGGTATTGACGTATACTTCGCAACTTTTGCAAAATCACTGGCAAGCACGGGTGCGTTTATTGCAGCCGACCAGGAGATCATAGATTATCTAAAATATAATCTGCGCTCTCAAATGTTCGCCAAATCTCTTCAAATGCAACTCGTGATAGGAGCACTTAAGAGACTGGAGATGCTGAGGACTATGCCTGAACTTAAAGAAAAGCTTTGGGAGAATGTAAATGCACTTCAAAACGGTCTGAAAGAAAGAGGATTTGATATTGGTACTACCCAGAGTTGTGTGACCCCGGTTTATCTTAAAGGAAGTATACCGGAAGCTATGGCTCTTGTGAAAGACCTGAGGGAGAACCATGGGATATTCTGTTCTATTGTGGTCTATCCGGTAATTCCAAAAGGGTTGATCCTGCTTAGGCTTATTCCTACGGCTACACATACTCTTGAGGATGTAGAAGAGAGCCTTGCTGCCTTCTCTGCTATTAGGGAGCGCCTCGAAAATGGAACCTACAGAAGACTTTCTGCTGCAGTTGCTGCTGCTATGGAAAAATAATAAATCTTAATATATAATTTTAAAAATCCCCTGAAAAGGGGATTTTTTTATGTTCTGTTTTTTTAAACTGTAAGAAGTTTATAAAAAGTTTAATATAAAAAGAGAATCAGAATTGTAATTTATATAGATGAATATAAGTAGGTTAATTAAAATTTCAACAAATGAAAGACATAAAAGTGGCTGTGATCTATTATAGTTCCACAGGAACAAACTATCAAATGGCCCGGTGGGCACATGAAGCTGCAAAAGCAGCAGGGGTAAAGGAAGTTAGATTGAGAAAGGTCCGGGAACTGGCTCCACAGGAAGCCATCGCTGAAAACAAAGAATGGCAGAAGCATGTGGAGCATACAAAGGATGTTGAAGTAGCTTCCATGGATGATCTTGAGTGGGCCGATGCTTATATCTTTAGTGCCCCGACCCGCTATGGGAACCTTCCTTCCCAATTCCAGAGTTTTCTCGACATGACAGGTGGTTTGTGGTCAAGCGGTAAACTCGCCAATAAGGTAGTGAGCGGAATGACCAGTGCAAGTAATGATCATGGAGGCCAGGAATCCACCTTATTAACCCTTTACAAAACCATGCTCCACTGGGGTGCCATTGTTGCTGCTCCGGGATATACTCATGACACCATTTTTGGCGCCGGAGGTAACCCCTATGGAATAAGTGTTACTGCAGGTAAGGGGAGTTTGGGAAATGAAGTGAAAGAAGGCATTTTTCACCAGGTAAAAAGGACCATTGAAATTGCCGGATGGCTCAAAACCGGAAAAAACCTTTAACTAAACTTTAGAATAATAATTTTTAAGATTAAAATTTTATCTATACATTTGTACATACAATTAAAGTATATACATCAATGTCTTCAGAAATTCAATCTCTAAGCTTAGACCAGAAAATCCGAACCGGGGTCATAGAACTTATGGTTACCGGTAACTGGGTGCAGGAGCAGCTTTCTGAAGCTTTGAAACCGCATAATCTTTCTATTGCTCAATTTAATGTATTAAGGATCCTAAGAGGGCAGAAGGGGAAACCCGCTTCACTCTCATATGTAAGTGACAGGATGATCCATAAGATGAGCAATACCACCAGGCTGGTCGATAAGTTGCTTGAAAAGGGTTTAGTTGAAAGAATTGTTTGTCCCGAAAATAGAAGGAAAGTGGAGATCACTATTACTCAGGACGGATTGGACCTTTTAAAAATTGTTGACAAAGTGATTGATGAAGCACAAAATAACTTGTTGTCAAATCTGAACCAGGAAGAGATCGACCAATTGATCCTCCTTTTAAAGAAACTAAAAGAATAAAATTTTTGCGCTAATTGTTGTGCATACAAATGAAGTAGTTACAATTATTAATTTAAAACAATGAAAAAATGAAAAACAGAATTTTAACAGCAGCAGCACCGGTATTGATCTTAACCACTCTTTCCTTTACCAGCATCAAGAAAGAGGTAGACATTAAGGCAAGCACGGTTGAATGGACAGGTAAAAAGATAACTGGAGCTTCCCATACAGGAAATATACAGCTAAAGGAAGCTTACCTGAATCTTTCTGAGGAAGGAGAACTTATAGGTGGAGAATTCGTAATGAACATGAATTCAATTGTGGTGACAGACCTTACAGGGGAGTATAAAACCAAACTGGAAAACCATTTGAATGACGACGATTTCTTTGGCGTAAGCAAGTACCCTACGTCAAAACTTGTAATTACAGATGTTGAGCCTAAAGGCAATAACCTTTACGAAGTAACCGGAAACCTTACGATCAAAGGAAAAACCGAACCGGTCACTTTTGAAATGAAAGTAGAGGAGGGAAGTGCGACCGCTACAGTAAGTATTGACAGGACCAAGTATGGTATTCGTTATGGTTCAGGCAGCTTCTTTTCCAACCTTGGAGATAATACCATAAACAATAAATTTATGCTTGACGTGAACCTCAGGTTCTAGAAGACACCCGTTAGAAAGAGAGGTTGAAATTTTTTTCAGCCTCTTTTTTTTTATTCTTATAAGACCAGGTCTTCAAAAAGTCGCTGCAGTGTTTTATCCAGTTCGCCGCAAAGCCCGGGATGCGGACGGGAAGTCTGAATTACCGAACTTCTTACTGCTGTAAGCCACCTGAACCTCGAAGCGATATCCATTTGTGCAATGGGACCACCTTCTTTATCTCCCCGACAGATCTTCTCAAAGGATTCCAGGTTTTTTTCGAGTTGCTCAATGTCCAGTTCCTCAGAAAGTATCGCAAGTTTTGTTTTATCAAGTCGATAAAGAACCTTCAAATAATTTTCTTTTTTACAAAACAGCACAATCCCCACATTAAGGAATTCTTCTCTTTCCACCCGCGGCACTACACGAATTACTGAATATTCATATAAGCTTTTGTCTTGCATCCTGTGCTTCTTTTATAAAAATTTCTGAATGAGCCAATCTCGTGAGCAGGAATTCTATGTAAGCCTCTTTGATCTCCTCAGGGGTTTCATCTGTTTCCCGCCAATACAGCCAGTCTTCGGGAATAGCGTTTACAATTTGTCTTAATTTTTCTTCGGAAAGTATCTTCCTGAATTCATCATCCATCTGTTGGAGTCTGCCCGCCTGCGGAAGTAAAACGTGATCTTTGATGAGACTGAAAGGGCTTTTTGCATGCTTCTCCCGATTGCTCCAGGAATGGTGGAAATAAAAAGCTGCGCCATGGTCTATGAGCCACAGTTCCCTGTTCCAAATGAGCATATTGGTGTTCCTGAAGGTTCGGTCAACGTTGGTGATATACGCATCCAGCCACACGATCTTCGATGCTGAATCTTCATCTACTACAGTTACGGCAGGATCAAAAGTTATAGCACCCGATAAAAAATGGAGCCCTAAATTTAGCCCCTGGCTTCCCTGCAACAAATCCTGGATCTCTTCATCGGCCTCGGTTCTTCCAAAAGCCTCATCGAGATTGGCAAAAACCAGTTCAGGTACTTTTAAACCAAGTAATCTGGCGATCTCACCTCCCAGGAATTCTGCAATTAAAGCTTTTACTCCATGTCCGGCTCCCCTAAATTTCAGAACATACTTAAAATCATCGTCGGCTTCAGCCAGGGCGGGTAAAGAGCCACCCTCCCGCAACGGGGTGATGTATCGGGTAACGGTGACAGTCCTTAACTCGGGAAAATTACTCATTAGCAGGGTGTTCCTTTATGGTCAAAAGATTCTCAGGCAAAATTATAATTAATTTTATTACCGAAACCTATCATATTTCGATGGCTTTAAGCTTCGCTTCATAAGGAAAAGCAAAATCCTCTATACTTCTTCCTTCCAGCCACCCCCGGTGATCACTGCTTTTTAACATCACCGGCATTCTTTTCTTATTATTGTGGATTCGGCTCATCAATTCATTGGCTTCTGTAGTAAGTATGCTATATGAGGTGAGAGGTTCCCCCGATTGCGGATCCTTCCAGGTAGAATATATTCCGGCAAAAGCAAAAATATCAGATTCTGCCGAGGTTATGAGAAATTTCTGTTTTCGCTTCCCCTTCTCATCCAGCCACTGCCATTCATAATATCCATCAGCAATGACCAGGCATCGATTGTTAACAGCATCCCGGAAAGCGGGTTTTTCAGTCAGGGTTTCAATCTTGGCATTAAGTGTACTCTTTTTGATATGATCATTCTTTGCCCAAAAAGGAATGAGACCCCAATGCAAGAAAAGGATCTCCCCCGGGGAGTGATCGGCAATAACAGGGGTTCCCGAAAAATCGAAGCCATTGATCTCCTCCTGGGGGACATAAAGCTCAGGTTCTGTGAAACTGGCCTCAAAGGTCTTTTCAATATCTTCTATCCTGGAATTGAGTTTGGTGCGGTAACACATGTTTCAATTTTTATCTCAAATTAATGCTTTTACATAAACTTTGAAGATTCCGGGTTAATATAAAAAACAATTCCCGAAGGTTTGCTCCGGGAATTTATTTATTGGGCATGCTGGATCAACAACAACCTGAACCCGGGGCACAGCTATTTGCCTGCGGCTTCTCCAGGATTTCAAGAGGTTTCTCAGATGTACTTCCGGGTTTCTGAGCAAATACCGTAACACTGAAAATTCCGGTCTTGCCCGATTTAAATTCGGTGATCTCTTCCGTAGAAAGATATTTTTCAAGGATATTATCGGGGATTACGATAGGCTTCTCTTTTTGAAGGGAGATATTTTTAAAACCTGCCGTATTGATCGCATTAAGATATTCTTCTTTTTGGATCGCTCCTGAAACACACCCGGCATACATTTCTGCATCTTCCTGCAAGGCTTTTGGTAATTGCCCTAACAGTACAATATCTGAAATACTGAAATGTCCACCCGGCTTCAGTACCCTGAAGATCTCTTTGATCACCTGCGGTTTATCGGGGACCAGGTTCAGTACACAGTTGCTCACTACTACATCTGCAACATTATCTCCTACCGGCATGTCATCTATATCTCCTTCCCTGAATTCAACATTGTTGAATCCCAGCTTATCTGCATTCATCCTGGCTTTTTTGACCATGGCAGGAGTGAAGTCGATCCCTATTACCTTACCGGTTTCTCCTGTTTCATGACGGGCAATGAAACAGTCATTTCCGGCCCCCGAACCCAGGTCGATCACGGTGTCACCTTTCTTTATTTTAGCAAATTGGGTGGGAAGACCACAACCCAGGCCAAGATCAGCCTCTTGTGCATACCCCTGAAGGTTGGAATAATCGTCAATCATCATATTATACACTTTGGAAGAAGCATCGCCTGTACCACAACAGGAAGACTGGCCAGGGGCCTTATCCTGCAATGCGATCTCACTATATTTCTCCCTCACCAGAGCTTTAAGTTTTTCTGAATTTTTCATAATTATATTTTATTTAGATTCTCCAGCTTTCGTAAGTATGCTTTATTAATTTCTTCTTACTAACTATATTGCAATATTACGATGTTTAATTGATTTCCGGAAAATTTTATAATGAAAAAACATATCAGGATTAAAAAAAAACCTGCATACCATAAAGATATGCAGGTAACTAAAACTCTCTGTGTGCTATGAAGAATTCTAGGTTAGATTTTTGTCAGGTTAGTAAGCGTTTCTGCTTTTGCTGTTTCAGTGCTTGTGTCACAGCTGAAAACATATCTTTTTTCAATTTTTTATAGGTCTTGAGATAGTTATTAACGGCTTTCATAATGTCTTTATGCTCCCCGCGGTAAATACGACCTTCCTTAGGTTCGTCAACGTTATCGATCAAACGTTCAAGTCTGTTGGAATGGGATTTCACCTGCTGCTGCAAATTATTTAATTCCTCTCTGGAGTCTGAAAGTTCTTCAATTAGTTCTTTAATACGGGTGAACAGATGAGATTCGATAATGGGTATAGTGTATTCTCTGAGCATATCTTCAAAAAAACGTTGTTCATCCTGAACAAAATTCAATTCTGAATTCCATTGCTGGGATGAAAAATGCATCTCATCCGGGGTTTTCCACTCGATATATCTAAAAGTGGGTGTTTTTGCTTTCATTGTACATGATCTTTAAAGTTCAATATTCTTTGCTGGTCTTTCTCAAAAGTCCCGATGTGTTTGAGAACACTTTTAGTTTAAAAGTTTTAAATCTATCTATGAAATCAAGCACCCGCCGTTCAAGCTTAAAATGCTCATCGTGGTAAAAGATCTCACAGCTAATATCCTCACACTCCAGCATACCTTCAATATCATAATGATGATTGTGCACCTCCAGAGAAAGGTCCTGGTAATCTGACCTTAGGTTTTCAAGTTCTGAAGAATAGAGCTGTAGTTTTTCATACATGTTGAGGGAATTCTTTTGAAAGATATCTGCACTAAGGTACTGGTCGATAAAATGGGCTTCTTCAGCAGCATATGATAACAGGTCCTTCCAGGAATCATTCTGCTTTAAAAGCTCATCAATTTCCTTTTCATTTCCGGTAAACCTCCTTGTGACCGACCTTGGCATAACATGCTGTTTTTGATTGTATTAAGATAAGAAATTTTCAGGTTGAAAGGAAATGATATATGTCAAATTAATGAAATTAATTCAATTAATATTCTTCAGGAATTAACATAATTTCCAATCTGAAAAATAATTTTTCATCACTTGTTTTTTGAATATTAAAATAGCATACATTTGGCGCCTCAAACAATTAATAATTGACTAAAATGAAAAAATCATTTTTGACTTTTGCTGTTATCGCATTAGTACTAAGTTTCACTTCTTGTAAAGAAACTCCTGCTGAATCTACCGAAGAAACTTCTGTAGAGGTAATGGAGACTCCTGCTGAAACTACAATTGAAGAAGTTGAAACTCCTGCTGAAGAAATGGTAGATACCACGAACAACGGCGGTACAGTAGTAGAAGAAAACATCAATACTACTTCTGTAGAATAATTAAAAAATCTGCAGTTAGGGTACTGTGTACCTTTTTGGAAAGTCCGTAGCTTCGTCTACGGATTTTTTTTACCCGTCTCCCAGGGGTATCTCATAAGTTTCACCCAGCCATGGCAGATGAACAGGGTAATTAAAGACATCTTTGATCTTTAACCTTAGCACGTCCCGGGCCATATTTTCTCCATGTATCAGGAATACTTTCTCCGGAATGTTTTTGATCCCGCTCATCCAATCCAGCAAACCTTTTTGATCTGCATGGGCAGAAAGGCTATTCAGGATCATGATATTTGCCTTAACTTCGCAGTATTTCCCGAAGATCTTGATCTCGTTAGCGCCTTCCAGTAATAGTCTTCCCCGGGTTCCTTCAGCCTGATAACCGGCCAGAAGAACTGTCGTTTCCGGTTTGTCCAGATAATACCTCAGGTAGGTAAGAACCCTGCCACCAGTGACCATTCCGCTACCGGCGATAACCGCCTTGGGCCTGTTGTCATCAACGGTTTTCCAGGTATCCTTGTAGGAGGTTATTATATTAAAGAATTGTTGCATTGCCCTCAGTTCAGTAGGTGGTATCCTGTGCCAGCCTGGGAACTGTTCAAAAACCCCAAATACTTCATTACCCATAGGACTATCTATAAAGACGGGTAAAGGCGGTATTTTATTATGTTCGTAAAGTCTCCATATTCTGTACATGAGCGTCTGCAATCTTTCCACAGCAAAAGAGGGAATTATAAGAGTACCTTTTTTCTGAAGGGTCTCCATAATGGTATTGGCAAGAATGCTATCTGCATCTTCGTCGGGATGAAGCCGGTCACCGTAAGTGCTTTCCAGAAACAGGTAATCTGCCCATTCGGGAGTTTGAGGAGGTTCAAGAAGCAAATCTTCCTTCCTTCCTATATCTCCTGAGAAGACCAGGATCTTTCCGAAGATATCAAGTTCGATAAAAGTTGCACCCAAAATATGACCATTCTTCCGGAACCTGTACCTGATGTTTTTAGAAAGTTCATACCATTGGTCCACATCTGCCGGTCTTAACATTTCCATGGTTCTTTCTACATCTTCGACTGTATATAAGGGCTCTGCAGGTTCATGAATAGTGAATTCTTCTTTATTGGCTCTTTCCGCGTCTTCTTCCTGGATTTTGGCACTATCTCTCATGATGATTCCTGCAATGGCAAGGGTAGGAGATGTACCTGTTATAGTGCCTTTGAAGCCATGGGCTACCAGGCGTGGTAAATAGCCTGAATGGTCGAGGTGGCCGTGTGTGAGCAAAACCATATCAATATCAGTAGGTGGGAAACCGAATTTTTCCCAATTCAGAACGCGCAATTCCTTAAGTCCCTGAAAAAGTCCGCAGTCTACCAGGATGTTCATTTCCGGGGTTTCCAGCAGGAATTTAGATCCGGTAACGCTGCCCGCAGCACCCAGGAAATGTACTTTGATCGTTTTCATACCTACTCTTTAAGATTTACAAAGTTTTTCCATTTCAGTAAGGATCTTTTTCTTCCGGATATCTGAAACTCCCAGATGATCAAGATAGAATTTATCATTGATCAATTCCCGGCACAGCACCACATCCCGACTTAACAGGAACTGTTTTTCCCGCGCACTCAACAAGGTAGAAACTGTAATAGGGTATAACCCGGTCCTGTCTATCCTTTCCTTAAGGCTGTTACCTTTTGGAGAATCCCAGCTTAGCAGGTGGAGGTTTACACACTTTCCATACTTCGTTGCATCTGCCGTAAAACGTGTGTTGGTGACTACCCAGCCTTCGTTAAAGAATTCTTCAGGGTCCTTCTTTGCTTTAAAATAATTTTCAATATCCCTAAAACGGGAATGAATATATAATGGGATTTTTACATCGCAATATCTCCCGTGGTCTCCATGAAATTTACATTCAATGAATAATTTTTTATTTTGAATGGTAGCTATGACATCTATCTCATGAGGCACACAAATTCCCTGCACGATCTTGCCTACTTCGACATTATACCCGCTGTTTTCCAGGATGGCGGCCACAAAACGTTCAAAAGGATAACCCGTGGGGCCCAATTCATAAATGGCATTTTTGAGCTTATAACGGGAGGCAAACAGGGAATCTTTTTTTCTGAGTAGTTTAAAAGCCCTGTTATAGATCTCTTTTGTAGTGATCCCTTCATAAAGTTCAGACTTAATTACCGAAAGGATTTTCCTTATATCAGCCTCATCAGCACCCGATTTTCTAAGGGAATTTGCTACTTTATTGCTGGAAAACCTGGCTTTTTCCCCCGAAGCTGTTGTAATTATAAGGTCAGAAATATTCATTAAGATATAAGATTGATGAGAGGATCAAGGTTGGTGCAATACCAGCACAGGAACTTTGGAATAATGAGCCAGGTTCTTGTATAACGGATCAAATAAAAGGTTTTCCAGGAAACTGTGTTTTTTATTGATAAAAGCGACCATTTCACTTTCCCGGCTTTCTGTAAAGGAATAAACGCCCAGAGGTATACTTAAATGTTCAAGGGTGTGAAACGAGTGGGCTACTTTCTCCTCTTTTAGGTGATTTCGCAGGGCTCTCCTGTTCTGTTTTTGTTTTTCATTGAGTCCTCCTTCTTCACAAATATGCAGGATACGTATGGGAGCCCAGAATTTCAGGGATAGTCTTATAAGAAACTTGAGATCTTTAGGAGTAAGTTCTGCTTTAAAACTGTTGGCCAGAACGATCTCTTTCAGTGCGTGAAATTTAACATGAGCCGGCACAGCCAAAAGAGGGCATCTCCTAATCTCTTCCATTAAGTTTATGGTATTACTCCCGTAAACAACTTCTGTGTTACCAGTATGACCTTGAGTACCAATAATGATCAGTTCAATATTTTTTTTTCTTAGCTGTTCTTTTACTGCTGTTGTAAGAGATTTATTGGCTGCTTCAAACTCAAAGTTGTGATGACAATTTTCCGGGGATTCCTTCAGTTTTTCTACTTTTTTTTTCAATCTTGTTTCTACCTTCTTTTGCCCTTCCAGCAATGCTTCCTCTCCGGGTATGGGGGTTAATTTGCTTTCCTCGTCATAGCCGTCTACCCTGTAAGCATGTAATAAAATAAACGTGCAGACCTCTTTATGATATAATTGAAGTGCATAATTTATTGCATTTTCAGCATTTTTGGAGAAATCTGTGGGAAGAAGGATCCTTTTCATAACTGCCTTTTTTTACCTGAAGGGATGACCAGAAAAGGTACCTTGACATGGAAACCAATTTCATTCACCACCGGCCTGAAAAGTAAATTCTCAAAAAATGAATGTTTATTGTTGATCATCACCAACATATCTATCTCATTTTCCTCCTGAAAGTCATAAATGGCCTGAGGAACGCTTTTATCTGCAATACTGTAAAAATGATGACCGTTGTTCTTAAAAATTTTGCCCAGGGCTTTTTTCCTCTTTTCCTGCTCCTCGGTAAGGGCGGGTCCAAAATATACATGAAGGATATGGACGTTTGACTGGTAGGTGACCGCGAGCTCTTGGAGGACCTCCAGAAGCTCAGGTAGGTCTGCTTCATAATCTGTTGGCAGAAGGATCTCCTTAGGGGGTCGAAATTCATAATGGGAGGGAATGGCCAGCAAAGGGCATTTGGTTTTTTTTATGGCATGAATGGTATGGGTTCCAAAAAGGATCTCTTCTGCCCCGGTAGCTCCCTTGGTACCCATTACCACAAGGTCGATCTTCTTTTCTGCTACCTGTTCTTTTATCTCATCGCTAAGCATATTAAAAGAGGAGATTTTCTTGAATTGGTGCCTTTCATTAGGAAAATTCTTTTTTAGCTTTCTTAAAACCCGGTTTAATCCTTTTATTGAGTTGTTCTTATAGATCTCGGTAAGGGTTGGCTGGGTAGCACTGTATACCAGGTATTCATTGTCATACAGAATAGGGGTATAGGTGTTCAAAAGGTAAAAGGTGCATTCTTCCCCAGTAAAGAGTTGTACCGCATATTTTGCTGCATTATAGGCGTTTTCAGAAAAATCTGTGGGTAGTAAAATGTTTTTCATGGCCTTGCTGTTTTGGGTTGAACTATGGTTAATTCCGGTGAAAATTCTGCAGTACTAAGAAAGGGATCCTGGGGTGCAAACCAATCCTGTCAAGAGTTGACTTGTAAAGGACGTTCTCAAGGTAGCTGTGCCGGGAATTCACCAGGATGAGCATATCTATTTTCAGGTCTTCTATAGATTTTAAAATGGCTTTGGTTTTTTCCTGTTCATCTATCTGATGAAACTCAAGATCCACATCATAGAATTGCTCTTTAATGGCCAATTGGTTATCTTTTTGCCTGAAAGAATCAAGCGGAAACCGGGAAATGTATAACATGTGTATCTGTGTGCAAAATGAACGGGCCAGATCGCCGACCAGTTTTAACTCCCGCTTTTGATAAGGAAGCATGTAATTGGTGGGAAAAAGTATTCTTTTAGGATCTGAATAGGAATAATTCTCTGGAATACTTAAAACAGGGCATTGAACATATTTTATGATCTGAAGGGTATTGCTGCCAAAAGTCATCTTGCGATCATTGGTCTTGCCTCGTGTAGAAGTGATGATAATATCTGCGTTTTCACGATCCACAAGATCGTTCACTTCATCGACCAGAAGACCAAAAGCTGAAATAGATTGAAAACGGTGCCGGGGATTAGGGAAAAGATCCTGTATACGGTTGAGGATCTTTTCAAGTTCAAGATCTGAATTATTTCGGGTGGTTTCCTTGAATTCCTCCCTTAATTCATCAGTGAGGAAACCTTCGGTATTATATACCTCATCTGCATAGGCGTGAAGAATAAAGAAGTCACTCCTTTCATACTTAAAAAGTTCAGCAGCAAAAATCAGGGCATTGAAAGCATTCTCTGAAAAATCTGAAGGTATAACTATCTTTCTCATCTTCCGGGGTTTATTCTTTAAATTTAAAGGAAAAAGCCCTGGAAAACAATGATTATTATCACCAATCAGGGCCGGGTAAAAAGAGAATTTCTTTTCTTCCCTGAGAGTTGAGAAGAAGTTATAAAAAGGGGGTGATTTTGACACCCCCTTTTTATAAAATTAGGATACTTTAATGGATTTTGGTTTTTTTTCCTGACTTCCTTCCTTTTTAGGGATCATCATTTTTAACACCCCATCTTTATAAGTAGCCTGAATATCTTTTGCTTCATCAACATTTTCAGGAAGTCTTACAGACCTTGAAAAAGAATTATAACTAAATTCTTTGGAAACATAACCTTCTTTTTCCTCTTCCTTTTTTTCTTCTTTTTCAGCGGAAACGGTCAATAATCCGTCGTCAAAAGTTATTTCAAAATCCTCTTTTGAAAGCCCTGGTGCGGCCAACTCTACCTGGATCTCTTTTTCTTTGTCCTTGACGTTCATTGCCGGACTAAGATCGAAATCATTCTCCCCCATGTTGAACATCCTGTTCAATAAATTACGGCGGGTGTTTAAACTATCAGAAAAGAAAGGATCATTAAAGAATGAGTTACTCATCATAGGAGTATTCCGGCGGCGTTTGTTTGATTTTACTAATGACATGACTTAAAGGTTTTTGGTTAATAATCACTATTATATCTTCTAATGTATACTGAAAGTCAGTAATTTAAAATGATAAAAATCATCTTTGTCTTTTTGGAAAAAAGAATACAGATCAGTGTGGACGATTAACCTTGCATTGGCCATGCCTTTGGTTTCTGTAATGATTGTATGAAAGGAAACTATTTTACCAAAGAGGTTTCTGAAGCTTCTGTTTCAAGGCAGTTTTTATCAAATGATACCGCGACATAACTCAGGGATAAGAAGAGACCGATCAGGAAGATCAGGAAAAACAAAAACCCCGCTTTTAAAATTCTGTACATAATGCTGAAGTTTAGGATGGGGATCTTTAACAGGAAAAGGTTGAAAGCAAAAAAAAAAGGAACAGGAAATCAATATTCCCTGTTCCCTAGGAAGATATAAGTGCAATATAACTCTAATTGATACCAGTGATTATACCTGCGTAAAATATGTGTATCAGGTTATAACTTGCCTTTCTACCTCCTTAACCTGATCTTCGACTCCAATAAAGTACTCAAAAATCAGATATTTCATTAATCTTTCTATTCTTATTATTGATCTACAGTCCTAAAGTACAACGAGATAGGTCCATTTTTCATGACAAATATCATCTAAAGAGGGTTTAACTAAACTTTAATAATTTACTGCCATACAGAGATTTACCTGATCGCATGAAGTTTTTTAAGGTCCAGGATCTTTATGTCCCGCCCTACAATATCGATCAAACCTTCCTTTTTTAAACATGACAGGCTCCTTATAAAACTTTCCGTAGAAATTCCGGCCACACTGGCGAGATCGCTCCTGGAGATCCTTATGCATTCCCCGGGATCTTCCTGGATCTTCTCTGCAAATTCCAGGATAGTATTAGTGGTCTTTTTCATCACAGAGCTATACGCCATATCAAGAAGGTGGGTCTTGAGAAGTGAAAGGTTAACTGTTAAAATTTGAGCAAATTCAAGAATGAGATCCTGACTTTTCGTGAGGTTTTGTATAAAATCTTCGGCAGAGATCCTGAACAAGGTGGTCTTTTCAAGTGCCTGTGAAGTTTCAGGGTATTGAGCCGGGATCCTGAAGCTATAGAAGCCCAGAAAATCATCCTTTTTAGACAGGCCGGTGATCAATTCCTTTCCGTATTCATCCAGGCTGTAGGTTTTTGTAAGGCCTTTATCAATCAAATACACATAGGACGCATTACGTCCTTCCTGAAAGATTTCGTCGTATTTTTCAAACTCAAGAAAATCTCCATAGATCCTAAAATATTCTTTAAGATCTTCCAGAGAGTGTATGGGCTTCTCTTCTTTTTTTTCAGTGTTCTTCCTCTTCTCCCTTTCAATAAGGATCGCCCGTTTGGCCAACCTGCTTTCAATGGCTGTTACCAGATCTTTTTCCCTGAAAGGTTTGGTAATATAATCATCGGCCCCCAGGTTCATTCCCTTCCGAATATCTTCAGGCCCGGCTTTTACAGAAAGAAAAATGAAAGGTATCCCACGGGTGATCTTGTTCTTTCGGAGTTGTTTGTATACTCCATACCCGTCAAGTTCGGGCATCATTATATCAGAAACGATAAGGTCGGGTATTTTTTCACTGGCAAGTTGCACCCCTAGTTTGCCATTCTGAGCGGTAAAGACTTCGTAACTGGACAGCTCCAGGAGTTCCTTTGTGTTTTCGATCAGAGTTTGATCATCTTCTATAAGTAAAATCCTTTTTTTCATTGCCGGGAACATTAAAAAGGTGACACGGATTTCTGTTGTAGGGAGACGGATGTAAATTACAGTAGGGAGAATTATTTTTCTCCTTCAGAACGCTCCTATAAAGATACATTCTTTTGGGCTGACCAGAAATTTTTTTGTTGCTAAAAATGATGAAAGTCATGCTTTTTTTAGCCTCTTTTAGTATCTTTAGTTCAATTAACATGAAATATGAAGGAGCAGGTGAATATAAAGACGTCACAAGCTTTTTACCAGAACCTGGGGCGATTGTTCTATGCAATAGCTGCTGCAGACAAAATGGTGACCAGGGAGGAAGTCGAGACGGTTAAAAGGTTAGTGAGAGAACAATGGCTGGACCTGGAGGGATCCCTGGATGAATTTGGGACTGATGCTGCCTACCAGATAGAGATCATTTTTGACTGGCTCGATGCGAACAAACCCCAGGCTACTTCTGCTTTTGAAAATTTTAACCAATTCCATAAGGAGAATAAAGATCTGTTCACCCCTTATATCAATGATAAGATCCTGAGAACGTCGAGGGAAATTGCATCTGCCTTTAGAGGTAAAAATAAATCTGAACTTGTAATGCTGGCAAAACTGCAAAGCTTACTTAAAAACCAATAAGATGAAACCCCTGATTTGCCAAAGCTGTGGATTTCCTTTTTCTGAAGAATTTCGGGGAACTAACAGGGACCATACCAAGAGTATGGATTTTTGTATAAGTTGTTTTAAGAACGGCGAATATACAGACCATCATCTTACCATGCATGAATTGGAGCGCAGACTCCTTGAAATGGCCCACGAACACAATGAGATCAGTCTGGAGGAAGCCCAACAGATAATAAAGCGTCTTCCCAATCTCAAAAGGTGGAAAATGACTAATATTCTGTAATCTGATAAAAATCTAAGATTCGCATAAAAAGGAGAATTTCTTCTCCCTTCTCCTATTTGATCAAAATCTTTATCTTTACACTAGCACCAAAAAATTTGTGCTGTATAACTATAACCAAAAATGAAATTTATGAGAAATGTTAGTAAATGGCTCGCTGTTTTTGCAACTATGGCTTTTATAAGTTGTGGGGACGAGAAAAAAGAAAAAGAAACGATCACAATTGGAGAAGACAATACTCTCGAGCAGGTAGAAACTACTGAAAGTACCACGATGACCGATAATGCTGTTTCTGAAGGTGAAGCGGTAATAAGCCGGGACGGAGTGACCGAAGTAAGGCTTACCGGAAATGATCAGATGAAATTCAATCTTAAGGAAATAAGGGTAAAGGCAGGTGATAAAGTAAAGCTTACGCTGACTCACGTGGGTCAATTACCAGAAAATGCTATGGGTCATAACTTTGTGTTGCTCAAACAAGGAACAGATATTCCTGAGTTCGCGAATAAGGCAATGGAAGCCAAAGACAATGAATATATCCCGCAGAACTCAGAACAAGTGATCGTTAACACAGAAATGATTGGAGGAGGGGAAGAAACCTCTATCGAGTTTGATGCCCCTGCTGCAGGGACCTATGACTTCATTTGTAGTTTCCCCGGTCATTACGTACAAATGCAGGGTAAATTCATTGTGGAATAAACCCCGTATTTAAAATTAAAAAAGCTGTCTGTTAAGATCCTCGTCCTCTCATTTCATTACAGGACTGGTTGAGTCTTTGAACAGGCAGCTTTTTTTATTGCTATAAGGCAGGAGGGAAGCTTAACAAAGGGACTTTGGTACAGGATTGCATTCTTTTGACCCGGTCCCTAATGATTACCTTATTAAGTTCGTTCTTTTCCCTGTGCTCAGGCATGACGATAAAATCGGGTTTGGTTTCGTCTATTGTTTCCTGAAGGGTGTCAAATATCTGGAAGGAATAGATATTCCTGAATGTTAGATTCTCATAGTTTATTACCTGTGTTACCCGATGTTTAAAATCTTCAAGGGCCTTTGCAGCAGCCTCTTCATCTTTATGGGTAATATGGATCACATTGATCTCCGGTTTGGCGGGTGCCAAAATGTTGATAAGTTCAGCGAGATTATTAATGTCTTCATCTGCCAGTACACTGGCAAACATCACCTTTTCTACCTTATCTGAGTTAAAGTCGGCCGGGACAGCCAGGACGGGGAAAGGGGAAGCTCCTAACATCTCTTTCGTGGTACTTCCTACTAACACTTCCTTGAAAGTACTGGTTCCGCAGGCTCCCATCACGATCATATATACGTTCATGTCTCTTACGAACTCAGATATCGCATGAGCCACATTGGCACCTTTAACCGCGGCCACACTTATTTCTGTAGAATCAAATTTATCCTTGAGATGTTCTTTACAAAATTCCAGAAGTTTCTCCTGGTGCATTTTGCGCACTTCTTTTTTTCCCGATCCTTCTTCAGAAGGAGGGTAGACATGTAGTACAATTACGTCAGTCTTTAAAAGATCACCCATGGCAGCAGCATATTTTAAAGCGGCAATCGAGTTGTTTGAGTAATCTGTAGTGTAGATTATTTTTTTCATAACCTGAAAAATTATGATCTAAAATTACCTTTTTATGAGAGCAAATAATATGACAAACATCATGCTATTGCTCATTTTCCCTTGCTTCGGCAGCTTTTTTTCTTTCCAGTCTTCTAAAATATCCCCTAAAGAGAAAATTGTGCTGCAATGCCTTCATGTTTTCATCCAGTTTTTTGCTGGCTTTCTCTGCATTTTTTATCGTTGCCTCCAGGTGATTTACAAAGCTGGTATCATTAACCATGTAATTTAGCAGGCCATCCCCGTCCCTTATCTCTTCGGAATAATGGTTTAGATTGGCTGTCATCTTTTCGATTTCTGAAGCAGACCGGCCAAGGCTCCCGATCATTTCCTGAACATTACCTGCAGCTGTTGTGTCACTCAGTAAGATCCCGGCCACACTTTCTTCGTAATTAACCGCGGAGAGGAGATTATTCAGTTTATAGATCGCGGCAGAGGCAGATTGGCTTGACCTGCGAAGATTGCTCACGCTTTTCCTGATATCTGTGGCCATGGTCGTATCTTTGATCAAGGCTCCCAGGGTTCCTTCTCCCCGGTTAATAGCAGCAGTGATCTTTAGAAGATCTGCTGTAAGCATGGCGGCATTCTCGTTAGTGGTGTTGAGAGTGGTGAGCATATCTGCCGTTGCAATTTTACTAATGGACTCAATAGTGTCACCGGGTTCTACTCTTGGTGCATTTATATACTCATCAGGAACCAGGTTCACTACCATACTTCCTACCAGCCCATCTGAACTTATTGTGGCTCGTGTATTCTTCCTTATGAACCTTATAGATTTTTCCTGGATAAGGAAATCAACCACAATACTGGTATCATTTACGATGTCGATATTTTTGACCGTTCCAACATTCACCCCTGCAAATCGTACATTGTTGCCCGGCTGAAGTCCGCTAATATTCTTGAATACAGAGCTTATCCTGGTATTTTCTCCAAAAAGGTTCTGCTGGTTGCCAATGAAATAAACGGCTGCAACAAAAATGATCAGCCCAAGGATTACGAACAGGCCCAATTTCAGGTTTTGTGTGTTTCTGTTTCTCATGTCATATCATTTAAAAAAGGCCTTTACTTTAGGATCTTCAGAAGCAGATAGTTCTGCAAAAGTGCCAACTGCATAATTGGTCCCCTCCAGAAGAAGGATCATGCGGTTGGAGATCACCCGGGCACAATCCACATCATGAGTAATGATGAGGGAGGAAGTTTTGTACTTCTCCTGGATGTTCATCATCAGCAGGATAATTTCCTTTGCGGTAATAGGATCAAGTCCGGTGGTTGGTTCATCATAAAGAATGATCTTTGGTTTAAGGATCAAAGCTCTTGCCAGCGCTATCCTGCGTTGCATTCCTCCCGAAAGTTCTGCAGGCATTAGTTCTTTGGTTTGTTCGAGACCCACACTTTCAAGCGCTTCCTCAACCAGGGCATCGGTATTGTTTACATCCATCCTTTTGGTGTGTCTTCGTAAGGGAAATTCTAGGTTTTCCTGTACGGTCATGGAATCATATAAAGCACTTCCCTGGAATAAAAAACCTATCTCTGCCCGCAATTCATCCATTTCATGATGTTTTAACTTGAGAATATCATTTCCCAACACCTCAATTTCTCCGCTATCCGGCTCCATTAAACCTACCATGCATTTAATCATCACAGATTTTCCCGAACCCGATTTACCCATTAATACCAGGTTTTCCCCTTCATACAATTCCATGCTGAAGTTATCGAGGACTACCTGTTCCCCAAATCTTTTACAAAGGTTATGAATCCTTATCACCGGTTTCTTCTTCTTTGGGTTATGTGACCTGGTTTCCATTTAACCGTAGATTATATCTGTAACAAATACTGCCACAAAATCAATTATAAAGAGCAACATAGAAGTAAAAACAACTGCCGAGTTCGAAGCTTTTCCTACCCCTTCGGTCCCTTTACTGCTATAATAACCTTTAAAACATCCTACAAGGCCAATGGCAAACCCGAAAAAAAACGATTTGACGGTTGCAGGTAAGAGATCACTATAAGTCAGCGCTTCAAAAACCTCGTTGAAATAGAGGGTGAAGGAAACATTACCTTTAATATTTTCCACCATTGCAGAACCAAACAAAGCGATAAGATCTCCAATTATTATCAATAATGGCAGCATTAAGGTCGCTGCCATTACCCGGGTCACTACCAGAAATTTAAAAGGGTTGGTCCCCGATACTTCCATGGCATCTATTTGCTCGGTTACCCGCATTGATCCAAGTTCAGCACCAATGCTGGAGCCAATTCGGCCTGCACAGATAAGGGCGATCATCATTGGCCCTATTTCCCGTACAATAGAAATACTGATCATGCTGGGCATCCAGGATACAGCACCAAATTCCAGTAAAGTAGGACGTGACTGTAAAGTAAAAACCAATCCCAGGATGAGGCCTGTTACGCCTACCAAAAGCAGGGATTTATTTCCCATCTGGTAGCTTTGTTTTAAAAACTCCCTGAATTCAAAGGGTGGGGAAAAAAGTTCCCTGTAAAACCTGGCAGCAAAACGGGAAAGTGCTCCTATTTCTATGAAGAAGGAGGAAATGTTCTCCATGAAAGGTGCTTTTTTTTCCATAATTGCCAGGTTATAAATCTTCTCAAATTTAAATTAGTTTTTAAGTAGGGTAAATGATTTCCCTCAGGTTTACATATTGACAGTAAGCCGGGAGAAGCTTAGGAGAGAGAAATGTTTTCAGAATCCATTACCTGTTCAGAGATCTTAAAGACCTCGAGCCGGTTGTTTCTGAAATTTCGAACAAAATCAGCAAATTCATTTTCCAATGTAATATGTAGAGAAGTCAGATTTTCCCGGTCTTTCACTTCCTGTTCATTGCTTACCAGTGCCTTGAGGACATTCAAGTGTTGTTCAATTTCACCCGATAATGCCTTCCCTTCCTCAATTAGTTTCAGGAGGCCTGCTGAAAGTTTGTTAACGGCTTCGGCATTTTCGCTGAGTTTTATCCAAATTGAATATTTCCCGATCAGGCGTTGAAGGAACTTCAGGTCCTGAAGATAAAATTCGATATCCTGCTTCCAGTGTCTGGTAAGTATGTAGAGATGATCGTAAGTGACCTCATCTCCTCTGTTGGAAAGGCTTTTAAAATTATCCATCGGTTTAACTATTTGTATTTAAATTTAGCAAATAAGGCGCGAAATGCAATGAGAATAATCAGGTAATTGATAAATGTCATGGACGAATTAGATCATATCATGTAACTTTAAGAGAGGTATAATACAAGTAATGTCGTGTTGCCATGGAAAATGATATAAAAACCGGACTTTCCTTAAGGATAAATAACATTAACCTTAAGGCTGATCTTGTTATACCTGGTGGTTCTACAGGCCTGGTGATCTTTTCTCATGGAAGTGGTAGCAGCAGGCTGAGCAAACGGAATGTATTTGTCGCTTCCCGTCTACAGGAACAAAAACTTGCTACTTTACTCTTTGATCTCCTCACCGAAGAGGAAGATATGATCTATGAAACGCGTTTTGATATTGACCTTCTTACCCAAAGACTGGTGGCTGTTACCAGGGAACTAAATAAAAACCCTCAAACCAGGGATCTTAAGAAAGGATTTTTTGGTGCAAGTACCGGTGCAGCATCGGCCCTAAGGGCTGCCGCTGAGTTAGGAGAGGAGATCCAGGCAGTGGTTTCCAGGGGAGGCCGACCCGATATGGCCGGGAACACCCTGGATAAAGTTTTGGCTCCTACTTTACTTATAGTTGGAGGGGATGATGAGGTGGTGATCCAACTTAATAAACAGGCCTATGCTCTTCTTAATTGTGAAAAAAAATTAGAGATCGTTCCGGGTGCCTCGCATTTATTTGAAGAACCGGGTACACTTGAAGAAGTTGCTCGCCTGTCTGCAAATTGGTTTGCTAATCATTTATAATTTGAAAGAATGTTCAGGAACAGGGAGGATGCGGGAGAACAGCTGGCCGCCGTACTAGATGGGTTCAACGGTAAAGAAACCGTGGTACTGGCAATACCCCGGGGAGGACTTCCTTTGGGAGCCATTATAGCGAGTTCCCTTAAAGCTCCTTTAGATGTGGCTATTACCAAAAAGATAGGTCATCCCAATAACAAAGAATATGCAATAGGGGCTTTGAGTATGGAAGGTACTTTTATCAACCCAAATGTGGATGTAT
The DNA here is from genome assembly GCF_042684505.1 of Salinimicrobium flavum. NCBI lineage: Bacteria > Pseudomonadati > Bacteroidota > Flavobacteriia > Flavobacteriales > Flavobacteriaceae > Salinimicrobium > Salinimicrobium flavum. The sequence continues at coordinate 69,547 of NZ_JBHULT010000011.1, forward strand.
CTCCCGAATATATCGAAAAAGAAAGTCAAAAAGTCAGAAAACAGGTTGAGGAACGGTACAGGCAGTATTATGGAAAAACAAAACCCCATGATTTAAAAGATAAATGGGTGATCATAGTAGATGACGGGATCGCAACCGGAAGTACCGTTCTCGCTACAGTTTCCCTGGTAGCACAGTCCAGGCCAAAAGGGATCGTGGTGGCCGTTCCTGTTGCCCCACCTCAAACCCTGGAGAGACTACAGCAGGAGCCAGGCATTGATCGGGTAGTTTGTCTGCAAACCCCCTGGAATTTCATGGGGGTAGGTCAATTCTATGAAGATTTTGAGCCTGTGTCAGACCGGGAGGCTATAACTATTCTTGAGGATGCCAGCCTAAATGATCTCTCATGAAAAAGAGGCTTTTAAGGCCTCTTTTAATTGTTCTTCCATTCCTATTTTTGGAAATTTCCTTTCTCATCCAACTTAACTCTCATACGGTCTTCACCTTTATCAATTCTAACTTTGTAGATCTTATCGGCGCCGCGATCATCAGTATAATTCACTTTATAAATGTCTTTTGTGATGGTCCAGTCGGGATATTTTGCTTTAATGGCCTTTTGAACGGGGCCTGGAAGTCCAACATTCTTAAACCTTTCCACAGTTTTGAGAAGTTTTCCATCCTTGTCATATGCGGCGAGGATCTGGCCTTCAGGTATAAAAAAGCTTACCTCATACAGGTCATAATCGTCATGATAGACTTCTGAAGATTTAATGTCAAATTTTGCTACCATTTCTTCCAGCTTTTTCACCGGTACAGCTACTTCATCACGGGTTGTCGCATCAAGATATTTGTAATTTACGGCAACCAGTTCAATTTCTTTCAATTCCACGGGATCGGTCTGACCCCATATGGGATTCATGATCCCCACGAGGAATAATAACAGAATAAGATTTTTCATGATCATAATATTTAGTGGTTATTTTAATTAATTGCCTATTAAAGATAATTTTTTATATATCGTAAAACAATGACATTTATCAAGGTTTATTGTTAAATAATTTTATATGATGATTATCATTTAAAAATTCAGGAAATGCTTGTACCTTAGAAGGATTGCCCTCTTTCCAAATAAGTAAGCCGCAGGGTGGATTGGTGCAGCTGCAGCCAGGGTCTTTTTAGAGGCCCGGATCAAAAGTGGGTATTGGTCGATCTGAAGGAAGAAGACCTTAAACGGGTTGGTGAGGAATTTAATAGCCCCGATTTGATCTGGTTTGCCGCAGATGTTTCTAAAGCTGAAGAGGTAACCTATGTTCAATATATACCATTGACCACTTCGGCCAGATATGCTGAGAACGAGGAAATAGGAGACCTTATCCTATTCCTTGCCTCAGAAGAAAGCAAATATATTACCGGCACCATTCAGGTGATCGATGGGGGTATGACCATTCTTTAAATTTAACTGGTAAATCCCAGCCTTTTGATGATCTGGGTAAGGAGAAGGCCTCCCAATCCGAAACTACCTATTACAGCAATGTCCTCAAACGTTAGAGGTGTGAGAGAAAGTATCTCAGCAACAAGGGGTATATGATAGACGACCACAAGAATGATTAAGCTGAATACCAGTGCAGCCCATATCCATGGATTGGTGGTGACCTCGTTGACAAAGAAGGATCTTTGCCTCTTAGGAAGGTTAAAAACATTCAGTAGCTGTGCGAAGATTAGGGTATAAAATGCCATATTGTTAACCACTCCTGCCGATCTTTCCATGAACAGCCACGAATAAGCCGTTACTCCAATTACTGCAGTTGTAATAGTGAGCCCGTAGACCATAGTAGAGGCCCAATGTTTTTTAGTGAGAATGGGTTCAGAGGGATTACGGGGTGGTTGCTCCATCACTCTTTTGTCCCCCCGGCCCATACCAAGTGCCAAAGCCGGAAAGACGTCGGTCACCAGGTTAAGGAATAAGATCTGTAATGGGAGCAGCGGCATGGGCAGGTTGGAAATAGAAGCCAAAGCCACAGATATTATTTCTGCCAGGTTACAGGAGAGCAGGTAGATCACGAACTGTCTTATATTTTCAAATATGGTTCGCCCCTGCCTTATGGCAAGTTCTGTAGAAGTGAATTTGTCATCCATCAGGATCACATCGGCCACTTCTTTTGCGGCCTCTGTTCCCCTTATTCCCATAGCTATGCCTATATCTGCTTTTTTGAGGGCAGGGGCATCATTGACCCCGTCGCCCAACATGCCAACTACCTGGTTGTGCTTTTGATAAAGATTTACCAGGTCCAGCTTTTGTTTGGGAGCCATACGGGCAAAAACGGTGGCCTGCAGGATCTTTTCTTCCTGGCCGCCCGTCATTTCTTCGGGGGTGGGCACATCGCGACCATGAATGACCTCCTGCGTGGGATCTTCCGTTCTCATAAGGCCAATTTCTTCCCCTACTTTTCTCGCGGTATCGGGGTGATCTCCGGTGATCATTACTACCTTGATGCCGGCATTTCGATAAGTTTGGATAGCCTTTTTGATATCTTTACGGGGAGGATCCAGGAAGGCCGTTATTCCAAGAAAGACAAGGTTTTCAAAAATTTGTGTTTTTTCAGGTTTCTGTGGGACCGACTGAAAGGCAAAAGCCAGCACCCTCATTCCGGCTGAGGCAAGAGTATTCGCTTTTTGCTGCCACTCTTCTTTATTCTCAAATTCTGTTTCCCGGCCATCTTTTGTGAGTATAGTGTTGCAGGAGCCAATGATGCTTTCCAGAGCTCCTTTTACGGCGACAAAATAATGGTCTTCGTCTTCATGAACCGTAGCCATCTTTTTTATTTCAGCATCAAAAGGAACTTCACTGATCTTGCTGTGTCGATTGCGCATTTCCGGAGGATCAAATCCTGCTTTTTCGGCGAAAGCGAGTAGTCCAATCTCCACAGGATCGCCCAACATCTTCTCCTCTTTTTTTCTACTATTATTGCACAACACGGCTACCTGCAGCAACTTCTCTAGGTTCCGGTATTCCTTAAACAGGTGGTTCTGTTCCCATTCCGTAGGTCCGAAATCGGCTTCTGCCACTACTACCCGGTGTACAGACATGGTGTTCTCAGTGAGCGTTCCGGTCTTATCTGTACATATGATACCGGTTGCGCCCAGGGTTTCAACGGCTTCCAGTTTTTTGATCACCACTTTGCGATGGGAAAGCTTCAGCATTCCCCTGGCCAGGGCAATGGTGGCTACAATTGGTAAACCTTCGGGAATGGCAGCCACTGCAAGAGCAATAGCAGTCTCTATCATCAGCAAAAGCTCTTTACCCTGGAGGTAACCCGATAAAGCAATGAGCCCCGTTAAGAAGATGGTGAGCCAGATAAGCTTATGACTCAATTTTGTAAGTTTTTTCTCTAGTGGGGTTCTTCCTTTTGTGGCTTCCCGGGTTAACCTGCTTATTTCGCCCATGACCGTATTTTCCCCTGTTGAGGTCACTACTGCTTTTCCTGTTCCCCGGGAAACTATAGTTCCTTTATAAACCATATTCTTCCTGTCGGCAAGAGTAGTTTCTTCAGGTAATACCTCGATGTCCTTTTCTACCTGGTTACTTTCGCCGGTAAGTACTGCTTCCTTAACAGCCAGGCTTTGCCCCTCCAGTAGACGTGCATCTGCCGGGATCACATCTCCTGCATTGAGTAGAATGATATCTCCAGGTACTACGAAACTCAGGTTGAGGTGTTTTTCCTGCCCATCGCGAATTACATTAGCAAAAGTCTGTACCAGTTTCTGTAATGCTTCCACAGACCGAATTGCCTGCCACTCCATGAAAAAACCTATGGAGGCGGTGATTAGGATCACTACCAGTACCGCGAAACCTTCCAGGGTCTCATCGAACAGAAAAGCCAGAAGGGTAGCCCCGGCGAGTACATAGATCACAGGATCGAGGAACTGCTCAAAAAATATCAGCCAGGTTCTTTTGGGCCGGGTTTGCTTTAACCTGTTCCTGCCAAATTCCACAAGCCGTTTTTCAGCTTCTGTAGAGGAAAGACCTGACGAGGGATCGACCTTCAGATTTTGGGTCACCTCTCCGGGCGTTAGATTATGGGCATTTTTGATCATTTGATTGATGTTCCGGGGGCAGTTCAGGCTTTGCCTAAATTTACAAAGTCAGGCAAGCTTTCGGTATGATATTTATCAATGTGCTTTTAAGTTGCAAAAGATATTCTTAAATTAGGAATAAATCCTGAATCTCCAGGATTCACGTTACCTAAACCAAACTGACCATGATCACAACCCTGACCATTAATCCTGCCCTCGATCTGTATTCCCGTGTCGACAAGGTATTTCCCGGTGAAAAACTAAGATGTGAAAAAGCAAAGCTTGATCCCGGGGGTGGAGGTGTGAATGTCTCGAGGGTGATCCAGCGCCTTGGAGGAGAAACCACCGCGATCTATACCCACGGGGGATATACAGGTGAGGTCTTTAAAGATCTCCTGGAGAAAGAAGGGGTGAAGCAGGACGTCGTTGAGGTTGCCGGCCCTGTGAGGCAAAATATAGCCATAACAGAAACTTCCTCGGGAGAATTGTATAGGTTAGGTTTTCCCGGTCCCACCCTCACTGAAACCGAATATGAGGACGTTCTCACTAAGCTTAATCTCTATAAAAAAGCTGATTTTTGGGTAGCCAGTGGCAGCATTCCGCCAGGTGTACCTAATGATTTTTATGCCAGGGTGGCGAAAAAGGCGAGAGAAAACGACGTGAGGTTTGTGTTGGATACTTCAGGCAAAGCATATTCCGGGATCCTTGAGGAAGGTGCATATTTACTAAAACCCAATATGAATGAACTGGAAGACCTGGTGGGGGAAAAGGCGGGGGATGAACAGGAACAAAAGGAATTGTTGCTTAAAGTGCTGGAAAAATACCCCATAAAGGTAATTGTTCTCTCATTGGGGGCTAAGGGTGCCATCCTGGCCACAAAGGGATCTGTGAGGCATTTTCCCGCCCCAACCGTTGAACATATTAGTTCAATTGGGGCGGGTGACAGCATGGTTGCAGGTATGGTCTACAGTCTTTCCCGTGGTGATGAGCTTGAGAAAGCCATTCTCTATGGACTTGCCTGCGGAAGTGCTACCATTAAATCACCCGGCACAGAACTTCTGCAAAAAGAAGATGTGGAACCTCTTTACCAAACACTTCTGAATAAGGTGTCAAATAATGATCTTCTTTAATTAAAAACAGTTGCCGTGGCTTCAGAAAAAATGAAGATCAAAGATGCCTATCGCCGGGAATTTACGCAGGTAGCCGAAGAGCTTTCTGCAGATCCCGAAAACGGTCTTTCTAAAGAGGAAGCTCATAAAAGACTGAAGAAATTTGGCCGCAATAAACTGAATGAAAGTAAAAAACGAAGCATCTGGGACCTGATAATTTCCCAGGTGAACAATCCTGTAATTTATCTTTTAACGGCAGCAGCGATCCTTGCCTTCAGTTTTGGGGACCTGCCCGAGGGCATAGCTATTCTTGTCGTCTTGTTGGTCAACACTATTATTGGGTTCTGGATGGAATTCCAGGCGCAAAAATCTATGGAAGCCATCAGAAAAATGGATCGTATAGAGGCAAAGGTCATAAGAGGTGGAGACCAAACCCAGATCGATGCAGAGGAGGTGGTACCGGGAGATCTCCTCGTAATTGAAGCGGGCGATCTTGTTCCTGCCGATGCCCGTATCGTAGAGGCTGCAGAGCTCAAAGTGGACGAATCTCCCCTTACGGGAGAATCTGTTCCCGTTGACAAATCTTCCGAAGTAATAAAGGAGGAAAAACAAGTGGCAGACCGTTTGAATATTGTTTACAAAGGTACTGCCGTTACCGCCGGGAAAGGAAGTGTCCTGGTGTTTGGAACAGGAATGGATACCGAAGTAGGAAACATTTCTTCACTGGTGGAGGAACAGAAGGACGCAGATACTCCTCTCACCAGGAAACTGAATAAACTTACCACGAATCTTATATGGGTCATCCTGGCTATGGCTGCAGCTTTTTTCCTGACCGGCTGGCTGGCTGGCAAGGAAATTTACCAACTGGTGCAAACCTCTATTGCCTGGGCCATCGCAGCCATTCCTGAAGGATTGCCCATTGTGGCAAGTATTGCTCTGGCAAGGGGAATGTTCAGGTTATCAAAAAAGAATGTACTTATTAAAAAATTGAGTGCGGTAGAGACCCTGGGGGAGACCACTGTTATTTTTACAGATAAAACCGGGACCCTTACAAAAAACCAGCTTACGGTGGACACCTTATGTTTTCCTGAGGAGAATCTGCTGAAGATAGACTGGCACTCAAAAGATAAACCCGCCGTGGAAGGAGCAGGGGAAGATGATGAAAATTACAAACAGATCCTTAAGATCGCAGTTCTTGCCAATGATGCTTCCCTACCCGGGCAAGATGAAAAAGCGGCAAAAAGAACAGAAGAAGATGAGGATCGACCCGCAGCCCAGGGAGACCCACTGGAGATCGCCCTGCTGGACCTGGTCAATAAAATTGATCCCGACCTTTTTAAGGAATTGCAGGAACTTGAGCGGGAACTTCACGATCCTTTTGATTCAGATTCCATGGTTATGGGCACTGTCTATGCTGAGAATGACACCTATTACATGGCCGGAAAAGGTTCTCCAGACGCTATTATAGACCGATGTAAAGAGATTCTGAAGCAAGGGGAGACCGCAGAATTTTCTGAGGAAGAAAAAGAAAAGTGGAAGAAGAAAAACAATGAACTTTCAGAAGACGGACTCAGGGTACTGGCTTTTGCATATAAAAATACAGATATCCTTCCGGAAGGTGAGGAAGCCGAAGACTTTCTTCACGAGCTGGTCTTTGTGGGACTGGTTGGTTTCCTGGATCCGCCGCGCAAGGAGATTGCCAGGTCAATGGAAATTTGCAAGGAAGCCGGAATTAAGGTGGTAATGGTAACGGGAGATCATCCCGGAACCGCCAAGAATGTAGGGAAACAGGTGAATCTTTTTTCCGAAGAAGGAGATGATGAGACTGCAGTTATGCATGGCAAACACCTGCAGGAGGAAATGGAAAATAACCACGGAAAGAAACTTATAGATACTGCGGTCTTCTCCAGGGTTGATCCTGAGCAGAAGTTAATTCTTATAAAACATTTCCAGAACCAGGGAGAGATCGTGGGAATGACAGGGGACGGAGTAAACGATGCGCCTGCCTTGAAAAAGGCTGATATTGGCATCGCGATGGGAAAACGGGGTACGCAGGTGGCGCAAGAGGTTTCAGATGTGGTGCTGAAAGATGATTCTTTTGATTCTATAGTAGTTGCCATCAAACAGGGACGTATCATTTTTGGGAATATCAGGAGGTTTGTAATGTACCAGCTTTCTTACCACCTTGGGGAGATCATATTGATCGCACTCATTAGCTTTAGCTTGTTCATATTGCCAATTTTACCATTGCAGTTGCTGTTCCTTAACTTGTTATCTGATGTTTTTCCGGCACTTGCACTGGGGGTGGGGGAAGGAAACAGGCAGGTGATGAAACTGCCTCCCAAAGATCCCAAAGAACCTATAATTACTAAACATAACTGGATCCAGATAGCTGTGTACGGGATCATTATAGGAGGTGCGGTTTCCGGGGCTTATTTCTATGGACACTTTGTGTGGGAAACACCTGAAGAGATCAATAATAACATCGCCTTTTTCAGCCTGGCCTTCGCACAATTCCTTCATGTACTGAACATGCGGGAAGCAAGAGAAAATATTTGGAATAACCAGGTCACCCGCAACAAGTATGTTTGGCTGGCAGTGATCTTTTGCGTAGCAGTGTTACTGGTGGCATATAACATTCCGGTTCTTGCAGAGGTGCTTTCCTTCGTGTCTCTGGGGATGAGAGAATGGATATTGATCGCCGTAGCCAGCTTATTGCCAACCGTTCTAATTCAATTGATAAAACTATTTCGAAAAGATTTTTAACGACTAAATTTAAGAAACATGAAATACGCTATAAAAGCTGCAATTATAGATCTTGATGGAGTCCTGACCAAAACTGCTTCCCAGCATGCCCGTGCCTGGAAATTGGCGTTTGATGACTATAATAAAAGAAGAAAGATAAGCGGGAAAGAACCCTTTCCCACGTTTTCCATCAAACAGGATTATCCTAAATACATTGACGGGATCCCCCGGTATGACGGTATCGTAAAATTCCTGGAATCAAAAGGGATTGCCCTCCCCATGGGTACTCCCGAAGATGACCTGCGTGCAGATACAGTCTTTGGAATAGGGCTTTTAAAAAACAGCATTTTTCAGAAGCTTATTCAGGAAGAAGGAGTTAAGGTTCTTGATAGGAATCTGGAGGTTTTTAGGGAATGGAAAAAGGAAGGTATTCATCTGGCCATCATTTCTTCCAGCAAGAACTGCAGAAAGATTTTAGAGGAGATAGGGCTGGAAGATTTCTTTGAAGTGAGAATAGATGGCATCACTGCAGAGGAAAGAAATATCCCCGGAAAACCTGAACCCGATATTTTTCTTGAAGCGGCCAAAGAGCTGGGGGTTGAGCCAGGAGAATCCCTTGTTGTTGAGGATGCACAGGCGGGAGTGGAAGCGGCGAGAAAAGGTGATTTCAGGTTGGTCATTGGGATCGAAAATTCGTCTAATCACCAGGAACTTCTGGATAAGGGAGCTGATGTGGTGGTGAAAGATTTACAGGAGTTGAAACTTCACTTTAAAAAGGGAGGCGACCCTAAAGACCTCCCTTCTGCTTTGGAAGATTTCCCAAAGCTGGTAGAAAACTTCAGGGAAACGCAGCCCTTATTCTTTCTTGACTTTGATGGCACTTTATCCCCCATTGTTGAACACCACAATGACGCGGCTATTTCAGAAGAAATGAGAAAACTGGTGCAGGAACTGGCACATAAATATCCCGTTGCGGTTGTAAGCGGGCGCGGCCTTGCCGATGTTAGAAAAAGGGTAGATCTACCTGATATTTACTATGCGGGGAGCCATGGCTTTGAGATATCTGGTCCTAATGGATTTTCCCGGGATCATGAGGGCGCCGTGAAGGTAATTCCGGTTTTTGAGAAGCTGGAACCCGTACTTAGAGAAAGATTAAAACATATTAAGGGGGTAGATTTTGAGCGAAAAAAGTTCACCCTGGCGGTGCATTACCGGCAGGTGAAGGAAGAGATGGAGCAGGAGGTGCACCAAACGGTCATGGAGGCGCTTAAGGAATATCCCGAGGTGACTAAGGCAGAAGGAAAAAAAGTGATAGAGATACGGCCGGCAATAGACTGGCATAAAGGTAAAGCGGTTGAGTTCCTTAAAAAAGAGCTAAGCAAAGAATCTTCCCCTTTCTCTGTATATATTGGAGATGACGTAACAGATGAGGATGCTTTCAGATTCGTAAGCAATGGGCTGGGTATCCTGGTGGGGGAGCATGGGAAACAAACTTATGCCGATTACAGTCTGGCCGACCAGGAAGAAGTTAAAACCTTCTTCAGAAAATTACTGGAACATTAAAAGTGCAGAGAAATGGAAGAGTGGATCGTAAAATATGACCAATATCTGCCCGCAGAGGAGAAGCTTCGTGAAGCTTTATGTACCCTTGGAAATGGATATTTTGCTACCCGTGGAGCCTTGGAAGGCAGTAATAATTCTGAATTCCACTATCCGGGAACATACCTGGCGGGAGGCTATAACCGCCTTGAAACCGAAATAAAGGGACAGATCATTGAAAATGAGGACCTGGTCAACTGGCCGGACTGGACCATTCTGAAATTCAGAACAGAGAACGGGGACTGGTTTGATATTGATAAGACCGATCTCCTGGAGTTTGAACAACAGCTGGATCTTAAATGCGGAATGTTGATTCGAACCCTGAGATTCCGGGATGAGGAAGGACGGGAGACTCTGTTGGAAAGCAGAAGGATGATAAGCATGAGTGACATGCATGTAGCCGCAATACAATGGGAAATTACTCCGCAGAATTGGAGCGGGAAGATCATTGTTCATTCTGCTTTAGACGGGAAGGTCACCAACAGCGGTGTCCCAAGGTATAAAGCCTTTAACAGTGATCACATTGAGGTAATCGATAAAGGCAATCTTGGAGAAGAAGGTATTTTTTTAAAGGTTTCCAGTAACCAGTCTGAGATCGTGATGGCGCAAACTGCTCGCTTGACCGCTTCTTTCTGCCTGTACGATTCTTTCATAAACCGGAACACTATTGTTGAAGAGGAGTATGTAGCCCAGGAACTTACCTTTGACCTGGAAGAGAAGAAAACCTGCAAGGTTGAAAAGATCGTCACCCTTTATACCTCCAGGGATAAAGCCATTTCAGACCCTCTTACCGAAGCCAGGACGGCGGTAAAACGTCAAATCAATTTTGCTGATCTAAGCAAAAAACAGGAACAGGCCTGGAATGAGCTGTGGGGACAATGTGATATTATTCTGGAGGCCGACGATGGGAACGACCAGTTACTGTTACGTCTTCATATATTCCACCTTTTCCAGACCTTCAGCTTACATACCATAGACCTTGACTCGGGGATCCCGGCAAGGGGCTGGCACGGGGAAGCTTACCGGGGCCACATTTTTTGGGATGAGCTTTATATTTTCCCTTTTTTCAATATTAGTATTCCCGAACTTACCCGCGCGTTATTGATGTACAGGTACAGAAGGTTGCCCGAAGCCCGGTTTGCCGCACGACAGTTAGGTTTCCAGGGTGCGATGTTTCCCTGGCAGAGTGGGAGCAACGGGAGGGAAGAAAGCCAGGTGATCCATTTGAACCCCGAATCGGGGAACTGGCTGCCAGATCATACCTTCCTGCAACGTCATGTGAATTCGGCCATAGCCTATAATGTATGGCAATATTTTCAGGCCACCGGCGACCTGCAGTTCCTTTCATTTTACGGAGCAGAACTTATGCTGGAGATCGCAAAATTCTGGGCCGGGATGGCGCATTATAATGAAGAGCGACAAAAATATGAGATCCATAACGTGGTGGGTCCAGATGAATATCATACCTCATACCCCGGTTCTGAAACCCCGGGACTTAAAAACAATGCCTATACTAATTTTATGGCGGTCTGGTCCCTGATCCACGCCATGGAGGCACTTAATAAACTTAACATCAGGCGGGGTAAAGACCTTATGGACATGCTTCAAATAGATGAAGAAGAACTATCGCGCTGGGACAGGATCACCCGAAACATGTATATTCCTTTCATTCAGCAGGGGTACATTATTGAACAATTTGAAGGCTTTAGTGAACTGCGGGACCTGGATTGGGAAAAATACCGCGAAATGTACGGAGAGAACATACGGCTGGACAGGGTACTCGAAAAAGAGGGAGATGACGTTAGTAATTATAAAGCCGTCAAGCAACCTGATGTTTTGATGTTGTTCTACCTTTTTTCCGCAGAAGAACTTACAGAGATCTTTGAACGTATGGGATATAATTTTGACACCCGGGAACAGATCCCTATGAATATCTCATGGTACCAGGATATCACCTCACACGGCTCAACCCTCAGCAAGGTGGTGCATTCGTGGGTATATGCCCGGTCTCACCGGGAAAAGTCCTGGCATGACTTTAAAAAAGCCCTGATAAGTGATTTCAATGATATACAGGGAGGAACTACTGCAGAAGGCATCCACCTGGGAGCCATGGCAGGAACGGTCGATCTAATTCATCGCTGTTACACAGGAATGGAATTTAAAAAGGATTGTCTTTATTTTAATCCACGCCTGCCAGATAATGTCAAGCAGATTAGATTCAGGTGCCGATACAGGAAACACTGGCTGGAAGTACATCTTACCCATGACAACCTATGCCTAAAAAGCCACGGTGGCTGGCAGGATATCATTAAGATCATTGTGAACGACGAGGAATTCAAGATGATCAAAGGAGAGGTAAGGAACATTAGTTACCGAACCTCCAAAATCTGAGTGCACTGTAACCAACCTTTTCAAATTTTTTGGATTGCTTCGGAATTTTATGAAATACTGAACATATTCAGGACCTTTTATTTTCTACTTTGCCGTGATCATTAAAGACGAGAACCTATGAAATGGAAAGGCAGAAGGAAAAGTTCCAATGTTGAAGACAGGAGAGGAAGTTCCACGGGAGGAAAGGTAGCCATTGGAGGTGGTCTTATTGGATTGATCTTCCTGGCCATCCAGCTTTTCTCGGGAGGGGATACTACAGAGATCCTCGATCAACTTCAAAACCAATCGGGTACGGCCACAGAAGAAAGGGAACTTACCGCAGAAGAAAAGGAGTTGGGAGATTTTTCAGCCACCGTACTGGCAGACACAGAAGATATATGGCATGATATCTTCCGGGAAAACGGAGGTACTTACCAGGAACCGGGCATGGTACTGTTCTCAGATGCCGTGCAAACTGCCTGCGGGGGAGCATCGGCCGCATCGGGTCCTTTTTATTGTCCTGCAGACCAAAAAGTATACATGGACCTTACATTTTTTGAAGAACTGCATAAACGGTTTGGAGCCAAAGAGGGGGATTTTGCCATTGCTTATGTGATCGCCCATGAGGTGGGCCACCATGTACAGACCCTGTTAGGAACTTCAGGAAAAGTTCGGGAAGCTCAGCAGGGGATCAGCCAGACTGAAGCCAATGAACTCTCTGTAGCCCTCGAACTGCAAGCCGATTTCTACGCCGGCTTATGGGCCCACCATAACCGGGAATATCTCGAGGGGGGGGATATTCAAATTGCCATGAGTGCCGCGAGTGCAGTGGGAGATGATGCCATTCAAAAACGTACTTCAGGCCGTGTGGTGCCCGATGCCTTTACCCATGGAACCTCTGAGCAGCGTATGGAGTGGTTTATGAAAGGGTATAGGTCTGGAGACATAAGGCAGGGAGATACTTTTAAGGCCCTTGCAAATTAAGTGCTCAAAGAGGTAAATTCAGGATCCCTTTCTAATCTCCAAAATTTTAATTTTTCTCTTCAGCCTTATTGATATTTTTGATCCCGTTCAGCAAGGCATCTGGGTTAAAGGAGATGCTGCTTATCCCTTCGTTTACCAGGAATGACGCAAACTCGGGAAAGTCACTGGGTGCTTGTCCGCAAAGTCCTATCTTTTTACCTGCTTTTCGTGCCTTTTCAATGGCCATGGAGATCATTTTCTTAGCTGCAGGGTCATTTTCATCAAAAAGCGCTCCCATCAACTGAGAGTCCCGGTCAATTCCAAGGGTGAGCTGGGTAAGGTCGTTGGATCCAATTGAAAATCCATCAAAGATCTCAGCAAATTCTTCCAGGAGGATCACGTTGCTGGGGATCTCTACCATCATGTAGATCTCAAGTCCTTTCTCACCTCGTTTAAGACCATTATCTTCCATTAGCAGCACTACTTTTCTTCCCTCTTCCAGGGTACGGCAAAACGGGATCATGACTTTCACATTTTCCAGACCCATATCTTCTCTTACCTTTTGAATAGCCTTGCATTCTAAAGTAAATCCTTCCCTGTACAGGTCATGATAATAGCGCGATGCACCTCTAAAGCCCAGCATTGGGTTTTCTTCGAGGGGTTCGAATTGGGTACCTCCAATAAGATTCGCATATTCATTGGTTTTAAAATCACTCATGCGAACTATGACCTCTTTTGGATAGAATGCCGCGGCCATTGAAGCAATTCCCTGGGCGAGCTGATCAATGAAATATTCCTCCTTGTTGGCATAACCTGTGGTAAGTTCTTCTACCGCCTTTTTTACTTCCTGGTCTTTTAACTCCTTAAACCTGATGAGCGCCATGGGATGTACTTTTACCATGTGGGTAATGATAAATTCCATGCGGAGTAAACCCACCCCGTTATTAGGGTAAAAGGAAAGCTGGAAAGCCTTTTCAGGATCAGATAAAATAAGTTTAGCTTCGGTCTTTGGCAGCTTTACACTGGAGAAATCCAATTCCTCTTTTTCATATTTTAGACTGCCTTTATAAACAAATCCGGTTTTTCCTTCCACGCAGGAAACGGTTATGGTTTCCCCATCCTTGATGTTCTGGGTTGCATGATAGGTACCAACCACGGCCGGCACACCTAATTCACGCGCTACTATAGCAGCATGGCTTGTCCTGCCTCCCCGGTCTGTGATCACCCCGGAAACCCGTTTAAGTATAGGATCCCAGTCAGGGCTTGTGGTCTCGGTGACTAAAATATCTCCTTTTTTCAGCTTATCTGCTTCCCGCGGACTCTCAAGGATTCGTGCTGTTCCTACCGCGATCTTTGAACCAATGGCATTTCCTGAAACCAGGATCTCACCCTTTTCCCGCAGCTTGTATTCATACTGAAGCTCTTCCCGCAATGCCCTGTGTACCGTTTCTGGACGGGCCTGGGTGATGAATAGTTCTTTGGAAACTCCATCTTTTGCCCATTCAATATCCATAGGCTTGTCGTAGTGTTCTTCTATGATCAATGCCCATCTGCCAAGGGTGAGGACCTCTTCATCGTTAAGTACGAACTGGTCCTGTTTAGAAGCTTCGGTCTCTATGTTCACGGTTGAGGAATGCCCGTTGGACTCTGCATAGACCATGGTTTTCTCTTTTCTTCCAAGTTTCTTCTGAAGAATAGCATTTTTTTCAAGCTTTAGTGTAGGTTTGAAAATGTAGAATTCATCAGGGTTTACCGTTCCCTGTACTATATTTTCCCCAAGCCCCCATACTCCCGAAAGGTGGATCACATCAGGAAAGCCAGATTCAGGCTCAATGGTGAACCCTACGCCGGAACTTCCACAGTCTGAGCGTACCATTTTTTGTATGCCTACAGAAAGTGCTACATCCCGGTGTTTGAATCCCTGGTCTTCCCGGTACTTTATAGCCCTGTCTGTATACAGGGAGGCAAAGCATTTCTTTACTGCTTCCAGAACAGCCTCGTCGCCTGAAATATTCAGAAAGGATTCATGTTGCCCTGCAAAACTTGCCTGCGGGAGGTCTTCGGCGGTGGCACTGCTTCTTACGGCTACCTCTACATCTTTTCCCTTCCCCAGGTCATGGTAAGCCTTCAGGATCTCTTCAGAAAAACCTTTGGGCAAAGAAGCGTCCAGGATAAGATCGCGTGCTTTTTTCCCTTTTTCGACAAGGTTGGTGTATTCCTTATGGTCCAACTCTTTCATGAGAAGTTCCAGTTTATCTTCCAGCGCGTTTTCTTTCAGGAAGAGCCAGAATGCTTCAGAAGTAGTCGCAAAACCATCAGGCACCTGTACTCCTTCCGAAGAAAGCTCGTTGAACATTTCACCCAGCGATGCATTTTTCCCGCCTACCTGCGGAACATCCTGAATGTTAATCTCAGAAAATTTCTTTATAAGTGCTTTCATGATCCTATTTTTTAATAAAGAACAATTTGGTATCCCATATTCAGCAGAAAGATACCTACCAGGAAAAGCAGGAAATAGATCACCTGAATAAGCTTTACGTTGATTACGGCGATCCTGTTGCTGGTGTGTTTGGGAAAGATAAATAATCCCAGCCCAGTAAAAAGGGACATCCAACCCAGAAAAGTGATCAAAAAACGCCAGTCGGGTTCCCATACATTGTGGACCAGGATATTGAGCAGCCCCAGTACAATGGCCAAAAATGCGATGAGGATCTGGAATTTCTCATTCTTCAGATCATTATTTATCTGCCTTATCCTGTCAGGATTAAAACTGAGGACGAAGAAAAAGATCAACAGGTACCAACCCCAGAATTTTGCCAGAAACAGTGAAATATCCATAATTTTCCTGGTTTTTTAATTCCTATTAAATGTAACGTCTACAGAGGTTTTATTATATGATATATGTCATTCACAATGGCAGGGCTTTGATTTAATTTTGAGCAAAAGGTGTTCATGTACAGAGTTTTACCATTCTTAATTTTTGCTTTTTTCCTTATTTCGTGTAACGGACGGGAAAAAAAAATACTTCCGAAAGAAACAGGTATTACAGAAGCGGTATACTCATCTGTGATCATTCAACCTGATAGTCTTTACCAGGCCTTTGCTGCAGTGAACGGTATTGTGGAAAACAACCTTTTTGAAGAAGGGGACCTGGTAAAGAAAGGAGACCCCATAGTTCAGATCATTAATTCCAGTCCCAAATTAAATACTGAAAATGCCCGGGTCGCCCTTGAACTGGCAAGGAAGAATTATGAGGGGCAAACTGCCATTCTCAAAGGCATAGAGGAAGAACTCAGAAGCGCAAGGGTTCAATATCTCAATGATTCTGTGAACTTTATTCGACAAAAAAAATTATGGGAGCAGGGGATAGGTTCAAAAACAGCTTTTGAGACCAGGGAAATGGCTTTTGATATTTCTGCATCTTCCCTGGAGATTCTTCGGAATAAGTATTCGCGCACCAAAAATGAACTGCAAACCCAGTTGCGACAGGCAGAGAACAATTATCGCCTTTCACAAATAAATACTACAGATTTTACAGTGACCAGCAAGATCAACGGCAGGGTATATTCCCTTTATAAGAATCCCGGAGAAACCGTTAATACCAATCAGCCGGTGGCTTCTGTGGGAAGCGCATCAGATTTTGTTATTGAAATGCTGGTAGATGAGGTCGACATCGTAAAAATAAAGGAAGGGCAGGAGGTGTTACTGGTGTTGGATGCCTATGGAAACAAAGTTTTTAAGGCCAGAGTGAACAAGATCTACCCCGAAAAGGATGAACGCAATCAAACCTTCCTGGTGGAGGCGTTGTTTGATGAAACTCCCCCTGTATTGTATGCCGGTCTTTCGGGAGAAGCCAATATCGTCATTGAAAGTAAGGAAAAGGCTCTTGTAATCCCTCGCAATTATTTAATAGGAGAGGATAGGGTAAAAACAGAACAGGGATATGTGAAAGTCAGCACAGGGATTAAGAGTATCGATTCCGTAGAGATCACCTCGGGGCTTACCCCTGAAAGTTACATTTATAATCCCGAGAAATGATCAATCATTCTGTCATATTGAGCATCGCCAAAACCCATCTTTTCAGCAAATTAAAGCAAACAATTATTGCAGCGCTGGGGGTGACCTTTGGCATTGGCTCATATGTAACCCTGGTAAGTTTTATGACCGGGATGAACCAAATGCTGGACGACCTTATCCTCAACCAGACCCCACACATCCATATTTACAACGAGATCGAACCCTCTGAAGAGCAACCCATCTTTTTGGCAGATGGAATAAAAAACACTTTCAGGGTGGTACGTTCCGTGAGGCCCAAACAAACCCAGAAGAAGATCTATAATGCTCAACCATTGATCGACCGGCTTAACCGGGATCCCAGGGTGCGGGGTGCACTTCCGCAGGTAAAGGCCCAGATATTCTACGTGTCAGGTTCGATAGAAATAGGAGGGAATCTAATAGGTGCAGACATCCTGAAGGAAGCTGAGTTATTTAACCTGAAAGATTATATAGTTGAAGGGAGTGCGAAAGATCTTCACAACGATTCCAACGGGATCCTGCTGGGAGTAGGACTCGCCAAAAAGATGTCCCTCGAAATAGGGGATAGGGTGCAGATCAATACCATAAAAGGAGAGATCTTCCCACTTAAGATCGTGGGGTTTTACCAAAGCGGAATAACCGAAATTGACAACATTCAAAGCTTCACCAATCTCAAAACTATACAGCGGGTGCTTGGGGAACCTCAAAATTATATCACAGATATCAATGTGAAACTTTACCACATGGATGATGCCGTGCCCATTGCCCAAAAAGTTGAAGAAGAGTATGGGTTAAAGGCTATGGATATTAAGACCGCAAATGCACAATTCGAGACAGGAACCACCATAAGGAACTTCATAACCTATGCTGTCGCTGTCACCTTACTCATTGTTGCTGGATTTGGGATCTATAATATCCTAACTATGCTTATTTATGAGAAGATGAACGACATAGCTATTCTCAAGGCTACAGGATTTTCGGGAAAGGATGTACAACTCATTTTTATGAGTCAGGCTCTTATTATAGGTATAGTTGGAGGGATCCTGGGTTTAATAATGGGTTTTGGCCTGTCTGTGCTTATTGATAATACCCCTTTCGAGACCCCGGCCCTTCCAGCCGTTAAAACTTACCCCATAAATTTCAACGGGTGGTTCTATGTTATTGGGATAAGTTTTGCCCTGATCGCTACTTCCCTGGCCGGTTACCTGCCCTCACGAAAAGCTAAAAATTTGGATCCTGTACAGATCATAAACAGGTTATAGAAGTCCTATGAATATCCTTGAAGCAAGAAATATCAACAAATACTTTAAAAAACCTGTCAAATTCCAGGTGTTGCACGATATAAGTTTATCTGTCAAAGCGGGGGAGTTCGTTTCGATCATGGGAAAATCGGGTTGTGGGAAATCCACCTTGCTTTATGTACTTTCTACCATGGATACTGACTATGACGGGGAACTATTTCTAAAGGAGGAGCTAATTACCGGTGGATCTCCCAATGAACTAGCATTTATCAGGAACAAACGTATTGGATTCGTTTTTCAGTTTCATTATCTGCTGGCCGAATTCTCTGTGCTTGATAATGTAATGCTTCCAGCCTTAAAACTGGGCGAAAAAACAACTAAAGAGATTGAACAGAATGCCATAGAAAAGTTGCGTGTACTGGGCATTGAAAAACTGGCGCCAAAAAAGGCTGCCATGATCTCGGGTGGGGAAAAACAGCGGGTGGCCATAGCCCGTGCATTGATCAATGACCCTTCCATAATTATGGGCGACGAACCTACCGGAAACCTGGATTCCCAAAATTCTGAAAATGTTTTTAATATTTTTAGAAACCTTAGCGATGAACATGGCTTGTCCCTGTTGATCGTGACCCATGACCCCGATTTCGCCAATCGCACAGACAGGATCATACAAATGGAGGACGGCAGGATCATAGGATGAGATATGTCATTGTCCTTCAGGGGTTCATTAGTTATCTTCCCCTTAATTTTGCTGTAAAATGCCTTTTTCCGGTGAAGAATTCATAAAGGTTTTCGGGCAGTAAAATATGGCAGTCTGGCCCCTGCAGATCCTGCTTTTCCTCCTGGGAGGTTTTGCTGTTGCCATGTTGTGCTTCAGGAGGAAATGGAGTTCCAGGATTATAAATCTGGTTTTAGCACTTTTATGGTTGTGGATGGGGGTGGTTTATCATTTGCTGCATTTTAGCAGGATCAACCCGGCAGCCTACTTTTTCGGAGCATTTTTTATTCTCCAGGGACTTATATTTCTTATTCCGGGAGTCCTGAAAGGAAAACTGAAATATGAATTCAATATGCACACCAGGGGAATTCTGGGGATGCTGCTTCTTTTCTTTGCCCTGGTTGTGTATCCTCTTCTTTCTTATTTTTTCGAGCACAGATTTCCTTATTCCCCCACTTTCGGACTTCCCTGCCCCACAACCATATTTACTTTTGGGGTATTGATGTTTTTACAACGCAGGCCTTCCTGGTTTGTGTATATCATTCCGTTTTTGTGGTCACTCCTGGGATTTTCGGCTGCATTAACACTGGGTATCAAAGAGGACCTTGGCCTGTTGGTGGCTGGACTGTTAGGTACACTATTTTTGATCTTCGGAAAATTTAAAAAAGAGGGGGAGGAATTGAGAAAAGATGATCAGCTATTGTATTGAAGAGAGGTGATCTCGAGTTCCAGCCAGGTGAAATCTCCCCCGGGTAATTTCCATGTTACTTTGCAAGCCGAAGGAACCAGCATTCCGTCAAAATCTTTATGTTCAGTTATCTCTATCACCCACTTTTCCTGTTTGGCTTTTTCTCCGCTGCCGTAGTACCTAAAGGCTTCAAAAGACCTTAATTGACCTTTCCTGTCAAAGCTGAAAGTTCCCGAAACCCTTTGATCCTTTATCGCTAATACCGCTTTCACTTCTCCCGGTACAATCTCTTTCCAGGAAATGTATGGTTCTAAAGCAGCAGTAGGAAACCAGCAGATTTCCCCCAAAAAACGGAGCATGGTCCCGGTATCTGTTTCAAGGTTTCCTTTTGCTTCGGCAACTTTAATCAGAGAAAAAAGTTTGATCAACATTTCCCCTTTTCCGTTTACCAACTTGTCTCTGCCGTCGAGATAAACCAAAGGAAAAGCCTTCACCCTTGCCCGCCATACAAAGGCCGGTTCATAAACAGTAAAATGCTGCCGGGCGTAAAAGCGCATCCATCTTCCGTTGGGGTTGATCTTCATTCTTCCTTTTTGCTCGAGATATGCTGTGGTGACAGCAGTGTGATCTGTCGCTCCCGTTACCTTGAGCCATTTTTGGACTGATGCGGGCAGAGCAGCCATTGCGTTTTTTGAAGATGAGGAACTATTTTCCGGAGCAGAATTGATGACAGAGACTTCTTTAGCTGTCATGGCACTGAAGGCTGAATAACCATAAGCCGAAAGAGCCACTGCGAGGATCAATAGATTCAATAGGGTACCGAATTTAGCTTCTTCCCAGTTGATGGTCACCAACAGCTGCGACAGGATCACCCCAATAATTGCTACCGGCTCCCAGCCGTCCTTTTTGAGAAAGTAAAGAATAGCAGCGGCAAACAGCAACAAGAAAGCCACTAGCCAAAGCAGACCTTCGGGAATTTGAATATTCCTGGTTAGCTGCGGAATACTTTGAGGCCGGAAGGCTTTGATCAATCCTAAAAGATGGATAGAACCGTGCAGGAGAAGGATAATACCAAAAACGACCTTCATCATATAATAGTTTAACTTTTTTTCCCGGCGCGGCTGCCTTGTAAAATGAAGAGAGGAACAGGAGTAGAGTATATGATCTTAGAAAGGTGCGATCCAAAAATACGTTCCAGAAAATCCTCTTTCCTTACCGGCAGAATGTTCATATCTATATTACGGGATTCCACCAGGCTAATGACCGCTTCATGAGTAGGGGTGTCAGAAACCCTATGATATTCCGGATTATAGATGGCAAAGTGGTCCTTTAACTCCTTTTCCCCGGCAGTTTCCACTTCAGCATCTGCACCTGTTTCACTCATTTTTAAAATTTCCATTGAAAAAGAGTGATTTCCTATAAGTTCAAGCAAAGGCTTGAGGCTGGTTTGTTCAAAATCTACCGAATGGTCCAGAATAAGCAGCAGGCGCCGCAACATATGGAATTTGAGGCCTGCCGGAATGATGAGCAGTGGAGAATCCACTTTTCTTATCACTCTAAGGGTATGACTGCCAAAAAGTTTTTCCTTCGCGTCTGAAGCTCCATCTGTACCCATAACAATAAGGTCAATATGCTTCACCTCGATGAATTTGTTGATCGAATCTGTAAAAACATCATAATCTGTTAATGCATGAAAAGTGAAATCCTCATCCACGGAATTTTTGCTGATCCTTTTCATTAATTTTTCCAGCTTGCTCTTGTTTTCTGAAATCAGGATATCATATAAAGAATCGTCTGCGGAAGCTTGCATAAGGTCGCCGCTGGTATAGTTCCAGGCTTTATAGATGCTCAGTAAATGGAAGGTACAGGAAGTGCCCTTGAACAACCGTAAGGTATATAAGATCGCATTGGTCGAACATTTGGAAAAGTCGGTGGGCAGCAAAATATTTTTCATCGCAGTAAATTTTGACCAGTTTCAAATTACTATTTCGAACCTGATGCTGCAATGATACAAATCATCTAAAAGGGCAAATCAATAGGAAAACTTTTCAACCTCTCTTACCTCTCCGGCATCCATTGTGTCCAGGTGCTCGCTTCCCACCCTAACCCTAACCAGGCGCAGCGTGGGAAACCCAACTGCAGCAGTCATTTTTTTGACCTGTCGAAATTTCCCTTCCCGTAAGATTACAGAGATCCAGCTGGTAGGGCCGTGGCGTTCATCCCTGATCTTTTTGGCCCGTTCAGGAAATTTAGGTGAAGTAGTAATTATGTCTACAGTACAGGGGTCTGTTTGATATTTTTTACCATAGATCCCAATCTCGACTCCTTTAGAAAGTCTCTCCACGGCCTCCTGGGTTATGAATCCGTCTACCTGCACGTAATATTCCTTCTCTACTTTACCTTTGGTGATCTCTGCGCTAACCTTTCCATTGGTTGTTAGCAGGAGCAAGCCCTCAGAATCTTCATCCAGCCGGCCCACAGCCATAGTCCCTTCAGGGAAATCTGCCAGTTCCCCCAGAAGTCTTTTATTTTTTCGGGTCTTTTGATTAGTAACGAACTGGCTTAGGAATCCATAAGGCTTGTAGATCTTGAAGTGCCGGTGCATGATTTGGTCTTTGCGGCGAATTTAATGAATTATACAGTGATTGTAATTAGAGCTGAAGCTGGAAGAAAAAAGTAGGAAAATTCGTGAATTATTTTTATTTAGGCCAAAAATTCACCAGAAGTGGGTATTGTGAAGAGCTTTTTAATCCTTTAATTTTACAATATGAATTTTCCTGAAGAACTCTTCTGGAAATGGATTAAAAAATCGGGGGTGTAGGGGCCCCGATTTTTTTTTATATTAAATCGAAAGCGTGAGCATATTCGGTAAACTCATAAGAGGTATTAATACCCAGCTTTTTCTTAATGATCTTACGGTGTGTGTTTACCGTGTCTACAGTAATACTTAACTCCTCTGCAATTTCTGAAGAACTTTTTCCCATAGCCACCAATCTCAACACTTCCTTCGCTCGTGCTCCCAGGTTCAGGAATTTTGTATAATTTTCCTTGAAGAACATATTTTCCGCCAGCAGGCGTTCGGCTTTATTGGGAATATGTTTCATCTGGTCTACAGGGAAGACAACCGTCACCAAATGGGTAGGATTCCCGTTATCATCCTGATGGAAGATCCTGACAGAACCAATATGCCAAACCCACTCATCCCTATCCTTGAATTTCACTTGCTGGAAAAATGTAAAGGTCTCTTCTGGATCTTTGTTTTTTAGTAGCTTTTCCAGTTTTTCCAGGAACCCTTCCATATCTTCATTATTGAAGAAGCGTTCGTGGTACTTGCTTCCCATTTCAGATAGCTCATTAAGACTGACCCCCAATTGGCTCAAACCTTTTTGGGTCATAAAAACGGTCTTAAAATCTGTAATAGGGTTGATTTCATGGATAACTACCACCCCGGGCATACATTCTGCAGAGGGTGCAAATTTTTTGATCTTTTCTTCTATAATTTTCAAAGTTGTGAATTTTTAAGGAAAGGATCCAGTTTTATCTTTCACCTTAATTTACCTAATTACTTGTACTTTTATAATTATTAGTTATAGAATAAGAGATTTTGTTACAATATCCAAAAAATGCAGGCAGAATTAAATCAGGTCGAAGGAAAGGGCGTATTTCGTGAAATCATACTGGGTTGAGATCTCCAGTTTCTGTTTTATCGCCATGCGGTGTGAATTGACCGTATCTATAGAAATATTTAAAAGGGCAGAGATCTCACCCGAACTTTTTCCAAGAGCCACCAGCCGCAGAACCTGTTTAGCCCTTGTGCTGAGGCAGGAGAACTTTTTATAATTCTTTTTATAGAAGAAATTTTCGGCCAGTAATCTTTCTGCTTTTTGAGGCAGGTGTTGGAACTCACCAATAGGAAAAGCTGTGGTAACCGTGTGGGTGGGCCTGTTCTTTTCGTCAACATGGAAAACCCTCAGAGAGGAAGCATACCAAACATAATCTTTTTGTTCTTGCAACTGTACCTGGTGGAAAAAGGTATAGGTCTCCTCTAAGGCATCCTCCTGCAGCATTTTTGTAAGGGCCTGGAGATAATCTTCCATGAAATCCTTATTAAGGAACTTCTTCTGGTAATCTTCCCCCACTTCAATAAGTTCCTCCAGGGAAATTCCCAGAAGCTCAAGACCATTAGAGGTCATAAATTTAGGGGAAAAGCCGTCGATTTCATGTATCACTACCACCCCGGGCATTTTCTCTGCCATGGGTGCAAACTCCTTGATTTTTTCCTGAACTGTCATACAAAAGACAAATTAAAGAAATCCATCCCTAATCTCCTTCCCTACAGGCATGATTCTGGTACCGGATGATGTCCAGGACAAGAGGTTAAGTAAGGGATGGTGAAAAATAATTTATGAACCTCTAATTTACTCCAGCATTTTGATCAGTTCTTTGGCTGCTTTTTCTGCCGATGCAGGATTCTGTCCCGTGATAAGTTTTCCCGAAACCTTTACTTTTGAAGTAAAAGGTATGGTAGCCGATTTATAATTGGCTCCCAGTGTTTTCAACCTGTCCTCAAGACTAAAGGGAATATTATCCCTCAAGCCTACCATTTTTTCTTCGGCAT
Source organism: Salinimicrobium flavum (assembly GCF_042684505.1). NCBI lineage: Bacteria > Pseudomonadati > Bacteroidota > Flavobacteriia > Flavobacteriales > Flavobacteriaceae > Salinimicrobium > Salinimicrobium flavum. The sequence continues at coordinate 93,686 of NZ_JBHULT010000011.1, forward strand.
TTGAAAAACCTGTGACCTCTTTTCCCTGCAGAATAGCAGGTTCCTTGGTTGCCGCCTTTAAAAGTCCTGCAGGACCGTGGCAAATGGCTGCGATAGGTTTATCTTGATTGAAAAAATCTACTACCAGGTTGGCATTGGTTTCATCTTCGGCCAGGTCTGTCATTGGCCCGTGTCCCCCCGGAAAGAAAACGGCATCAAAATCCCCGGCCTTTACTTCAGAAAGTGGGAGGGTGAATTCAAAATCCTTTTGTGCCTTCTCGTCCTTATTGAACCTGCGGTTCGAAGAAGTTATATTTTCAGTAAGCTTGCTCCTGGGATCTACGGGTGGTTTCCCGCCCTTTGGACTGGCAAGGGTCACTTCATATCCTTTATCAAGAAATTCATAATAGGGATCTGTGAATTCCCCCAACCAAACCCCGGTCTTGTCGCTGGTATTCACAAGTTCACTACTGGAGGTAAGTATCATCAATATTTTTTTCATGGCTTTTCTTTTAGTATTTCCATTTAAGTTAAGCCATTGTCAGTAAAGGATAAAATACTGCTGGAAACTTTATTATATTATTAATAAATGTCCCGGTTATTTTATTTCCAGCGAACTATATCCCTGCCCGTTCCTTTTTAGCTGGATCTGGGTTGCGATCCTTTCCTTCAGCGAATCTACATGGCTAATTATTCCTATGGTCTTTGAAGATTCTGCCTGTAATTTTTCGAGGGTATCCAGCGTTTGATCAAGGGTTTCAGGATCAAGGGTGCCAAAACCTTCATCGATGAACAGACTGTTGATCTCCACATTTCTGGAGGCCAGGTCAGAGAGGGCGAGAGCCATGGAAAGACTCAGGATAAAAGTTTCCCCACCCGAGAGCGTTTTGACAGACCTTCTTTGGCCTCCCATATGCTCATCAATAGCTACCAGTCCGTCATCTTCATCCCCTTCCGGTTTATCGATAAGGTAGCGGTCACTAAGATCTTTAAGCCGCACATTGGCCAGCTGCAGTAACTGCGACAGGCTAAGGTCCTGTGCAAAATCGTTGAATTTTTTACCTGTTGCATCTCCAATAAGGTGGTTCAGTAATTCCCAACGCCTTATGCCTTTTTTCACGCCTGCCAGTTCCTTTTCTATGGCCGCAATTGCAGTTCTCCGCTCGGAATCGTTACGCTGCCTTCTTCTTAATTCCTCACATTCCCCGCTAATCTCTTCAAGTTGTTTTTTGGTAGTAGACATTTTTTCATTCAATACCTCGGCTGTTTCTTCTACGTCTTTCTCTTTAAGAACTGTGAGTTGGTCCCTCAGTGTTTTTAAAGAAGCTTCGATTTGCTCTTTTTGAGAGGTGAGAGCTCCCCGTTCTTTTCTAAGTTCCTGATATTCTGTTTCAAGAAGGAGCCTTAGCAGTGCATCCCTGATCTCCTTACAGTCAATTTTTGAAATCTTCGGTTGCAACAACTTTTCTGCCTTCTCCAGGTCTGCCGATTTTCCTTCCAGTTTGGTACTAAGCTCGCTGTACAATTTGGCTAAAGAACTCTTTTGATGTTGCAGTCCCGTCCAGGATTTTTGTAAGTCAAGACAATCGGTGTCAATATCATTCCCGGTGTAGAGGCTGTCAAGCTCTGCCTTGATCTTTTTACCATGTAGCAGTACATCCTTGATTTCTGAAATAATGGGAATTCCATTGAGTATGGCTGTATGTTTCCGCTTTTCCTGTTCAAATTTCTCCAATAACTGCAGTTTTTCCTCCCTGATGCTGCAAAATTGCTCCCAGTTTTCTTCGGAAGGGTTCAGTTTTGAAAAATGCTCCTCAAAATCTATTTTTTTAGCCTGGAGTTCCCGTTGCTTTTCTCCCAGTTCCTTTTGAACTGCGGCAAGTCTTTTTCGATAATGCCCAAGGGTGGTGCTTAATCCTGTGACCCGCCTTTCCAGTTGATCCAAACTGCTTTGTGTGGCCGAAATCTCTTCCTGAAGCTTATCATTTTTTGGCGGAAGCCCGGTCGCATAGGGATGTTCCTGGGAACCGCATAAAGGGCAGGGTTCCCCGGCATGTAATTTATGGCGAAGTTCCTCGAAATTGGCCTTAAGGATTTCATTGTCCCGTTGCAACTGCAGGTTCTTAAGATCCTTTCGTAAAAGTTCTGCTTTACTGCTGATCTGTTTTATTTGCTCCGGAAATTCTTCCACCTCCGGAAGCAGATTCTTCTCTTCCTGTCGTGCCTTTTCAATGGCTTCAGAAAGATTTTTAATAACTGATGCTTTCTGCTGGGCACGTCTTCCCAGCTGTATGACCTGCCGAAGCCTGCTTTTTTCGGTTTCAGGATTTTCAAGGTCTACATCCCCCAACTGTTCCCTTAACTCCTGAAGGTTTCTCTCTCCCGTAGTTTTCATTTCTTTCAGCTTCAGCTCTTCAGATTCCAGATCACCGTTCAGCATGAAAGGCACCTCCCTGACTTCAGCATGAAATCTTTCCTTCAGGTTATCATATTTGCTAAGCTTTTCTTCCCTTTGATGCTGCAGCTTCCTTACATTCCTTGAAAATTCCTGCAGACTGGTTTCAATTTTCCCTGTTTCAGGCTCCTTTTTAAGGAAGCTTTTTATGTTCTCCAGGCAGGAATTGATCCCCTGCAGGTTTCCCTGCTCCTCCCGGGCATGTGCGGTCAAGTCCTCTCTTAATTCACGACAGGACCTGTCAAGGTTTTGCCAAGACCTTAGATCTTCAGCGAAGACCTGCACCTGCTCGTGCTTTCGTAACTTTTCCAGGTATTTATTTTCGAACTCCTGTATACGTTCGGCAGCAGATCGCTGCAGGTTTTCCTTTTCAAAAATTTGCCGGGCCTGCTCATTGATATTTTTCTTTAGCTGAAGTCGCCTGTCCAGCTGTTCCAGTTCTTTCCCGAGGGGCGTGCAAGCAGTGGTTTTTTCGGCCAGGTCTTTCTTCAACTGCTCCAGGACTTCCTTCTCTAAAAGGTCTTTTTGGAGCACACTTATTTCTCTCTGCCGGTCTTCAATTTCAGCATTTACCTGCTTGAATTTCTGAAAAGCTTTCACCCCCATTTGGCGGTAAATTCCCGTGCCGGTGATCTTTTCCAGCAGCTCACCTCTTTCCTTTTTTTCAGCCTTTAATAACTGTGCAAATTCTCCCTGGGCCAGAAGCACTGCTTTGATGAATTGCTCGTAAGAAAGACCTATCAATTCCTCATTTTTGGAGGGTACTTCAGATTTCTTGAGATCCAGGAGATTCCCGGTATTCAGATCGGAAATTTCCATCTCGTGATCTCTGAGAGTCCCGGTGCGTGCAGTAGAAATCCCCCATTTTGACGAATATTTCCCGGTTTTGGTCTCGTAGGTGATTTTCGCGAAAGCTTCTTTTTGATTGCGCGTAAGGACAGCTCCGAATTTCAGGATGTCGGTTTTCGACAGGGTTCTGTTTCCCGGCATACGCGGTATGCGGTTGAACAATGCCAATGAAATGACATCCAGAATGGTACTCTTCCCGCTTCCCGTAGGACCGGTGATGGCAAAGAGGGAACTAACCGTAAAGGGAGCCTTTGAAAAATCAATTTCGTGGGTTCCCTTGAGGGAATTTATGTTCTGAAATTCAATTTTCAAGATCTTCATAATGCTGTGTTTTCATCCCGCTGTACTTCTTCCAGGAGTTCGTCAAAGGCAGCCACTATTTCCTGTCGGACTTCCGGGTCGTATTCATGCTCTTTTATAAGTTCCAGGAAAACTTCCTTAGGTTGCAGATCCTGTAATTGCTGATCTTCACCAAAAGAGCGGGAAACACCCATTGCCTGATTTTCAAAGCTTGCGCGGTGTTTTATGATCCTGTAGCCTTCCTGTTGAAACGCTGAGACCATCTCATCAAGAGCATAAAGTTTAAGGGCATCATACTGTTCTTCCTTCAGTTCAACTTCGACAAGACTTTCCAGATGCTTTTTTTCCTGCAGCCCTTCTAATTTGAAAATGAGCTCTTCAAGATTTCCCGTCACCTTCAGCAATGACCTGAAAGAGGGTACAGGAATGCTTTTCGGCTCCCAACCATCTAAAGAATCGATCAACAGGACCCTTTTTTCATCCCTTCGTTCGCTAAACGACAGGGGCAAGGGGGAGCCACTGTAAAATGCAGGCACTGCAGCCGCCACTCTTTGCGGTTTATGTATATGTCCCAGGGCAATGTAATTGAAGTAACTGCCAAAACGGGAAGCCTCAAAAGCTGCCAGGTTCCCTATCTGGATTTCCCTTTCACTCTCTGAAGTTTCTATCCCGGCCGTAAAGAGATGGCCCATAGCTATTGCGGGAACAGTCGGGAATTTTGCTGCACAAATTTCTGAAGCTTTAAAAAAGGTATTCTGGATGCCTGTTTTTAGAGCTTCCAGACGGTCTTCATAAGTGTTCCCGTCTTCTGCGCGGCGCAGATCGGCCTCGCGGAGGTAGGGAAGAGCGGCGATCACTACTTCGGGCTGGGTGTTTTTTCCCGGAATCGGGATGATCAAATCCTCCATATTTTCAGGAAGCCCCCCAATAATGTGAATATCCAATTCCCTCAGGATCTCTTTTGGGGCATCAAGCATGGCAGGGGAATCGTGGTTACCCCCGGTAAGTATAATGCTGCAATCAAAACGCTTCAATTTTATTAAAGCTCTGTAGTACTGGGCGCGAGCCTCAGAAGATGGATTAGCGAGATCAAAAATATCCCCGGAAACCAGCAGGACATCCACCTGTTGCTCCTCAATTATCCTGCACAGCCAGTTGGTGAAGAGATCAAAATCTTCGGAAAGATCAGTCTTATGTAGTTTTTTCCCGATGTGCCAGTCGGCGGTATGGAGAATTTTCATTTTCTGTTTTTTTTGGAGAGCCTGGGTCGGCTTCGAAAGTAATATTATTACCTCTCTATAGCAAAATTATAATACCCTGGCGACAGAAGATGTCGTTATAAAAAAGGTTACCAAAAATAGCTTTTTTGGTAACCTTTGTGGTTTTCCTGTTCAGGATCAAAGCAATCCTGTATTGAAATTATTTTTCCGAAGCAATAGATCAGAAGATAGGGTGGTTTCTCAAAGTTGATTATTTTCCTCCAGGTTCTTTCTTATCTTATCTATAGCCTTTTCAATGGATTCATCGGGTTCTATGATATTGTTTTCCCCCCAGAAGGCTACATCTGCAAATCCTGAAACATCATCGATCATAACGATGTTAGGATTTATATAGTTTTCATCTCTTTTAAATTTCCCTTCTGCCGGCTGCCAGTCGGTCACTGCCAGTTCACTGTTCACCCGGTAACGGGAATTGAACAGCCGGCGCTTCCAGTTCACCACAAACTCGAGGTCGGTCTTCCCGTAACCGAAATACCAACGGCCATCCCTTTCACGATATTCAATATCATAATGTACTGAAATAGGATAGACCTTGGTGCCTCCGGGTTTTTTCTTGACAAAAAGAGCTGTGGCTGCTGCCCGGTTATCTACATTGAGATTAAAAGACCCCTTTACGAGAGTGAAATTTTCAGCATCGATATAAAGTTTCCCGAAGTACCACGGGTAATCCTTTGCCAACTCTTCAAAATTCACCACATAAAGATAGCGGTCATTGATCCTGGTGGGAGGATCAAAACTGAATTTATAGTTATTCAAACCCTCATTCCTGAACATGAAATCGGGGTTTTTCATGAGATCGATATTCACCGTATTATAGGGTCCCCCCCTTAATTTAAGGGCAAGGGTATCCAGGCGGTCATAGTCTGCCGTCTTACGGGCTTTAATTAGCGATATTTTATCACTAACAGTGTTGCTGTAAGGGGTTTTGTGTATGGTCACCACCGCTTCAGAAAGAGATACATTTTTTCTGCCTCTTTTGATGGTTTCGCGGTAAAAGGCCGTCATGTCAAGAGATTCTGTGAAATAATTACTTCCACGGTTCCGCAGCATATTTTTTACCACTGCCTGCGGATCTGTATAGGTGAAAATAGCCACTTCAGATAATTCTTCCATGGATTCATCCAACTCTACTACCACGTCATCTCCTCTGAAATAATCCAGGGGTAAGGTTTTGCTTCGGTATCCAAGGTGTGACACGGTCACCGTGACGTCTGTGAGGTTATCGGGGACTTTTAAAGAAAATTCCCCGTCGTTATTGGTCACCGTTGAAATATTCGTGCCGTTGACAGAAAGATAAGCAGAGGCAAGCGGTTGCCCGTTACGGCTGCTAACTACTTTTCCGAAGTATTCAGCGCGAATAATATCCTTTGTTGTAAGATCAGGAAAATTCTCTGCTGAAAGTGATACTGGAAGCGCGACAAATATCATCAGCAGGATAAGTATAAGTCTGCGGGTATGGTTTATTTTTTTCATGGCAGATGTGTTAAAGGTAGCCTCTCTAAGATACTGAATTTAAGTTATTTTTAAAAATCCAATTTCCGGAAATATTTTGGCACCTCCTGAAGGCCTGTTCTGAGTTATTGAATAGGTACTCAGATAAATATATGTTGCCGCAATGATTTTTTTAACATATATTTATAGAGATCCAAAATCCCCCTATATGATCTAAAAAATGTAAGTATGGGCGGACGTTTACTATTCTTATTATTTTTTCTCTCCTTAACTACGGCGCTGGCCCAAAAGCCTTCCTATGACTTTAAGAATATTACCATCAATGACGGTTTGTCACAGAACAGCGTGGTTGCCATTGCAGAAGACGATTATGGTTTTATGTGGTTTGCGACCCAGGACGGGCTCAACCGATTTGACGGTCGGGATTTCGTAATATTTCCACGGACTTTTGACGATATTACTTCCCCCACTAATTCCCAGACGGGAAAACTGGTTGCCAGGGGAAAGGAATTGTGGCTCATTAAAAAAGGGGGAGAGATAGAGATATTTGATCTTGCGACAGAAGAATTTCGCCCATTTCTCCTTCCGGAAAAACAGGAAAACCTGCAGTCTCCGGTAACTTACCTTTATTTCGACACCCGGGATGATCTGTGGTTGGGAACCTCAGGCAAGGGGCTGTATAAAATTGACCGGAAAACAAATAATGTTACCCGGTATCACCGGGATGCAACCAACCAATTCTCCCTTTCCGGCAACCGGGTGCGTTCTGTTTTCCAGGATTCTTCCGGAGATATATGGATCATGACCTATAAAGGCCTGAACAGATTAGGGAAAGCAGGAAACAGGCAATATCTTCCCGGGGTAAATGCCAATATTTTAAAGGAGGATAAGGACGGAAAACTTTGGTTAGGCACCTTTGGAAAGGGCATTTTTACCAGGGCTAAAGATTCCGCTTCATTTTCCCCTTTTCAGGGATACCCGAAACACCCCATTCCGAAAGATCTCATAGTAGAGAGTTTGCTGACAGAAGAGGATGGAAAAGTATGGGTAGGAACTTATGGGAATGGTCTGTTCATCATTAATACTAATGAAAAAACTATAGTTCATCTCCTTCCCGAAAGAAGAAATCCCTTTTCCCTGGGATTCCAGGATGTACTTTCTATTGAAAAGGACAGGAATGGTGGGATTTGGATTGGGACTGACGGGGGTGGGGTGAGTTATTACAATCTTCATTTTAATATTTTCAACCGGCTGACAGATCAGGATGTGCAGGAAAATATAGCTATTGAACAGATAAGGGCTGTCACCACAGATGATGACGGATTTGTTTGGTTGGGGACTTCGGGAAATGGCCTCACTAGTTTTTTACCCGCAGAAAATGAGTTCCAAACCTTCCATTTCAAACCGTTTAAAAGCGGCATCAGTAATTATGACAGGGTAGTTTCCCTACTTTCAGATGACGAAGGTGACCTGTGGATAGGAACCCAGGGGAACGGCTTAATGCTCAAAGACCGCGGTACAGGAGAGCTGAAAAAATGGTTTTTTTCTGAAGCAGGCACCGCTTCAGAAAGGATCCCGGACAATACCATATGGACGCTTACTCATGCCGAAAATAACCGGGTATGGGCAGGCACCAGAAATGCGGGCCTACTACTAATTGATAAGGAAGAAGGGTTAATTTCCCAATATTTACCGGAACCTGCCTCAAATTTGGGTTCACAGAACAACATCAGGAGTGTGGAACAGCTCAATGATTCTATTCTTGCCCTGGGACTCGAACAAAATGGGATTAGGTTATTGAACACCTGTACCGGCAAATTTAAAGAGGTAACCAACCTTTTTATTGAGCAAACCATTGAAGATGAATACGGGATCAAATGTCTATTTTTTGAATCGGGATTTCTTTGGGCCGGCACAGCCGGAAGGGGTATCCTTATCATTCATCTGGAGTCAGGAAATACTCAATTGCTGGATGCTTCAGAGGATCTGCCCAATAATATGATCTATGGGATCCTTGCTGAGGGAAAGAATGCAGTTTGGGTGAGCAGTAACCGGGGCATCTTCAGAATTGATCACCACGTTGATATGGACGAGGTTCAGGTGACCGGGATTTATCCTTTTACCGTGGAAGACGGCTTACAAAGCAATGAGTTCAATACCGGGGCGTTCCATAAAGCAGAGGACGGAACCCTCTATTTTGGAGGGATCAACGGGTTGAACTTCTTTGATCCGAATAAAATATCCCATTCTCGCAGAACAGGACCGGTGGTATTAACCGGGGTGATGGTGGGCAACAAACCTCTGGAAACAGATACCCTAATCACTTATAAAGATCACATACGGTTACCCTATTCTGAGAATTCCCTTTCTTTTAATTATACGGTCATTGATTTTTTATCTCCCCAAAAAATGAATTATCAATACCGACTGACCGGATATGATGACAACTGGATAGATGCGGGTTCGCGGCAATATTCAGCTTATACCAATTTACCCCCGGGGGAATATGATTTTCAGGTCAAACTGGCCGGGGAGGAGTTGGCTGAAGCTCAAACCGCCAGCCTGGGCATTACCATTACGGGACCTTTCTGGTTGCGATGGTGGTTCATTGTCATGGTAATTTTGATCATTGCAACTCTTTTATATGCTTTCTATCGCTACAGGATCAACCAGTTGCTGGAAGTGCAGCGCGTGAAAAATACTATTTCTGCCGATCTGCATGATGATCTGGGTTCCCGGCTTACCAGTATCCATTTTTTATCGGCTGTATCCAAAAAGAAAATTTTAATGAATGAAGATGCCAAAGCCTGTCTCCAAAGAATAGATGAAGAGGTGATGGCTTCAGCCGAAGCTTTGAACGAGATCGTATGGAATATTAAAATGAATGATGAAAGCCTGGAAGATATTGTGGCAAAAATGAGAAGGTACGCAGGGGAGGCACTTGACGGGGCCGGTTTAAATTACAAAGTGACAATAGAGGATGACTTTACCGGTAAGAAAATGGGGATGCAGGAGCGCAGGGAACTTTTCCTTATTTATAAGGAATTACTGAATAATATAAGAAAACACGCAGCTGCAGAAACGGTGGACATAGAGATCGCCATAAAGGAGGAAATGTTCTATTTAGCCGTTGGAGATGATGGAAAAGGTTTTAACCCTGACGGAGAAACCGACCGGAATGGGATTCGAAATTCCAGGGAAAGGGTAAGAAAATGGAATGGCCGCTTAAAAATCATTTCGGAATCCAATAAAGGGACCCTTATCGAAATTTGGCTTCCATTCGATACCCCTTCATTACAAACTAAACTTCTCATGATGTTTAAAAAAGATTCAGAATAGGTTTAACAAATCTCTTCTCTCATCCTAAAAGAGGATTGCGGAAATGGTAAAGGAGAACTAAATTTACATATGACAACACGGCTGGTAATTTTTGAGGATAATGATATGGTGCGAAATTCGCTGGCTACCCTGCTAAATGACGGTGAAGGATACCGGGTTTTGGGTGCTTATCCCAATGTACTGGATGTAAAGGCCGTAATTGAAAAAAATATGCCCGATGTGGTCATTCTTGATATAGATATGCCCTCAATGGATGGGATCACTGCCATTCCCATGATCAAGGAAGTTGATCCTGAAATTTCGGTGGTGATGTATACCCAATTTGAAGATGATGATAAACTTTTTAAGAGTCTGTGTGCTGGTGCCGATGGATATGTGCTCAAAAAAACCTCTCCCCTACAACTACTGGAAGCAATAGAAGAAGTAAGGAGGGGAGGAGCACCTCTGTCCCCGGCGGTAGCAAGAAAAGTCCTGAATTCTTTTCGCACCCGCCAAAGGAGTGCCCGTGAAAAATTTGAACTTACCGATAGGGAAGTGGAAGTATTGCAACTGCTTATTAAAGGATATAGTGTCAAACTTATAGCTTCTGAACTTAACATAGCATTTGATACCTCCCGTTCCCATCTTCGTAATATTTACAGAAAACTCCATGTGAACTGTGGCAAAGAAGCCATCGCCAAGATACTGGCAGAAAAGATCATTTTGTAGCTGAGAAAGAATAGGATTAATAGTTCATTAGAATGGTTGGAAAAGCATCTTTTTAAGGAAGATGCTTTTTTTATACCCGTATATCTCACCCTAAAAGGCGATTGTGAACCAGGGGAATTCCTGCTAATTTAGTTCACTCCCTATTTTATCTCCCTTACAGATAGATCAAAATCCAGGATTTCAATGAGCTCCCAACAGGTAGCCCTGCCTGATATTGCCTCCCCCCTTTTTGACTAATTTAAATTTTTCTGTTATGAAAAGTCATTACTCTATTTCCCATGATTCCTTAAAAAAAGGGTTTGTGGCACTCTTGTTCCTTTTGATATGTATCCCACTTCAAGCCCAGGTGGTAGATTTGAACGAATCTGGAGTACTTCCGGAAATCACTGCACCTGAGATGGCCGGAAAGCCAATATTTAAAAATGCCAAACGGGCCAGGCCTTTTAATATGAACCAGATAATCAAAAATCGGGGATTGGGGAAAGGTGCCAATCTTCAGTTACATTTATTTGACAATAAAAAATTTGAATCTGTTGTCGAAAGAAGGTCCACAGATATAAATGGGGTGACAACTATTGTGGTGAAACTAAAGGATTATCAATTTGCCAGGGGATACATAAGTATATCACAATCCTCTTTTCTGATCGACATACATATTCCTGAATTGAATGAAAAATATACAACCAGGGGGGATAAATCAACAGGTACCAATTATCTATTGGAGTTAGAAGAAGATGCTTATTCAGATTTAGATTGCGGTACTGCTTCTACCCCGACAAAAGATGAAAGTTCCAGGACTCAGATAAATTCAACAGAAAAATCGGGTGTAACCACCCAGGCTATTGATGTCGATCCTGCCACTTGTGAGGTTATTTTACCGGGTGCGGCCGATCCTGCGGTAATTGACTTACTGGTGGTATATACACCTGCAGCTGAACAATGGGCTATAGATAATGGCACTGATATTAATACGCTTATTGCCACGAATATTGCTGAGTCTAATGAAGTCGTTGGAAGTAACAATAATAACCTTGGCATATCCTTCTTCCTGGTGCATTCGGAAAAGTTGAATTATACAGAACAAGGGGGTATTGGAACAGATTGGGGAAATTTACTCACTTATGGTGATGGTAACCTGGATGAAGTTCATAGTATCCGAAAAACATATAATGCAGATTTAGTTGTTATGCTTTCCTCTTATGAGAACAGTGGTAACGGCGGAATCGCTACTCCATTAAATTCACGTTATGGTATGCCTACCAATGCTTTTGCTGCTGTGAGAGTTGATTATGCGGCTTATACCGACGCCTTTATTCATGAAATTGGACATATGATGGGAGCAGGCCATCATAAAGAACAAACCGATGGCCCTGGTCCCACGACATTTACAGACTGGCCAACCAACACCTGGTCTGCCGGTTGGAGATGGCAGGGTACAGACAATCTATACTATTCTGATATTATGACATACCAGGGTCCGGACCAATTCCCGGATGGTAATTCCACTTCCCATATTCCTTATTTTTCTGATTCGAAGATTACAATTGATGGGCAGTCAATTGGAGATTCTCAAAATGGAGATAATGCCCGTACTCTTTTGGAAATGAAACATTACGTGGCAAGATATGAGGAATCAGCTCAATACTGTTTGGTAAATCCACCAGATAATTATGTGGGGGAATACTTTCTCTCTTCTGTGAACATGGGCCTTATTTCTATCACGAGTTCAGGAAGTGGGTATTCCGATTATACGACATTGGCTACATGTCTATTACCAGGTGAGGTGCAGCAGTTATCAGTGGAAATTACAAAAATACAAAATTGGGGTACTTACTTTTCTGTCTGGATAGACTGGAATGATAATAAAGAATTTGATTCAGACGAACTAGAATTTACTTCTGACGCCAGCGCTAATTTTTTTACTACAAATATTACGGCACCTGTTGGATTTCCAGCGGGTCCTAAGCGTATGCGAATTCGTACTCATCCTAACTCCAATATTGATCCATGCGGAGGCAGCGATTTAGGAGAGATTGAGGATTACACGATAAACCTTGGAGAAGCAACGCCTTGTACTACTGCTTCAACACCTCAAAATTTTGATCTCACTGAGACTCAAAGCAATAATGCTTCATTTTCCTGGGATTCTGTCGAAGGTGCAACATCCTATGAATTACGATATAGGAAAACAGGTGCAACTCAGTGGAACTTAATTTCTGATATTCGTTTTCCATATTACACACTAACAGGACTGGAGCTTTTAACTGAATATGAAGCACAGGTTAGAAGCACCTGCCAGGGTATACCTTCTGAATTTACAAGCTCCTTAGTTTTTTCAACAACAGATTATTGTTCTTCCAGTGGTACGGATGGAAATCTTTCCATTACCAGAGTGCGAGTTGGGACTATTGATAACATATCCTCAGGTGATGCTTCCGGATATACAGATTTCACATCTATGTCCACAGACCTTAAGCAGGGAGACCAGTATAGTCTTACCATTGATAACAGCGGTCCCAGTGGTTCAGACTATCCAAAAGGTTATCGGGCTTGGATAGATTATAATAATGATGCTGATTTTGAAGATCCCGGAGAATTGGTTTTTGACGTGGTGAGTTCCACGAACACAGCTAATGGTACATTTACAGTACCTCTAAATTATACAGCAGAAGTAAGGATGCGAATCTCTTTTCAAATGTTTAGAAGACCTGCTGCATGTGGTGATTTCGAATTTGGTGAAGTAGAGGATTATACGGTGAATATTATTAACCCCGGAAACCAGGCACCTGTAGCAAATGCCGGAGTAGACCAAACCCTTACCGATACAGATAATAACGGCACTGAGCTGGTGACTTTGGATGGTTCAGGCTCAACA
>NZ_JBHULT010000012.1:0-181491 GCF_042684505.1 Salinimicrobium flavum
CATCACTGCTGTGGACGGAATGACTTACAGCTTCAACGGAGGTGCGTTTGGAACTACCACTTCATGGTCTGATCTTGCTGCCAATACTTATACTGTAGTTGCAAAAAATACTGACGGATGTGTGTCTGAAGCGCTTACTGTAATGATCAATGACGTACCAACAGCTCCTGCAGCCCCGGTAATCGAGGAATTACTGCAGGCAACATGTGAAGATCCAACCGGATTTGTAGTATTGGAACTAATTGAAGGAATCACTTTTATCCTTACAGATGCTGATGGAAATGAGATCGCCGATGAAGATGCTGATGGAATTTTTGAAGATTTGGCTCCCGGATCTTACACTTTAACAGCTGGAAACGAAGACGGATGTCTTTCTGCCGAAGTTAGTTTCACTGTAGAAGAACCTCAAAATGACGTTACAGTCACTAGTCCTTCTTCTCCAATATGTGATGACTCAGGTCTTTTCGACCTAAGCACTCTTGTTAACGGAAACGATGCAGTTACCGGAACCTGGGTGGATACAGATCAAACCGGAGCGTTGACAGGAAACAGCTTAAACCCTGATATCGCTGCCGGATTCTACACCTTCACCTATGTGATTGAAGGCGCATGCCCATCCACTACAGAAATCACCATAGAGATCGATGATTGTGGTGTGGTTCTTCCATGTGAGGTGGAAGATGTAAGAAACAGTATCTCTAAAGCTGTGACTCCAAATGGAGATGGCTTCAATGATAAACTGGAAGTAGGAAAAGGGATTGACTGTGGCTTTATTTACACCTTAAAAGTATTCAACCGTTGGGGGAACGAAGTTTTCAAGTCTGATAACTATACCGGTAACTGGGATGGAACTTCCAGTAATTCTTTTACAGGAGACCAACTTCCTGCGGGAACATACTTCTATATTGTAGAAATCAAAGAAAGCGGATTCAATCCAATCCAGGGTTACATCTATCTAGGAACAAAATAAATCAATAAACATGAAAAAAATCTACCCAATTATAATCCTTCTGTTTATTAGTGTAGGTACCAGCGCGCAACAATTGCCCCAGTTCACGCAATACATGTACAACACTATCTCTATCAATCCGGCATACGCGGGTAACCGTGATGCACTTTCGGTGGTAGGGCTGCACAGAAGTCAGTGGGCAGGAATCGATGGTGCACCAAAAACGCAGACCTTATCCATTCATTCACCGCTCAGGAATGAGAAAGTGGGATTAGGTCTTTCGATCATCAATGACAATATTGGATATGAGAACTATACCTATGCGTATGCAGATTTCTCCTATACGATTAATTTAAGCCCCTCCACTACCCTTTCCATGGGTCTTAAAGGGGGAATGAGTTACTATAATCTGGAGGAAGAATTAATGGTCGATGTACCCAATGATCCTTTCTTTCGCGGTGATACTTTTAACCGCTGGACTCCCAATTTTGGAGCTGGGCTTTATCTCTCTTCGCAGGACTGGTATCTGGGGCTTTCTGCTCCGAAGTTTATCAATAACGATAATAATGATCGGGAAGGAAGTGAGTATGTAGCCCTTGAACAGGTCCACTATTATCTTACCGGGGGCTACGTTTTTGATCTAAGTGACCAATGGAAGCTAAGGCCAACCGCCCTTGCAAAGGTTACAGACGGTGCTCCTTTGTCAGTCGACATTTCTTCTACATTTATTTATGATGAAAAAATGTATCTGGGGGCAACCTGGAGAATAGATGATGCTGTGGGTGCTTTCGTAGATTTTCAGGTACTTCCCAATTTCAGGGTTGGATACGCCTATGAATATTCGATTTCAGACCTGGAGCCTTATACTTCGGGTTCACACGAGATCCTGTTGATCTATGAACTCAGAATGAACAACACCAAATACAAATCCCCAAGGTTCTTCTAATCAAAATATAGAATTATGAACAAAAAATACTATCTACTTCTGTTGCTCATATTTTCGGCATTTGTACTTTCTGCCCAGTCGGGAAAACAGAAAAAAGCAGACAGGCTGTTCAATGATTTTGCATATACCAAAGCCATCGAAGCCTATAAAGACCTTTTGGAGCGGGATTATAATACTTCCTATAATACCCTAAAGATCGCTGAAAGCTACTACATGCTTAGGGATCCAGAGAATGCGGTGATTTATTACCGGGATGCTGTGGAACAACCAGATGTTTCTCCTGAAGCTTATTACCAGTATGCTCAAATGCTTCGTGGGGTAAGGGATTACGATCTTTCCCGTGAATGGCTGAAGAAATATCAGGAAGAGGGAAAAAACCCGAAGCAAGCTTCAGAATTATTGTCTGAGGATGAGATCGCAACCTTTGAAGGCTTTGAAAGTTTCAAATTGCAACCGGCGTCTTTTAATTCGGTTTACAGTGATTTTGGAACTTTTGAAAATCAGGGTGTCATATACTTTACTTCAGCAAGAGGAGAGGCAGACACCAAAACAAAGATCTATGACTGGACAGGGGAACCTTTCCTGGATATCTACGAAACCACTTATGAAGGTGGAGAAGTGAAACCTGTGGAAGGGAAAGTGAATTCACCAAGACATGAAGGCCCGGTTACTCTTAGTGAAGATGGGAATACCATGTATTTTACCAGAAACAATTATCTCGACAACCGTAACGGAAAAAAAGATGATGAGGGTGTAAACCACCTGAAGATCTATAAAGCTGAAAAGTCGGGCGGAGAGTGGGGAAATATAACAGAATTGCCTTTTAGCAGCGACTCCTACTCTGTGGGTCATCCCAGTCTTTCCAATGATGGTAAGACACTCTATTTTGCTTCGGAAGCACCGGGGGGACTAGGAGGATCTGACATCTATAAAGTGAGTGTCGAAAATGGGATTTTTGGAACCCCTGAAAATCTTGGTTCCACTGTGAATTCCCCGGGGAATGAAGTGTTTCCATTCATTGATCAAAAAGGCGATCTTTACTTCTCATCAGACGGACATAAAGGTTACGGATTACTTGATATTTTCGTAGTTACTGCTGAAGCTCCACAAAAACTTCAGAATTTAGGGGAAGCCGTAAACAGCAGTATGGACGATTTTGCTTTCTTCAGAAATTCAGGAGACAACTCCCGGGGTTTCATTTCCTCAAACCGCACCGGGGGCCAGGGGAATGATGATATTTATGAAATGAGTATCCTGGCGCCGCTTGTTCTTAAGGGGCAGGTTACAGATTCTATAAACGGAAAACCCATAGCAAGTGCAACCTTGCGGCTTTTAGGGGAGGATGGGCAGCAAATTGCTTTTTTGGAAACCGATACTCTTGGGAATTTTCAAACTCCAATAACCCGGAACAAAAATTTTCCGCTGGAAACCAAACATATAAAATACATCAATAAATCTGAAAGTATTTCCACCTCTAATATGGACGACCGTACAGAACTTATCCATAACATTGAACTTTCGCCGGTTAGAGATGTTGAATATCTGGCAGAGATCAACAAGATCTACTTTGATTTCGATAAATCCAATATTCGACCCGATGCTGCAAATGAACTGGATAAACTGGTAGATTTAATGACCAATGAATACCCTGAACTGGTGATAGAAATAGGTTCACATACAGACAAGAGGGGGTCTGTTGAATATAATAGAAAACTTGCTGAAAGACGTGCTCAGTCAACCTTTGATTACCTGGTGCAGAACGGGATAGCAGAAGACCGCATCGTAACTTTTAAAGGTTATGGCGAAGAACAGCCTGAAATTGACTGTAAAGACTGTAACGAAGAGCAACATCAATTAAACCGAAGATCCATCTTTAAAGTGGTAAAAATGGAGTAGAATATTCGTTCTAACTAACCAACCACTCCATAAAGGAGGCCTATAGGGCCTCCTTTTTTTATTACCCTTACCACAGTTATCCCGGCACGAATACACGTTAATCGTGAGCTCCTTAGGACAAGGAGACTGGATTTATCAAAGATCCTAAGGGGGGAAGGAGACTGGATGTAATTGGGTTACAGTTTCCCTCTTCACCTTATTTAAACGGAAAAGGAGGCTTCAAGGCCTCCTTTTGGTTAGTAATGAAAAATTGAGTGGAATTAATCTTAATTGGGTTGGCTTACTTTCTTACAAATATATTGGTAAAATATAACTTCCCGTCTTTCCCTTCTTTAACAGAAATTCCGAAATGGGTATGGTTACCTATCATGTTCTCGCGATGACCATCGCTTTTGATCCAGGCGTTAACAACGGCTTCTGCCGTTCTGAATCCGAAACCAACGTTTTCGCTTACCGCTTTGGCATTTTCGGCTTTCACAAGGGCTTCATATCTTGAACCAAAATCATCATGGCAAACTTCATTGTTCTGGATCATATGCTGGTTATGGGTGGCGGCCTGACGGGAACCTTCATCAAGAGATAGCAATTCTGTCAGGTCCTGCTGGACGCGATAGGCGTTGACAAGGTCTAATACGTCAAGTTCAATAGATGAATAATTAACAGGAGCCATT
The DNA here is from genome assembly GCF_042684505.1 of Salinimicrobium flavum. Classification (NCBI taxonomy): domain Bacteria; kingdom Pseudomonadati; phylum Bacteroidota; class Flavobacteriia; order Flavobacteriales; family Flavobacteriaceae; genus Salinimicrobium; species Salinimicrobium flavum. The sequence continues at coordinate 4,463 of NZ_JBHULT010000012.1, forward strand.
TTTGTAGTAAGGTTGGCACTATCCATTTCCTCTATATTTTCCTTTGAGCAGGAGGTAAGAGAAAATACTGATATTGCCATTAACCACACGAAGTAGGTTAAGTTCTTCATAATCAAAATGTCAATTAGTAGGTTTGGGATTATGAAAGTAGCAATTAATTTCGATTAACAAACATTTTAATCGATGAAATACACAATTTATACTAATTTTAACATAGTTAGGCCTGTATTCTTACAAAATGGAAGGTGGGAAAGAGTAGATAAACGGCAATAATAGGCCGATCAGGAGCAAAAACAAAAGATAGTTCCTACTTTAAAATGAGGATTAGGTTTTTATTTTTTCAGGGGTTGGAGAAGGTGAAGATCCCTACTCTAAAATGATGGTTTTACCATCATCTGCAAGTTCTACCTGCGGAAAAACTTCTGAAGCCTCTGTTTTAAAGGGTTCAATAGAGTCATAACGCGTGGAATAATGGCCCAGGATGAGTTTACCTACAGAGGCAGCCCGTGCAATAGCAGCTGCTTCTCTCGCAGTAGAATGTTTGGTAGGCCTGGCGAGGTAAGCGTGCTCCTCAAGGAAAGTAGCCTCATGGTACAGGAAAGAAACATCCTTTAATTGTTGTACCATTCCGGGATTATAGGCTGTATCACTGCAAAAGGCATAACTTTTTGGTGGCTCCGGGTCGGCGGTAAGAAAGGTATTGGAAATAACCGTACCATCTTCAAGGACTGCATCCTTTCCTTTTTTGATCCCACGGTAATATGCCACGTTAATATTGTATTTCTCTACCTCCTCCATTCGTAACTTACGGTCGCCGGGTTTTTCCCTGAATAAATATCCATTGGAATAGACCCGATGATCAAGCGGAATGGTTTCTACGGAAACTTTTTTGGTATCCAGGATCACTTCAGGCTCCCTGCCAGATAATTCATGAAAGTAAAGTGGATAACTTGTCCAGGATTTTGATAGCTTGAGCTGCAGGGTAATGATCTCCTTGATCCCCTTTGGGCCATAGACATGAAGTTCTGTCTCCCTGTTAAGCAGCATAAATGTTGAGATCAAACCTATCAATCCGTAGAAATGGTCCCCGTGAAGGTGGGAAATGAAAATATGTTTTATTCTGCCAAATTTGATCTTCTTCCGCCGCAGTTCCACCTGCGTTCCCTCACCACAGTCAATAAGAAACAACTCATTGTTGATCTCAAGGACCTGTGAGGTTGGATTAGTAAAGGTGCGGGGGGTGGCGGCATAACAACCAAGGATGGTAAGTTTCATTTCAGGAACAATTTTTCCGAAGAAAAAATCACAGAGCGGCTTTTAAAACCCTAACTCTCTTTCGATCTCTTCCATTTGTATTATATCTTCCGCCTCTTGCAAAGTTGGTACCAGAATGAGCTCCTCGGGCACCCTCTCAATATTTATCGCGTCATTGGCAATAACAAAAGATCTTTTGTTCGCCCGGTGTTCATTGCTCAATTTTAGGAAGGCAAGGAGTTGATCGAGGCTTAGTTGCCCGTATTTTAGTATATCAATCACTACATTTTCCTCCCTGTAGCCACCATGATTCTTCTCCAGGTAGGAAGCAAAGTCCTTTACATCATCCCTTTCATCCTGAAATATCTTGAAGTTATCTTTTTGAATTATTTTCATTACTGTTTAATTTTTGATGCCAACAGATAGATTACAGCCATTCTTATAGCAACCCCGTTCTGAACCTGGTCAAGGATAATGGCCTGATCTGAATCTGCTACATCACTGGTTATCTCCACTCCCCGGTTAATAGGTCCCGGGTGCATCACTACTATCCTTTTATTCAGGGAATCCAGCAGGGTTTTATTAAGTCCGAACAGTTGTACATATTCACGGGTGCTGGGAAAATAACTTATATCCATTCTCTCGTGCTGTACCCGCAGCATATTTGCCACATCACACCATTCGAGGGCGTTTCTAAGGTTAGGCTCCACCTCCACTCCCAATGACCTGATATGTTTGGGGATAAGGGTATTGGGCCCGCATACTTTCACCTCTGCCCCCTGTAATTTAAGTGCAAAAATATTGGAGAGGGCAACCCTGCTGTGCAGGATATCTCCTACTATCACCACTTTTTTTCCTTCTACCCCACCCAATCTTTCCCTTATAGAATAAGAGTCCAGCAAAGCCTGGGTTGGATGCTCGTGGGCTCCATCTCCCGCATTGATAATACTGGCATTCACATGCCTGGAAAGAAAAATGCCAGCCCCCGGGTTGGGATGTCTCATCACCACCATATCCACTTTCATGGACAGGATGTTATTTACTGTGTCGATAAGGGTTTCCCCTTTTTTTACCGAGGAGGAAGCCGCCGAAAAATTAACTACGTCTGCGCTCAGTCGCTTTTCAGCAAGTTCGAAAGAGAGTCTTGTCCTGGTACTGTTTTCAAAAAAAAGATTAGCAATGGTGATATCCCGCAACGAAGGAACCTTTTTTATGGGACGGTTAATGACCTCCTTAAAATGATCGGCTGTTCGGAAAATGAGTTCAATATCCTCTTTCCCAAGATATTTTATTCCCAATAAATGATCGACACTTAATTCTGTCATGGTATTTATTTGCTAATAAGATATACTGCATCCTCTCCCTCATTCTCCTGCCAGTTCACTTTTACTTTTTCTTCGTTAATAGCATCTACCTGCCTTCCGTTATAGTCGGGCTGAATCGGTAAATGACGGCTGAATCTACGGTCAATAAGGGTGAGGAGTTCTATTTCCTTTGGCCTTCCGAAGGACTGGACGGCGGTAAGAGCTGCCCTGATGCTTCGACCGGTGTAAAGCACATCGTCAATGAAGATCACCCGCTTATCTTCTACTACAAAATCTATATGGGTCTTATTTGCTTCCAGGGGTTTCTCACTTCTCCGGAAGTCATCCCGGTAAAATGTTATATCCAGGTGTCCCAGTTTTACATCCTTGATCTGGTACTCCTCTTCAAGAATCCTGACGATCCTGTTAGCCAGAAAGACACCTCTGGGTTGGATCCCTATGATCACAGAATTTTCAAAAGTAGTGTGATTTTCAACAAGTTGACAGGCCAAACGTTGTAAAATGATGTTCATCTCTTTGGACGCAAGCAGCATTTTTTGGCTCATAGAATAGATAAAAAGAGAAGTTAGTTGAACAAAAGTAAGATTTTTTTCCTGAGAAGCACATGCTTTTTTAAAACACCTGCGGCTGAAACTTCTATTTTCTTTTTCCCTGAAGGAAGTACCAATTCCCCAAACCTGAACCTGGAAGTTTAAATTGAGGATCTACTCCTAAGGGATTCTTAATGCTCTCCCGGCAGCATCAAAAAATACGTATCTTGCAGTAAAAACAGGCAGTATGCTTTATCTTTTACACCGGCCAGAGGATGTAGAAACAGTAAAAGAAAATATCCTTCCCCTTATCAAAGAACACACGTATGAACTGGATTCCTTTCCTTTCAGCGCGGAGTTCGAGCCAGAAGAGGATAGTGTTTTTATGCTTTACCTTCCAGACCAGGACCTAAAAGAGCTTTTACCCATTGCTGCCAGGAAGGAATGGCCCCTGGGGATCCTGCCTCACCCTGAGAACACTTATACTTCTAAAGGACTGGGTATCTCTGGAAAACTGGAAGATGTGGCAACCAGTATCCTTATGTGTGAAGAACCTCAGTACCTTGATCTGCTGTTTTGCAACGAAAAACCTGTATTCCAGTCGGTTAACATTGGAAGCATCTTTCTCTTAAAACAGCAGGAACATTCGCATAATTTTCTGAAGGAGGTTTACCAGATAATAGATAACATCAGAAAGGTCTCTTCCCTTACCCATAAATCTTTTGAAATAAGCAGCGGGGAGGACAAGATCATACACACCTCAGCCCTGGGTATCATTGTGGTGGAACATTCACTAAGTTCTTTGGTCTCAAAAAGGTTAGTGCAGGAGAGTTCTATTAATGACGGAACATTTTATGCCCTGATTCTGTCACCCCAAAACCTGCTCGTCCTTCTCTGGTTTTTCCTGCGGAGCCTATGGCCAAGAAAAAAACCCATTACCCACCTGCCATCCTTCATAGGAAGCATAAAAGCATCCACCTTAAAAGTGGAAGACAAACAACCTATTGAATACATGGTAGACGGGGAAAAAGAGACTTCTAAAGAACTTCTGCTCGAGGTGCAGCCAAAAGCACTTATCCTTCACCAGAAAAGCATTTATGGCGGGGAACCGGTAGCAGAGAACGGCAAAAAAAGCCTCAAGATCGAAGGTTTACCTACGGGTGAAAAAAGGAATGAACTAATTAAAAGACGTTTACCCTTGCTTCCCCGGGCCACCACAGAGGAGTTTGAAGAACTCTTCAAGGTATTAAGAGACAATGCAGTGATCACCTGGCCTTACATGGTCATGATGGTGCTTTCTACCCTTATTGCCTCTTTTGGTTTATTTGGTGATTCTTCACCGGTGATCATAGGAGCCATGATCCTGGCGCCAATTATTGCCCCAATCGTTTCGTTTTCAATGGGAATGGTACGGTATGACGTTTCCATGCTAAAGAAAGGAGTGGGCACTATTATCGCCGGTACCCTGATTTCCCTTGCGTTCGCAGCAGCGGTAAGTATTATCATACCCTTAAAGATCATGACTCCAGAGATCCAGGCGCGTTTATCCCCTACCTTGCTGGATATGGGAATTGCCGTAGCTTCAGGGATTGCCGCTGCTTATGCCCACGCAAAAGAAGAGATCGCGAAAAGCCTCGCCGGGGTGGCGATCGCCGTAGCTCTGGTACCTCCGCTGGCAGTTGCGGGAATAGGAATTGGATGGATGGACTGGGAAGTATTCTCTGGTGCATTCCTCTTGTATCTCACCAACCTGGCAGGGATCATCTTATTCGCCGGCCTCACCTTTTTACTTCTGGGATTCGCTCCTTTCAAAAGAGCAAAAATGGGACTTGTGTATACTTTAATTATTGTCGTTTTGGTTGCTGTTCCCCTATCCCTCTCCTTCAACCGCATCATTCAGGAGGCAAAGATCACCCGGGCGCTTGAAGGAACCACTATCGATGAGGTGGTTCTTAGAGACGTCAAGATAAGGTTTGGTAAACCTCTGGTAGTTTCCCTTAAACTCGTGGGTGCCGAATCAATGTCTCCGGAAAAGGTACAGGAGATCAAATCAAAGATCGAAGAGCGTATCAAAATGCCTGTGGCCCTGGAGGTAGTTTCAGCTATTGAATTCTGATCGGGCATTGCATCGGCCTAAATTGGTTTCGGCCTTAAAATTTTATCAATTTTAAAGAAAAAACCTTGTAAGCTGACTAATTTTCTTAATTTTTAGTTACAAAATATTTCTATGAAAAGATTCCTGGGGATCATTTTGATCCTGTTACTACTATTGATCGTCCTCACCTATTGGTCTGTTTCTGTTTATCCCGAAGAAGAAAGAATCTCAGAGGTGATAAGTAAAATAGATTCTGGAACCCCCGAAGAAAAACAAGATGATTCGGTTGTAGTCATTACCAGTAACCTTTATGATGCCAATAGTTTAAAACGTTTTATGCAGGGAGTGAACTACCGGAAAGCCTGGGCTGCTCCCATAGAAGCTCCCGTTTTGTACCTTGAAGGTTTTAAGATCCTGGAAGAAGGTGGCGGAAAACAAACTCATTCCCTCGATCTGGAAGGGCCCGGTGGGGAGATCTTCAGTCTTCGCAGCGTGAACAAAGATCCCGAAGCCCTCATCCCAAAAGCAGCAAAGACGCTTGGTCTCGAAAATATTGTGATCGATGGAATCTCTGCCCAGCATCCCTTTGGTGCCATTCTGGCTGCTGCCCTGGCAGATGCTGCCGGCATCCTGCACACCCATCCCAAAATTGTTTTCCTTCCCGAACAGGAACTGCTGGGAGAGTACAATGAGAAATACGGTAACCGTCTGTTCCTGCTGGAGTATGAGACCGAAGGAGAGGTCAACTGGACTTCCCTTCCAAATGTCATTGAGATCATGGACACAGATAACCTCCAGGAACTAAAGATGGAATATCAAGAAAGAGTAAAAATAGATCATCGTGCACTGGTACGGGCAAGAATGTTTGATATGCTCATAGGTGACTGGGACCGTCATGCAAAACAATGGGGCTGGGTGGTACAAAAAGAAGGTGAGGATTTTATAGCTTTTCCACTGGGAGGAGACCGCGACAACGCCTTTTTCAGAATAGACGGAGTAATACCCACAATTTTAACCAATGAGCTGGTGCAACCCCTGGTACGCCCCTTTGAAGAAGATATAGACCATGTGCCGGGCTTCGTTTATCCAGTTGATGTCTATTTCCTGCATTCTACTCCTGAAGAAGTATTTGTTGAAGAAAGCAAGCTCCTTCAGAAAAAGCTATCAGATGAAAAGATTGAGGAAGCCTTTAGGGTATGGCCCGATGTTCTGAATGATCTCAATAAGGAGGAGATCATCAAGAAACTTAAAAAAAGAAGGGATAAACTACCTGAATATGCCAGGGAATTCCGAAGGACCATTGAAAAAAGAGATGTTCTGAAGAAGCCCTTAAAAGGATCTGAAGACCTGGAACTTCCTGAAAACCTTCAGAAGTGTTTTGAATGTTGACCAGGAATATTTATTTCATCTTCTCACTTTCGGTTCCCATCCATTTATCCCAAAAAGTAAAATACAAACCGTAGTTGGTCATGAATTCTGAATGATGATAATGGTGATGTGTGGCCCCTATAAACTGCTTTCCAAATTTGCTTTTTTGAAAGCCTGCGGGGTAGATCTCTATATCAAGATGGTTCACCACACTGCTAAGGGTCATGATCAAAAGATAAAGCCCCAACACATAGATATTTACCGGCAGGAAAAGTAATATTAGGGGAAGGATAATAGCCTCCAGCAGGCTTTCCCAGGGATGGAAGGAAAAAGCAGTCCAGGGGGTTGGGGTAAGACTGTCATGATGAACCTTATGAACCGTCCTGTAAACCTTTGGATGATGCATCAACCTGTGTACCCAGTAGTAATAGGTTTCATGCAGGAAAAGAACGAGGGCCAGACTTACCGGCAGGTACCAGATCCCATACTGCCGAGGGTCCAGATAGATCGCCGTAAATCCTTCCTGCCACAGCCAGTAAAGCAAGGTGCCGAAAAATGCGAAAATAACCGAAGACCAGGTACTCCATATCATTTCATTTTTAAATTGTCCTTTTTTCCAACCTCTTCTGCTGAGACGTTTTTCCCTGAATTCCTCTGCCTTTAAAAAATAATAGTAATAATAAAAAATACCTGCCGCAATGAAATATCTCACGAGGATCACCAAGAAAAAGATGATCAAATAAACGAGAAAGAGACCGGGTGAGTTCAGTTCTGGCATCATAACGTGGTATAAAGATTAAAGATAAGAAATTCACTTCATAATGAGGAGGTTATAAAATAAATCAGGGTTAAATACCAGCAGAAACAAGTACTAAGATTTAAAAAACCAGATAGAAAATGTTAGTAAAAGATCTCTAAAATTCGTATTTTTAATAGGTTAATCTCCTGCTCATGAAACCGCTTATCCTATTCTTCGCAGCAGTGCTTTTTCTCTCGTGCACCGCAGTTCAATTTGAACAACCACAGCCTACAGATCTGGCTGCCTTAAATGAATTTCCGGAAAATATATGGGGAACTTACATTTCCGAAGATACAGATACCTTAATTGTTTCCCGTTTTGAATTTCATTTTTTGGGGGACCGGGAAATAGAATTTTCCCATGACCTCAACAGTCCTGAATCGGTCCTGAAGAAAGACGGCGATCATTTCATTTTAAATTTGAAAAATAATGACAACTGGGATGTTTTTCCTTTTAGATTTGAAGATGATAAGTTGCTGGTTTACTATAGTTGCCCCACTGAAGAAGTTGAAGACCTTATTGCAGATTATAGACAGACTGCCTCAGTCAAAGAAGTGCCGGACACTTACGGAAATATTGATTTCTACCTTTTAGATCCAACCCCCGCACAATTCAGAGATCTTTTTCAAAAGAATATTTTTTCAGACCATTTGATCTTCACAAGGGTCAAAGAAGAATAATTTCCCGGCATTTTAGATGGTATTATTCTTTTAGGGGAGAAAGCCATGGGAACTCTCTCCTGTTCTTAAATTATCATTACTTTTATTTTCAATATTTCAAAAAACTTCAACGCTAAATTTATGACCAATACCATTGCACTGATCGCCCATAATAGTCGTAAAAATGATCTTTTGAACTGGGCCAAAGTACACAGGGAAAAATTGGTGACCTATCAGTTGATTGGGACTACCAACACTTCAAAACTCCTTAATGACATGCTTGACCTTAAGGTGCAGGGTTTTGGACATGGACCGAGCGGAGGAGACATTCTGCTGGCAGCCAGGATTTTGCAGGGGGAGGTGCATAAGATCATATTTTTCATAGATGCCGAAACCCCACATGGTCATGAGCACGATATCCAGACCCTTATCAGGACTGCGGTGATCAACAATATCCCAATTGCACTTAACCGGGCGTCTGCAGACCTGGTAATTTTGGAAGAGTGATCTTCTGCCAACTGTTTTTATACTTATCTTTAAGAAAGATCCCTATTAAATGAACCCAAAAAAGATCCTTCTCACCGGCGCGACCGGTTACATAGGCAAACGCCTGCTTCCGGTTCTGCTGGCGCAGGGTCATGAGGTTATTTGTTGCGTGAGAAACAAAGATCGTTTTCCTCAAGAAGGAGTTTATACAGACCCAAAGATCAGTCTTTTTGAGGTAGATTTCCTGAAGGAACCGCCTTCTTCCGAAGCCATTAAAGATATTGATGTTGCCTATTACCTTATCCACTCCATGAGTTCAGGGCAGGATAATTTTGAAGAGCTGGAAGAACTATCGGCCAGGAATTTTATCGAATTGGTGAAACCCACTGCAGTCCGACAGGTCATATATCTCACAGGAATTACCAATGAAAAGAAATTGTCCAAACACCTGGCTTCCCGAAAAAATGTAGAAGAGCTGCTTGACAAAAGCGGGATACCCTTGACAGCGATCAAGGCCGGAATCATTGTAGGATCGGGAAGCGCTTCGTTTGAAATCATTAGGGACCTGGTTGAGAAATTACCCGTCATGATCACCCCAAAATGGGTAAATACCCGCAGCCAGCCTATAGCCATTAGGAATATCCTGGAATTCCTTTCGGGCGTGTTGCTCAAAAAGGAAACTTTTGGGAAGGCTTTTGATGTAGGTGGACCTGACGTGCTCACCTATAAAGAGATGTTGTTGCAATTCGCCGAGGTGAGGCACCTGAAAAGGTATATCCTCACAGTTCCGGTCATGACCCCAAGGCTCTCCTCCTATTGGCTGTATTTCGTTACCTCCACATCCTATAAACTGGCCGTTAACCTGGTAAACAGTATGAAAGTAGAAGTGATCGCAAGAGACAATGAGCTGGAAAAGATGCTTGGCATCAAAACTATTTCCTATAAAAAAGCCGTGGAACTGGCTTTTCAGAAGATCGAACAGAACAACGTAATTTCCAGCTGGAAAGATTCCCTGGCTTCCAGTTATGAAGATAATTCCCTTCTCGACCATATAAATGTTCCAACAGATGGGTGTTTCCTGGACAAAAGGGAAAAGTTGATCAAGGGAGATCCCAATGAGGTGCTCCGGAATATCTGGTCTATTGGCGGCAAACATGGCTGGTATTACGGCAACTGGATGTGGAAAATAAGGGGAATAATGGACAAAATGGTGGGCGGAGTAGGCCTGAGACGTGGCCGTACCCATCCTCACAACATAAATACCGGCGACACCCTCGATTTTTGGCGCGTCCTGGCGGCCGACAAAAAGAAAAAGCGACTGTTATTATACGCCGAGATGAAGCTACCCGGCGAAGCCTGGCTGGAATTCAGGATCTGTGAGAAAGAAGGCGAAAATTACCTGCAGCAAACCGCCACTTTCAGACCCAAAGGATTAGGAGGAAGGTTGTACTGGTATTCTGTACTTCCTTTCCATTATTTCGTATTTGAGGGGATGGCAGGAAATCTTCTCAAGACTTCCACTGCTGAAAAAGTGAATTCCTGAATAAATAATTCAAATCTAAAATTTACTATTTTCGGTGCTTTTTAAAATTAACCGAAGATGAGCACGTCTATCCAACAATCAAAAAACGGTTCTACGCCGTTTGAAAAATTAATAGGCCATAACCCGGCAATCCTGGAAAAGTGGAATGAGCTGGAAACCACTCTTTTCACACAGACTTCCCTGGAACCTAATCTTCTTGAGCAGGTTAGAAGAATTCTTGCCTTTGGAAATGGTTGTGAGTATTGCATGGTCAAAGGGGGAAAACCTTCTTTAGATGAAAAAGATGAGCGTATCACTAATGCTACCGCCTTCGCGGAATTATTTGCTATAGATCATACCTCAATTCAGGAAGCTCATTTTTCACTATTGAAAGAGGTTTTCACAGAGAGGGAGATCTCAGAATTATGCACGTTCATCACTTTCATCACTGCTTCTCAAAGATTTGGAAAGATCATGAATCTCACTGAAGATCTGCAGGTAGCCAGGGTAACAAGCCTGGAAGAAATGGAAAGGAACTGAGGATTTTCTTCTCCCTCCATGTGCCGTAACCGAAGAAAATCAGAGACTACCGGATAGATCATCCGGCAGCCCCTTTTTCGGCCATTGACTATTCCCGGTAATCAAGGCCTTAAACAGTTGAATCCATCACAGAAGTAAGGCAATAAGATGTACACATGAATAAAAAAGAGGATCATAAAAACCAAACCCATCAGTAAAACATGGGTGATGTAGTTTACACTGCCTTCGGGTTTGATCCACCGCCATACCAGTCCGTAAAATCCAACTAAGAAGAGATAGAACGGTACTCCCGCAAAAAGCACCATATTGAAACCGCTATATTTCCCGGGAAATATATAGAAGATAAGAAGACCTATCAGCAAGGCTGTGAGAATGAACATCCAATCCCACACAACAACAGTTGTTCGTCTCATTGCGGTAAGTTTTAAAACTTTACCTAATAAATCTACATCAAAATCGGGCTTTTTAAAATGACATTTGTCACTGGTACAATTAGATTTAAATTAAACTATTAGCTATATCAGGATTAGATTGAATGTATAATATTTGCTACCATAGAATACGAGTAATATTTGGCTTGATGCACTTAATTTTCTTTTGGTTTATTTCCCAACCTTCGGCCAAACCAGAGATCTTTCGAAAGAGAGACCGTTGAATTACTGCAATAGCATCACCCTTTTAACCTATTGTAAATCAGATTTTTATTAGTTAAATTAGATTCAATCAATTCTTTGAAAAGGTGAAATTCATCGGCTTCTTAAAAGAACTAAAGCGCCGCAGTGTCTACAAGGTGGCCACTGTTTACGCCATCACCGCCTGGCTGCTCGCACAGATCATTAATCTTGCGGCAGATGCTTTTAATGCTCCGGAATGGGTTATGCAAATGGTGATCGTGTTGCTCATGGCCGGTTTCCCCATCGCCCTCATATTAGCCTGGGCCTTTGAAATTACTCCGGGCGGTTTTAAACGCACCTCCAGCCTGGCCACTGCAAATAACGCTGACACAACGAATAAGAGGGGTTCCAATATCTGGATGATCAGTCTTCTTGTTACTGCAGTAGTATTCCTGGCCTTTGATAAGTTCTACCTATCAGAAACTTCTTTTTGGGACAACGAACCACGGGTGAAGCAAGCTTCAATTGCTGTCCTTCCTTTTGCTGATTTCAGCGCTGAGGGAGATCAGGAATATTTCGCTGATGGTATTTCTGAAGAACTCCTGAACTCTCTTGCAAACGTAAAAGATCTCCATGTCGCAGGTCGAACTTCCTCCTTCCAGTTCAAAGATAAAAACCGGGATCTGAGGGAAATCGGTAACAAGTTGGGTGTTGACCACATCCTGGAAGGCAGCGTTAGAAAAGCAGGAAACCAGCTAAGGATCACCGCTCAATTGATCAAGATCGAGGATGGTTTTCATATCTGGTCAAATACCTATGATCGTCAGTATTCAGCTGAAAACGTCTTTGACATACAGGACGAAATTTCGAGAGAGGTACTAAAGGAACTCAAGGTGCGACTTTTGCCTTCAGATAAAAACGATTTCGAAAAAGTGAGACCCACAGAAAATATTGAAGCTTACAACCTGTATTTAAAAGGTCTTTCCAAAGCAGCAACTTTGAACCCTTCAGATCTAGAGGAGGCTGAAGCCTATTTTAATAAAGCGACCACACTGGATCCGGATTTCGCCCTTGCTTATGCAAAAAAAGCTGAAAGCCTCATTTTTCAGCACATGATGGGAAATGCAGAATATTCTAAAACTGTGGAAGAATCGGGAAAAGCAATTGACTGGGCATTACTCCTACAGGATGATCTTGCTGAAGCTTATGTGGCACTTGGATTTAATCACCTGCTTCAGCAGCAAAAAGAGTCCTCCCTACTGGCCTTTAAGAAAGCAAAAAAATTAAAACCCGGGGATGCTGAGATAAGTGCCAGTCTTGGAATTGGTTTGTGGCAAAAAAATGAACGGGAAAAGGCACAAGAGGAATTGGAATACGCCTTCAAATTAGATCCGCTTTCCCCGCTAGTCAACCTGTATCTGGGAGAAATTTATCAAATGAACGGGGAGTACAAGAAGGCCGAAGACCACCTTAAACAGGCAATTAAACTGCTCCCGGGTTATCTTGTTGCCTACGAATCTCTTGTCAACCTCTATGGTGCCAGGCTAGGACAGCATGATAAAGCCCTTATTACTATGTATAAAGCTTACAATGAGCATGCTGAAAAATCAAAAGCTGTAAGTATGATCTTCTATCCGGCTGTAGATCTTGGATTATACGGGCTCGCTAAGAATGCCCTAAATGAACTCAAAACAGACTTTCCGAATAACATAGCAACCCTTAGAACTGAACTTTATTGGCTGGCCAACAAGAAGGAATTTCAAAAAGGAATTAATGTGGTGAAAGAATTTGATTCTTTAAAGATGCAATTGCCTCCTCCATTTTATGTTGATCAGGTTTCCGGATTCTATCTTGCTGCTGAAAAACACAAAGAGTTGATCGATTTGATCAAAGAGAAAAGCCCGGAAGTACTTCGTACCGATACCCTTGATTTTGATAACAGATCATTTAATAACATGCTGGCTGCGGTTGCCGCTTTGCGAAAAACCGGGGAACAACAGAAGGCAGATTTAATCCTGAACAATCTTGACACTCATCTTCAAAAATTACCAAAGAAAGATACCCAAGAATATGAGGGAAGATATTTTTGGCAGTATACCATTTGCAGAGGATTTAAGGGAGATAAAGCCGCAGTAAAAAATGCTTTCAAAAAAAGAGTGGAAAACGGAAATTTTATTGGTCATGCCCTGGTATACGGAATAGAAAATGATGTTTACTTTAATCTTGGACCTGAAGAAATCCGTCCTTTCAAACAAGCGGAAGAAAAAATCATCAAAGAGCAACGTAACAGTGTTATCTCTTATTTGAAAAAAGAAGGAGAGTGGAAGGAAGAATGGAATGTTCAGTAGGTCAATCTCTTGAAAAGCCGGGGATTTTTTCTTAACTTAAAGAATGTATTGCAAGATATTTCACAACAAATGTTGAACCAAAAATCTCCGACCAATGAAAGAAAATGTAGGTAAACAAGATCAGCTCATCCGCAGCATAGTAGGCCCTGCCTTAATTGGAATAGGTTATCTGGCCCTGGGTGGAAATAAAGGAAAAATCGAAGGTCTTGCCTCCATAGTGGTGGGGACTCTTCTTGCAGAAAGTGCCATTACCAAAGTATGCCCCGTTAATTATTTCTTCGGAATTGACACCCGCAAACAAAAGAGTCCCGTCAGAAAGATCAAAGAAGCACTGATTTAATCTTCGAAGGCCAGTAATGCATGACGAGCAATGAAGGAATGTAGACAAAACAGCGGGATCAGAAATGATCCCGCTGTTTTATTCTGTCTTTGGGCAAATCTCACTGTTTCAGACTAATGAATTGGATTTTATAACAGAATTTGCTTAAGTTTAGACTATAAACCTGATTTTCAACAGATTTGTTCTTACTTCCGGAGTTTCTTCCCTGCATTTTTCCGGATAAACTTTCAATATATGGGATTGCCGTCATTTTTCAAGGAATTAAGGAAAAGAAACGTATATAAGGTCGCGACCGTTTATGCAATCACGGCCTGGCTTGTGGCCCAGATAATAGCTTTAACTGCCAATGCTTTTTCGGCACCTTCCTGGGTGATGAAAATGGTTATCGTTATACTTATCGCAGGATTTCCCGTGGCACTTATTCTGGCCTGGGCCTTTGAACTGACCCCGGAAGGGATCAAACGTACTTCTACTCTCTCTCATTCAGAAAAAATTATCCCCAAAAAGGGGCATTTAAATACCTGGATCATCGGCTTGCTGGCGGCTGCTTTAGTATTCTTAGGTGCCGAACGAATATTCTTTGCCGAATCGACGATTTTAGGAGATGAGCCTGGAAATGCCAATAAAGCTTCAATAGCCGTTTTACCTTTTGAAGACTTTAGTCCCAATAGCGATCAACAATATTTTGCAGATGGTATTTCTGAAGAGTTGCTGAATGTTCTTACCGGTATCGAAGGAATAAAGGTTCCGGGAAGGACTTCTTCTTTTCAGTTTAGAGATAAGGAGACCGGACTTAAAGAAATAGGGCAAATTCTGGAAGTAGATCATATTTTGGAGGGGAGCATCCGAAAATCTGGTGATGACATACGCGTTACGGCAAAGCTCGTAAAATCTGAAGATGGTTCCTATGTTTGGTCAAAAACGTACGACAGAGCTTATACGGCTGAAAATATTTTCGCCATTCAGGATGAAATTTCCCGACAGGTACTGCAGGAGTTAAAAGTTCGGTTACTTTCTGAAAACAATACCTTAAAAACCAGTACTACAACCAATACCGAAGCATATGATCTTTATCTACAGGCAATCTCAATGATTCAGTCTTTTAATCCCGGGGATATTGATCGTGGAATTACCCTTCTCAATCGGGCTTCAGAATTAGATCCCGATTTTGCACTGGCTTATGCAAAAAAATCGCAGGCTTTAATATGGCTCAATATTTTTGGAAATTTATCTTATAAAGACATGGTTATTCAAGCCAGGGAAGCTGCAGACACTGCACTTTTTCTCAACCGGGATCTTCCGGAAGCTTATGCTGCCCTGGGTCTCATAAAATGGATTCAGAATAACTATGAACAGTCCTTAGCTGCTTTTGATCTCGCGATTTCCTTAAAACCGGGTGACGCCGAAATGAGGGCTGCAAGGGCTATGCCCTTATTACTAACCGGAGATTATGAAAAAGCCAATAAGGAATTAAAGTATGCATATAAGCTGGATCCTCTGTCCCCAATAGTCAATATCAATTTTGGATGGCACTATTTCTATCGAAAAGAGATGAGTAAAGCTGAAAAATATTTTCAGAATGCCATAAAAATCAATCCTGATATCCTGGCCGGATATGATGGATTAAGTTGGTTGTACCATCGGCAAGGGCGCTTAGATAAAGCTTTTATAACCTACCACAGATCTTTTAAGAAAATCAAAGAACCAAACCCTGCAAATCTCGAAGGCTTTATTAGTGTAGCTAATGAACTGGAACTGGAGCAATTTGCCGAGAAGCATTTCAGGACCCTCGAAAAAGAATTCCCAAACAATTTAATCACCTATTACGTCAAGGCAGACCGTATGATGAAAAAAAGAAATTACCAGGAAATGATCGATTATACAAAAGAATTTGAATTAAGAACGGCAGGAATTACTGAAGACAGGTATGTTGAAAATTTAGCTCATGCTAATCTGGAACTTGGGAATTATAAGGAAGTGGTAGAATTAATGAAAAACCGTCATCCCGATGCCTTGAGAACTGATACTCTTAACATGGAAGCCCGCAATTTTGCCATTGTATTTTATACCGCAGTTGCACTGCGCAATTCCGGTGAAAGAACCAAAGCAGATCTCATCATTAAAAATGCATGCAACTTTTTAAAAAAGAAAGACAAAGAGGAAACCATACTTATGTCTGAAGAAGTTTATGACTGGGATCTGGCAGCCTGTTCCGGACTTCTGGGAGATAAAGAAACAGTTTATGAATTCTTGAAGGAACGTATTCAAAACCAAAATCTTGCGCAGCATCATTATGTATATGGATTATTCAATGATCAATTCATGAGACTTACAGAATCGGAAATTGCACCCTACCGCGAAAAAGAGAAAACAATATTGAAAGAGCAGCAGCAAAAGGTAATCTCTTACCTGAAAGAACAGGAAGAATGGAAAAAATCATCAGAAAATTCACTAATTTCCGGATAATTTTTCGTGATCAATCCATCCTTAGCCTTCTTGCAGTAAGTCCCGCTTTTGACCTGGTGTCACTCTTTAGAAAAAGAAGGATACAAACCCATACCTGTATGTTCAGAAAAACAGTAGTTTTATGACATTACAGGCAGTTTCATGCAACAGGAATACGATTACATAATAATAGGCAGCGGCTTCGGCGGATCTGTCAGCGCTTTGAGGCTATCTGAAAAGGGCTACAGGGTTCTGGTCATCGAAAAAGGCAAATGGTTCAAGGCTGAAGATTTTCCCAAGACCAACTGGAACCTGAAAAAGTGGTTATGGGTCCCGGAACTGCGTTTCTTCGGGATCATGAAACTGAGTATCTTCAGGCATATTGCAGTGATCTCGGGTACCGGAGTTGGCGGTGGTTCACTGGTTTATGCCAATACCCTGCCTGTTCCTAAAAAAGCATTTTACACCACCGGCAGCTGGAAAGAGTTGGCCAATTGGGAAACCGAACTTAAACCGTTCTACCAACAAGCATTGAAAATGCTGGGTGCCACTCCAAACCCAAAACTTTTCGACGGAGATCTTGCCCTCAAACAAATGGCCCAAGAAATAGGCCGCGAAGAACATTTTGAAGCCCCTGATGTGGCGGTTTATTTCGGAAAGGAAAATGAAACAGTAAAAGATCCTTATTTTGATGGAAAAGGGCCAGACAGGACCGGATGCAACTTCTGCGGAGGCTGTATGACGGGTTGCCGGTACAATGCAAAGAACACTCTGGACAAGAATTACCTGTGGCTGGCACAACAGAACGGCGCAGAGATACTGGCCGAAAATGAAGTTTTTGAGGTAAAACCTTCGGGTGCCGGCTATGAAGTTAGAACAAGATCAAGCACCGCTTTCTTTCCGAAGAAAAAGAAATTCAGGGCTAAAGGAGTCATTTTTTCAGGAGGGGTTCTGGGAACAATTAAATTGCTTCTGAAACTCAAAGCAAGTTCCCTTCCGAAGTTATCAGACAAATTAGGCCATGACATCCGTACCAATAATGAAACCCTGATTAGTGTTTCAACTGCCGACAAAGAAAAAGATCTTTCAAAAGGGGTTGCCATAGGGAGTTTGTTACATACAGACGGGAACAGCCATCTAGAGATCGTTCGCTACTCGAAAGGATCGGGGTTCTGGAAACTTTTGCACCTGCCAATGGCCTCTGGGAAAAATCCTGTGAGCAGAATGCTGCACATTTCTGGTCAACTCTTTTCCTCTCCCCTTGCCTGGTTCAAAACCTATTTCATCAACAGCTGGTCAAGAAGCACAACGGTACTGCTTTTTATGCAATCTATTGACAGCACTCTTAAATTAAAAAGAAATTTCTTCGGAAGCCTTTCTACCGGACTTGGACAAGGCGAAAAACCGACCTCAGATATCCCTGAGTCAAAAGAACTGACCCGGCGGTACAGCAAGATCATCAACGGGAAAGCTACTTCCTTTGCGCTTGAAAGCCTGGCAGGAATTCCCACCACCGCTCATATTCTTGGAGGGGCTGTGATGGGTAATAATGCTTCTGAAGGGGTCATCAACAGCAGTAATGAGGTTTTTGGATACAAGAACATGTATGTTATAGACGGGGCCATGATCTCCGCGAACCCCGGGGTGAATCCAAGTCTGTCAATTACCGCCATCGCTGAAAGGGCCATGTCCCTCATTCCCGAAAAAGAGGTTGAAAAAACGTCCTTTTAGGGACTTCTATTTAAAACAAGCTGCAGATTTGGCGGTTTGGGAAAAGAGGTGCGAAGTTTGTTCTTTACCCACCACAGAATTTTAAAAACTAAAAATCAATGATCACAATAGATATATGGTCTGATGTGCGATGTCCTTTTTGTTACATAGGAAAACGCAATTTTGAAGATGCTTTGGCACAATTTGAATATCGTAAAAAGACAGAAGTTATATGGCACAGTTTTCAGCTGGATCCTAAAATAAGGACCAGACCGGGGATCTCTGCTCTCGATTATTTTGTGGAGGAGAAAAATATTTCCCGGGAACAGGCACAGGAAATGTTCCAGAATGCTCAAAAAATGGCTGTTGATGCTGGTCTTGAAATGGACCTGGAAACTTCGGTAGTGGCCAATTCCTACCGTGCCCATCTTTTGATACAGCTTGCCAAATCAAAAGGGGTAGCCAATGAGATTGAAGAAGCATTGTTTAAAGCGCATTTTTCAGAAGCAAAAAATATTGATGAAGAGAGCGTGCTTTTAGAGGTGGCTGCTTCCGCAGGAATAGAGAGTGATGAGGCTGCAGAGGCTTTGACATCAGAATCCTTAGCGTATGAGGTGAAACAGGATGAGATGCAGGCACAGAACATTGGCGTGCGTGGGGTTCCGTTCTTTGTGTTTGATAACAAATATGGTGTTTCGGGAGCACAACCTGCAGAAACATTCCTCGAGGTACTGAACAAGACCTGGCAGGAAAGCGGTAAATAGTTAAATGACAATTTTTCCTTAAAAAACCGGGTTTGTAACGCAGGTTACTGTGAAAGATTTCCTTTTACCTCATTTTTGTAGTATCTTAATAATCAAACTAAAATATCAATAAAAATGAGCTATTATTTCACCAAAACAGTAGATGACAATTTTGACCAGGCTATAGAAAAGGTTACCGAAGAATTGAAAAAAGAAGGCTTTGGAATTCTTACCGAGATCGATGTAAAGGAGACTTTTAAAAAGAAACTGGATATTGATTTCAGGAAGTACAGGATTTTGGGAGCATGCAATCCGCAGATGGCGCATAAGGCCATAGAGACTGAAAGTAAAATAGGAACTATGCTGCCGTGTAACGTGATCGTACAGGAACTGGAGAACGGGAAGGTTGAAGTATCTGCCGTGGATCCGGTGGCCTCCATGCAGTCTGTGCAAAATAATGAATTAGGAGTAGTGGCAACAGAGGTGCGGCAAAAACTCAAAAAAGTAATAGAGAATCTTAATTGATCCTTTTGAATCAAACTCTGCCAGGATCCGGAAGTTTACATAAGCTTCCGGATTTTTTTATGGAAACTCATCCTGTGTAACAAAAGTAACTGTACTGAAGGTAGTTCGGGTTTATTTTTGTATTCGAATAATGAAAAATGAAAGAATGAATTTAGAACAGATAATGAAAGAAAAAAAAGGAACTATCGTAGATGTGCGCACCCATGGAGAATTCAGCGGAGGCCACGTGGCAGGTTCCATTAATATCCCTCTGAATGAAGTTCCTGCGAGAATGGATGAGATCAAGGGAATGCAAACCCCGTTGATCCTTTGCTGTGCTTCAGGAATGAGGAGCGCCCAGGCAGAGAATTATCTCAACCGGCAGGGTATTGAATCGGTGAACGGCGGTTCCTGGCTTGAAATTAATTATTATCAATCTCAATTGACATAAAATATGTTTGAAAGTATTAAAAGATTATTCGGAATAGGTGGTCCAAAAGCTGATTTTCCTGAAATGGTGAACAATGGTGCTATAATCATTGATGTGAGGACCAAATCTGAATTTATGGGAGGTCATATCAAAGGATCCAAAAATATCCCGGTGAATAGTCTTCGAAGTAATCTCACCAAATTCAGGGATAAGGATAAACCCATTATTACCTGTTGTGCATCAGGAATGAGGAGCGCCTCAGCAAAAAACCTATTGGAATCTCATGGGTATACCAGCGTTTACAACGCCGGATCCTGGAGAAGCCTGCAAAATAAACTTTCATGATCTGGAAAAGACTTTTTACCGGCTGGACGTACGTCAGGATCGCCTACCTGGTAATTGGACTCCTGGTGATAGGCCAGTCAATTGCCGAGGAGCAATGGCTTGGGTTAGCCTTGGGAGGCTATATTAGCTTTATGGGGCTTTTTGCCTTCGGCTGTGCCGCTGGAAGCTGTTTTGATGGCAGTTGCAGTGTAGAACCTGACAATAATCATAAAAAATGAGGATAATAAAGCTTTTATTGTCCGGTACATTAAACTAAACTGATGGAAGCACATTACTACCACGTAGACCTTGAATGGATAACAGACCGAAAAGGGAAAATTTCCTCTACTGTACTTGATACAACTATCGAAGTGGCTACCCCGCCTGAATTCCCTAAAGGAATGCCCGGCCTCTGGTCGCCCGAACATCTTTTCACTGCAGCAGTGAACAGTTGTTTTATGACCACTTTTTTGGCTATTGCTGAAAATTCCAACCTGGATTTTAAAAGCATAACTGTTCCTGCAAAAGGAAAATTAGACAAGATTGATGGAAAATTTGCCATGTCTGAAGTTGTTCTGGAACCGGTTTTGACCATCCTGAATGAAGAAGACCGGGAGAAAGCTGAAAAGATACTGCACAAAGTAGAAAGAGCCTGCCTTATCACCAATTCCTTAAAAACTGAAGTCTTTCTAAAGCCTTCAATTCTATTGGAAGAAAGTATGGCAGAACTCTAAATACCGTACCCCCTACACCTCTGATCCCGCCAGGAACTTTTCTTATGCGGGATCTTTTTTTTGAGAATATCAGGCTGATAAGGACCTCTGAAGGTATTTTTTAGCCGGAGAAAATTATTTTAAATAAAAAAGTTTAGAATATTCTGTAACAAAAGCATATCCTTCAAGTCTTTGTAATAGGAATTTGTTTGAGAACCGAAATTTCCCCGGCACTTGTCGGGGTATTTCGGTAATCATTACCACTATGAACAGACCAATGAAGAATCTATACCTTTTTGCAGCTCTTATTCTCTGCGGATTTTTCGCACAGGCAGGAGAAAGAATCTTCACCACTTCAGATGGTGTTGATCTATATGTTAAAGTTGAAGGACAGGGAACTCCCCTTCTCTACCTTCATGGCGGGCCGGGCTCAGGGAGCCACTGGTTCGAAGAATACATGGGAGAATTTATGGAGCAGTATTTCACAGTGGTCTATCTGGACCAGCGAGGGGTGGGACGTTCATCCAACTCCAGGGATGGAAATTATTCTATGGACCGTATGGCTCTGGATTTTGAAGAATTAAGAAACGAGTTGGGATTTGATAACTGGCTTACCCTTGGTCATTCTTTTGGAGGAATCCTGCAGATGGGATATGCAGAGCGCTACCCGGAAGCAATCAAAGGTATGTTGATGATCAATTGTACTCTTGATATCATTCAAACCGCTTGTGAGAGCTGGGTCCCTAAGGCTGCAGAATTCCTGGGAGAAGAATATTCATGTGAGGGAGATAGTGTTTCACCAAGGGAGCGTATGATGGAGTATGGCGGCAGGTTAAGGGAAAAAGGACTTTTCTGGAATATGGGATATGCATATAAAGAAAATTATGAGAAACTGGAGAGTACCTATAATGCCATTCCTGATTTCAAATTTGAGTTTGGAAATGCGGTTATGAACTCAGACGAATATTTTTATAACTACAAACCCCTGGCTTCAAAAATGACTATGCCGGTACTGTTTTATTACGGTTCTGAAGATTGGATGATAGGTCCCCGACATCATGAAGATCTGGAATTTCCAAAACTAATGAAATGGGAAAGTCAGGTGGGACATATGCCATTTCTGGAAAGTAAAGAAGATCTTGAGAAGGCAATCCTGATGTTCTCCGGAAAATATGGTTTTACCCATGAACTCCGAAGTTCAAAATAAGTATCGAAATCTCAATCTACCGGAAGGTATCTATACCATCAACGGGAACAGCAATATGCACTCCCTGCAAATCCTGGGGCTTCGGAAAATTCCTTTTGTCCTTAAAGTAATTGTTGACATAAGATCGCAGGGTATCCATTTCTGCACCGCTAAGGTTATTGTGTTCAGAATTTTCAGCAAGTTTCAACCAAGGTAACTTACCTTCATAATCAAATTCCCCGAATACCATAAAGGGGGTACCATTTCTTTCCACAACCTGCCCTTTTCTGTCAAGCTGCCATTGTTCTGCCCAGTCGTAGATAAAGCGTGCATCCTCCTGAAACAGTCTTACACAGGCATGGCTCGCGGGAAATCCCGGCATCCCATACTCATGCACACCCACCCCATAAAAATTCATGAAATTGAAGTAATAGGGCATTATCCAATCCGAATCCACTGTACTTATCTTTCTTTTAGCTTTGTAATTCCCATAATGCAACCCATTGGGAGTAGGGGTGGACATCTTTCCGGTACTCACGGGACCCCATCTTACCAGCTGGCTTCTCTCATAAAGAGCAAAACCCTGAATACGTTGTGAAATCAAAACTGTTTTAGGAATTGAATCAAAGATTTTCATTTCATATGGAAAGGGGGAATAATCGAGTAAATTAGGTGTCAGGGTATCTGGGATCACCACTTTTTTGCCGATTTTTAGCCGCCACAGATCAATTCTATTGATCGCTGCTATAGTTGCCTGCTCCTGCTTTGCAAGTTTTAGTTTTAAACTATCTACTATTCGAGGGCTGTGAAGGCTATCAACCTGGTAACAAATGACCGGCCGAACTTCCTTTACAGGTGGAAGGTAGACTACGCTGTCCTTAACATTTTTTTCAAAAGACGTTCTGACATGATCTGATTGAGCGGAGTTTTGCTCGCAACCATAGATCATAAATGCGAGGCCAATAAGGATTGTAGTCGCCTTGAAACCTCTGTAAATCAGGTCTTTTTTCACGGATATATCTTTAATTCAGTTAATCAAATTATATACCGAAATATTGGAACTTTTGCACTTACCGCTAGTTAAGGAACCGCCAAAGCTTTAATAAATATTAGCTAAGAATTAACCAGAAATTTCGGCATAAATCCTTTCCCCAGGGTGTAAATATGTTTTTAAAGTTTAGCTCTTCAAACATGGCTAATTAACGAGAAATTAATACCTTGCCTGCATAGAAACCGATATGCTATGAGATCTATCTTTTTCGTTTTATTCCTGTTACTGAGTTCCGGGGTTTTCGCGCAACATAATTCTGTAAAGTTTGCAGATGCGGGCATCACCTTTACCGGAGACAAAAGCACCTTAAGTAGTAACAAGCAAATCATTGAATTTACGGGGAATGTACATTTCACAACAGATATTGTGGAGATTGAGAAAGCAGATAAGATCGTTTACGACCGTAAAACCAAAACCTTCACCATAAGTGGTTTCAAGGAGTTAAATATCCACGGAAAGAAAAGAATGGCTGAAGACCTGGGAACTACTACGCTCAAAATTGACCTTGGTGACAGCGTTGCTTATCTCATTGCAGAGGAAAAAGCCTGTCCTGAAGGAGACGGTAGCTGTTAATTCCTTCCGGGTAACGCATCTTAAGTCAATAATTCCTATTTACCACCCGGTATCCTCGTTTTCCAGAAATTAAATCACCTTATCTACCTGCACCTTTTACGGCCTGATTATTGTCTACAATCATCATGAAGATAAAAAGCTTATCTTTGTCACCTTCTTTACACAAAAACACGGCAGGTTGTAAGCCGGTTTAGAATGAAAATCCATCCGCTGATTCAGAAAATGCAACGTCTTTTCCAGCATTTCACAGATACAATATTTAATGTCATTTAAAAATTTAAATTTAATACCATCAATCCTTAAGGCTCTAGACGCACAGGGATACACTACTCCTACCCCCATTCAAAAACAAGCGATTCCTGTAGTCCTTGAAAAAAGGGATCTTTTAGGCGTGGCCCAGACAGGGACAGGAAAAACGGCAGCCTTTGGAATTCCAATCCTCCAGCTTCTTGACGGAAAAAAACATTCAGGGAAAGGGGTGAAAGCCCTGATCCTTACTCCCACCAGGGAACTGGCTATACAAATAGATGAAAGTCTTGCTGCCTACGGAAAATATATTAACCTTACCCACTCTGTAATATTCGGAGGGGTGTCACAGGTGAACCAGGTTCAAAAACTTAAAAGAGGGGTTGATATCCTGGTAGCTACTCCCGGAAGACTACTCGATTTAATGAACCAGGGACATGTCGATCTTCGCACGCTGGAGATATTCGTCCTGGACGAAGCTGACCGGATGCTGGATATGGGATTCATCCATGACGTGAAAAAGGTGATCAAAAGTATTCCTGAAAAAAGGCAGACTCTATTCTTTTCGGCCACTATGCCTGAAGAGATCCAGGGCCTTGCCAATATGATGTTGAAGAATCCGGTGAAGATCGAAGTTACCCCGCCATCATCTACTGTTGATAAGATTGAGCAACGGGTATATTTTACCAATAAACCGGATAAGCGGAAGCTTTTGCTTCACTTGCTTGAAACGAACGGAATTGAGAACGCCCTGGTATTTACCCGCACAAAACACGGGGCAGATAAGGTGGCCAGGTTCCTTGACAAGGCCAGGATCAGTTCTGCAGCAATTCATGGCAACAAGAGCCAGAACGCAAGACAAAATGCTCTTAAGAACTTTAAGAATGGAAATCTGAACGTACTGGTAGCAACAGATATCGCTGCCCGCGGAATTGATATTGATGAACTTACACATGTTTTCAATTTCGATCTTCCAAACGTACCTGAAACCTACGTACACCGAATTGGCCGGACAGGACGTGCCGGAAATGACGGTATAGCCATCTCATTTTGTGCCGCTGAAGAACGTAAGGAACTTAAGGACATAGAAAAACTTGCAGCCATTAAGATCCCGGTGATAGAAGGACATCCTTTTCCAATGGACCTTAATGCAGCCCCTGTTGCCGCTGCCCCTGCGCAAAACCGTAACCGAAACAACAGGCAGGGAAGAAGACGCTAAAATGTCATTTTTAAACCTGTTTTAAGAATACTTATCTGAAATATGAAAGAGCCTTTTCGCGTGGAAAAGGCTCTTTCCGTTTGAGATAGATACAAAACCGCCGCGCTTCAGGAACCCAAACTTCTCAATTTTAGAAGGAGTAATTTAATCTTAGCTTTCTATCCTGCTTCTAATATTCGTACTTCTAAACTCCTTTCCCGAAGAGATTCCCTTCATGGACAGGAATGACAGTTCATGATCTGGTACTGAACTTCCAGGATTAGTTAGCCAAATAACCCCCATCAATGGGATAATAAGCCCCTGTTGCAAAGGAAGCTTTATCACTGCCAAGCCACAGGATGATTTCGGCTACTTCCTCACTTTTCCCAAACCGGCCAATAGGATGCATGGAAATTAATTTTTGTTTAAGTTCGTCATCAAGTCGATCAAGAAGTGGAGTATCTATAAAGGCAGGCCCCACTGCATTAATCCGGATATTTTCTGAAGAATATTCCAAAGCAGCAGTTTTGGTGATCCCCAAAGCCCCGTGTTTGGCTGCAACATAAGCAGCAGACCCCAAGAAGCCAACACTCCCCAGGATGGAAGAGATGTTCACAATGCTGCCGGCCCCATTCTTTTTCATAGCTGCGATCTGGTATTTCATTCCATAGAAAAGACTATCAAGGTTTACAGAGATTACCTTATGCCAACCTTCAAGACTCATATCGGCGATTTTGTTGCCCTCGCCTCCTATTCCAGCATTGTTCACCGCGACATCCAGTTTTCCATAGGTCTTAACGGCAAAATTGACAAGGGCCTCATTTTCTTCAGCTACAGAGACATCGGCCATGAAAAAAGATGCCTTTCCACCGGCAGCCACTATTTGCTGAACCACCTTCTTTCCTTTCTCTTCCTGAATATCTGAAACCACCACACTGGCACCTTCTCTCGCGAAAAGAACTGCTGTAGCTTCGCCAATTCCTGAAGCACCTCCGGTTACTATAACTACTTTATTTTTCATTTGGTAGTAGTTTGATTAGTCCATGAAAATAAGATCTCAGGCTGTTTTATAGAATGATTTTTATCAGCTCCAGGAAATCCTTAATTTTAAAGAAGATCCAAAAAAATAGGCTATGGAAAAGGAATTTTCAGGAGTAACCCTCGAGTGCAGACAGGGAGACATTGTAAACCAGAAAGATTGTGAGGCGGTGGTCAATGCTGCCAATGCACAACTAGAGACCGGAGGAGGAGTCGCAGGGGCTATACATCGGGCTGCCGGACCCGGCCTCGCTAAAGAAGCCAGCACCATGGCTCCTATAAAACCCGGAGAGGCAGTGATCACTACCGGCCATAATCTTCCCAACGAATATGTCATTCATTGCCTGGGTCCCGTGTATGGAAGAGATAAACCTGAAGATGAACTGCTGGCAAGATGTTATAGAAACTCCCTGAAACTGGCAGAAGAAAATGGTATAACCTCGATCGCATTTCCGGCAATTTCCACCGGGGTCTTTGGCTATCCGATGGAAGAGGCTGCCAAAGTGGCCTTTGCGACAATTATAAAACAGGCCACGACGCTAAAACATTTAAAAAAGATAAGGTTTGTTCTTCATAGCAGTAAGGATCTGGAGGTGCATGAAAAGATCCTCACAGAAATGCGGGAATAGAATGACTCATTCAACCTACGGAAGATCTAAGGTTAATAATGTGATTAGAGATCCATCTGGGATTCGGTGATTTCAAAGATTTAGCCCAAAAGAAGGGTGAATTCAATAAACCAAATCTTTATGAGATAACAAGCATAATGGTTGAAAAAAATTAAATGATTTATATTAAATAAACCCCTTGTATGAGGTGAAAGAAACTAAACCTTTACCACCATCTTACCCATATTCTTCCCTTCAAATAATCCAATGAAGGCCTCCGGAAGTTTTTCAAATCCTTCGACTATGGTTTCATCATAGGTGAGTTCGCCTTCTTTAAGCCAGGCTCCCAACTGTCTCAATGCCGGTCCAAAATCTTTTACGTGGTCCCGTACCAAAAATCCCTGCATCAAAGCGGTCTTTTTAATAAGGATACCTTCAGGACGTGGGCCTACAGGTATTTCGGTTTCATTGTAAAGCGAGATAGCTCCACAATTAATGATCCTAGCATCTTTATTGATATTAGCCAGCACGGCATCAAGGATCTCCCCTCCTACATTGTCAAAGTAAACATCGACCCCGTCTGAACAAGCTTCTGCAATGGCTTTTTTAAGATCCTTCGCAGTATTATAATTTATCCCCTTCTCAAATCCGAATTCCTCTTCAATATGTCTTACTTTCTCATCGCTGCCGGCTATACCCACAACCATACATCCTTTTATCTTTCCAATTTGTCCAACAACACTTCCTACCGCACCCGCTGCACCGGAGACTACTAATGTGTCTCCGGCCCGCAGTTTACCTATCTTGTCGAGACCCAGGTAAGCTGTGAGACCGGTGAGGCCCAGTACTCCTAAAAAGGCTGGTAAAGGAGCTAAATCTGTGTCCACTTTGTTCAGGCCGTTCCCTCTTGAGGTTTGCAGCTCCTTCCACTGGAGCATTCCCGTAACATGATCGCCTTTTTGGAAATTCGTATTCCTGGATTCCACAACCTCTGCCACTACCATGGATTCCATTGGATGGTTGAGTTTAAAGGGTTCAATATAGGATTCTTCATCCCTCATCCTTCCGCGCAGGTATGGATCTACTGAAATATAACGTGCCGCAAGGAGCACCTCGCCTTCTCCGGGAGAGGGAGTTTCTTCGGAAATTAATTCAAAATCAGAGATGGTAGGTTTTCCCGCAGGGCGGTTCTTGAAAAGTACAGTTTTACTCATTTTTAGAAGGTTTTTATGAATTTACATTATCCTCAGAACACTTCCAAACTGTTGACGCCAATTTAAACTTAAATATTGGGTACAAAAAAACCTCCCTAGTTGCCTAAGGAGGTTTTCAATAATTAAAAATAAACGGGATTATTTCTTCCCTTCCATTTTGTCTTTCAATGCCTGAAGTTCTGAGTTAACATCACCCATAGTGGTGTTGTTCTGAGCTTGTTGTGTAGCGGCTTTTTTCTGAGCCTGCTTTACAATTTGTTGCTCCTCTTCCTTGTGAATAGCAGTATGTGATGCTACCACTCTCTTGAATTCTTTATTGAATTCAATGATCTGGAATTCTGCAGTTTCTCCTTGCTTCAGTTTGCTTCCGTCTTCTTTTTCAAGGTGACGTTGCGGAACGAATGCAGTGATATCTTCATTAAAGTCAACAGTCGCACCTTTGTCAACGATCTCTGTAATTGCAGCTGTGTGAGTAGTTCCTACAGCGAATTCAGTTTCGTATTTATCCCATGGGTTAGACTCGGTTTGCTTGTGACCCAGGCTTAATTTACGTCCTTCTACATCAAGCTCAAGAACTACAACGTCAAGTTTGTCACCTACGTTAGTAAATTCTGATGGATGCTTGATCTTTTTGGTCCATGAAAGGTCTGAGATATAGATAAGTCCGTCGATTCCTTCTTCAAGTTCTACGAAAACTCCGAAGTTAGTAAAGTTACGAACGATACCTGTGTGTCTTGAACCTACAGGATATTTAGAAGTGATATCAGTCCATGGGTCTGGAGTCAATTGCTTGATACCAAGAGACATTTTTCTGTCTTCACGGTCTAAGGTAAGGATCTGTGCCTCTACCTCATCTCCAACGTTCACGAAGTCCTGAGCTGAGCGCAGGTGAGTACTCCATGACATTTCAGAAACGTGGATAAGACCTTCAACACCTTCAGCAACTTCGATAAATGCACCGTAATCTGCGATCACAACTACCTTACCTTTTACTTTGTCACCAATTTTAAGGTTCTCGTCAAGAGCTTCCCATGGGTGTTTGCTAAGCTGCTTAAGACCAAGCTGAATTCTTGTTTTAGCCTCATCAAAGTCAAGGATAACAACATTCAGTTTTTGATCAAGCTCAACGATCTCATTCGGGTGGTTGATACGAGACCATGAAAGGTCTGTAATATGGATAAGTCCATCAACACCTCCAAGGTCAACGAATACTCCGTAAGAAGTGATGTTCTTAACAGTACCTTCAAGTACCTGACCTTTTTCAAGCTGCCCGATAATTTCTTTTTTCTGCTCTTCGATATCGGCTTCGATAAGCGCTTTGTGAGAAACAACAACGTTCTTGAACTCGTGGTTGATCTTTACCACTTTGAATTCCATTGTTTTTCCAACATATGCATCGTAATCCCTGATTGGTTTCACATCGATCTGTGATCCCGGAAGGAAAGCTTCAATTCCAAATACATCTACGATCATACCACCTTTGGTACGACATTTAACGTAACCATTAACGATAAGACCTTCATCATGAGACTTGTTCACACGGTCCCATGCCATAATAACACGAGCCTTACGGTGAGAAAGGATCAATTGGCCAGTAGCATCTTCACGAACATCGATCAATACCTCAACTTCATCTCCTACTTTAAGATCTGGGTTGTAACGGAACTCGTTAAGAGAAATTACACCTTCACTCTTCGCATTGATGTCGATGATCGCATCACGATCTGTAATGTTAATTACAGTTCCTTTTGTTACTTCGTCATCTAAAGTGTCAACGAAATTTGCGGCTACAAGCTTCTCGAATTCTTCCAGCTTCTGGTCGTCGATAGGATCAATTCCTTCTTCGTAGTTGTGCCAGTTGAATTCTTTTAAGAATTGCTCAGGGTTTTGCTGTTGTGCAGCAGTCTCAGGTTGAGATGCAGTATCCATACCGGCTACTTCCTGAACTTCTTGGTTTTTGTTTTCTTCAGCCATTGCTGATAATTAATTTGTATCCTGTATTCCTTCGGAAGAAATGCTGCAATAAAAGAACACAGAAGTGTTTATAAATTTGATTTTCAACCCTTTTACTCTTCCAACCTATTGCTAAAAGGAGTGCAAAAATACAATTATTTTATTCAATTGTCAATAATCATTGAACAATTATCAGGAGGAATTTGTGATGGGGAACTTGAGGACGAGGAGAATGGGAGACGTTAGTTGGTAGACTTTAGAGAAGGTATATGATATCTTGTATAACTATTATCTTCAAATTTTTTAAATCTTCAAACTGTTTTGAAATTGAAGGTTGGGCCCTTGAAGATTTTTCTCAAGAAGAAGGAGATTGCTTCAGTCGCCGATTGGCTCCTTCGCAAAGACGTTCAAAAACTGAAAAATTGATCATTGGTATTTGTTAATTGGTAATTGTAGCCCTGTAAAGGTCCATGATCCTTTCGAATTGCCCGGTTAAAGTGAGATGGGAGTTGTCTATTTCTTTTGCATCTTTGGCTTTAATCAAAGGGGAGTCTTTTCTTGTGGTGTCTAAAAGGTCTCTTTCCTGAACATTTTCCAGTACCTCTTTATAGGTAACATCTTCTCCTCTTTCTGAAAGTTCTTTGAATCTTCTTTGAGCCCGTTCTTCTGCCGAAGCAGTCATAAAGATCTTCAGTTCGGCATCAGGGAAAACCACCGTTCCTATATCGCGACCATCCATCACGATCCCTTTTTCCTTCCCCATTTCCTGCTGCTGGGCGACCAGCATCTCCCTCACCTCAGGTACTGCCGCAACCTTACTTACGTATTGGGATACTTCCATTTGCCGTATCTCTTTTTCAATATTTTCATCATTAAGATACATCTCACCAAAACCTACTTCCGGATTAAAGATGAATTTTAACTTCACAGCAGGAAGATCGGCGACAAGGGCTTTTTTATCGAAATCCTGTTCAGAAATAAAATTTTTCCGAAGAGCGTATAATGTTACCGCCCTATACATGGCCCCTGTATCTACATACACATACCCAAGTTCTTTGGCGAGTTGTTTGGCAACCGTACTTTTTCCGGTAGAGGAGAATCCGTCTATAGCAATGGTGATCTTTTTATTCATAAGGTTTTGTATGGGCTAGAAGCCGTAAGACTTCAGG
Organism: Salinimicrobium flavum; assembly: GCF_042684505.1. NCBI lineage: Bacteria > Pseudomonadati > Bacteroidota > Flavobacteriia > Flavobacteriales > Flavobacteriaceae > Salinimicrobium > Salinimicrobium flavum. Next base: position 35,448 of record NZ_JBHULT010000012.1, read on the forward strand.
TGCTGTTCAGCGATATAAATCCGGCTTTAGATGCAAAAATAGGAAAATAGGAAGCTTCTGAAAGAAATATGGAAAACAAAAAACTCCGGGGTTTCCCCGGAGTTTTAAAATTATTTTTCTTCTATAACTTCTTCGGGTTTTTCACCTTTTCCTTAAGAATAGCGAGCTCGATCACCTCCTTCATTTCCTTCACGTAATGAAAGGTAAGCCCTTTGAGATATTCCTCCTTGATCTCCTCTATATCTTTCTTGTTCTCCTCACAAAGAATGATCTCTTTGATGTGAGCTCTTTTCGCTGCAAGGATCTTTTCCTTGATCCCTCCCACCGGAAGTACTTTTCCTCTAAGGGTGATCTCCCCGGTCATTGCGATACTTTTCTTCACTTTCCGCTGTGTAAACAAGGAAACGAGCGAGGTAAGCATTGTGATCCCGGCGCTTGGTCCGTCCTTTGGAGTTGCTCCTTCAGGAACGTGGATGTGAACATTATATTTATCAATGATCTCAGGATCTATTCCTAAAAACTCTGCATTCCCTTTAATATATTCCAGGGCGATAGTAGCCGATTCCTTCATTACTTTTCCAAGGTTACCCGTAATATTGAGTGTACCCTTTCCTTTTGAAAGTATTGATTCAATAAAGAGGATGTCTCCTCCTACCTGTGTCCAGGCCAACCCAGTCACTACCCCGGCAGTTTCATTGTCTTCATACTTATCCCGCTCCATTTTAGGCCTTCCCAAAACCTCAAGGACATCAGCTTCGCTGATCTTTATGTTATATTCCTCTTCCATGGCAATATTCTTGGCGGCATACCGTACCATTTTAGCCAGTTGCTTCTCAAGTCCACGCACTCCAGATTCACGGGTGTACCCTTCCACGATCTTTTCCAGGAGCTTTTTACTGATCTTCAGATTCTCTTTGGTAAGGCCGTGTTCTTCCAGTTGCTTCGGAAGCAAATGTTGTTTTGCTATCTCCACCTTTTCCTCAATGGTATAACCGGTTACGTTGATCACCTCCATACGGTCCCGAAGAGCCGGTTGAATGGTAGAAAGGTTGTTGGCAGTGGCTACGAACATTACCTTTGAAAGGTCGAAGGGCATTTCCAGGAAGTTGTCATGGAATTCACTGTTCTGTTCGGGATCCAATACCTCAAGTAACGCTGAAGAAGGATCCCCGCTGTGACCAATACTAAGTTTATCTATTTCATCAAGAACAAAGACGGGATTGCTTGTCCCCGCTTTTTTAAGGGACTGGACGATACGTCCAGGCATAGCTCCTATATATGTTTTTCTATGCCCCCTTATCTCTGCTTCATCCCGTAAACCTCCCAGGGAAACCCTCACGTATTCCCTTCCGAGGGCTTCTGCGATAGATTTTCCCAGACTCGTTTTTCCCACACCCGGAGGTCCATATAGACATAAAATGGGAGACTTCATATCATTTCTTATCTTGAGAACGGCAAGGTATTCAATGATCCTTTTCTTAACGTCCTCCAGACCATAATGGTCCCGGTCAAGGATTCGTTGTGCTCTTTTGAGGTCAAATTTATCTTTGCTGAACTCATTCCATGGCAGGTCCAGAAAAAGGTCAAGATAATTTCGCTGAATGGAATATTCAGCCACCTGCGGATTCATACGCTGCATTTTCGCAAGCTCTTTCTCAAAATGCTCTTTGACATTTTCAGGCCATTTTTTCTTTTTTGCACGGGCACGCATTTCCTCAACATCTCCTTCATGTGAAACACCTCCAAGCTCTTCCTGGATGGTTTTCATTTGCTGGTGAAGAAAATATTCCCGCTGCTGCTGGCTCATGTCGCTTTGCACCTTTGACTGGATGTCATTCTTTAGCTCAAGCTTATGATACTCCATGTTCATGAATTTAAGAGTGGACAAAGCCCGATCCTTAAGATTATTGGTTTCTAATAATTTCTGTTTCTCTTCAACCGAAAGATTCATATTGGAAGAAACAAAGTTGATCAGGAAAGAAGGGCTTTCAATATTCTGAATAGCAAAAGAAGCTTCAGAAGGAATATTAGGGCTGTTCTTAATGATCTGCAAGGCAAGGTCCTTAATGGATTCTATAATGGCACTAAATTCCTCATTATCTACGGCAGGTCGTGCTTCAGGAACTTCCTTGATACGTGCTTTCATGTATGGTTTCTCCTCGATGACCTCGGTAACCTCAAAGCGTTTTTTACCCTGTATGATCACAGTGGTGTTTCCATCGGGCATTTTCAAGACCCTGAGGATTCTCGCAACTACTCCTATCTTATTGATGTCTTTTGCGGAAGGATTCTCTACTTTCTCATCTTTCTGTGAGACTACTCCAATTACCTTGCTGTCGCTATTGGCTTCATTAATAAGTTTAATGGAAGTATCACGGCCCGCTGTAATAGGAATTACTACCCCGGGAAATAAAACCGTGTTTCTTAATGGAAGTATCGGCAATACTCCAGGGAGGTCCTCTTTATTTATTTCTTCTTCATCTTCGGGGGTCATTAGTGGGATTAATTCTGCATCCTCATCTATTCCCTGAAATGACAGACTGTCAAGATTTGTAAATTTTGTTCTGCCCATATCTATTTTTAAGTCAAACTGTCACAGCAGTTATTAAATATTATATTTCTCTTATCTTTCTAACCTTAATTTTTCCTGTATTACAGAAGGTTAAGGTGCTTTACTACTGCGTTAATTCAATTGTTATGCCAACGTTCGAAATATATTTTAAAAGAAATTTTCGTGAAACTGTAACAATTTTGTCTTTCACCTATCTTTATTATAAAGCGTTGATATTTTGACACTAACCACAACACATATTGATGAGCTTTTGGAAAAATGCCGTCGCGGAGACGAGCGTGCCCAAATGAAAATTTACAAAAAATACAGCAAAGCTATGTACAATACCGCTTTACGTATCGTAAAACATTCAGCAGAAGCCGAAGATATCATGCAGGAGTGTTTTCTCAAGGCGTTTACCAAATTAGATTCGTATGAGGGCACCTCCACTTTTGGTGCATGGCTTAAGAAGATCGTGGTTAATCATAGCATAAATGCCTATAACAAAAAAATAAAGTACCAGGAGGTATCCTACAATGACCAGTTTAAAAATGCAGTTGATGATGGGATGGGGATTTCATCTGAAGAGGAAGAAGCAAACCCCAAAGTAAAAATGATCATGAGAACCCTGAACAGTTTAAAGGAAAATTACAGGGTTGCTCTTACCCTTCACCTTATAGAAGGATATGACCATGAAGAGATCTGTGAGATCATGGGCATTTCCTACGCTAACTGCAGAACAACAATATCCAGAGCTAAAGAAAGCCTGAGAAAAAAATTAAGTACCTATGAAAACTGATAATCTAAAAGATCTTTTTGATCAACTGGACTTTGATGTTGCCGAACCGCCGGTACAACACGAAGAAAGGTTTAGGGAAAAGCTACGAAACCAACCCGGAAGAAAGACGAAAAGATCTGGGGTGATCACCCTTTGGCTTCCCGTTATGGCAGTGGCAGCAAGCCTTTTTATGGCTTTCCTCCTCTTCCAGGGAGTACTGAATGACCCTTTTAGTCAAAGAACTGAATTAGCCAATGTTTCCCCGGAAATGAAGGAAACCCAGAATTTCTATGCTTCGGTCATCAAGAACGAGCTGGAGAACCTGGAGGCTCAGAAAACCCCCGAAACCGAAGCTGTTATTGCAGATGCCCTAAATCAACTGGAAATCCTTGAAAAAGATTATGAAAAACTTAAAAAGGACCTTCAAAAAAGTGGGCAGGACAAAAGGGTCATCTATGCGATGATCTCTAATTTCCAGCAAAGAATAGACCTCTTGAATACCGTCTTAGAAAAAGTAGAAACTATAAACACCCTAAAAAATTCACCCCATGAAAACAGCATTATATAAGATCCTCTTAGCACTTATCCTGGTGCCGGCACTCGCATGTGCCAATGACGGATATAAAGGAAGATACACTAAACAGAAAAAGATCAACAGGGAATTCACTGTTACGGCAAACGATCTCCTTAAGATCAACAATAGTTACGGTAACATTGATATTATTACCTGGGACCGTAACCGTATTGAGATTGAAGTGATCATTACCACCAATGGAAATGACGAAGAAAAAGTAATTGAGCGTTTGAAGAATATTGATGTACAGTTCAACCAGTCTGGCGGAGAAGTGAGTGCAAAAACCCTTTTTGAGAATTCCAACAGGTCTTTCTGGAGCAATATCTTCGGAAGCAGCAGCAATGTCAATATGGAAGTTAATTACCGTATCAAAGCACCGGTTACCAACAACATGAACCTTTCCAATGACTACGGAAGCATTAACCTGGACAAACTTACCGGGAATGCCACAATCTCCTGTGACTACGGGAAGATCATGATAGGGGAACTATTGGGCAGCAATAACAACCTGAATTTTGACTATACCCGTAACAGCACCATACATTATGTGAAGAAGGCCAGGATCAATGCAGATTATTCTGAATTTACCATTGATGAAGCGGGAACGCTTGACATCTCTGCAGATTATACCGACTCACACATCCTCAAGGTTGAGAATATTAGCTTCAACAATGATTATGGCTCGTTAAAGATTGACAAACTCAGGAACATAAAAGGCCAGGGAGATTACCTGGGAGTCCGCCTAGGTCTTGTTTATGGCTCTGCAGACCTAAATCTCGATTACGGTTCTGCTCATATCCAAAAGATCATGCCAGGGCTTAAATCATTGAATATTGACAGTGATTATACTTCCCTTAAAATTGGGTATGACAGGGAGGGTCCTTTTTCCTTTGACATAAATACTTCTTACGGAAATATAAAAGGTATGGATGGCAATGGTTTTACCATAAACAAACTTAACCAGTCAGGTAGTGATAATAAATACCAGGGGCATTACCTCAGCGGGAATTCCGGTGGCATGGTCAAAATAAACTCAAGTTTTGGCAGCGTGACGTTTACCCACTAAAATATTAATCAAAAAATCAAAAAGAATGAAAAAATTAGCGATCACTCTAAGTATAGTTGCACTTTCCTTCCAAACTGCAGATGCTCAGTGGTGGAAAGGCAGTAAGGAAATTGACGGCAACGGTAAAATGACCACTCAAACGAGGACAGTTCCAAAATATGACCAGGTGAACCTTATAGGTTCTATGGATGTGGAATTTGTAAGAGGAAAAGAGGGCAACCTGAAACTAGAAGCCGAAGAGAATTTAATGGAATATATCGTTACTGAAGTCGACGGAAATTCCTTAAAGATCACTGTAGAAAAAGGTTTCAGCCTGTCTCCCTCCCGAAATAAAGGCATCAAAGTGACGGTGCCGATTGAAACCCTTGAGGGAGTAAGTCTTACCGGGTCTGGCGATATATATTCTTCAGATGAAATAAGGGCAGAGAAATTTGAGATCAAACTTACAGGATCCGGGGACATCAGGCTGCCATTGGTGGCGAAAGATGCGAGTGCTACCATTACCGGTTCAGGAGATATTAGCCTTAGAGGAAGCGCGAGTGACTTCAACTGTAAAGTTATAGGATCTGGCGACATCAGTGCTTTTGACTTTAGGTGTGAAACCGTGGATGCTACGGTAATAGGTTCAGGAGACCTGGAGGTCTATGCTTCCGAAGCCTTAAGAGCGAAGATCCCAGGTTCGGGTGACATTCAGTATAAAGGCAACCCAAAGAACGAAGATTTCAAGACAATGGGATCAGGAGATATTACCAAAAGATAGATACCCGAAAATACAATTTTTAAAGCGGCTTAAGGATCATTTCTTAAGCCGCTTTTTATTCTGGCTCCAGATGTTTCCGCGGAACCTTCAGCAGCAAGAACACACCAATTAAAAAGAAGGCGGTAAGGAAAAGAATGGAATACCTGATACTTCCAAAAACCTGGGCCACCACTCCGTAGAGAACCATCCCTATGACGATCCCTATCTTCTCTGAAACATCATAAAAGCTGAAAAAACTTGCAGTATCTAAAGTGCCTTCGGGAATCATTTTGGAATAAGTCGACCTTGAAAGTGTTTGAATTCCTCCCATTACAAGACCCACCAGTCCCGCAGCGATGTAGAACTGAAAAGGTGTCTCTACAAAGAAAGCATAAACACAAATAAAGATCCAGATCACATTGACGATTATAAGGGTGGTAATATTTCCCAACCTGGCAGACAATCTTGAAGTTGCCATTGCTCCCGCTATGGCTACAAGCTGTATGAGCAGGATACTTATGATCAACCCGACTGTGGAATCCTTTCCTGCCCAATTCACTTCTTCAATTCCAAAATATGTCGCGATCAACATCACTGTTTGTACCGCCATACTATACACAAAGAATGCTCTTAGATATTTTTTCAACTGCGGATTATGCTGCAGGGAATTCCAGATGAGTTTCAATTCTTTAAAACCATTAAAAAGAACATCATTTGTGAGACGCTGCTTTTTGTTCCCTTTTGGAAGATAATAGTAAGTTATCTGACTGAAACCTATCCACCATACCCCCGTTAGAACAAAAGATAGCCGGGTGGGAAAACCGGCATCTTCAAAGCCAAACATTTCATAGTTCATGATCATTACAAGACACAGCACTAAAAGTACCACACTCCCTATATAACCCATAGAAAAACCTTTTGCGCTCACCTTATCCTGTTGTTCTGGAAAAGCAATATCTGGCAGGTAGGAATTGTAAAAAACCAGACTTCCCCAAAACCCTACCAAAGCGAAGAAATAGCAGGTAAGGCCAAAGATGAGATTTTCCAGGTCAAACCAGAATAAACCTATGCACGACAAGGCTCCAAGATAACAGAAGAACTTCAGGAAATTCTTTTTATTACCGACATAATCTGCGATGCCGGAAAGAAACGGACTCATGATCGCCACCAGCAAAAAAGCCGACGCCGTCACGTAACTTATTAAAGAGTCATTATTAAAATCAAACCCCAGTAGCTGAACCCGGTCACTTATGATCTCCCCACGCTCGTTCTTTACGATAGTTAATGCTCCATAGAATATGGGGAAGACCGTAGAGGCTATCACCAGACTGTAAACCGAATTTGCCCAATCATAAAAGGCCCAGGCGTTGAGTAGCTTTTTACTTCCTTTCGGGAGTTTCTTCATATAGGGGTAAAATTAAAAGAGCTGCCATTTTTGGCAGCTCCTAAAATAGTATTTTTAAAATTTATCTCCTGAAATTGGTCACACCGTATTTCTTAGCCTCAGCTCTGGCTTCTGGTGCCCATCTTTCAATATTCCTTATACGGGTATCAGAAGAGGGGTGAGTACTAAGGAATTCTGGTGGTGCACCTCCTCCGGCGTTAGCCTGCATCCTCCTCCAAAGCTCTGCAGCTTCAAGGGGCTCATATCCGGCAATAGCCATAAGGGTTAACCCAATTCGATCTGCTTCAGATTCGTGGCTTCTACTAAAGGGTAACATTACCCCTACCGTAGATCCCAGTCCATAGGCTGTATTGAAGATCTGTCGGGTTTCATCACTCTTCCCGCTTAGAGCCACATTACCGGCTACTGCACCTAATTGTTGCAGCTGGGCAGCACTCATACGTTGTGCACCATGATCTGCAAGGGCATGCGCGATCTCATGGGCCATTATGGCTGCAACCCCTGCTTCTCCTTTAGCTATAGGCATAATACCGGTATAAAAAGCGATTTTACCTCCAGGCATGGCCCAGGCGTTTACCTGATCGTCCTGAATTAAACTGAATTCCCATTCGTAACCATCAAGATATCCCTGGAAACCGTTCGCATCAAGATATCGTTTTGATGCTGTGGCGATCTTCTGTCCCACATTGTTAATCATATTGGCTTCAGAGGTCCCCTTCACCACTTTATTTTCAGATATTATCTGGTTGTACTGCTGAAAAGCTGCAGGGAAGATCTGGGAATTAGGGTAAAAGTTAAGGTTCTTCTCTCCTGTAAAAGGATTGGTTTTACAAGCCGCTACCAGGAGAAACAAACTTAATACTATGGTAATTTGTTTTAATTTCATAATAAATAGATTTTTGTTAAAGTTAAACAATCGCCTCCTGTTCCATTAAGGCTTTAAATTAGGTTTAACAAAATACCTGCCAAATTCACATTGGCATCCTTGTTTCCTTCTGTTCACCTTCTAAAATGATTACCTTGCAGCTTTCAAAAATCTATGACCCGTCAAAAAAAAGATAAGATCCCTGTACAGCGATTGTTGGTGCCAAAGTATATACTGGCTACAGGCAAAATACTCACATTTCTCTCTCCCTTTCTTGCCAGCCGGTTCGCCGCAAAACTTTTTCTGACACCTTTCCGCTACAAATTACCTGAAAGGGAACGAAAAATGGATGAAGAAAGTAAACACACAACTCTTATGGTCCCTTCCATTAACCGGGAGATCATAGTGTACGAATACGGAAATTCCCCACGAAAGATCCTACTTGCACACGGCTGGAGTGGCCGGGGCACCCAGTTGGCCGTTATGGCCGATGAGCTTTTAAAACATGGCTACAGTGTAGTTAGTTTTGATGCTCCTGCCCATGGCAGGGCCCCGGGAAAATGGAGCATGATGCCCTTCTTTATTGAAGCGATACATTTCCTTGAGGAGAAATATGGACCCTTTGAAGCGATAATTGGTCATTCCCTTGGTGGAATGGCCTCCCTTAAAGCTGTCAAAGACGGTCTGACAGTAAAAAAACTGGTGATCATTGGTACGGCCAACAGCGTTACCCATATTACCCGGGAGTTTGCCCATAATATGAAGATGAACGAAAAGGTGGCCAAACTAATGAAAAAGTATTTTGATAAAAAGTTTGGGCAGGACATGGATACCTATTCCGGAGCCGTTTCTGCTAAAGAGGTCAAGATCCCTACCCTGGTGGTCCATGATGAACATGATGTGGATGTACACGTAAGCTCTGCCCATGAGATCGTCGACAATCTAGATAAGGGGGAGCTGTTTCTCACCGAAGACCTGGGTCATCGCAGGATCCTGGGAAATAAAAAAGTGATCAAAAAGATAATTGAGTTCCTTTCGGTATAATTGTTGCATTTTTTCTTAAAAATGTAAAAGAATGAAAAATCTGCTGTTATTGCTTTTCACCCTCCTCCTGGCAGGATGTGAAGGAAATGCTCAAAAACAGGAAGATCAGTTCCCGGTTTCCAGGACAGAAGCAGAATGGAAAGAAGAACTGAGTCCACAGGAATTCCAGGTCCTGAGAAAAAAGGGAACCGAAAGAGCCTTTTCGAGTGAGCTCAACAATATAACTGAACCCGGAACCTTTGTCTGTGCTGCCTGTGGCAACGCCTTGTACAAAACAGAACATAAGTTTGAAAGTGGAACAGGTTGGCCTAGTTTTGACCGGGCCTTTGATGAAGAAAATGTAGTGTACCGGCCAGACAGGACAGGCGGTTTCCCGGCAACAGAAGTATTGTGCGCCCGTTGCGGCGGACATTTAGGACACGTGTTCAATGACGGTCCAAAACAAACCACAGGAAAAAGACATTGTTTAAATGGGATAGCCCTGGATTTTATTCCCGATAAGGAGCAATAGATCTTCTGTTTTCCCAATAAAGTTTACAAATTGTTTAAGAGAAAATCATCAGTGGTTTCTTATTTTTAGAAATATGATAAAAAAATATCCCATAGAACGATCTGAATCTGAATGGCGTGAAAACCTTTCAGAAGAACAATACCGTGTCTTGCGGCAAAAAGGTACAGAAGCACCTCATTCGGGAAAGTACAATATGCATTTCCAGGAAGGAGCGTACCATTGTGCTGCATGTAATGCCAAACTTTTTGAAAGTTACCAGAAATTTGAGAGCAACTGCGGATGGCCCAGTTTTGATGATGCCATTGAAGGTACTGTTGAATTCGTACAGGATAAGAGCCACGGCATGATACGTACAGAAATACTTTGCGCTAACTGCGGTAGCCACCTGGGTCACGTTTTTGATGACGGCCCTACAGAAACCGGGCAAAGATATTGTGTCAACTCTTCCAGTATAGAATTTGAATCCAAACCTAAATAATTATGAAAAAACTTACTTTTTTACTTGGCTTTATAATGTTTTCCTTTACCGCCTGTTCAGATGACGGGGAAATGGGCCCTCCGGGACCACAGGGACCTCCTGGAGAACCGGGAGTGAATATCCTGGGACAAACATTTGGCGATTTAACTGAACGTGATTTCACTTATGACGCGGAATTCAATTTATATGCCCATTTTCTAGAAATCCCTGGGAATGTTGAAGTTTTTGAATCTGATGCTATTTTAGCATACAGGCTAGAAGTAATAAGTGATGTCGAAACCTGGCACCTTCTCCCAAAAACTATTTTCTTTGATGATGGCAGAATGATACAGTATTCTTTTAATCACACCAGTGAAGACGTCGAAGTAGTCATAACCGGAAATTTCGATTTAGATGAACTCGAAGATGTTTACACTCAGGGGCAGTATTTTAAATTCGTGGTAGTGCCCTCTGATTTCGTTGAGGAAAGCAGCGTTGACATTTCCAATTACCAGGAGGTGATGGACGCTCTGAACCTATAATAGATCTAGAAAAAATTTTATTCTTCCTTTTTTCCAATGCGAAAAAAGGAAGTTTTTTATGTGCAGATTTTTTAAGATTTTTTCCAGTTATATCCTGACTTGAATAGGCTTTCGGTTTATAGTTAAATTCCGTAAATTCGCTGTCTTAAATTCAGTTACAAAAATTTCCCAATATGAGTAAATACGATATCATTGTTTTAGGAAGTGGCCCGGGTGGATATGTTACCGCCATCAGAGCTTCACAATTAGGTTTTAAAACCGCTGTAATAGAGAAAGAGAACCTTGGTGGGGTTTGCCTTAACTGGGGTTGTATTCCTACAAAGGCCCTTTTGAAAAGTGCACAGGTATTTGATTACCTTAATCACGCTGAAGATTACGGTTTGAAGGTAAATAAGGTTGAAAAGGATTTTGGTGCCGTGATCAAACGCAGCCGTGGAGTTGCTGACAGTATGAGCAAAGGGGTCCAGTTCCTTATGAAGAAGAATAAGATCGACGTGATCGAGGGCTTCGGAAAACTTAAAGCCGGAAAAAAGATCGATGTAAAAGGTAAAGACGGTAAGACCTCAGAATATTCTGCAGATCATATCATCATCGCTACCGGGGCTAGATCAAGAGAACTTCCTAACCTTCCGCAGGACGGAAAGAAAGTGATTGGCTATCGTGAAGCAATGAGTCTGGAAAAACAGCCTAAATCAATGATCGTGGTAGGATCTGGGGCTATTGGAGTAGAATTTGCCCACTTCTACAAGAGCATGGGAACAGAAGTGACTATTGTAGAATTCCTTCCAAACCTGGTGCCGCTCGAAGACGAGGAGGTTTCCAAACAATTTGAACGCAGCTTCAAGAAAGCCGGTATCAAAGTAATGACCAGCTCTTCTGTGGAAAGTGTGGATACTTCCGGAGATAAAGTAAAAGCGAAGGTTAAAACCAAAAAAGGAGAAGAAACTATTGAGGCAGATGTGGTGCTTTCTGCAGTTGGGATCAAGAGCAATCTTGAGAACATAGGTCTTGAAGAGCTGGGGATTAAAACTGATAAAGACAAGATCCTTGTCAACGACTGGTACCAAACCAACGTGCAGGGGATATATGCCATTGGTGATGTAGTACCTGGGCCTGCTTTAGCGCACGTGGCTTCTGCGGAAGGGATCACCTGTGTTGAAAAGATCAAGGGAATGCATGTGGAGCCAATTGACTATGGAAATATCCCGGGATGTACCTATGCTACTCCTGAAATAGCTTCAGTAGGAATGACCGAAAAACAGGCTAAAGAAGCCGGATACGAACTGAAGGTTGGGAAATTCCCGTTCTCAGCTTCCGGAAAAGCGAAAGCTGCAGGTACTCCTGACGGGTTCGTGAAGGTGATCTTTGACGCGAAATACGGGGAATGGCTGGGTTGCCACATGATTGGTGCCGGCGTGACCGATATGATCGCCGAAGCTGTTCTTGGACGAAAACTTGAAACTACAGGACACGAAGTATTGAAAGCTATCCACCCTCATCCAACCATGAGTGAGGCGGTTATGGAGGCTGTAGCTGATGCTTACGGGGAAGTAATTCATTTATAGTATTGAGTATTTAGAATTGAGTATTGAGCAATTCTAAATGTGTTTAAATATTAAAACCTCCGGAAATGTGTTTTTCGGAGGTTTTTTGTTTTAATTATCTCTACGTCATGCTGAACTTGTTTCAGCATCTTATATAAAGTTTCCTAAAATGAGGACCTGAAACAAGTTATGGGTGACGCGAAATACAACTCCGTCGTCATGCTGAACTTGTTTCAGCATCTTTTACAAAGTTTCCGGAAATGAAGACCCTGAAACATGTTCAGGGTGACGCGAAATACAACTCCGTCGTCATACTGAACTTGTTTCAGCATCCTTTAAAAACCTTACGAAATGAAGACCCTGAAACAAGTTATGGGTGACGATCCCATTAACCATTAATCCTTATACCTTATACCTTTCTATAGTCCGCTGATGTAGCTGCCATAAATATCCCTGAACTGCATTCCTTCAGCAAAGCGGTGTTTATTCAGTTTTTTGTATTCCACCAGTCCCCATAATATAAATTCCTTCAGGAAATAACGATCTTTTTCTGATGTCTTCGGCTGGTATTTATTGATAAGTTCATCCAGCCCGGGAATAGAGTCAAGGGCTTTTTTATAGTCCTCATCCCGGGTTTCATCCAAAAGTTCGAATCCGCTTTCTGAAAAGAACCACTCCATAACCTCTCCGTAAGGATCCTCTTCATCGGGTTTAGTCAGTTTTTCAATTTTTGGAAACATGCGTGGAAAAATCGTTTTTACAGCTTCCCCTATGAGTTCCTGTGCGACCACTGCACTTCCCTCCTGCTCTCCTTCGTAAACAAGCTCTACTTTTCCCGTGATCGAAGGAATGACCCCCAAAAAGTCTCCAAACCTCAACAAGGTCTCTTCTTCCTTATTCTTTATAGCCCGGCGTTCTGCTGTGCTCAGCAGGTTCTCATAGGCCGAAATACTAAGCCTGGCACTGATCCCGCTGCGGGAATCTATGAACTCATTATCCCGGGCCTCAAAACTTATTTGTTCCAACAGGTCCTTTGCCAGTTCAGGTACATGTACCATCTCTACCTGTCGCTCATCCAGCTTCGCCTCCTGTTTTGTTATGGCTCTTGCGGTTTCCAGGTTCATAGGGTAATGGGTAAGGATCTGGGAGCCTATCCTGTCCTTGAGTGGAGTAACGATACTTCCACGATTAGTATAATCCTCTGGATTTGCGGTAAAAACAAACTGCATATCCAGCGGCAGCCTGAGCTTGAATCCGCGTATCTGGATATCCCCTTCCTGTAATATGTTAAACAGGGCAACCTGGATCCTTGCCTGCAGGTCGGGCAGTTCGTTGATCACAAAAATGCTCCTGTTGGCTCTCGGGATCATTCCGAAGTGAATAACCCGGTCATCGGCATAGCTTAATTTCAGGTTTGCGGCCTTGATGGGATCTACATCCCCAATGATATCAGCTACGGTTACATCTGGCGTGGCAAGCTTTTCAAAAAAGCGCTCATTCCTGTGCACCCAGGAAACAGGAGTATTATCCCCTTTTTCCTTCAATAGTTCCTTAGCGTAACGGGAAATGGGGTGGAAAGGATCATCATTGATCTCAGACCCTTCAACAATTGGCATCCACTCATCGAGCAGATTCACCATCATACGCGCCAGCCGTGTCTTTGCCTGCCCTCGCAAACCCAGGAGATTTATATTGTGCTTGGAAAGAATGGCACGTTCCAGTTCTGGGATCACAGTATGTTCATACCCGTGGATCCCTTCAAAGGCCGGTTCTTCGTTTTTTAATTTATCCAGGAGATTTTCCCGCAATTCTTCCTTTATGCTCCTGCTCTTGTATCCCGACTTCTTGAGGTCGCCAAAAGTCTTTATTTTCTCTGTCTCCATGTTATTTTTTTAATGCTTTGATAAAATTAATTACAGCCCTGCTATCCTTTAATTCTCTTCTTCCTGTTAGTTTCATAATCTTCAAAGATCATCTCCCCTAATCCTTTCAAACCGGTGAAGAATGCTTTTCCCTGATTTGCCTGGGTAAATTCCCGAACAAACTGCTCCAGGTAAGGATCCCGGGCGATCATAAAGGTGGTAATTGGGATATGAAGTTTACGGGCCTGGCTGGCTGCATTGTAACATTTCTCTACAATATAAGGGTCCAGCCCCACGCTGTTCTTATAGTAGTTCCCATCCCTCTCCCTGATGCAGCTTGGTTTCCCATCGGTGATCATGAAGATCTGCTTATTAGTATTGCGTTTTCTGCGAAGGAGGTCCATCGCCAGTTCAAGTCCGGCCACAGTATTGGTGTGGTACGGCCCTACCCTGAGATAGGGAAGATCTGCAATAGAGATCGCCCAGGCATCATTTCCAAAAACCAGGATATCAAGGGTATCTTTTGGGTAACGGGTAGTGATAAGTTCTGCAAGAGCCATCGCCACCTTTTTTGCAGGAGTGATACGATCTTCACCATAAAGGATCATACTGTGGCTAATATCTATCATGAGTACCGTGCTCATCTGGCTTTTATGGTGAGTCTCTTCCACCACCAGGTCATCTTCGGTCATGCTGAAATCATCTGTGCCGTGATGGATCTGGGCATTCCGAAGAGATTCGGTCATCGAGATCTTGTCAAGGGAATCGCCGTAATTATAACTTCTGAATTCCCCCGTGTGCTCATCTCCCAGACCCTGATGTTTTGTAGAATGATTGCCCGAACGGCTTTTTCGCAACCTTCCGAAGATCTGGTCAAGGGCCTGTTGTCGTATGGCCCTTTCGGTCTTGGCCGTGATCGCCATTCCCCCTTTTCCATCGGGATCAAATTCTTCTCTGATGTACCCCTTTTTCTTAAGGTCTTCTATAAAATCATCTATACTGTAGTCTTCGTTGGTAAGTTTATATTCGGCGTCAAGCTGGCGCAGCCATTCTATGGCCTCCTCAAAATCTCCCGAAGTATGGGTAATAAGCTCTTTGAAGATCTCGAAAAGCTTGTCAAAAGGTGTTTTATTCTCCTCCTCAAACTTCTTAAATACAAACCCTCTCCTCATGCTCTCCTTCTTTTCCATTGTTTAAAGTTAAAGGATTAAAGAGTTAATCTAAAAAACTCAGCCATCACTTAAAAATAAAGTTATGTTAATTGATCTCTGCGGAGGAATTTTTAACCGTTCCCAGGTCAAAGAAGAGAAATGAGACACATTTTTGCAGCTGCTCCGGGACAGAAATCTTTTTCAGCCTGAATAAGACCGAATATCATTCAGAAATGAGAGAATAAAAAAAGCGGAAGATATCCTTCCGCTTCACCATGAAAAAAAGAGATGTTAGAAACCAAACTCCACCCCAACATTAACTGAGGCGACATTTACTCCATCCACGTTAATTCCTTCATAGGAACCAACGATTCCTATCCCTAAGAACCCAAAGCCCAGTTTTGGCCGGTAAAAGAATCCGCCATCGTTTCCGTCATTCAAACCAATGGCATACCCAAGGTCAGCACCCAGGAAGACTCCGCCTCCAAGGGTAACCCGCCCGGAAGCTCCCAAAGGCAGGAAATTAAGGTCATCTGGCTCGGTGCCGTCAAGATCTTCGGTAAAATAATGGGAGTAGCCTACCATTGGCCCTGCTTTAATTATATCCATCACACTCCAGAAGTATGTAAAATCGGCTCCCATTTTAAAATTTGCACCGTCTTCAATATCCCCAACAGGGATCCCTGCATGTATCCCAATTTTGATATCTGTCTGCGCACTGGCAACAGTCAGCATCCCCATGGCTACAGCAATAAAAAAGATAATTTTTTTCATAATCGTCTGAATTAAAGGTTATTACAAACATTAAGTTAGGAATAAAAAACAAATCTGACATGAACCAGGGAAGAAAAATTAGGAAACTATTTATTACGGGGGTGAAGGGGAAGTTTTATAAACATTCTAAAAGAAGAAAAATGACAAAAAAAAGCGGAAGATTCCTCTCCCGCTTTATAGTAATGTTTAAATAATTTAGAATTTATATCCAACAGATAATTGGAAAACGCCGTTTTTCGCATCTGTATCAGTAGCAATATCGGTGAGTCCCATGGCATATCTTCCCTGGAAGAAAACTCCCATTGGTAATTGATATCCCAGACCCAGGGCTGCTCCAAAATCTGTAGACTCTGTTTCCTCTTCCAGGTCTACAGTGATTCCGTCCATTTCAACTTCAGATACCACATTGAACGCTACATAAGGACCTGCCTCAAGAGACAAACCTTCCGTAACAAAAAACTTAGCCATCACAGGAATTGAAACATAATCCAGTTTCCATGTAGCTTCTGAATCCTCTGCCCCTTGAGCAGAATAAAGCACTTCCGGTTGGATGGCAAACCTTTCTGAAAGAAGGAATTCAGCCACCAGTCCTAGATGGAAGGCCGTTCTGCTGTCAATATCCTCTACATCATCTCCAGTCAAAGTTGCAAAGTTTACCCCTGCTTTGGCTCCAAAACTCAAATCCTGCGCGTTAGCAACACCAGAGAAAGCAACCACTAATAATACCAGTAATAATTTTTTCATAATTAATAAGTTATTTTAGTTAATGAATTCTAAATTAATAAAATTTTTAACATGATGAATCATTAGCCTTTAAAAACAGGATATAAATGTCCCTTTAATCGATAAATGGGATGTATTTGGGAAGTTTTGAAGTTATTATTAAGTCTATTGATCCTTCAAAAGAAAACTCATTATCGCCAGTTCATAACTCTGCAGACCAAAGCCAATGATCACCCCTTTTGCATTAGGAGCAATAAATGAGCGGTGACGGTACTCCTCCCTGGAATAGGTATTGGAAATATGAACTTCGACCACGGGAGTTTCAATAGCTTTTACCGCATCCCCTATTCCCACGGAAGTGTGGGTGTATGCCGCGGCGTTAAGAACTACTCCTTCAAAATTTCCTTCGGCCATGTGTAACTTATCGATAATCTCCCCCTCAATATTTGACTGAAAATATTCCAGTTCTGCTTCCTGCAGCTTTTCCTGCAGCTTAATGAAGTAGGTAGTGAAATTCTGTTTTCCGTAGATATCGGGTTCCCTACTTCCTAAAAGGTTCAGGTTGGGGCCATTTATGATCAATAGTTTCATAGCGTAAATATAAATAATTCCCCATACAAAAAGGTAGATGTCTTTTGGCTCCTTTCACCTGAAATCCCTCACAGGAAAGGACTCTAAACCACAAAAAAGGCGGAAATCAAATTTCCGCCTTTTACATCAAGCCTGAACTTAATTAAAATTTATATCCAACCGAAATCTGGAATATGGAATTTCTGAAATCCGTATCTGTGTAAACATCAGTAAATCCCATTACATATCTGGCCTGAAACATCAATCCCATGGGCAGCTCATAACCCAACCCTAAAGCACCTCCAAAATCAAATGACTCTGTTTCATCATCTAAATCTACAGTTCCTGATGCTCCATCTATAGAACCATCTGCCTCAGAGTTTACCATGAAAGAAAATTGTGGACCAATTTCAAGGCTTAGACCTTCTATGAAATAATATTTTATTAATACAGGAACCGAGATATAATCCAGCTTAAATTCATCGATACTCAATGACCCGAAAAATTCATCATCCATGTCAAAATCTGATTTTGCTCCCTGGGAAGAATATAAAACTTCTGGCTGAATTCCGAACTTTTCAGAGAACATAATCTCTGCGAGCATTCCCAAATGGAAACCGGTCCTTGTTTCTGTTTCCAGAAGGTCGGCATCATCCCCGGAAAAATTCGCGAAATTTAATCCCCCTTTTACCCCGAAAGATACTTCCTGGGCCTGCATTCCCATGCCTGATACCACAGTTAAGGCAATGATTAGTAAAATTTTTTTCATAACAATTATTTTTTAGTTACACCTATAAATTTAAACCAGATAAAGAGTTAATTTCCTGACATTTATCATCAATATGGGACATAAAAAACGGGGACTTTCGTCCCCGTTTCTCAATATTTATTTCATTGATTCTCTTAGAAAAGAAATCCTACTCCTGCCTGTACTACAGAGTTTTTGGCATCAACTCCCTCCACATCGTAGATATCTGTAAGTCCGGCATTATAACGCCCATACAGGAAGAATTTATTGAACTTATAAGACGCGCCCAGTCCAAGGCTCAGGTCGATATCATTCCTGTTATCATTATATAGCTCTCTTTCGGTACTTCCGAAATCAATTGCTTCCTCCACAACAAAACCTACCTGTGGCCCTGCCTCCAGTGCCAGGCCTCCTAATACATAAAGTTTAGCCATAACCGGTACGGTGATGTAATCAAGCTGATGTTCCACATCGTTGTTGTCTTCCCTTCTTACCAGGTCAAACCCCTGGGCAGAATACAGAACCTCAGGCTGAATTGAGAACCTGTCGGTAACGGGGATCTCAGCCAATAATCCTAAGTGATATCCTGTTCTAGCACTTTCATCGTTGAAATCAGAGAATCCGTCACCAGAGAAAGTGGAGAAGTTCACACCACCTTTTGCTCCAAAATAAACGAATTCCTGAGCGGCCATAAAAGTTGTTCCAAACAACATCACCGCAATAAATAAAACTGACTTTTTCATAATCATAGGTTTTTAGTTCAGGGACAAATGTAAGATAGATAGTGTTAAGAAAAACTTAGCTGATATTAAAGGTTTACTAAGCTTAAATATCAAATCATCCCTTATATTTAGCCTGTGAAATGGGAAAACGCATTGCAGGATTACCGCCGGTATCTTAGAATTGAAAGAGGATTATCGGCAAATACCATCGTCAACTATACTTTTGATGTAGAGAAACTTGTGCGGTACCTGGAGGAACATGAAATCATTATTTCTCCTTGTGAGATCAAAGACGAGGATATTCAGCAGTTCATCTACCACATTGCAAAACAGGTCAATGCCCGCACCCGGTCCCGGATCATTTCCGGGCTCCGCAATTTCTTTAGTTACCTGGTTTTTGAAGATTACAGGAAGACTAACCCCCTCGACCTTGTGGAATCACCACGGCTGGGAAGAAAGCTTCCCGACACCCTTTCTGTGGAGGAGATCGATGCACTCATAGCTGCCATAGACCTTAGCACCCCCGAAGGGGAACGCAACAGGGCAATTATAGAAACCCTGTATGGTTGCGGCCTGAGAGTTTCTGAATTGACAGACCTGCGGCTCTCAGACCTCTTCTTTGAAGAAGGCTTTATTATGGTCACGGGGAAAGGAGAGAAACAACGTTTTGTCCCAATAGCAGATGAAACCCAAAAATATATAAATTTATACCGGCAGCATATACGATCCCATATGGACATCCAAAAAGGCTTTGAAGACACTCTTTTTCTAAACAGAAGGGGTAAAAAACTCACCAGGGCAATGATCTTTACCATTATAAAAAGACTTGCCGGTAACTCTGGCCTCAACAAAAAAGTGAGTCCGCATACTCTCAGACATTCCTTTGCGACCCATTTGCTTGAGAATGGAGCAGACCTCAGAGCAATACAGCAGATGCTGGGACATGCCAGCATCACCACAACAGAGATCTATGTGCATATGGACCGTTCGCACCTCAAAAGCATCATGGAGCAGTTCCATCCAAGACGGTAACTATTAAAGTTCTGCTAAAAGCCCGGTTTTCCTTTCATCTACGTCTTTTCCTGCTTATTTTCAAAAAAAATACCCTGAACAATGAATAAATTGAAATTCAAGAACGGTGATGAAATGCCCGCTATAGGTCTGGGAACCTGGAAATCTAAAAAAGGATTGGTAGGAGAAGCTGTCGATATCGCTCTTCATACGGGTTATCGACACATTGATTGTGCAGCTATCTACGATAATGAGACAGAAATAGGAGAGGCATTTTCCAGGGTGTTTTCTGAAGGAAAGATCAAAAGAGAAGATGTTTGGATCACCTCAAAGTTATGGAATGACTCCCACAGGAAAGAAGATGTCATTCCTGCCCTTAAAAAAACCCTTAAGGACCTTAATCTTGATTACCTGGATCTTTACCTAATTCACTGGCCGGTTGCCTTTATCAAAGGAGTAGGTTTTCCTGAAAATGACCGGGAATACCTTTCCCTGGAGGAGGTTCCGCTTCAGGAAACGTGGGAAGGCATGATAGAAGCGAAAAAACAGGGTCTGGTAAAACATATTGGGGTCTCAAATTTTAGTGAGAAAAAGCTGAATGACCTTATTAGTGGTTCCCCTGAATCCCCTGAAATGAACCAGGTGGAATTGCATCCTTTCCTGCAGCAACATGAACTGCTTGCCTATTGTAAGGAAAATGATATCCATCTTACGGGATATTCCCCCCTGGGAAGCAGTGACCGTTCTGATGCCATGAAAGCCGAAAATGAACCGTCTCTTCTGGAAGAACCTGTCATTAAAAGAATAGCTGAAAAACATAATGCCTCTCCTGCCCAGGTTTTGATCAATTGGGGGATCAGCAGGGGGACGGCGGTCATACCAAAATCTACTACCAAAGAACATATCATCTCCAATCTCAAAAGCGATGAATTAAAGCTTACTGAGGATGATCTAAAAAAGATCGCTTCATTAGACCGGCACTTCCGGTACGTTACAGGAGAATTTTTTGAAACCAAAGGAAATACTTATGAAAACATCTATGATGAATAAATCACTTCAACCTACTTTTAAACTTTTATTATTATCACTTTTCACTCTTCTGATTGTTTCATCCTGTAAAGATGAAGAAAGGGAGCTGGAGAATTCTGATGCTTCCCTGGATTCCCTTTCGCAGGAACTGGAACGGTATAAACATCAGGCAGATTCCCTGCAATTACTTATAGAGAATGGCGACGAAGCTGCAGAGTATCCGGTTTACTTCGGAAGGGCTTTTGACAGCATTGATAATCCAAAAGCTTTCGTGGAAAATTCCCTTAGGGAAAAGCCTGATCTAATCCCTCTGGAACCAGTTGTGGGAGGTACTATGGCTTTTAGACAGGTAAATGTACTGACCGAAAACTGGGTACTGGGAATCTATGATGACGGCCATATTGAAGGTAAGTCGATCTATAGTTATGAACTGCAGCCAAACGGGGAATTGAAGTTTACCCATATCACCTCCAGGCATCCTGAAGAATAGGATTCAACGATCATTTTTTCCAGGCTCAATCAAAATAACCGGCGCTATCGGCGGAGATTACATAACGTTATAGTTATGATAAACTCGGGAGAAATTCTACCATTTTTGATATCTTGAGGAACACAAATAATGACATAAATTAAAAAGATTATGAAGACCAACATTCAATTTGTAAACACAGAATCAAAGCTCTCAGCAGAACAACTTGTTCAGAGGAAATTAGATAAACTCGAAAATAAATTTGACTGGATCATCTCAGCAGATGTTATGTTCAAGGAAGAAAAGTCAACCAACGGAAAAGGGAAGGTATGCGCCATTGAGATCAGCCTTCCCGGCCCAAAGATCCATGCTTCTTCTAAAGAAGATAGTTTTGAAGCCGCTGCAGCCGAAAGCGTAAAGGACATTGAAAAGCAGCTTAAGAAACGTAAAGCTGAAATGCAGAGCCACTAATAAAGGTTTATTGTATAAGGAATAAGGAATAATAAAAAAGAGGCTGCCCGAAAATGCGATTTTCGGGCAGCCTCTTTTAATCTATTTAGTCTTGGCTCTAGTTTCTAGAAGCGCAGCGATCTTGATTCTTCTTTTAAGCTACTCTCTTGATCCTCGCTCCTATTGCTCTCAACCGTTCATCAATATTTTCATATCCACGGTCAATTTGTTCAATGTTATGGATTACTGAAGTCCCTTTTGCAGAAAGTGCAGCGATCAACAGGGAGATCCCTGCCCTGATATCAGGAGAAACCATGGTGGTAGCTTTTAATTGCGACTTGAAATCATGACCAATCACTGTTGCCCTGTGAGGGTCACAGAGAATGATCTTTGCCCCCATATCTATCAATTTATCGACGAAGAACAACCGACTTTCAAACATCTTCTGGTGTATCAATACATCCCCTTTTGCCTGGGTGGCAACCACCAGCATGATACTCAAAAGATCAGGTGTGAAACCGGGCCAGGGAGCATCACTAATGCTCATAATGGAGCCATCAATAAAGCTTTGAACCTCATACCCCTCTTCATGTGCCGGGATGTATATATCATCTCCTCTGCGTTCCAGTTTTATTCCCAACTTTCTAAAAGTCGCCGGGATTATTCCTAAATGATCCCAGGAAACATTTTTAATGGTGATCTCGCTTTTTGTCATTGCAGCCAGCCCTATCCAGGAACCTATCTCTACCATATCGGGCAGCACGGTATGGGTGCAGCCTTCAAGAGCTTCAACCCCCTCTATTTCCAGTAAATTGGAACCAATACCTTTTATATCTGCCCCCATCCTGTTTAGCATTTCACACAACTGTTGCAGATAAGGTTCACAGGCAGCATTGTAAATGGTAGTTTTTCCTTTTGCAAGAACAGCTGCCATCACAATATTGGCAGTACCTGTTACAGAAGCCTCTTCAAGCAACATATAGGTACCTGAAAGTCCTTCTTTTGGAGCTTCTACCCCGTAGAAACGTTCTTCTTTATTATACCTGAATTTAGCTCCCAGCTTGATGAATCCTTCAAAATGGGTATCGAGCCTGCGACGGCCTATTTTATCCCCGCCCGGTCTTGGAATATATCCTTTCCCGAACCTGGCAAGCATTGGCCCCACGATCATAATAGATCCTCTAAGACCACTTCCCTCTTCCTTGAATTTTTGACTTTTTAGATAATCCAGGTCGAGATCGTCACTTTGAAAGGTATAGCTTCCCTTCCCTATCTTTTCAACTTTTACCCCAAGCTGTTTCAGCAGATGGATAAGTTTGTTCACGTCAAGTATATCTGGAATATTGTGGATCGTAACTTTTTCGGGAGTTAACAGTACTGCACAGAGTATTTGTAAAGCTTCATTTTTAGCTCCCTGAGGATTGATCTCTCCCTTTAGGGAATGCCCACCCTCTATTTGAAAAGTTCCCATAAATGATTGTAGGTTTTAATAGCGTTTGCGGCTTCTGGCGCGGTGTGTCTTTTTAACAGGTTTCTTGGGAGCATATTTCTTGTTTCCTCTAAGAAGGTCTGAAGAATCACTCAGGTCCTCTTCGGTATGCTTCACATCTATCCTACCGCCACTTAATTCTCTCAAATGATCAAAGATCACCTTATCATCAACTGTATCTTTGTTCCAGCTTAGATAAGATTTCTTCATATGGTTGGCAATAGTGAAAATAAGGCCTTCCTTTTCGGGGCCGTCTTCCCATTTGTTGGCAACATCGATCATTCTCTTGATATTGTTTCCGTAGAACCTGTACTTCGGAAAATTTTGAGGATAATCCATACGGTCCGGTCTTTCCTCAAGCATCTCGCGGGAAGGTTTTGGGAACGGACTATCAACATCAAGTTTAAAATCGCTGATGATGAATAACTGGTCCCACAGCTTATGCTGAAAATCGGGGACATCCCTCAGGTGAGGGTTCATATTCCCCATGACAGAAATAATCGCCTTGGCAACACGGTTCCTCTCGGTATCATCGGCTATCTCAACGGCGTGTTCCACCATCTTTTGAATATGTCGGCCATATTCCGGAATGATCAAATGACTCCTTTCAGAGTTATATTCTAATTCGTTTGTCAAAATGCTTAGTTATGTTAAGGTGATAATATACTGTAGAAGTTTATCGCCTGCAAATTAATAAAATATATTCAAGGATCACCTCCCTGACAAAATTATTTGGAACCTTAAACCAAAAATTCTATAAAGAGATCACCCCTTCTATCTTAATCCCCACTTCTTTATACTTGGCGATCACCGCATCGGGGTTTTTCATACGCACATTTACTGAAACACTTGTGTACTTTCCATTACGGGACTGCGTGGTCTTGATCACCGCACCCATGTTGTCAAAAATGGTTTGTATTTTCTCAATTTTAACCTCACTGGTAGGGACGATGAATTTATATAAATAGATCGTTGGCCACATCTCTGTATCATGCAACTGGGCCTTTAGTTTTTTGTAAAATTCTTCAGGATCTTTTGCTTCGCTCATAATTCTCTTTCTTCATGTTTTAAAATACAAAGATACATTTAAAGATCTATTTTTTAAATCGGATGCAAATGCCGAAATTTGCCCCGTGAAGACCAGGAAGATAGTTATAACCGGTGGCCCCGGTACAGGAAAGACCTCTGTAATACAGGCCCTGGAAGAAAGCGGGTATTATTGTTTCCACGAAGTTTCCCGTGAGATCATTAGGGAGGCGAAGGAAAAGGGGATCGATCAAATGTTCCTGGAAGAACCCCTGCTCTTCAGTGAAATGCTACTGGAAGGAAGGATTAAACAGCACCGGGAAGCTGAAAATACTGGTGGCAATCTGGTCTTTCTTGACCGCGGAGTACCAGATGTGGTGGCTTATATGAATTACTCCGGAAATGATTATCCCCCGGTGTTTAACCGTGTTTGCAAGGAATTCCTCTACGACGAGGTTTTTATCCTGCCTCCCTGGAAGCAGATCTATACTGAAGACGATGAACGTTATGAGTCTTATGAACAAGCCGTGGCCATTCATGACCACCTTGCTCAAAGCTACCATTACCATGGCTACAGGCCCATGGAAGTTCCCTGTGGAAGTATAGAAGACCGTACCTCATTCATCCTTGACCACCTTGTCTAATCCTGAAGCAATATTAAAAAAGTACTGGGGGTTTGACACTTTCAGGCCTTTACAAAAGGAGATCATTTCTGAAGCTCTCACCGGCAAAGATGTGGTGGCTTTGTTACCTACAGGCGGTGGTAAATCCCTCTGTTTCCAGGTACCCGCCCTACTCAAACCCGGGATCTGTATTGTGGTTTCCCCTCTCATCGCCCTTATGGAAGACCAGGTGAACGCACTACAGGCAAAAGATATCAAAGCCATGGCACTTACCGGCGGAATTCCGTTTGCTGAGGTTGACACGATGCTCGATAATTGTATCTACGGAAATTATAAATTTCTCTACCTCTCCCCCGAGCGCCTTCAACAGGAACTTGTGCAGGAACGTATCCGGCAAATGGATGTTAACCTCATTGCCGTAGACGAAGCCCACTGTATTTCCCAATGGGGCCACGATTTCAGGCCGGCCTACCGCAATATTGCTTTACTTCGGGGGCTGAAACCTGAAGTACCTGTAATGGCTCTTACGGCCACTGCAACACAAACAGTGGTAAAGGATATGGCCACGCAGCTGGAATTAAAAGACCCGGCAATTCTTCAGAAATCATTCCTGCGGGAGAATCTTGCCTATATGGTAAAAGAGGTTCAGGACAAGAATTACTACCTGGAACAACTGCTGCAGGAACATTCAGATTCCGGGATCATCTATGTAAGGAGCCGAAAGGCAACCATTGAGATCGCTGAATTCCTTCAGAAAAAAGGTGTTTCCGCCACCTCTTTTCACGGCGGACTTCAAAAGGACGAAAAATCAAAAAGACTACAGAGCTGGCTAAAAGACGAACACCGAATTATGGTTGCCACCAGCGCTTTCGGGATGGGTATAGACAAACCCGATGTGGGAACAGTGGTACACATGAACCTTCCCGAGAGCCTGGAGAGTTACTTCCAGGAAGCGGGAAGGGCAGGCAGGAATGGTAAGGCAGCCAAAGCAGTGATCCTGACGAACCAAAGTGATATTCCCCTTTTAAAGAACCAGTTTTTGAATACGCTTCCTTCCGTAGAAATGATCAAACTGGTCTTTCGTAAACTGGTTGCTTATTTCAGGGTCGCCTATGGAGAAGGAGAAGGCACCGTACATCATTTTAATTTCTACGAATTCTGCAGTAAGTATGAACTTAATACCCTGCAGGCCTATAACGCCATCTTACTGCTTGACAGAACCAGCGTGCTGAGTCTTTCTGAGCAGTTTCAGAAAAAAACAAAGATCAGGTTTGCGGTAACCAGCCGGCAGCTGTCATTCTACCTTGAAGCAAACCCTAAATTCGAAGCGGTTACCAAAGCAATACTTCGCACCTATGGAGGTGTTTTTGATGCCCCTGTGGAGATAAATCTTCAAATTGTGTGCAACAAGGCGGGTACGACCCAACCTGAAGCGGCGAAACTACTGGAACGGCTTCAACATGAAAATATAGCCGAGTTTGAGCATGACCAGCATGATACCCGTGTTACTTTCCTGGTGCCACGGGAAGACGACATCACTATCAATCCGCTCATTCCCTACATCAGGTTACAAATAGACACCAAAAAGGAAAAGATAAACGAGGTCCTGAAATATGTGGGCAATAATAACCGTTGCAGAAGTGAGCAGTTGCTCCAATACTTCGGGGAGACAAGGACCTCGCCTTGTGGAATTTGTTCTGTATGTAAACCTTCCGAAGAAAAACTTACCCGTGAGCTCATGAAAAAGATCTATTTTAAGATCATTGGTCTGCTGGAAGAAAAAGAGCATAGTTCCCGCGAATTCACAGAAAAACTTGAATTTTCAGAAAAGCACGTTTTAAAAGTACTGCAGGTACTGGTAGAGAAAGGGGCTTTGGAGATCACCGCCGGAAATAAATACAAACTGAAACATCTATGAGAAAATTAAGAATCGTCTTCATGGGTACACCCGATTTTGCGGTACAGACCTTAAAAAGTATTGTGGAAGCAGGATATGAGGTCGTAGGAGTGGTTACCGCTCCAGATAAACCCGCCGGAAGGGGAAGAAAGTTACAGGAATCTGCCGTCAAAAAATATGCTGTTAAAAACGACCTGAAGGTTTTGCAGCCAACAAATTTAAAATCAGCGGGGTTCCTGGAGGAACTTAAGAACCTCAAGGCAAATTTGCAGGTAGTGGTAGCCTTCAGGATGCTGCCAAAGGTGGTATGGGAAATGCCTGAGTTTGGCACTTTAAATCTTCATGCCTCCCTCCTTCCCCAATACCGTGGTGCTGCACCTATCAACTGGGCGATCATTAACGGTGAAAGGGAAACGGGTGTCTCTACCTTCTTTATAGATGAGAAGATCGATACCGGGGAAATGATCCTGCAGGAAAAGGTGGAAATAGATCCTGCAGAAAATGCCGGAAGCCTGCATGATAAATTAATGGATACCGGAGCAAACCTTGTACTGGATACGCTCAGGTCTATTGAAAAGGGCAATTTAAAGACCACTTCTCAAAAAGATGCGGCTAATCTTAAACCCGCTCCTAAACTTACACGTGAGAATACCCGCATAAACTGGGAAAAACCATTGGACGAAACCTATAACTTCATTAGGGGTTTAAGTCCATACCCTGTAGCCTGGACAGAATTGATGAATGGTGACGAACCAATGATGCTTAAAGTATATGGAGCCACTAAACAGGAAGAAGAACATTCTGAAGAAACAGGAAAGATTCTCGAAGCAGATAAGGAAGTGAAAATTGCAGTTCCCGGAGGTTATATTATTCTGAAGGAAGTTCAACTCCCCGGAAAAAGAAAAATGGCCGTTAAAGATCTTCTGAACGGATATAAATTTTCCCCAACTGCAAAAGTTCTGTAAACCCTTATAGACACTGAAAAGAGAGCATTTCGATAAAAATCAACAAAGGTTATCAACAATTTAGCGAAGTTATTAACAATTCTTCTCATTTCCCTTGCCATTACTTGCATGGCAAAGATTTCCATATAAATTTGTAGAGCATATTAATAAAAGTTTAACCAACAACTATTAAAAACTCGAATTATGAACAAAACAGATTTAATCGATGCAATGGCAGAAAACGCCGGAATTTCCAAAGCTGCAGCAAAGAAGGCTTTAGAATCTTTTCTTGGTAACGTAGAAAAGTCCCTTAAAAAAGGAGACCGCGTTTCTTTAGTAGGTTTTGGATCTTGGTCAGTATCTAAAAGAGCTGCAAGAGAAGGAAGAAACCCACAAACCGGAAAGACAATCAAGATCGCCGCTAAGAATGTGGTTAAATTTAAGGCAGGAGCTGACCTACAGAAGGCTGTAAACTAGTTTTACCTTAAACGCTAAAAAAATATTAAACTCTCCCAATTGGGAGAGTTTTTTTGTTAAATAATGTCAAGTCTCATTTGAACCTGATGATTAATTTTTTAGATTTAGAAGAAAGATTGCAAAATCAGGAAAATTATGACTACACTAAAACCCGCCAAAGGACATTTATTAATTGCAGAGCCATCCATCACCGGAGATCTTTCCTTTAACCGGTCGGTGGTTTTGCTTGCTGATCACACAGAGAGCGGTTCTATTGGATTTATCCTGAACAAAGTGCTCGATTTCACACTTCAAGATCTTATCCCTGATATCAAGGGTAACTTCAGAGTTTATAATGGAGGGCCTGTTGAACAGGATAATCTTTATTTTATTCATAAAGTTCCGGACCTGATCCCTGACAGTATTGAAATAGCTGCCGGAATTTACTGGGGTGGCAACTTTGAAGTAGTCAAAGGTCTGATTAACGAGGATCTAATTACAGAGAATGAAATTAAATTTTTCCTGGGCTATTCCGGCTGGGATTGTGAGCAGCTTAACGAAGAACTCAATGCACACACATGGGTAGTTACAGAGAATAAGGATCACAAGGATATTCTCAACAGGAAACCACGTACGTTCTGGAAAGATAAGATGATGCAATTGGGCGGCAGTTACGTGATCTGGTCCAATGCCCCTGAAAATCCTTCCTACAACTAAACGAGCCTCGCCTGCACATTTAATTTGGAGAGCAGATCTTTTGCTACCTCCATTTTAAATTCCTTTTTCCTGTATTTACTTACAGGTTGAATTCCCATGACCACATTTGTAATGAACAACTCATCTGCCTTTTGCAGTTCAAAAGGAGAGATCGATTCTTCAACGAGAGTATAACTATCCAGTTTTTTTGTGATCTCTACTATCTTACCTCTAATTATCCCTTTTAAACAACCATCTGTCACCGGCGGGGTCTTTATTACATTTCCCTTAACCAGGAAAAGATTGCCATTCAAAGCTTCAATAACACTTTTGTGCTCATTGAGCAAAAGACAATTTGCGTAATCGTTTTCTGCGGCAAAGATGCTCCCCAATACATTGATAGCTTTGTTGTTGGTCTTTACCCCTGAGAGAAGCCCACTATTTACATAATGGTCCTTAAAAAGTTCCACCTCGTAAAATTCATCATTCAGTAAGTAGAACGGATCAGGAAGTGGTTCAGCGATCGCAACATATTCTATATCATTAGTTTGAGGACGATAAAAACCACCTTCTTTTCGATAGACGGAAAACCTGATCCTCGCAGGGGAGTCCTGTAGATTATTGGCTTCTAACAGGTCTTGAATCTCCTGCTCCAGGAACTCGGGTGAAAAAGAAGAAGGGATCTCCATTCTCATGATCCTCATGGAAGCCATTAATCTAAAGTAGTGGTCTTCCCAAAAAATGAGTTTCCCATTAATTGCCCTAATGGTTTCAAATACTGAATCCCCATAGTTGAAGCCCCGGTTTTTCACAGAGAGGACGGCTTCACTGGAAGCCACAATTTTTCCGTTTACATTGGTCATAAAAAAAGCCCGTTTTTGAACGGGCAAAGGTACTATTTATAATAGGATTTTCTAAACGGAGCCAAGGACTTGTTTAAGGTCTGAGATCATATTCTCCCAAAGCATTTTTCCCTCGTCTACCTCACCTTCTTCGGCAAAATCTGTTACCATAATGGAGACGTCCTTCGTAATCTCGTCAACCTGAATACGAAGTTCAAAATAATAAGGTTCATCCTCGTCTGCCATCCAACGGAATTTCACTCTCTCCCCATTCTTCTTGCTGAGAAGTTTAGCTTGTTCCTCGCTTCCATCCCATATGAAGGTGAACATTTCCCCACGGGAATTCACATTGTCAGCATACCATTCACTTAGTCCCGAAGGAGTTGATATATAATTATACAGTAAAGAGGGGGAAGCCTGGATTGGAAACTCCATTTCATACTTTATCTTGTCGTCCATTCTTCGGTTTTAATTGTTTCGGGCAATATAATTATTAATTGTGAACCCCGAAAAAAATCAAAATAAATATTTTTACAAAAGATAGTTTGCTACACGGTATTTTGTTTTTATATTTGCACCCGCTAAAAGAAACCAGATGCCTTACAGGCAAAGGTTTCAGGCGATATGGCGAGGTAGCTCAGTTGGTTACCCGCCCGTACCGAACAGTACGTTCGGGCGGGGAGCGTCGGATTCAAAACGATAAATAATGGCGAGGTAGCTCAGTTGGTTAGAGCGTCGGATTCATAACCCGGAGGTCACGAGTTCAAATCTCGTTCTCGCTACACCTCAAAAAAGCCCCTTTTAGGGGCTTTTTTATTCATTTTATTTATTGAACCGTGTCTCTTGAAAAACGGTGGTGTGGGAAAACTAAACGCTTCTCACCTAAGGAGAAGATCACTTCGCCTCTTTTAAAAAATCCCTGAGAATATATTGCAGGATACCCCCGTTACGATAATAGGCAACTTCGATCTCAGAATCAAGTCGCGATTTGGTCTTGAACTCAATTTTTTCACCCGATTCCTTTTCAGCGACCACATGGATAATCTTACCGGGGTGCAGTTCATCTGCAATTCCTGTAAAACTGAATTTTTCACGGCCTTCTATTCCGAGAGATTCTGAAGTTTGCCCGTCCATAAATTCCAGAGGCATCACTCCCATTTGCATAAGGTTACTGCGGTGAATACGTTCAAAACTTTCTGCAAGGACTATTTTTATCCCCAAAAGATTGGTGCCCTTTGCAGCCCAGTCCCTCGAAGAACCGCTACCATATTCCTTTCCGGCAATAACGATCAACGGGGTTTTATCTTCAGCATACTTCATGGCAGCATCAAATACCGTCATGGTCTCATTGGTGGGGAAATAAGTAGAATATCCACCTTCCTTGTCAGTGATCCTGTTCTTGATCCTTACATTGGCAAAGGTACCCCGCATCATCACTTCATGATTTCCTCTACGGGAACCATAGGAATTAAAATTCCTCAACTCCACTCCCTGGTTTTTCAGATATTTCCCTGCCGCAGAATTCTCTCCGAATGCTCCGGCAGGAGAAATATGATCAGTAGTAACAGAGTCCCCCAATAATAACAGGATTCGCGCATCCTTAATATCCTGGAGATCTTCAGGGGTTTCAGAAAGATCCTTAAAGAATGGAACTTCTTTAATATAAGTGGAATCATCTTCCCATACGTACTGCTTACCTTCTGCAGTAACAAGGTTTTTCCATTGGTCTTCCCCTTCAAAGATCACGTCGTATACCTCTTTAAAATCCTCCACCCGCATACTGTCCTTAATGGTTTGGTTGATTTCTTCCTGGGTAGGCCATATGTCTTTAAGATGAACCGGCAGGCCATTTGGATCGTATCCCAAAGGATCATTGATAAGATCAATATCTACACGGCCCACTAATGCGTAGGCGACCACCAGCATAGGCGACATTAGGAAATTCATTTTCACCTGGGGATGGACCCGGGCCTCAAAATTGCGGTTTCCTGATAAAACCGAAGCAACCACCAGTTCATTTTCATCAACCGCATCTGCGATATGTTTAGGGAGCGGTCCGCTATTCCCAATACATGAAGTACAACCGTAACCAACAGTGTGGAACCTGAGGGCATCCAGATCTTCAGACAAACCTGACCGATCCAAATAGGTGGTAACTACTTTCGAACCGGGAGCCAGACTGGTCTTAACCCAGGATTTGGTGCGCAGTCCCCTCTCCAGTGCCTTACGGGCAACCAAACCTGCCCCAACCATCACGGCCGGGTTAGAGGTGTTGGTGCAACTGGTAATTGCGGCAATAACAATATTTCCATCACTAAGATGGTATTCGGCATTTTTGTATTTTATTTTTACAGAACGAAGTGCTCTTTCATTTTCTACTGTCACTTCCGGGGAACCATGTTCTTCATTGTCCGTGAACTGGGTTTGAGAGCCTCCCTCTGCAAGCCAGCGGTTTTCCTGCCGGTCTTCTAAGGGAATATAATGTCTCAGGAATTCTTCTTTTAGCAATTCCTGAAACTTGACAGCCAGATCTTCTACAAAGATCTTGTCCTGCGGCCTTTTTGGCCCGGAAACAGTAGGTCGTAAACTACTCAGGTCCAGTTCTGCAATTTCGGAATACTCAATATTTTCATTCCCGGTTCGCCAAAGGAGATTGTCCTCACAATATTCCCGCACCAGCGCGATCTGCTCCTGAGACCTGTTGGTCTTTTCCATATAATCCAGTGTCTGGTTATCTATAGGGAAATAAGTCACCGTACATCCAAATTCCGGAGACATATTGGAGATGGTCGCCCTGTCTGTCACTGTGAGATGATCCAGGCCTTCCCCAAATACTTCCACAAATTTTCCCACTACCCCCACATCGCGTAAAAGTCTTGTGATGGTAAGCACCATATCTGTAGCGGTACATCCTTCCGGTATTTTACCGGTTAGCTTAAGTCCTACCACCTGGGGACAGGTAAAGTATACAGGTTGGCCCAGCATGGCTGCTTCGGCCTCTATTCCTCCTACTCCCCAGCCCAGGACACCAATCCCGTTCACCATTGGGGTATGGGAATCTAAACCTACCAGGCTATCAGGGAAAGCCCAGCCATCTCTTTGCATAACCCCTTTAGCGAGGTATTCAAGGTTCACCTGGTGACAAATTCCCATTCCGGGAGGTACTACTGTGAAATTATTAAGACCTTTCTGACCCCACTTGAGCAGTTTATACCGTTCACTGTTACGCTCATATTCGCGTTCCACATTTTTGCTTTCGGAATAATTTGTTCCGAAGAAATCTACCTGGACCGAATGGTCAATAACAAGATCTACAGGAATAACCGGGTTGATCTTGGTACCGTCACCTCCTTTTCTGGTCACTTCAGATCTTAAAGAAGCTATATCTACCACCGAAGGTACACCGGTAAAATCCTGCATAAGCACACGGGCAGGTTTGAAAGGAATTTCCTTGTCGGTGCCTTCAGAAGCCCAGTTTGAAAGCGTATCCAGATGTTCATCTGTAATAGCAAAACCATCGTGATTTCTTAATGCATTTTCAAGTAAGATTCGAATGGAAAAGGGCAGCCTGCCAACATTTACACCCTTATCTTCAAGTTTTCTCAGTGAGGCAATCTTATAATCCATAGTCTTACTTTTTAAGTTAATATTTATTCTTCTTAATCGGGCAATTAGTTTTTTTTCAATTAGCTGCGTTAGGGAGAAAACTAAAGATAAGAAGAAGCTGATTAAATCCCGACCTATTTCACTTTTTTCATAACAAAAGAGCGGTAAATGTTTGACAGCAGATGAAGCGTTTAATTCGTTCCGGGCCCAATGATGGAAAAATTTATTTTTCAAAAGGAGTTAAAATCAAGGCTGATCTAAAAGAATTTCCATGTGCAAAATTTTTAATTTCTTTCCTAAAGAAAATGTAAATTGTAATCAGGAAAAATCACCTGAAACCTGTTCCATTTCAAATGAAAAATCATCAGCTAATCCTGTTGTTTCTCATAGCTTCAGCTTTGGTCAACTGCAATAATAAACCGCAAACTCAATATCCAATGGAAGAAAAGGAAAACCTGCCAAAAGAATCAGAGAAAGACACAACTCCCCGAGTGACAGGGATAGGAGGAATCTTCTATTTTTCCGAAGACCCGCAGGAAGCAAGAGAATGGTATTCCAAAAATTTAGGATTGGAGACTAACGAATGGGGGTCATCCTTTGAATTCAGAAATGCACATAGACCCGAAGAAATAAATTATTTACAATGGAGCCCTTTTAAACAAGGGAGTGAATATTTTGCGCCTTCCAAAAAAGAATTCATGATCAATTACCGGGTTCAAAATATTGAAGGCCTGGTCAGGAAACTTAATGAAAATGGGGTGACTATTATTGATTCAATTGAAGAATTCGATTACGGTAAATTTGTTCACATCATGGATCACGAAGGCAATAAAATTGAATTATGGGAACCTGTTGACAGTGTCTTTACTGCAATGGGAGGAAAAACAACGAAATAGAATAAACCAATCCAATACTTAAAATGAAAAAAATTTTCTTTTATACTGCAATGCTGGGCATCATGATCTCTTGTGAGAAGAATCCTGAGGCTGAACTCGACCAGGCCCAGGAAACTGTAACAAAAATATATCTTCAGGAACAAAAGATGAGTGCGGGAGAAGTTTCCCAACAGGAACACAGGAGGCAGGTAGATTCCCTCTATAAAGAATTAGAAAGGCTGAATGAGAATCTTAATGAGGAAGAAAGGGAGCAGCTGGAAGCATTTGCCCGTGAAAGATTTCTCAAGCTTTTTCCGAAAAACGCTTCCGCTGAATAAATTTTTGTAAGGTTAAACCAGGATCAACCATTTATCCAAACTTCATTTTTTACTCCCGGAAAAATATTTTTTCTGAAATGAGCGGTGAGGATTCAGGTGAAAAATCGCCTGAATTCCTATTGCCGAAAATTTTTTAATTTTCTGAAATGCCCTTATCTTATAGGAAAATTACAAAATGAAAAAAAAGAGATTAGGAAATACGGGATTATACATTCCACCAATTGTCTTTGGAGGCAATGTTTTTGGCTGGACACTAGATGAACAGCAATCATTTGATATCCTTGACAGGGTGCTTGCGATGGGATTCAATACCATTGACACTGCCGACTCCTATTCCCATTGGGCTCCCGGCAACAAAGGCGGGGAATCTGAAACCATTATTGGAAAATGGATGAAAGCACGGAAAAACCGTGACCAGATCATTATTGCAACCAAGGTAGGTTCCAATCCCGGGAAAGAAGGAAGAGATGTTTCCAAAGAATATATTTTAAGAGCTGCGGAAGAATCCCTGCAACGCCTGCAGACAGATTATATAGACCTGTATTTTACCCACTGGGACAACGAATCTATGCCTGTGGAGGAAACATTGGCAGCATATAAACAATTAATTGACGAAGGAAAAATTGGACATATAGGTGCTTCCAATTTGAGCCCGGAAAGAATTCATGAATCGATGGCAGCGGCATCTGAGAATCATCTGCCTAAATACGAAGTCCTGCAACCGGAGTATAGCCTTATGGAACGAAAAAAGTTTGAAGAGGGATACTGGGAAATTGCGAAGGAATATGATCTGGGGGTTCTCTCCTATTTCTCGCTGGCCAGTGGATTCCTAACCGGTAAATACCGAAAACAGGAAGATATAAAGGGTGACCGCACCCATATCGTGAAAGATTATTTCAGTGAAAAAGGCCACAGGATCTTAGAAGTTCTTGACAACTTATCCAAAGACAACAATACCTCTAACGCAGCAGTAGCCTTAGCCTGGATCATGCAACGTCCCTGCATAACGGCTCCCATTGCAAGCGCAACAAAACCAAAACATTTAGAAGCTTTTAAAGATGCGGTAAGCCTGCAACTTTCACAGGAAGAGATAAACCGGCTGAACGAGGTAAGCGGGTAAAAAATTAAAGTTTATCGAAAAAAATCCTATTCATATCGCAATGACTCAATAGGGTCTTGTTTTGCTGCTTTTGCAGCCGGGTAACTTCCGGCGAGGACGGCTACGAGAATGGTAATGGCGGTTGCCCAAATAATGGCCATCCACGGGGTCGTGAAATCGAATCCGGCGGCTGAAGAGACCGCAAAACCTATCAAAATCCCCAGGATGATCCCAAAGAATCCTCCCAACTGACCTATGATCAAGGTCTCAATAAAAAATTGGGTTGCGATTGTATTCTTTTTCGCACCTAAAGCTTTCCTTACCCCTATCTCACGGGTTCTTTCACTTACTGATACCAGCATGATGTTCATGAGCGCGATAGAGGACCCGAAAATGGTAATAATAGAGATCACCCACGCGGCGAGATTCAGGTACCGGGTAATTGAAAATATCCTGTTGATTAGATCGTCACTACGGGACATTCCGAAATTGTTCTCTTCCACCGGGTTTAATCCGCGAATATTTCTGAACGTCAAAATGGCTTCATCCTGCGCTGCTTCAAGAAATTCCTTGTTTTCAACTTTCACGCTGATATTATAGTTGATATTGGGATCTGTATAAATTGACCTTGCCACCTGTATAGGAATGAGTACTCTGAGGTCCTGATTGTTCCCAAAGGTAGAACCTTTGGATTCCAGAACTCCCACCACTCTAAATTTAACCCCTCTTATGGAAATTATCTTATTCAGGGGATCCTGCCCTTTAAAAAGTCCTTCTACGAAATCTGAACCCAAAATGGCTACACGATTGTTGTTCTCAATATCAAAAATGGTAAAGTCCCGTCCATTATCCACATTTAATCCAGAGTTGGAGGCAAAATTTTCGTTGATACCCAACACCCTGACTTCAGGATCTGTTTTCTCGTTCTCATATTTTACTTCCGCAGAAGAGGTGCCCGTAAAAGAGATAGAGGTACGGGTATATGGGTATTCATATTTTTCCTTGAATTCCTTCACTTCCCGGTAACCCAGAATAGGATTAACCTTTTCCCTGCCGTTGCCTCCCCCGCCATTCACTCTTATTTGCGAGTCATAGCGCTGCAGGTTGAAGGTGTTGGCTCCCATAGAGGCAAAATCACTGGTAATGGTATTTTCAAGCGCAGACACGGCGCTAAGGATACCCACAAGGGCTGTGATACCAATTGCGATGATCATTACGGTGAGGATCGTTCGCAAGAGCTGACTTTTTATAGAAAAAAAAGCGATCCTTATGTTCTCTTTCAGGAGTGGAAACATTCGACAGGTTAAATATGACCATTAGACGCAGAGAGTAACAGGATGTTACACCCTGCCAGTGGAAATATAAAGTCTTACCTGCCGTGGTCCTCTTTAAAATCTCCCGGGATTCCTTTATTTTTCGGATATTTGCCATTCAGGAAAAATTAAAGAAATGGCACAGAAACCTTCTATCCCAAAGGGCACCCGGGATTTTTCACCGGCAGAAGTAGCAAAACGAAACTACATCATAGAGAACATTAGGAACCAGTTCCAAAATTTCGGATTTCAACCTATTGAAACCCCAAGTTTTGAGAACTCAGATACCCTAATGGGAAAATACGGGGAAGAAGGGGATCGTCTCATCTTTAAGATCCTTAACTCGGGTGATTTCCTTAAGAAAGCAGATCCTGCTGCTTACGATGAAAGGGACAGTCTTAAGATCACCTCTTCTATAAGCGAAAAAGCTTTGCGGTATGATCTTACAGTACCTTTCGCCAGGTACGTGGTGCAGCACCGCAATGAGTTGGAATTCCCTTTTAAGCGTTACCAGATACAACCCGTGTGGAGGGCAGACAGGCCTCAAAAAGGCCGTTTCAGGGAGTTTTACCAGTGTGATGCAGATGTGGTGGGAAGTACCAGCCTGTGGCAGGAAGTGGAGTTCGTGCAGTTATATGACGCAGTATTTACGGCACTGGGACTGGAAGGCGTGACCATTAAGATCAATAACAGGAAGGTCCTTTCGGGTTTTGCTGAAGTGATAGGGGAATCTGAAAAGTTGATCGATTTCACTATAGCACTTGATAAACTTGATAAGATCGGGGTAGATGGTGTAAAAAAGGAAATGCAGGAAAAAGGCATTTCTTCGGAAGCCATTAAAAAAATAGAGGAAGTCTTCAATTTGAAAGGAGATTTTTCTGAGAAGATTGGGGTGCTGAAAAATATCCTGTCAAGTTCAGAGATCGGGAAAAAAGGGATCAGGGAATTGGAATTCATTGCTGAAGCAATCGAAGAACTGAAACTGGAAACCGCTAAACTTGACCTGGATGTTACTCTTGCCCGTGGACTCAATTATTATACGGGAGCTATCTTTGAAGTAGCTGCGCCAGATGACGTTCAAATAGGTTCCATTGGTGGTGGTGGCCGTTATGATGACCTGACAGGGATCTTTGGTTTGAACGATGTGAGCGGTGTAGGAATCTCTTTTGGCCTTGACCGTATTTACCTGGTTCTCGAGGAGCTGGATCTCTTCCCTGAAGCCGTTTCAGGAAATATAAAAGCCCTTTTTATAAATTTCGGGGAGAACGAAAGCATGTATTGCCTCAAGGCGATCAAGGAACTCAGAAAAGCCGGGATCGCTTCAGAACTTTATCCTGATGATGCAAAAATGAAAAAACAGATGACCCATGCCAACCGCAGGGAAATACCATTTGTCATCCTTGCAGGGCAGGATGAAATGGATAAAGGTGAATTCACGGTAAAAACCATGCGCACCGGCGAGCAGGATACACTGTCATTAGAAAAACTAGTGGAAAAGATCAGAGACCTTTAATGCCAGGGAAGAGATTCTATAATGTGAAATAACCGGAACTTCTAGTTTTCCAGGTGCTTTTCAAAAAACCCGTACAACTCCCCTTTGGTGATCACAGCTCCCTGTTGAATTAGGGCGAAGATATCTTTATTGCGATCCTCGCTTATGGCTTTTGCCGAGGTATAAAGAGAAACCTGGTCATGCATTAAATTTTGCTGCAGCCAGTTGTAACCATGACGGGTAGTAACATCAACGGTTTCATTTTCTATCTTGATAGCAATGAGGTTGATCGTAACCTCGGTTATCTTGAAGAGGTATATTTGATTGGGTGAAATATGTTCCAGGAATTTCGCCTGGTTCAATACCCCTTCCCAAACCAGGTCGCTGAAGACATCCAGTTCTTCCTCTGCCACTTTTGATTTATTGATCTTGATATCTTCCCACTCATCTGAGGTGATAGACTGGGATGCCAAAAAGTTAATGAATTCCTGATGTAATTCTTCAAACTGTTCTTTGGTTAATCGGGCGTATTTCATGTGGTCTGTAATTCTTTAGAAAATTTTCGGAAAGGTCAAATTTGGTCAAACTCTTTCCGCAGGGAAATAAAAAAGCCTACTTCAAAAGAAGCAGGCTTAATATTATCTGGTAAAGCGATTATGCTTCTGCAACAACATCAAAGTTGAAGTTGGATACCACTTCACGGTGGAAACGCAAGGTAGCTTCATACTGCCCTAAACGTTTGATGTTCCCCCCTGCGATAGAGATATACTTCTTCTCGATCTCAACACCTTCCTTAGCCAAAGCATCAGCAAGGTCCTGATTGGTCACAGAACCGTAGATCTTGTCTCCGGCACCTGCCTTAGCTGTTAATTTGATTTCCAAATTATTCAGCTTATCAGCTTGCTTTTGAGCATCTTCGATCTCTTTTTTCTCTTTATAAGAACGTTGCTTTATAGTTTCATCCAAAACCTTTCTTGCAGAAGGAGTTGCCAGTATGGCAAGACCCTGCGGGATCAAAAAGTTTCTCCCGTATCCAGGTTTTACTGATACAACATCATCCTTAAATCCTACGTTCTCTACGTCTTTTCTTAATATCAATTCCATAATAGCCCCTTTTTATTTTAGTAAATCGCCAACATAAGGCATTAATGCTAAATGACGTGCACGTTTCACGGCAACAGCCACTTTTCTTTGATACTTCAAAGAAGTTCCTGTTAAACGACGAGGCAATAATTTTCCTTGTTCATTTACGAAGCTCATTAAGAAATCAGGGTCTTTATAATCGATATACTTGATACCTGATCTTTTGAAGCGACAATACTTCTTAGCTTTGTTTGTCTCAATATTCAACGGGGTAAGATACCTGATCTCCCCATCTTTCTTTCCTTTCGCTTGTTGTTCTATAGATGACATAACTTACGCTTTTTCTTTGTTTCTATTTCTTCTCTTTTCAGCCCATGCTACAGCGTACTTATCCAGACTAACTGTTAGATAACGCATCATTCGCTCATCTCTCCGGAATTCAACTTCCAAAGGATTGATTGCTTCACCCGGAGCAGTGAATTCAAATAAGTGGTAAAAACCACTTTTCTTGTGTTGAATTGGGTAAGCTAGTTTTTTTAGCCCCCAGTTTTCTTTTGATATCATCTTGGCACCGTTAGAAACAAGAAAATCTTCGTATTTCTTAACTGTTTCCTTTATCTGGTCATCAGATAAAACGGGATTCAAGATGAAAACAGTTTCATAATGATTCATAAAAATTTACTTTAAATTAAATTGGCTGCAAAAGTAGCACTAATATTTCTATTTTCAAAGCAACTTCTAAGGCGCCGAAAGGCCCTTTTAATCGCTGAAATTCAGTTTTCCTTTTATTTGTAAGATTTTTTCATTATTATTGCTAGTACTAACCTATAAATTCAGTGGAAGAAGTATTACTTAAATGCGCGGTAGTTGACGATTCAAGTCTGCAGCGCCTGTCTATTGTCAAGCTGATAAAAGATCATCCAAATCTTAAGCTTGTCGCCGAATACAATAATGCCATTGAAACCAAGAATGGCTTGTTGGACACGGAAGTTGACCTTATTTTCCTGGATATTGAAATGCCAATCCTATCTGGTTTTGACCTTTTAGACGAT
This sequence comes from Salinimicrobium flavum, assembly GCF_042684505.1. Taxonomy (NCBI): domain Bacteria; kingdom Pseudomonadati; phylum Bacteroidota; class Flavobacteriia; order Flavobacteriales; family Flavobacteriaceae; genus Salinimicrobium; species Salinimicrobium flavum. The sequence goes on from NZ_JBHULT010000012.1 coordinate 75,864, forward strand.
CTGCCCAATAAACCACAGATCATCTTTGTAACGGGAAAAACCAAATACGCCTTCAAAGCTTTTGATTATGATGCAGTAGATTATCTGCACAAACCTATCTCGAAAGAACGTTTTTTGAATGCGGTTTCAAAATCCATTAACCTTTACCGGTTAAAACATGAAGGTGCTCCCCCTGAAGATGATAATTACATCTTTGTAAAGAGCAACCTGAAGAACAGAAAGGTCTTCCTGAACAAACTAAAGTATATTGAAGCTTTAGGAGATTACGTGAAGTTCGTCACAGAAAAAGATAACTTCGTGGTACTGGCTACCATGAAATCTTTCGAGACCCAGCTTCCTGCAAACAAATTTTTACGTATTCACAAATCCTACATTGTGAATCTTGACAAGATTGAGCGCTACAACAGCCGGAATATTGAGATTGACAAACAGCAAATTCCGTTAAGCCGCCACAAGAAGTCAAACCTTATTGAAGCCCTGGCCGCAAATCAATAAGGATCAATATTTATCACTACCCTTACACTTTTAAATCCTCCAATAGCCCTGAAGCTTTGAAGGATCTTTTCGACTACCTGTTTGGTCTTTCCTAAAGACTGCTTTTGCGGTATCTTTAGAAGGATATTCTTGTAGTACTCATTCCTGATCCTCGCTACCGGCGGGAATTCAGGACCCAGTACGTTTTCCTTAAATGAATTTCTTAAGGATACCGCAAGCCAGTCTGCCCCTTCATTCACCCTTGAATAGTCCCGTCCTTTCAGGGTGATCCTTATCAATCTGTAGAAAGGAGGATATTTATACTGTCTTCGCTCCTCAAGCTGTTCCTTGTACATGTCTGCAAAACTATTAGTAGACACCTGCTGCACTATCTGGTGGTGTGGATTATAGGTCTGAATAAGCACTAATCCCTGTTTCTCTGTTCTTCCAGCTCTTCCCGCTACCTGCAACATCAGCTGAAAGCTTCTTTCATGTGCGCGGAAATCGGGGAAGTTCAGGAGTGAATCTGCATTCATGATCCCCACCAGTCGTACATTCCGAAAATCAAGGCCTTTGGTGATCATCTGGGTTCCTACCAGGATATTGAGTTCTCCTCCTTCAAAGGCGGCAATGATCTTTTCGTAACCGTGTTTCCCACGCGTGGTATCCAGATCCATCCGGCCAATCTTATGCCCCGGAAACAAAGCTTTCAGTTCTGTCTCCACCTTTTCTGTACCAAAGCCTTTGGTAGAGATCTCCACGCTTCCGCAGGCCATACATTTTTGCTGAAGCGCCATGTGATATCCGCAGTAATGACAACGTAACTGATTATTATGACTGTGGAAGGTGAGGCTAACATCACAGTTGGGACATTGCGGGGAGTGGCCACAGGTATTACATTCCATGACCGGACTGAAGCCACGGCGATTCTGGAAAAGGATCACCTGCTCCCCATTTTCTAGAGTTTCTCTGATCTCCCCGAGCAAACGGTCAGAAAAATGGCCTGTCATCCTTTTTTTTCTGTGCTTTTCCTTTATATCCACGATCTCGATCTCGGGTAGCAGAACATCCCCGTACCTCCGGTTTAAATTCACCAGGGAATATTTAGCGTGTTGGGCATTGAAATAAGATTCAAGCGAAGGCGTTGCAGAGCCCAACAACACCTTGGCATTATGCAGGGATCCAAGTACCACAGCCGCATCCCTTGCGTGGTACCTTGGCGCGGGATCATACTGTTTAAATGTCGATTCATGTTCTTCATCAACCACTATGAGGCCCAGAGTGGCAAAAGGAAGAAAGATACTGGAGCGAACCCCTATCACCACACGGGCTTTTTCGCTGTTATTTAAAACATTCTGATAAACCTCCACTCGTTCATTCACCGAATACTTGCTGTGAAAAACAGCGACTTTATCTCCAAAATAATTCTGAAGCCTGGAAATAAGCTGGGCAGTTAGGGCTATCTCCGGCAAAAGGTACAATACCTGTTTTCCTTCTGCCACCACTTTCTCAATTAGCTGAACATATATCTCTGTTTTACCTGAAGAAGTAATGCCGTGCAGCAGGCAGACGTTTTCTGTTTCAAAAGATTGACTGATCTCCTCCAGTGCCAGCTCCTGATACTCATTAAGGGCAAGAGGAGCCTCTACTTGTCCCCCTTCGTATTGTATTCGCTGAGTTTGAATATAGTGCTCCTTCAGCACGTTTTTATCAATAAGTGCTTTAATAACTCCTGCGGAAGACTTGCTTTCTTTACTGAGAGAGGAAACCTTAACAGGCTTTTTATCTTTTGCGGTAAGGGAGAACAGGGTGAAGATCACCTCCTTCTGTTTTGGCGCCCTCTGAAGATCATCCAGTAATCTATGCATCGCATCCTCTTCCTGGTATCTTTCATGCAGACGAACATAACGTTCTGTTTTGGGTTTATACTGTTCGTAGATCTCCTGATTAACCACAACTACCTTTTTCTCGACCAGTCGGTTTATCACCGGAAGAACGGTCTTCTTGTCAAGCACCTGGATAATCTCATTTATCTTCATCGTGGATTGCCGCTGGAGTGCCTCGTATAGCAGGAATTCATCATCTGTCAACGAATCCTCATCCACCCGCGCATCTTTTAAAAGTTCCACTTTGGTTTCACTTTCCAGCAAAAAAGCGCTGGGCACAGCAGCCCGAAGCACTTCCCCTTCAGTACACATATAATAGGAAGCTATCCATTGCCAGAACTTTAGTTGCACCCCCGTGACCAGTGGTTCCTTATCCAGGATCTGTTCAATAGGTTTGGCTTCATAAATCTTAGGATCCTCCTGGTGTACCGCCGCTACAAATCCGGTATAGATCTTTGACTTCCCAAAGGGTACCGCCACCCGCATTCCCGGTCTCAGGAATTCAGCTTCGGCTTGAGTAATGCTGTATGTAAAATGCTTTTCAAGAGGTAAAGGCAGTATTACGTTAATGAAATGAGGCATATTCTCGGGAAGATTTGAAACAAAAATAAAGGGTTTTGGGGACAAAAAAATAAACCATCCTAAAAAGAATGGTTTATTACAATGTTTTCCTTAAAAGCTTCTATTTGGATAACAGGTCATTTTTAAGACCGTCATCTGCAGGACGATTGGATAACCAGATCCCGAAAAGTGCTTTTTTAAATTCCTTACCGGCAACCACTCCCTTTTGCTCGCCGTTCTTGTAAGCTACTACACCACCTTGTGAAGGAAGGTAAACCAGGTCAAATATATCATTCTTCTTTATATCTTCCCTAAAGAAACCAAGCATGGTATTGATCTCATCCTGTATAGGAGCCGTATTCCCATTTGTGGAATTTTCAAAACCTTCAGTCACTGCATCTACCATTTTATCACTTGAGATCAATTTGGAAACGATGTGAAGTTTTATTGACATGGGCTTTTCTGAATTAAGCACCACGTTCGCGTCACTGGACTTTTCACTCAGGTAAAGGCCGGCAGCATATAAGTCTATCCATAATTTTTCTCTCACCCCTGCTCCATTGAGCGTTAGGGTCTTTCCGTGGAAAGTTTCACTTGCAGGCAGTTCTGCACCTCCAACCTTCATCTGTGCAGTAGCAGTAGAAGCTACCACCATCGCCATCAATAATAAAAAGTGTTTTTTCATAGTTATAGTTTAAGTAATAATATTATTTTTTTCTTAGTTTGATCAAAGAAGCATTTAACTCGAATCCCAGCAGCAATATATTAGAATTAATCCATATATACACCATAAGGATTAGTAAGGCACCAATTGAGCCGTATAATTCGTTATAAGCCGAAAAATTCTCAATATACAATCCAAACAGGAATGTGGTGACAATGATCAAAAATGTACTAAATAAGGCACCAACAGAAAAGAACCGGCTTAATCTTCCTTCTTTTGTCCCATAATAATACAAAGTTGCTATCGCAATATATACCATGCTCACAAAAACAATATACCTGCCAATATCAGCCCATATTACCGAATCATCTACAACCCCGAGACTTTTTAAGTCTTCTGTAAGAAAGGTAAGGTAAATGGTTACTACAACAGTAGTTAGCAATAATAGCGCCAGAATTATTGATACCCCTACAGCGATGATATACTGCCGTATGATCGATCTGTTTACACGGGTATGATAAGAAAACTCAAATCCCGTAAATACCGCATTCACCCCATTTGCCATTAAGAAAATAGAAAGCAAAAAGACCAGGGAAAGAAGCCCTCCCCTTTTCCTGGCAGCAATGTCATAGAAGATATCATTAAAGAATCCCGTAGTTTCTGGTGGAAGCAGGGAATCGACAAAATCCAGGAACTGTATCTGGAAATCATCAATAAAATTAATAAATGGGATAAGGTTAAGAATGAACAGCAGAAACGGAAATAAGGCCATAAAGAAACTGAACGAGATCGCACTGGCCCTGGCAGAAAATGTGCCTTTGACGATCCCCGCATAAAAGATGATTGCAAGATCATATAAGGAAAGACCTACCATTCCGGGAAGGATGATTCCTTTGGCCTTGGAAGATAACCAATGACCAATTGAATCCTTCTCTTTCTTTTTTACCTCCTCCTCGCTCATTAACTATACTGCCTTTAGACTGAGATCAAGGTTATGCACAGAATGAGTCAATGCTCCACTGGAGATATAGTCGACCCCACATTCGGCATAAACACGGGAAGTCTCGAGGGTGATCCCCCCGCTCGATTCTGTTTGGCATTTACCGTCTATCATAGCCACTGCCTTCCGGGTTTGTTCATAGGTAAAGTTATCAAGCAGGATACGGTATATACTTTCTGAAGCAAGTATTTCTCTTATTTCCTCAAGATTTCGGGCTTCTACTATGATCTTTAGGTCCAGATCATTTTCCTTTAAGTAGGTTTGGGTTTTTTTAATGGCTTTTGTAATACCCCCGGCGAAATCAATATGATTGTCTTTTAACATGATCATGTCATATAATGCAAACCTATGGTTCTCCCCCCCTCCTATTTTGACCGCCCATTTTTCAATGGCCCTTATCCCCGGTGTGGTCTTTCTGGTATCAAGGATCTTTGTTTGGGTCCCTTCGAGCCTGTCAACAAATCTCCGGGTCTTTGTAGCGATGGCGCTCATTCGCTGCATTGCATTAAGAACCAGTCGTTCGGCTTTCAATATAGATCTTGATGCACCCTGAACATAAAAAACAATATCCCCTCTTTTTATACGGCTTCCGTCTTCCATAAGAACCTCCATGGTCATGGCAGGGTCTACCTTTTCGAACACCCGCCTTGCAAAATCAACTCCCGCAACTATTCCTTCATCTTTGACCAGAAGTTTAGCCTTTCCCATGGCTTCCGCAGGAATACAAGCCAATGAACTGTGATCGCCGCTACCAATATCTTCCCTGAGGGAATTTTCAATAATTATTTCAATTTCCTTTTCAAATTGTTCTTTTGAGATCATTGCAGTCCTTATTTTTGCTAAAGTTACAAAGTAAACACTAATTTAACATCATGACCATTAAATTGCTGGCCATAGGAAAAACCGACGATCCCGCCCTGCAGGGACTTATCGAAACCTATGTGAAAAGACTGGAGCACTACAACAAATTTGAGCTTGAGATCATCCCCGATCTTAAAAAGACCAAAAGCCTTACCCGGGAGCAGCAAAAGGTCATGGAAGGCAAACTGATGCTCAATAAAATAACGCCCTCAGACTTCCTGGTCCTCCTGGATGAAAACGGGAAACAATATTCTTCAGAGGGATTTTCAGAATACCTCCAAAAAAGGCTTAACAGCGGGATGAAGCAATTGATTTTTATAATAGGTGGGCCCTACGGTTTTTCCGAAGAAGTCTATGCCCGGGCCAATGGTAAATTATCCCTCTCAAAAATGACCTTTTCACACCAGATGGTAAGACTGTTCTTTACCGAGCAGCTATACCGTGCCTTTACCATTTTAAAGAACGAACCTTATCACCATAAATAATTATGACTTCAGAAAACTCAAAAGTCCGACTGGTCTTCGCCACCAATAATCCTAATAAGATAAGAGAAATAGGGACTCTTATTCCTCCGCATTTTGAGATCCTGTCACTGGAGGACATTGGCTGTAAAGAAGACATCCCTGAAACAGCAGACACTATAGAAGGGAATGCTTTTCAAAAGGCAAATTACATTAAAGAAAACTATGGGTATGACTGCTTCGCAGATGATACGGGACTGGAAGTAGAGGTGCTGGATGGCGCTCCAGGTGTTCATTCTGCCCGTTATGCTGGTGAAGAAAGGAACAACGAAGCCAATATTGACCGGCTCCTGAAGGAATTAAAAGATAAAAATAACAGGGATGCCCGTTTTAAAACAGTTATCGCTTTGATCCTTGAGGGGAAGAAATACAGTTTTACCGGAATATGTTCGGGAACTATCATTTCTGAAAGGAGAGGAAAAGAAGGATTTGGCTATGATCCTGTGTTTCAACCAGAAGGATATTCGCGCACATTTGCAGAAATGAGCCTGAATGAAAAGTCCAAACTAAGTCATCGCGGCCGCGCAACCCGCCAATTGGTTGACTTTCTTAGCCAAAAGACCTCCTGAATTTTTATGCTATAAGCTGCTAACTTATCCGTACCTTTGCCGCTTATTAGATATTTATGAACAAATTTGAATTATTAGGATTGAATGACGCTTTATTACAGGCTATCGAAGACATGGGCTTCGAAAGTCCGAGTGAAGTTCAGGAAAAAGCAATCCCTATTTTATTACAGCAGGAGACCGATATGGTGGCTCTTGCCCAGACAGGAACCGGAAAAACCGCAGCATTTGGTTTCCCGCTTATCCAGAAGATCGACACGAATAGTAAGAGAACACAAGGGCTTATTCTTTCCCCAACCCGTGAACTTTGTTTACAGATCACCAATGAGTTAAAGAACTACTCGAAACATTTCAAAGGTCTTAATACCGTTGCCATCTATGGTGGAGCGAGTATCACAGACCAGGCGAGCCAGATAAGGAAAGGGGCACAGATCATTGTCGCCACTCCCGGGCGTATGCAGGATATGGTTAACAGGAAACTGGTAGATATATCTTCTATTGAATACTGCATCCTTGATGAGGCAGATGAAATGTTGAACATGGGCTTCTTTGAAGACATTACGGCAATTTTGTCTCACACACCTGCTGAAAAAAGCACCTGGTTATTTTCGGCTACTATGCCGAAAGAAGTTTCTATCATCGCGAAGAAATTTATGCGTACTCCTGTAGAAATTACAGTAGGAACAAAAAACATGGGAACGTCAAACGTTTCCCACGAATATTATTTGGTGAATGCGAGAGATCGTTATTCAGCACTTAAACGGCTGGCAGATGCGAATCCCGATATCTTTTCGGTGATCTTTTGCCGTACAAAAAGGGATACCCAAAAGGTAGCCGAACAATTGATCGAAGACGGTTATAATGCTGCTGCCCTTCACGGGGACCTGAGCCAAAACCAGCGTGACCTGGTGATGAAAAGTTTCCGTGCGAGACAGATCCAGATGCTGGTAGCTACAGACGTTGCTGCCCGTGGGATTGATGTTGAAGACATCACACACGTGATCAACTACCAGTTGCCCGACGAGATCGAAACTTACACTCACCGAAGCGGACGTACAGGAAGAGCCGGAAAAAGCGGAGTTTCCATGGTCATTGTCTCCAAAAGTGAAGCACGAAAGATCAAGAGTATTGAAAGGATAATAGGTCAGAAATTTGAAAGGAAAGATATTCCTGATGGTAGGGAGATCTGTGAAGTACAGCTTTTCCATCTTGCCAACGAGATCAGCAAAACTGAGATCAACCACGAGATAGACCGTTACCTTCCAAGTATCAACGAATTATTTGAAGGGCTTTCAAAAGAAGAACTTTTGAAGAAGTTCTTCTCTGTTGAATTCACCAGGTTCTACAATTACTACAATAATGCCCAGGATCTTAACGCAAAAGTTTCAGGTGACGTAGCAGAAGATGAAGGAGATTCAACGAGATTCTTCATCAATGTTGGCGCAAAAGATGATTTTGACTGGATGAGCCTTAAGGACTTCCTTAAAGCTACTCTTGACCTTGGAAGAGATGATGTTAACCGTGTAGAGGTCAAAGACAGTTTCTCATTTTTCAATGTACCCAGCGAAAAAGCTAATGAAGTTCTTGCCATTTTTGAAGACTTTAAACTTCACGGCCGCAACATTAATGTGGAGGTGACGAAGAAGAGCTCAGGAAAGGACCGCGGAAGAAAAAAGAGCTTTAGAGGTGATGATGACCGTAAAGGTCGCAGCTTCGATAAACCATCTGGCGGGAGAAGTAAAAGAAGATCATCAGATGCACCCTCAGGAGGCCGAAGAAGATCCTCTGATGACGGAGGTGCTGGAAACAAAAGCAAAAAAAGCGGAGGAAGAAGCAATAGTATTGCAAGCTCAATCAACAGGCGACGTTCAAAAAAATAAGGCCTGAAAGCAGTTTGGTACAGTTTTTAGGAACTATAATGCATCCTAACGAATAGCATGAAACATTTTTTCGCCCCTCTTTTTTTCCTCATTGGTTTTCTGTCTTATGGGCAGGATACCACCACTGTGGTTACCGGAAAGGTTCTGAATGCAGCCAATGATATCCCTATTGAAAATGCACACATCGTGAATTTGAATCAGGTGAAAGGGGCTATCACCTCTCCTGAAGGGGATTTTGAGATTCCGGCTGCCGTAAATGATACCTTATATTTCTCTTATCTTGGATTCAAACCAATTCGGGTGAGGGTGACCAATGACTGGTTAAAATACGGAGTGGTAAAAGTGAAGATGACCGAACTGGGGATAGCTCTTGAAGAAGTGGTGGTGAGCCCCATTCAATTGACAGGTTACCTGGAGATAGATGCCAAGAACATTCCTATTTACGAGAATTACCGATACAGTATTTCGGGACTGGATAAAGGTTATGAAGGGGGTGACAGGAGCCCGGGCGCAGTTTCAAAGGTACTGGGCGCCGTGTTTAACCCTGCAGATGCCCTTTATAATATCTTCGGAAAGCAACCTAAACAAATGAGGAAGCTACGGGAAATGAAACAGGATGACGAGATAAGACAACTTCTGCAAAGTAAGTTTGACCGTCAAACCCTTATGGCTGTATTACAAATTGACAGGATGGATATTGATGAAGTGCTTAGAAGGTGTAATTACTCCAAAGACTTTATAAATTCTGCCAATGATCTGCAGATCCTTGATGCCATGAGTGGCTGTTACGAAGAATACAAGGTACTTAACAGGTAATCGTTCCTGTGACAAAAATATGATCCGGTAGTGAAAGCTTCCGGATTTTTTTATTCAATTTTTTTCAACTTTCGAATGGTAAATTTGAGGTCCGGTAACCATTAAAGGTATTAAGACTTTTTCTCAAGCAGGTTCTTGAGATTCTCAAGGCCGGCTTCAAAATCTTTACCCAGAGCCCGGTCCATTCCGTAGAAAAGCATCATGACCGATGCGGGGAATTTATGAGTACCCCTTACTCCCCAAACCATTTTGGTGCGGTTTGGCTCCACTTCCTTTACCGCCATATAATTCATGGAAAGTGATTTGTAAGGCCGTAGAAACAACAGTTGGGTCTCCAGCAACTTTCCCTCCCTCACTTTGGTTATCTTTTGGATACCTTCAACAGTATTGGTTCCTTTCCAGTAAGATGAAGCGCCTTCTTTCCCGTCTTCTCCCTTGAATTTAATGAGATATTGTGGGTCATTCAGGAACCAGGGCATCCATAAAGGCTGCTTTTTAAGCTGTCTTATAAAAGCATAAACTTCTGCCTTGGGCTTGTTGATAACCACCGTTCTGCTTAGGTCGTATTCTTTCCGGGACCAGGCATGGAGAAAGGCTACGAAAGTGATAAGCCCAATAATAACATAAAAGAAAAGCGTCATACCTTTTTCTAAACGGGTTCTAAATGTAATTAATTAATGTGATGCCTGAAAGCGTCTGATAATTTCCTCTGAATTTTTTATGGTCTTCTTTGCCCACTCCATTCTCTTAAAGAATTTTTCATCTTCAGATAACTGCCAGTTCACATTACTTCTTCTTAATCTGAAGGTTATCTCCTGTAAAATGATCGCTGCTGAAACTGATATGTTCAAACTTTCGGTAAATCCGTACATGGGAATTTGAATGAATTCATCGGCTTTTTCCATAACTTCTTCTGAAAGTCCGTCTGTTTCTGTTCCAAAGAAAAGAGCCGCGGGTCTTGTGATGTCAAAATCCTGAAGCGGAATCCCCCGATGCGGCGAGGTAGCTACTATTCTGTAATCTTTATGCCTTAGATCGGCAAGACAAGCCTCTGAGGAATTATAACGGTTAATATCCACCCACTTCTGTGCCCCCATGGCGATCTCGCGGTCAATTTTTTTCACATTCACCTCTTCGACCACATGGATATTCTGTATTCCAAAAACGTCGCAACTTCTTATTACCGCACTGGTATTGTGAAGCTGGTAAACATCTTGAGTAGCCACGGTAATATGGTTCGTTCTCTGCTCAACTACCTTTTTAAAAAGCTCCTGTCTTCTAGGTGTAAGAAATGATTCCAGGTATTCGAGCAGTTGGGGGTTCAGGTCCATGTCGCAAAAATATGAAATCTGCCTGAATAAAGGCTGTATCCTGCCCCCATATAGTGGTCATTGCTGCTATGATTTTTCAAAAATTTTACTTACATTTTTCTCTACAAATTCTACAGAAAATGAAAAAAATTGTGGTTCTCACCGGTGCGGGTGTAAGTGCAGAAAGCGGCATCAATACCTTTAGGGATGCTAACGGCCTCTGGGAAGGCCATGACGTGATGGATGTTGCGACCCCAATGGGGTGGGAACGAAATCAGGAAATGGTATTGGATTTCTACAACCAACGCCGCAGGCAGTTAAAAGAAGTACAACCCAATCCTGCCCACAATGCACTTAAGGCATTGGAGGAAAAATACGAGGTCCATATCATAACCCAAAATGTAGATGACCTGCATGAAAGAGCCGGAAGCAGGAATGTGGTGCACCTGCACGGAGAACTCAATAAAGCCCGCAGCACTTTTGATGAGAACCTGGTCATGGACTGGGAAGGGGACATCAAACCCGGTGACTTCTGTGAGCACAACCACCAGTTGAGGCCTCATGTGGTATGGTTTGGAGAGGCGGTCCCTATGATGGAAAAGGCCATAGATATTACTTCGGAAGCTGATATCCTTATAATAATAGGTACTTCCATGCAGGTATATCCTGCAGCCGGACTCATAGATTTTATCAGGGAAGGTACCCCGGTATATTTCATTGATCCAAAACCCTCAGTTGCGGAAAATAAAAATCTGAAGGTTTTTTCTGAAAAGGCTTCAGTAGGCGTTCCCAGGTTGGTAGAGAAGCTTTTGGAGCAGGAATGATCTCACCGGAGTATTACCGGAAAAATAAGCTTTTGCAGATTGACCTGAAGCTGTATCTTTACCCTTTAATTCTATAAAAGAGACCAATGACGGCCCTGCAAGCTATTTCCCCTATTGACGGTAGGTATTACGAAAAAACAAAAGGACTCATCTCCTACTTTAGTGAGGAAGCCCTTATCAGGTATCGGGTGAAGGTTGAAATTGAGTATTTCATCGCACTCTGGAAACTGGGACTTCCGCAGTTAAAAAAGGTAGATCCCGCTGTCTTTCCAAAACTCAGGGATATTTATAAAGATTTCTCATTAGAAGAGGCCCGGGAGGTCAAAGAGATCGAAAAGGTTACCAATCACGACGTAAAAGCTGTTGAATATTTCATCAAAGACAGGTTTGAAAAACTGGATTTGTCTGACTATAAAGAATTTATACATTTTGGGCTTACTTCCCAAGATATTAACAACACAGCGGTTCCTTTAAGCATCAAGGATGCTATGGCAAAGGTATACCTTCCTGCACTTGATGAACTTGTAAATAAATTGAATGAGCTTTCAACTGACTGGGAGAGTATCCCCATGTTAGCCCGTACCCATGGACAACCTGCCTCTCCTACCCGCTTAGGTAAGGAGATCAAAGTTTTTGTAATAAGGCTTCAGGAACAAATGAAATTTTTAGCCAAAATTCCTTTTGCCGCTAAATTTGGCGGTGCCACAGGGAATTTCAATGCCCATAAAGTTGCCTATCCACTTATAGACTGGAAGAAATTTGGGACAGATTATGTGGAGGGAACCCTGGGATTATACCATTCCTTTCCTACCACCCAGATCGAACATTACGATCATATGGCTTCTCTTTTTGATGCCTTGAAAAGGATCAACACCATCATTCTAGACCTTGATAAGGATATCTGGTCTTATGTATCTATGGATTATTTCAAACAAAGGATCAAAAAGGGGGAAGTTGGATCCTCGGCTATGCCGCATAAAGTGAATCCAATTGATTTTGAGAACAGCGAAGGGAACCTGGGGATTGCTAATGCCCTTTTTGAACATCTTGCTGCCAAACTTCCGGTTAGTAGATTACAGCGGGATTTAACGGACAGTACAGTTCTAAGGAGCATAGGAGTACCTTTTGGGCATACCCTCATTGGTTTTGCTTCCACTCTTAAAGGTTTGAATAAATTGTTGCTGAATGAAGCCAAAATTGATGCCGATCTGGAAAATAACTGGGCTGTAGTGGCAGAAGCCATTCAAACCATATTGAGAAGAGAGGCTTATCCGCAGCCGTATGAAGCGCTTAAAGGTCTTACCCGTACCAACGAAACGATCAATAAAGAAAGTATTTCAAAATTCATCGATCAGCTGGATGTTTCCGAAGAAATAAAACAGGAACTCAAGATGATCACTCCACAGAATTACACGGGGATATAAAAAAAGGCTGTTAAAATTTGAACAGCCTTTGATTTTTCTTTTTCAATAAGATTTAATCTTTGAACATTCCACCCAGAGGTGGCAGTCCCTGCACATCAAGCTCTCCTTTCTCGAAAGACTTGAGAAGCCTGATCAAGGAATCAGGATTCATATCGTCACCGGTCACCCGGGCAATTCCGAAACCTTTTTCCTCATCAGAACCAAAAACAATGAGTTCATCAATAGCATCTTCCTCGCCCATGTAATAGAGTTCGGCCCTTTTGTCTCCGCCCCCGTAGCGCATTAATTGTTTGTATTTTCCTGATTTAAGGATCTCAGCCAGTTTTTGTTTTTCTTCTTCATAGACGGCCTGGTTCTCCATTTTTTTAGGAAAACCCAGTAGATTTACCTTTTTAATCGTTTGGAGTGTAGCTTTTTGCTCGGCATTTAATTTTGAATTGTCCCCTGTCAACAAACTGGCAGGTATATCAAAAGCGATAAATTCATTACTGTTCTGGTTCTCCACGTAATATTCCTGAAGAGTTGTCTCATTGTTACAGGAAACAAGCCCAAGGCTTAGAAGGACCAATATTAAAATTGCCTTTTTCATGACTAATTGGTTTCAACGTTCTTTAATTCGTCCCCTCCCGGTATTTTAAAATCATTGGCCAGTTTTGATACCTGGGCCAGGTTGATCTCGCCGGTAATATTCAGGATAACTGAAAGAGGTTTATTTTTTTCCTCCCCTTCCATATACATGAACAACTGGCTCACGTAATCATCGGTCTTACCGGGTTTGTAATAGAACTTTACGGTCTTGCCATCTTCAGTAACTCTCATTAATTCCTGCAGTTTACCCGATTTTAAATAAGCGGCTACATCAGTTGACATTTGCTGCCGCACATTATCCTTGGTGGTTGAAAAAACACGCATTTCCTGCAGATTCTCGATAAGGTCTATGTAAGCCTGGGTTTCAGGATCGTCTGCATTAAGATCGATCTTAGTCAATAACTTGAACATTTTACTGGTTATGACTACAGCATCCACTTCTTTCATATTCTCATATTTTTCGAAGTTCTGAGCACCTGAAAGAAAGGGCATTAATAAGGCCAATAAGGCGAAGGTTAACTTTTTCATGATTATTTTTTTAAGGGTTTTTGGTGATTTTATTTGTTGTATCGTTAAATTCCTGAAGGTATCCAAGGTCTTCAGTTCCGGTATTCATATAGGTGGAGATCATCTCCAGGGCTTCTTTGGTTTTTTGCATGGCCAGCTCGGGATCGTCATAAGTACCAAATTCATTTACCCGGTTATTTTGCTGAACCACAACTCCCATTAAAATGACTATTGAGGCGGCAACCGCTACCAACGAGTAGACCCTTTTTCTTCCCCAACTTACATAGCTCACTTTACCTTCAAAAATTTCTTCTCTTGCGCTTCCGAAGTAGCTGAACAAGGGAGCATATTCCAGAAGATGGGGCGCTACATTGCCTGAAGTGAAGTAGGCCTGCAGCCTGGCTTCTTCTTTTAGAGAAGTCTCTGCTTCAAGATACTTCTCCAACAGCCGTTCAATTGCTTTTAATTCCATAGCGGTGTCTTTTAATCATTTCTTCTTTTATTTTTTTGCGGGCGCGGCTTAAAGCTACCCTTATCGCTGTTTCTTTCATATTTGTCATCTCAGCGATCTCTTCATAATCATATTGTTCAACTTCCCTTAACTGGATGAGAATCTTTTGTTGCTCTGGCAACTGTTCGATCACTTTTTTGACCCAGTCAAGATCATCCCGCACCTCCACTTTATGTTGAAGAGAAGACTCCCCACTATCATAATTACTGTGTACAATGCGCAGGTTGTTGTTTTGCTTAAGCTTTAACTGGTCGAGACAGTAATTTTTAGTTACCGTCATGGCAAAAGCTTCCAGGTTGTTATACGAACTCAACTGCTTTTTTCGACTCCATAATTTCAACATCACCTCCTGGGTCGCATCTTCAGCAGCCTCTTTGGAGACCAGGAGCCTTAGGGCAAGCCTGTACATCTTGTCCTGCACCGGTTTCATGAGATCTATGAACGTATGCTGTTTCATTTTTGATTGGTTGGTGGAGGCTTTTTTACTGCCTCTTACCCTTACGACGGTTACTATTCAATTTTGTTACCAAATAATTCCAAATTTTATTTTTTTCCGAGTAAATTTAATGGCCATCTAAATATACAATTATGAGACAAACCTCTTACCTGCTGCTTTCCCTCTTTCTTCTTCTTGGTTTCACCGCCTGTCATGATGATATGGATGATGTTCTGAGACCGGCAAGTTCCCTGGAAATAAAAAGATTTATCTGGAGAGGCATGAATGATGTTTACCTTTATAAAGAGGATGTACCAGATCTTGCAGATTCCAGGTTCGCTAACCAGCAGGAACTGGATGATTTCCTAAAAACCTTCTCTTCCCCTGAGGACCTTTTCTATAACGGACTGGTGGCAGAGCAGGACGATTTCAGTTTTCTGGTGGAAGATTACCTTGAACTGGAGCGCTCCCTGGACGGTATTAATGTTACCAATGGGATGCAATTCGGGCTTATTCGTTACACCTCCACTTCCGAAGAAGTCTTAGGATATGTGCGTTATGTGCTACCGGGTACATCTGCGGAAGAAAAAGGGATCCAAAGAGGCGACTATTTTAATACTGTTGATGGGGTGCAACTAACGGCAGATAATTTTTCCCGACTTCTGGAACCGGCTACCTATACCATAGGATTGGCCAAAATTGAAGGTGATGTGATCTCTTCAACCGGAGAAACTGTGACCCTTGAAAAACATGAATATACCACCAATCCCGTTTATATTGCGACCACCATCGACACTCCCGAAGGTAAGATAGGATACCTGATGTATAACGGCTTTACCGGAAATTTTGATAAGGTGTTGAATGAGACATTCGGAATGTTCAAGACAGAAGGTATTACAGATCTTGTGGTAGACCTAAGGTACAACAGCGGCGGCTCTGTTGAATCTGCCAAGGACCTTGGGAGTATGATAACGGGGCAAATTAATGATGAGATATTTTATACTGAGCAATGGAACCAGGATTACCAGACCTATCTGGAAGAAAACCAACCTGAATCGCTGGAAAACCGGTTTGACAACAGGATATCCAACGGCAACACCATCAACAGCCTGGGCCTTAACAGGGTTTATGTGATCACCACCCTTCGTACTGCCTCTGCCAGTGAATTGCTAATCAACGGGCTGTCCCCTTACATAGAGGTGGTACAGGTTGGGGAGCGAACCGTTGGAAAATTCCAGGCCTCCACTACGCTTTACGATTCACCCGACTTTAGGCGGAAAGATGCGAACACCGGTCACACTTATGCCATACAGCCATTGATCTACAAAACCGTCAATGCATCAGGATATACAGATTTTCACGAAGGATTGCTCCCGGATATTGAACTTAAGGAGGATATTAGAAACCTGGGGGTTCTGGGTGATCCCGAAGAACCACTTTTACAGGCTGCACTCAATGCAATTCAGGGCCTTCCGCAGCAATTCTCAACTCAGAATCACCTCTTTAATGAGATAGTCGGAGAAAGCGGAATGAAGGATCTGTTATATCAAAAAATGTTTACAAAAGAGGGATTACCGTTATCTGCCCAAGAAGTAATGAATTAACACTTTTTTAAGAAAAAATTTTGGAAGCTATTTCCGATTGGATTAGCTTTAGGACTTTAAATAAAAAACTGAAAATGAAGAAATTATTTTTACCTGTGTTTATGGCCGGGCTACTCTTTACCTCCTGCGCCAAGGATGAGATCGACAAGGAAGTAGAAAAGGTGGAAGAAAATCCTGTTGAGACAGAAAATACTGAAGTAGAGAGCTTTATATACCGGGGAATGAACAACATTTACCTTTATAAATCTGAAGTTCCTGCTCTGGCTGATGATTATTTTAGTTCTGTTGCTGAAAAGAATGAATTCCTGATCGCAGCGAACAGTCCTGAAGACCTTTTCGAAGATCTCCAGGCCTCCCATGACCGCTTCAGCTTTATGACCAGTGATTATGTGGCTTTGGGAAAACTTCTTGGTTCCGGGGTCGCAAAATCCAATGGGATGGATTACGGACTGTATGTATTTTCCAATGCTCCTGATAATATATTTGGCTGGGTTCGATATGTTCTGCCTGGTACTTCAGCAGAAGAACAAGGAGTGAAAAGAGGGGATCTCTTTACGGAAATAGATGGCCAAAAATTAACTGTTGATAATTACAGGAATCTTTTGGGACAAGACAGTTATTCCCTTAGGATCGCTGAGATTTCTGAAAATACGATCTCTGATACAGATAAGGTAGTGGATCTGGTAAAAGTTGAAATGACTGAAGATCCCATATTTCTTTCTGAGGTACTTGAAATAGAAGACAAGAAAATCGGGTATCTTATGTACAACAGTTTTACGCCTAGTTTTGACAGTAAACTTAATGGGGCCTTTCTCGACTTAAAGGCCCAGGGAGTTACCCACCTTATTCTTGACTTAAGGTACAACAGTGGTGGTAACGGAGAATCTGCTGTGGACCTTGCGAGTATGATCACCGGGCAGTTCAACGGGAAAGTGATGACCACGTATGTTTATAACGATGATTACCAGGATTATTATGAGAACAATGCACCCCACGTGCTGGTGAGCCTTTTCAATGATGAAATCAGAACGGGAGAAGCCATTAACAGTTTAGGTCTTACTGAGGTGTATGTTCTAACCACCAAAAGTTCTGCTTCTGCCAGTGAATTCGTGATCAACGGTCTAAATCCCTATATCGAGGTAATACAGATTGGTGAAAATACCAGTGGAAAATACCAGGGTTCTTACACTCTACATGACTCACCTAATTTCTCACTTACTGATAGCAACGGAAAGTTTCATGCCAACCCAAATCATACCTATGCTATTCAACCATTAGTGGTTAAATATGCCAACAGTGTGGGTACGACCGATTTTGTGAACGGGCTTGCTCCAGATATGAAAGTGGAGGAAGACCTTAATGATCTGGGAGTTCTGGGAGATCCTTCCGAAAAATTGTTACAGGCAGCTATTAATGCCATTCTTGGAAATCCTCAGGAAGAAATGTCGGCTACAGCAAAAAAAGCCATGGATAAATTCAAATTTATTGGAGAAAGCAAAATGTTCAGGCCAAATTACCAGAGACTGTACCTTGATGAACTTCCTCCCCTTCCTATCCAGGAATAGAAAAAATATTTCTTTAGTTAAAAAAAATCCCGCAAAGGCGGGATTTTTTTATAACCAGATCTTTTGAAAATTTCTATTCATTAAAATAGATCCCGTTTGGATTGATCCCGGTTTCAAAAGAGCCGGTTAGATTTCCGGAGAGATCATAGATCAAAAGTCTTCCGTTGCCCGTGAAGTCTGTAGTGGCTGAGGTAGCAAAGATCCTTGAATCTTTAACCTCAAAACCATATAAAACCGCAACATTTTCCATGGAGAAAAGAGGAACATCGGGAAGTTGTTCTTCGCTGGTATCCAGGGAATAAACTTCTTTTCCAACAGTATAATACAGGGAGCCTTCATCAAATCTCAATTTGGAAGGATGATCGGTTATATTGGGAAAGTTATACTCCTTTGTTGAAGTTAGGTCTGAAAGATCAAATTTACTGATCCTGCCTGCAGTCTCGTTCTGGGTATAGGCAGGTAAGCCGCTGGCCAACACCCACAAATTGCCATTTTGGATAAGCAGCGATTCAGGTTGATCTCCCACCATGAGGGTTTCTTCAACATTTAAGGTTGCAGCATTGATGACAGATACAATATTATTAAAATTGTACCCTCCAACATGTGCCACGTACACCTTTCCGTTTTCAGAAACCACTCTATCAGGTCCTTCCGCAACACTTACAGATCCTTCTACTGCAAAACTCCGTGCATCGATCACTCTTACGAAGTCGTCATCAGGATCATAGCCATCTCCCCAATTGGTTACAAAAGCTTTTCCTTCAGAAAAGGTGATAAAACGGGGATTTTCAAGACCGGTTGATATCGTCGCAATACGGCTAAAGGTTTTTCTGTCAACTACCTCGATCGTATTTGAAACATTCAGCACCACAAAGGCCATATCTTCAAAAAACCCAATACTTTGAGCGACATCTCCCAAGGGCAAACCTTCATTTTCATTTTGAAATACAGTGTGGGTGATATTTTCCATTTCTGGATCAAGGTAGGATACCGAAGAATTCCCCGAACCATAATTCCCTTCATTCAGGATAAATGTCCCATTAGAAAAATCCTCCCCTTCTTTTTCGGGCAGACCGGGTTCATCTTCTGTACTGCAGGATAAGAATCCAGTAATTAAAACCAGTAATAGTAAATATTTGTTTTTCATCATGATTAAAATTTAAAGGTTAGTTTGGTGTTATAGGATCGCCCTGGCATGGGTCGTGAAGGCATGCTATGATAATTCACATCCCAAAGATTTAGTACCTCTACCCCCAGGCTAATAGTTTTCAATAGGTCATAATCCACTCCAATATTGGAAAGCAGATAACTGTCCAGAGAATAATTATTATCTGAAGAGGTATATACCCTGCCTGTATTCAAGAACTGGTAGAAGGCTGAAAATTTCCTGAATCCATACCCTGCTGAAGCCGTCAATTTATGCCGGGGAACATAGATCAACATTTTTCCCGTGGTTTGATCTTCTGAATGGGTGTAGGCGTAGGTTCCGGAGAAGAGAAATTGATGTTCCCCATATTCTTTTTCCCATGCGGCCACTGCTTCCAGCCCATAGTTGCGAACGCTTTTTGTATTTTCCGGTTTCCACAGCCCATCGGCACCCGGGATCCAACGCAAAAGATTGTCGATCTCCATCACAAAACCGGTAAGACTGATTTTCAGATCTTTTAATTCAAGGTCCTGGCCAATTTCTGCCTGTAAGGATTTTTCTGGTTCCAACTCCCGGTTCCCGCCTGCATACCAGAAAAGGTCGTTAAAAGTCGGGATCCTGTAGTTTTTTGAAAAATTCAGTTTTACCCGGTAAGAATCGGTAACCTCATATCCCGAACTCAGTGAAAATAGCAATGGAGAATCATAGGAATCGGTAATTTCTTTGCGGCCGCTTATTTGGTACCTGAAGCGGTCAAGTTCATGTGAAAAAAGAAACCCCAACGAGCCCGTAGTTCTTTCCTGCTCCCCAATATTGGTGCCTTCTCCTGTAGTATGATCCAAATGTGCGATTCCGCTTATTACAATATCCGGAGTCAGCTCATAAGCCAGGTCGTACTTGACAATGCCGGTTTTTGCATTTCCGTACACATGAGCCTCCTGCTCCCTGTTCTCATAGTACCTGTACTTTTCGTCCAGATATGCCAGTCTAAGGTTGGAAGTAAAACTGTTGAACAAACCTTTCCACTCCAAAAGATTCCTGCTGTTGACATCTTCAAACCTGCTTTTCGAAGGCGCCGTAAGGGTGCCGGAAAATCCTCTGCCACCGTCATAGTATTGAGTGTAAAGTTTCAGGGTGTTTTTTTCGTCCAGAATGTGGGCGATGGCCGCATTAAACCCTTTATTTTTGAAATCGCCGTTGACATTGGCCTTTTCTCCATCAGGGTAATTAAAATCATTGTCACTACTGTGTCGGGAAAACTGGAGCTGCACATTTGTATCTTCGGAAGAAAAATCACCATGATAGTCCCCGAAAAAAGTATTAAAACTTCCGTATTTCAGTCTTAGTTCATTTTTAAATCCTTTACCAAACCTGAAGCTGTTGTTCAGGTGAACACTCCCGCCTATTGCGCCGCTTCCGTACAGCACACTTCCACCACCCGACCGTATACCTATGTGATCATACCCCGAAGCAAATAAAGTATTGAAATCTGTTTGCCCGGTGAATTGAGAATTGATGTTGATCCCGTTCCAGATCACGGCGGTTTGGGAAGCGGTGGTCCCCCTGAAGGAAGCAGATGCTACCATGCCGGGACCGTTCTCCTTGAAATGAATAGGACTGTTGAATTTTAGCACAGACATCAGCGAAGGCTGATTATGTTCCAATACAGAATCCTTTAAAACCGTTACGGTATTCCCCGGGGAATTCTTATAAAGCCTCACATCGCTGAGTACAATCTCGGCGAGTAGATTTACAGAATCATTTTGCGCAAACACGGGTGCCCCCTGCAGCAAAAGAAAAAATAAGATGTAGAAATTTCGTTTTTTCATCATCCACCGGCTTTTTTCCCGAAAGCCAAAGGTTTTAAAAGGTTGCATTTGGCAGGTCTCCTGGCTCGCGTCCTTTTGTTTACCTTCCCATCCCTAAAGACAGTGGTATGAAGTTTACAAAGGCATCCCGAAATCACGGGACTAAGCTTACAGTTGCGGGAACAGCTCAGGCTTGTTTGAAGTAAGATTTTAGAAGTTAGAATTTAAGTAATTCTTGTTTTTAAAATCTCTTCGGAAGTTGTTGTTTTACGTACCTCGTAATTCGTACTTCTAACTTCAACTTCCCCTGATTCCCTTTTAATCGACGTTTTTTATTTCTGAAATTATCAGAAAACGATCGAACCAAAATTCAGGCACTAAAGTAAACATTTCAGTTTATCCCGCTTAGAAAAAATTAAATAATCTTACTTTTGAGGCTCAAATGAAACGATATTCCTACATAATCCTGCTGTTCACCCTCACCTCCATAATAAGTTGCAAAACCAAGGAACGTGAAGAGGAAAACATCCTAGAATCAGGGGTAGAGATCCCGGTAAAGTATGCTTCAGGGCTTTCGATCAAAGACCATGGGGATTTCCTGTTGATCTCGGTTAAGAACCCCTGGCCAAAGGCTGATAAGACCTACCGTTATTTACTTGCTGAAGAAAACGCAGAAATACCTGAAGGACTTCAATACGACCAAAAGGTGAACATCCCCGTAAAAAAAATTGTGGTCACTTCTACCACCCATATCCCTTCTCTTGAGATCCTGAATGAGGAGGAAAAACTTACAGGTTTCCCCGGGCTGGAATATATTTCTTCGGAAAAGACCCGGAATTTGATATCTGAAGGAAGGATAAGGGAACTGGGCAGGAATGAAGCCCTCAATACCGAAGCTCTTCTGGACCTTCGGCCCGATGTGGTGGTTGGTTTCTCCATTGACGGAAGCAACAAAAGTTTCAATACCATTCAAAAAAGCAGAATTCCGGTGATCTTTAATGCCGACTGGACCGAGAACTCACCACTGGGCAAAGCCGAATGGATCAAATTCTTCGGGGCGCTCTTCGGAAAGACCCAGGAAGCAGAAGCCTTTTTTGAAGAGGTAGAAAAAGAATATCTTGACGCAAAGAAACTTGCCCAAAAAGCAGAAGAAAGACCCACCGTTTTAACCGGCGCAATGTACAAGGACCAGTGGTTCTTACCGGCGGGAAACAGCTGGCAGGCCAGTTTCCTTAAAGACGCCAATGCAGATTACCTTTTTAAGGACACCGAAGGCACCGGGAGTCTCTCCCTTTCTATTGAAACCGTTCTGGCTCGTGCAGCTAATGCCGAGTTTTGGGTAGGCCCGGCCCAGTTTGGAAAGTATGAGGAATTGGAAGCCGCTTCCTCGCATTACGGGGAATTTTTGGCATTTCAGAACAAAAATATTTTTACCTTCAGCAGTGAAAAAGGCGAAACCGGAGGTGTTATTTTTTATGAACTGGCCCCTAACCGGCCAGATCTTGTTTTGAAAGATCTCATCTCGATTTTTCACCCTCAACTGTTACCCGATTATAAAACCACTTTTTATAAACCTCTGGAATAATTGCAGAATACCCGCGCCTATAAGATCAGCCTGTTGCTACTGCTGCTAGTCACCTTAGCTGTATGGTTCCTGAACATTAGTTTAGGGTCTGTAAGTATACCATTTGACGAGGTGCTAGCGGTGCTTTTTTCTTCGGAGAGAAGTGAAAGTAACTGGCAGTATATCATTATGGAATACAGGATCCCGAAAGCCCTTACTTCTGTACTGGCAGGATCTGGGCTGGCGGTGAGCGGAATGTTGATGCAAACCATGTTCAGGAATCCCCTGGCAGGCCCGTATGTTCTCGGGTTGAGCAGCGGCGCCAGCCTTGGAGTTGCGCTGGTATTAATGGGCGCTTCCCTCTTCGGGGGATTGGCCACCGTCGCGATCTTTTCCAGCTGGGGATTGGTTATCGCTTCAAGCGTAGGCAGCTTACTGGTGTTGCTGGCCGTTATGCTGGCTTCAATCCGTTTAAAAGATACTATGGCCATCCTTATCATTGGATTGATGTTCGCCAGCTTAAGTTCGGCAGTGGTAAGCGTTCTGGCCTATTTTAGTCCGGCGTCGCAGCTGCAGCAATATGTTTTCTGGTCCTACGGAAGTGTGGGTGACCTCTCGTGGAATGAATTGGGGGTGTTGTTCTTTTTCTGGGTGTTGGGAACCGGCCTGGCCGTTTTCAGTATAAAGAACCTTAATACCCTATTGCTGGGGGAGCAATATGCCAAAAGTCTTGGCATGAACATAAGCAGGAACCGGGCGATCCTCATAATCTCCACCAGTTTTTTAGCGGGGAGTATCACTGCTTTCGCTGGCCCTATAGCCTTTGTGGGACTAGCGGTTCCCCATTTGATAAGACAGGTCATCCCAGTGAATGACCATAAAATATTATTACCTGCAGTAATTCTTGGTGGCGCCATTCTAATGCTGCTTTGTGACATTGTTGCGCAGTTGCCGGGGAGCGAGCACACATTACCTATCAACGCGATCACTTCCCTCGTAGGTGCACCGGTAGTGATTTGGCTCCTGGTTCGTAAAAGAAAATTCCTGTTCTAAAATGGAAAATTTGACATCAAATATTGTCCTTAGAACCGAAGATCTGAAGATCGGGTTTGAAAAGAAGCACCTGCAAACGGTGATCGCTTCGGGGATAAATATTGATGTAAAAGAAGGGGAACTGGTGGCGGTCATTGGGGTAAACGGGGTGGGAAAATCCACTTTTCTGAGGACCATAAGCGGGGTGCAACCTGCACTGGCCGGTAAAGTCTTCATCAATGCTGAAGACAGAAATAATATCCCTCCGGCAAGACTGGCAGCTCTTATTAGTCTCGTTTTAACTGAACAACCCCTTTCCAAAAACCTGGGGGTAGCCGAACTGGCAGCTCTCGGTCGGCAGCCATACACCAACTGGCTTGGCACTCTTTCCGAAGAAGACAGAAAAAAAGTGAAACATGCGCTAAACCTGGTTAAGATTGACCACATTCTGCACAAAAAATGTTACGAACTTAGTGACGGCCAATTCCAAAAGGTTTTGATCGCCCGGGCGCTGGCCCAGGATACGTCAATCATGATTCTGGATGAACCTACCTCCCATCTCGATATGTACCACAAGGCACAGGTATTGAAACTCCTTAAGGAACTAAGCGTAACCACCAAAAAAGCCATTATTTTTGCTACCCACGAGATCAACCTGGCTTTGCAGCTGTGCGACAGGATAATCCTTATGAAACCTGATGGCGTCATTGAAGGCAGTCCTTCTGAGCTGATCGAAAAAAGAGCTTTTGAAAGCATTTTTCCTTCAGACCTTATCTTTTTTGATCCCTCCACCCAATCCTTCAGAATAAAAACCTGAAAACAGTATCTTTGAAGAAACCGGTTATTTATGAATGAACTCTCTCTCATTGGAATTTCCTTCCTCATCCTGCTCTTTGGAGGTCTAATTGGTTTTCTCATTAGTAATTTCAGGAATAAGGGGGTGCAAAATACCCTTAGAGAAAGGAATAATCAGGTAAACCTTCAGTTTGAGAATTATAAGGAGCAGATCCAGCAACAGGTGATCCAGCTGAAGGAGCAAAGCAAGGAAACCAAAGAAGCTATCGAAAAGCAATTTTTGGATGCCTGTAAGGAGCGGGAAATGATAAGGGAGGAAAAGGAAATTTTCAGGAACCAGCTTACCCAAAGAAATTCTGAATTACAGAATTTGCAGGAAAAACTGGAGGAGCAAAAAGGCGAAGTAGAGAAACTTCAGGAGAAATTCACCAAAGAATTTGAGAACCTCGCGAATAAGATCCTGGATCAGAAGTCAGAAAAGTTTACCACTCTCAATAAAGAGAATATTCAGAGTATTTTGAGTCCGTTGCAGGAAAAGATCAAAACCTTTGAAGAAAAGGTCGAAAAGAATTCAAATGATTTTATTGAACGACATGCACAGCTGGGAAAACAGCTGCAGTTCCTGAATGAGCAAAATATAAAAATTAGTGAGGAGGCCAATAATCTTACACGGGCTCTAAAAGGCGAAAACAAGACACAGGGAAATTGGGGAGAACTTATCCTGGAACGGGTACTGGAAAAATCAGGGCTGGTGAAAGACAGGGAGTATTTTGTTCAGAAAGCTCATCAAACAGAAGAGGGTGGCAAATTACTGCCAGATGTAGTACTGCACTTACCCGGGGACAAACGAATGGTGATCGATTCTAAGGTTTCCCTGGTGGCCTATGAAAAATATGTGAATGAGGAGGACGAGATGGCACGGGCAAAATGCCTTAAAGAACACCTGCGGTCACTGAACAACCACATCCTTGAACTCAGTTCAAAAAAATATGAAGACCTGTACAAGATGGAGTCTCCGGATTTTGTCCTGATGTTCATTCCCGTAGAACCTGCCCTCTACCTTGCCCAAAATTTTGATAATTCTTTCTTTTATACGGCTTTTCAAAAGAACATATTACTGGTCAGCCCAACTACCCTTCTCTCGGTCTTACGGACAATAGATACTTTGTGGAGTAATGAAAAGCAGCAACAAAATGCGATCGAGATCGCAAATCACGCTTCGTCACTGTACCACAAATTTAAGATCCTGCTTGATGACCTGGAAACGGTTGGAAATAGATTAAGTTCAACTTCTACCGCCTATGAAACCGCGATGAAGAAGTTAACAGGTCAACAAAACCTCATCAAGGATATCGACAAACTTGAAGCACTGGGAATCTCCCCAAAACAAAAACTTTCTCAAAAATGGATCTCCAGGGCAGAGGCAGGAAACGGAGAAGAACCCCAAAATCTCTTGAACTAACCGCTTATGAAAAAATACTTTTTTACCGCTCTACTTTTCAACTTTTTGATCCTAACCGGCACTGCTCAAAATGGCTATTTTCCAACTTCGGGAGAATGGCAGAAAAAAGAAGCGGCTGAATACGGAGTGAACCTCACAAAAGTCATTGAGTTCGCAGAAAATAACGAATATTCCGAGTCCAGAGATCTGCGACAGGCGATCCTTAAGGGATTCATGAATGAACCCTATCACGAGCTGCTGGGACCGGTAAAACGTCGTGGCGGACCTGCCGGTCTTATTATAAAAGACGGGTATATTATAGGGGAATGGGGAGATACAGAAAGGGTGGACATGACCTTTAGTGTGACGAAAAGCTTTCTGTCAACCACGGCTTTGATCGCGTTGCAACAAGATCTTATTGATGATGTGAATGATCTGGCGAAGAAATACGTGTGGGACGACACTTTTGAAGGGCCCCACAACAGCAGGATCACATGGAAACATTTGCTCCAACAGACTTCAGACTGGAGTGGAGAACTCTGGGGTAGTCATGACTGGGCAGACAGACCGGCAAAAGATGAAAGTATCGATCAATGGCGAGGCAGAAAACTCAATGACCCGGGCACTTTTTACAAGTACAATGATGTACGGGTAAATGTGCTTGCCTATTCCTTGCTGCATGTTTTCAGAAAGCCGCTTCCACAGGTTTTAAAAGAAAAGATCATGGATCCCATTGGGGCATCCTCCACCTGGCGCTGGTATGGTTATGAAAATTCCTGGGTAACCATAGATGGTCTAAAAATGCAATCGGTTAGCGGAGGAGGTCATTCCGGCGGGGGCATGTTTATCAATACCAAAGATATGGCCCGGTTCGGGCTTCTGTTCCTTAACAATGGGGAATGGAGCGGCAAACAGCTTATTTCTGAGGATCTGATTTCTGAAGCCATGGAACCTTCCACAGTAAACCCCAGATACGGCTACATGTGGTGGCTTAACGCTACAAATTGGGAGAAGGTACCCGAACATGTTTTTTACGCAGCAGGTTTTGGAGGGAATTTCATAATTATTGACCGCAAAGAAAACCTCGTGGTGGTGACCCGATGGCTGGAGCCATCAAAAATTGAAGATTTCATGAATCTTCTTTATGAAAATCTATAACTAAAAACCAATGAGAAAAAAATTTAAGTCTATTGACGAATCGCGGGTAACCATTTCTGAACTCATGCTCCCCTCCCACTCCAACTTCAACGGAAAAATACATGGGGGCTATGTTTTGTCATTATTGGACCAGATCGCTTTTGCCTGCGCCTCAAAACATTCTGAAGTATATTGTGTTACGGCGAGTGTGGACACCGTAGATTTCCTGAAACCTATTGAGATAGGCGAGCTGGTGACCATGAAAGCTTCTGTGAATTTCGTAGGTTCCAGTTCGATGCTAATCGGGATTAGGGTAGAAGCTGAAAATATCCAGACTGGAGAAGTAAAACACTGTAATTCCTCTTATTTTACGATGGTTGCTAAAGACAGCGAGGGGAATTCTGTACCTGTACCGGGGCTGATCCTGAAATCTTCTGATGACATAAGAAGGTTTGCGAAAAGCATTAAACGTTATGACAACAAGAAAAAGCGCCGAACAGAATTCCATGAAACAGATTTTGTTTCTGAAGAACACCTGCATATCGTCGAAGGCTACAACGTACAAATAGAGCTATAATTGAAATTTAACGGGTTCATAATTACCCTGCTCCTGGCGATAATTGTCGCCTACCTCCTGCCCCGTGGGCCTGAGGTTCTGCCTTTAAAAACAATAACTGATATTGGTATAGGCCTTATCTTTTTCTTCTATGGCCTTAAATTGTCCCCGGCTGAATTTAAACTTGGGTTTTACAATTATAAGGTACATATCCTTATCCAGCTAAGTACATTTATTCTTTTTCCACTGCTGGTTTTGATCTTTATCCCATTCTTTGAAGGCGGTACAGATTCTGACCTATGGCTGGCTCTTTTTTTTCTGGGAGCCTTGCCATCTACAGTGAGTTCTTCTATTGTGATGGTCTCCCTCGCAAAAGGAAATATTCCAACTGCCATTTTCAACGCCAGTCTCTCGGGTCTGATAGGTGTGGTAGTAACGCCTCTTTGGATGTCCTTGTTTTTGAAAGGCTCAGCGGATTTCGAATTTTTAAGTGTCTTTCAGAAGCTTTTCCTGCAGGTTATCCTGCCATTGGTAATTGGATTGTTTCTTCAACGATTCTTCGGAGGCATGGCTCGAAAAAACAGTACCCGAATCAGCTTTTTTGACAAGTCGGTGATCGTCCTGATCGTCTACTCCAGTTTCAGCGCGGCATTTTCTTCCAAACTTTTTTCCTCTGTGGCACTCCCTGAACTACTGAAACTTACAGTGCTGGTTATTGTTTTATTCTTTGTGGTATACTTCGGAATTGGATACGTCTCCAAACTTATGAATTTGAGCACAGAAGACCGAATCACTGCCAAATTTGCGGGCACCAAAAAATCCCTGGTCCACGGTTCAGTAATGGTTAAGATCATTTTTGGAAACAGCGCCAGCAATGCCCTCTTCCTGCTGCCAATCATGCTATACCACATTCTGCAGTTATTGGTGATCGCGGTTTTTGCCGAAAGGTACCGCTTACGCGATACCAGTGAAGCAGCTAAAAACCTTAAAATCTAGCAATAGTTTCCTCTTTTCTTTTCCTCTTTTTTGTGAAAAACTTGATAAATGGTTAAAACCATTTATATTTAAACAACAACCCTTTAGCCCCGGGTTTAAACCCGGGGCTACCATAAGCACCGAATCATCTGAACCGTTTCAACGGTTTATTCATTGTAATCAAAAATTTATCTATGTCTCATTCATTTAACAAGATTTGGATCCACGCTATTTGGGCAACTAAGGAAAGGCAACCCTTAATTAAACCTTCAATTGAGAAAAGAGTTCATAATATGATTAGCGAGCAACTATGCGAAATGGAATGTTCCGTAAGAATCATAAATGGCATGCCAGACCATGTTCATTGTTTATTCCTGCTCAATTCTCAAAAATCCATTTCAGAAGTAATTAAACAGATTAAGGGAAGCAGTTCTCATTTCATTAACCACAACAACTTTATATCCCAAAAGTTTGCATGGCAGACCGGTTATGCCGCATTTTCCGTTTCCGAATCGGTGATCGAAAAAGTTTCTGATTACATACAAAATCAAAAATCTCATCATCAAAAGAAATCCTTTCAGCAGGAATATCAAGAAATTTTAGTACTCTACGGCTTTAATAATAAATAGAATAGGTCGCAAAAAAATTTTGAGAGGGAGCGGTGTAGACTCCGGTTTCTAATATTATTCCTTTAGCAGAAATAATATTTAAAACCGTAAAAATTCAGCTACAGAAGCTACATTAATGGTGAAGAGTATCCACCCCATCACGAGCAACAGTCCGCCAAGGGGTGTTACAGGTCCCAGAAATGCCATTTTTCGATCTCTTGACGAACTAAGTACGAGTCCATAAATACTAAAGGAAAAGAAGAATACCCCCAGGATGAGAAACCATCCCATAAGATTTTGAGAGAAACCTATAAAAGGGAAGATCACTCCTGATAGAATAAGTAATAAGGCGTGATACATTTGGTATTTCACACCGGTCTCAAAACTTTTCAACTGCTCCTGTGTCAAAAATTTCTTAAGGCCATGAGCACCAAAAGCACCAAAAATGACCGCAAGGGCACCGTATATTCCGCCTATGATCAATACTGCTTCTTTCATACTTTTTAAGGTTTGATTCGTGTAAAAATAAGAATGCCACCTTGAACCAGGTGGCATTCTTCAAAAATTTATTTTATTACTATTTAGTCAGGTACATCTTTCTTCTCGAATACAGCTCATAAAAGACATCGTCTTTCAGGCTGTCAATGAAGAGGATACTTTCTCCTGTACTTTTCATCTCAGGTCCCAGCTGTTTGTTCACATGTGGGAATTTATTAAAAGAGAATACCGGTTGCTTAATGGCATAACCATCAAGTTTGGTACTGTATTCAAAATCAGTCACCTTGTTTTCACCAAGCATCACTTTGGTAGCATAATTCACGTAAGGTTGACCGTAAGCTTTTGCTATGAAAGGCACTGTACGTGAAGCACGTGGATTGGCTTCAATGATAAACACTTTGTCATCTTTAATGGCAAACTGAATGTTTATTAATCCAACGGTGTTCAGCGCAAGAGCGATCTTTTTGGTGTGATCAACTATTTGCTGCATTACCAGGTCACCAAGGTTGAATGGAGGTAAAGTCGCATTTGAGTCTCCCGAATGAATCCCACAAGGCTCTATGTGTTCCATGATCCCAATGATCTGTACGGTTTCCCCGTCGCAAATGGCATCGGCTTCTGCTTCTATCGCACCGTCAAGATAGTGGTCCAGAAGCAATTTATTGTTAGGTATCTTCCGAAGAAGATCAACCACGGTCTCTTCAAGATCTTTTTTATTGATCACGATCTTCATTCCCTGACCTCCCAGCACGTATGAAGGACGTACGAGAATAGGAAAATCAAGTTCATCTGCAAGTGCCAGGGCTTCATCAGCCGTTTCTGCCACTCCAAATTCAGGATAAGGGATATCATTCTTTTGAAGTAGTTTGGAGAAGGATCCACGGTCTTCGGCAAGGTCGAGGGAATGGTAACTGGTCCCCATGATCTTTATTCCGTAGCGATCCAGTTTCTCGGCAAGTTTTAGAGCGGTTTGGCCTCCCAGCTGCACTATCACCCCTTCAGGTTTTTCATGCCGAATGATGTCATAGATATGCTCCCAGAAAACCGGTTCGAAATATAATTTATCGGCTACGTCAAAATCGGTAGAGACAGTCTCGGGGTTACAGTTGATCATGATGGTTTCATAGCCACATTCATTAGCTGCCAAAACTCCGTGGACACAACAATAGTCAAATTCTATCCCCTGTCCTATTCGGTTAGGACCCGATCCCAATACTACAATTTTCTTCTTATCTGTAACCTTACTGTCGTTTTCCACATATCGCTTTCCTTCTTTTGTCTGGATTTCAGCCTCAAAAGTGGAATAATAATAAGGTGTCTCTGCTTTAAATTCTGCCGCACAAGTATCTACCAGTTTGTAGATCCTTTTCACCCCAAGCTCTTCTCTACGTGAATACACCTGGCTTTCAAGGCAGCCCACCATGTAAGCGATCTGCCTGTCTGCAAAACCTTTTTGTTTCGCTTCCAGCAACAGATCCTTTGGCAAAGTGTCTATCCTGTACTTAGAGATCTCGACTTCAAGTGCGTACAATTCCTCATATTGCTTGAGGAACCACATGTCAATTTTTGTGATCTCGTGGATCCTGCTGAGGGTAATTCCCAGTTGAATAGCATCATATATTACAAAGACCCGATCCCAGCTTGGATTCTTAAGTTTGTCGATGATCTGGTCGTAATTGGTATATCCTTTCCCGTCAGCTCCAAGTCCGTTACGTTTTATCTCCAGCGACTGCGTAGCTTTATGCAAGGCTTCCTGGAAAGAACGCCCAATTCCCATCACTTCTCCTACAGACTTCATCTGTAGTCCAAGGGTACGGTCACTTCCTTCGAATTTATCAAAGTTCCACCGAGGTATTTTCACGATCACATAATCCAGGGTTGGCTCAAAAAGAGCAGAGGTAGATTTGGTGATCTGGTTTTCAAGCTCATCCAGGTGATATCCAATGGCCAGTTTTGCAGCGATCTTTGCTATCGGGTATCCGGTAGCCTTTGATGCAAGGGCTGAAGATCTTGATGTTCTGGGATTGATCTCAATGGCCATGATCTCTTCCTTTTCATCAGGGCTTACCGCAAACTGTACATTACAGCCTCCCGCGAAGTCTCCAATATTCCGCATCATTTTGATGGCCAGATCCCTCATCCTTTGGAAACAGGTATCACTAAGGGTCATTGCCGGTGCAACGGTAATAGAGTCTCCTGTGTGGATTCCCATGGGATCCATGTTCTCAATAGAACAAATGATCACCACATTATCGTTTTTATCACGCAGTAGTTCCAGTTCATATTCTTTCCACCCGAGCAATGCCTTATCGATCAAAACTTCATGGATAGGTGAAGCCTCGAGACCTGCTGTTAACAGTTCATCAAAATCTTCTTCACTATGCACAAAGGAGGCACCGCTTCCACCAAGTGTAAATGAAGCTCTAATTACCAGCGGAAATCCAAATTCCTGGGCCACTTCCTTACCCTTAAGAAAAGAAGTCACTGTTTGAGCTGGGGCCACACCTACACCTAAGCGTACCATCAACTGCTTAAATTTTTCCCTGTCTTCGGTAATGTTTATCGCGTCTATATCGACCCCAATCAACTTAACATTAAAGTCCTGCCATATTCCTTTTTCCTCTGCTTCTATACAAAGGTTCAGTGCAGTTTGTCCACCCATGGTGGGTAGCACCGCGTCAATATCGGGATGGTCCTTCAGGATTCCAACAATTGATTTTGTTGTAAGAGGTTTTAGATACACATGATCTGCCATTGAAGGATCGGTCATGATAGTGGCAGGATTTGAATTGATCAATACCGTTTCAATACCTTCTTCTCGCAACGATTTGAGGGCCTGTGCCCCGGCATAATCAAATTCACAGGCCTGGCCTATAATAATTGGACCAGAACCTATGATCAGTATTTTCTTTAGGTTTTCGTTCTTTGGCATTAGAAAAAAATTTGTGTGGTGTTTGTAAAAATAAGAACCTATAGGGTATAAAAAAAGGCGCTACCTTAAAAAGTAGCACCTTTAATATTTTCGGGAATTATCATTTAGTGTTTATGCCTGTTTTCAGAGGAAACCGATAATTTCTTTCTTCCTTTGGCTCTTCTACGTGCAAGTACTTTTCTTCCGTTAACACTCGCCATACGTTCTCTGAAACCGTGCTTGTTTTTTCTTTTCCTCTTTGATGGTTGAAACGTTCTTTTCATGATAATTTATCTTTAATCTTCTTTGAAATCGCTTTGAAAAATTGTTATAAGACCTCTCCTTAAAACTGCGGGCAAATATACAAAGAGTTTTTACTCCCGCAAACCCTTATATAAAATAATTTCCAATTGTTTTTCTTACCTTTGCGGCCTTCAAAACTACATAAAAAAATGTTCAATAAAATTTTCAAATTAATCATTGCCGGGATACTTATTTTGGTGTCCATCTGGCAATTTGTTGAAGGAAACATAGGTAACGGTATTTTCTTAGTTCTTCTGGCCGGGATCTTCATATTTTTATATTACAAGAATGAAATGATCCTGATGGCTTTTTTAAGGCTAAGAAAGCAGGATTTTCCAGGTGCTAAAAAATGGCTTGATAAAATCAAGGACCCCGAAAAAGCATTGACCCAAAAACAACAGGGGTACTATTGGTACCTTCACGGACTTATGGTTTCACAGACCAACATGACCCAGGCTGAAAAATACTTCAAACGCGCCATCAAATTAGGACTCTCCATGAGCCAGGATCTGGCTATGGCGAAACTAAATCTTGCCGGGATCGCCATGACCAAACGCAGAAAAAGAGAAGCCCAGATGCTTCTACAGGAAGCCAAAAAACTGGATAAGCACAAAATGCTGGATGAGCAGATAAAGATGATGAAGCAGCAAATGAAGAAGATCTAGAAAACATCTATTTTATAAATCACCAGTCCTACAAAATGATGCGGTATTTCATCTAGTATCTAGGTTGTTAATCGAATAAATTTGAGCTGAAGAAACCTTTCGCCTACATTCGTGAAAAGTTATAGGTCCCCCTCAAAAATGTCGAGATTAATTCTCTTATTTATTTTTTTCATATCCGTATCAGTTTTTGGTCAGCACGATCAGGTCTCCTTTTCTGAAGCAATTTCCACTCACCTTCCCAAGTATAAAATAAAAGCAAACAAAGCTTATCGAACCCACAATGTGGAACGTGCTGAATTTCTGTTTGATTCCCTGGTAAATTACTGTTTAAAAGGCAGCAAACTGGATAATTTCAAAGTAAGAGACCTTAAAAAGAAGGTGGTTCAGCTAGATGAGTTCAAAAAACCCGTTTACCTCATCACATATGCATCATGGGTTATACCTACTGAAGGAGAGATACCTGCACTAAACAAACTGGCTGCAAAATATAACGATCAGGTAGATTTCGTAATTCTCTTTTGGGACAACCGGACCACGACCAAAGAACTCGCAAAAAAATATCATAAGAATATTAAAGTCCTCTACGTTGATGAAATGCAGAACAATAGTTCTTATGTGGTTAAAATGATGAAACATTCCCTCGGCTTCCCTACCACCTTTCTTCTCGATAAAGAGAAACGGATCACGGACATAAGACGAAGTGTCTCTCACCCATACGGAATAGAATTTGAACGCTCGTTCGATCTTAATTATGATTCCTTCTCCAAAGCGATCTCTCTACTGCTCATAAATGAAAGCAGTCGCTATTCGAATAATACTAAGGAAAGTCTTACCCCTTAAAAACTTCGGTGTAGCACAAAAATCAGTGTCAAAACCTGAAGGGTTTCTTTTCAGGGCTTCCAATAAACCTCTTTAAAAAGAATTAGATAAACTATCTTATGGAAGGTAACCCCATGTTCCTGTTGACCTCGTCCTACTCAGGAGCTGCATAATAACCATCCTGAGGCAATTCTATTTGGTATTCCTTTCCTGACTTATTATTGAGATGAGTTTCCCTCAACCACGGATTGTGGAGTTTCAGTATCTTATAATTGATATTATATTTTTTAGCAAACTGAGCGAAATCAGTAACTGCCGTATCGACCTTTACCTTGTAATTAGGAACCGGCTGATACAGATCTTTGGGTCTGAAATTGAATCCATATTTCTGGGGATGGTTCAGGATCTCCTTTAAGGCGAGTATCCTGAAAACATATCTTCCCGTTTCCTCTCCCAGGAGCAAATCGTAATAATCTTTAACATCCTGTCTTTCGCGTTGCCGGTCCACTCCGTAATTTCCTGCATTATAGGCCGCTGCTGCCAGTGTCCAGCTTCCGAAGCGTTCTTTTGATTTTTTAAGGTAATCTGCTGCTACCCTGGTTGACTTTTCAAGATGGTAGCGTTCATCTACATTGTCATTAATCTCGAGGCCATATTCTTTCCCGGTAGCTTCCATTATTTGCCAGAAACCGCGGGCACCTGCAGGTGATACCGCGTTTGTGAGTCCGCTCTCTATCACCGCCAGATATTTAAAATCATCGGGCACACCGTATTCTGCAAGAATTGGTTCAATAACCGGAAAATATTTATTGGCCCGCTTGATCATAAGCAAGGTGTTGGATTGCCAGTAGGTGTTAACGAGCAATTCACGGTCCATGCGCTCATAGATATCAGGGATCTCCACAGGTACAGATTCGCCTGCAAATTCAAGATCCTCCGGCATAGCGAGGGCATAGACATTATAATCATTGATCATTTTCTTCTCCTGGTTCTCATCGCTGGGAGCATCCTGTACGGCATTAATACCTAAACCAACTGCCACCATCAGACTTCCTCCTATAAGTATGTTCTTCAATTCCATTCCTAATTATTTATAGATTTATCTTTTTTTTCTTCAACTGCCCTGTTAATATTATTTCTTCCAGATTTTCATTGAACCACTTAAAGCGATTAAGGATCATAATGTGGGTACCTTCGGGAACAGTTATGCATCCCTTGATGTATTTATAAGGAAATATCTCATCCCTATCGCCGTGTATATGTATAACTCCAGGTATTGGTTCGGGCTGGTCCCAGCACACCATTTTTTCAATGGCCCAATCCAGGTAACGGGTATCTGTGATCGACATGTACTTTTTATAAAGCTCCAGGCGCTTCTTTACAAAGTCCCCAACGGCTATCCTCTCAAAAGCATCCAGGTGGCCAACCAAAGAGGTAGGTAACACTCTGAAAAGCCCGGTAAACCGCGCATACCTCATTCTACGTGGCAATTCCTGTTCCGTTTTTACACTTGAAATAATAATTACCCTTTTGGTCTTTATGAAATCGGCCATTTCCTGCACGATAACTCCACCGAAAGAAACTCCTATCAAAACAGGGTCTTCATGTTTTACGCGTTCGCACATTCTGTAGGCATAATCTTTAAGATCCTCTTTAGGCTTTGGCAGGAGCCAGTCCAACCAATGGATCTTGAATCGGTCTTCGGGCAACCTAATCTTTTCAAAGATGGTAGGATTTGCTGCCAGGCCAGGCATGCAATAGACATGAATAACAGGGGATTTCTTCATTTTTTACAGCGCTTCGGGCTGAAAATTCGCACAAAAAGGTTAACTTTATCTTCAAATTTAAAGGAAATTCTTTGCCTCCTGTAAATTTTAAGACAAATTTTTTCTTCCCTAAATCCCGACTGCCAATATTGGCTTCGGAAACATTCAAAAATGCCTTAATTAAACGTGGCTGATTTTTTGATAATAAAAAAGTAAATACATGGAAACCATGAATACCGAATTGACTATAATAGACAATGAGTTCTTACGCCAGTTTGAGTGTGAACTGGATGGGGAACTTGCAAAGATTGAATACGCACAGCAAGACCGAAAGATCTTCCTTACCAAACTGGTAATGAGTGATGAACTTAAAGAAAAAGGTTACCTGGAACCATTCATCACCGAGGTGCTTGAATACCTACGTGAAAAGGGAACCCGGGTAATGCCTACCAGCCCGGCCGTAGCCAGGTTCATGAGGAAACATCGCAGAAAATATAAGGATATGCTACCAGTTGGTATTAATATCTAAACCGCAGCAGGCTCTTTTTCATAGCTAAACCTTACAAGCCCATCCTCATCAATCTTTTCAAGAATGATATTGTGAAGGGTGTTTACCAATTCGGGGTTCC
Source organism: Salinimicrobium flavum (assembly GCF_042684505.1). Lineage (NCBI taxonomy): Bacteria > Pseudomonadati > Bacteroidota > Flavobacteriia > Flavobacteriales > Flavobacteriaceae > Salinimicrobium > Salinimicrobium flavum. The sequence continues at coordinate 112,516 of NZ_JBHULT010000012.1, forward strand.
AGGGGGTCTTCACTTTTACATAATTCTCTGTGAATCCATGAATATAACCCTCCTTGTTCTCGCCTTCGAACAGAACGGTTTTTGATTTCCCTAACTGTGATTCATAGAAAGCTCTTCTTTTCTTAGCTGATAGTCCACGCAACATCTTACTACGCTTTTTCCTCACTTTTAAAGGTACTACCTCCTCCATCTCTGCAGCAAGAGTGTCACTCCTTTCAGAATAAGTGAATACATGAAGGTAAGATACTTCCAGTTCATTCAGGAAATTATAGGTTTCCAGGAATTGCTCATTAGTTTCACCGGGGAATCCAACGATCACATCCACACCAATACAGGCGTCGGGCATGGCTTCCTTTATACGGGTTACCCTGTCAACATATAACTCTCTCATATAACGCCTACGCATGGCTTTGAGGATCTCATTGCTACCGCTTTGCAGGGGAATGTGAAAGTGTGGAACAAAAGCTTTGCTTTGGGCCACAAAATCTATGGTTTCGTTCTTAAGTAAATTAGGTTCGATGGAGGAAATGCGGAGTCTTTCAATTCCTTCTACCTCATCAAGGGCTTTCACCAGGTCAAGAAAGGTATGCTCATGTGTCTTATTCCCAAATTCCCCTTTTCCGTAATCTCCAATATTAACCCCGGTAAGCACGATCTCCTTAATATTTTTTTCGCTGATCTTCCTGGCATTTTCCAGTACATTCTCAAGAGTGTCACTCCTCGAAATACCCCGGGCCAACGGGATGGTACAGTAGGTGCATTTGTAATCACAGCCATCCTGTACCTTTAGAAAGGCACGGGTTCTGTCTCCAAAAGAGTAGGATCCAACATAAAAATCGGCTTCCTCTATTTCACAGGAATGGATCGCCCCAAAATCATTTTTAGTGAGATCGTTCAGGTAGTTGGTGATCTTGAATTTTTCAGTAGCACCCAAAACAAGGTCTACCCCGTCTACAGCTGCCAGTTCTTCAGGTTTTAACTGTGCATAACAGCCCACAGCAATAACAAAAGCATTCTCATTAGCCTTTTGGGCATGCTTGACTATGGTCTTAAAACGTTTATCTGCATTGTCTGTGACAGAGCAGGTATTGATCACATAAATATCTGCTGCCTCGGTGAAATCTACCCTTTGAAAACCCTCATCCTTAAAGGATCTTGCTATAGTAGAGGTCTCTGAAAAATTCAACTTACACCCAAGGGTATAAAAAGCTACTTTTTTTGGTTCTCCCATTACTTCTCTTTCGGAAATTTCTGCACCCAATCTGCAGAATTTCAATTCTTTACTCATGTGCTTCAAAAATCTCTTTTTGAAGGTTGCAAAGATACCAACTTTCAGTCAATGAACAATTATTAATCAGCAATCAACCATCACTGCTTACTGCCTCAACTCGCAATATCAAAAATTCAAGCACCAAATTCCAATATGATCCGAAGTTAGAAGTGAAACTCTGAACATTAAATTATTCTCTTCGCCACTGTTTCGTCTCTTCAAAAACATGTTCAAGAATGGCTTTGTCTTCTTCGGAAAATTCAATGTCCCTTCGTGCCATTACTTTTTCGGCAACTTCGAAAGCTTTGGCAGTCTTGTAAGTTACAGTACCTCCACTTCCGCCCCAGCTGAAGCTCGGGATGAAATTCCGCGGAAATCCGGCTCCAAAAATGTTGGCGCTCACTCCCACCACTGTTCCGGTGTTGAACATGGTATTAATTCCGCATTTACTGTGATCGCCCATCATCAATCCGCAAAACTGCAATCCTGTAGGTGCGAATCTTTCCGAAGCATAATCCCATAACCTCACCTCTGCATAATTATTTTTTAAATTCGAAGTATTGGTATCGGCTCCCAGGTTACACCACTCGCCCAGAACAGAATTACCCAGGAAACCGTCATGACCCTTATTGGAGTACCCAAAAATCACAGAATTATTGACCTCTCCCCCAACCTTACTATGTGGCCCCACAGTTGTAGGCCCATAAATCTTGGAGCCCAGTTTCAGGGTAGCGTGGTCACACAGTGCAAAAGGCCCTCTAACGATGCTACCTTCCATAACCTCAGCCTCTGCACCAATATAGATTGGACCTTCTGAAGCGTTTAAAATGGCACATTCCACCTTCGCGCCCTCTTCCAGAAAAACATTCTCAGGGACGATCACCTGATTAGTATTGGAAATAGGTTGACTTTTACGGTCCTGAGTTAAAAGCTCAAAATCTAACGCAATGGCCTCGCCGTTATTTTTGAAGATATCCCAGGTATGCTCAACCCTCAGGGATCTTCCCTCCATTTCAATGGTGGTGCATTTATCAAATTCAACGTCCTGGTCCTCCAGGGCGAAAAATGCTACTACATCCTCCTCATGAAAAATAGCCTCTCCCGGCTGCAGGTTGTGGACTTGTTCCACAAGTTCGGGTGTGGGAAGAAAAGAAGCGTTGATCATCACGTTCTCATCCATCTCAACCATGGGCCACTTATTAGAGAGGTGATCTTCTGTAATAGTAGAGGTGGTAGTACTAAGGAATTTCTCCCACTTTTCTCTAATGGTGAGAATACCTATCCTGATATCGGCAACCGGCCGGGTGAAGGTGAACGGAAGCAATTGAGTTCTAACTGCCCCATCAAAGAGAATATAATTCATGTCTTGATCTTTTAATGTAAAGGTAAAAGTAAACTTTAGATTAGGAAAGAAGGTAAAAACCTTTATAAGAGCTCTTTGAAATCGTTCAACAAAAAAAGCCTCCGTCAGGAGGCTTTATAATATCTTAATACAGGAAATTACTTTTTGAATTTCGCGTATTTGTTCTTGAACTTATCGATACGACCGGCAGTATCCAGTAATTTGGCTTTCCCGGTGTAGAATGGGTGAGAAGTTCTGGAGATCTCCATCTTCACTAAAGGATATTCCTTCCCATCAACCTCAATAGTTTCTTTTGTGTTCGCGGTAGATTTCGTTAAAAAAACCTCGTCATTTGACATGTCTTTAAACGCTACCAATCTATAATTTTCCGGATGGATTCCCTGCTTCATCTCTTTATTCTTTAAAATCTTGTAATTTTTTCGAGGTGCAAATTTAAATAATTTTTACAAAACACCAACTATAGAACCATATTTTTCCCGCAATTTAATCTTTTATTTTTCTCTGTAACGTTTTGTTATATTTGTTTACTCATTGGTTAACTAACCAATGTTATTCAATAATGGAAAAATCTACAAAATCTACCGGAATCACCTATGGTATTTACCTGGGTGTGTTTTTGATCCTGATGACCGCTCTGGCCTATGCCTTTGATCTTTCCCTGTTCACCAAATGGTGGTATGGGATCATTAGTTTTGCTTTACTCATCACCATAGCTGTGATTGGGGTTAAAAAAGCCAAAACTGTTCATGCCGGCAGCCACTTTTCTTTCAAAAATGCCTTTACCGCGTATTTTTTAATCGTACTGATTGGAACCTTGATCGCTACCCTGTTTAGTATCCTGCTATTTTCGGTGATCGATACTGAGGCGGCTACCACGGTTACAGAACTTACTATGGAAACCTCAAGAGCAATGATGGAAAAATTTGGCGCACCTGAGGCCAGTATAAATGAAGCCCTTGCCGAGATGCAAACCAATAATCAATTCTCTGTGATGAACCAATTGAAACGATTTGTTTTCAGCCTTGGTTTCTACCTGGTAGTAGGATTGATCATAGCCCTTATTTTCAGGGAAAAAGATCCCAACAAAATTTAATTAATGCAGATATCTATCGTCATCCCTCTTTTAAACGAAGAAGAATCTCTTACAGAACTATATAATTGGATCGTATCTGTGATGCGGTCCAATTCTTTTTCTTATGAGATCATTTTTATAGATGACGGCAGTACAGACAATTCTTGGAAGATCATCAAACAACTTTATGCAGAAGACCCCGCAGTCAAAGGGGTGAAATTCAACCGAAACTACGGAAAATCCCAGGCCTTGCACGTGGGCTTTGATAAGGCTGAAGGCGATGTGGTCATCACAATGGATGCCGACCTGCAGGATAACCCTGAAGAGATCCCGGAACTCTATTCCCTGATCATTAAAGATAATTACGACCTTATTTCGGGTTGGAAAAAAAAGAGGTACGATTCTCTCATTTCCAAGAACCTTCCCTCAAAACTGTTCAATGCGGTGGCACGGAAAACCTCCGGACTAAAGCTTCATGATTTCAACTGCGGACTCAAAGCGTACCGAAAAACAGTGGTCAAGAACATTGATGTTTACGGGGAAATGCACAGATATATCCCGGTTCTGGCCAAAAATGCCGGTTATTCCAAAATCAATGAGAAGGTGGTGAAACACCAGGCGCGTAAATATGGCCGTACAAAATTTGGGGCAGAACGCTTTATCAACGGCTTTCTCGACCTCATTACAATCTGGTTCCTCTCTAAATTCGGAAAAAGGCCCATGCACCTCTTTGGAGCCCTGGGTATCCTCATGTTCTTTTTCGGGTTTTTATCTGCTGTCTGGATAGGTGCTTCAAAACTTTACAAACTCTACCACGGCTTGCCCAACATCCTGGTAACAGATAATCCGTGGTTCTACATTTCGCTCACTACCATGGTCCTTGGGTCCCTGCTCTTCCTGGCAGGTTTCCTCGGGGAACTTATTTTAAGGAGCAGCCGCGAAAAAGAACGCTACCGCATCAGCGAAACAACCGGCCAGATTTAATTTCCTTTCCCACTTAAATCCTTATTTTTGTGGCTGACAAAAATTTAACCGCCATGAGTTATACCGATATAAAAGCTAAAGCAGAATCCTGGCTGCAACCAGTCTTTGATGAACAAACCCGAAAGGAAGTGCAGGATTTACTTCAGAATAATCCCGATGAGTTAAAAGAAAGTTTCTACAAAGACCTGGAGTTTGGTACCGGCGGGATGCGTGGCATCATGGGAGTGGGCACCAACAGGATCAACAAATACACCCTTGGTAAGAATACCCAGGGAATTTCAGATTACCTCAAAAAGCAATTTCCTGAAGAAGATCTCAGGGTGGTTATAGCCTATGATTGTCGTCACAATAGTAAAGAACTGGCCCAGGTAGTGGCAGATGTGTTTTCTGCCAATGGTATTAAAGTTTTCCTTTTCTCAGACCTTAGACCAACCCCTGAATTGTCTTTTTCAGTAAAACATCTTGATTGTCACTGCGGAATTGTATTAACTGCAAGTCACAACCCTCCCGAATATAACGGGTATAAAGTCTATTGGCAGGACGGAGGTCAACTGGTACCTCCACAGGATACTGAGATCATAGAAACTATCACCGCCCTTGGATATGATGAAATTAAATTTGAACCTAAAAAAGAACTTATTGAACTTATTGGTTCCGAAGTGGATGAGGTCTTTACAAAAGCATCAATAGAGAACGGAAGTTTTAACACTCCGGCTTCGGCTAAAGAAGATCTTGGAATAGTTTTCACCTCGCTCCACGGAACTTCCATTACCTTGATTCCCCGTGTGCTGGAACAGGCAGGTTACTCAAATCTAAAGATCGTTGAGGAGCAAAGAGAACCTAACGGCGATTTCCCGACAGTGGACTCCCCCAACCCCGAAGAGCCTGAAGCTTTACAAATGGCCCTTGAACTGGCAGAAACAGAAAAAGCAGACATTGTAATAGGAACAGACCCTGACGGCGACCGCTTAGGAGTTGCAATTAGGGATCTTACAGGTAATATGGTCCTTCTAAACGGAAACCAGACCATGTTGATCATGACCTGGTTCCTGTTGGAACAATGGGAAGAACAAGGAAAGATCAAAGGAAAAGAATTTGTGGGTTCTACCATTGTATCCACTCCCATGTTGAGAGTTATGACAGAAAGTTATGGCGTGGAATATAAAGAAGGTCTTACCGGTTTCAAATGGATCGCCAAAATGATCAAAGATCATCCAAATCTTCAATTCATTGGAGGCGGAGAAGAAAGCTTTGGCTACATGGTGGGGGATTTTGTAAGGGATAAAGATGCTGTCACCGCCACTTTACTGGTTTGTGAGATCGCTGCACAAATGAAAGCCAACGGCAGTTCCTTATACCAGAAACTTCTGGAGCTATACCAAACCCATGGATTTTACAAGGAGGAGTTGATCTCCTTAGTAAAGAAAGGAATTGACGGGGCAGAACAGATCAAACAGATCATGATAGACCTTAGAGAAAATCCTTTATCTGAGATCGCAGGGGAAAAAGTGGTTCTCGTGGAAGATTATGAAAGTTCAAAAGCCTTTGAATATGGACTTACTGAAACAAAAATGAAGGCTCTGGAAGTTCCTCGGTCTAACGTACTCATTTATTATACTGAAAATGGCACTAAGGTTGCGGCCCGCCCAAGTGGAACCGAGCCCAAGATCAAATTCTATATTAGTGTGAATGCTCCTTTAGACAAGGTGGAAAATTACCTGCAGGTTGAAAAAGAACTTTCAGAGAAGATCACCTTGATAAGATCTGAGCTTAAACTGGCGTAAGCCACATCTGAATGAATTATTTTAAGAAGATCCTTCGTTTTGCGATCCCTTATAAAAGGTTTGCTGTACTTAACATCATTTGCAATGTTTTTTACGCCCTTTTTAGCACCCTTTCTTTCCTGGCACTCATACCGGTGATACAGATCCTGTTTGATAAGACTAAGAGAGTGGCCGTTGCACCACGATGGGAAGGAATGGGAAGCATTAAAGACTATGCGGTAGACAGCTTTAATTATCAGGTCACTCAAAGGGTCAATGAAGATGAGGTGACGGCCCTGCTATTTGTTTGCGGGGTGGTGGTGGTCCTGTTCTTCTTAAAAAATCTTTTTGGTTACCTGGCTGCTTTTTTTATCACCTTTCTGCGGAACGGGGTTCTGAGAGATGTACGAGATGCCATTTATGACAAGATCCTGGTGTTGCCTGTTTCGTATTTTTCTGAAAAACGAAAAGGAGATACTATTTCCCGCATCACGGCCGATGTGAACGAGGTACAAACCTCCTTTCTTTCGATCCTCGAATTGATCGTGAGGGAACCGCTAACGATTATCTTTACCATCACTGCAATGTTATTGATGAGCCCTACCCTCACCTTATTCGTGTTTGTTTTTCTTCCCATTTCAGGATTTATCATTTCCCTCATTGGAAAGAAATTGAAAAGTCAGTCAAACCTGGCCCAGGAGGAGAATGGTCATTTTCTTTCGCTGGTGGAGGAAACCCTCTCCAGTCTAAAAATCGTGAAAGGGTTTAACGCCGAAGATAAATTCCGCAATAAATTCAGAAATTCCACACACCGACTTAAGAAGATCCTTGACAGCCTTATAAACCGGCAGAACCTGGCCTCCCCTACCAGCGAATTTCTGGGGATCTTTGTGATCGTGATCATTTTATGGTATGGTGGGAACATGGTTTTGGTGGATGGAACATTGGACGGCGCTACCTTTATTGCCTTCATGGGGCTGGCGTATAACATCCTAACGCCCGCTAAGCAAATAAGCAAAGCTACCTACAGTGTCAAAAAGGGGGATGCAGCGGCAGAAAGGATCTTCGAGGTACTCGAAACTGAGACAAATATTATCGATGCTCCCGATGCTGTGGTGAAAGAATCTTTCGAAGGGTCAGTGGAGATAGAGAATATCTCTTTTAGGTATGAAGAAGAACATGTCCTTAAAAACTTCAGTATAAAGGTCCCTAAAGGAACCACTGTAGCCCTGGTGGGCCAGTCGGGAAGTGGAAAATCTACCATTGCCAACCTGGTCACCCGCTTCTATGATGTCAATGAAGGATCAATAAAGATCGACGGGATTGACATCAGGAAGATCAGTAAAAAGTCCCTGCGCAGTTTAATGGGACTGGTAACCCAGGATTCCATTCTTTTTAATGATACAGTTAGAAATAATGTGGGACTTGGAAAAGACAACGCTTCAGATGAAGAGATCATTGAGGCCCTTAAGATCGCCAATGCCTGGGAATTCGTCAAAGACCTGCCACAAGGTCTCGAAACTAATATTGGAGACAGTGGTGGAAAACTCAGCGGCGGACAAAAGCAGCGCCTTTCCATCGCCAGGGCTGTCCTTAAGAACCCACCCATCATGATCCTGGATGAAGCAACCTCAGCTCTTGACACCGAAAGTGAGAGGCTGGTACAAAAGGCCCTGGAGAACATGATGAGAAAACGAACTTCAATTGTTATTGCCCACCGGTTGTCTACCATACAAAACGCCGACAATATTGTGGTGATGCAAAAAGGTGAGATAGTGGAACAGGGTAAACACGAGGAATTGCTGGCCAAAAGATCTGTTTACCACAAACTGGTAGAGATGCAGTCTTTTGACTAACGGACTACAAACAAAACCTTAATTAGCAGATCAGAAAAAGGTAAAAAAGAAAAAAATGGATGAAGTAGGTCCATCCATTTTTCCTATCCATCCTCGTTCTGGGACAAACGAAAAGGATTTCCAACATTTGGAGCAAAAAAGATATCTTCTTTACAAAGTGAATATACTACAAAAAATAACACAAAAAAATTTTTTGTGTATTTTATCCTGCAATTGTGTATTTCATCGATGGTTTAAGCTTTATTCGACACCGTCGTTAATTCTGAATTTCCTCTTATCTTTACCTCCGGCAAATGAAAACCAATCCCTTTGAACCTTTCTGAAGAACAGCTTTTAAGTGAACTAAAGGATCCTGAAACACGTAACCGGGCTTTTAGGGAACTACTGGTTCAATACCAGGAACGGTTATACTGGCAAATAAGGAACATCGTGAAGAACCATGAAGATGCAGATGATGTGCTCCAGAACACCTTCATCAAAATCTTCAGGAATATTGAGAAGTTCAAAGGGGAAAGCCAGTTATTTTCCTGGATGTACCGTATCGCTACCAATGAATCGATCACCTTTTTAAATAAACGCGCAAAGAACTTACAGATCACCTCAGAAGAGCTTCAGCAACAGATCATCGGGAATCTGGAGACTGATGTTTATTTTGAAGGAGACCATATTCAGCTTAAGTTACAAAAAGCCATTGCAAAGCTGCCCGAAAAACAGCAGCAGGTGTTCAATATGAAATACTTTCAGGAACTTAAGTATCGGGAAATTTCTGAAATATTAGGCACCTCAGAAGGGGCCTTAAAGGCGTCCTATCACATTGCGACCAAAAAAATAGAGGAATATTTGAAGGGAAGTTAAACCTTTAATAGAAAGAAGAGTCAAATAACCAAATGAACAAGAAAGAGTTACCATACAAAAACACTTCAGGATTCAGGATCCCAAAAGATTATTTTGAGGATTTTGAGGCCAGGATGATGCATAAGGTTAACTCTTCTGAAAGTGAGTTCAATCTAAAACAAGGATCCAATCCTTTTAAGGTTCCTTCTTCTTACTTTCAGGAATTTGAAGAGCGAATGCTCCTCAGGATCGACCCGGTAAAAAGGACCTCCAAAGTTATCTCCCTGTTTAGATCAAAAACCCTGACTTATGTTGCAGGAATAGCAGCTGTGCTGGCAATTATTTTTATCTCCACCATTTTAACGACCTCAGAAAATGTAAGTTTTGGGGATCTTGATATGGTAGCCGTTGAAAATTACCTTTTAGAAACCCTGGACATGGCAGATCCCGAGGAAATTCCTATGATAAATGAAAAAGTATTCAGTTTTGCCACCTCTAATGACCCTAATCTTGACAGAGAAGCCCTATACGAATATTTAAACGACAATGTTGAAGACCCATCTCTCCTACTTAATGACAATTAAAATGAAAAAAATTCTTTTATTCTCCTTTTTAATGTGCTTCCCTCTTATCATGACTGCACAGGAGAACGATGAACACCGGGAGCGAATCAGAGCTCTCAAGACTGCTTATATCACTGAGGGATTAAACCTCACCCCCAGGGAAGCTCAGCAATTTTGGCCCATCTATAATGATTTTACCGAGAAACGCAGAGAGCTTTATAAAAGGGAGCGTAAGGAAATAAAAGACCTGGAATGCATGACCGAAGAGGCAGCTAACAGCAAATTAAACGAATATGTGGAAATTGAACGTGAAGATTTCCTTTTGAAAAAACAATATTTCAATGATCTTCGGAAGATCTTTTCTGCTAAAAAGATAATGCAGCTTAAAAAGGTGGAAGATGAGTTCAACGAAAAGATGATGCGGGAATACCGCGCCCGAAGGGCAGCAGAAAACAACAAATAAATAATTTTAATTTTGGTTGGTTAGTTGAGTGGTCCGGAGTTCAATAATACTTCGGATCACTTTTTTTATCTAAATTTCAGTTTCGCCAGTCTGTTCTTTCCCGCAGCATAGGCTGTGGAATCATTTAGAAATCTTATCGTGTAAAAACCTTCTTCGGAAAGATTCTTCCAGGTATTACCTTCATCAGACGAATATGATATTCCGGTAAATCCAATTGCTACCAATTCTTTGGCATCACTTCCAGGCACATATCTCACACTGCTCTTATAACCAGGATCTTTCCCCTCACCAACAAGTTTCCAGGTCTTTCCACCATCTGAAGTCACTGCTTTATTGGCCTCGTTCCCTTCAGGTCTGGTGTAATCCCCGCCTATCATGAAACCGTTTTGCCCGTCGTAAAAATCTACCGAGTAAGCACCCGTTGTACTTTCCCCTTGTACGATAGGGGTATCAAAGACTTCCCAGGTTTTCCCTTTATCGGGACTAAAGAATACCCGAGATCTTATCCCGCCCGAAATGATCCAGGCCTTGTCCCCTTTTACGGCTATGTTGGAGTTACTGGCAGCGAAAGCCGCCTCACCTTCTGTTACTTCAGGTAGTTGGTCACAGGAAAGCTTATTCCAGGTATTCCCACCGTCTCGGGTAATGATCACAGAAAGACAATTCTCCACAGGATCGCCCATTGCGATACCTTCCTCATCATTCCAGAAGGTCATAGAGTCGTAGAAAATTCTCATGTGTTTCAGAATAGACCAGTTCCATTTGTCCGTCTTCACCGGTCTTATAAAGCAAAGCGGGGTTTGCGACACTCAGCATGAAAAAATCATTTGCAGTACTTGCCACAGCTCTGAATTCAGGATATATTGAATCATGCTGTTGCCGGTTTAGCCTCACCCCGTTCTCTGCGGAATTATAGATACCGTAAACGCCATTGGCCCCTGCAAAGGCAAGATCCTGCCCCATAATTTCGATGGCCCTTATGTTAAGGGAATCTTCCAGAAGGATCTCCACATCAACACTCTTATAAGGAAGTCTGTCCTGCTTTTTTTCGGTTGAATTACATGCAGTTAAACCTATAAAAAGTAAAAATAATAATCGTTTCATAACCTGAATTTGCCCGTAAAGATAGATTTTTCCGTAGTTTAAAAACCGTACCTTTGCAGCTTTAAAATATTTTTATGCGCTTATACAGAAATCTGGTCTTTGCTACCGTTGATGCCCTTGGAGAAATTTTTAATGAAGGAGCCTACGCCGATAAGGTGATCGCTAAAACCCTCAAACGCGACAAACGTTGGGGAGCAAGAGACCGGAGTTTTATTGCTGAAACTACTTACGACATTGTACGCTGGAAACGCCTTTATTCAGAAATTGCTGAAGTAAAGGCTCCCTATTCACGAGAAAACCTTTTCAGGTTATTTGCCGTTTGGGCAACCCTGAGAGGAATTGAAATTCCTGACTGGAAACAAATAGAACCTGTTCCTACCCGCCGCATCAAAGGAAAATTTGATGAGTTGAGCAAAATCAGAAAGTACAGGGAATCTGTGCCAGACTGGCTGGATGAGCTGGGAGTAAAGGAACTGGGAGAAGAGGTATGGGAGAAAGAACTTCACGCGCTCAATCAACAGGCCCCGGTCATTCTCAGAACAAATACTTTAAAAACTTCCAAAGAAAAGCTCCAGCAGGAGCTTCAAAAAGAAGGAATTGAAACCGAATTTTTGAAAGATTACCCCGATGCCCTGCAATTGAAGGAGCGGGCGAATGTATTTAGAACAGAAGCCTTCAAAAACGGCTTTTTTGAAGTCCAGGATGCCTCCTCTCAAATGGTTGCAGAATTCCTTGAGGTAGAACCGGGAATGCGCGTGGTAGATACCTGTGCAGGCGCCGGCGGAAAATCCCTGCACCTTGCTGCTTTAATGGAAAATAAAGGGCAATTGATCGCTACAGATATCTATGACAATAAATTAAAGGAACTTAAACGCCGTGCACGACGGGCCGGGGCTCACAATATTGAACCGCGGGTTATAGATTCCTCAAAAGTGGTTAAAAAGCTCTATGGAAGTGCAGACCGGGTTCTTATTGACGCACCTTGTAGCGGCCTTGGAGTCCTAAGCCGTAATCCTGACGCAAAATGGAAACTTCAACCAGAATTCCTGGAAACAATTAAACAAACCCAGGAGGAGATTCTTAAGCAGTATTCTAAAATTGTAAAAGAGGGCGGCAAAATGGTCTACGCTACCTGTTCCATTCTGCCATCAGAAAATGAAGAACAGGTCAGGAAGTTCCTGGATTCAGAGGAAGGAAAAAGCTTCAGCATGAAGAAAGAGCAGAAGATCCTTTCCAGCGAAACCGGTTTTGACGGATTTTATATGGCACTGTTGGAGAAAAATTAATTCCGAAGCAAATCTCCACTTGTTTTTGAATTATCTTTTAGTTTTGCAGTTAATAATTAGATTCTAAATAATTTTAAACCCTTAAAATGAAAAAAGCATTCTATTTACCCTTTTTGACGATTTTATTCCTGGCAGGATGTAGTTCTGATGATGGCGGCGGGGATCCCGTAAAACCAGACCCAGATCCGGAACCACCAATTGTGGAAAGTTATTATGAAATTCCTGCAGCTCTTGAAGACTATTATGCAGACGTTGATTTTAATCTTGAAGAGGATAAACTTCACGAAGAACTTGCAGTCCATACTATTGAAAAACACACGGATATTTTAGGTTACGGAAGCAGGCACCAATACCTCTACAATGCAGATGCAGACTTTAATAATTCAGGGAATGTTGTGCTTATCTACACAGGAGAAAGCAGGGACAAAAGAGAATACCAGTCTGGCAGCAACTCCTACAGCCCGCAAACATTTAATACCGAACACGTTTACCCGCAATCTATGCTGGAAGGTGACGCTATTGCCGATCTTCACATCCTTAGGGTTGTTGATATCGAAGTAAACGAGTTAAGAATGAATTACCCGTATACAGACGGTGAAGGGCAGTATAAACTGGTTCAGGATAATTCATTTTATCCGGGAGACGAATGGCGTGGTGATGTTGCCCGTATGGTCATGTACATGAACTTGCGTTATGATGAACCTTTTGAGCCTGTAGGTGGTCTTGAACTTTTCCTGGAATGGAATGTTGAGGACCCTGTGTCTGCTTTTGAAATGCAGCGTAATGAGGTGATCGAAGATGCCCAGGGTAACAGGAATCCGTTCATTGACAATCCGCACCTGGCCACCAGGATCTGGGGAGGTGAAGAAGCTGACAATCGTTGGGATGGAGAGGCAGAAGAAGCAGACGAAGAAGCTCCTTCTATTCCACAGAACGTGACGGTAGATGAAGTTTCATTTGAGACCGTTGACCTTACCTGGGAAGCTTCAAGTGATAATGTTGGCGTAGCGAAATATAATGTAATGGTAGATGGAGATTTCTACACCAGTGTAACCTCAACCTCACTAACTGTTGAAGGTCTTGAACCCGGCGTGACTTATGAATTTACGGTTTCAGCTGCAGATTCAGCCGGAAATACATCAGATGCCAGCGATGTTGTTGAGGGAACTACCACGGCAGATGACGAAGCGCCCTCTGTTCCGCAGAACCTTAGTGTTTCTGCAGTATCGGTAACCTCTGTCACTCTTACCTGGGACGCGTCTACAGACAATGCCGCAGTAGCAGGTTATGACATTTATATTAACGGGGAGTTCTATCAAACCGTTTCCACCACCGAATATACTTTGGCCGGGCTTGATGCTTTGACCACGTATTCATTCGCGGTGAAGGCAAGGGATATCTATGGAAACACTTCAGAATTGAGTGCTTCAACAGACGCCACGACCAAAGAAGAAACTGACGAAAATGCAGTAGCTGCAGATATCCTCATTTCAGAATATACCGAAGGGGAATGGGGTTTCAACAAAGCACTTGAAATTGGCAACCCTACAGCAGAAGCAGTAGACCTTTCAACCTATACTTTAATGAAGATCACAAACGAAAAAGAAGACTGGGAAAATGAATTCCAGCTGGAAGGCACCCTTGCAGCAGGTGAGGTACTTGTGATCGTCAACGATGGGGCTGAATATCCCGGACTTTTAGACGCTGCCGATGTATTGACAGATCACCAGATCGTTAACTTTAACGGGAATGATCCTGTTGGACTTTTTAAAGACGGCGTATTGATCGATATGATTGGATTCAAAGGAGGGGAGGTTTTTGCAGCAGATGTAAACCTTCGAAGAAAATCGAGTATTACAAAACCAAACACCACCTTCACTATTGATGAGTGGGAAACATATGACGACGAGGAAACAGAAGGCTATGGAAGCCTTTAACACCTAAAAATCCTCACTCCAGAGAAGCCATCGGTATATCAAATTTCCGGTGGCTTTTTTATTTTTTGGAAGCATTCAAATGTTTTAAAAAATGTAAATTTGCTTCCTTACAACAACACACTAAACCTCACAGAATGATCCTGTTCTTCGGAAACAAACCCAATAAGGTATATGCGGTTGATACGCATAAGGACCTTTCGGCTGAAAACATAGTCAAATTAAACTGGCTTTTTGGAAATGCACAATATTTAGAAAAATCTGCCATGGCAGATTTTTTTGTTGGGCCTCGTGCGGCCATGGTCACCCCATGGAGTACCAATGCGGTTGAGATAACCCAAAATATGGGAATTGACGGGATTCGTCGTATTGAGGAGTTCATTGAGGTAGATTCACGTTATTCAGACTATGACCCCATGCTCTCCCAGAAGTACGACGGACTGGATCAAAAGATCTTCACCATTGACATTGAGCCTGAAGCTGTGATGTATGTGGATGACATTGCTGCATATAATGAGAAAGAAGGACTTGCCTTGAATTCAGAAGAAATAGAATATCTTGAAAAACTGGCAGAGAGAATTGGCAGAAAACTTACAGATTCTGAGGTTTTCGGATTTTCCCAGGTCAACTCAGAGCACTGCCGCCATAAGATCTTTAACGGCACCTTTGTGATCGATGGGAAAGAAAAACCTTCTTCCCTTTTTAAACTTATCAGGAAAACTTCGGAAGAAAATCCTAACGAGATCGTATCTGCCTATAAAGATAATGTGGCCTTCATAAAAGGTCCCCGGGTAGAGCAGTTTGCCCCGAAGACTGCAGATAAACCCGACTATTACAGAAAAGTTGATTTTGACTCGGTCATTTCCCTGAAAGCCGAAACCCACAATTTCCCAACGACCGTAGAACCATTTAACGGTGCTGCTACCGGAAGCGGAGGAGAGATAAGGGACAGGCTGGCCGGTGGAAAAGGTTCCTTACCGCTTGCAGGTACGGCCGTTTACATGACCTCTTACTCCCGTCTCGAAGAAAACCGGAACTGGGAAAACGCTTTTTCAGAAAGGCCATGGCTATACCAAACGCCCATGGACATCTTGATCAAGGCTTCCAACGGAGCCTCAGATTTCGGGAACAAGTTTGGACAGCCGCTAATAGCCGGTTCTGTCCTCACTTTTGAACACCAGGAAAACAGTCGGGGACTGGGATATGACAAAGTGATCATGATGGCAGGAGGAATTGGCTATGGCAAAGCCGACCAGGCCATAAAAGGTCACCCGAAAAAAGGGGACCAGATCGTGGTTCTGGGTGGTGAGAATTACCGCATAGGAATGGGCGGAGCTGCCGTTTCTTCAGCAGACACAGGAGAATTCAGCAGTGGAATAGAACTTAATGCCATACAACGTTCCAACCCCGAAATGCAAAAACGTGCCGCGAATACCATTCGCGCCATGGTGGAAGCAGATGAAAATCCAATAGTCTCTATTCACGATCACGGGGCAGGCGGACATTTGAATTGCCTTAGCGAACTGGTTGAAGAAACCGGAGGAAACATTGACCTGGATAAATTACCGGTGGGAGATCCTACCCTATCAGCAAAAGAGATCATTGGAAATGAGTCTCAGGAAAGAATGGGACTTATCATTTCTGAAAAGGATCTGGGGCAAATGCAAAAGATCGCCGAAAGGGAACGTACTCCTCTTTATGCCGTGGGACAGGTTACTGAAGATCATCAATTCACATTTGAGAGTAAAAAGACCGGTATTAAACCTATGGACCTGGCGTTGGCTGATATGTTTGGCAGTTCTCCAAAGATGATAATGAAGGACAAAACTGTAGACCGGAAATATTCAGAAATAGAATATTACATCGAGAACCTTCATAAGTACCTCGACCAGGTGCTGCAACTGGAAGCGGTAGGTTCCAAAGACTGGCTAACAAACAAAGTGGACCGCTGTGTGACCGGAAAGGTGGCTAAACAACAAACTGCAGGTCCCCTGCAATTGCCATTGAACAACTGCGGCGTAATGGCTCTTGATTATAAAGGAAAAGAAGGGGTGGCGACCTCAATTGGTCACTCCCCTGTTTCTGCCCTAATCGATCCCGTAGCGGGATCAAGGAATTCAATTGCCGAAGCACTCACCAATATTGTATGGGCCCCTCTCGAAAAGGGGTTGAAATCTGTTTCCTTATCTGCGAACTGGATGTGGCCCTGTAACAATGAGGGTGAAGACGCAAGATTATATGAAGCCGTGCAGGGGGTGTCAGATTTTGCCATTTCCCTGGGAATAAATGTCCCTACCGGAAAAGATTCTTTATCCATGAAGCAGCGTTATGAAGACGGCAACGTGCTGGCGCCGGGTACGGTGATCATTTCGGCAGCAGGACACTGTGAGGATATCAAAAAAGTGGTTGAACCTGTGTTGCATAAAGAAGGGGGTGATATCTATTATCTTAACTTTTCCCAGGATAGTTTTAAACTGGGAGGTTCTTCCTTCGCTCAGATCCTGAACAAGGTGGGAACCCAGGCACCCACCGTTACAGATGATAAAAAGTTCTCCACGGCATTTAATGCTATCCAGGACCTTATAAGAAAAGACCTTATCCTTGCGGGGCACGATGTGGCTTCGGGCGGTTTGATCACTACCCTTCTGGAAATGTGTTTTGCAGATATAGATCTTGCCGCAAACCTTGATCTTTCAGAACTTGGGGAAGAAGACAATGTAAAATTGCTATTTGCAGAAAACTGCGGAATTGTATTTCAGGCAAAGGATTCTTCGGTAGAAGAAATTTTAAAAGAGCAGCAGGTTGAATTCTTTAAGATAGGAAGAGCTTCCGAAGGAAAGATCCTGAAAATAAAGAATGGAGGGCAAACGCTGCAGTTCAATATTCCGCAACTGCGTGATACCTGGTCCCGTACCTCTTTCCTGCTTGATCAAAGACAAAGCGGGGCAGACAATGCAGCCGAACGTTATAAGAACTATGCGAACCAGCCTCTTCATTTCAGGTTCCCTGAGAATTTCAGTGGAAAATTCCCCGAAGTCGATGCGGCGAAACCTCGCATAAAGGCCGCAATCATCAGGGAAAAAGGATCAAATTCTGAACGGGAAATGGCATATGCCATGGATCTCGCAGGTTTTGACGTGAAAGATGTGCACATGACCGACCTTATTTCAGGTCGGGAAACCCTGGAAGATATAAGATTTATTGCTGCCGTGGGAGGATTCTCTAATTCAGATGTATTGGGAAGTGCCAAAGGCTGGGCAGGAGCCTTCCTCTATAACAAGAAAGCAAAGAACGCTCTTGATAATTTCTTCGCAAGAGAGGACACCATTTCCCTTGGAGTTTGCAATGGATGTCAACTATTTATGGAACTTGGGTTATTACATCCCAATCATGAGCAGAAACCAAAAATGCTGCACAATGAATCCCATAAATTCGAATGTACCTTCACTTCTATGGAAATCGCCGAGAACAATTCGGTGATGATGCATTCCCTTTCAGGTACCCGATTAGGGATCTGGGCGGCCCATGGGGAAGGAAAATTCAGTTTTCCTTATGAGTTAGAACGCTACAACATCATAGGGAAATATGGTTATGAAACCTATCCTTCTAACCCCAATGGCTCTCATTATAATGCAGCGATGATAGTAAGTGATGACGGCAGGCACCTGGCTATGATGCCGCACCTTGAGCGCTCCACTTTCCCATGGAACTGGGCAAGTTATCCAAAGAACAGAAAAGACGAAGTTTCACCATGGATAGAAGCCCTGGTAAATGCCAGAAAATGGCTGGAAAAGCACCAATAGAAACTGAAATAAAAAAGCTCCCGACCTTTAACATCGGGAGCTTTTGCTTATTTAGGTTCATTATTCCATTGCTATTGCCGTTAGGACTACGACTTCAACAAGTTCACCGTCTTCATACGCTTCTTCCATGATCAAACCGGTTCCCGGCGCATAATATTTTAGTTCATAAACATTGGGTTCAAAGGGATTCACGTCTCTTGTCACCAAAACGTTTTCAAATGTTCCCATATCGATGATCACTGTTTCGTCTAAAGCCACGACCTCGGCAAAATCTTCAGCTTCACCCTCGTAATATTCCTGATAATAGAACTGTCCTAAAGAAGGATCTCCGGGTAACCAATAGCCGGGAAGAGCACCATCTATTCCCGCCTCCCAGGAACCTTCAGTATCTAAAAAGTTTCCCATTTCATCATAATTCTTAGAAAGTTCCCCCATATACCATAGGTTTCCGGAATCATCCTGGGCAATCCAGTCATCTGTATCCTCAACAATGACTCCATCGACCCTCACTACATCTCGTTGGATCACTGTGGTTATCCCCATGACTTCTTTGGTCTCGGTTCTTCGCTCAATCATTATTTGCTCTACCGCTTCAGAACCCATCACACCATCTTCAACTTCAAAGACCTCATACTCATAGAATGCGTATGCAGATGGACCATAATAAGGATTGGTAATGTTTGTAGGGTTAGAGAAATTAGCGGGATCAAAATTTGGAAGTTCTGGCAATTCGCTCTCTTCACAACCAAATCTGAAATGGTGATAATCCACATCAGTATCACCGTCAAAATTTTGCATTACATCTTCCCTACTCAGGCTTCCTGAGAAGCTCATTTCCGGAGCATCATATACTCCTTCCCAGTCAAGTAAAGTGATAGTGTAATCCAGATATTCTTCATCGTCATCATATTCGGAGTAATCAGGGAGATGCAAGCATAATGGTTCAGCGTACCAGTCTCCATCTCCATTGGTTCCTGTAACATTGGTCGCCCCGGAAACAACCGGCTCTCCATCAATAGTAATATCAACTGAATAACGTGCAGGATAATGACGTCCATCTTCTCCACAGTAATTTGCAAAGAAGCAGTATTCAAAAGTCTCTGTCGTATCAAATTCAAAAAAGACGTAACCGTACTCGTTTACATCCCGATCATCATAACATAAAACCTCAACATCAACATATTTTTTCACCCCTGCACCCAGGCTGATATCGTATGGCAGGACTTTGTCAACAAATTCGGAAAGAATGCTTCCCTCCATTGGCGCAAGCCAGATAAGGTCTCCTGCGGCGTTGTAGACTGAAAAATACTCAAGGGAATAATTGCCGGGAACAAGTTCAAGTTCCTGGGTAAATAATTGCCCAATCACAAGGTCTACCCTAAAGGGGTCGCCGGCAGAACCAACTATTTCGAGTTCACCCTGCATAAGGATGATCTCAACATAGGCAGGGGAATCATCTGAACAAACCGGAATATCAGCAATTGATTGCCTATTAGTTGATTTGCTGGCCAGATCTTCTACTATGGCGCTAAAGGATATGGTAGCCTTATCAGTTTCAGAGTCAATTTTATTCTCTTCTTTACTACAGGAAGAAAATATAAGTGTTAGAATTGTCAATCCCATTAGATACACTTTCATTTTTTTCATAACTGGATGGTTTTAATTAATATTTATTGAATGGTTGATTACGTACACAAAAACTCCTTAGACAGAAAGAATTCCTGACTTTAGGAGTGCATATAAAAAGTGGAGGTTAGGTCGGTGATTTTTTGGACAACCCAATATAGGTCTTCCTGATAGAAATTTATATGGGTGAAAACCCTTGATTTTCAACAATATATACCCATATTTCTTTCATGTTTTATTAATCCTGCGGCTTAATAAAATTTTTTTAAACTTAAAAACTGCAATACTTAATCATGAGGAATTATTAGAAGAAAAGAATGGTATTAATAAATAAATAAGTAAAATTTTATTATTTTAAAAAATTCAATTTGAAATCGCTGTTCCTTTTCCTATTTTGCAGGGTTGATTTTAACAATATAGTAAATGACCGAAATTAAAAGACTATTCGATTTTCCATACTTCCAGCTTGAAAATGCCCCACTGGAAAAATCTTTGGTGACAAAACGCAATGGGAAATGGGAAGCCCTTTCTTCTCAGGAATATATTGACAAGGCAAATGCGGTTAGCCGGGGCCTTCTCAGACTGGGAATACAGCCCAATGACAAGGTAGCGGTAATATCTACTACCAACAGAACAGAATGGAACGTACTTGATATTGGCCTTTTACAAACGGGAGCACAAAATGTTCCCATCTATCCTACAGTATCTGAAGAAGATTATGAGTATGTGATCAACCACAGTGAATCTATTTACTGTTTTGTCTCAGATGCAGAGATTCTTGAGAAACTTAATAAAATTAAAGGCAATACCTCCTTAAAAGGAGTGTATTCTTTTGATGAGATCCCGGGATGTGATAATTGGAGTGAGATCCTGAAAATGGGAGAAGATAAGTCTAACCAGGATGAAGTAGAGGCTCGTAAAAAGGCAGTAGGAGAAGATGACCTGGCAACCCTTATTTACACTTCGGGTACTACCGGAAGGCCTAAAGGCGTAATGCTCTCCCATAAAAATATTGTTAGTGACGTATTGCTGAGCTCAGAACGTGTTCCTTTTGACTTCGGAACTTATGTTGCACTTAGCTTCCTGCCGGTTTGCCATATCTTCGAAAGGATGATTCTGTACCTTTATCAGTACTACAGTGTATCTATTCATTTTGCTGAATCCATTGAAAAGATTAGTGATAACCTGAAAGAAGTTAAACCCCATGTGATCTCTGCAGTTCCCCGTCTTCTGGAAAAGGTATATGACAAGATCATTGCAAAAGGATCTACCGTGGGCGGCATCAAACAAAAACTATTCTTCTGGGCAGTTGAACTTGGATTGGAGTATGAACCTTACGGTGCGAATGGTTGGTGGTATGAGACTAAACTTAACATTGCCAGAAAACTGATCTTTTCAAAATGGAAAGAAGGCCTTGGAGGAAATATCGAATTGATCGTTTCGGGAAGTGCTGCGCTGCAGCCCAGGCTTGCAAGGGTATTCGCGGCAGCAGGAATTCCCGTGATGGAAGGATACGGACTTACGGAAACTTCCCCGGTGATCTCGGTTAACGACCAGAGAAATCATGGCTTTAGGATTGGGACCGTAGGTAGGGTCCTTAAAGATGTTGAAGTCAAGATCGCTGAAGACGGAGAGATCCTCACCAAAGGACCTAACGTAATGAAAGGCTATTTCAAGGACCCGGAAAAGACCGCTGAAGTCATTAATGGCGATGGTTATTTCCATACAGGAGATATTGGGGAACTAGACAAGGATGGCTTCCTGAAGATCACTGATCGTAAAAAAGAGATGTTCAAAACATCGGGAGGAAAATATGTTGCGCCTCAGGTCATTGAAAATCAAATGAAACAGTCTCGTTTCATTGATGAGATCATGGTAATTGGGGAAGGAGAGAAAATGCCTGCTGCTTTTATTCAACCTAATTTTGAATTCCTTAGGGAATGGGCACACCGCAAGCATATTGAGGTTGGTGACACCAATGATGCGTTGATCAATAATACAGAAGTCATCAACAGGATCCAGGAAGAAGTGGATTTTTACAACCAAAAATTCGGGAGCTGGGAGAAGATAAAGCGATTTGAGCTTACCCCCGACGTATGGAGTATCGAAGGAGATCACCTCACCCCAACAATGAAACTTAAAAGAAGGAACATCATCAAACTCTATCAAAACCTGTACGATGAGATCTATGAAAGATAGTTGAGAAAAGAATTCAATAAATGTCCGGTCAGGTTCCGGACATTTATCTTTTTAAAAATACCGTCATCAGTAAAAAAGGATTTGCAGGAAAACCGTAAATTAGGCTTATTCAAATCATGAATAAATGCGCCTCATATTTTTCTCCCTGTTTTCAGTTCTTTTCTTTAGCTGCCAGTCAGAACAACAACCTCAGAATCAATATTTCGAAGCAAAGCATAAGAGTTTCACCTACTCAGGGCGAACCTTGAACACGGCTGAGGGTGTGGAACTTATCACCTCTGCGGCTTCAGTCAAAGCGAATGTTTCCGGAGACACAGTGACTGTTTTTCTTAAAAGTAAGGACGAACAACATCATTATGTAGCGGTAGAATTGAATCAGGAATACAAGGGACGGTTCAGGGTCACAAAAGACACCCTGAAATTTGCCCTGCCACAGCCTGACACTCTCAATACCATAGCCATTTTCAAAGAAACGGAAGCTGCTAACGGACCACTCATTTTCAATGGAATGAGAGCTCAGAAGATCGAGAAGACCAGGGAAGAAAAGCGGGCAAAAATTGAATTTATTGGAGATTCAATTACCTGTGGAATGGGCGTCGATACCAGCCAGATAAATTGTGAGGAAGGCGAATGGTTTGACCAGCACAGTGCTTATATGTCCTATGGAACCAGGGTTGCCAGAGACCTGGACGTAGATTTTGAATTGAACTGTGTCTCGGGCATTGGTGTTTATAGAAATTGGAATAATGAAGATCAATCTGCAATGCCCAAGGTCTATCCTTATCTATACCTCAATGATGGACAAGGGAAGAGAGCCGAATTAAAAAAAGAAGATGCCCCTGACCTCGTTAGTATCGCCCTGGGAACCAATGATTTTTTTAAAGGAGATGAAGAAAGTGAACGTCAAAGCTTCGAGGCGGAAAAATTCAAAAAAAATTATATAGAATTTATAGAAACTATTTTCAAGACCTATCCCGATACAAAAATTGCCCTTCTATCCAGCCCAATGACCGGGAAGGAAGAAGGAAAGGAATTGACCAAAATTCTAAATGAGATCAAAGCAGAATTCGCAGATCAACCTGTTGAAGTTTTTGAATTTCAAAAAATGAACCTAAAAGGTTGCTCCGGCCATCCAGGTATAAAGGACCATCAAATAATGGCCAAACAACTTCTGCCTTTTTACCGCGAACTCCTCAATCTAAATTAAACTATGGAAACCTATACAGCGGCCGAAAACCGTTATGAAAAAATGAAATATCGCCGCTGCGGAAAAAGCGGAATTTTACTACCACTTTTATCGTTGGGGTTATGGCACAATTTCGGAGATACTGCCGACTTTTCAATCGCCCGGAAGATATTGCGCAAAGCATTTGACGGCGGAATAACCCATTTTGACCTTGCAAACAATTATGGTCCCCCCTATGGTTCTGCAGAACGTAATTTCGGCAAAATCTTTAAGGAAGACTTTAAAGATTACCGGGATGAACTTTTGATCTCCACAAAAGCTGGTTGGGATATGTGGCCGGGACCTTATGGAAATTTCGGTTCCCGAAAATACCTTATCGCTAGCCTGGACCAATCTCTGCAAAGAATGGGCCTGGATTATGTAGATATCTTTTACCATCACCGCCCAGATCCTGATACTCCATTGGAGGAAACCATGGGGGCACTTGACCAGATCGTGAGACAGGGAAAAGCCCTCTACGTGGGAATATCCCAGTATTCAGCAGAAGAAACGGCTAAAGCAGCCGGGATCTTAAAGGATCTTAAAACCCCATTTTTGATCCATCAACCCCGTTACAACATGCTTGACCGTTGGGTGGAAGACGGACTTCTTGATACTCTTGAAAAAGAAGGTCTGGGTAGTATTGCTTTTTCGCCCCTGGAGCAGGGAATACTTACAGGAAAATATCTAAACGGGATCCCTTCCAATTCCCGGGCTGCCATTGAAGGTGGCTATCTGGACAGGAACAAGATCACTCCCCACCTCGTGGAAAAGGTCAAAGCCCTGGATGAAGTTGCAAAGAGCCGAAACCAGACGCTGGCACAAATGGCAATAGCCTGGTTACTTAAGGATAAGCGAATTACTACAGTACTTATAGGGGTAAGCTCCGATTCACAGTTGCAGGAAAATATCGATTCTTTGGAAAATTTGGAGTTCAGTAAAAAACAACTGAACCAGATAGAAACCATTTTGAAAAACTAAGAAAATGAAATCTCTCCATAAGGTCGCTATATTACTAATCTCTGCAATGTTCACCAATTCCTGTAACTCAAAGGAAGAATTAATTGCCGAAGGTGCAAACCTCACTTTGGTAGCCGATGGTTTTAAATTTACGGAAGGTCCTGCCGCCGACGCAGAAGGTAATATCTACTTCACAGATCAACCAAATAACCGTATCATGAAATGGAATGTAGAAGATAAAGAGCTCTCAGTTTTCATGGAAGATGCAGGCCGCGCCAACGGACTCTTTTTTGACAAGAAAGGGAATCTCTTTGCCTGTGCAGATGCGAATTCGCAATTATGGAAGATTGACGAGGATAAAAATGTTAGCGTTGTCGTGGGAGAGTTTGAAGGAAAAAGAATGAATGGTCCTAACGACCTTTGGATCGCTCAAAACGGCGGAATTTATTTTACAGATCCCTATTATCAACGTCCTTATTGGGAGCACAGTAAGCAGCCTATTGAAAAAGAGCGGGTCTATTACTTATCTCCCGGGGAAAATGTGCCTGCCATAGCTGCGGAAGATCTTGTAAAACCAAACGGGATCATAGGTACTGCTGATGGGAAAATTCTATATGTCGCCGACATAGGTGACAATAAAACCTGGTCTTATACCATCGCCGAAGCCGGTAACCTTCATAACAAATCCCTGTTGACCGAACTGGGATCTGACGGGATGACCATAGACGAAAGAGGGAATATCTACTTAACAGGAAATGGAGTGACAGTTTTCGACCATACGGGAAAACAGTTACTGCACATTCCCGTGGAAAAGGAATGGACGGCAAATGTCACTTTTGGAGGAAAAGAGAATAAAACCTTATTCATCACTGCCATGGATGCCCTATACAGCCTTGAAATGAATGTGAAAGGACAGTATTAGAAGGACAGTTAACTCACATAGATTTCCAGCAGGTCTGCCGCCTCAGAAGAGATATTGACTTTCTTATTTTCAGCAGGGATAAGGAGGGTTTGTCCCATTGCAATACTTTCTGAATTCCCGTTTACAGATACCTCTGCCAAGCCCTTTACGCACATATAGATCACAAAAGAATCCAGGGAAGTATTATCCCGGGTTATAGTGCCCGCAACTGGAAGAAAGTTGGTGGTGAAATATTTACACTCCAATATCCTGGAGGCCTGGTTTAAATTCCGGGCAAAATCCAGTTTGAAATCGCTCTTTTGGTCAAATTTTATGGCATCAAGCGCCAGTTCTGTGTGCAGTTCCCGCGGAATTCCTTTTTCATCAACCCGGTCCCAGTCGTAGATTCGGTAGGTAACATCGGAAGTCTGTTGCACTTCGGCCAGTAAAACTCCGCCGCCAATAGCGTGCACCCTTCCGGGTTCTATGAAGAACGCGTCGCCTTCCTTTACTTCTTCAAAGTGGAGCAATTTTGTAATAGTTCCACTTTCCAGGTGCTCCAGGTATTCCTTTTTGGAAATCTTTCTACTGAAACCAATATTGATCCTGGCTCCTTCATCTGCCCGGAGGATATACCACATCTCAGTTTTTCCAGAGGAGTTATGCCGATTTCGGGCGATCTTGTCATCAGGGTGTAATTGAACAGAAAGATCGGTTTTCGCATCAATGAACTTGATGAGTAAGGGAAATTCAGAATCAAATTTTTGGTAAACCTTCTCCCCTACCAATTTGTCTTTGTATTTCAGCAAAAGGCCTTTTAAAGAACTTCCTTTTAAAAGCCCGTTTTCTACAACTGAGATATTATTTTCTACACCCGAGATCTCCCAGCTTTCACCTATGTTCTCATTTTCAGAGTTTTTGTGAAGCACCTTCCGTAATTTATTTCCTCCCCAGATCTTTTCTTTGAGGATTGGTTCAAAACGTAAAGGATAATTGAGCATTTTAAATTTTATTAGCGGTCAAAGATAAGAAATGTGTTTGGGTTTATTTTCTTCTCAGGCATGGATTAAGTTCAGGAAAAATAAAGGCTGAGGTCTCAAAAATATCATTTTGTCGCCTATAAATAAAAATATTATTTTAACCTCTCTAAATGCACTCATGAAATATCTTCTGTTTATCCTTTGTTCCTTATTTCTCCAGAACCTTCAGGCACAGGAACGCCTTCAGATGGAAGGAATGGTAAAAGCAAATAATTCACCTCTTGAAAATGTACATGTAAAGAATGTCTCCACTGGAAAGTTTTCTGTTTCAAACCATTCAGGTCAGTTCATATTGAAATTAAAGGCCGGAGATACTTTGGTACTGTCTCACGTAGGCATGAATGACTTGATTAATTTTGTCGGAAAAAGGGATTTACAAGGTCCACTGATCTTTAATATGACCGAAAACACAAGTGAATTGCGGGAAGTAGTTGTAAATGAAACTTCAGAGATCAATGCGGTGTCGTTGGGCATCATTCCGAAGAAAATTGAGAAACTTTCCGTGAATGAAAGGAGGCTGAAAACGGCAGGGGATTTCAAACCAATTCACTTATTAGGACTTTTGGTAGGTTCACTCAAAATCGATCCAATTCTTAATGCCATAAATGGGAGGACGAAAAGATTGAAGAGAAACATCACTTTTGAGCAAAAGGAAAAACATATTTCTTTTCTTGAAAACCATTACTACATTTATATGCAGAAGAAAATGCATTTAACCGAACACGAAATAAGATTATTAATAAACCGTGTTATTGAAGAGGATCATCTTGGCGCTGTTATCGAAACCAATAATTCTTCACAAATAGAATTCTTCCTCGAAGATCAATGGATCAAGTTCAAGGATGATTTGGAATCTTCAGAAAATCTTTAAACAGAATAACCTTTAATCATAAAAATGCTGTTAAACTCCTCTCTTGTGAGGGGTTTTTTTATGAAAATCAAATAAATTTAAAAGGCTTCTGTCAAAGTTAAAAGAATTTCTATATTTGCTATGCGTGCATAATAAAATTTTCTTAACTTTGAGTTCCTATGAAAGAAAAAACCATTGACTATGTGCTTCGGGCCACCTGGATTTCAATCGCCAAAATGTACAATGAAGAGGCCAGTAAAGAAGGAAGTACAATGGCTACGGGTTTTGCTCTGTTGAGCATTGATCCGGAGAATGGCACCCCCTCCACCTCTCTTGGACCAAAAATGGGAATGGAAGCAACCAGTCTGTCCCGGACTTTAAAAACGATGGAAGAAAAAGGCCTTATCACCAGGAAAAAAAGTCCAACTGATGGTAGAAGTGTCCTTATCTATCTTACCGAATTTGGAAAGGAAATGAGAGATTACTCCAAAAAAGTAGTTCTCACTTTTGACGAGGCAGTAAAAAAAGAAATCCCTGAGGAGGACCTTCAAAAATTCCTTGAAGTAGCTTACAAGATAATGGACCTCATCGCTTCCAAAAAGATATATAAAGAATAGAAAGGAAGGAGGATTTCCTTCTCTCATCAAAATAAGATCAATAATATGAAACGAAGAATCAATAAAGTTGCAATAATCGGTTCCGGAATCATGGGAAGCGGTATTGCATGCCATTTTGCTAATATTGGAGTAGAGGTTTTACTCCTGGACATAGTGCCCAGAGAGTTGACCGAAAAGGAAAAGAAACAGGGCCTTAGCCTGCAGGATGACCAGGTAAGGAATCGTATTGTGAATACTGCCCTTCAGGATGCCTTAAAATCAAAACCTTCTCCCATATATCATAAAGATTTCGCGAAACGTATTACAACGGGAAATCTCGAAGATGATATTTCTAAAGTTTCAGAAGTTGACTGGATCATGGAAGTCGTTGTGGAACGACTGGATATCAAAAAACAGGTTTTTGACAACCTTGAAAAATACCGGAAAGAGGGAACCCTTATCACCTCCAATACTTCGGGTATCCCAATCCAGCAGATGAGTGAAGGTCGCAGTGAAGATTTTCAGAAGCATTTCTGCGGAACGCATTTTTTCAATCCTCCGCGATATTTGAGATTATTTGAGATCATTCCGGGACCAAAAACTTCTGAAGAGGTACTGGAATTTTTGAATGAATACGGGGAGAAATTCCTCGGAAAGAAATCTGTTGTTGCAAAAGACACTCCTGCTTTTATTGGAAACCGAATAGGGACTTTCAGTATTATGAGTCTTTTCCATATGGTTAAAGAACTAGACCTTACCATTGAAGAAGTAGATAAACTTACAGGACCTGTAATAGGAAGGCAGAAATCTGCCACTTTCAGAACCGTGGACCTGGTAGGTCTCGACACCCTCAACCACGTGGCCGAGGGCCTTCATAAAGGAGTTCCCAAGGATGAAGAACACGATTTGTTCGCAATGCCCGATTATATTGGGACAATGATAGAAAATGAATGGTTTGGCAGCAAAAGCGGACAAGGGTTTTATAAGAAAATAAAGAAAGATGACGGCTCCAGTGAGATTCAATCCCTCGACTTGCAAACCCTGGAGTACCGCCCTCAGAAAAAAGCAAATTTCGCTACTCTTGAACAAACCAAAACCGTAGATAAGGTGGAGGATCGTTTCAAGATCCTTGTGAACGGAACAGACAAGGCCGGAGAATTCTACAGAAAGAACTTTGCTGCCATTTTCGCATATTCCTCCAACCGTATACCGGAGATCACCGAAGAACTTTATAAGATCGATGATGCCATGAAAGCCGGCTACGGCTGGGAACATGGTCCTTTCCAGATATGGGATGCCATAGGTGTTGAAAAAGGGATAGAGATCATGAAAGCTGAAGGTAAAGAGCCTGCAGCCTGGGTAAAAGAGATGCTGGAGAAAGGCAATAAAAGTTTCTACACCGTCAAGGACGGCAACACGTGGTATTACGACATTC
Organism: Salinimicrobium flavum; assembly: GCF_042684505.1. NCBI lineage: Bacteria > Pseudomonadati > Bacteroidota > Flavobacteriia > Flavobacteriales > Flavobacteriaceae > Salinimicrobium > Salinimicrobium flavum. The sequence continues at coordinate 141,643 of NZ_JBHULT010000012.1, forward strand.
CTGCAAAAGAATACAAGAAGATCCCAGGGCAGGATGCTTTCATTATCCTCGACAACATCAGGGAATCTAAGAAAGTATTCAGTAACAGTGGAGTTGTGGTAGAAGATCTTGGCGACGGAATTCTGAATGTAGAGTTCCGCAGTAAAATGAACTCAATAGGAGGTGATGTCCTTGATGGACTCAACAAGGCAATCGACCTTGCTGAAAAAGAATACCAGGGACTGGTAGTTGCCAACACCGGAAAAAATTTCTCTGTGGGAGCCAATATTGGGATGATCTTTATGATGGCGGTTGAGCAGGAATATGACGAGCTGAACATGGCTGTAAAATATTTCCAGGACACCATGATGAGAATGCGCTATTCCTCTATTCCAACAGTCGCTGCGCCACACGCAATGACCTTAGGTGGTGGTTGTGAACTTTCCCTGCACGCAGATAAAGTTGTAGCTGCAGCCGAAACTTACATAGGACTGGTAGAGTTTGGAGTTGGGGTAATCCCCGGCGGAGGAGGTTCTAAAGAGATGACCGTCCGGGCATCTGATACATTCCAAAAAGATGATGTGGAGTTAAACCGTCTCCGCGAACATTTCCTCACCATTGGTATGGCGAAAGTTTCCACCTCAGCTTATGAGGCCTATGACCTAAACATTCTTCAAAAAGGAAAAGACATCGTGGTAGTAAATCCTGACCGTCAGCTGGCAATTGCCAAGCAACACGCGCTGCTCATGGCAGAAAATGGATATACCAAACCAATTATGAGAACCGATATAAAAGTACTGGGGAAACAAGCTCTGGGTGCTTTCTATGTAGGAACAGACCAAATGTTCGCCGGAAAATACATCAGTGAACACGACAAGAAGATCGCCAACAAACTAGCCTACGTAATGGCGGGAGGAGATCTGTCTGAAAACTCTTACGTGAGCGAACAATACCTCCTTGATTTAGAAAGGGAAGCATTTTTATCTCTTACAGGAGAAAAAAAGACACTGGAGAGATTGCAGCATATGTTGCAGAAGGGTAAACCATTGAGAAATTAGAATTGAGTAGTGAGTAGTGAGTATTGAGTATTGAGTATTGAGAAATAGTTTAAAACATTAGAGCGATGCATAAATTGGATGATCTGAAGATCTGGAATAAAGCAATGGATATTGCCGAGAAGACCTATTTACTATCTGCGCAATTTCCTTCCGAGGAAAGATTTGGCTTGACAAGTCAAATAAGACGCAGTGCAATTTCTGTTCCTTCCAATATTGCTGAAGGGGCAGGAAGATCTACAAATGGAGAATTCAGGAACTTTTTAAGCATCGCGAGTGGATCATCATATGAATTATTGACTCAGCTCATCCTCTCCCACAGGCTCAATCTAATTTCAGAAGAAAATGTACATCCTGTTATTTCAGAAGTAATAGAGGTGCAGAAAATGAATTATGCATTAATAAAATCGTTAGGAAAGTGAGTATTTCTCAATACTCAATACTAACATCTAAATACTAAAAGATGAAAACAGCTTACATCGTAAAAGGATACCGAACTGCAGTGGGAAAAGCGCCGCGGGGAGTATTCAGATTTAAAAGGCCAGATGAATTAGCGGCAGAAACCATCCAGTTTATGATGGATAAGCTGCCCGAATTTGATAAAAAACGAATTGATGACGTGATCGTGGGAAACGCGATGCCTGAAGCCGAGCAAGGGCTTAACGTGGGGCGTTTTATTTCCCTAATGGGTCTTAAAACCGAGGATGTTCCAGGAATGACCGTGAACCGCTACTGCGCATCAGGGTTAGAGACTATAGCCATCGCAACTTCCAAGATCCAAAGCGGTATGGCCAATTGTATTATCGCCGGAGGTGCAGAAAGTATGAGCTATATCCCTATGGGAGGTTATAAACCGGTACCCGATTATAAACTGGCAAAAGCCGGAAAAGAAGATTATTACTGGGGAATGGGATTAACTGCGGAAGCAGTGGCCAAAAAATACAATGTTTCCCGGGAAGACCAGGATGAATTTTCCTTTAACTCTCATCAGAAAGCATTAAAAGCTCAAAAAGAGGATCGTTTTCAGGATCAGATCGTGCCCATCACGGTAGATCAAACGTATGTTGATGAGAACGGCAAAAAACAGACAAAATCCTATACCGTCAATAAAGATGAAGGTCCGCGGGCAGATACCTCAAAAGAAGTATTGGCAAAACTGCGACCCGTATTTGCAGAAGGCGGAAGCGTAACAGCCGGAAATTCTTCACAGATGAGTGACGGAGCCGCTTTTGTGATGGTAATGAGCGAGGAAATGGTAAAAGAACTAAACCTGGAGCCCATCGCCAGACTGGTGAGTTATTCGGCAGTTGGAGTTGAGCCAAGGATCATGGGTATCGGACCGGTATATGCAATTCCGAAAGCCGTTAAACAGGCTGGGATCTCAATTAAAGATCTGGAGCTTATAGAACTCAATGAAGCGTTCGCTTCACAATCACTAGCGGTAATTCGGGAATTAGGTCTTGATATGGACCGGATGAATCCAAACGGCGGGGCAATTTCGATGGGACATCCACTGGGTTGTACCGGTGGGAAACTGACTGTTCAGTTACTGGATGAAATGAGAAAACGAAACCTGCAGAACAAATACGGTATGGTCACCATGTGCGTAGGAACAGGACAGGGAGCTGCGGGAGTTTTTGAATTTCTCTCTTAAGAGATTTGAGATTTGAGATAATAAAAAAGAATAAAAATCATGAGCTTGAGAAGATTCTAAAATCTAATATCTCAAGTCTAATATCTATATAACGATGAGCACACAAACAGATAGCAGCAAAAAAGACCTCCTTCGCGGGGGGCAATTCCTTGTTAAGGAAACAAAGGCAGAAGATGTCTTTACTCCCGAAGATTTTACGGAAGAGCAGAAAATGATGCGTGATTCGGTTAAGGAATTTGTAGATCGTGAGATCTGGCCTAAAAAAGAAGAGTTCGAAAAGAAAAATTACCAGCTAACCGAAGACCTGATGAAAAAGGCGGGTGAAATGGGCTTTTTGGGAGTTTCTGTTCCTGAGGAATATGAAGGTATGGGAATGGGATTTGTTACTACCATGTTGGTGGTTGATTACATTTCGGGGGCAACAGGATCTTTTTCCACCGCTTTTGGTGCCCACTCAGGTATCGGTACTTTACCAATAACCCTTTACGGAACCGAGGAACAGAAGAAAAAATATGTTCCCAAGCTGGCCACAGGAGAATGGTTTGGATCTTATGCCCTTACTGAACCGGGCGCCGGTAGTGATGCTAATTCAGGAAAGACCAAAGCCGTACTTTCTGAAGATGGCAAGTACTACAGCATCACCGGACAAAAAATGTGGATCTCCAACGCCGGTTTCTGTGACCTGATGATCGTCTTCGCCAGGATAGAAGATGACAAGAACATTACTGGTTTCATCGTGGAAAATGATCCCGATAACGGAATTTCTATGGGAGAAGAGGAAAAGAAACTTGGTATCCACTCCTCCTCTACCCGACAGGTATTTTTCAATGAAACAAAGGTTCCTGTGGAAAATATGCTTTCTGAAAGAGGAAACGGATTCAAGATCGCGATGAACGCCCTTAATGTGGGTCGCATCAAACTTGCCGGTGCCTGTCTGGATGCACAACGCAGGGTGATCACTTCTTCAGTGAATTACGCTAACGAAAGGGTGCAGTTTAAAACCCCGATCGCACAATTTGGAGCAATAAAATCAAAAATAGCCGAGATGGCTACTTCAGCTTACGTAGGGGAATCAGCTTCTTACCGTGCGGCTAAAGATATCGAAGACCGTATAAGCATTCGCCAGGAAGAAGGTGCTTCACACCAGGAAGCCGAGTTGAAAGGTGTTGAAGAATATGCAATAGAATGTTCGATCTTAAAAGTAGCCGCTTCTGAAGATCTTCAGAACTGTACAGATGAAGGGATCCAGATCTATGGAGGAATGGGATTCTCTGCAGATGCTCCTATGGAATCTGCGTGGAGGGATGCCCGCATCACCCGCATCTATGAAGGGACCAACGAGATCAACAGAATGCTTTGTGTGGGAATGTTGATCAAAAAAGCAATGAAAGGACACGTCGACCTTCTTGGACCGGCGACCAAAGTTGGAGAAGAACTTACCGGGATCCCCTCTTTTGATAAACCCGATTATTCTGAGCTTTTTGCTGAAGAAAAAGAGATCCTTGCTAACCTGAAAAAGGTATTCCTGATGGTTGCCGGTAGCGCCGTACAAAAATTTGGACCTCAACTGGAAGATCACCAACAGTTGTTACTGGCCTCTGCTGATATTCTTATTGAGATCTACATGGCAGAGTCAACTCTTCTAAGAACAGAAAAGAATGCCAAAAGATTTGGTGAAGAAGCTCAAAAACACCAGATAGCCATGTCTAAACTTTACCTGTACCATGCTGTTGATCTCATAAATACCAGCGCTAAAGAAGGAATTGTTTCTTTTGCTGAAGGTGACGAACAAAGGATGATGCTCATGGGATTAAAAAGGTTCACTAAATACCAGAATCAACCCAATGTCGTGGAATTGAGAAATACCATTGCAGAGAAAGTGATCAGTGAAAACCGTTACTGTTTCTAAAGTTTATTAATGTGCATTCGATTATATCTACCGGGCCACCTTAAAAGGTGGCCTTTTTTTGAAAGGAACTTAACACCTACTAGAGAAAGTCATCTTGCTGAAGCATTGCCTGCAGGCGTTCTTCAGAAGAGAGACCCTGGGAAAAATTCATTGCGGTTTCAATAAGTGCAAGATGGGAATAGGCCTGCGGAAAATTCCCCAGCAGCCTTTTGGTTTCAAAATCTATGTCTTCACTGAAGAGACCCAGGTGATTGCTGTAAGAAAGCAGTTCATCAAATCTTTTCAGGGCCCTGTCCTTTTCTCCGATTTTATACAGGCTGTTGATCAACCAGAAGGTACAAATGGTAAAAGAAGAGGACGGAATACCAAAATCATCTTTGTTCTTGTACCTGAACATTAGGCCGTTATAACATAATTCCTTTTCGGTCGCCTTTACAGTGCTGATGTAACGTGGATCTTTTGCCCTTATAAAACCATAAGTTTCCATGAGCAAAGTAGAAGCATCGAGATCACTCACGCCATAAGATTGGGTGTAGGCCTGTTTTTCCTCATTCCATGCATTTTCATAGATATCATCATAGATTTCCTTCCGCAGTGTCTTCCACTTATCGGCATTGATTCCGTGGCGCAGGATCTCCCCAATTTTTATCGCCCTGTCAACCGCAACCCAGCAAAGAAGTTTGGAAAAAGTAAAATGGCGCTCTTCTGTCCTGAACTCCCAAATTCCCTTATCTGGTTGTTTCCAATGCTCTTCGACGATACGTACAATTCCACGTACTATGGTCCACAGCTCCTCACTGTTTTCCAGGGTGGTTTCAAATTGCAGGAATTGCTGGTAGATCACCTCCATCAGGATTCCGTAAATATCGTTTTGTTTTTGAATGTACGCGGCATTACCAACCCGGACCGGTTTGGAACCTTCATACCCGTCGAGATGTGTGAGGATATGTTCTGTTAGTTCCTTCTCCCCGTTTATTCCATACATGATCTGCATTTTCTCATCCTTGTCAGGGATGATATTAATGATAAATTCCAGGAATTTATGAGCAGATTTCATATGGCCTAAGCCGGCCATTACCTTTATTACCATAGAAGCATCCCTGATCCAGCAAAACCGATAATCCCAGTTACGAACCTCCCCAATGGTTTCGGGTAAGGAGGTGGTGGCTGCAGCAAGCACGGCACCCGTCTGTTCAAAGGTAAGAGCTTTCAGCACCAAAGCACTGCGAACTATTTCTTCGTTAAAATGTGGGTATTTTGTAGTAGTCTCGCTCCAGTTCATCCAATAGGTCTTGGTCCGCTGAAATTTGAGATAAGCCCTCTCAAGACTTTGGTCTGTAAGTTTTTCGTGGTACCCCATCAGGAAATATGCATTTCCGGTAAGGCTGATCTCTTCTTTGTGCAGTACCTGGTCCAGGTCTAAACTGGTGTACAGGTAAAGGGAATCATATTTTCCTTTTTTTGTGAAACTCTTTAAGTAGTATCTGTGATTTTCAGTAAAGGTCTCTTCCTTGGCATAGTCCAGTTTAGGATTATAATTCACCCTAATTTTAGGATTTCCCTTAAGCAGGTAAATAAACCTTATGACATCTGGTGGAGCGTAATATCCTCCATTGCCATTTTCTTTGGGATACCTCGGCATAAAATCTATGACCTGAAACGCCGCATCTTCACTTGCAAAGGTGGTACAAAGAATATTAGTCTTCCACAGGTATTTTTGAGAGGTCTTATAACTCTCATCTACTTCAAAGGAGAACCCACCTCCCTTTTTATTATCCAGTAATTTGGCGAATACAGAAGCCGAATTAAAATTAGGCAGGCAACACCAGTCAAGAGAACCCTCTTTTGATACCAAAGCAGCACTTTTGCAATTTCCAATTATCCCGTAATCAAGTGAATTCATATAGTCTTAAAGTTCTTTTAAAATGGTGGTCTCCCCGTTTAAAATTTCGGAAATTTAAGGAAAATGAATTAGAAAAAAGTCCTTAAAAAACATTATGGGGAAGACAATAATTATTTCCAACAGACTACCCTTACAAATAAATATTTCTGAAAATGATCTTGAAGTTACCCCAAGTGTCGGGGGCCTGGCAACAGGTTTGAAATCCTTCCATCAGGAGGGTGATAGCATCTGGATTGGCTGGACGGGACTTTCTGCGGAAGAGATCCCTGACGATATGAAGGAGAGCGTACAGGAGGAGGCCCGGAAACAGGCCTGTATTGCTGTTACACTTACTTCCGAAGAAATCGAAAAATTCTACTACGGTTTCAGTAACAGGACCATCTGGCCTCTGTTCCATTACTTCATGGAATACACTGAATTCGATCCCGAACATTGGGAAGCTTATAAACAGGTGAACCAGAAATATGCCGATGCAGTTCTGGAACACCTGGGGGAAGATGACACCGTATGGGTCCATGATTACCAGCTTCTTTTGCTCCCCGATATGATCAGGAAAAAAAATCCGACAGTTACCATAGGTTTTTTCAATCATATCCCATTTCCATCCTACGAAGTATTCAGGACCTTACCGTGGCGGGAAGAGATATTACAAGGTATGCTTGGCGCAGATCTTATAGGGTTCCATACCTATGATTACGAGAGACACTTTTTACGTTCCGTGAACCGTATCCTTAGATACGATATTAATTTCAATGCAGTGAACTTGAGTGACAGGATCGTAAAGGTGGATTCCTTTCCCATGGGCATTGATTACAACAAATTCAGGGATGCAGCCATTAAACACAAGAAGCAGCCCCGCAGTGAGAATACAGATATTCAGAAAAAACTTGACTACCATAAATATGTAACCCGTGATACCCAGTTGATCCTTTCAATAGACCGGCTGGATTATACCAAGGGAATTGCCAACAGGATAAGGGCGTTTGGATATTTTCTTGAAAAATATCCGGAGTACCAGGAAAAAGTAAGGTTGATCATGCTCGCGGTCCCTTCCCGAACCAACGTGCCGCAGTACCAGTTATTAAAGAAAGAGATAGATGAATTGGTGGGACGCATTAACGGCCAGTTCGCCACGGTCAACTGGACACCTATCTGGTATTTTTACCGCTCCATGCCGTTCGAAAATCTAATAGATCTCTACTCTGCCAGTGATGTTGCATTGATCACTCCCATAAGGGATGGAATGAACCTGGTCGCGAAAGAATATGTAGCAACCCGCACAGATAATACCGGAGTTTTGATCTTAAGTGAAATGGCCGGTGCGGCTCATGAACTGAATGAGGCTCTGATCATTAATCCGAATAATTTCGAGCAGATCGTTGACAGTATTAAGCTGGCTCTCCAAATGCCAAAAGAGGAGCAGGTCAAAAGGAATAAGGTACTCCAAAGAAGATTAAAACGGTATAGTGTTGAAAAATGGGCCCAGGATTTTATGCAAAATCTCAGGGAAACCGTCAATACCCGAAATGAGTTCAAAACTATCGAGATCACACGTAATATCAAGAAAGACCTTTTTGAAAAGTATAGTTCTGCCCAGAGACGGGTGCTTTTCCTCGACTACGATGGTACGCTGGTCAATTTCGTGGATCAGCCTGAAAGCGCAAGCCCCGATGAAGACCTTTTCAGGTTAATTAGAAAACTTGGGGAACAGGAAAACACACGGGTGATCCTCATTAGCGGAAGAGATAAGGAAACTCTTCAAAACTGGTGGAAAAATTCTCCGGTGGAAATCATTGGGGAACACGGAGTGTGGGTAAGAACTGCAGAACAGGAATGGGAATTAACCGAAAACCTTGACTGTAGCTGGATGGAAACTATTAGGCCCGTACTGGAAACCTTCGTTGACCGAACTCCCGGAACTTTCATCGAGGAAAAAAACTATTCCCTGGCCTGGCATTACCGAAAAACCAACCCCGAATTGGGAGATGTGAGGGCAAATGAGCTTTCTATCGTACTCAGGGACCTTATCTCTAATCATGGTTTAAGCGTACTGCAGGGAAACAAGGTGTTGGAGATCAAGAACAGCGGGGTTAATAAGGGAAAGGCAGCAAATAAACTCCTTGATGAAAAATACGATTTCATATTTGCAATAGGAGACGACTGGACAGATGAATACCTTTTTACAGAACTCCCTGAACAGGCAACTACGGTAAAAGTGGGAATGAACAAGACCAAAGCCAAATATTATATGAACAGTGTGGCAGAGGTGAGGGAATTGCTCTCACAGTTCCTGAGTCTTACCCACTGAAATTAGTGGCATCTTTGTTAAAAATCAGCCAATTTCAAGGAAACTTTAAATCAACCTTAACTTGGGTAGCCCATGGCAAGAGCCAAAAAGGCGGTATATTAGATTTACCATATTAAATGATCAAATAACCTAAAAAACAAAAAAATGAAAGCAGGAAAAATCTTATTAGGAATACTTTCAGGGGCCGCTGCCGGTGCCGCAGTAGGAATATTATTCGCACCTAAAAAAGGGACTGATACCCGCAGAAGGATCGCTGATAAAAGCAATGAGTATATGTATGATACTAAAAGCAAATTCAATGATCTTGCCGATAACCTTTCTCACCGTTATGACTCTGTGAAAACTAAGGTAAGAGGCAAATCCAAAAAAATGCAAGCCCGTATGGACGGTGACGATAAGATCATTTACTAAAATCTTTTGCTTTCGCATAAATACAAGAAAAAGCTACCTTTCCGGTAGCTTTTTTTAGTTTTAATTTTTTTCTACTTTGGGAGTCGATTTAATCTCATCCATTTTACTACTATGTACAAACCACTTTTCTTTATTCTCTTTTTCGCCGGAACCTTATTCAATTTTGCCCAGGAACAGGCTCCACCACAGACAGATCTCAGGATTTATGATATAATTGATGCCGTTTCTGCGGACCGCATAGAAACCGACATCAGGAAGCTTGCGGGCTTTGGCACCAGGAATACTTTTAGCGATACCGTATCTGAAACCCGTGGAATTGGAGCTGCCAGAAGGTTTATAAAAAATGAATTTGATAATATCTCACAGCAATGCAACAATTGCCTGGAAGTCTTTTATCAAAAGGATTTTGTCACTAAAGAAGGTAACGCAAGGGTCCCCAAAGATGCATGGGTGGTAAACGTTGTTGCGGTGCAAAGAGGAAAAAAATATCCTAACCGATATATTATAATGAGCGGGGACATTGATTCCCGGGCCGGTGATACGATGGATTTCACTACAGATGCTCCAGGAGCCAATGATAATGCAAGTGGAATGGCAGGTGCTATGGAGGCCGCTCGAGTGTTGTCAAAATATGAATTTGACAGCAGTATTGTTTACCTGGGCCTTTCAGGAGAAGAACAAGGTCTTTTTGGCGGTCAGGGATTTGCAAAAATGGCCAAAGAAGAAGGATGGGATATCATAGGCGTTTTCAATAATGATATGATAGGAAATATAAAAGGAGTAGACGGGGTGATCGATAATCGCAGCTTCAGGATCTTTTCTGAACCTGTTCCTCCTACAGAGACAGAACAAGAACGTAACAGGAGAAGGTTTTACGGGGGTGAAGTTGACGGGATTTCCAGACAACTGGCCCGCTATGTTCATAAAACAACAGAAGCCTATATGCCCGAGATGAACCCTATGATGATCTACCGCCTGGACCGTTTTGGTCGGGGTGGCCACCACCGGCCTTTTAATGATCTCGGATTTCCCGGAATCAGGATCATGGAAGCTCATGAAAACTACGATCAACAACACCAGGATATTCGTACTGAAGATGGGATAGATTACGGCGATGTGGTGGAGCATGTAAATTTCGAGTATGCCAAAAAACTCACAGCGGTTAATGCCATTAATATGGCAAAACTCGCCTGGGCACCACCTGCTCCAACAGAGGTTGCCATTGGAGGGATCGTGGAACCTTCTGCTAAACTGAAATGGGAAAAACCTGAAGACAGTGATGCGGCAGGTTATAAGATCTACTGGAGGGAAACCACTGCTCCACAATGGCAATATTCCCGTTATGTAGGAGACGTCGACCATTTCACGTTGGAAGGTATTGTAATAGATAACTATTTCTTTGGGGTAGCAGCAGTTGGAAAAGATGGAAATGAAAGTGTAGTGGTCTTTCCTTCGAATGTTTTCAGGGATTAATTTAAAATGAAAATAAACAAATGGGGATCAAACGATCCCTATTTTTTTTGAATGAGAAATAGCTTCCCCACTATTGGAGAAATAGCAGGTTTCAACTCCCATCTCCTCCAGGTTCTTAAGTACTTCCTTCACCTTTGATTTCCTTCGCCTTGTGGTTTGCCTTATGTAAACAGCCTTTACGTTCACAGGGAAAACTTTGCATATGCGCTCATACAGATACGGGTCCTGCTGAGAATCATCTCCCATAAGCACATATTTCAGTTGAGGATAAAAGGAAATGATATCCTTGATCTTAATGAATTTATGATCGTGTCCTCCCCGACCGGTAAACAAAAAATCGGCCAGGCCTGTTTTAATCTTTTTCAATTTTATAACGGCCTTGGGCAACTCGTGCATGCGGGCAAACTGTAAAATGAACTGGTATAGGTTCCACTCACTGCTTGAAACATAAAAGAAGGAGTTGAATTTACCTTCTTCCTCCTGCCCCGCACGGCTCAAAGCCTGATAATGTGGAACAACGTCCCCAAATACTTCCCTGGAATTGATGTTCCTGGTAAGGATCACATATAATTTTTTAAAAATATTATGGGTGTGGGAGATAAGAAAGGTATCATCAATATCTGAAATGATTCCAAGTTTGCTTTTAAAGGGTTTCAGGAGTTCTCCCCTGGCCACTATGCCCTTTCCATAAATTTGGCAAGTGACGGTATATTGGTGCCAACCACTATCAAGGTATTCGTTATAAGGAATGGAAAACCGGAAATAACCGTCATTCAGAGTTCTGGTTTTTATTTCCAGGTCTTTAAAATGTAAGGTTATTTCAGCATTTTTGATGGGGTTGATCGTAAACATCTTGATAACAGATTTTGCGTGATGGTAACCGCGCCTGTCAATCTCATATTTATCGGGCGCCCAGGAACCAAAAACATGTCCAAACACTATCAATTCCTGGTCATTCACGTAACCCCTGTACAACTTTAGGTCTAACCTCATCTTTGCAATTAATTAACTGAGTTTATTTCCAAATTACTTATTTTTAAACATAAGCTAAAGAATAATGGTAAAAAATCAAAGGGTGCTGCTTGTAGTCAACCCTATTTCAGGAGGTAGAGATAAAACCCCAATTATAGAACATATTGAAAAGACCCTGGAAGAAAGGTCTGCAGACGCCAAAGTTTTTCTTACCTGTGGAAAGGATGATAAACAAAAGCTTACAGGAGTTATTGAAGAGTATCAACCCAACCGGGTCCTGGTGGTAGGAGGAGATGGCACCATTAAACTCCTGGCAGAGATCCTTCAGGATGAAACGATCCCCATAGGGCTTTATCCTGCAGGATCTGCAAACGGACTGGCAGCAAACCTTGATCTTCCCACAGAGCTGGAGGAGCTTTCAGAAATAGCCCTGGGAGATCATTTTTTGAGACTCGATACCATCTCCATTAATAACGAACTCTGTGTCCACATTAGTGACATTGGATTAAACGCGGCTCTTATTAAGAATTATCATGAAGGTAACATCAGGGGAAAACTGGGTTATATCATTCAATCTATTCCAACACTTATAGAGAGTGATTTCCCTTTTCAATTCAGGATCGAAAAAGAAGGCAAGGTTATGCACCGTAATGCTGTTCTATTAGCAATTGCCAACGCACGAAAATATGGGACAGGATCAACTATCAACCCAAAAGGAAGATATGATGACGGGCTGTTTGAGATCCTGGTGTTTAAGGAATTCAACATTCCCGAGATCCTTAAGACCTTCAGGGAAAAAGTTGAACTAAGCCCCGATTTTGTGGAGATCTTCTCTGCTTCCGAAGTACACATCGAATGCCCGCGAAATGTTCCCTTTCAAATTGACGGAGAATACAGAGGCGAAATTAAAAAGGTACATGCGGTAATATCCCCGGTTAAGATCAAAATTGCCGTTCCCGAAAAAAAGGCCACCTATTAGGTTAAACTTCTAATATAACCTCAATACACCCCTCCTTTTAATGCTTAATTAACAATACTTTAGGGTAGACTTAATTAAAAAGGCTGGTGAAAACTGTAATTTAGGGAGACATATAATCTAACTAAATACTAATCAAAAAATTTGAATTATGGCAGAAATAAAGATTGAGAAAAAGAAACCCATTTGGCCCTGGATCATCCTGGTTCTTGTCATTCTGGCGATCCTGTACTTTTTAGTATTCGCTAACGATGATGACAATGTTGACGATATGGATGACATGGATACAGAACAGGTTGAAGAAGGAACTGTATGGGATGATGAAGACACCACATCCTGGGATAACGAAACAGATACCGACTCCTGGGAAACAGATACCTTATCTGCAACCGGCCAAGGTGTGGCTGGATATCTTACTTATATATCTAACCAAAACAGAATGGGGGTTGACCATCAATACACCAATAATGCTCTAATAGAGCTTATGAATGCTGTACAGGCAAAGGCCGATGAGATCAATTATGATATTACTGCCGACATGGAACCCATAAAGCAGGATGCACAAAAGATACAGAATGATCCAACTGCCACCAACCATGCCAACACTATTAAGAGTGCAGGGACCAAACTTGCCAATGTTCTTCAAAAGATACAAAAGCAACAATATCCTAATGCTGCACAGGATGTGGAAGAAATGAAAACTGCAGCCAATAATATTGACGGTTCTGTACTAACCCTGCAGCAAAAGGACCAGATCAATAAGTTCTTTAATGAAGCAGCAGATGTTTTAAGAAAAATGAGCTAATCCTAAAAACAAAATTATGAAAGAGAAGAAAAAGCATTTATATTATCTCAACGAATTATCTGATTATAAAGTTGATAGTGATGACCCGGATGTAAGGGGTTGGAAAGTCAAAGATGTAGATAACCGTACCATTGGTCACGTTGATAATTTACTGGTAAGTCCTGAGCGAAAAAGAGTGGTTTATCTTGATGTTGAAGTAGAAAAATCTATTATTGACGCGAATCATGACCCCTATGGAAAGCCGGCTTCAGGAGACATCCATGAATTCATCAATAAAGAAGGGGAGAACCATCTCATTATCCCCATTGGACTTGCCCGGTTAAACCTGGACGATAAATATGTTTATACAGACCGTATCAATCACCAGACGTTTGCTGAAACCAAAAGAATGGAAAAAGGTTATAATATAGACAGGGATTACGAAGTGGTCGTCCTGGAATCCTATAACAGGGATATTGATGAAGATCGCAAAAGAGACCGCGGAACCCGGGAACTTGAAGATGTTGATAACCCTAAACGTATGATCGACGAAGATGAGAGACGTCGGGGTCTTAACGTCCGTGATGAAGACGAAATTGAATCGGTTCGTGGTGAAGACAGAGGAACTTATGATGAACGAAGAGACCGTGGAAGAATCCCCGATGATGATTCCTTCTATGATCGTGGTGAATTTGATCGTGACAAATACCGCAGCAACAGGTAAGGTCTTCATGAAAAAGAAAAATGAAAGGGAAACCCGTGGGTTTCCCTTTTTTACACTTAAAAAATCCATTTAATATGAATTATTCAAAAGTTTCCTTTTCAAATCGCGATGGGGATAAACTTTCAGGTCACCTGGAATTACCCCTTAATCAGGAGCCTCACACTTTCGTGTTGTTCGCCCATTGTTTCACCTGCAATAAGAACTTCTTTGCGGTAAGAAACATAGCCCAGGCCTTATCGGCCAGTGGTTTTGGGGTTTTAAGGTTCGACTTCACAGGTCTGGGTGAAAGTGAAGGGGATTTTGCAGACACCAATTTTTCAGGGAATGTGGAAGACCTAATAGCAGCTGCACAATTTCTCGAAAAGGAACATAAAGCTCCTGCACTTTTAATTGGTCATTCCCTGGGAGGTGCAGCAGTAATTTTTGCTGCCGGCCAGCTGCCATCGGTGAAAGCGATTGCAACGATTGGTGCACCGTCTACTACAAGCCATGTTACCCACATCCTTAAGTCTGAGATTTCAGAAATTAAAGAAAAGGGGTTTGCCACAGTTAATGTAGGAGGAAGGGACTTTACGATCAAAGAGCAATTTCTGAACGACCTGCAAAATAAGGATCTGAAACAACTCGTACAGGAGGTTAAAAAAGCGCTCCTAATTCTTCATTCCCCCCAAGATGCGGTGGTTGAGATAAATAATGCTGAAGAGTTATATGTAGCCGCAAGACATCCAAAAAGCTTCGTCTCATTAGATGGGGCAGATCATTTACTTACTAACATCGAAGATTCAACCTACGCCGGAAAGGTGATCGCAGCCTGGGCCTCAAAATTCCTTGAAATTCCTGTTAGAGAAGACCTGGATACAGAACATCAGGTAGTAGGTAACCTGGGAGAAATTGGTTTTACTACACAGTTAAGAGCGGGAAGGCATTATTTTGTCTCTGATGAACCTGAAAGTGTAGGAGGTAATAATTTTGGGCCAACTCCTTATGATTTCCTTTCCGCAGCTCTTGCGGCCTGTACTTCCATGACCATACAAATGTACGTGCGACGTAAAAAATGGCCTCTCAAAAATGTGGAAACCCACGTCACCCACAGTAAAACCCATGCTGAAGACTGTGAAAAATGTGAAAGAAACACCTCAAAGATCGACACTTTTGAAAGAGAAATTATCCTGGATGGAAATCTTGATGACCAGCAACAACAAAAAGTCCTGGAAATTGCAGATAAATGTCCTGTTCACAGAACACTACATAACAAAATAGAAATCCACACCAGGCTAACTAAAACATAGTTTCCAATGGATTTGTTAAGCAAAACTTAATTTCTTGGCTACCCTCCCCATTCTGGCTAATTTAGACCTCTATAACTAATTAACATATTTACTATGAAACGCATTACATTATCTTTAATATTCTCTGCCGCCGTGTTCTTTACAGGCTGTAAAAATGAAAAATCTACGGCTGATGACCGGGTAGAAGAGCAAACTGAAATTACTCAGGAAACAACTGAGCAAGAGGGGGATACCACCCAAATGAAAGAAATCACTGTAACAATGGAACCTAAGAGTGACAGCCAACTCGCCGGAACTGTGACCTTTACCCAGGAAAAGGGACAAGTTACCATGACTGCTGAATTTACCGGACTAAAAGAAGGCATGCATGCCATCCATTTACATGAAAAAGCAGATTGTTCTGCTGCTGACGGAACTTCTGCAGGAGGTCACTGGAACCCAACTTTTGAGGATCATGGGGAATGGGGTAGTGAAAAAGGTTACCACCGTGGTGATATTGGGAATTTTGATGTTAACGCCGAAGGAAAGGGAAGTATCACTTTCACTACTGATAAATGGTGTATTGGCTGTGAAGACGACACCATGAACATAATTGATAAATCTGTTATCGTTCATGACGGGGTTGATGATTTCATCTCTCAACCGTCAGGAAATGCAGGGACAAGAATTGGCTGTGGTGTGATCAAAGAGTAATCTATCCAGCATATTAACAAAAAAGCGGCCCTAGGCCGCTTTTTTTATTGCAGGTTTAAATCTTTTTACACGAACCTTAACATCGTAAGGGACTTAAAACGTTTATATTATTTCTAATCATAACACTAAAAAATAAGAAAATGAAAAATTTGAATTATTGGAGTCTAATTTTGGTCATTTCTTTTTTAATGGGAGCTTGTGGTGAAGCTGAAGAAAGAAATGAGACAAATGAAAGGGTAGAAGAAAGAGAAATGGCACAACAGACCGATCAACGGGATGCCGATATATCTTTGACAGAAGAAAGACGAAATGCCCTGACTCCAGATGATGTGGTTAAAGAATTCCAGCAGGGTAACCAGAACTTCATTAAAGACAGTCTCACTCCAAGGAATCGTCAAAGAAGAATACAGGAAACCGGTTCCGCGCAATATCCAAAAGGAATGATTTTATCATGTATTGACAGCAGGGTACCTGTGGAAGAAATATTTGATCAGGGACTTGGTGACATTTTCGTGGGAAGAATAGCAGGAAATTTCGCAGATGAAGAAATGCTGGGTAGTATGGAGTTCGCAACTAAAGTGGCTGGATCAAAAGTTATTGTGGTATTGGGTCATGAAAACTGCGGTGCGGTTAAATCTGCTATTGACGAAGTTGAATTGGGTAACATCACTGCCATGCTCAAACATATCAAGCCGGCAGTTAAAATGACCGATAATTATCCTGAAGAGCAGAGAAGCATTAAAAATGTTGAATATGTGAACGAGGTGGTAAAAAATAATGTTATTTACACCGTTGACGAAATCAGGAAAAACAGTTCCATCATTGCTGAAATGGAGGAAAATGGGGAAATTAAGATCCTTGGGGCTGTTTATGATGTAAATACGGGTACGGTAGAATTCCTTTAAAGAATCGTAATTCAGAAAAATTCAAACCTGCTTGAAATTGAAATTTTGAGCAGGTTTTTTTAGACCTTTTTTTGATCCACTTCAAGGTTCTTCCTATTGCTTTTGAAAGGCCGTATAATTAGTCTGGAAGCCTTATCATAATTCACGTAATTGTAGACCCAGTTAAAGAAGGTCACCAGCCGGTTTCGGAATCCTACCAGAAAATAAAGATGTATAAACATCCATATGAACCAGGCGAAAAACCCACCAAATCTAAGTTTCCCAAGGTCTACTACTGCCTTGTTACGTCCTACAGTCGCCATGGTTCCTTTGTCGTAGTATTCAAACGGTACCAGAGGCTCTTTTCTTAAAAGTCGCTTCAGGTTCTTCGCTAGATGCTTCCCTTGTTGTATGGCTGGTTGTGCCACCATGGGATGGCCCTTAGGATATTTATCACTTCTCATTAAAGCAATATCTCCTATTGCAAAGATATTTTCATATCCTAGTACCTGGTTAAAGACATTTACTTCATAACGTCCCGCCCTTTCTACCAGGGCAGAAGCATCAAGTCCTTCGACCGGTGCTCCCGCTACCCCTGCAGCCCATATGAAAGTAGCAGTATCAAAGTTCAGCCCCTCCTTATTAGTAATTACAGTTTTCCCATCATATCCTTGTACCATAGTATTCAGGTGGATCTCTACTCCCAGTTCTTTTAAAAATCTGGCAGCTTCACGGGATGCTTTTTCACTCATAGGTGGGAGTACGCGGTCAAGTCCTTCGATCAAGTGTATCTTAATTTCGGCCGAATCAAGATCCCTGAAATCTCTGGAAACAATATGGTTCCTCACCTCTGCTATGGCTCCGCAGAGCTCTACGCCTGTTGGCCCCGCTCCTGCCACTACGAAGGTGAGAAGGGACCGTCTTTTTTCCGGATCTTCAGTTATTACCGCCTGCTCCAGGTTTTCCAGGATAAGACTGCGAATGTTGAGAGCCTGTGGAATTGTTTTCATCCACATAGCATGTTCCTCAATACTTTCATTTCCGAAGAAATTGGTTTTGCTTCCTGTAGCGATCACCAGATAATCATAGGCAAGGGTCCCGATTGAAGACTCTACCCGGTTCTCTTCGGGAACTATTTTCTGAACCTCAGTCAACCTGAAATATCCTTCCTTGCTGTGTCTGGTAATCTTTCTTAAGGGATATGCAATGGAGTCAGGTTCGAGACCTGATGTGGATACCTGATACAGTAAAGGCTGAAAAGTATGGTAATTATGGCGGTCCAGCAGTATTACCTGAAGTTTTTCCTTAAGTAAATGTTTAGCTAATGAAATACCACCAAAACCACCACCAATGATCACCACCCGGGGATTTTTAGAATCAGGAATATTCATAAAATTGCGTGCTTTCCTCAAAGTTATAGTTTTCACCTCAAATAGGCGAAAAATAAAAAACTTTTAGTCTTTTGTAACTTGCTGACGAAAAGGACTACTTATAGGAGCTAACCATCATTGTGAAAGAAAAACTCGAACATGAATTTGTGACCAACCTGGAAAAGAACCAGAACATTGTGCATAAGATATGCCGTATGTACACAAATGACCAGGATTCACATAATGATCTTTTCCAGGAAATAACCATCCAATTGTGGAAGGCATTTCCAAAATTCAGGGGGGATTCCAAATTCAGTACCTGGATGTACAGGGTAGCCCTTAATACCGCGATCACTTTATACCGCAAATCAAAAAAGGACATCAGGACCCAGGACTTTGATGATGTAAGTTTCAGGATCAAAGCTCATGAATATGATGACCAGACAGAGCAACAGCTTAATTTGATGTACAAGGCTGTGCGGGAATTGAATGACATCGACAAAGCACTGGTCTTTTTGTACCTGGAAGACCAGTCTTATAAAGAAATATCTGATACGCTGGGGATCACAGAAGTGAATGCCCGTGTTAAGATGAACAGGATCAAAAAAGCCCTGCGAAATATTTTAAATCCGTAATAAGGATGGATGAACTTGATTTATTAAAACAAAACTGGAAAAAGCAGGAAGAGGACCTTCCACGGCTTACCTACGAGCAGATCTATAAAATGCTTTGGAAAAAATCTTCCTCGATCGTGAAGTGGATATTCGTCATTAGTATTGTAGAACTACTGCTTTCGACTCTACTAAGTATAGGACTGGCAGACAAAGATTACTGGGCCGAAATGGACCAGCTTCAGCTAAAAGGATTTACCATTGGTCTTTACGTGGTGAGCTATATGGTAACCTTCTACTTCATTTACCGGTTTTACCGGAATTACAAAAAAATATCGACTACAGATGATGCTGTAACCCTTATGGAAAACATTTTAAGAACACGAAGAACGGTGAAGACCTATATCGCATTCGTCCTTATTTCATCAGGACTTTCGGCCATTATAGTTGCTTTCTTCAGCATAAGGAATCACCAGCTGGTTACTCAGGTTGAGGAAACTTCCAAATATTCCTTTGAAATGTTGGACTGGATGAAATTTATTCTTGCAGGAGTGCTGGTTCTCGCTGTTTTCCTGTGTGCTCTATGGCTTTTTTATAAATTGATCTACGGTATCCTGCTAAGAAGACTGAAACTGAATTACCGGGAACTTAAGAAACTAGAAGTATAAATTTATTTACAAATTACCCTTTTTGTTAGATATCACTGCGTGAGTGTGCAGATTTTGGACTAATCCGTCTAAGATACAGATTATACCTCCCCTTCCAGGTCCCATTTCCGGGTGCGGTTCAATTCTTCCATAGCCTCCAGCTCTTCCTGCGGAATGACCTTAAGGAAAGAAGGGTGCTGTTCAATGGCATATTCCAGCTTTTCCACAATATCTTCAACAGAATCATTTTCATAATCAAAAACCAAAGGCTCTTTGATCTGGAAGGACTGAAGAATTCCCCTTTTTTTGATCCTGAGTCCTTTTTTATCAAAAGACCTTCGGAAACCATCAATAACTATTGGGATCACCACCGGCTTGTACTGTTTGATAATATGTGCAGTACCTTTCCTTATGGGTTTGAAAGGTTTAGTGGTTCCCTGGGGAAAAGTGATCACCCAGCCATCTTTTAAAGCGATCCCTATGTTGGTGGTATCATTTAAATTAACCTCCCGATGTACCTCCTTACCTTTTTCTCTCCATGTTCTTTCAACAGAAACTGCCCCGGCATAGGCCATGAGACGCGTCAAAAATCCGGCTTTCATGGTTTCTTTGGCAGCAACATAATACATGTTAAGTTTAGGTTGCCACAGGTATCCCACGTTCTTAATATTGTCCACCCTTCCGCTTAGAGCTGCATTGAACACATGGAACATGGCTGTGACATCGGCAAAATAGGTTTGGTGATTGGAAACGAATAGAACGTTGTTGTCTGGCAGGTTTTTGATGATCTCAGAGCCTTCTATCTTGAGTTCATTGAACCCTCTATACCGCCGGTGCGATAACACTCCAAAAAGCCTGATCAACCATTTCTTGAAAAAAAGATAATGTCCAAAAGGATTCTTTTTCAATAACCCCATACAACCCTTACATTTTAAAAGACTAACAAAGATACTATTTCTGCAGTTACAACGCCTTTTGAAGTATTTCTTTCATTTCGTTTAGCATCATGGCGGTAGCCCCCCATACAATGTGCCCATTCAGAAGAAATGCAGGCACTTCAATATTAGTGGCATAGGAAGTGCTCAAGGTTTGCTTCGTAAGGCAGGAATCACTCATAAAATCATCTATATCTATTTCCAGTACGGCTTCCACCTCTTCTTCCTGCGGAATTAATAGCGGGGTACGATGCATGAGCCCCAGGAATGGTTGCACCCAGAAATTACTGGGGGGAATGTATAACCGGGTCAATTCCCGAAGCACCGTAACCTCCTGCCTTGGGATCCCAACTTCTTCTTCTGTTTCCCTAAGGGCAGTATGCATCAGGTTCAGGTCCTCGTCTTCCACCCTTCCGCCCGGAAAGCCTATCTGATTTGAATGAACCCCTTTGTAGGTTTTCCGAAGGATAAGCACAAATTTGGTCTCTTGTTGTTCCCCTGGATAAAAAACCGCCATTACCGCAGCCTGTTTCGGCCTTTGCTGTTCTATATTCAGATTTTCCAGCTCCTGAAGTCGGAGCATGGGGGCCAATTTAAAGTGGGCCTCCTCTCCCGGAAGCTGAATTTTTCTTAATTTCGGACTTTTATATAGAAAATTATCAAAATCCATGACGCGTCATTTAATCGTGCTTTTATCGGTTCTTTTCCTTCTAACAGCCTGTGAAGATAAGCAATCTTCCAGAAAAAAATCTTCCACTCCAACCCCTGAAGTAACGGAAAAAAACGATACCGTAAAAGAGAATTCCGAGGAAGATAGAAAAGAGGAGGAAGTCCCTGAAAAACCTGAAGGACCTCTCATTGTCCAGGAAGAATTCATTCCTTTTATGATGCAATATGGCAAAGATAACCCCGAAGATAGAATCAGGATAAAAACACGTTTTGGAAACATAGACGTTCAATTGTATCATGACACTCCGCTGCACCGGGCCAATTTTATCTTTCTGGTCAAACAGAATTATTTTGATAAGAATTTTTTTCACAGGGTAGCAGATGGTTTTGTGGTACAGGGAGGCAATTCAGATCTTCCCGACACCAATATCAAGCGACACTACATAGGGGATTACCTGATACCCAGCGAATTTGATGCAGGCCATAAACATGTTCGGGGAGCATTTTCAGCCGCCAAGTATGCAGAGCAGAATGTGAGTAAAGCTTCTTCTCCCTACGAGTTCTTTATTGTACAGAGCGAAAGGGGGGCTCACCACCTCGATAATGATCATACCGTCTTTGGAAGGGTGATAAGAGGGATGGATGTGGTAGATGAAATTTCAAAAGTAGAAACAGACGAAAGCGAGTGGCCCAGGCAGAATATTTATCTCAATGTCGAGATATTGGACTAATGCCTGGTGTAGTAAGTGTAATCGTTAAGAACATTCTTTATAAACTCGGTCGGTTTCTCTTCAGGAGTCACACCCAGTATGTCTGACAACTTCAGGGACAAAGATCTGATCACTTTGTAATTTGAGGTGCGCAGGGCATCCTGGTACAGGTTTTTGATCTCCTGCACATCTTTATCGGAAAGCAAAGAAACCTGTGGATAGACCGGACTATAATCATCAGGAAGCTCCATAAGCAAAGTGCCTTCAATTCCCACTCTCTCCTTTTCGGAAATAACAGTTGTTCCTGCAGCAAGGTCTCCCAGGCGTTGCCCTTTACCATTAATGATGATAGTAACTACAGCTACGCTACCACTGGTGATGGTAATATCTACAATACGCAGCAGCCATCTCACAAGGTAATTCGAAAGAGCGGGTTTGGTGCCATCAAGTTTTACTACCCTAAGATCAAGGGCAGCTTTACCGGGGCTACGCCCGTCCCAGAAAACCTCCCATAAAAGAAAATAGAGCATCAACGGTAAACCAATGATCAGGGAATAGACCCATTCTTCACCTCCCGAAAAATCAAGTGCGGTCATTATAAAAATAATGAGGATCAAATATGAAAGCATAATAAGGGCATCGATAAGGTAAGCCAGAATTCGCTCTCCCACCCCCGCAACATTCTGGGTAATGCTGATATTTTGAGCGGTTTCTATTTGAAAATTATCCATTTAATACGTTTCTTTGATACAAAGTAAAAGAGAAATGCGCGAGGCTGCTTTCGTCAGGCAAAATAAGGATAAATGGACAAGTTTTGAAAGAGCCCTGCAAAATAATGTCAGAACCCCTCCAGATGAACTTTCGGCATTATACCTGGAAGTAACAGATGATCTGAGCTATGCCCAGACCTTTTATCCTCAAAGCAACACTTTAATCTACCTTAACACACTGGCTTCTAAAGCCCACCAAAGAATTTATAAGACCAAAAGGGAAAGCCCAAACAGGATTATAACCTTTTTCACTCATGAATTTCCAAGGGAGTTCTATTCATACCAGAAACAACTGCTCCTGGCCTTCATAATCTTTATGGTCTTTGCTGCGGCCGGAAGTTTTTCCGCAGCAACAGACGGTTCTTTTGTACGGGCGGTAATGGGTGATGCCTATGTGAATATGACCCTCGAAAATATTGAAAATCAAGATCCTATGGCTGTCTATAAACAAATGGGTGAAATGGACATGTTCCTTGGTATAACCATCAATAACATCAGGGTAGCCCTAATGGCTTTCGTTTTTGGAATATTCTATGGAGCCGGCACTGTGTTCATTATCATGCAGAACGCAGTAATGCTGGGATCTTTCCAGTACTTTTTTTATGACCAGGGGATACTATGGGAATCGGTAAGAACGATTTGGATCCATGGGGCGATCGAGATCTCTGTGATCATAGTGGCAGCATGCGCAGGACTGGTAGTTGGTAAAGGCCTTCTCTTTCCGGGAACTTATACCAGGCTCACTTCATTCGTTAGAGGCATAAAGGCCGGCTTAAAGATCGTTATCAGCACAGTACCCTTTTTTATAGTTGCCGGTTTTCTTGAAGGTTTTGTAACCAGGCGCACAGGGATGCCCGATTGGCTTGCAATAACGATCATCAGCCTCTCCTTTGGCATTATCCTGTTCTATTACGTGTATTATCCAATTTATCTTAACCACCAAAATTCTAATGACCAAAAATCCAATAATATTCCAGAGGCAGCGTGATCTGGGAGAGATCATTACTGATACTTTCAAATTTATCAGGGAAAATTTCAGGATCCTTGGCAAATTGATCTTCAGGATCACTGCTCCCGTTTTTATCATTCTGCTGTTCGCTATTGCGTACTATTCTTATCTTGGGCTCGATTCATTTAACAATCCTTTCTTTGGTATTAGCACCGGGGTTAACCTGGACATGTATTTTATCTCCATTTTCATCCTGGTCACCTCCTTACTTGCGTTTTATATTTTACTCTATTCCACAATTTTACATCTTATTGGATCCTACATCAGGAATGAAGGAAGAATTAATGAAAATGAAGTTTACAGCGGAGTAAAAAGCGATTTCGGGAGTATGCTTGGGCTTTTTCTGTTAATTGGATTGATGACGGGAGCCGGCCTGTTGCTATGCATTCTTCCTGGAGTATATTTATGGGTACCACTATCCCTTACTCCGGCGATCCTGGTGATGGGAAAAGGAGATTCTGTCATTGATACCATCAGTAATTCTTTTACTCTCGTCAAGGACAACTGGTGGGTCACATTTTGGTCACTTTTCGTGATCACTCTTCTGGTCTACATTATTGGACTTGTTTTCCAGCTGCCGCTTATATTTTACGTATTTATTAAAGCTCTCATGGGCTCTCAGGAAGTAAGCGTGGCAGATCCTGCATCATTCGTAGATTGGGTATATATTGTTTTTAATGTGATCGCTTCCCTGGCTCAGTATCTTCTAACAAGTATCCTGGTCGTTGCCTCTGCTTTTATTTATTTTGATCTGGATGAAAAGAAGTATTCCACAGGATCCTTCAAGACCATATCGAACCTGGGTGCTTCAGAAAAAGATCAATGAGGGGGCTAAATCTCATAATATTGCTCATTTTAATTACCGTTGGCGCGACCGGCTTCTCCCAGGACACTATTGGCCCGGTGAAAGATGAGTTAAGGGTGGTGAAGAAAGAATTGGCCACCCCCGTTCCTCTTGAATTTGACCGGGAAAAAATGAGTTCCCTTAAGAAAAACCCTCAATTCAATTATTCTGAAAAGCTGGAGGATGAGAGCTGGGGGACCACTTTTAAGAGATATCTTAAAATGCACTGGCAAAATTTTCTCAACTGGTTGCTGGGGGATAAAACCGTGCCTGCTGTGGTTGCTTTTTTAATACAGAGTTTACCTTACCTGTTAATTCTTTTCCTGATAGGGATCAGCGCCTATCTCTTTTCCAAATTCAACCCGTTTTCCCCTCCGGGCCAATCCGCAAAACCAGGTGTTATCCTGGAGGACGAAGAGCAGATCATCAGGACTGCGAACATCAGGGACCTTATTAATAAGGCAATAGAAAAGGAAAATTACCGGCTGGCGGTACGTTACCACTTTTTATATATTCTTCAACAATTAAGTGAAAAGGAGATCGTGGCCTATGACCCCTCCAAAACAGATGAAGATTATCTTTCAGAGATCTCTTCGGAAGGTCTTAAGGTTCAGTACCGCAAAGTAAACCGTATCTATGATTTTATTTGGTACGGGGATTTTATGGCCGGTAAAGAAGAATATCAAAAAATCCAACAGGAATTTCGCAGAACCGAAGTTCTTATAATCCCGGGGAATGAGCAAAACTTATAAAATATTGTTAGGACTGATGGTCTTTCTGCTTGTGTTGCTCACCTGGCTGGAGGCAAGTGAACCCGATGAATTAAACTGGAGCCCCAGTTATTCGGCAGAAGACAAGATCCCTTTAGGTTCTTACGTTCTTTACGAAAACCTGAAGGAACAAGATCTTTCGGTTAAGGGGGTCGATTTTCCTCCTTTTGATTTCCTGAAGGATTCCCTTCAAAACGGCACTTACTTTTTCCTCAATAATGAGATCAATATTCATGACAGTGAACTTAAGAGACTGCTATCATGGGTTGAACGGGGCAATACAGCTTTTTTGAGTGCCGAAAGGTTCAGCCCCAACCTACTGGACACTCTAAAGATCAAGGTGGGTCTTGCTACTCCCAAAGGAGGATTTTCATCCAAACCCCGGCTAAATCTTACAGATTTAAATTTAAAAAAGGAGCAGGCTTTTCTTTATAACAAGGAAACGTATCATTTTGTTATTAAGGAGTATGATACTTTGAATCAAATGGTGTTGGGAGTTTCGGGGTTGGAGGCAGATTCACTGGAGATAAAGGATCCAGCTATCAATTTTGTCATGGATTCAATTGGAAAGGGTGCTATCTTTCTTCACACCACGCCGCAGGCTTTCAGTAATTATTTTTTGCTCTATGAAGAAAATGTCGCTTATGCAGAAAGGGCACTGGGATATCTCCCAAAAGGAAAAGACCTTTTTTGGGATCAGTACTATAAGGCAGGAAAAGCTTACAATACTTCCCCTCTTTTTGTCCTTCTGAGGTTTAAACAACTTAAATGGGCCTATTATTTTATGTTCATTGGGGGAATATTGTTTATCATATTCGCAGGAAAACGAAAACAACGTAGCATTCCGGTGGTAAACCCACTGCAAAACCAGTCTTACCACTTCACTCGTACTGTTGCAGGACTCTACCTTAAGACCGGTGAATATAAAACGATAACCTCCAAACAAATTATTTTATTTTTAGATTATATTCGAACGAAGTACAGGATTCCTACAGATCAGGTCAATGAAGAATTTTACCGGCAACTGGCCGGGCTAAGTAATAACTCTGTGAAAGAGGTAAAAGAATTGTGGAGATTAATGGCAACAATTGAAGAAAAAGAGCAGGTATCCAAAGAGG
Source organism: Salinimicrobium flavum (assembly GCF_042684505.1). Classification (NCBI taxonomy): domain Bacteria; kingdom Pseudomonadati; phylum Bacteroidota; class Flavobacteriia; order Flavobacteriales; family Flavobacteriaceae; genus Salinimicrobium; species Salinimicrobium flavum. The sequence continues at coordinate 168,110 of NZ_JBHULT010000012.1, forward strand.
AACTGCTAAAGTTAAATAAAGCCATTAAGGCTTTCAAAAAAGATGAAAATGGAAAATAAAGAAGTGGGTAACGAAGAGATAAGGTTTGAGAACCGGATCCCTTTGGAGGAACTGAAACTGGCAGTTGAAAACCTGAAATCACAGCTTTCCAAAATAATTATAGGTCAGGAAGATTTTATTGAATTGCTTATCGTGAGCCTGTTGGCAGATGGGCATGTTTTGATAGAAGGTGTACCCGGAGTCGCGAAGACTATAACGGCTAAATTATTCGCGCGTACTCTGGAAACGGATTTTAGTCGCATTCAGTTTACACCAGATCTTATGCCTAGTGATGTTTTGGGAACCTCTGTGCTGAATCCAAAAACTTCAGACTTTGAATTTAAACCCGGACCCGTCTTTTCCAACATTATCTTAATTGACGAGATCAACCGTGCACCTGCAAAAACCCAGGCAGCCTTATTTGAGGTCATGGAAGAGCGGCAGATCACCATTGACGGGAAGAAGCACACCATGAAACCGCCCTTTATGGTTATTGCAACTCAAAACCCTATCGAGCAGGAAGGAACCTATGCCTTACCCGAGGCCCAGCTGGATCGTTTCCTGTTCAAGATCAAGGTGGGATATCCCAGCCTGGAGGAAGAAGTAAAGATCCTGCAGACCCATCATGACCGGGCCGGTAGTGACCCCCTTGAAATCATTGAAACTGTTCTTGACCCGGAAAAACTTCAGAAGTTAAGGGTTCAGATTAAAGGCATTCGCGTTGAAGAAAAGTTACTACAGTATATCGCACAGCTGGTGATCAACACCCGAAATCATCCACATCTTTATTTAGGTGGCTCCCCCCGTGCATCTATTGCCATCATGAATGCATCAAAAGCACTTGCTGCTATCCATGGCCGGGATTTTGTTATTCCCGAGGATATCAGAAAAACGCTGGCCCCGGTGCTTGGTCACCGTATAATTCTGTCTCCTGAAAAGGAAATGGAGGGAATGACTCCCGAAAAGGTAATTGACCTGATCGCCCATTCCATAGAAATTCCCAGGTAACCTTTGAAAGTTTTCAAGTCATTATACCTGCACCAAAGATTTTTCATTGCCGTTTTCCTTCTGGCAGCAGCCTTCCTTTTTTCCTACTGGATGGAGTGGCTTTATCCAGTGGTCTGGATCCTGGCACTGCTGTTGTTTTTATTGTTATTGTTCGATATAATCGCCCTCTTTAAAAAACCCTTGATTATCGCAGAACGAATTCTTCCGGAGAAATTTTCCAACAGTGACGAAAATCCGGTGAAGGTCATCATACATAATAAATTTCCCTTCGCTGTTTTACTGGAAGTGATAGATGAGATCCCTGTGCAGTTCCAAAAAAGGGATTTTTCAAAAAAGTTAAAAGTGGGGCCAGGAAGAAGCATAAGCTTCGATTACTCTTTAAAGCCGGTGGAGCGTGGCGAATATTATTTTGGAAAACTCAACGTTTACAGCTCTACTTCCCTGGGTCTTGCCAGGAAAAGGGACAGCTTTAAAAGAGACCAGATGGTCAAGGTATACCCTTCATTTATACAAATGAAACAACTCGATTTTATGGCCATTGACCGGAAAATTGCTCAACCGGGACTCAAAAAGATCAGGAAGATTGGGCATACCATGGAGTTTGAGCAGATAAGGGATTACGTGAAGGGGGATGATATTAGAAGTATTAACTGGAAGGCTACTGCAAAACAAGGGGGACTTATGGTCAATCAATACCAGGATGAACGCTCCCAGCCGGTTTATTCTGTCATTGACACAGGAAGGGCAATGAAAATGCCTTTTAACAACCTCAAACTGCTGGATTATGCAGTTAACAGCTCCCTGGCCTTTTCCAATATTGTATTAAAAAGGAAAGACAAAGCCGGCCTGGTTACTTTTTCTAATAAGGTGGAGAATGTCTTACAGGCCAGTTCCAAAAAGACACATCTAAACCTGATCCTGGAAACCCTTTATAATATCAACACCGGATTTCTTGATTCTGATTTTGCCTTGCTCTACACCCACATAAACCGGATGTTAAAACAGCGAAGCCTTGTAATTCTCTATACCAACTTTGAACATTTGGGTTCGCTGCACCGGCAATTACCTTACCTCCTGGCACTGGCTAAAAAACACCTTTTGGTGGTGGTCTTTTTCGAGAATACAGAATTGGAGGAGCTGGTTAATATGGAAGCAGATACTATCCCTGAGATCTTTGATCAAACCATTGCCGGGCAATTTTCTTATGATAAAAGACTTATGGAAAGGGAACTCAGGAGGCATGGGATCCAAACTATCCTCACCCGTCCGGGGGATCTAAGCATCAACACCATCAATAAATACCTGGAGATCAAAAAAAGAGGTTTGCTGTAATCTTTGTGGTGGGGCACACTTCATCACCGGTTCATTTGTTAAGAGCTTGTTTGTAGGTTTGTAAAGCCCTTTGCCGCGCAAAAGAATGATCTACTACCGGAGGACAATTTCGTGTATCGAAATCGGGTAACCAGGTCTTGACATATTTTAGTTCGGGATCGAATTTCTCTAACTGCAAATGCGGATTAAAGATCCTGAAATAAGGTGCAGAATCACACCCCGTGCCTGCTGCCCACTGCCAGTTGCCGTTATTTGAAGCCAGTTCATAATCCAGCAATTTTTCGGCGAAATATGCTTCACCCCAGCGCCAGTCTATCAGCAGATGTTTGGTTAGGAATCCGGCGACTATCATGCGTACACGGTTGTGCATCCACCCCGTCTCGTTCAGTTGTTTCATCCCGGCGTCAACCAGGAGATATCCTGTTTCTCCTTTGCACCACAGGTCAAATTCCTTTTCATTGTTTCGCCATTGGATGCGGTCATATTTTCTTCGGAAATTATGGTGCGTTACCTCCGGAAAATGGTACAGGATCATCATGAAGAATTCCCGCCAGATAAGTTCATTCAGAAAAGTTTCATTAAGTTTTAAAGCGGTTTTGACCACTTGTCTTATGCTTATTGTTCCAAATCGTAAATGTACACCCAGCCGGCTGGTGCCTTCAAGAGCCGGAAGATCCCGGGTTTGGTCATAGTTTTTGATCAATTCTTCAGAAAGTTCTGTTTCCGGTATTTTTACTCCCGAAGCTTCGAAACCTATTTCTGAAAGGGAAAGCAACTCTTTTGGGGGCATCTTCAAAAAATTGTTCAAAAAGTCTTCCGAAGGCAATTCCGGAAGGGAATCGTTAAAGAGTTTTTCTTTCCAAACCCGCGAATAAGGGGTAAATACTGTATAAGGAGTGGCATCAGGTTTCATGACTTCTTTCTTTTCATAAATAACCTGGTCCTTAAAAGTGAAGAAATTTATTCCCTTTTCTTTCAGCAAAGATTTAATATGTTCGTCCCTCTCTGAAGCATAAGGTTCATAATCGTGATTGGCATAAACCTGCTGCACCTCATATTTCATAAGCAGGCCCCGAAGGGCTTTTTCAGGTGTGGAATGTAAGACCACCAAAGAGGACCCTTTCGAGTGTAGCACTTTATTTATCTTCTCCAGTTGCTCATGAATAAATTCAACCCTGCTGTCTTTTCTATTAGGAAGTTTATCAAGAATATATATATCGAACACAAAAAAAAGAAGCACGGGAAATCCACTTTTCAGAGCATGGTACAGAGCGGCGTTATCTTCCAGCCGAAGATCCCGTCGCAACCAACAAACAGAAATCTTTGTTATAGTTTTTTCCATGGACTGTATTCCCTGTTTTGATATCCATGAATACTACTGCTTACAAGGAGTATTGCAGCAACGGCAAGTGAGGTGATCACGACAGAGGGTTGATCATTCCAGTTTGCTATGGCAATAGCCACAAGCGCCCATACTCCCACAAGCGCGAACTCCCGCATATTTCGGGTCCAGGTGATCACCAAATTGACCACTCCGGCGATCAGGATCATGATGATCGTCCAGCTGACTTCAGAAATTCCGAAGCCATTCCAGTTAATTGAAGTTAAGTAGGCGGCAATATTGGCAATGAGCGCCACAGCGATCCACCCTGAATAAAAGGAAAAGGGCCACCAAACAAACCCAATAATGGGAAGAGGTTCATCATCCAGTTCCATACGGGTATTGAGAATGATCTTTATGAGGGAGAACAACAATAAGATCATGAGCAGGACTGAAAGTAGTATGGCTTCATTAAGCCATGCAAAGATCCAGAGGACATTTGCTGTACAGGAAATTATAAACCACCAACCTACCTGCAAAGTAACGGGGTTTGAAGAATATTTAGTGAAGAGATCCCGGGCCTGATAGATCACAAAGCCAAATAAAGACAAGTAGATCAATCCCCAAATGGAAAATGCATATCCTGCAGGAGTAAACAGGTTCTCATATTTTCTTGAAATACTTGCCATGGTTTCCCCGTTGATCATTCCGGTATTTGACAGGTAATTAAATACCACCATCACGATGAATGCGAGAATATTCAATATCTGAAGCGTTCTTTTCATTTTTCAGGAATTTTGTGTAATGGGGGTCGTGACAGTAGACTTATCCATCTTAACTAAAAGATAACGGTAAATGATAAGATTCACAAGGATGAGCTCCATCCCGTAAAAAATGTCTTCAAAAGGAACCGTTCCTATCCTGAAGTTCATGAATTCTTCAGAATTATACCACACCACCTCTTCCTCCAGGCCGGTTCCGGTAAGAACCCCGTTCACCAGGAAAAAAGGAAGAAGAAGAACTGCATATACCGCATAGAACCTGTTAAGCCACGACAGCTTTAGATAAAATACAGCGAAGGCCAGGAGCACCGCCAGACTCAAAAATGTACTGGATGTATAGGCTTTCCCAAGATTCAGAATTCCCAATACAAGCAGAAAGAAAATAAGTATATAAGAAAAAAGGAAATTCTTGCTGTCTACCCGTTTCTTTAGAAAAAGGTCGAGACAGTGGAAAGTAAATACACAGGCATAGGGAATACAAAAGAAGAATAGAACTTCTTCCAGTGGCAAATTTCCCACATTGATCCCGGTGAGGTACTTATCGTTAAATCCCCAGACGCCCATTTCCGTGAAATACATGTCCCAGACGACAAAAATGACCCCGGTAAAAATCACAGCAGGAAAAAATGCTTTCCAGGTTTTATGAAAGTTCAGCTTTGGGTGAAAAGAGAATATAAACGGAATAATTATCGTAAAGAAATTTACGAGTAAATAGGTATACTCCATTATGCCTTCTTCTTTTGATCCCTGAAATATTTCAACGGCACCCATAACATTCCGAAGCATTCCCCATCTTCAGGACCCAAATGTTTGTGATGCATTTTGTGGGCTCTGCGTATGGCACGGAAATAAGCATTATCGGTCTTTCGTAAAACCTTAAATCGCTGATGAATGAAAATATCGTGTACAAAGAAATAGGCCATTCCATAGATCGTGATCCCAAGTCCAATCCAGAAAAGAAAATTGTAACCGGCCTGCATTCCAAAGTAAAGAGAGATGATTCCCGGGATGGCAAAAATGAGAAAAAAGAAGTCGTTATGTTCAAAAAAACCAGAAGACTCCTTTTTGTGATGGTCCTTATGCAGTGTCCACAGCAGTCCATGCATAACATATTTGTGAGTAAACCAGGCAACCCCTTCCATGGCCAGGAAAGAGGCCAGCACGATAAGCGAATTAAAAATTAAGGTTTCCATAATTTATTATGATTATTTCTAATTTCCTTCCTCTCCCTTTCATCAACAGCTTTAGAAACCAGCAGATAACTAAGGATCGTTCTTTGAAGTTCCTTATCCTTCACCTTTGAAAGTTCTTGCCTGATAAAGTTCTTATCTTTCTCCAGATGGTCCTTATATCCCAGGAAGCCTGGTGTTTCAGCCTGTATTGAGAATCGCAGGTAGCGCAATTCAATATTTTGTGGATCTGTCTCAATGGCTGAGGCTAACATTTTTTTACCCTTCTTAAAATACGACATTTTTGTAAAAGGATTCGCCACATGCTTCGCCATCATCATGTTAGCAGCTGCTTCGTATCCCAGGAAAAGAGGATCTTGATTGGCATACGGTTTTACCAGCTTCAGCAGCTTTTCACCAGCCTCCTGTTGCTCTGCTGCTTTTGCATAAAGGTTGCGCACCTCATGCAGGCCTGGTTCCTGCGAAAGATCCTGGGTGCCTGTTACTAAAAAGATCAGCAGGTATATCATCTTTACAAAAGGTTCATTTTAGTTTCCACAAGGCTATTCAGCATTAATCCGAACTTTTTACCATTATTGATCCTTATCCTGCCGGAAAGAACCCTTTGAGCCGGAAGTTTCTTAATTTTATTAAAGAGTGACCGGTAATACACATAGGCCAGGTATACCCCTCCCCTGGCGGAAGCAGGCAGTTTCTTGACACCTATAAGTGCATACTGAAAATCATCTTCGATCTCTCTTTCGATCTGTTTTTTAGCCGAAGTTGAAAAATTCTCCATGTCCACTCCCGGAAAGTAGGTTCTGCCCAACACGTGATAGTCATCCTTTAGATCCCTCAGAAAATTCACTTTTTGAAAAGCTGCTCCCAATTTCATCGCGTAGGGCTTTAGTTCTTCGAATTTTTGCAGGTCTCCTTCTGTAAAGATATGAAGACACATAAGCCCGACAACTTCTGCAGAACCCAGAATATACTGTTTGTATTTTTCATCATTATAATCCACTTTTTGAAGATCCATCTCCATACTTTTCAGAAAGGTTTCAATAAGTTCATAATTTATATTGTAATCGTGCACCGCTTTTTGGAATGAATTCAATACCGGGTTGGTGGAGATACGCTGTTCCAGGGCTTCATAGGTATCTTTTTTGAACTTATCCAAGAGGTAAGTCTGGTCATATCCGTCAAAACTGTCAACGATCTCATCGGCTACCCTTACAAATCCATAAACTGCATAAACTGGATCCCGCAAACGATCGTGTAAAAAGTATATTCCCATGGAAAAACTGGTGCTGTAAGAGCGGGTGGTTAACCTGCTAACCTCTATCGAAAGATCATCAAACAGTGACTTCATTTTTTTGTTTTTTTAGTTCGTTAATAACTTGTTGTGCAGCGATCTTTCCGGAGATAAGAGAAGGGGGGACACCAGGCCCCGGCACTGTTAATTGGCCGGCATAAAAAAGGTTCTTTAATTTCCTGTTCCTGATCTTGGGTTTCAAAATAGCCGTTTGAAGCAAGGTATTGGCCAAACCATAAGCGTTCCCCCGAAATGAATTATAATCATTCACGAAGTCATTCACGCAATAACTTTGCTTATAGTCAAGAAAAGGTCTTATGCTGGTCTTTGTTTGTTTCTCCAGCCGCTCCATCATGACGCTGAAGAATTTTTCCCTAAGGTCTTCCCTGTCTTCCAGACCAGGGGCTAAAGGCATTAGCAGGAACAGATTTTCATGCCCCTGCGGAGCTACACTGTCATCGGTCCTTGAAGGGCAACAAACATAAAAAAGGGGTTTTGTGGGCCATTTTGGATCTTTATAGATCTCAACAGAGTGATCAAAAAGATCTTCATCAAAAAACAAGGTATGATGTTCCAGCTCAGGTAGTCTTTTAGAGATCCCCAGATAAAAAATAAGACATGAGGGGGCAAAGGTCTTTTTCTTCCAATATTCTGAATCGTAATTTTTAAATTGAGGGGGCAAAAGTTTATTTTCAACGTGCTCATAATCTGCCGCAGCAACCACTGCATCAAAATAGGTAAGCTTCCCATCGACTTCCAGTCCCTTCACCCGGTTTCCTTCCGTAGAAATTGCAGTTACCGCAGAATTAAAGTGAAAGCTCACTCCGTTTTCTTCGGAAACCTTCACCATTGATTCGATGATTTTTCCGAAGCCACCGTGAGGATACCAGGTACCCAATTTCAACCCCGCATAATTCATAAGACTGTAAAGGGCCGGTGTGTCCTGGGGCATTGCACCAAGGAACAATACCGGGAATTCCATGAGGGCTATCAACTTTGGATCCCTGAAAAATTTACGAACATGCTTACTAAAGGAGGAAAAGACCTGAAGCCGAAGCGCTCCTTTGATTAGGGAAATATCTGCAAACTCTGTTAAAGAAAGTCCGGGCATGTACACCAGGTTCTCCATTCCCTGCTCATATTTATACCGGGCTTCCTCCATAAACCGGTCTAGCCTGGCAGCGCTTCCTTTTTCAACAGATTCGAACAGTTCCCGTAGTTTTTCATAATTTTCAGGGATGCTGAGTTTCTCCCTGTTTTTATAGATCACTTCAAAAGAAGGATCGAGCAATTGTAATTGATAAAGATCTGATACTTTATATCCAAAATCCCCGAAAAAACTTTCGAATACCCCCGGCATCCAATACCAGCTTGGCCCCATGTCAAAAACATAACCATTATGGGTATGTAACTGCCGGGCCCTGCCTCCGGCAGTACTGTTCTTTTCGAAAACATGAACTTCATGGCCGGCTGCACCCAAATAAGCTGCCGCGCTCAACCCCGAAAATCCGGCTCCTATAACTGCTACGTTTGCCATTCTTCTATGTTTTTGTAGAATTTGTTTCTGAAAATGCTTTTTCCAGGTCTGCCACTGAAAAAAGCCAGTTTAAAGGATATTCTGTTTTAATTTCTTCTGAAAGTTCAGGGTTTACTGCGAGATAAATATTTTTTCCTTTTCCTATCCTGCTGAGCTCCTCCAGGTATTCCCGGTTATTTTCAGGAAGATCCCGGTGCACCATGAACAACAAAAGATTTTTAACTTTAGTGTCCTTTAGGGCGTTCTCAATCGAGGAAAGAGGAACATTAGGTCCCAGGTAAAGTGATCTCTTGTCCCTGCTCCTTATTAAATAATTAGCGAACAGCAAGCCAATTTCATGAAACTCATCTTCGGGAAGGAAAAGCATCCATGAATCCTCATCATCCATAATCAGGGGTAAGGAATCAATTGCGGTGAAAAGTTTTTGCCTTAACAAGTTAGAGATATAATGTTCCTGGGAAGGAGGGATAGCATTACTGGTCCACATGATCCCAATTCGGGTAAGCAGGGGATAAATTACCGCCTCATAGGTCTTTGTCATCCCAAAGCGAAGGAAACAGTGGGAAAAGATTTTCTCGAAATTTGATTCATCGTAGTTCATCCCCGCCGAAATGAGTTGGTTTACAAAGTAATCGTAATCAGTCTCGTTAATTGCCTGTTCGTGATGTTGTTCAAGAAGTCGGAACAACTCTTCATCTGGCATGGAACACAGACTGGAAACTTTATGTTCAGTCTTCATAAGACTTACAATGTTGAGCAGTCGCCGGAGCTGAAATCCATCATAATACCGTGTGTTGCCCTCAGAACGCTGTGGCTGCAAAGCATTGTAGCGTTGCTCCCAGATCCTGATGGTATGTGGCTTTATTCCGGAGAACTGAGCCAGTTGACTAATAGAGAACTGATTCATGTTTAAATAATTTAAGACAAAATTAAACATAAAATCTATTGCAGATTGTTAATTTCCGCTTAATTTTGAATTTACTCTTTTAGAGAATTGATTTACAGTTAATTGAAATAAATATAATAAAATAATGATTTAAAAGCAGTTCGAAATTTATGATTTATCTTAAACAATCCAGATGCGATTCGAATTCCCCTCAAGATTCTTTATCTTTAGACCTTTATTTTAGCTATGAAACACACCAATAAAGGACTGCTTTTAAAGGGTCTTAAATTTCTTGCAGGTGCTTTGCCTTTATCCTTTATAGGGCCTGTGGTTCTTTTTAGTGCCGCGAAAAATCAGGAGCATACCTGGTTTATCCCTGTGATGGCTTTTGCAATTCTGGCCATGGCAGCGGCAGTATATCTAATGTTCAGAGGGATCAATATCGTCATGAAGGCCTTGTTTGAATAGGAGTACCCCACACTGCTATTAATCTGTTAGTTAATAACTCCTTGAAACATTCTTTCCTCTTTCTGCTCCTTTTCTCCTTTAGTCTGGTCCAGGCTCAGGAAACCTATTTGTTGAACGGGGTGATAAAAGATGCCGGCAACAATGAAACCCTTAACGGAGTAAACTTATTCTTTCCTTCCCTATCAACGGGTACTGTGAGCAATGATTACGGTTTCTATTCCATTAGGCTTCCCGAAGGGGAACATCAAATATTCATAACCTATCTCGGCTACCAAACTATTTCCCAGAAAATTACCATTTCTGAAAACACCACCCTTAACTGGAGCCTGAACCAGGCGTCTGAAGATCTTGAAGAAGTGGTGATCATCGAGGATGTGGAGCGCCTTAATATTTCCCGCCCCCAAATGAGTGTTAATAGTTTGGAGATAAGCACCATTCAAAAATTACCGGTGGTTTTTGGAGAGGTTGATATTGTACGTTCCCTTTTGCTCCTTCCGGGAGTTTCAAATGCAGGAGAAGCTTCATCGGGTTTTAATGTGCGGGGTGGCGCTGCAGACCAAAATCTGATCTTGCTTGACGAAGCTACCATTTTTAATGCCAGTCACCTGTTTGGGTTATTCTCAGTTTTTAATCCGGACGCGATCAAGAATCTGAAACTTTACAAAGGAGGAATTCCCGCAGATTATGGCGGTAGGGTTTCCTCTGTTCTGGATATTTATCAAAAGGATGGGAACAGCAGAAATTTTGAGGCGAACGGTGGGATTGGGTTGATCTCGAGCCGGCTACTTTTGCAGGGACCTATCCAGAAGGAGAAAAGTTCCTTCCTTATAGGGGGGCGAAGTTCCTATGCACATTTGTTTCTGAAGTTGACAGACAATGAGAATTCAGCCTATTTCTATGACCTTAACACCAAACTAAGTTTCAGGCTGGACCAGCGTAATACATTACTTTTTTCAGGATACTTCGGAAGGGATGTTTTCAGGATAAGTGACAGTTTTGACAACACATACGGCAACGCAGTGTTCAATTTGAGGTGGAACCATCTCCTGAAGGATAATATCTTCAGCAACCTTTCCCTCATATACAGTGATTATTATTACGGGCTAACCCTTGATTTTGTAGGGTTCAACTGGAACAGCGGAATAAAAAATATGAACATTAAATACGACATAGATCATCACATCAACAGGAATCTCAGCCTTGATTATGGGGTTCATAATACCTATTATGAATTTAACCCGGGGGAGATAGAACCGAGCAGCCCGACTTCAGGGATCAATGCTTCCAAATTGATAAAAAAATACGCTTTTGAAAATGCCTTTTATATCTCTGCGGAACAGAGGCTAACAAAAGATCTTACGGCAGAATACGGTTTAAGGTACAGCAGTTTTTTAAGATTGGGGCAAGAGGAGTTGAATCTTTATACTGATGATAATCCCGTAGTTTATAATGAACGCTTCGGGATTTATGAGAAAGCCATTCCAACAGGAAGAAAGTCTTTGGATAGGGAAAAAGTTGAAAAGGCCTTTTCAAATTTAGAACCAAGGTTAGCGCTGGCCTACAGCTTCAATGAAAACGCCTCTGTAAAAGCGAGTTACAACAGGATGACCCAATACCTGCATCTTATCACCAATACCAGCTCACCCACCCCCCTGGATGTATGGGCTCCCAGCGGACAATACATTGAACCACAGTCCCTTGACCAGGTAGCAGCCGGATATTATCAAAATATTAAAGAAGAATTATATTCCCTGGAAGTAGAAGGTTTTATTAAGTTTCTAAAGAACCGGATTGATTACATTGACGGCGCTAATCTTATTGCCAACAATGCCATTGAACAAGTGATTCTACCGGGAGAAGCAAGAGCCTATGGATTGGAAGTGCTGCTGAAGAAAAACAAGGGCGATTTTACGGGCTGGCTCGCCTACACCCTTTCCAGATCTGAACAAAAGACCCCCGGCAGGACATCTGCAGAACCGGGTATCAATAATTCCCAGTGGTACAATACCCCTTATGACAAAACCCATGACCTATCTGTCACCGGGACATATGATCTAAATGATCGTTGGAGTCTCAACTCTAATTTTATTTTTCAAACCGGTCTGCCCACGACTTATCCTACCGGCCAGTATAGGTTTGAAAATTTAACCATTCCGGTTTATTCCCCAAGGAACAGTGACCGCCTTCCATCTTACCACAGGCTGGATCTTTCAGCAACTTATGAACGTCCTATTAATAAAAAAAGTTATGTTTCCTCCTGGACATTCGGACTTTATAATGTCTATTCACGTAAGAATGCGGCTTCAATGAACTTTAGAAGAAATGATGATACAGGTGTCAATGAAGCGGTACGCTTATCCATTTTCGGGATCGTTCCTGCTGTGACTTATAATTTTAAATTTTGACCATGAAACTTCAGAAATTCCTATTGGCAGTGTTATTTTCAGTGGGTTTCCTATCCTGCGAAGATGTGGTGGATGTTGAGCTTAAGGAATCAGCACCACGACTGGTGGTGGAAGCCTCCTTGCTTTGGGATGTAGATAAGGAAGAGAATACTCAATTCATCCGCCTTACCACCACCGCCCCCTTTTTCGAAGAAAATATACCGCCGGCCATAGACGCTACAGTTTCTGTAATGGATGACAACGGAAGGGAATATGTTTTTGAAGAGATGGCTGACGGAATCTTCAGGAACGACGAGATCGATCCCTCCCTGGAGTTAGAATACACCTTAATAATAGAATATGAAGGTGAGACATATTCTGCGACAGAGCCCTTGGTACCCACTCCGCAGCTTGATTTTGTCACGCAGGATAGGGGCGGATTCTCGGGAGATGACTATGAGTTTAAGGTCTATTATACAGATCCTGCAGAAATGCAGAATTATTATTTGTTCCGTTACGTGAACGACGATGTTAGCCTTCAGATCTATGATGATGAGTTCACCAATGGGAACCGTACGTTCGCTTTTTTCAATGACGAAGATGCCAGTACCGGAGATATTGTAGCCTTTGAGATACAGGGCATTTCCCGAGGGTTCTATGAGTACATGTTCATCCTTCGCTCCCAGTCTGGCAGCAGTAACGGCGGGCCTTTTCAAACTCAGCCGGGTATTGTTAGAGGTAATATTGTAAACATTACCAATCCCGATAATTTCGCCTTCGGATATTTCAGATTATCAGGAACCAACATGCTGCCCTACGTGGTGCAGTAGTCGGGAGTAACGGGTTGTAAATTCACGCTGGCATTCCTTCTACTAAGTCTTCTTGGTTAAGAGTTCCCCTCCTCAGTTGAGGAGGCCTGCCTGCCGCAGGCAGGGGTGGATCGGCCGTGAGGCCGAGACGGGGTGGTGCAGTTTCCGGAAAGAAGACCCTCCCCGTCCGCCGTAGGGCGGACAGTCGTTTCCAGGTTTGAGTTTAGGGTATAAAAAAACCCTTCATCAAATTCATGATGAAGGGTTTAAAAGAAAGCCTGCCTGCCGGTAGGCAGGGAGGCGACCCCCGATAGCTATCGGGGCTCCCACAAGAT
>NZ_JBHULT010000013.1:0-122592 GCF_042684505.1 Salinimicrobium flavum
CATCTTTGTCATTCGCTAAAACTCCATCTGTTTTAGAAACTGAAAGTGTTACATTTTCCTGTGTAGTATAGAAATCATCGGGCTCAGCTTCAGGTGCCGTGTTTTTCTGTTCCTTTTGATACTCAATTGAAAATTCTCCATTAGGCTGTGGATCACAAAGAAATAAGGGCTTATTTATTTTAACTTCAACCAGTCCCTCTTCTTCAGGTATTATATTGGCAGTAAAATTATCCTGTCTCTTAAATTCCTTTAGTGAAAAATGGAACTCCACATCAACATCATTTGGGATAGGATAATTACCAATTTTTCCTATATCTAATGATCTTATGACCAAATCCATATTGTTGACATAAATTCTTCCACAATCATTTATGGCTAAATCAATCGGGAGATCAAGGTTTTCTGAAGAAAAACTGCCGGCTAAACTATAGTTATCCTGAGGGTCATAGACTTTAATATCAAAATTTCCGCTATCAATTCCTGCAAAACTATCTAACAAATCTAATGGATCGTTGAACAGAGCATTCAAATCAAAATCATCAGCAAAATCTGCCACATATAAATATCCATAGGCATCTGTCATTAAACTTCCTGGACTGCCCTGTACCTCTTGATTTATTATCGTTACTGGATTGTAGTTCTTATCATATATTAATACCCTGCCATTATTTCCACCCGCATCACTTAAAAAGATATTTCCATTAATATCAACAGCAATTCTTAACGGATCCCTGATGGGGTCTCCTTTAAAGTTGTCGATAGTATGAATCCAATTACCATCTGGAGAATAAATCTTGATAGCATCGAAATTCCCAGTTTTATTACCCGTGTAATTGTCTGCATTGTAAATATTTCCATCACTATCCAGAGCCAGTCCAGATGTACCACGTGGATCATTACTTTCGGCATCTGTACCTGCTCCTATTTCGTTTATTAACTCAAAAGAATTATTAAAAACTAAAATTTGTTTCTTTCCATGATCTGCCACGTAGATATTCCCATTTGCTCTATTAATTACAAAATCTAAAGGTGTTTCAAATTTATCGGCAGAGATAACAGGAACAGGATTTCCAAATTCATACAGACCATTGCCATAGGTTAAATAAAAAAGATTATCATTTCCGTTAAAATCAATACTTATAACGGCTTCAGATAATTGTTCCTCAAGATATGGCCCAAGGTTTCCTAAACCTAAAATACCTCCAATGTCATCCAGGATTTCGTTTAAGGTTTTGTCAATTCTAAAATTTGTTAAGTCTCCTTTTGGTCCATTAAACTTGAAAGTTGGATCAACCCTCTGTAGATTTCCTAAAGAACCATTGATAATTTCAAGTGCAGAATCGTCTATAGAATTAACTGCTTCTTCAAATCTTATGTCAATAGGTATGGGATTAGAGGATGTAGGGCCAGGTGATTCGGTGCTTGTAATGTTCACACCATCCTGTCCAAACGAAACAATTGAAAATAAAAGAAGAAATAGAAGAAAGACTCCTTTCCTACCCCCACAACCCAAAAAATGCCGTGATAGTACGGCAAGCAGGTGTTGCAGGTGTATGTTGGGGAATCCCCTCATTGAATGACGGTTAAGTAGTAAATATAAAAATAGTTAACGCAGACCCCTACAAGAAATTGTTAACATACGTAAACAGGACCTCATCCCGAAAATTTTCCGGGACCAGGTCCTGTTAGAAACTGAAATATTACTTACCGGGAATTAACTCGCGGCTTCTTCCTTGTTTCGTATAACCAGCCTGAAACCTTCCCCGTGGATATTCAGTATCTCCACGTTCTCATCCTTCTTAAGATACTTTCTCAATTTGGCGATATATACGTCCATACTTCTGGAAGTAAAGTAGTTGTCATCTCTCCAGATCTTGGTAAGAGCTAGTTCCCTTGGCATAAGATCGTTCTCATGTAAAGCCAGAAGACGCAGTAATTCGTTCTCTTTAGGTGAGAGTTTAGATGGTTCTTCATCTCTAAAAGTAAGGAACCTGAGTTTTGAATTAAGATGAAAATCCCCTATCTGGAATTCAAACTGCTTACTATCGGCCACGCTATCTGTAGCTTTACGCTGCATAATGGCTTTGATCTTCATAAGCAGTACCTCAGAATCAAAAGGTTTATTCAGGTAATCATCTGCCCCTACTTTATATCCTTTCAGAACATCTTCTTTCATGGCTTTAGCCGTAAGGAAGATAATAGGAATATCTTCATTTTTCTCCCTGATCTCTTTAGCAAGGGTAAACCCATCCTTATAAGGCATCATCACATCAAGGATACAAAGGTCAAAGTCATCTTTCTTGAATTTCTCAAAGCCTTCCATTCCGTTCTTAGCATGGGTTACCTCATAATCGTTCATTGCGAGGTAATCTTTCAATACCGTTCCGAAGTTTGGATCATCTTCAACTAGTAAAATCTTTTTATTTTCAGTTTCCATAAAGTAAGATATTAGTGGTAGTTAATTTTTAAGATATTAATGGTAATTTGATTATAAATGTACTTCCTTTTCCTTTTTCACTTTCCACGCTAATACTTCCGTGGTGGTCGTCAAGGATTCGCTTCACATAGGCTAAGCCTAAACCGTGACCCTTCACATTGTGGATATCACCGGTGTGTTCGCGATAGAATTTTTCAAAAACTTTTTTCTGGACCGGTCTTGTCATTCCACTTCCCTGGTCTCTTATCTTCATTACAATGTAATTCTTGACGTTCTCTGTATAGATGTCAATCTTGGGTTCCTCCGGGGAATATTTCACCGCGTTGTCCAGAATATTTACGATTACATTTGTAAAGTGCATCTGGTTAGCCAGGATGGAGGATTTAAGCGCAGCAAAATGCGTCTGTATATATCCGTCCCTGTCTTCTACGATCAATTCTATGTGCGTGATCGCCTCTTCAATTATTTCATGGAGGTCAAGACGCTCCTTTTTAAGATCAAGTTCGTTCTTTTCAAGTCTTGAGATCCTAAGTACAT
This sequence comes from Salinimicrobium flavum, assembly GCF_042684505.1. Lineage (NCBI taxonomy): Bacteria > Pseudomonadati > Bacteroidota > Flavobacteriia > Flavobacteriales > Flavobacteriaceae > Salinimicrobium > Salinimicrobium flavum. The sequence goes on from NZ_JBHULT010000013.1 coordinate 2,975, forward strand.
TCTCAACCTGTGCATGCATCCTTTTGTTCTCATCCCGTATCATCCTGTGATAATGTTCAACCTTTTCAGGATCATTCTTGATCTTAGGATTCTTGATGGCATCAAGGGCCAGGTTGATTGTCGCAATAGGGGTCTTGAACTCGTGGGTCATGTTATTGATGAAATCTGTCTTGATCTCAGATATCTGCCTTTGCCTTATCAATTGAGATAGGGCACTGGAATATGCTATCACAATGATCAATGTAAATATGATAGACAATGCAGCCATAAGGGTAATAGAAGACAATACTACCTGTTTCTTCTCTGTGAAATTCACAAAAAGCTGGTAATTGTTGGTCCCATTATCTCTTGAGAACAAGGGCACCCTGTAGGTTGTCCTGGAATTAAGTTTAAAATCCTCAGATTTTACTTTTGTCGCCAAACCATTTCCATAGACCCCGTATTCAAAAGAGGTATTCATTCCCCTGTTGCTCAATTCCTTACTAATAAGACTTTCCAGATACTCTCCGGAAACCCTGTTATGAATTGGTATTCTACTGGTATACTCACTAACTGTTGACCTAATAAATTCCTTCTCCACATCCTCCATTCTAAACATGCGGTTGATCCTGCCGGGGGTGGAGAGCGAATTTTCGTTCAGACTATCGTTTTTCACAAGCTTAGACACCTTACTGTTTATCAATTTCTTGAAATGTATGGTATCTATGGCTGCATCCAAAAATGCAGTAGAGAGCTTATAATCTTCTTCAATGATACCATGCGAATAAACCTGAATTTCGTTTGAAAATTCGTCTCGCTGTACCTGGAAGATCTCACTCATTATCGAACTGTCAGGTTCTACACCCAGACTATCGACAACCTCCTGCAGGGCAAAGTAGTAATTCTCAAGCTCCTTGTTCTCCACTTCACTCGCTACTCTGCGTAATATTTGCTTGGCGTTAAAAGAGAATTGTTCCTCCTTACTTTCAACGGTGTTTTTTATCCAATATCCCTGAACAAATATGATTCCTATTAGGGAGAGACTCATGAGTACCACCAAAAGAAAAAATATCTTTTTGTTCATATCTCAAAAGTATGATTTTAACATTTAGCCTTTTAAGCATTTAACCAAATGTTAACAAAAGAAACCTAGAATTTACGCGCTCTGCAGCATAATTAAGTGAATATTTCGCACCTCCTGACGGGTGCGGGAAAGATCATTATTTTCTATAATGAAGTTTGCCAATGCAGCTTTTTTTTCGTCGCTCCATTGATTCTCCATTCTTGCTTCTATTTCTTCAAGACTTGAGTTATCCCTCTGCAGGAGCCGCTCGATTTTCACTTCATGCGGGGCGGTGATCAAAAGGGTGAAATCACATTTTTCAGATCCCCCTTTCTCAAATAAAATAGCTGCTTCATAGACGACGTATGCAGATTGTTGTTTACTCTTCCACTCCTCAAAATGCCTGTTTACTGCCGGGTGTACAATGGCATTTAATTTCTCCAGCAATTCTTTACTTTTAAAAACCCTATCCGCTAAATATTTTCTATCCAGGCCATTCGAAGTGTAGGAATTTTCTCCAAATATTTCGGTTATTGCCTTCTTAACCCCGGGATCGGAATTCATTAATTCTTTGGCTTCATCATCTGCAATATAGACCGGAACCCCCAATTCTCGGAAAAAATTTGCTACGGTTGTTTTTCCGCTTCCTATTCCCCCGGTCAAGCCCAGTACTTTCATTTCTTGATGATAAATTGGATCTTTTTCTCGTTAATGCGCAAATTGGCTGTAAAATCAGGTTTTTGAACAATCTCGGGAATCAGGAAGTCCTGGTCTTTCTGCAAACCATCAAAGTTCGCCACCACCCTAAAATCGGAAGGACTTACTTTTGAGTAATCCTGTAGGTTCACCTGGAAGAACAACAAGGTTTCTTTGGGAAATATGACCACGTTGAGATCCTCGGGCACATTTATAAGCTCTATGGGTACCCTCACACTACCTTCGGTAAATTTTTCTACCTCAACTTCATAGTTTATGGAAGGTCTGTATAAGGTAAGTCCCCTCATTCCGCTGGTATCGATCTTTACTGTTCCTGATACATCACTTTTGACCTTACTGAGACTCAATTTTTCAGTATAGAGTACAGAAAGGGTATCGAGCAGGCCATCAGGGCCGCTCACCACCACCGAATCAGGTTCTGTTTGCAAAGCCTCCCTTGCCGAATAACCAACTGCGAATTCGATCTCAACCCTGGGAATTACCTTTAGCTTCTTTTCCTTTTTCTGCTGAAAATTGATGGCCAGCACATCTTTCACAAACCGGCTGTCGTCAAAATCAATGTCCAGTTGGGAAATGATATCACTCCGGTTCTCATCAATGAAATACAGAAGTTTCCCATCCTGTTCAGCGGCTCTGGAAACATCTACATTTAAGGTTGGTGGAAAAAGGGAATACCAGGCGATCTTAAAGCCTGTTTTCTCCATTCTGAGTTTTAGAATGCGTGGGTTGTCATCAGCCAGCATTATGTCTGGCGGTATATTTACATACTGCACAGGTATATTGATCACTTCATTATACTGCTTTGAGAACTGCACAAAAATCCAGATCACCACAGCAAAAACGAGAAAGAAGATGAAGGAGTTGATATCGGTCTTTTTAAACCTTCTCCTGGTCCCGGATTTAGTCTTTTTTAGCATGCTGAAAAAATAGTTTCGGAAACCTCTTTTCAGGGGGTTCATTAAAAAACCTAATATAACAGGTAGATCTGCAGAAACCAAGCCCGTATCCTAAAAATTGCAAAAGAGCTGCCCAAACTGAATAAACCGCGATCTTAAGATCACGATTACTCCTGAAGGAATCCAGAAAGATCAATAAAAAGTACCCCAGGTAGAGAAATAAAAAGAGAGAATAGCCTAACCCCATTAGCACAATGCTCAAAAATAAACCGGAAGTAAACAAAGTAGGAAACCAATAGGTGGCCTTAGCCGACTCTGGATGCCATTGGTTTAAAACAGGCCGCACCAATCCGAATTTATTAACCTGGGTATAGAATTTCTTCCAGTCTATTCTTCGCTTATGGTACACAAAAGCATCGGGAAACAACCTGGTCTTATAACCCATCTTCCAAAGCCGCAGCACCAGATCTGGATCCTCACCGGGGTGGATCCTGCCAAAGCCACCGCTTTTTTCAAATGCCTCCCTTGAAAGACCCATATTGAAGCTCCTCGGTTGAAAGGAACCTACCCTTTTCTGCCCACCCCGAATGCCTCCCGTGGTTAAAAATGAGGTCATGGTGAAGTTAATGGCTTTCTGAACAGCCGTAAAACTCTCATGTGCAGCGTCGGGCCCGCCAAAACAGTGAACGAAACCGGCGGTAAGTTCTGTGTCAACCTCTGTGAGATAAGGCTCAGGAAGAATGACATCAGAATCAAGAATTAAAAAATAATCTCCTTTCGCCCTTTTCATTCCGTAGTTTCGGGAATCCCCCGGTCCCGAATTGGGTTTAGTCAGGTAGGTAATATTCAGCGAATCCTCAAAATTCTGCACTACCTCTGCCGCAGTCTCTGTAGAACCGTCCTCCACGATCACGATCTCAAATGAACGCGGGAAATCAAGTTGCTGCATACTCAACAGCAGTTCCTTGATTTCCTGAGGCCGATTATAGACGGGGATGACAAAGGAATAATTAAGCTTCATGTCACAAATGTATGAAAGAAATGAGCCGGGCATGGCATAAATAAAAGAAGGCCGTGAATATTAATACTTCACGGCCTCCCTCAACATATATAGTTTGAATTAGCTACTCTTCCTGGCCATTAATAAAGGCCTCCATCACCTGCTGGCTCACGCCCATATTTGAAAAACCTCCGTCATTATAGAGATTTTGCAGGGTCACTCTTTTGGTAAGGTCTGAGAAAAGGGTGATGATATAATTTGCACAATCCATTCCCGTAGCATTTCCCAGGGGAGACATTTTATCTGCGTAAGCGATAAACCCATCAAAACCTTTTACTCCGGTACCTGCTGTAGTAGGAGTTGGAGATTGTGAAATGGTATTTACCCGTACGTTTTTCTCTTTTCCGAAGAAATATCCAAAACTACGGGCAATAGATTCAAGATAAGCTTTGTTATCGGCCATGTCATTGTAATCTGGAAAAACCTTTTGGGCGGCGATATAGGAAAGGGCCATAATACTTCCCCACTCATTCATTGCATCTTTTTTATAAAGGCTCTGCATGGTCTTATGGAAAGAAACTGCCGACACGTCCCAACCTTTCGTGGTATAGTCGTAGTTCATATTGGTATAGTGGTTTCCTTTTCTCACATTCACAGACATCCCGATGGAATGCAAAACAAAATCAAGCTTTCCTCCAAGAATTTCCATGGCTTTCTCTACCAGGTTATCAAGGTCTTCAACGCTGGTGGCATCGGCCGGAATGATCTCAGCCCCGGTTTTCTCAGCCAGGTCTTTTATATTACCCATTCTCATCGCTATAGGGGCATTGGTAAGAACGAACTGTCCGCCTTCCTCATGCACACGCATGGCGGTTTTCCAGGCGATCGAGTTTTCATCCAGGGCACCAAAGATGATCCCTTTTTTTCCTTTGAGTAGATTATAAGACATGGTTTATTTTTTTGGTTTCTGTTAAGCGGGTAAATATAATAAACATCTTTTAATTTAACAGCGCTTTTGCGTGGGCCACGGCGGAATCGGTAATGTTTTTGCCGCCCAACATCATCGCAAGTTCTTCTACCCGCTCCTCCTTTTTCAATTCCTTTATATTGGTAATGGTACTGTTAGCTGCATCTTCTTTATAGATCCTAAAATGGGAATCCCCTTTTCCGGCTATCTGCGGAAGGTGGGTAATCGCAATTACCTGCATCACCTCACCCATCTTCTGCAGGATCACGGCCATTTTCTGAGCAATGTCCCCTGAAACCCCCGTATCTATCTCATCGAAAATGATCGTAGGAAGTTTGCTGTAGGTGGCCAGGATACTCTTTACGGCAAGCATGATCCTGGATAATTCGCCGCCTGATGCTGCTTTTTTAATATCATTATAACTTCCGCCCTTGTTGGCTGAAAGCAGCCAGTTCATTTTATCCTGCCCGTTAGGGAAAAACTCCTGCTGTTCCTTAAGTTCAATTTTCAGCGTAGCATTTGGCATCCCAAGGTCTGCGAGAATAAGTTCTACCTCTTTAATGAATACCGGAATGACAGATTTCCTGGATTTATGTAATTCAGAGGCAAATGTTGTAAGCTCTTTTCTTTGTTCAGCGATGGCTTTCTCTGCCTTCGCGATCTCTTCTTCAGCGTTTTCTGAAAGACTTACCTTCTCAGTCAGGGTCTCCTGAATTTCCTTCAATTCGGTAACTGTGGAAACCATGTGTTTTTTCTGAAGGTTGTACAAAACCTGTAATTTGTCATTTACCTTTGCCAGTTCTTCAGGATTGGCCTCTACTTTTTCAAGTGTAGCTTCCAGTTCGGTGGCGATGTCGTCAAGTTCTATGTTGACGCTTTGCAGACGATCAAAAAGCTGGTGATAACCAGATGAAATGTTAGCGATGCGCTGCAGGTTGTTTCGCGCCTCTTTCAGAGATGCCGCAGCTCCTATCTCTTCCTGCTGAATATGATTCACCGCGCTTCCCAGTTGCTCTGTGAGCTCCTCAACATTGCTTAGTTCTTCGTACCGTTCTTCCAGTTCCTCCTGCATCCCCTCCTCAAGCTTTGCCTGCTGAAGTTCGTTCAGTAAAAAAAGATTATAATCGTATTCTTTTGCCGCCTGCGCCTGCTCCTCTTTAAGATTATGCAGTTTCTTCTGAAGCAGTTTTAACTGCTGAAGTGATTTCTGGTAAGATATAAGGTTTCCCGAATTGTTAGCCAGAGAATCTATCACGAGGAATTGATAATCATTGTCTCCAAGACTCAGGGTCTCATGCTGACTGTGAATATCGAGCAGCTGCTCCCCTAACGCCTGAAGGGAAGAAAGGTTTGCCGGGGTGTCATTTATAAAAGCCCTGGACTTCCCCGAAGGCAGGATCTCCCGGCGAATTATTGTTTGAGTTTCATAATCAAGATCTTCAGCAGCAAAAAGCGACGTAAGATCATAAGCTGCAAGGTTGAAAGTTCCTTCTATCACACATTTTTTCTCCAGATCACGTATGGCACTAAAGTCGGCACGTTTACCAAGAAGCAGGGAAAGAGCCCCCAACATGATTGATTTTCCGGCCCCGGTTTCCCCGGTAATTATGGTAAAACCTTCCTGAAGATTCATTTGAATATCTTCAATGAGGGCGTAATTTTTAATGGAAAGCGTTGTTAGCAAGAGAATTGAAATTTAAGGTAAAGATACATGAGAATTCTTTTCGAATCCAAACCTGTATAGAAAGATACAAAGATTTATTCCCGACCCTGCTTTTTAAAAATTCGGGGCCATCTTCCCAAATACAACTTCAGGTTAGTACCTAATGTTTGCCCATTTGTGAGAGAAAGTGGGTGCCAGGTTGTTCAGGGCGTCCACTACCTCCTTGATCTGCACAGAAGGTCCTCCACTGAAGACCTGTTCGACCTCATCAGATTTGGCATCAAAAAAGGTTCGAAGCAGCAAAGAATTTGGTCTGCGGGAATTCATTCTTTCCAGGTCCAGAATGGCTTTCGCCACACCTTTCTTCCCTTCGGCAGGAGACATATGCATACGGTCAAGACCATCGCGGTGGTAAGTGTACATGGCCGTTCTAAATTCAGAAAAGGAATTGGATAAAAGATCCTGATTTAGCCTGTACCGGGATGCATTCCCATCTGTACTCTTCCAGCCTACCCGGGCACTCTGTTGTGCGAGGTTTACGATCTTATTTGCTTCCTGAAAATATTTTGTCCCTCCCTGTTCTTCGAAGGTATCTGCATCAAGCCCTAAAATGGTGTAGACATAGTATGCCACTACTGAGACCAGGTTATTATCGAAATTATTGGGATTAAAGGTGAAGGGAGCATATTCGGTGTAGGTGAATCCCAACTGTTCATCATTGAAATTGAAGACAGGACTTACCATGGTTGATCCAAAAACCGGCCGGGAAGACTGCACCTGTATCGTTCCTGTAAAAGAATCGGCATCATAGCTGCTAATATTGATAAACATACTGCAGTTGATGCGTTCATGCGGAGCAAGCTGAAGGTTGGTCCAGCTGGTCTGGTTGATGAATTCGGTTAGTGAATTTTGCAGGGTTTTAAAGACGGTGACATTGGTCCTTCCCGTTTGTTCGGCATTCACCACAACCTGACAATTGAGCTCCTGGCCAAAACTTAAATAACCTGACAAAAGGAAGACGAGAACAAAAAACAGCTTATTCATTGAGTACCACGATTAATTCCTTCAATATATCACCCGCCACTTCTTTTTTTGACTTGAGACCGAAATCCATTTTTCTGCCGTCACTAAAAAGAATGCTTATTTTATTGGTATCGGTTTTAAAACCGGCTCCCGGATCGTTGAGCGAATTCAGCACTATAAAATCCAGGTTCTTCTTTTCCAGTTTCCCCCGGGCGTTCTGCACTTCATTTTCTGTTTCCAGGGCAAAACCAACCAGGATCTGCTCCTTTTTTTCTTTTCCCAGTGCCGCAAGAATATCCGGTGTGGGTTCCAGTTCCAGATGCAGGTTCCCTGCTTCTTTTTTGATCTTCTGGTTTTCCACGTTCTTTGGCCTGTAATCTGAAACCGCAGCTGCTGCAATTGCTGCATTCACTTCAGGAAAATTTTCCATAGCAGCCTCATACATTTCCTGGGCACTTTGAACCCGAATCAAATTGATAGCAGGATCTGGGTTTTCAAGATGTGTAGGGCCCGCGATGAGGGTTACTTTAGCACCCGCGGCATTGGCCGCAGCCGCCAGTTCAAAGCCCATTTTTCCGCTGGAATGGTTTCCTATAAAACGTACGGGATCAATGGCTTCGTATGTAGGACCCGCAGTTATGAGTATCTTTTTGTTCCTGAGCGGAAGATTTTCAGAAATATGGTCTTCAATAAATTGCACGATCTCTTCGGGCTCTGCCATTCTGCCCTCGCCTACAAGGCCACTGGCAAGTTCACCTGTTCCTGCAGGGATCATAATATTTCCGAAGGAAACAAGACTGTCAAAACTGTTTTTGGTAGAGGGATGCCTGTACATATCAAGATCCATGGCAGGAGCGAAATATACCGGACATTTAGCCGAAAGATAAGTGGCCAGCAGGAAGTTATCGCTGTTGCCGGCCGCCATTTTGGAAAGGGTATTCGCTGTTGCAGGTGCTACCAGCATGAGATCTGCCCACAACCCGAGCTCAACATGATTGTTCCACATGCCGTTTTCATCCTCTTCCCTGGTAAAGGATGAAATTACCTCATTTTTGGAAAGCGTGGATAAAGTAAGAGGGGTGACAAATTCTTTGGCAGCAGGTGTCATGATGACTTTTACTTCTGCCCCGGCCTTTATGAAAAGACGTACAAGAAAAGCTGTTTTATAAGCGGCAATTCCGGCAGTGACGCCGAGTAATATTTTCTTGCCGCTTAATACAGACATAGGTTATTCTTCGCTTTTGGTATTGCGGTAGTAAATTTTATCATCCAGCCACTCCTGAACTGCTAAAGCATGGGGCTTAGGCAGTTTCTCATAGAATTTGGAAACTTCGATCTGTTCCTTGTTCTCAAAGATCTCGTCAAGGCTGTCATTGTAAGTAGCAAATTCATCAAGCTTCTCCAACAACTCCTTTTTGATTTCAGAGTTGATCTGCGTGGCCCTTTTGGAAATAATTGAGATCGCCTCGTAAATGTTGTTGGTAGGCGCATCAATTGAATTTTTGTCCAGCGTTGTGGTGTTCACAGGCGCATCAGTCTTTTTTAAATCTATCATTGTTACTTCTCTTGATTATAAATTTTGTTGTTTTTCCTCAATATCTGAAAAAGCAGCTTCCGCTTCAGCAGTGAACTCTCCCTGCGGATAGTATCGCTTGTAATCTTCATAATAAGAACGGGCGGCAGTTAACCTTTCAGGCATAGCATAAGCATAACTATTTATAGCATATTGATAAGCAGAATCAAACTTGTAATAGAAAGCCATCTCTCTGAACGGAGAACCTGGATACTCCAGGATGAAATTATTGAAAGCCGTTATTGCAGCCTTGTAATTAAGGGTATGATGATATTGCTTTGCAATTTCATAGGCCTTTCTTTCTAGTTTCACCCGTAGCTCTGTGATTAGCTCATTAGCTTCATCAAGTCTTTCACTCTCAGGAAAACGGTTGATGAATGCCTGCAATTTTTCGATCGCCTTATGGGTTTCTGTCTGGTCAAGATCATACCGCGGAGAAAGGTTATAATAACTTTTGGCTCCCTTGAAAGCAGCCTCCTCCAGTTTTTCACTCTGGGGATAGGTCTCGGTGAACCTTTCAAACTGGTAACCTGCCAGGTAATGATCTCCTAACTCATAGTAAGTATCGGCATAAAGGAAACTAAGTCTCTGCCCCTGGGGTTTTCCCCTGTACTCGGGCATGATCTGTTCAAACAGACGTAGCGCCTTCCTGAACTTCTTTTTAGTATTTCCTTCTCCGGCTTTTGCTTCGTTGTACAATTTTTCTGCAGTAGAATACTTAACCGCAGTATCTGAGCTCTTGAGAACTTTTTGATACTGGCTGCAGGAGGTTGCAACAAAAACAAGGCTTAATAAGAGGATAAATCTTTTCATTATTGGTATTAACATCTGGCAAAAATACTCTTTTCTGCCATATTATAAAAACTTTAGTTTCAGCAGTATTTGGTGGGCTTATCACCCTTCGGCACACTTGATATCCAGGTCAATTTCTAGAAATTATCAACGAAAGAATTGATCTTGTTTGTCAATTCCTGCGTAGACTTTACCAGCGGAAGCCTTAAAGTATTCTTACAAATACCTCTTTTTGCCAGCAGAGCCTTAATTCCCACAGGGTTACCTTCAGCAAAGATCATATCAATAGATGGAGCAACTTCATAATGTATTTTGTAGGCCTCATCTACTTTCCGGTCAAGTCCCAGTCTCACCATTTCAGAAAATTCAGCAGGAAACCCCTGTCCTATTACCGAGATCACCCCGTGCCCCCCGGCAAGCACCATAGGCAAAGTGATCATATCGTCTCCCGAAATAACCAGAAAGTCCTTTGGCACCATAGAGATCAGGTTCATTGCCTGCACCATATCTCCTGCAGCTTCCTTTATTCCTATGATGTTCTCCACTTCTGTTGCCAGTCTTTTAACCGTGGCGGGAAGCACGTTTGAACCTGTTCTTCCCGGCACATTGTAAAGGATGACCGGTTTCTTTGAAGCAGCCGCCACAGCCTTATAGTGCTGGTAGATACCCTCCTGTGAAGGTTTGTTATAATAAGGGGAAACTGAAAGTACAGCATCAAAGGCAGAAAGATCTGTTTTTTCAAGCTCTTCAACTACCTTACCAGTGCAGTTTCCTCCAACCCCAAGAACAAGAGGAATCCTGCCATTGTTCCCGGCAACCACAGTATCTATGACCTGTCTCTTTTCTTCAGAATTCATGGTCGCACTTTCTCCCGTGGTTCCCAATACAACCATATAATCTATCCCGTTCTCCACCTGGAAATTCACCAGTTTCTTCAGGGCTTCTGTATCTACTTTAAGGTCTTCAGTAAAAGGAGTGATCAAAGCTACTCCCGTGCCTATGAATTTGTTCATTATGCTGTTTGATTAAGTATTGTAAATATTTTTTAAGTTCTTTCAGGAAAACAGCAGCTTCATCGGCATCAGTACTTATCATCAGGTCGAACATATCACTGTATTTTTCTGTATTCCGCCCTACTTTGAGTCGGGCGTGGGAAAGAGAAACGAGTAAAGCTGCCAGTTTATTATCATGTTTTGTAAAAGAGACCAATACATCGAAAGGACGTTTAAGGAACTCCTCTACTTCCCCATTTTTGATCTTTCCATTCCACCCCAGGTCCTGCATGGTAAAAACCAGACCCTCAAAAACATCAGTTTTAAGCCTTTTATCTTTACAGGTTAAAATAGTGAAATCCCGGTCTGGGATTCCCAGCTCCTCCTGCCATTTTAAGAAGCTATCTTTTGGGGCGTCAGCCTCATGATCGAGGATCACCCCTATGTTGGTGATCATATTCACATCTATAGTGGACGGGATGGAATCACTTTTGCCTTCACCTTTTCTGTAGGCGGCTCCTATCTTTAAATCTGAAATTATCACGGGACAAAATTAGGTATTATTAAAACACAAAAAGAAGAGATGGAAAGAGAATTTTTAACTAGACCAGATGTAAAAGCCGAAGTTTCTTTTCCTTTGTCACGAAAAACAGGAACACGAGCTTTAGGGCAGCAAACCTTATTAGAGATCCCACCAATTCAACACTTAGGTCCCTGAAGTAAAACACTTCCATATCCCTGAAAACATCAGAAAATATAAAGGAAAGGGTAAGACACATGAAAAAAACCGATTTTCGGGAAAAAGAATTCAGGTAGTAGACCAGTGCCGTTATGGCGAAAATAAGGATGTTGAGATAGTAAAGTATATACAGGGAGAACATTAGTCCATCTGAAAGGCTGCGTTCTATTTCCATGATGTGAAGGAACAGGAGGTAGGTATAGATCGCTACGACCACCATGAAATAAAGAGACATGAACCTGCTCCCCCTTTCATATTCGGTATTTTTGATCGCCTCCCTTACCAGAAAAATGTAGGAGGCAAGCCAGAGTCCCAGAATGATGTGATTAAAATACCAGGAATCCTGCAGAAAAGCCATACCATTTGCGGCCACAACACAAATAAGGAAAGCCAGGAAGTTTAGATTTTTTATAGGCAGGTCCCGTAGGTAATACCCCAAAAGAGGCAAGATAAAAAGGAACTCTCCACTCTTTTTTAGCCAGAAATCATCCTTCAAAACTCCAATAAAATTTGCCACAATAGCTGCGATCACCAGGAAGGCAAAAAAGTATTTTTGTTTCATTTTCCCTAAAAATATTGGCAATATATAAATTTTACCTGTACAGAAATCAACTCATATCCTGTGAGAAGATTAACTGCGAATAAAACAGATGAAATACACAAATTTTAAACAAGGGGAATGACCGCCGACCTTCTTCTGTGAAGTGCATGTTGCACCAATGCATAGTAGGTGATCACATGGAATAATGGAAAGAACATGTTTACACTTATATCATCAACCACATATAATTTAAAGAACAGGGAAAGCTCTGAGACCAGCAGGGAAGCCGAAGCAAGCATCAGCCACAGCGAAGCATAATGAGACTTAAGCAGGTATCCCGTGAAAGTAATGGCGAGTAAAAGGGTTAAAAGGAAAAGGTAGGTATATGCCGAATATTTATACGGAGAAATAACCTGGGGCACCAGGTCTGCAATAGTAATAAATAAAAACACCAGGAATAGGTACATAATGGATAGGGATACCCATTCAACGATATGCACTTCCGATTTTTGAAAACCTGTAATTGCTAGAAGATAAATGATCGCAAGACCGATCATAAAAGTACTCATAACTATATTAGGGTAATTGGGAAAACCATAGAAAAGGAAAATATCCCGCAGGTAAAAAAAGAGCAGGGCTACCACTATGGTCACGAACCATTTTCTGGTCTTTAACCTGTAATACAGTATGAGTGTAGGAATAAGCAGGTAGTTGGCCCCGATCTTAAGGGGTTTAATTTCCATAAATGCCCCTACAATAAAAAGAACTGCAATAAGAATGAATAAAACAAAAACCTTTTGCCTCGCTTTCAACAGAATCTATATAAAGTAATGTTCGATTTTTCCTGATCTGTAGGGCGATCAAAATTAGGTGAAAAATAAGATAATTTTTATTACCACCCTCCTTTTGTTCTGAAAAGTAGGAAATTCCGGCAGAAAATTCAAAAAAATTAGATCTTCACTCCAAAGAAAGGAGAAGAAAAAATTACTTTTGTAGATCACGAACAAGCCTCCGCATGAGAAACCTAAGTGTCATCATCCTCCTTTTTCCCCTTCTGCTTTCGTCCTGCAGGAACAGCAGGAATCTGGAACTTTCAGAAATAAACGGAAAACAACTGAACATATCAGATTCCATTCCCGCAGATTCCTCCATAACTAATTTCATAACCCCCTACAAGGAACATATAGACCGGGAAATGAACGCTGTACTTGCCTATACTCCCTATAATCTTCAAAAGACAGACGGAGAACTAAATACAGCTATAGGGAACATGATGGCAGATGCCGTTATGGAATTAGCTTCCCCTGTGTTTGAAGAAAGAACTGGTAAAAGTATAGATGCCGTATTACTGAACCATGGCGGAATAAGATCTTCGGTCAATAAAGGAGAGATCACCACCCGTACGGCTTTCCAGGTCATGCCCTTTGAAAATGAAGTAGTTGTGGCTGAAATGAAAGGAACGCACATCAATGAAATGATCACTTACCTGCTTGATGCTGGTACCGCGCACCCTGTGGCAGGACTGGAACTCGAAATAGACAGTGAGAATAAGATCAGGAAAGTCTTGATTCAGGGAGAACCAATTGTAAAAGAGAAAAGTTATTATGTTGCCACAAACGATTACCTGTATAACGGCGGCGACAATATGGTTTTCTTTTCCAGGGCGGTCTCTGTCACAAGTCTTGATTACAAGATTAGAAATCTGCTTATTGATTATTTCAGGGAAAAAGATACTATTGCACCGGCGAGGGATCAACGATTTATCAGGATAAAATGAAAAGAAGAAGCTTTATAAAACAAACCGCAGCAGCAGGAACATTAGCCGGTATAGGAAGTATGGGGCTAATGTCCTTTTCTACGGAAGAAAAAAAGAAACATATCACCATTCTTCACACCAACGATGTTCATAGCCATATAGAACCTTTTGATGCCGACCATGCAGATTTCCCGAACCAGGGAGGAATTGCCCGAAGATATAGCCTTATCCAAAGCATCAGAAAGGAAAACCCAAATACCCTTCTCCTGGATGCCGGGGATATATTCCAGGGAACTCCTTATTTCAATTTTTATGGCGGGGAGCTGGAGTTTAAACTTATGAGCAAATTACAATATGATGCCGCAACTATTGGCAATCATGATTTTGATAATGGCATTGACGGACTTCTTGCCCAATTGCCACACGCAGAATTTCCTTTCTTAAGTGCCAACTACGATTTCACCAACACTGTCATGGATGGACAGGTGAAACCTTACAAAATATTCTTTAAAGACGGTGTGAAGGTGGGCGTGTTTGGTCTGGGAATAGAACTGGAAGGCCTGGTTGGCAAAAAACTCTACAAGGAAACCCAATATCTTGATCCCGTAGAAATGGCAAAGGAAACCGTAACCCAGCTGAAGCAGGAAAAATGTGACCTGGTAATCTGCCTGTCCCACCTTGGTTATCATTACCGGCACGAGAAAATCAGTGATCTCAAACTTGCCGCATTAACCAAAGATATTGACTTGATCATTGGAGGCCACACCCACACTTTCCTCAAAAAACCAACGGTAACCCAAAATAGTGAAGGCAAAAATGTTTTGGTGAACCAGGTGGGTTGGGCCGGGGTTAACCTGGGCAGAATAGATTTCTTTTTTGACAGGACCGGAAAGACTATGGAAAACGGGACCACTATTATCGTATAGATTCATTATCCATGAATGGTTCTTTTAAAATTCGCCATTTGTTCATATTTTTTAATAATCGCATCAAATAAGCGTGTTATTAATAATTTCTGTAGTTTTATAGAGAACAGAGATGATCCTCCCCCTTCTTCTGTTTGAACAGGCTAAACTGAAAAGTTTCTTTTTTATCCTTAAATTAAAGGGAACCCTACCGGCTTTTTTTCTACCGGGGGAACAGGAATATGTAACATGAATAAGATTGTCAGCAAGCTACTTCTTCTGATATTTCTGGGGTGCGGGGTAAATATCACGGCACAGGAAGAAGCACCTTCATTGATAAGAGTTGGGATCTACCACAATCCTCCCAAAGTGTTCATTAATGAACAGGGAAAAGCTGACGGAATCTTTATTGATATTCTTGATTGTATCCTGAAAGATGAAAATCTGCAAGTAAAATATGTTCCCGGAAGATGGGAGGAGTTGACAGAGATGCTTTCCCGGGGAAAGATCGATGTGCTTCCTGATGTAGCCTTTTCTAAGGAACGTGATTCCCTGTTCACTTTTAATTCTTTACCCGTACTTAACTCCTGGCTTGAGGCTTATACCCGTAAGGACAACAGGATCTATACCCTGGCAGGTCTTGAAAACAAAAAAATAGGGGTTCTTAACGGCTCCGTACAGGAGGATTTCTTCAGGGGTTACATTAAAGAGAACCTAGACCTCAAGTACGAGATAAAGGCATACCCGGGGTATCCACAATCTGTCCGTGCTTTAAAATCGGGGGAAATTGAAGTACTGATCGCTTCCAGGTTCTTCTATTTTTCGAAGTTCTCAGAAAAAATGATCAGCCCCACCGGGATCATCTTCCGGCCTTCGGAACTGTATTTTGCTTTCCCAAAACAAGTGGACCCGGTTCTGACAGAAATTTTCGACAGGAAACTTGCCCAGCTTAAAAATGATCCACACTCCGAATATTATGGTATCCTTCATTCCTGGTTCGACCCTGTACTTCGAACCGGAATTCCTCCCTATGTACTCTGGCTCCTTGTGACCATCATAATACTTCTCCTGATCATAATTGCTTTCACACTCCTGTTACGGTATCAGGTAAAGCTGAAAACACGAGCGCTTTGGCAAAAGAACCGGCAGCTCACGCTGGCGAAAGAAAAAGCTGAAGAAAATGAACGGCTCAAGACAATTTTTCTGCAGAACATGTCGCATGAGATCCGCACCCCTATGAACGGGATCATTGGATTCCTCAACCTCCTAAAGGAACCTGACCTTGATTCTGATTCCCGGCAGAAGTATATTGACATAGTCAACAAAAGCGGAAAAAGATTGCTGGCCACCATTAATAACATAATAGAAATCTCCAAGATCGATTCCAGGCAAATAGCCGTTCATTATTCTGAAGTTGATATCTTTGAGGTGACCGATTTTTACTTCCATTTCTTTCATCAACAGGCTGAGGAAAAAAAATTGCAGCTAAAACTCTCTGTCAATCTTGGGGAAGAAGATTCACCGGTAATTACCGATAAGTTCATTCTGGATAATATACTGACAAACCTCCTTAATAATGCCATTAAATTCACCACTAAAGGATTTATAGAATTCGGAGTTTACCGGGAGGAGGAAATGCTGGTCTTTTACGTCAAAGATACAGGGGTGGGAATACCGGAGGAGCGCCAGGAAGCGATTTTTGAACGTTTTGTGCAGGCCAATCTTAATATAACCCGGCCGCATGAAGGTTCTGGACTGGGTCTCGCTATCGTAAAGGCATACGTGGAAGTTTTGAAGGGCAAACTTTGGCTGGAATCTCATCCCGGAAAAGGCACCACCTTCTTTTTTTCTATCCCTTTCATCCCTGCCAAAAAGGAAGATTTCCCCATAGATTCCGATAAGGAAATGCCCGAAGTATCCGGAGAAAAAATTAAGATGTTGATCGCCGAAGATGATAACATAAGTTATTTATTCATTCAGCAATTATTAAACAAGCCCGAAATCACTCTTTTGCGGGCAAAAGATGGAAAACAGGTGATCGACCTCGCCAAAGAAAATCCCGATCTTTCCCTTATCCTGATGGACATAAAGATGCCCGTGCTCAATGGGATAGATGCTACCAAAAAAATAAGGGAATTTAATCCCCTGGTACCTATCATCGCCCAAAGTGCCTACTCTTCCCCCGGAGACCAGGAAAAAGCTTTTGAAGCAGGCTGCAATGATTACATCACCAAACCTATAAGTAAAAAACGTTTATTGAGCCTTATACATAAGTTCTCCGGTAGCTTTATCTGAAAAAGATGAAATTTAATTAACTTCCTTATTTTTCACTACTATTATCAATCTATTGACTACAGAAGAAAAACAGGCCGGGACCGAAGAATGATCCTTCCGCATCCTTTTTTCTGTAAAATGCACCATAAAATTTTAAGAAATCAGGAAGAGGTTGAATGCTACCCTGGTCTAAAACCGACTCTCACTCCTGCTGTAAAATTTACTGCCTGGAAATCAACAGGTAAAAGTTTTTATTGTTCAAATTAATCTTCGGAAACATCTCCAAGGGTGCAGGAGGAGAACTTAAAATTCGGTTAAAGAACCCGGGAGATTTCTCAAACTTGGGTTAAACTTCTGTCAATTATGAACTCAATCTATCCAATGCAGTAGTTTTGGGCCGCAGCCTCTGCTGCTGTAGAAATATGTGTAATGTCTTAAAAAGATCACATGATAAGGAAACTGATTTACGAAAAATATAACCGTCTTTGCTATCAGGAAAAGTCAATGTTTGCCATCATTCTTATCCTGGCTGTTATTCTTTCGGCTATTTTAAGTGCAGATTTTTAGAGCTCGCTAATCCAGCATTTTCAGAAATTTTTCTTCATTAATAATGGGAATCCCCAGTCCTTCAGCTTTTGCAAGTTTGCTGGGGCCCATATTCTCACCTGCAACCACATACCCGGTTTTTGAAGAGATCGAACCGGAGACCTTGCCTCCATTGTCTTCAATTAGTTTTTTCAGCTCATTTCGGGACATATTAAAAACTCCTGATACCACAAAGGTCTGTCCTTCCAGCTTATTGGTTTGGTTTGCCAGTTTTTCCGCAGAGATCTCCAGCTGCAATCCGTACCCTTTAAGACGCTCAATATTTTCAATGTTTTCTTCGGAAGCAAAGAATTCAACCACACTTTCTGCGATCCTGCTACCTATCTCATCAACATTCTCCAGTTCCTGTTGGGAAGCTTTCTTTAACGCATCAATATTCTTGAAATGCCTTGCCAGTTTTTTTGCCACTGTCTCCCCCACGTATCTTATTCCCAGGGCGAACAGCACCCGTTCAAACGGAATTTTTTTTGAATTCTGTATCCCGGAGATCAGATTTTCAGCAGATTTTTCTGCCATACGTTCCAGGGGCAAAATTTGCTCTTTTTTAAGCTCATACAGGTCGGCATAGTTGCCTATCAAACCTTCATTAACCAGTAAAGCTACCGTTTCCCCACCCAGGCCTTCTATATCCATGGCCTTTCGGGAAATAAAATGCTGAATGCGGCCAATGATCTGGGGTGGGCACCCATTGAAATTAGGGCAGTAATGCATTGCTTCCCCTTCATTTCGCACCAATGGTGTATCACATTCAGGACACCGGCTAATATATTTTGTAGGCTCAGAATGTGGATCCCTTTTTTTAAAATTCACCCCTACGATCTTGGGGATGATCTCTCCTCCTTTTTCCACATAGACCTCGTCCCCTTCCCTAATGTCCAGTTTCTCTATCTGGTCTGCATTGTGTAAGGAAGCCCTTTTGACTACCGTACCTCCCAGTTGAACAGGATCGAGATTGGCCACCGGAGTGATCGCACCGGTCCTTCCCACCTGGTAAGTGATCTTTTTAAGTTTGGTCGCCGCCTGCTCTGCCTGGAATTTGTAGGCCATCGCCCACCGTGGAGCCTTGGCAGTATATCCTAACTCATCCTGTTGATGCAGATCATTTACCTTTACCACCACCCCATCAGTCTCATAGGGCAGGTCATGACGGTGTTTATCCCAATAATTTATGTAGGCCAGGACCTCTTTAAGATCTTTGGCCAAAACAGCTTCTTCAGGAACCTTAAAACCCCAGGATCTCGCCTTTTCAAGACTTTCAAATTGTGTTTTTATTCCAAGATTGTTTCCTTTAATACCATATAGCAGGCAATCAAGGGGTCTCCTGGCAACTTCGGCGCTGTCCTGTAATTTCAGACTGCCCGAGGCCGTATTTCGCGGATTCGCATAAGGTTCTTCTCCTGCCTCAACCCGGGCTGCATTAAGATGTGCAAAACCTTCATATGGCAGCACAATCTCCCCGCCTATCTCAAATTTTGGAGGATAATCGCCCTGTAATTTAAGAGGGACCGAGCGTATAGTCCTTACATTATTGGTAACATCATCCCCCTGCACCCCGTCGCCCCGGGTAACGGCCTGCTTAAACCGGCCTTTTTCATAGATAAGATTAATAGAAGCCCCGTCATATTTTAATTCACAGGTATAATTTACTTCCCCGTCCACCTGCTTCCTTATCCTTTTTTCCCAATTTTCGAGGTCTTCCTGAGAATACGAATTATCCAGTGAATACATGCGATGTTCATGAACAACCGTAGCAAAATTCTTGGTGACGGCACCTCCTACCCGCAGGGTTGGGGAATTGTCATCATGAAATTCGGGATGATCTTCCTCCAGCTTCTGTAACTCCTTTAATTTTTGATCAAAGTCATAATCAGATATCTCCGGTTTATCCAGCACATAATAAAGATAATTATGGTGGTGCAGTTCTTCCCGCAGCGCTTTTATTTTTTCTTCGGCCTTCATTTAGGTTGTAATGTATCGTTTTTGAAAACAGCGCTAAAGCTTGCTTGTTCCCTGGTTAGGCTTATTTCAAAGGGAGAGGCAAAAGCCTTAACTCCCGTGGGTATCCAGTCCTTTTCGTTCCTGTTTATGATGATAAAGAGGCCTTCATCGTCTCCGGAAGCACAAAATCTTTCATAGTCACCACTGAATTTTTCAATGCCAAAATTAGTGTTCAAAAACCGGAATTTCTCCTCCACATTCTCTGTAGCCAAACCTATTTCACTTATTCCCAATATGCTATCTGCTGAAAATTCTTCGGAAACCGGCGGAAAAAGATCCCTGCGGGAGATAAATTCCAAAATGTTTTTATCGGCATCATAAAAATATACTGATTTTGCCTTCCAGGCAGGAAAATCAACTATCCTGTTTCCGTCATCCTCCAGGATCTCGAGTTTTTCTTCCAGCCATGACAGCGCCTTCTCCTCCTGCTGCGCAGGGATGTGAAAAGCAATATGGTATGGTGTGGCCGAAGGTTCCTGCTCCATTTCGAGCACAGAATACCCCAGATGAATTATAATAGTAGTGTCGGAAACTTTTTTTACCGGAAGCCCAAGTATCTTCTCGTAGAAATCCAGCTGCCTCTCAAGGTTTGAGGTGAATATTTTAAGGTGATCTATTTTCATCGTTTAATACCTTTGAGCATGCGGTCTACCCCGAAAATATCCTTTTTTAAGCTGGTAATGAAATTTTTTTCAATCAAAAGTTTTTCGGTTTCCGGGCCCAGGTACTGATTGATCTCAAAATAAAGATGTCCACCCTGTTTTAACGACCGGGCGGCAAGTCGGGTGATCTGCCGGTAGAAAAGTAGAGGATCCTCATCTTTCACATAAAGTGCGGTTTCCGGTTCATGTTCCAGGACATTGCGATGCATATCTCTTTTTTCAAGTTCCCGCACGTAAGGCGGATTTGAAACTATGATATCAAAGTTCTCTTTCAGACTTTCCGTTTTCAGAATGTCTTTTGGAAGAAATTCTACCTTTACTCTATTAAGTTCTGCATTTCCCATTGCGACCTCCAAAGCCTTTTCAGAAATATCAATTGCCGTCACCCTTGCCCAGGGTAGGTTTTTGGCCAGGGAGATAGCAATACAACCGCTACCCGTGCCAATATCCAGGATCTTGATTTCCTTTTTCCCCTGTTCCTTGAGATCCTCCAGGATCCACTGCACCAGCTCCTCTGTTTCCGGCCTGGGAATAAGTACCTCTGAATTTACCCTGAATTTTAGTCCGAAAAATTCTGTTCCCCCAATGATATATTGAATGGGAACATGTTGCTTCAAACGATCCAGGGCTTCCCCGAATTTCCGGAATTCGGTGTCAGAAAGAACTTTTTGAGGCTGCAGTGCAAGATCCAACCGTGACATTTTGAGATATTCGTTTGCCAGGATATTAAAGAAGGAACTGGTCTCCTCTTTGGAATATTCTCCTTCAAGAGTCTCAAAAAAGTGTTTTTTAAAAACGGTTACCGTCATTGAATCGACAATTATAAGCTAATAGATCTAAAGGTCCCTTATCATCCATACCGGGCAGTTATAGTGCCCCGTATCCCCCATGGGTTTGTCAAGTGACCTGAATCCACTGCGGGCATAAAGTCTCTGCGCGTGCTCCATATAAGGCATGGTCTCCAGATAGCATTTTTCGTAACCCTGCTCCTTTGCAAATTCAAGACACTTTTGCATCATTTCGGCCCCGGCACCTTTCCCACGGATCTGTGGCAGAAAATACATTTTTTGAAGTTCACAGATATTCTCCTTTGAATTGGCCAGGGGCGCGAT
The DNA here is from genome assembly GCF_042684505.1 of Salinimicrobium flavum. Lineage (NCBI taxonomy): Bacteria > Pseudomonadati > Bacteroidota > Flavobacteriia > Flavobacteriales > Flavobacteriaceae > Salinimicrobium > Salinimicrobium flavum. Next base: position 24,233 of record NZ_JBHULT010000013.1, read on the forward strand.
CCCTGCGCCCCCAATGATCTTTCCTGACTCCTCCACTACGAAATATGCCATTTTCGGCTTGTCATATTCGGCATACATATTATCAAGGGAAGCATCTTCATAGGCAGTTCCCACTTTTGGGACTCCCATTTCTACCAGTACACTTTGCACTACATTTTTAACCTGTTGGTTATCTTTGGGTTGGATCTCCCGTATTTTATAGCTGTTCATTCTGTGTTTTAAATACTATTTTTGTGGCGTGAAGATACACGAAAAATACATAAATCGCTGTATTCAACTGGCGCAAAACGGGCTGGGCCGTACCTATCCCAATCCTGTGGTAGGCAGCGTCATTGTTCATAAAGACAGGATAATTGGAGAAGGCTGGCACCGCAAAGCGGGAGAACCTCATGCAGAGGTAAATGCGGTGAATTCTGTAAAAGACAAGAGCCTTTTGAAGACTTCTGTCATTTATGTAAGTCTCGAACCTTGCAGCCATTATGGTAAAACTCCGCCCTGCAGTAATCTTATCATAGACAGCGGGATCAAAAAAGTGGTCATTGGTACTGTTGACCCATTTTCTGAAGTCTCAGGAAAAGGGATCAAAAAGCTTTTTGACGCAGGCTGTGAAGTCATCGTTGGTGTGCGGGAAGCGGCTTGTCGTGACCTGAATAAACGTTTCTTCACCTTTCACACTAAGAACCGCCCATACGTCATCTTAAAATGGGCAGAAAGCGCAGACCGGTTTTTAAGTCCCGTTCCTCAAAGCATTACTAACGACGAAGAAAAGAGGCTGCCGGTTTGGATCTCCACTAATTACTCAAAACAACTGGTGCACAAGTGGCGGTCTGAAGAGCAGGCCATTTTGGTAGGCACAAATACCGCAGTGGCCGATAATCCAAAACTGAACACCCGGCTCTGGGCAGGGAATGATCCTGTAAGGGTAGTATTAGACAGGCAGCTACGTATTCCAAAGGACTCCCATTTATTCGATGACAGTATCAAAACCCTTATCCTCTCTGAAAATTCTTCGGAAAGAAGAAGTTCTGAAAATGTGATTTTCGAGACAGTAGATTTTAGCAGGGAGCTTCCGGTACAGATTTGTGAAATACTTTATAAACACGAGATCCAGTCGGTTATCATTGAAGGTGGCAGGCAGACACTTCAGGCATTCATTGATGCAAACTGCTGGGATGAAGCACGGGTTTTTACGGGAAAAGTGCATTTCAAAGAGGGAACGAAAGCTCCGGATCTTTCCGGAAGGCTTCTCTCCCAGGAAATCATCTCTTCAGACATTTTAAAAATTTACAGTAATGATTAAAAATATCATTTTTGACTTTGGGGATGTTTTCCTTGATCTGGACAAGACGGCTACCATACGAGAGTTAGAACGTCTTGAGGCAAAAGAACTTTCCGAAGAAATATTGGAGAACAACCGCAAGTATGAAAAAGGCCTTATCACTTCAGAAGAGATCATAGATTGCTATTGCAGTACTTTCCCCCGACTTTCAAAAGAAGATTTCACAAGCTCATGGAATGCCATGTTGCTAAGATTCCCCGAACACCGGTTGCGTTTTTTGCAGCAGCTGGCTAAAGAGGGAAAATATAAACTCATTTTGTTAAGCAATACCAATGACATTCATATTGAGTGGGTGAAGCAGAATATTCCCTTTTTTGAAGAATTCAGGAAGTCATTTGATGCCTTTTACCTTTCACAGGAGATCAATCTTAGAAAACCCGATCATTCTATTTATGAATTTGTTTTAAAACAACATAACCTTAATCCTGAAGAAACGCTGTTCATTGATGACACCCCGGAAAACACTGCCGCGGCAGCCGAGTTGAACATTCACACCTGGAATATTGATCCTGCCAAAGAGGATGTAGTAGATCTGTTCCGCGTTAAAAAGGAAATGTTTTGATTTACCTGCTACTAAGCGTACTCTCCTCCAGTGTGATCTTTGTGATCTTCAAGCTATACAACCGCTTTGGCGTCAATACGCTGCAGGCTATAATCTTTAATTATTTCATCGCTTTTTCTGCAGGAATGATAATAGATGACCAGCCGCTTGATCTTCAAAGGATCCCGGGAGAGACCTGGTTTCCGGGCACGGTCATCCTTGGTTTTCTCTTTATCGCCGTATTCTACCTGGCGGCGCTGACCACCCAGCGCAGCGGCCTCTCGGTAGTTTCGGTGGCCACCAAAATGTCGGTTGCCATTCCTGTTCTCTTCGGAATATTTCTCTACAACGAAAGTACGGGATTCATTAAAGTCATCGGGATCATTCTGGCTTTGGTGGCGGTTTACCTCACCTCAATTAAAAAGAAGGAAGGGATTGCCATTCGAAAAAGGAACCTGATCTTTCCCCTGCTGGTCTTCTTCGGAAGCGGAATAATTGACACCACCCTTAAATATCTTGAAACGACTTATGTGGCTGAAGTTGACGTAGCCCTTTTCTCCTCCACTATCTTTGCCATTGCCGGCTGTATTGGATCTGCAATTTTGCTGTTCCAGGGTATAAGAGGAACTTTAAAGGTGAACTTTAAGAACATCCTGGGCGGGATAGCCCTGGGAATCCCGAATTTCTTTTCCATCTATTTCCTGGTAATGGCGTTAAGAAGTGAGGGAGTGGAAAGCTCAGTCATCTTCCCCCTGAATAATGTAGCCATTGTTATGGTTTCTACCTTTTTAGGGCTCCTGCTCTTCAAGGAACGTATGCTGACAAAGAACTGGATAGGGATCTTACTTGCAGTGATCAGTATCATTCTCATCGCAACTACATAAGTAATGGAAGAGCCAAAGGACACTTATAAGACCCTGACGAAAGATTCTCCCGAAGTCCTTTTTAAGGACAAGAACAGTAAATTCTACGGATATGCTTTTCCGGTGACTTCAGAAGAGGAAGTCAAAGAACATCTGGAGGACCTGAAAAAGAAGCATCATGCCGCAAGGCACTGGTGCTATGCCTGGCAACTTGGAAAAGAGGACTACCAGTACAGGGCAAATGATGACGGCGAACCTTCAAACTCTGCCGGGATGCCCATCTATGGCCAGATCCAGTCATTTGAAGTGACCAATGTCCTGATTGTGGTGGTAAGGTATTTTGGAGGGGTGAAACTGGGTGTGGGCGGACTCATTAATGCGTATAAAACGGCGGCACAAATGGCCCTCGAAGCTTCTAATATTGTAGAGCACACTATAGACAAAAGATTCGAGATCGCCTTTGATTATCCAGAAATGAACAAGGTGATGCGGGTGATCAAGGAAAATAACCTGAATGTACTGGAGCAAAAACTGGAACTGGATTGTAGGATCCTGATCTCAGTTAGAAAAAAGGAAGCCGAAAGGATCTATGAAAAATTTGATGCAACTTATAAAGTCAAAATTTCAGAGCTGGAGGATTAAAACCTGTACTACTTAAAAAAAAATTCAGACTAAAAGCCCAGTTTTTCCAACACATATTGGGGACATTTAATGGGTTTATTCTTCTCAATGTCCATAAATATAAGAGTAGTTTCAGCCTCCGTCAATAATTCCCCGTCCTGATTAAAAATTTCATATTGAAACTCGATCCTGACACCCGGTTTTTTCACCAGCGTTGTAATAATTTTAAGGTCGTCATCAAATTTTGCCGACTTTTTAAACCGGAGTTTCAGCTCGTAAACCGGCAGCATGACCCCCTCTTCTTCCATCCTTTTGTAGGAGATTCCAATCATGGAAAGCCAGTCAATACGGGCTATTTCAAGGTATTGAGCATAATTCCCATGGTAAACTACAGCCATCTGATCTGTCTCTGAGTAACGAACTTTAACATAGGTGGAATGGCTTTTCATGATTTTTTTATGGATTTATTTGAATCGGTTTTGTACTTTCATCACAGGAACTAAGTATGCTAAAAATTTTGTTAAAATTCAATAGGTAGAACGTTTTTTTTTTACATATTTTGTTCACATATTTGTTGCTCTAATAAACCCGGGGGAAAGAAAATTTTCTCTTTTTCTTATGGAAGTCACTACTAACACACGCATTAAAAATTTAGAATCAGGAATGTCAGAAACTGCGCAATCAGTTTGGAACAGCTGTCTAGCTTTCATCAAAGATAATATTACCCCCCAGGCTTACAAGACCTGGTTTGAACCTATACAGGCAGTTAAACTTTCTGATAAAGCTTTGAGTATCCAGGTACCGTCTAAATTCTTCTATGAGTGGCTTGAAGAACATTATGTTAAACTTCTTAAAGTTTCGTTAAACCGGGTGTTGGGAGATCAAGCAAAACTGGTCTATGTGATCCGTATGGAAAACACCTACGGAAACAAGCAACCTTTCACCGAAAAGATACCGAGTACCAACCGAACGAACCACGGCTCCCAGGAGGTTGATGTGCCTATAAAGAACAAGAATCCCGAGTTAAAGAATCCGTTCATAATTCCGGGGATCAGAAATGTAAAAATTGAATCCCAGCTAAACCCCAGTTATAATTTTGACAACTTCCTGGAAGGAGATTCTAACCGTTTGGCAAGATCTGCGGGACTGGCTGTGGCAAACAAACCTGGTGAAACTTCTTTTAACCCACTGCTGATCTTTGGCGGAGTAGGATTAGGGAAAACGCATCTTGCACATTCTATTGGTATCGAGATCAAAGATAAATACCCCGAAAAAACGGTATTATATATTTCCGCAGAAAAATTCACACAGCAGTATATTGAATCTGTAAAGAAGAATAATCGTAACGATTTTATCCACTTCTACCAGATCATTGATGTGCTTATCGTAGATGACATCCAGTTGCTTTCAGGTAAGGCGGGAACACAAGACGTATTCTTCCACATCTTTAACCACCTGCACCAGAACAGGAAACAGGTGATCCTTACCAGTGATAAAGCCCCTGTGGATATGCAGGATATTGAACAAAGATTGCTATCTCGTTTCAAGTGGGGACTTTCCGCAGAATTACAACAACCAGATAATGACACCCGGGTTTCTATTATCAAAAATAAACTCTACCGTGACGGTGTGGATATGCCCGAGGAAATAGTAGAATTCCTGGCAAATAACATCAAAACGAATATCCGGGAACTGGAAGGGGCGATCATTTCGCTAATAGCCCACTCCTCTTTCAACAAGAAAGACATCACTCTTGAACTGGCAAAGAAGATCGTTGACAATTACGTTAAGAACACCAAACGGGAGGTCTCTATAGACTACATCCAGAAAGTAGTGAGCGAATATTTCCAGATGGACGTAGAAACACTCCAGTCCAAGACAAGAAAGAGACATATCGTACAGGCAAGACAACTTGCGATGTTCTTTGCGAAAAAATTCACCAAAGCCTCATTGGCCAGTATTGGTTCACAAATAGGCAAGAGAGATCACGCAACGGTTCTCCACGCCTGCAAAACGGTAGATAACCTTGCCTCTACAGACAAGCAGTTCAATAAATTTGTGGACGACATCAATAAAAAACTTACGCTTTAAAGATAAGATCCTATGAAAACCAGGGTTTTGATGGTGTGTCTTGGAAATATCTGCAGGTCACCCCTCGCCGAAGGCATTCTTAAATCTAAAGTAGATCCTCAAAAAGTACATGTTGATTCTGCCGGCACGGGGAATTACCACGTAGGTGACCCACCCGATGAACGCTCTGTTGCTATCGCCAGAAAAAACGAACTCGACATCACTTATCAGCAAGGCAGGCAGTTTCGTGCAGAAGATTTTGATGAGTTTGACAAGATCTATGTAATGGATATGTCTAATTATCGCGATGTGCTTTCGCTGGCGCGGAATGAAAAGGACCGTGAGAAAGTTTCCCTTATCCTTAACGAAGTTTTTCCCGGCGAGAACGTCGAAGTTCCCGATCCTTACCATGGAGGACATGACGGGTTTCACAATGTGTATGAGATGCTGAATGAAGCTTGCGAGATCATTGCCAAAAAACTGGAAGAAGATCGTGAATAATCCTTTTCGACACTCCGGGAAACTCTACCTGCTCCCCACGACCCTTGGTGACAATGACCCGATGGAGGTTCTACCTGCTTCTGTTCAACGAGAAGTTGAGAGGTTAGAAACTTTCATTGTTGAAAATGAAAAAACGGCAAGACGGGCTATAAAAAAGCTGGTGCCTGAAAAGTCACAACCCTCATTAAAACTTTTTTTGCTTAACAAGCATACAGACCCTGCAGATATTCCTGGTTTCCTGGATCCCTGTAAGAATGGAGCAGATGTTGGATTGCTTAGCGAAGCAGGATGTCCTGGTGTAGCAGACCCGGGGGCAGAAGTTGTTAAGATCGCACACAGGGATGGTATCCAGGTAATCCCCATGGTAGGCCCCTCCTCTATTTTACTGGCCATGATGGCATCGGGTATGAACGGTCAGAACTTTGCATTTAACGGGTATTTGCCTATTGACAAAGCGGCCAGGAAAACTGAACTGAAGAACCTGGAAAGGATCTCCTATGAAAAGGGCCAGGCACAGTCTTTCATTGAAACGCCATACAGGAACAATAAAATGCTTGAAGATCTGGTACAGCAACTACATCCTGCCACCAGACTCTGTATCGCCTGTGATATTACCCTGCCTACTGAATTCATTTTGACAAAGCCTGTTTCAGAATGGGCTAAAACAAAAGTGGACCTTCATAAAAGACCCACTATTTTTATACTGCAGAAGGAAATTTAACCTTCGCTTTTTTGTCGGGGACCACAAAAGAGGTGTCGTACCCCGCAAATTTTTTAAAGTAGTGTTTTATAGAAGTTCCGAAGCCATCACTAAAACTGTTGGCACCACCGCTTCTAAGGTATTTTTTCACATTTCCGGCTCCTGCAAGGTGGGCCGCAGCAAGGATACCTGATTCTGTGATCTTGATCCCGTTGATCTCTTTATCCTTAAAACGTTCGATATCCCTTTTCAGGATCCATTTGTTCCGGGAAGCATTAGCGTAGAAAGCAGCTTCCTGAAGATCAGGGTTATTCAAAAAAAGATTGGCATCCCTTATTCCAATCATTTTAAGGGTTCCCCTTCCAAACTGGTATTTTCCCATGTACCCAAACTCATTGATGATCTTGTAATCCCCACCTGATTCTTTAAAACCAAGAGCTTCTTTAAATGCGAGATAAGATTTCCCAAGTTCGGGATAGATAATAACTTCGGGTTCGGGTATGGTAATCAGAGGTGCCTCGGGAACATTATAGAACAATTCCTGTCCTACTGTAGAAAATTCTGATATCAAAATATTCTGTGCTTCAAGTGCTTTCTTGGTGGAGAAGCTGTAAAAAAATATAGACGCTCCTAAAACCGGTAAAACGGAAAATTTTGCAATTTTCTTTTTCATCCTATTTAGTTTTTTGCTTTGAAATAATCCTAAAGATTATCCCAATTCGGCCGACAAATATAAGATTAATTTTAATAATCTAATTTTCAGCATGTTAAACAAATCTTAAGGCAATTTTTGCTTCAGATAGGTTGTTTTAAGCATAGAACGTGCCAAAGTGCAAATAAGTATAAGACCGGGGGGAGGGTAAAAAACAAATTCTCAGATAATTACCTGTTTATCTTTTGCTCATTGATCCATTTAACATATTGTCTTTTGTTAGCATTATGTTGTGCTAAAGTTTTGGAAAATTTATGATATCCAAAATTCTTAACATCGGCAACAAAATAGAAATAATCATGATCCTCATAATTAAGAACGGCATCAATAGAAGAAATGTCGGGCATGGTAATGGGTCCCGGCGGTAGCTCTTTATAGAGATAAGTATTATAAGGAGAATCAAGGGTAAGATCCTTATATAAAACCCTTTTTATAATGGTATCAAAATTTTGGTATCTATCTTTTAAAGCATAGATCACAGTGGGATCGGCATCAAGTTTCCACCCGTTTTTTATCCTGTTCATGTATACCCCTGCAACACGCCTTCTCTCATCTACCTTAGCGGTTTCCTTCTGAACAATAGAAGCCACTACCATCACCTCAAGGGGAGTGAGGCCTATTTCTGAAGCTTTCTTTAACCGGTCTTCTGTCCAGAAACGGTCATACTCTTTCTTCATTCGCTCCCTGAAATCTTCCGCAGAGGTATTCCAGTAGAATTCATATTTATTAGGCAGATACATAGCCAGGGCATTTCTCTCCTCAAATTGATTTTCAGCAAGATACCCAGAATCCTTCATGACCCTGATCAGAGCAGCACTGTCTGCTTCGATCTGTCCTGCCACACGACCTGCAAGATCCTCCAGCCGCTCCTGATTGTTGAAAACGACCCAAACCGGAACATTCCGGCTTCGAAGTGCATTGATGATCTCATTGTTGTTCATCCCTCGTTCGATAATAAAATGTCCCGCCTTTATATTATTATGATAACCTTTTTTCTCTGCAACCTGGTCAAATTCCTCGAGGTTCCTGACCAAAGGGCTTAACTGCTCCCTCACTTCTGTATAGTCTGCTCCTGTAGGGATGTAGACACTGGCATTTTCTTCGGAAAATGCCGTATTTGGAGAAAAGATCATGTCATAAATGATATAGGAAAAGATTCCTAAACCTATTATCCCTAAAACAGCAACCGCTACTAATATTTTTTTAATGTACATTTTTGTTGATCAACTGGTATAATATTTCGTCTTTGTATGTCCCGTTTGATAAGATCCAGTCTTTTTTTTGACCGGCTCGTATAAACCCTGCCTTCTCGAACAACAACCTGCTCGCTGCATTTTCTATACCAACATTGGCATAAACCTGATGCAGACCGAGATGAGTGAAGCAATAGTCGCAAAGAAGAGACAGGGCCTCACTACCATAACCTTTATGTCGATGCCTCTTATTCTTGATAATAATTCCAATGGCCGCCCTGCGATTTTTTGGGTCAAAATCGAAAAGGTCTATAAAACCGGCCAGGTCACCGTTTGTTTCACAGATCACCAGTCTCAGCTGTTTGACCTCGTAGATATCTTTATGGGAATTTTCCAGGTATTGTTTAAGAATATAACTGGAATATGGAGTGCTGGTGGAACTTACCTCCCAAAATTCCTCATCATTCTCTACACTGAACAGAAAACTGAGATCTTCAGGTTCAAGTGCCCTCAGGTAAACTATGTCTCCCTTTAAAGTTTGCATTCAATAACTCCTTTAAAAACCTGTACCGCGGGACCTGTTAACCAGATATTTCGAAAACTTACCTCTCTACTATCAAAAGACACGGCAAGTCGTCCCCCCGGAGTTTTCAGGTGTACTGTAGTGGTATTCACTTTACCAGCGGCAAAAGCTGCCAGGGCAACAGCTGTCACCCCTGTACCACAAGAGAGTGTCTCATCTTCAACACCCCTTTCATAGGTCCTCACTTTAAATGAGACTTTATCCAGTTGTTCCACAAAATTGACATTGGTACCCCCAATACTGTTATACTCTTCTGAGTATCTTATAGCTGCACCTACCTTTTTTATATCTATTTCATCAATCTTGTCAGTAAAGATCACGTGATGAGGAGAACCGGTATTGAGAAAAAAAGAATCTGTCTTCTCCTCCACTCTGTCCACATCGCTCATTTTTAAACTAATAAGATCATTGTCAATCACCGCTTCATGAAATCCATCTATAGCTGTAAAAGCGGCCTCCTTCTTTATAATTCCAAGAAATTCTGCAAAGGCCACAATACACCTGCCACCATTACCGCACATTGAACTTTCGTTACCGTCTGCATTAAAATATACCATCTTAAAGTCATCCCCTTCAGCTTCGGGCTCCTCAAGAAGAATTAGCCCGTCAGCACCTATGCCAAATTTTCTGTCACAAAGACGGTTGATAAGATTGGTATTGTTTTTGGATAATTTATTAGTACGGTTATCAACCATAATAAAGTCATTCCCCGTACCCTGGTATTTATAAAATGAAAGTTCCATCAGGTGAAATTAAGGGATCAAAGATACAATAAAACCCATAAAAGAGCGGACGTTAAAGTCCGATTAAATATGGAATTCAACATACTAAATTAATTTTTAAAACAGTTTAATTTTAAGAAACATAGAAGGATCATGAAAAAATTTGCAAGCTTACTAATAGTTTCTGTCCTGGGAGGATTTCTTACCCTGGGCAGTTACCTGGCGTTCTTTGAAGAAGAGCCTCTATTGATAGAAGAAAAAGGAAGTATTCCCGCTTATACCCCGGTTAATTTTACGGCCACTCCGGGCTCTACTATGGCCGATTTCAGGGAAGCGGCCAGGAAGTCGGTGAACTCTGTAGTTCACGTTAAGAATATGGCCATTACAAAATCGCCTTTTTCAAATGCCCGGGCAGGAATCGCTTTGCAGGGAACGGGATCTGGGGTGATTATTTCACCAGATGGGTATATCGTCACGAATAATCACGTTATCCAAAACGCCAGCAGGATCCAGGTGACTCTGAATAACAATGAAAATTACATGGCCGAGATCATAGGTGCTGATCCTACAACCGATATTGCCCTAATCAAAATTGAAGCAGAGGAACTGGATTATCTTCCCTTCGGAAATTCAAATAATGCAGAGATCGGGGAATGGGTACTGGCCGTGGGCAATCCCTTCAACCTTACTTCAACGGTAACAGCTGGGATCATAAGCGCCAAATCGAGAGATCTGGGAATGGATTCCAACATATCTTCATTTATACAAACCGATGCCGCAGTGAATCCCGGAAATAGTGGAGGCGCCCTTGTCAATGTACAAGGGGAACTTATAGGTATCAATACTGCCATTACTTCCCAGACCGGAACCTATGTAGGGTATGCCTTTGCCGTACCCTCCAATAACGCCCGTAAGATCGTAGAAGACATTCTGGAATTCGGGGATGTGCAACAGGGAATTCTGGGAATACGCGGAGACCAGGTGTCGAGGCTACCTGCCGGGATTGAGGTAAGCACTACTGAAGGTTTTTATGTAAGCGAAGTGGAACAGGGAAGCGGTGCAGAAAAAGCCGGTATGAGAAAAGGAGATATAATTAAAAAAATCGACAATGTAGAGATCAGGAAATTTTCCGATCTTAAAGGTTACATTGGTTCCAAAAGGCCAGATGACGTATTGAAGGTTACGGTCCTTAGAGACGGGGAAGATAAAGAACTCAATGTTCGGCTCACCAAATATGAGACCTTTCAGATCAAAGCAATAGGCCTGGAGGTGACTAATGCTACGCCTGAAGACCTGAAGAAAAACAACACCGAAAATGGCGTGAAGATAACCCGGGGAATAACTCCCCAAATGCAGAGCGAAAGCCTTGCCGGAACCATCATCACAGCGATTGATAATATTCCTGTTAACAATATCGAAGAAGTAAAACGAGTTATGTCCCAGCGGGATCCATCAGATCCTATTAGCGTGACCTTTGTGGCACCAAACGGGGAAAAACAAAAATACGTCTGGAGATAAGTTTCCAATAAATTATTTACGATCCCTGCCTTAGAAAAAAGGCAGGGATTTTTTTTTCCCAATACCTTTACGAAAACGTTTGAAATATATATTTTTGCACCGATTTTAACAAACAACACAACCTTGTAAAATGAACTCAAACGAAGTTTACGAAAAAGAACTGGCCTTTCAGGCAGACCGGCGTCGTGCTGCGGTCCAATTTATCAAGACCGTTAGTGATCTTTGGTATGACAAATCCATAGAACTGGTCCTTTTCAGAAACCAGCTTATCGACCGGAACGTTAGCGACATTCTTGACCTGCACGAATACGCGGGAGAATTTGTTCAAAAACCCATCTCCATCTTTGACTCCGTGGAGATCGCTGAGGCTATTAAGAATCTCGATTTTCCTCCTGCCAAACTTGATATTGGAAAACTTACTTTTGAATATCACCTGGAAGACCAGAAGTATGCCAATGCAACTGCATTTGTTTCAGATAAACTGAGAGAGGCTAAAGAATTTGATGAAGTTACCCCTAAGGATGTCGTGCTTTATGGCTTCGGAAGGATTGGACGCCTGTTGGCACGGGAGTTAATGACAAGAACTGGTAAGGGTAGCCAGTTGCGCCTAAGGGCTATTGTTACCCGCGGAAAGATCGATACTACCGTACTGGAAAAAAGGGCTTCCCTTCTAAAGAATGATTCAGTTCACGGGGATTTTTCAGGAACCGTTTCAGTAAACAAGGAAAAAAAGTGCCTGGTCATCAATGGTACCACAGTTCATATGATCTCTGCCAACAAGCCGGAAGATATAGATTACACCAGTTATGGCATTAAGGATGCTTTGATCATTGACAACACAGGTGCTTTCAGGGATAAGGAAGCATTAACGCGGCACCTTTCTTCAAAAGGAGCAAGCAAGGTACTTTTGACTGCCCCCGGAAAAGGGGTTCCCAACATTGTGCATGGAGTGAATCACACGGAGTATAATCCTGATGAAGTTTCAATCTTCTCTGCAGCATCCTGTACTACCAATGCCATTACTCCTGTTCTAAAAGCTGTACAGGACTCACTTGGCGTGGTACATGGTCATCTTGAGACTATTCATGCATATACCAATGACCAGAATCTGGTAGATAACATGCACAGTAAGTACCGCCGTGGCCGTGCAGCCGCTCTTAACATGGTGATCACAGAGACAGGAGCAGGACAGGCAGTTTCAAAAGCCCTTCCCGTCTTTGAAGGAAAACTTACCTCTAACGCCATAAGGGTTCCCGTACCTAACGGTTCTTTGGCCATATTAAATCTGGAGGTGGAAAAACCAACATCTAAAGAGGGTATAAACAATATTATTAAAAAATATGCCCTTGAAGGCGACCTGGTAGAGCAAATAAAATATTCATTGGATAATGAGCTGGTTTCTTCAGACATTGTTGGTTCTGCCCAGCCATCTATCTATGACAGCAATGCGACCATTGTCACCAAAGACGGTAAGAATGTGGTTTTATATGTATGGTATGACAACGAATATGGTTACAGTCACCAGGTGATAAGACTTGCAAAATACATTGCCAAAGTAAGAAGGTTCACATATTATTAATGACCACTTTCAATGATTCAAAACCCATCTCAAAAGGATGGGTTTTTTATTACTTTATTAACTGAAGATCAAACTTTTTAATTAGAATTTTAAGGTTCAATCCTTATTTAATGAAGAAAAAGAAAAGGAGCCTTCTTCTTCTCATTGTTCTGCTGCTTGTTGTAGCCAGGCTGTTACTGCCATATTTTCTTGAAAAATATGTCAATAAAACCCTTAATGATATTCCCGGCTACGAAGGCTATGTGGAAGATGTGGACGTGGCTCTTATTCGTGGGGCTTACGTGATAGAAGGTTTGCATCTTGACAAGATCAATGCAGATCTCGATAAACCTTTCCTATATTTTCCGAAAGCTGATATTTCCATAGAATGGAAGTCCCTCTTTAAAGGAAGGATCGTAAGTGAGATCATTCTTCACGAGCCTGAAATGAATTACATTTTAGAGGACCAAAAGAAAGATACCCCCGAGGGAAAACCTAAGGTGAAGGACTGGACAGATGCCCTAACAGACCTGGTGCCCATTAAAATAAACTATTTAGAAGTGCACGGAGGAAAAATAAATTTTGTGCAATTCACAGAAGACCCTGATATCGATCTGGTTTTACGCCATATTATGTTGCAGGCCACCAACCTGCGGAATGTGCGCAAAACTGAAGAAGCACTTCCATCAACCCTTCTTGCAACTGCAGTTTCTTTTGGAGAAGGTTCTGCCACCCTTAAAGGTAGGATGAACCTAATGAAAAGGATCCCTGATATGGACATGGAATTCTCCCTGGTGAAAGCAAACGTCACGGCTCTGAACGCTGTGACAAAGAAATTTGTCGGTGTGGATTTTGAGCGCGGTACCTTTGAACTTTTTGCAGAAGCCGCTATTGCAGATGGCTACATGAAGGGATATTTAAAACCCATGTTCATTGATACCAAGCTCATTGGGGAAGAAGATAAAGGTTTTTTTGAAAAACTCTGGGAGGGTTTTGTGGGGGTCTTCAAATTCCTTTTAAAGAACCAGAAAACCGATACCCTCGCCACCAAAGCACCCTTCGAAGGTGATCTCAATAACGTAGATACTGAAGTTCTACCTACGATCCTGAATATTTTTAAGAATGCCTGGATTAAAGCTTTCACCTCAGATGTTGATGAAGACATTAATTTTAAGGAAGCACAGGAAGAGTCAAAAGATTAACAATTTCCATCTCCAAAATATATTTTTATAGGAGGTCAGGAAGGTTTTTTTATTCGTAATTTTGCAGCCTCTTAACCAAATCAAGTGCAGATAAACAGGAAGTTAGGTGTTGAAAAAAAATATAATTTTTTCACAATATCAGGTTTTGATGCTCGTTTTGGTAGTGATAAAAAATCTACTATGAAAAAATTTCTATTTTCCTCCCTCTTCATTTTTTCCCTGGTCTTAACAGGAGCCGCCCAAACTTCATCTGAATCAACTATAGATGAAAAATTCTCTGAATTGATCACCACTTCCAATAACTTTAAAGGTTATAAGGTGGTTGATGCAGAGGAATTGAGAAGACTGCAAGGTCTTACCTCTAATCGAATCGCAGAACTAAAAGAAGAGATCGCTGCTAACAAGGAAGCCGCCCTGGCCCAAAAACAAAAGATCGCAAAACTTAATGCAGAACTGGAAACCCTTCAGGCCAACCTGGAAACGGTAACGGCAGAAAAGGATGCCCTTGCCTTTTTGGGGATGCCTTTCAGTAAAGCCTCATATAAAGGTATGATGTGGGGAATTGTTGGAGTATTGGTTCTTGCACTTGCCCTGTTTGTGGTACGTTTCAAGAAAAGTCATATCCACACCAAAGAAGCCCGAAAGAATCTGGCAGAAACTGAGAAGGAGTTTGAAGCTTTCCGTGTAAAAGCACTGGAAAAAGAACAGCGTCTTGGAAGACTGCTCCAGGATGAAAAGAACAAGCAAATGAAGATGGCCAAATAGGTCTTTTAAAAAAAACTATTTTTGCATTTCGGGCAGCAATCTTCCCGTTCCAATCCACTTTTTATGCGAATAGATATAATCACCGTTGTCCCTGATATTCTGAAAAGCCCTTTTGAAGCGTCTATCCTGAAACGGGCCATCGATAAAGGATTGGTAGAGATCCATCTTCATAACCTTCGGGATTATGTTACCGATAATTACAAACAGGTAGATGATTACCAGTTTGGAGGCGGAGCAGGGATGGTGATGATGATAGAGCCTATTGATAAATGTATAACAGCGCTAAAGGCTGAGCGGGAGTATGACGAGATCATCTACATGACCCCAGACGGCCACACCTTGAAACAAGGTATGGCGAACGAACTATCTTTAAAAGAGAATCTAATTATTCTCTGCGGACATTATAAAGGAGTGGACCAGCGGGTGCGTGAACATTTTATCACCAGGGAGATCTCTATTGGTGATTATGTACTTTCGGGAGGCGAACTGGGAGCTGCGGTTTTGTGCGATGCTGTGATAAGATTACTACCGGGGGTTTTGGGGAATGAAACCTCTGCCCTCACCGATTCTTTTCAGGATAATTTACTGGCTCCTCCCATTTATACGCGACCTTCGGAATACAAAGGATGGAAGGTCCCTGAGATCCTCACTTCAGGAAATTTTCAGAAGATCGAGGAATGGCGGGAGGATCAGGCATATGAACGTACTAAAAAATTACGTCCGGATCTGCTTTCAGAAGAAGAAAAATAAATCTACAAAGACTGTCTCTCATTTAATTTAATTTTATAATTTTGCACACGTTTCTGGACCAACCTCTGGCGAAAACCGTAAATGTTGCTTCAGACTTACTTTTAAACCATATAAACATGGAATCGTTAGTTAAATTTGTACAGGATGAGTTTGTTACAAAGAAGGATTTTCCTGAATTTGCAGCCGGAGACACCATCACTGTTTACTATGAAATTACTGAGGGTGCTAAAACCCGTACACAGTTCTTTCGCGGGGTAGTTATTCAAAAAAGAGGAACCGGGGCTTCCCAAACCTTTACCATTCGAAAAATGAGCGGTACTGTAGGTGTGGAGCGTATTTTCCCGTTAAATCTTCCTGCGTTTCAAAAGATCGAGGTCAACAAACGTGGTAAAGTACGTAGAGCAAGGATCTACTACTTTAGAGAACTTACCGGTAAGAAAGCCCGTATCAAAGAAAGAAGAAGATAATCTTTTCAGATATTGTATTAAAACCTCCGGTCTTACCGGAGGTTTTTTCATTTATACGCACCTGATAAATACCTGTATTGAACTGTTCTTTAGGTCCGGAAATTTTATGCTATTTTTCACAAGCAATTGTCTGCAAATTACTTGCACGATATTTTTTTTCTTCTTAAATTTAAACATGGATTTTAAAAGGTAAAAGAATGTCGCAAGGAATTCTTCTTTTAAAGTTCTTGTAGAGTAACGATCTTTACATAGGTTTTTGCCTTTTTTAATTACCTTAAAAAGTAATTTAATTCGGTAAAAACGTTAGGAGCAATTTACACACACTCTTTTGGGACATGTAAATTGTTTCAGATGAAATAACAACTTGCCTGTAAGATGATGAAAAATCTTGCAATTGAATGTAAAAGTTCAGCAACCATTGTTATTTCGTTAGAAGCCATTTCATTATAAAGCTATAGTGAAATGGCTTTTTTTTATTGTCTTTTCTCCTCTTCTTACCTCAATTATCTATGAAAAAAGGCTGAAAAATGGTAAATTGCACACACTTTACCTAGAACAATAAATAACCCAATTATATGACACAGAAAACAAAGATCATCTATACCAAAACAGATGAGGCACCGGCCCTTGCTACCTATTCGTTTCTTCCTATTGTCCAGACTTTCACAAAACCTGCAAACGTTGCACTTGAAACCAAAGATATATCTCTTGCCGGAAGAATACTGGCGCAGTTTTCTGACATATTACCGGCAGACCAACGGGTTTCTGATGACCTGGGAGAACTTGGGGAACTTGCAAAACAACCGGAGGCCAACATTATCAAACTTCCCAATATAAGTGCATCTGTCCCTCAATTAAAAACTGCCATTGAAGAACTTCAAAAGAAGGGTTATGACCTTCCCAATTATCCCGATGAACCGTCAGGAGATGATGAAAAGGCAATAAAAGCAAAATATGACAGGGTAAAAGGGAGTGCCGTGAACCCTGTCCTTCGTGAAGGGAACTCAGATCGGCGGGCCCCAAGGGCAGTAAAGAACTACGCTAAAAAACATCCGCACTCTATGGGCGAATGGAGTGCAGATTCCAAAAGCCATGTGGCTACTATGGGAAAAGACGATTTCTATTCTAATGAGAAATCTGTCACCGTTCCCAAAGAGATGGATGTAAAGATCCAGCTGGTCAATAACAAAGGAAATATCTCCATACTGAAAGACAACTTGCATTTATTAGCTGGTGAGGTCATAGACGCAACCTTCATGAGCAGGAAGGCCCTGGTAAAGTTCCTGGAGGAACAGGTAAAGGATGCCAAAGAGAAAGATTTACTGTTCTCACTGCACATGAAAGCAACCATGATGAAAGTGTCAGATCCTATCATTTTTGGACATGCGGTTAAAGTCTTTTTTAAAGATATTTTTGACAAGTATTCTGCTACTCTTGAAGAGGCAGGGGCTGATCCCAATAGCGGACTTGGAGATGTACTCTCTGCAATCAGCAAACTTCCCGAGGATAAGAGAACAGAGATAGAAACGGCCATTCAGGCTGACCTAAAGAACGGTCCTGATCTCGCTATGGTGAACAGCGACAAAGGGATCACCAATCTGCATGTGCCCAGTGATGTGATCATTGATGCTTCTATGCCGGCAATGATAAGAACATCGGGGAAAATGTGGAATTCAGATGGAAAACCGCAGGACACCAAAGCAGTGATCCCAGACAGTAGTTATGCAGGAGTTTATAAGACAACCATTGAATTCTGTAAAAAATACGGGGCTTTTGATCCTACCACTATGGGAACTGTTCCTAATGTAGGCTTGATGGCTCAAAAAGCTGAAGAGTATGGATCTCACGACAAGACCTTTGAAATATCTGAAGAAGGAACGGTCCAGGTGATCGCCGCAAACGGAGAGGTCCTTATGGACCACAAGGTGGAAAAAGGTGATATCTGGAGAATGTGTCAAACCAAAGATGCTCCCGTACAGGATTGGGTAAAGCTTGCCGTAAACAGAGCACGCGCTACTGGGATCCCTACGATATTCTGGTTGGACCGCAGCCGCGCACATGATGCTGAGATTATTAAAAAAGTAAATCAATACCTGCCCCAGCATGACACTGAAGATCTGGATATAAGGATCATGTCTCCTGAAGAGGCCACTGAATTTACTTTAAAACGCCTGAAGGAAGGAGAAGATACCATTTCTGTTACCGGAAACGTGCTTCGTGATTACCTTACAGACCTGTTCCCTATATTGGAATTGGGAACGAGTGCAAAAATGTTGTCTATCGTTCCATTAATGAATGGCGGTGGTCTATTTGAGACCGGCGCAGGGGGATCTGCACCTAAACATGTACAGCAGTTCGTGGAAGAAGGACATCTAAGATGGGATTCCCTCGGGGAATTCCTGGCACTTGCTGTGTCGCTGGAACACCTGGGCGAAAAGTACGGTAACCAAAAGGCTCTGGTGCTGTCTGAAGCATTGGATAAAGCGACCGAATTATTCCTCGAAAATGATAAATCCCCCTCCAGAAAGGTGAATGAGCTCGATAATCGTGGTAGTCACTATTTCCTCGCACTATATTGGGCTCAGGCTCTTGCTGAACAAGACAGGGACCGTGAGCTGAAGGATCATTTCGATGCAATCGCAAAAGACCTGAAGTCTGCGGAGAAAAAGATTCTGCAGGAACTTATAGATGCTCAGGGATCGCCTGTTGATATTGGAGGTTACTATAAACCTGAAGAAGAAAAAGTAAGCCGGGCAATGAGGCCAAGCCCCACCCTGAACAGTATTCTGGACAGGTAACTTGAATATTTTAAAATAAACAGGAGCCGGAAATCTAATTTCCGGCTCTTTTTTTTGAACATTATCTCCTTAACTCCACCAGTTTTATATTAATCTTTATTTTAAAACCGACAAGTCATGGAAAAAGCTATCTAATAGATAAGCAGGGTTTTTTTTATCTTTTTCATAAGAAAAATTGATACTTTTGTTTCCCGAAAAATACGATCTATGACCATCACACAATTACATTATGTTCTGGCCGTTGCTGAGCATCAAAATTTCACCAGAGCTGCACAAAAAGTTTTTGTAACCCAGCCAACCCTCTCCATGCAGATTCAGAAACTGGAAGATGAACTTGATGTGCTGATCTTTGACCGAAGTAAGAAACCTATTGAACTGACCGAAACGGGAAAGAAGATCGTTCAACAGGCAAGAAACATAGTTAATGAAAGTGACAGAATCCAGGATATTGTTGATCAGCAAAAAGGTTTTGTAGGTGGATTGTTCCGTTTAGGGGTGATTCCTACCATTATGCCTACCCTGTTACCTATGTTCTTAAAATCTTTCATCAAAAAATACCCTAAGGTTAAATTAAAGATCGAGGAACTTCACACTGAGGCTTTAATAGAAAAGTTGCAGGAAGGACATCTCGATGCGGCCATTGCAGCAACGCCGCTGGAATTGTCTCATATAAAGGAAGCCCCACTTTATTATGAACCTTTTGTGGGTTACATTCCACAAGGTCATCGCCTCAGTTCAAAAAGCACGTTAGGTGTAGACGATCTCGACTTAGATGATATTCTGTTACTTGAAGACGGCCACTGTTTTAAAGAAGGTATCCTAAATCTGTGTAAAGCTACCAGGGTAACGGGAAATGATCATTTTCAACTTGAAAGCGGAAGTTTCGAGACCCTTATCAAACTTGCAAATGAAGGTTTAGGCATGACCCTTTTGCCATACCTCCATACCCTGGAACTAACAAATGAAGAAAAAAAGAATTTACGAATGTTCAATGAACCCAGCCCGGCACGGGAGGTAAGCCTTATCTACAATAAAAGTGAATTGAAGATGCAGATCATAGAAGCTTTGCGCTCTACTATTGCAGGGGTGATAAAAGGAGCTATAGCTTTTCAGAATGTCAAGATCATAAGTCCTTTACATAAAAAGGACCAGTCCTGAAGCTAATAAAAAAAGCGGCTTTTCAGCCGCTTTTCTATTTTNGATCTCGTAAGGTAATAACCGCTGTAAAGCTTTTTTTACCTCCTTGCAGAAAAGCGTTACATCAAAACTCACTTTATTAAGCACTGTTTTGGTGTATTCAAACATCGCTCTCGCCATAATAACAATAAATTTAAAGAAACCTGGTTAGAAAAAGTAGTGATTTTCTATAGGCGCAAACGTTTTCGTTAGACCTTTTAAAAGTACAAATTTTTTCCCTGTTCAGGAACAGAAACCCAATTTTAACACTGTTAAAATCTGTTGTCTCCCCTAACCATATCACCTAAGCCTCCAAGGATACTGCCCTCGCCTTTATCTTTGCCTCCTCCCTGTGGAGCTGCTGCAAGAATTCTGCCGGCGAGCCTGCTAAATGGTAAGGATTGAATGAAAACAGTACCCGGTCCGGTAAGGGTTGCATAGAACAGGCCTTCCCCTCCAAACAGGCTGTTCTTTATACCTCCTATAAATTCAATATTGTAATCTACATCTTTAGTGAACCCAATAATACAACCGGTATCCACCTTTAGCTTTTCTCCTGGCTGCAGGTATTTTTTCGCCGTTGTACCTCCGGAATGCACGAAAGCCAGACCATCCCCCTCGAGTTTCTGCATGATAAAACCTTCTCCGCCAAAGAATCCCCGGCCCAGTTTGCGGCTGAATTCCACCCCTATTGAAACTCCCTTAGCCGCGCAAAGAAAGGCATCTTTTTGGCAGATGAATTTCCCGCCGTACTCACGAAGATCAAGTGGGATCACTTTTCCGGGATAAGGGGAAGCAAAACTTATCTTTTTCTTGCCCTGTACCTGGTTACTGAAGATGGTCATAAACAAACTTTCCCCAGTCAATAATCTTTTCCCAGCTCCCAGGACTTTCCCCAGGAAACCTTCGTTTTGTTTTGAACCGTCACCAAAGATGGTATCCATTTTAATACCGTCATCCATCATCATGAAATTTCCGGCTTCAGCTATGACTGCTTCCTGCGGATCAAGCTCCAGCTCTACATACTGCATCTCTTCCCCAAAGATCTCGTAGTCTATTTCGTGTGAGTTCATAATTATTGATGTTATTGATTAATTTCCTTACATATCTGATTCAGCTGAAACCATCTTTTTCCTTCCTGATTTTAATTTAATGGTCCATTCAAATTCAAAAACAGAAACCTCCTGCCCTTCTTCATTGAGTCCTACAGACTTCATCCAGAAGGTCTGCCCTTCACCTGTGGCTACTGTCTTTTCAATAGCCTCACTGATCACTGCCCCGTCTGCACATTCGAAAGTGATCCTTCCCGTGGCTTTTTTAGTGAACCGGGAGTTATTCTGCGCCACCAGCATGGAGATATTTTTCCCGCTCTTTTTGATACCGGCCATTACCAAAGCACCTGTACTCAATTCTGCAGCCATTGCCTGAACAGCGAAATAGAGGGAGTTGAAAGGATTCTGATTGATCCACCGGTGCTTCACCCCTGTGACACAAATTCTGTCAGTCAGTTTTTTGACTCTTACCCCGCAAAGCCAGGCACTGGGTAGCTTGAACATTAAAAACCTATTAAGATTGCGGGTCGTGATTTCCATATGTACCGGGGATTTTTTCTAAATGTATTCAATTTTTTAAACATCGTAAAATGTTAAAATTAATAATTGGCAAAAAAAATATAGTACTTTGTTTTGCATAATACCATCTTTAAGATATATATTTGCATAAGACAATCAATCAAAAAATCAATCACATGCATCAACAACGATTTACACGGGAACCTGAAAGGCTTTTTAAAAAGATCATTTTACTGGTAGCAATAATATTTGTCTCATCTCCTGCTGCACAGGCTCAGGATACCGGGCTTCAGAAACTTATCACTAAAAAAGATGCGTCTTTCTGGAAAGCTTACAACACCTGTGACATAGCCGGAATGGAGAAGCATCTTTCCGAAGATCTGGAATTCTACCATGATAAGGGCGGGATCACCTATGGAAGAAAAGACCTTAGCGACGACCTGAGACAGGGATTGTGCAAAACCGGCAGGAACTATTTACGTAGAGAAGCTGTTCCCGGAAGTGTTTCGATCTATCCCCTTAAAGATAAAGACTCTGTTTATGGAGCAATAATAACAGGGGAACATCTCTTTTATATTATAGAAGAGGATTCAGAGAAACTGGATGGACAGGCGAAATTCAGTCATTTATGGCTAAAGGAGCCTGGAGACTGGAAAATGCACAGGGTTTATAGTTTTGATCACGGCCCCGCCACCTTCGGGATTTCCAAACAGGTAGTAGAATTACCTAAGGAAAAATTGCTGGAATTGACCGGCCAATATCTCACCGACTCCAAGGATCCCATAACAGTTCTATTCGACGGGGGCAATCTTGAACTCCGGGCCTTGGGAAAAACTTTTATTCTTTACCCTGAAGATGAACACACTTTCTTCACGAAAGACCGTGATCTTAGCTTCAGCTTCAACAATGAAGATCCCCGAACACTGACCATATATGAGTCTGATAACAAAGTTGAAGAAGCAACTTTTCATCAAAAATGATATGAACCCATTAAGGAATTCTCAAATGACCTCAGAAATAAAAAATCCAGACAAAACAGTAGCAGCTCTCATTCACCTGTCTACTTTCTCCCAGTTCTTTTTTCCATTCGGGAACTTCATTCTTCCCCTTATTCTTTGGATGGCTAAAAAGAATGATCCTTTCGTGGATGAGCATGGAAAACAGGCGCTCAACTTTCAGATCAGCCTTTACCTTTATATGGTATTCCTCTTTACAGTAGGTGTGGCCGGGGTAGTTCTTATTGGACTGAACCTCGACTTTGATAAGCCATTCTATTTTGGGGAGCATTTTAACCTAACCGGGGATCCTTCCGAGGCCATCCCGATCATAATTTTTGCTGTGATCATCCTTCTTTTAGGGCTTTCCCTTTTCATCCTGAATCTATACGGGGTGATCTCGGCCACCATCAAAGCTTCAGAAGGAAAATATTATCAGTATCCATTAACTATTAATTTCATCACTCCGGATCCTTCCGGAATCAATCAATCAAAAAATGAACAGTTTAACAACACACAAAACCCAACGCCATGAAGATTGAAAATACAAAGGCTCAAATGCGCAAAGGTGTCCTGGAATACTGTATCCTATCAGTATTAAAGGATAACGATGCCTACGTGGCCGAAATCCTTGAAACCCTCAAGAGCGCAAAGTTGCTGGTAGTGGAGGGAACCATTTATCCTTTGCTCACCCGGTTAAAAAATGCAGGTTTACTCAATTACCGCTGGGAGGAATCTACCAGCGGACCACCACGAAAATATTATGGCCTTACAGAAACGGGCAAAATTTTTCTAAAAGAGCTTACCCATACTTGGGAAGAACTGCAAACAGCAGTAACCATAGTAACCACCCAAAATTCCAGGAATCATGAATAAAACAGTAAATATAAACCTTGCAGGCATATTCTTTCATATTGATGAAGATGCTTTTGCCAAGTTACAACACTACCTCGAAGCCATTAAACGCTCCTTGACCAACACTCATGGCAAGGATGAGATCATCAATGACATTGAAGCACGAATTGCTGAACTATTCGGGGAAAAGATCAAGACAGAACGCCAGGTGATAGGAATGCGTGAAGTAGAAGAGGTGATAGCTGTTATGGGGCAACCGGAAGATTATATGCTTGATGAAGAACTCTATGAAGAAGAAACTTCGTATACCAGAACCAAAGGAAAAAAACTGTTCAGGGATACAGAGAACTCCTACGTAGGAGGTGTGTCTTCGGGGCTTGCGCATTATACGGGCATAGATGCCTTATGGATACGTCTCGCCTGGATCTTGTTAACCATCTTTTCTACAGGTGCATTCATCCTGATTTATGTTGCACTTTGGATCTTTGTTCCCGAAGCCAAAACGACTGCAGACAAACTGGCAATGCGTGGGGAACCGGTCACCATTAGTAACATTGAACGAAAAATAAGAGAGGGGTTCGACGATGTTTCGGGAAAGGTAAAAGACATCAACTATGAAAAATACGGATACAAGGCCAAAGCCGGTGCCAGTTCTGCTGCTACCGCCATTGGGGATGTCATCACCTTCCTGTTGAACCTGTTCGTTAAGTTTATTGGGGTACTCTTACTTTTGATCGCAGGAACAACTTTGATCGCCTTGTTCATTGGATTGTTTTCTATAGGCACCTTCGGAATTATTGAAGCCCCCTGGACAGATCATCTCGAAATGGTGGGCCCCGATGCCAACAGTATATGGATCATTTCCCTACTAACGTTCTTTGCAGTAGGAATACCTTTCTTCTTCCTGTTCATTTTAGGTCTTAAGATCCTGGTGACCGGATTAAAGTCAATTGGCCGTACAGCCAAGCTGGTTTTACTGGGGGTATGGATCATCTCTGTTCTTGGCCTGATTTTCTTCGGAATACAGCAGGCTACTGAAAGAGCGGTTGACGGGGAAGTGATCATCACCGAAACACTTCAGGTACGACCTAATGATACTTTATATATTTCCATGAAAGGAAACCCGTTGCTCGACAGCTCTCCATACCGGCAGGGAAGTTATCATGTTTCCTATGATGAGAATAATCAGAAGGTGCTCTGGTCAGAAGATATTCGTTTGGTGGTCAAATCAACCAGCGATTCAATAGGAAGAATGGAGATCCTGAAAAAAGCAGAAGGAAAGAATTTTGAGGAGGCAAGAGGCCGGGCAGAGCAAATAAATTATACTACCGGTTTTTCAGGCAACAAACTGGAACTTGGAGGTCAATTGACCACAGACCCACAAAATAAGTATCGTGACCAGGAGGTGCAGGTAACACTTTTCCTTCCTGAAGGTTCTGTTCTTTACGCAGCAGATAACACCTATTCCTTCCACCGTAATTCTGATTGGTATAATGACATTCTTCACAACGGAGATGAAGAAAAATACCTTTTGATCACACGAAACGGAACAGAATGCCTGGATTGCCCCGAAGAGGATGAATCAGACCCCTGGGGCGATTCAGAAGGAGATGAAGCAGACCCATGGGGTGATTCTGAGGAAGAGGATTGGGATACTGAACCTACCCCGGAAGTAGAAGAAGATTCAATAGAGTTCAATGAAGAGGAAATGAACATCAATAAAAAAGGTGTGGAGGTAAAAAAGGAAGTTCTTAAGATAAGATCAAGACACGCTTAAATTTAAACTGCAGAAATCATGAGCATATTATATGAAATATTACTCGCGACTGTGTTCTCTGCACTTCTTTCGCCCCAACCGGAAGTTAAGGAACAAACACCTGAAAAAGTAAAGACTGAACAGGTTTCAGAAACTTTGAAGGGGGATTGTGAAAATAAGGAGCACGTTTAAGTTTAAAACGGTCCCAAAAAGAACTGCCCGGAAAAATGATTTTCCGGGCAGTATTATTTAAAGCTGTCTCTATTTATTTTGTAGTCACTTCTTCACTTCTTTCAATAGTCGTGAAGTAACGTTCTGCATCAAGGGCAGCCATACATCCTGTACCGGCTGCTGTGATAGCCTGGCGGTATTCCTTGTCCTGAACATCACCAGAAGCAAAAACTCCCGGGATATTGGTCTTTGTAGATTTTCCCTGAGTGATCAAATAACCGGTAGAGTCCATATCAAGCTGTCCTTTAAAGATCTCGGTATTTGGTTTATGTCCAATAGCGATGAACAATCCCGTAATAGCGATCTCTTCTTTTTCCCCGGTCTGGTTGTTAACCATTCTAAGACCTTCAACAACCTGATCACCCAATACCTCATCAACCTCAGTATTGAATCGCAGTTCTATATTCCCGGTGTTCAGCACACGGTGCTGCATTGCTTTAGAAGCTTTCATTTCATCTTTCCTCACCAGCATGGTCACCTTGTTACAAATGTTTGCAAGATAGGTAGCCTCTTCAGCGGCGGTATCTCCCCCTCCAACAATGGCTACATCCTGTCCTTTATAAAAGAAGCCGTCACAAACTGCACAGGCAGAAACCCCACCTCCTCTTAGCCGCTGTTCACTGGGTAAACCAAGATACTTGGCAGTCGCTCCTGTCGAGATGATCACTGTTTCAGCTTCTATCCATGTCGCATTATCAATACAGGCTTTATGGATCCCTCCTACTTCTTTACTCAATTCCACTTCAGTCACCATTCCCATTCTCACCTGGGTACCAAACCTTTCAGCCTGCTTCTGCAAGTCTATCATTAAAGCCGGTCCATCTATTCCATCGGGATAACCCGGGAAGTTATCTACTTCCGTAGTAGTTGTAAGTTGTCCCCCGGGCTCAAGACCGGTGTACATCACAGGATGCATATCTGCACGGGCAGCATAAATGGCTGCCGTATAACCAGCGGGACCAGACCCTATAATAAGACATTTTACTCTTTCTGTATTTTCGCTCATTGTAATAACTTTTATGTCTTGTAAAAGTAGCAACTTTCCATAAAAACTTACAGAAAACAGGATATAGATTTGTTATATGTTTATAAACAACAAAAATCTTTCAAATCAGGAATAAAAGCACAAAAGTGTATTTCACCAAAACCCTATTTAATTCTACCTTTGTTGCATGATCGAACCTTCCCTATTTAATATTCTGGACCTGCTGGGAACGGTAGCTTTCGCGATCTCTGGAGCCCTTGCAGCCATGAACAGACGGCTCGACCTGTTCGGGATCTTCATTATTGCTTTTGTAACTTCTATTGGAGGAGGTACTCTAAGGGACATACTTCTGGGAAGAAACCCGGTAACCTGGATGGAAAATACTTTATACATCTACCTTATAGGAGTAGTTACCTTTTTTGCGATCGTCTTCAGGTATAAACTGGATCACCTGAAAAAATCACTCTTCCTTTTCGATACTATCGGGCTGGGCGTGTTTACCATCACCGGTGTAGAGTTGGGCGTACAAAATAATCTGGATCCCATTATCTCCATCGCTATTGGAGCTATGACAGGAACCTTTGGAGGTGTGATAAGGGATATACTTTGTAACGAGATCCCGGTAATATTCAGAAAAGAGATCTACGCCACAGCCTCCATAATGGGAGGGCTTGCTTTCGTGATCCTTTATGAAATGGGTGTAAACACAGATGTCATCTATATTGTAACCTCATTAATAGTGATCATCATAAGACTTATTGTGGTAAAATATCATATTTCCCTCCCCTCCTTCTACCTTTCCTCTGGGGAAGACCACCAAGGTTAAATGCCTCATTTACATGATTAAAGTCATTGTTTCCTACCTCTTAAAGAGCAAAATTTGCTGTGTCAGAATTAGAATACAAAAAAGGCTTTTTTAAGTGCTTTCAGAAGATGAAAAATTTATTTGTTAAAGTTATGTGCCTGGTGTAACATTTTGAAAACCAGGCAGTCTTTATAGTAAACAAACCATCTTCCCCCGCATGGTAAAAAGTTCAACAATTTAAATTCTTGGTTATGAAAACTTTTAAAATGCTTTTGCTCTTAGGTGCTTTTTCATTTAGCACTTTATCTTTCGCCAACCCATCTGATACCTTTTCAGATCTGAGCTCTATTTCTTCGGAAATTGAAAAAATACTTCAGGAATCCCATTACAACCTGGACAAGGACCTTACCGTTACTATTTTCTTCTCAATCTCTGAAAATAATAAAATACAGTGTCTCTCTGTAGCCTCCGGAAATGAAGATGTAAATTATTTCGTGCAAAAGGAACTTGAAAACAGGTTCATTATGGGGAAAGATCTGAAAGAAGGAGTTATCTATGAAGTCACTGTAGACTACTCTGAAGCCATGCTGATCGAACATTTTTAATGCGGAAGCTTCTTCCGGAGCAAACCGTACAGGAATGCCCCGAGCAATGCTCCGGCAAGTACAATCAGCATTGACACATATCCCGCGCCTATCAAAGTATAGATAGGCCCGGGACATGCCCCCGCCAAAGCCCATCCAAGTCCAAAGATGATCCCTCCTAAGAGGTAGTTTTTAAATCCTTTATCTTTGGGCTCTATATTTACCGGCTGGCCAGAGAATGACCTTATTTTCTTTCGCTTAATGATTTGCACACCACCCACTCCCACCAATAAAGCCGATCCCATTATCCCGTACATGTGGAACGAGTCGAACCTGAACATTTCATAGATCCTGAACCACGAAGCTGCCTCAGATTTATACATCACGATCCCGAAAATTATTCCTATCAAAAGATATCCTGTTGTTCTCATACTTAAAAAATTAGGGGAAATAACAGATGGACCATTAAGAGGCCCCCAATAAAGAATCCTGTAACTGCTACAAGGGAAGGTAGTTGTAAATTACTCAGTCCGGAAATGGCATGGCCCGAGGTACAACCTGCAGCATACCTTGCTCCAAAACCTATAAGGAGTCCGCCTATCAGCAAGATGGAAATAGCAAAAGGGTCTGTAAGAGCTTCATTCCCGTAAAGGCGGTCGGGCAAATATGCTTCCCCGGCACTTGAAAATCCAAGTTCGTTAAGGTTTTCTATAGTTTCAGGGTTTATGTTGACTGAAGTATCATGAGACAAAACATGAGCCCCCGCAAAACCTCCTATTGCAGCGCCAATGATCACTATAAGATTCCAACGGTTGGCTTTCCAGTCAAACCTGAAATAATCCGATTGCCTGCCCGCTCCGCACATGGCGCACATGGTCTCCAGGTTGGAGGACATCCCGAATTTCTTCCCCATCAGGATGAGCAGGAACATGACAATTGCAATTAATGGCCCTGAAATATACCATGGCCAGGGATCAAAAATAGATTCCATTTCTTAGGTTTTGTAAAAATAAAAATCTGCATCCTTTTTTAGAAGAGCAGATATTCGATTGGCAAATTACGTGCCTTTATTGATCTAAATAATTTCTTAGATTTTTAATCACTTTTTCAGATAGCCTTTTTTCAGTTTCAGAAGACCAGCCTGCACTTTTATCCGAAATAAACACATTGAAAAATTTTTCAACTTCCACAGAGAGTTGTTTTTTACCATCGGCGTCAAAAATGGCGAAATTCCCCGGTTCTTTGATCCAGTCTTTAAAAGCAGCCTCTTTAAAGGGTAGCCCCAGAGAAGTATTAATAAGAATTTTTCCTTTTCCTAATTTTGAAAATTCGGGTTTGTCCAGCAGGACCGTATTTTTGGGGAGGTGAAAAGAAATGATCTCTGTCTTTTCCAGCAGTTGGGGCAAAGGAAGGTATTTTACTCCTTTTTTCTCCCACTCCTCTTTTCGGGTACGGCTAAAGTAGTAGAGATCTGGCCCAAAAGGAAGCAGGCACTTAGCCAGTAGTTTTCCGGTAGTACCTAATCCAACAATTCCAATCTTCCTGCCTGTGAGTTCTTCCGGCATTTCCCGCCATTGATGTTTTCCCAATCCGTGAAGCAACCTGATAACTTCAGAAATTATAAATTCAGCTACTCCGGGATCTCCGTAGTCCTTTATCCCGGTCACTTTTATACCCTTTCCGCGGGCGTAATTTACAGCTACATTAGCCGAAGAATCGTCATACAGGCTGCATGCCATTCCTATGTATTTCAACCCGGGACACTGTGAAATAATATTTTCGTCAAGCCTGGTGTGCCAGGAAACTAATACGGCATCGGCACCTTCGATCCTTTTAAGGATCTCTTCTTCAGAATCAGGATAATCATCGTAAACTTCAATCTTTTGTTCACTTAATTGCTGAAGTCCCTCCAGTGCCCGGTCCTGGAGCTTGGTATGGTCAACAGAAACTATCTTTTTGAACTTCATTATTAGACGTTAGTTTTCAGATCTGAGATGTTAGGCAGTAATGAGGTGTGAGATTTACTGTTTATGGCATGATGTCCGGTTTTCCCTTACTTATGATTTTTAAGATGCTGAAAGACCAGTTTTTGTCCATATAAACCTGTAAACCGTGAACATTAATCCTTATACCTTAAAGAGGGATATTTCCGTGCTTGCGATCAATACGTAGCACCTCTTTATTCTCGAGCATACTAAAGGCCTTAAGCAACTTTCTTCTCGTTTCCCGCGGCATGATCACCTCATCAATAAATCCTCGTTGAGCTGCTTTGAATGGATTGGCGAATTTTTCGGCATATTCGGCTTCTTTTTCAGAAAGTTTCAATTCGGGGTTCTCTGCTTTCTGGATCTCTTTCCTGAAGATGATCTCGCTGGCACCTTTAGCCCCCATCACAGCAATTTCAGCAGTTGGCCAGGCGAAGTTAAGATCGGCGCCAATATGTTTGGAATTCATCACGTCATAGGCGCCTCCATAAGCCTTTCTTGTGATCACGGTTACCCGGGGCACAGTGGCTTCACTTAAGGCATAAAGCAATTTTGCTCCATGTAAAATGATCCCGTTCCACTCCTGGTCTGTTCCCGGGAGGAACCCCGGAACATCTACCAGCACCAGCAACGGAATATTAAAACAATCGCAGAACCTCGTAAAACGGGCTGCTTTTTTGGAGGAATCAACATCCAGCACTCCGGCAAGGCTCATAGGCTGGTTAGCCACGATACCAATACTTCGACCGCCCAGCCTCGCAAATCCTACGATAATATTACTGGCATAATCTTTATGGATCTCAAAAAAGGAATCCTCATCAATAATTCCCGTAATTACCTCATGCATATCATAAGGTTTGCTGGAACTATCGGGAACTATCCCTTCCAGTACGTCACGCATCTCGTCCCCCATCTCATAATCGAGCTTCCGGGCAGTTTCTTTATTATTCTGCGGGAGGTAACTCAACAGGGTCTTGATCTCTTCCAGGCAACTCAGGTCATTAGCAGCGGTAAGATGGGTCACACCCGATTTTGTGGAGTGTGTACTTGCGCCTCCCAGCTCTTCTGAGGTAACAGTTTCATTGGTCACCGTCTTCACCACATTGGGACCGGTAACGAACATATAACTGGTATCCTGTACCATGATCGTGAAATCTGTCATGGCAGGTGAATATACTGCTCCTCCCGCACAGGGCCCCATAATGGCCGATATCTGCGGAATGACACCGGAAGCCTGCACATTACGGTAAAAAATATCGGCATATCCTCCCAGCGATCTTACCCCTTCCTGGATGCGTGCTCCGCCAGAATCATTAAGACCAATGATAGGAGCCCCCACTTTCATGGCATGATCCATTACTTTGCAGATCTTTTCGGCATGGGTTTCAGATAAAGATCCTCCAAAAACGGTAAAATCCTGGGCAAAAACATAAACCAGCCTACCGTTCACGGTGCCATATCCGGTTACCACTCCGTCACCATAATACAGCTGATCTTCCATTCCGAAATCTGTGGTGCGGTGGGTGACCAGGATCCCGATCTCTTCAAAAGAGCCTTCATCCAGCAGGTAATTCACCCGCTCCCGTGCAGTAAGTTTCTTTTGTTCATGTTGCTTTGCAATCCTTTTTTCCCCACCCCCAACAAGGGCCTGAGATATCTTATCCTGTAATTTCCTGGTATTTTCGCTCATATTGAAAATTCTGTTGTAATCGAAATTAGTGATTTGGCAACCTCAACAGCTGCCGGTCTTCCAAATATTGTTTCAGGGCGATCAATGCTGCCAGTTCGGCTTCTTCCCTCTTTTGTTCCTGCAGCTTCTCTGCAGAATAATATTTTTTGACGAAATGGGTGTCAAAATTCCCACTTCGGAAGGCTTCATGTTCAAATACGAATTTCCCGAAGGGCAGAGTTGTTTTTACTCCTTTGACCACATAGCTATCTATGGCCGATATCATAAGCTGGATCGCCTCCTCACGGGTTTTGCCGTAAGTAATAAGCTTGGCCAGCATAGGATCGTAGTAGATAGGTACTTCCATGCCTTCCTCAAACCCGTCGTCCAGACGAATTCCTTTTCCCGAAGGTCCCCGATACTCCTCCAAAGTCCCCACACTTGGAATAAAATCCTCTTCAGGGTCTTCTGCGTATACACGGAGTTCCATGGCATGACCATTGATCGTAAGGCCCTCTTGAGTAAAATCCAATTCTTCCCCCCTTGCGACATTTATCTGCTGTTCTACCAGGTCTATGCCGGTAATGAATTCGGTTACCGGGTGTTCGACCTGTAAGCG
This sequence comes from Salinimicrobium flavum, assembly GCF_042684505.1. NCBI lineage: Bacteria > Pseudomonadati > Bacteroidota > Flavobacteriia > Flavobacteriales > Flavobacteriaceae > Salinimicrobium > Salinimicrobium flavum. The sequence continues at coordinate 56,367 of NZ_JBHULT010000013.1, forward strand.
GGTATTCATTTCAAGAAAGTAAAAATTCCTGTCCTCATCCAGCAGGAATTCTACGGTACCTGCACCCACATAATCACAAGCCCTTGCAACTTTTACGGCAGCCTCACCCATTTCCTTCCGTAAGGCATCATCCAGTATGGAGGATGGGGCTTCTTCAACTACTTTTTGATGCCGTCTTTGGATACTGCACTCCCTTTCGAACAGGTGAAGAATATTTCCATGGGTATCTGCCAGTACCTGTATCTCAATGTGCCGTGGGGAACCAATATATTTTTCAATAAAAACAGAGCCATCTCCAAAAGCAGATTCTGCTTCACTAATGGCACGCTTCATTTGATCTTCAAGGTCCTTCTCCTTTTCAACAATGCGCATTCCCTTACCCCCTCCACCGGCAGATGCCTTGATGAGGATAGGGAATCCTATCTCTTTTGCTATCTGTTTAGCTTTTTCGGGATCTGTTATGGCCTCATCAACTCCGGGAACCATAGGAATGTCGTAATCTTTTACTGCATCTTTAGCCGCAAGCTTGCTTCCCATGATCCTTATCGCCTTTGAACCCGGGCCTATCCATGTGATCCCGTTTTGTTCCACCTTTTCGGCAAAATCGGCATTTTCGCTTAAGAAGCCGTAACCGGGATGTATCCCGTCTACATTCAGCTCTTTGGCAACCAGGATGATCTTGTCACCTCTAAGATAGGATTGGTTTGAGGGTGGTTCTCCAATATGAACGGCCTCATCTGCAAATCTCACATGAGGAGAGTTCCTGTCGGCCGAAGAATAGACCGCTACAGTCTTTATTCCCATTTTACGGGCGGTTCTCATAACTCTCAAGGCTATCTCGCCCCTGTTGGCAACCAGTATTTTTTTCATTCTTTCTTTTCCTTTTTAAAACAGAAATTTGAGGTGGGTTTTAACTTTAGGATGGCTTATTCCATTTCGATCAACAGCTGGTCCTTATCTACCGTCTGCCCCCTGGTAACAGCGACAGATTTCACCACTCCGTCACGCGGAGCGGTTAGAGTGTTCTCCATTTTCATAGCCTCGAGAACCAGCAGATAGTCACCTTCTTTTACTTCTGCCCCCTCTTCCACTTGTACATCGAGAATTAGGCCGGGCATGGGCGCCTTGATATTATTCACTACCTGGGCAGAAGCAAGGGTTAGTCCCATATCTTCTATTAAAAGATCCAGATCATTGGATATCCTGATATCATAGGTGTTGGAATTGATCTTTATCTGGTAGTTCTTTTCTAAAAATTCTGAGCTTTGGAGGATTGCTTTAAAGGACCTGTTCTCCTTTAGAATATGAAATTCTGATCCTGATCTTTTTTGAATATCCAGAGAGGTTATCTCTTCTTCGGAAAACCGGAATTCAAATTCGTTGTTTACAACAACCTTAAAATGTTGATCCATATAATAAAGTTTTCTGCACTTTCCGTAAATATAAAAAATAATAATCCCTTTACATTAAGGTTATCCTAAAAGAAAAGAGGTTACACGAAAGACCGTGTAACCTCTTTTTAAAAAAATTTTGTTCTATTATTTACTGTTCAGGATATTCTGAATATCGGGAGGGACCGGCATTGGCCGCAGAGGAGGCACATTGGCTCCTCCGGTATTCCCTAATGGGATTTTTCCTACAAAAGATTTAACCCCTCCTACCAGCAGCCGTGGGATCTGCCCCAAAATCTCCTTGAGATCTTTAATGGCAAAACCAAACTTGAGCATGAGCCAGTGAGCATGGGAGTGTGTACCGGGATACGACTGACCTATCACATGGGCTCTTTCCAGGTGGTGCCAGGCATGAATGAAATCGCCATCTTTAAAAGCTTTCCTGTATAGCACCAGTTCTCTTAAGTAATAATACTTAAGCCGTTTTGGAATTTGGGTATTAAACTTCATCTCTCAATACTTTCGGATATTATGTAAATTTCTGAATATCTTCACTTAGATCGTACACCCTGGTATCCTTGAATTTGTTTTTCAGGATACTACTTCCGGCAGAAGACCGGTATCCACCTGCACAGTGCACGACAATGGGTTTTTCTGAAGGAACTTCCCAGGATTTTTCCCTTAACTCATTTAAGGGAATTGTTATGGCGTCTTCAAAGATCTTTCCTTCTGCAACCTCCGAGTCGTTTCGAATATCAACAATAGTGTATTTCTCAGGATGCTTTTTAAAATCCCTGAGGTCGAATTCATCAGATTTTTGGGAAACATTTTCCGAAAGGGTCACAATGCCTTTTAGTTGTTTTTCATAGCCAATTTTCGCAGTTCTTTCGAGGAGATCCCTTACGTTCCCTATACTCTGCACAACAAGGTAGAAAGGTTCTTCAGGTTTTAAGATCGCTCCAAGCCATGTTTCGTATTTGTCATCTTCATTACGGGCCATTATATTAATGCTATTGGGCAGGTGCCCCTCTTTATACCTGTCGCCATCCCTGGAATCAATTACAGTGACACCATTTTTCAAGCTTTCTACTGACAGGTGTAGCTTTACTGCTGCTTTCGTTTTCTGCACATTATCTGCTCCCGCTTTATTGACGTCAACATTGAAACCAAAATAATGTGGGATAAATGGCTGGTCCTTCAGGATGGTTTCCACGAACTTCTCCTCTGTCTGATCTTGGAAAGCCCAATTGAATTTACGCTCCTGTCCCAGGGTACTGGAGGAATCTGTACTCATATTTTTTCCGCAAAGAGAACCTGCACCATGAGCGGGATATACTATAGCATCATCTGGCAGCCCATTGAATTTGTGCTGCATGGTATGGTACATATCTTTAGCGAGTTCAACTCTTTTCGCTTTCATATTCCCTACTTTCTCCCTGAGATCAGGGCGACCAACGTCACCAATAAAGAGGGTGTCCCCTGTAAAAAGGGCGGTTTTAGACTTCGATTCTGCAACAATAGTGATACTATCTGGTGAATGCCCGGGAGTATTTAAGGCTCTGAAGGTCACTTCCCCCATTTCCACTTTGTCTCCCTCATCAAAGGACTTGTGTTCATAATCTGCCCCCAGCAGTTTGCTTACATAGATAGTAGCCCCGGTTTGGTCATGGATCTGGCAATGACCGCTCACAAAATCTGCATGGGGGTGTGTTTCAAACACTGCCACGATCTTCGCATGATGTTCTTCTGCATAACGATAGTACTGCAAAGGATTTCTACTTGGATCTATAAGGGCCATCTTTCCATCACTAATTACCGCATAGGAATAATGGGCAAGAGGGCTATCTTTAAATTGTTTGATTTTCATGATTTCAGTTTTTCTATTCTATTTTCTTCATTTTCATTCCCGCTAAAAGGCGGGAAAGATTCGCTTATATCCGTAATGAACTGGAATTCAATACATTCGGTTACGATTAAATTCAGGACAGCAAAAATACATTTTTAGCACTGTTAAAGCAGTAACAAGAGTTACATTGGCAAAATTTTAAGAAATATAGACAACAGACAAGTTATCAGAATTTCAATTGAATTCGGCACAATCAGCAGAGGGGGTATATACCCCTGCGGCCTGTTGATAGACCAGAGTGGCACCCAGGTGACCCACATACATGAGCAATCCGCTTCCGGCGGCAAGTATTAAGGTAACCGTGACCAGAAAGAACATATTTCTGAAAAGGGGAAATTTTATATAACGTAAAAGATCTATGGCAAGGCCTGCGCTGAAGACCCAGGCTGTATTCCAGGCCATGTTCTCATGTTCCTTGAGAACGGTAGGATCACATAGGGTTCGGGAAACGGCACCATCGGCAAGGTCACCGGTATAGATCGCTACCCAGACACCTAACACACCCAATCCCAATAATACCGTACCACCACGTTCCCATACCTCTCTCCTGTACCTAAGGGCTATGACCTTGAATAAAAAGGCCACCAGGAGTAAAGCTATGGGAAAATGAACGGACAGAGGGTGAAATACCTCTGTCCGCCAGAATTCCGGAGTCTGCTCCATTTTTATTCCAGAACTTTAATTGAAATTGGATCCAGTCTTTTTCCTTCCTTTCTTACCTCTACTTCAACCCGCATCCCTTCTTCTAATTCTGCAAACTCGATCTGGTTGCCATTTCTGGTAAGTTCGGTTTGATCTGTAAAATAAAGTTCAAGGGTTTGGTCGTCATTTGTCTCGACATAGATCTCAGTCTTGGAAGCCTCTACCTCCTTGATCGTACCTTGGTAGGTCCCCGATTCAACTACATCGGTTTTTTCTCCACAGGAAACGAACAGGAGAATAGTTGCAAAAAGAACAGTGGTGAAAACTTTAATTTTCATAATCTGGTTTTTTAGGTGGTTGTTTTAAAGTTACCTGCAGCCACAGGAACTTCTAATTTACCTAAAAAGCCATTCTTTCCCAAATCACCTCCTCTTTATTTTGTGTCTCCACAGAATTATGACATCCCTGATGATCGTTTATCTGAAAGTTTTGTAACAATTGTAACATTTCAATCCAATGAGGCATTATATATTTGCCTTCTTCATGGAATTAAAAAACTACATAGCGCTCATGTTTGTCATTCTTTTCGCAGGAAAAGTAGTGACTGTTGATGCCAGGATCTTTATGATCCTGATGGATTCTGTGGGAGTAAGCCTGGTCAACGACCGGTGTGAAAAACCACTTTTTTCAGATCAGTCAGATGCGACAGATATTGCCGAAGCGGTTATGATCCCCTCCCTTGAGATGGATTTTTTATGCCATACCCTATTTGATCTACGAATCATGGAGTGGCCTTCCGGTATTGCCTATATGAACTTCAGGCAATACACATACCAGGATCCGGGAATCATTTCCTCCCACCATGAAAAATTCTATCCCCCTCCCAAAGCCTAACCTGTTTCCCATTCTTTATAAATCCGGGTGAGACTGGCGCATTTTGCGCCAATAGTCCTGACTCATTCTTTTGAGTTCTTTCCCCCGGCAGGTTAACTTATTTATTATACATATTTATGAACACAAATCTTATTGTGAGTCGTCTCTCGGTACAGATCTTCCGGGTGATGCTCAGCGGGATCTTTCTGGTGGCAAGTTTCAGTCATTTGATCAACCTGGAAAAGACCCTTCAAAGAATTGAACAGGCAAAATTCAAGGGGATCGCCTATATGTTTGGCGAACCGCGCTTTATGGTGATAGCCTCGGGCATCGTCATGTTGATCGCCGGATTATCCCTCCTTGCTGGTTTTAAAACACGATGGTCTGCAGCGGTTTTAGTAGCCGTTATTGTACCTATCACCCTTACCATACAGGTAGGACAGATCACCACCCTGGGTCCCCTTTTCAAGAACATCGCGATCATTGGCGGACTCACATTTTTTATTATGAACGATTTCAACAATTCACAAAACAACATATCATGAAAAAGACACTTTTATTAAGTATCGCATTATTGCTAACAATCTTCAGTACAAATGCACAAACACATTCAGAAAAAGAACATTCAGAAAAAGAACATTCAGAAAAGGAACATTCAGAAAAAATCAATTACGTAGTGCTCACCAGGCAGGTGCCGCAGCTTAAACCCATATTATTAGCCGCCGAAGAACTGGCAAAACAGGACGGTAAGAATTTCGGGGATTTCCAGGTAGTGGTTTGCGGAAAAACCGTGCAGGAGCTCACTAATGAGGAAGCAATGAAAGTTTTCCTGGAACAGGCTGAAGAAGCAGGGGTGACCATTAACGCCTGTGGTTTCTCACTGAAGAAATTTGGTGTGGATAAAACCAAATTACACCCCAATATAAAGGTCGCAGATAACGGGATCCTTTACAATTTTGAGCTTCAGAAGAAAGGATACCTAAGCATTGAACTTTAATATCAATTGAGCAAAACCGAATCATCATGAATAAGAAACTTAAAAAGAATTTAATTGAATACGGAATAATAGGAGCAGTTTTTATAGGTCTCTTTGTTACAGGACTACACACAGAGGTGTTTGGTTTTCTGCAACGCGGTATACTTAAAACAGGCCTTATGAACCCTGATGTGGAAGAGAAAGCAGAGATCGCCGAAGCTAACATAAATCCCAATGCAGATTTTAACCTGCAGCTTATAAATTCTGAAGGAGAAAGAGTGAATATGGCAGATTTTCGTGGAAAAGTGATCTTTTTCAACGTTTGGGCTACCTGGTGTCCTCCCTGTGTGGCCGAAATGCCGGGGATCAATGAGCTCTATAAGGATGTAAAAGACCAGAACGTGGAATTTATCATGCTTTCTGTAGACCAGGATTTTGACAAAGCCATAGACTTTAACGAGAGAAAAGGATACGAGTTTGAGGTTTACAGAGCTGCCAGCCCTATGCCCCAGATGTATACTTCGAGAAGTATACCCACCACCTATGTGATAGACGCCAACGGAAAACTGGCTATGACCCACAGGGGAATGGGAGATTATGATACCAAAAAATTCAGGGACTTCCTTCAGAAACTACAGTAAAAATCATGAGGGCTGTCCCGGGAAGGATCCTTCCCGGGACAGCCTCATTTAACCAGATCAAACTACAAACTATGAAAAAAAGAAAGTATCTGATCCTGCTTATCTCCTTCTTTTCGATCCTTCCACTGTTCGCGCAGATTCAGGAATCCCCGGAATGGAAGGTGACTTCAGATAAAGAAGAGGTGCAGCCGGGAGAGGAGATCACCCTGACCTTTACGGCAGAAGTGCCCGTTGATTGGTACATGTATTCCAACGACTTTGACCCGGACCTGGGGCCTATGCTCACCGAGATCATCTTTGAAGAGAATGAGGGCTATGAACTCCTAGGTCACCCGCAACCTGTGAATCCAAAAAAGAAATATGATGAGGTTTGGGAAGGTGATATCACTTACTTTACCGGGGAAGCCACCTTCACCCAAAAAATAAAAGTAAACGATCCTTCTGAAGCCATTTCGGGAATTATCACCTATCAGATATGTACAGATGTTACGGGCCAGTGTATTCCTTATGAAAATGATTTTTCGGTATTTCCCAACGGAAAGAGCCAGGAAACAGCCATACCTTTAACATCCGGGGGAACCGGGAATTCTACTGAAGCCACGGGGCCGCAGGTAAAGGAACTGGAGCCGTTTCAAAACTCTTTTAAAGTGGAAGAAGAGGAAAAAGGCTGGGCAGGTTTGCTTACCTTCTTCCTGATCTCTTTTGGTGCAGGCCTTGCGGCACTGCTTACCCCCTGCGTGTTCCCAATGATCCCAATGACCGTTACCTACTTTACCAAAGCCAGTGGAACCCGGTCTAAGGCGATCATGCAGGCGGTGATCTACGGCCTTTCCATCATTGCGATCTATACCCTGGTAGGGACCATCTTTGCGCTGGTATTTGGAGCAGGCTTCGCGAATTTCCTTAGTACTCACTGGCTCCCTAACCTGCTGTTCTTCGCAGTATTTGTTTTGTTTGCATTATCCTTCTTTGGGTTGTTCGAGATAAGGCTACCCAACAAATTGGTAAATAACATTGATAATCAGGCCAACAAAGGAGGACTTGCCGGGATATTCTTTATGGCCTTTACTCTGGTATTGGTTGGTTTTAGCTGTACCGGTCCTATTGCAGGAACAATATTGCTTGAGGCAGCCAGCGGACAGGCGATAAAGCCTCTGGTAGGAATGCTGGGATTCTCAACGGCATTCGCAGTTCCGTTTACCCTGTTCGCTATCTTCCCGGGCTGGTTGAGCTCGTTGCCCAAAAGCGGCGGATGGCTGAACACCGTAAAGGTGGTCCTGGGATTCCTGGAACTGGCACTCGCATTAAAATTCCTTAGTATGGTAGACCAGGTCTATCACTGGAACATCCTCGACCGGGAAATCTATCTTGCCCTCTGGATCGTGATCTTTACATTGTTAGGGTTCTATTTATTAGGAAAGATCATTTTTCCGCATGAACAGAAGAAAGAGAACACTTCTGTCTGGAGATTATTGACCGCAACCCTGGTGTTTAGTTTTGTGGTATATCTTATCCCGGGACTATTTGGAGCACCGTTAAAAGCACTGGCAGGATACCTGCCCCCCATGAGCACGCATGACTTCAGACTTTTAGACAGTACAAATCCGGCTGAAGTAACCACACTCTCAGAAGGCTGTGAACAACCAAAATATAAAGACATGCTGGAACTCCCTCATGGTTTGAAAGGCTATTTTGATTATGACCAGGCCCTTGCCTGTGCAAGAAAGGAAAATAAGCCACTGTTCATAGACTTTACAGGGCACGGCTGCGTGAACTGTAGGGAGATGGAAGCAACCGTGTGGAGTGACCCTGAAGTGTTGAAAAGACTCAGGGAAGACTATATTGTCGTAGCTCTTTATGTAGACGAAAAAACCCAGTTACCAGAGAACGATTGGTACATATCTGTCTATGATAACAAGGTGAAAAAGACCATTGGAAAGCAGAATATGGATTTTATGATCCAGAAACTGAACGCTAATGCCCAGCCATACTACACTTTAGTAGGTGAAAATGAAGAACTTTTGGCCGCACCTCATGCCTATGACCTGGACGTAAAGAAATTTGTGGAGTTCCTTGATGAAGGAAAGAAACGTTTTGAAGAAAATTCAGGGATACAGGAAGGTACTGTCCTGGGAGACGTATTATAATTTAATTATTGGTTTGGTTAGTTGGAACCTGCAGTGCCTTTTGGCCCTGCAGGTTTTTTTGGCTGCGTTTCTTATCTTTTCTTTTTGGCTACAAACCTTATGACCGCTCCCAGCCCCTGATGGAATCTGCCTTCATTGAGGTCAACCTCAGCTTCATAAAGTTCCAGGAAATCAAAATCTTTTGAAAAATCCTTCTCAATCTCCTCTAAAGAGAAAAGAAGTGCCTCATCTTCTGGACCTCCCACATTAGGATTTTCCTTTTGATATGCTACATTCTTCTTACTGAAACCTTCGAAGAAGATCAGCCCATCCCTGCGAAGGTAAGAGGCAAGGAGGCGATGGTATTCAGAGCGAACATCTACCGGAAAATGAGCAAAAATAAGAGCTACCGCATCAAACTGCTCTTTTTCATACCCAAGTTGAGGTAGGTCTCCAACCTTGTATTCAATCTCCACATGATTTTTTTCGGCAAGCTTTTTTGCTTTTTTCTTACCTTCCTTACTAACATCAAAGGCATCTGCCTTCCAGTATTCTTTTGCGGCAAAAACTGCGTTTCTTCCTTCTCCTTCAGCTGCAAAAAGGATCTCCCCGGGATCGAATTGCATCAATCTTGATTTAAAATATTGATTTGGCTCTTCACCATAAACATACTCATCACTGCTGAAGCGATCGTCCCAAAATTCTTTCATAATATCATCATATCTTTAGCTCCAAAATGGGAGCGGTATTTTTTAATTTTCATCCCGTTTATAGCTACAGAAGGTAAAATTCTGTGTTCCCCCTGTTGGGGTAGTATGATCCACATTCTTACAGTTCATTGAAGTAAAGCCGTCTGAAAACAACTCCTGCATTTGTTTAATAGAATATTGTCTGATCTCGAGTCCGCTGCACTTCCCTGGTCCGTTTTCTGAAAAAGTGCCAAGAATAAGTCTTCCGCCGGGTTTGATGGCTTCTTTTACTGTTTTAAGGTAATTTCCCACTTGCTTATCTTCTGTAAGGAAATGAAAAGCAGCCCTGTCGTGCCACAGGTCATATTTTTTCTGCGGAGTAAATTCCGAAACATCTGCAGGGATCCAGGTGATCTCATCTGCTTTCTCCCCCAACCTCTCCTTTGCGCGTTCAAGGGCTTTTTCCGAAATATCCACCACGGTTATATTAGTGAAGCCTTTCCCTAATAAAAATTCGGCAAGAAAACTGTCTCCTCCCCCAATATCAATTATAGCCGAGTCCTTTTCCAGTTCACATTCATTGATGAACTCAAGGGAAGTTTCGGGCATTGGTTCATACCAACTAACCTCTGTAGCCTTCTTCTTCTCATAAACTTCGTTCCAATGTTTTTTCCTGTCCTCCATAATAGATCCTTTTAAAATTCCCACCAGGCTACCTGCTCATAATCCTTTTGCGGATAAAAAGGCTCCCCTATTTGCGGTATTAAATATTTCTGTTCCTGCTCATCTGCTGCTTTAACCAGTCTTTTCACCGGCTCATTCCATGGATGCATGGAAAGTACAAATTTACCCCAATGCACCGGAATCAGAACTTTTGTATCCAGATCTTTGGCTGCTTTAACAGTCTCCTCGGGAAACATATGTATCTGGGGCCAGTATTCATTATACTGCCCACATTCCAGAAAAGCAAAATCAAACGGGCCATACTTTCTTCCAATCTCCCTGAACCGCATATCATAACCCGAATCTGCCCCCACAAATACGCGCAGGTCATTTATATTTAGAACAAAGGAAGACCACAGGGTTTTGCCTCTATTAAAACCCCGGCCGGAAAAATGTCTGGCAGGCGTCGCGGTTATTTCAATCCCTTTATTGATCAAAGTACTTTGCCACCAGTCAAGTTCGGTAATTTTTTCTTTCGGTACCCCCCAGTATTCAAGATGAGCTCCCACCCCCAACGAAGTAATGATCCTTTGGGTCTTCGGAAGGAGTTTTACTATACTTGACCTGTCGAGATGATCATAATGATCATGGGTTATTAGCAGCAGGTCGAGGGCAGGAATATCTTCGGCGTTGTAAGAATCTGCACCATCAAAAGCCTTTCCGAAGAACCTGGAAGGAGAAGCATTCCCACTAAACACGGGATCTACCAGCATCGTGAAATTCCCTATCTTGATAAGATAAGAGGAATGCCCAAACCATACCACCACCGGCTCATGAAGGTGCAGGGCCTGGAGATCTGTCTCAATATGCGGTATTTCTGCGGAAGGCCTTACCTCAGCAGGCCTGTTGAGCATCTTGAAAAGGATCTTAAATATGGAAACATTATCTGGATTCACCGAAGTTGGCTCCACGTTGCGAAAGTGTCCTTCATGGTAATTAGGGGATTTTTGTATTTGTTTCAGGCGCTCCCCCGATGGATTCTTTCCTAACGATCTTCTGTCCATATTTTAGATTCTCCAGTTAAATTTAGGAAAAAATCTTCCGGTTTCCTTTTTATAAAACTCATACTCTGGATAGCTCTTTTGCAGTCGTTCTTCTTCATAACTGCTTTTAAAATAAAAGAGGACAAGCAAAAGAAGGCTTATTATTAATTTATATCCTGATCCCAGCCAAAAGGAAATTCCGAAAGCCATAAATAATATCCCGGAATAGATAGGATGTCTTGCAAAAGCAAATACCCCCGACGTGACCAGTTTTGCACCTCTTTTAGGGCTGGGAAAAGGAGAAAGGCTGGTATTAAGCTGTAAAAAAGCAACAAGGATCAGTAACAGTCCAAGCCCGGCAGCAAAAAGAGCGATCCAACCCAGGTTTTCGGGAAATATAAATTTCAGGGATTCCACCTCAAAGATCCAGGCAATGAAGACCAGGAACTGCAGCATCACATACATCTTGTCTTTAAAGGGAACCGCCATAGTAAGGGAATGTTAGAATAATTCTTTCCAGATTATATAGAGACCCATCAACAGTACGAACCAACCAAACCCTCTTTTAAGTTTCTTCCCGTTAATGAACCTGTTAAGATAGATACCTATAAAAATACCGATTATTGAGATGGCCGTAAAGAGAAGCAGGAATGGCCAGTCAATTTCCAGATTCTCGACATCTCCTATAAAACCTATAAGAGACTTAATGGCTATGATAAGCAGAGAGGTGGCTACCGCTTTTTTCATGGGAAGTTTGGCCAGCAGGACCAATGCTGGAATGATCAAAAATCCGCCGCCGGCACCCACGATGCCTGTAAGCACTCCCACTACCACCCCTTCAATAATGATAAGCGGATAGTTATATTTAACTTTCTCAGTACTTACCGGTTTTTCTTTTCGTTCCATGATCATGGAAACCGAGGCCAGAACCATAATGAAGGCGAAGAAAAGCATGATCCCAATGTTTTTGGTGATCTCGAACCCGCCAATATAGATAAGGTGTTCAGGAATCGCCGGGACGATATATTTACGGGTAATATATACTGCTATAAACGCCGGAATTGAAAAAACAATGGCCGTTCTATAGGCCACTCTTTTCTTCTGCATGTTCTTGACGGCTCCTACAAGCGAGGAGGCCCCCACAACAAAAAGGGAATAAGCCGTTGCAGTTACAGGATTTATTGCGAGAAGATAAACCAGGACAGGAACCGTGAGTATTGAACCGCCCCCACCAATAAGACCCAGTACGATCCCAATGATCAAAGCCCCGATATAACCCAGGAAGTCAAATAATTCCATAGTTTATAATTTGTAGCGTGCAAAAGTAGTTACACCTGCTAAGCTGCACAGTAACTTTTATTACAATGCAACCTGTTTACAATGCGATCACTTTTATATTGTTTCGTTGCAGCTCGATCTTACCATCAATTTCCAGTTTTTTCAAAAGCCTTGAGATCACCACCCGTGACGTGTGAAGATCATAGGCTATTTCCTGATGTGTAACCTGGATAAGGTCAGTTCGGTTGATCTTTGCTTTGTCCTGGAGGTAACGCATGAGGCGCTGGTCCATATTCAGAAAAGCAATGGTATCAATGGTATCAAGCATTTCAGAAAGCCGTGTATGGTAGCTTTCAAATACGAAATTTCTCCAGCTCTTGTACTTGGAGGTCCACTCCTCCATCTTTTCAATGGGGATCATGACGATTCGGGTGTCCTTTTCCGCCACCGCCCTGATCTCACTACGAGTCTGGCCGAGACAGCAGGAAAGGGTCATTGCGCAGGTATCACCGCGTTCAAGGAAATACAGTAAAAGTTCATCCCCATCCTTATCTTCCCGTAAGATCTTAATTGCCCCTTCAAGCAACAGCGGCATACTTTTAACATAATCCCCTATTTCAATGATCTTCTCACCGGCTTTTACTTCTTTCAGAGTGCCAAATTTGGCTATCTCCTCCATAAGCTCTTCTTCAAAAATGAAATGATAGGCTTCTTTTAATTCTTCTTCTAACATGCAAATGGTTTTACGCAAGTAAAAATAAGATTTATAATTTTAATTATTCCGTTCTGAATGATCAGTACTTTACTAAAGTATTTAGGATGGAAAGGAGATTTGACCGCACTTTAGTCCACCAAACAATAATAAAGAGAAATTCTTAAATTGAACACCTGATACCAGGGTCCTTCACACTCTGGCAGGGATTAAAAATCTCCTGAAGTAATTAATAGAAAATGAAAACGAAAAGATTTGAGTTAAATGAAATCCAAAGAAAAGACATCGTAAATATCCACAAAGGATTATCAGATCCCCGGGTAACCGCTTATTACGCCGTGCACTTTTCCACCCTTGAGGACACGCAGGAGCAAATGGACTGGTATGACGATCTCAAAAATAAAGGAACGGGTATCTGGTGGGGAATCTATCTGGCAGACAGTGGAGAGTTTTGTGGTGCCGGCGGATTCAACGGGCTGGACAGGGAGCATAAAAAAGCTGAAATTGGCCTCTGGTTGCTACCGGAGTTCTGGGGACAGGGTATTATGAAAGAAGTCATGCCCCGCCTCTTTCAGGAAGGATTTGAACAACTGGATTTAAACCGCATAGAAGGCTTTGTAGAGAGTGGAAATTCGAAATGTAAAAAAGGACTGGAAAAATTTCATTTTGAACACGAGGGTACCATGCGTCAATGTGAGTTCAAAAACGGAAAATTCATTGATGTTGATATATTTTCCATCCTGAAGTCTGATTATGAAGCCGCCCGGGAGAAGGTTCATGCAAATGAATTTTGAGCCAGGACCGCATTTTCAATAAGCAATCCCTCTCCCTAAGCAGAGGGATTGTTTTTTAAATTTTTTCCAGACGAAACTTCACATTCATGATTTCCTTTTCTGCCAGGACCAATCCGTCATTAAAAGCTTCTTTATTCCGTACGAGTTCCTTGTGAAGTAGTGCGCGGTAATGCTCCACTCCTTCCAGTAAATTCTCACAAAATCCTTTCCACCCTTTAATGTCACGAGGCCCGGGATTGAAGCAAGTCTTCACCTCTTCCTGAATATAGTCCACATATAATTGCAGCTCCTTAAGGAACATATGGGCCCTCGTTGGATCTTGCGGTAACGCATTCCTGTCATAAATATGGTCTGTCATTTCCTGCAGACTGGCGACCTTTGAGAAGTTCACAATGTTTGGTCCCGGGCAAATAGTTACGGCATCCAGCTTTTTCACGATGGGAACCTCATAATTGATCCCTGCGGAATTACTTAGGCCAATACAAAGGCATTCTTTGGCAAGAAGATCATCTACCTGTTGCTTATACTCGGCTTGAGGAAGATCTGCGGCTGCCAGCTGCTCCAGTTTCAGTTTCTGGTATTTCCTGGAAGCAGTACAAATTGGTTCTTTTGTAAACTCGGTATTGGAAACGAGGTACTTTTCTGTACATGGACTTCCCGGTTTACCTTTTTTGATCCTTTCCTGTCTCTCCCTGTCAGAACTGGTTCCTTTCAGGTAATTGAAACGTACCCCAAGTGGTGAGGCTTTGCTTAGCACCACATCTTCCTTTTTACTTTTGCTTAAAAGCTCCAGGGTTTTTTCGTCTACGGTGGTGGCTTCAGGACATAAGAGAAACGGGGTGCCCCATCCTGTTCCTGCAACTTTATAATGTTCCAGCAGTAATTTGTTTTCTTCAGCGGTTCCTATTCCTCCCTGCACGGTGATACGCACCGGGTGCGGTTTTTCAAATCCGGCTTCTCCCCTTGCCATGATGGCCGGGTTATAGAGACTGAAAAGATCAGCAGCCAGTTCTTCTTTTTTATCACGGAATTCCTCCAGGATGGGTCCCAGCAAAAGCCCTTGTGTAGCAAAAGCATGTCCGCCGCAATTGAGGCCAGATTCGATCCTGAATTCACTTACCCATATTCCTTTTTTAGCAAGATATTTCCCCTGGATCAGGGCAGAACGATAATCACTTACTTTGATCACGACCCGCTTTTTGAAAACTCCCCATTCCGTAGCATCAAATTCACGGAAATTCTCCAGGTAATTGAACAGCCTGGGGTTCATTCCGGCAGAAAAGATAACCGCTGAATTTTCCAGGTCACTTTCAGCATAAGCTTTTAAAGCCCCCAGCGCATCAGACCCATCGGGAATAAGTTCTCCCTGCTTGTCCTTATTGTTCTTATCTACCTTGGTCATGATATTGACCTCTATGGCACCCGGTTTTACGTGTTTCCGAAGGAATTGTTCCAGTTCTTCCCTGGCCTCCCCATGAGCCTGCAGGAATTGATGATATTTTCCCTTAAGACCGCTTTCCTCGGGGAGCATTTCAAAATACTTCACGATCTCAGACCCCTTATCAAAGGCAGAGTCTTTCAGGTGCTCGAGTTTGTTATGCACAATGCGGTTCACCAGGTTTAGATAATCTGTGATCCTGCGGGTGCGATAATTCTCTTCATGCTTCTCAATGGGGACATAGGTCTCATTGTTCTGCTGGTAATAATATTTCCGCATCATTTCCACCAGATTGTCCTCGATAATGGACAAGGCAGAGTTGATCCCATAGCAGGCCACCTTTACCGGACTATCAATGGTAAAAGCGATCCCCATGACGGGTATATGGAAATTATGTGGAGAAAATGTATTCATAATAAATTTGTTTTCAAGGCAAGCCTCAAAGATGAAGAACCTGTCAAGCCTGAAATATGATACAGGTCATAAACCGGATAAATCAGATAAATTTGTCCCGTCCAGTTTGGAGCATACACCACATTGCATCTCCTCCAATTAAAGTTTTATCTTTGCTGCGCAAATTCAGAGGCTGTAATTATGTTTAAAATTTCTTCTTTATTTAAGTTTTTAACGGGGTGCTTCCTGTTCTTTTTCGTTTTCACTTCTTGTAAGGAAGAGGAAAAGCCGCTATCTGTCGCCGAGATGCAGATCAATAGTCTGCAAAATGACCATGACAAATGGTACCGGTATCATAAAACCAATATTGATCTTTCTTCAGATTTCTTACCGCTGGGAGAAACCGGTGATACCATTGGGAAAAAGGCCTTTTTGGAAGCGATTATAACCGGGGAATTCATGGTTTTTGCCAGAAAGCCGGAAGGAGACCGCGAGAAATATCAATTGATAAGGTTAAGGGAAGATGCAGATGATGGGATAAGCTACAATATTGCAGCCGACACTTATACTGAATATCGCTACCTTCAAATGGAAGGAAAAACCTTTCCTGAATTCCATTTTAAAGATCTTAATGGAAGATCATTTTCCAGCGATGAATTGCGGGGAAAGACCCTTGTGGTCAAGACCTGGTTCATTAAATGTAAACCCTGTATTGATGAGATGCCACAGCTCAACGAACTGGTTAAAGAATACAGTGACCGGGAAGATGTGGTATTTTTAAGCCTTTCTGACGACCCTGAAGAAGAGCTGGAAGAATTTCTTTCGAAAACCGAATTTCGTTATGAGGTCATCCCCAACAGCCAGCCTTTCACCAAAGACAGCCTAGGATTGACCATGTATCCCACCCATCTAATTGTGGACGGGGAAGGAAAGATCAGGAAGGTCGCACACTCGGCCCCCAAAATGATCGCATTTCTCAGAAAATTTCTCTAAGGTTCTGTTATTATGGGAAAAGACCATCGGGATACCGGGATCAATATAGTACCCTGAACCTTATGGTGTCTTCTATCTCTTTCATTTCAGCGATCACTTCCTCATTGTATGCCTTATCGATATCTGTGATCACGTAGCCAATCTCTTCGTTGGTCTTAAGGTATTGCCCCACGATGTTACAGTCATGTTCAGAAAGCACATTATTGATGTGGGCGATGATCCCAGGCCGGTTGTGGTGAATATGTATAAGTCTGTGGGCATTTTCCAGGATAGGCAGCTGCAGGTTAGGGAAGTTTACGCTGTTGGTGGTGCTTCCGGTATTGATATATTCAATGATCTTCCCGGGCACGAAATTCCCTATATTCACCTGGGCTTCTTCGGTACTACCACCAATGTGCGGAGTAAGGATCACATTCGGGAGACCGCGCAATTCAGATTCGAAGGTTTCATTGTTGGTTTTTGGTTCCTTCGGAAAAACATCCACTCCGGCACCTCTTATCTTTCCGGAGAGAAGGTTCTTTTTCAAGGCCTCAATCTCCACCACATGACCACGGCTAAGGTTGAGAAACACAGCTCCTTCTTTCATCTGGTCAAATTCCTTTTCCCCAATGAGGTCCCTGTTCTCCTGTCTTCCGTCTACATGGAGGCTAACCACATCTGCCTTACCCAGTAATTCCTGAAGAGAGTTACATTTCGTGGCATTTCCCAGGGCCAGTTTTTCCATGATATCGTAATAATAGACATCAAATCCAATCGCCTCTGCCACCACAGAAAGCTGTGCGCCAATATTTCCGTACCCCACTATCCCCAGTTTCTTTCCTCTCACTTCCCGGCTGTCTGCTGCCGATTTTTGCCATACCCCGTTGTGCATCTCTGATATCCTGTCCGGCAGGCCACGCATAAGGAAAATGATCTCCCCAATAGCGAGTTCTACCACAGAGCGGGTGTTGCTGAAAGGCGCATTGAAGACAGCGATCCCCTTCCGCAGGCATTCATCAAGATCGATCTGGTTGGTGCCTATGCAAAATGCTCCCACCGCAATAAGCCGGTCTGCTCTTTCCAACACCTTTTTAGTAAGATGGGTTTTGGACCTTATTCCCAGCACAGAGACATCCCTGATCCTTTCTGCCAGTTCTTCCTCATCCAGCGCTCCGGAAATAGTAGAAACATTATAACCTTCGTTCTTCAGGATCTTTGCAGCATCCTCGTGAATATTCTCCAGCAGCAGTACCTTGATCCTGTTCTTTGGATATGAGATCGCCTTGTTCATTTTATGCAGGTAAAGGAATTCATCAAGGCTTGGGGTGATATGATCTGCCTTTTCCAAAACGTTGTTCCTTTCCACATTTTCTGTAAAAGCATAGAATTTGTTGGCAAGACCGGCGGCTTTGATCTCATAATCTGTATACCCGTCTCCTATCACATAAACGTCTCCCTCCAGATCCATGCTTTTAAGCATTTCAACTTTTCCGTTATTGGAAGAAAGAACATTATTGGTATCGAATCCTATTACCCGTCCTTCCTCATCATATTTAAAAGTATTGGCAAAGACATTCTCCTCCCGCACTCCAAATTCAGCTACTATAGGCACAATAAATTCCTTGAAACCATTTGATATGATATAGATGTTTTCATGGTTTTCATTAAAGAACTCACGGTTACGAACAAAGGAGATCGACACCTTGCTTCTCAACCTATTAATGAGCTGCGGAAGATGTTTTTCCCGGGCGTTCAATAAGGCCAGCCGCTGTTCCAGGGACTCCCGGAAAGAAAGATCTCCGGCCATTCCGCTGTTGGTTAGATCAGATAGCTTCTTCAGGCGTTCGTCCTTTTCATCATGATCTGCCAGGGAAATCTCTCCCAACACATCGAGTGCCTCTACCTGGGTAAAAGTACTGTCAAAATCTATCACAAAATGCCTGTTATTTTTCATGCTTATTTCTTTAGAAATTATCTCAAAACTAAGGTTTTTGATCCTTTCAGGAATCAATTTTCTTCAGAAAGAAAAGAAGATTATGAGATTGTCAAAAATGACAGGTGATTAAAAAATTTTCCACAACTGCACCCGAATTTACGATCGAATACTTTAAAAAATATACTGGTTTTTTAAATGCAGAAGGCGCCAGTCCTTACCGGGCTGCTTAAAACCGGGAATTATTCAGACATTCTTTCTTCCCGGGAAGACCGAAAGTAAAATGCAGTGTCAGGAATACCCATAGTAAAAAAAGGAAAATGAAAGACCCTTTGAAGCCTGCTTGTGATCCCTTATCCTCCTCCCGGCAGGAGCCGGACCCTATTTACCTACCCAATAGAGTAGTTCTGTTGATTTTCTTGCTTTATTTTCACCTTAATAAGACAAAAATCAGCTTTTGTACGGTTTACCTATGATATATTTGTAAGAGTTCATAACCCGTATTATGCAGACAGACCCATTTGATTTCTGGATGTTTATCGCCGGCCTGGGGATATTTCTCTTCGGGATGCATCATTTGGAAGGGGGTATTAAAGGCATGGCGGGTAAGGCTTTTAAAAAATTGCTGCAACGCTTTACCGGCAAAAGCTGGAAAGGGATCCTTACAGGAACTATTGTAACGGGGATCCTGCAAAGCAGTTCCATGGTGAATTTGCTGGTACTGGCTTTTTTGGGAGCGGGGATGATAGGTCTGCGTAATTCCCTGGGAGTGGTGCTGGGTGCTAACCTGGGCACTACCTTTACCGCATGGATAGTGGCCGCCCTGGGTTTCAAAATGGATATCGCAGATTTCTCCTTTCCATTTCTTGCGGTGGGGATCCTCAGTTATCTTTTTCTGGAATCCCGGCCATTCCTCAAAAGTCTCGGCGGGTTCCTGGTGGGATTCGGGTTGCTTTTCCTGGGTCTTGATTTCATGAAAGATTCCATTGCCAACCTTACCTCCCATTTCGACCTTGCATCTTTCAAAAATTACGGGCTCTGGGCATTCTTACTCACCGGCCTGATAATTACCGCCATTATACAGTCAAGTTCGGCTATGATAGTGATCATTCTAAGCGCGCTCAATGCAGGTTTGATCGACATCTATCAATCATTAGCCCTGGCAATTGGGGCACATATTGGTACCACTGCGACTTTGATCATTGGTGCCCTGGGGGGAACGGCAGATAAAAAGAGACTCTCCCTGGCAAATTTCATGTTCAACGCAATTGTGGGGGTGGTTCTTTTCTTTTTCATCAGGGAAATGGTCTTGTTCACCCGGGTTGTCCTAAATCTCACAGATCCTCTTCTGGAACTTGTATTGTTGAATTCCCTTATCACCCTTATTGGCATACTACTTTTTTACCCTTTCCTCGGAATTTTTGAAAGGTTCCTGAAAGGTCTCTTCGGAAAGGCAATACCCAAAGGAGAAACCTTATATGTTAAAAATATCCCGCCCGAAGTCCCCGATATTGCCCTGCAGGCCATTGATAAGGAGTTACGCCAGGTTTTTCTTTATACCCGGCAGTTCATACTTGAATGTTTCAGAATAAGAGAGAAGGGTAAGAGCCGGGATTCCCAGTGGAAATTGATCTTTAGTAGTGCCACGAACCTCAACAAGAAATACGAGCAGATCAAGCGACTTGAGGATGAATTGATCTCCTATTACTCACAGTTACAGGAAAAGAACCTGACTGAAGCAGAGTCGGCTCATCTTACCTCGAGCATGATGGCTTTGCGTTCCATGGTCTACGGGGCTAAAGATATCAAGGACATTATACACAACATCAGTTTTATTTCAGAAAGTGATGACAAGGTGGGTCATGAGATCCTGTCCAGGTTAAGTACGCTGTTACAGCAACGCCTCGGAGAAATCGATCTTTTTCTGGAGCAGGAAGAGACCGGAAGTGAGATCACCACTCCGCAAAACTGGCTAAAGGAAAACGAACAGCTCTACAATGAATTGATCACTTACATTTACCGGAATATAAGACATAATGAAGTGCCGATCTCCACCTTGACCAATGTGGTACGGCAAAGTATCTCCTGTCTGGACAACCTCTGCAATTCTGCTGTATTGAGAAAATCAGGAAAAGATACGATCCCTGAAAAGACAGAAGATTACCGTCATCCTCTTATTTAGGGTGATTTTCGTTTTTCATTTAAAGTTAAGGATAACTTAAGACCCTTCATTCCGTAGAAAAATTATCTTAATTTAATAGGAGATTTTCATTAAAAGAGAAACTTCAGGCAATGAAGTTATTTTGACCTTTAACCAAACAACAAATAATTATGAAAAATTTAAAAATGAAATTATCAGTTTTGATGAGCCTTCTCCTCCTCATGACAGGTTTTGTAGCCTGTGACAATGATGACGGGGTGAACCTGACTGAAAATCCTGAAGCCAGGGAAGACGTGTATCAGCAGATCCTTAATGATGAGGAGATGTTTACTGAATTTATGACAGAAATGAGGGAAAGCCCAAAGTCCATGGAATGGATGCGCGCCAACCGTCCTATGATGCGCAATATGTATGGACGCCAGCAAATGCAGTCCATGATGAAAACTAATCCGGGAATGATGGACACCGTCATGCAGGAAATGATGATGGTAGAATGGGATACCACCAGGATGCAGAGAAATCCTCAAATGCGGCAACTAATGATCCAGCGAATGCGGATTTTAATGGAAAGGGATACTGCTATGGCCAGGGAAATGCATGAAATGATGCAGCAAACAAGACCGGGCAGCAACATGATGCGTTGATCCATAAATAACAAAGCTCTTAAAAACAGAAAACCTTCCCGGTGGGGAAGGTTTTTCTATTAGATCCGGGTTTAATTATTAGTCACTGTCATCCTCGCTGTCGTCGTCATCATCATCCTCATCATCGTCTCCGTTATGATCTTCGGCACTCAGGAATTTCCCGTCAGAATCGAATTTTAATTCCATTCCGTTACTTAATCCTATCTCGTAACCATTATCTTCCATTTCGGCTTCAATGATGGAGACATTATGATAATGTTCATTAATGTAATTTGTAATTACTTCAGGCAGATCTTCAATAGCGATATCATCATCGTCCTTGTCATCATTAGGACTGCTGTCTACGGCCTGACCGAGGAAGTCTCCGTTGGAATCAAAAATTATTTCCACATCATTACTCAGTTCGATCTCGTAGTTCCCATTATTCTCCCGTTCTGCTTCCTCTATGGTAGCTGTGGGATAATGCAGGGCGATAAAATCCCTGATCTTCTGCGGAAGGTTAGCAACAGCAATATCTTCATCCCCAAAATCATCATCACCGTCATCATCTACCCCCCGGAAGGTACCTTCAGAATCAAAGACCAGTTCAACATCATTGCTTAATTTCACTTCATAGTTGTTATTGTCTTCAATTTCTGCTTCTACGATGGTCTGCCCGGGATAGTGGGCCACAATGTAATCCAGGATAGGCTGTGGAAGGGCTGTGGTATTCACATAAGTATCTGCCCTGGGAGCCGTGACATTCAGATCAACATCAGGTGTAGTGTCAATATTATCATCATCATCAGAACAGGAATAAAAAGAAAAAACCGCAACTAGCGCTAAACCATAAATTTTTAGGTTTTTCATAATATATTTCATTTTACAATTGTTTACTGCACCTTCAAACGCTACAAAAAATATCAAATTGTCACATATCTTATAATTGGGAGAATTTTAGTAAAAGGTTGGTTTTTAGGTTTTTTTCATGAGTTTTGATGCGCAGCCTCATACAGCATTGTTCTTCGATATTGGATTAACTAAATTTTAATAAATTTATAGTTTACAAAAATCCAGATGAGAAAATACATCCTGCCCATTTGCCTCCTGTTACTGTCAATTCCTGCCCTGGCACAGGAAGTAGTTTTTAAAGCGGAATATAAACCGGGGAAAAAATACATTATTGAATTAAGGACGGTGGCATCAACTGAAACCAGTTTTTCAGGAGATCCTCAAATGATGGAATATATGGAATCGGCAGGGGTCACTAATCCTGTGATTAGTAAGGATGAGACATTTATTCCCACGACGCTTACAACAGGAGCGCGGGAAGAGGACGGGCAATTTCCTGCCATTATGGTCTATGGGGATATCGATTCTAAAACAGTAATGAATGGGGAAACCTACACAAAGAGATCTCCGCTTTCGGGAGTTAGGGTTATGGGGAAATACAGCAATGGAAATAAGTTCGTGATCGACAGTGTGATTGGCAACGAGGCACCTGCTGATATTAAGAACATGTTGGTTTCTACTATTGAGAACCTTCAGCAGCAAATAGAGTTCCCCCGGCACTCTCTTAAAGTTGGGGACACTTTTACAAATAAAATTCCTATTCAGGTCCCGGTAGAAGGAATGAAACCCATAAGAACAGAGATCACGACCCTGTATAAGTTGAAGAAGATAGATGCCGGCACGGCCTTTTTTGACCTGCAACAAACCATAAATCTTAATTCTGAACAGGAAGAGTTTGAACTGAAGGCCGAAGGTACGGGAACAGGATCACTTGAATATGACATAAAAGAGGAGTTTATCACCTCCTTTAATTCTGAAATACCCATGGAACTCGATCTTCAAATGCCTCAAAACCTTTCGGTGAAAGTTAAAATGAACACCCTAACGAGCCAGAAGGTGAGTATTGAGTAGTCGTTGGTTCGGGAATCGTTGGTTCGGGAATCGGGAATCGTGGATTCGGTGATTTGTTAATTGGTGGATTGGTTAATTGGTTGATTCCTCTCAAATTTTTAAATCATCTCATTCTCAAAATTATTTTTGGAATTTGGTGCTTGGAATTTGGTACTTGTTTATTGATGATTGCTCATTGATCATTGCTCATTGCAGAACCTAGGATCCTAAACATCAGTTCTTTCCGTTATAACAAATCAGGTTTTTTACCGTTCATAGGATATTAAAAGTTTTACTACATTGCCGCCCATTAAATTAAAAACTATGAACAAGAAACTTCTTATACTTCTAATAATTGGCCTCCCATTCAAGGGCTTTGCACAGCAGTCACTTCAGGATTCCATCAATCAACTTTACAACAGGTATACAGAATTGCTGAAGACGCAGGATTCCCTTTCGGAACTCTCCGGAAAGATCTCTAATCTGGAAAAGGAATATTCCAGTTTTAATGATGCCGTGAAGTCCAATAATGAGGTGATCAAAAAGTTAACTGACAAAGAACTGTTCTCTCAAAAACAACAGTTGACCCAGAGACGGAACAAAATAGTAAGAACAACCGAATTTGTCCTGGCCGCTAACGTGAGTTTGAACGCGATCAAGCAGTTGGATGCCACCTCAGATTTCCACAGCCAGATCACCTCCTTGAACAACCCGGACAATAAGGACCTTGGTTTTTCGCTCTCAGGGGAAGTTGAAACCGTGCTCAACGAGAAGATCATAAAAGGTCAGAGAAAAGTGAACGGTGTAAAATCTGATAAATTCATAGGTTTTGTAAATGAAATTATCTCCTCCCCTCTTACAGAAGTGGTGACCAGTGCTATCCCTGTAGTAGAATCCATAAGGTCTGTGATAGATCTGGTAGTGGGCACCGCCATCACCGGAAAAGATATTTCACTTACAGACGTGCAAGAGTTAAAAACTTCACTTAAAGTCTACATTGAACATTACGAAGGCCTGGCCAAAGCACAAACAGAATTCGATCAAAACCTTGCTAACCTCGATATCCGTAAGAATGCGCTTAATCTTTTATTGAACCAGTATATTACTGAAAGGATCAACACCCTTAGTCCTAATACCATAAGCACAGATCCAGATGTGGAGGCAATTTCAAATAATGATCTTATCAATAAGTACTACAGCAAGAACACGGTAGAGAAAAAAGTAGAAAACATCATTACCCGCGATGCTGAGAATTACAACCGCCATCTTAATGACGACCGGTTATTATATCCTAATTATGCAATAAATCAGGCGAAATTCATAAGGGATGAGATCGAATCCCTTGGCAAGGAATACATTTCTATCTATGCTTCCTATCAAAAGGCCCTGGAGAAAACCCTTAACAAGAGTAAAAAGATAGGAGATGACCAGAAGATCGAAAATACGATCGATGTTCTAAAAATTAACCTTGTAAAGGTGGAAGATAATTTCAACCAGAGCCTGAATATCGTACAGCTTAACCAGCAATTCAATGATCTCCTGAAATATTGATCAAATAACCTCTTTTTAATGCCGGGGGGCTATCTAAAAAGGTTTGTATTCCGTCAGGCTGTCCCCCCGCTTCGGGAGTTTCATTGACAAAAGGTAAGAGTACGCGTCATCCTGAATTCATTTCAGGATCTCCGGGTAATTCAAAAAACACTTTCATCATGGTTCCCCTCCACTCTTTTTTCGCTATATTTAATTAAAGACCAACACTTTAATTAAAAATCCTATTTCGATGAAAAAAGATCTTGCTATAGATTTCTCTGTTGACAGGGACAACAATATCATCAGGGTAAAAAAGGAATTCTCGGCCCCGGTTTCACGTGTGTGGAAAGCCTGGACCCAACAGGAACTCCTGGACCAATGGTGGGCTCCTGAGCCGTGGAAATGTGAAACAAAAAGCATGGATTTCAGGGAAGGTGGAAAGTGGATCTATGCCATGGTGGGTCCCAATGGAGAGAAACACTGGTCTCAGGCCGATTATCAATCGGTAAAGACCCTCATAAGTTTTACAGGATATGATGCTTTTATCGATGAAAAAGGAAACAGAAATACCGGCCTTCCGGAATCCAGCTGGAAGGTAGAATTCGAGGAAGATTCTGTGGATACTACCCGGGTGACCATGGAGATCGAACATGAGAGCAGGGAGGACCTGGAAAAGATCCTCGAAATGGGTTTTCAGGAAGGGTTTACCTCAGCTCTAACCAATCTTGATCAATTGCTGGAAAAGGAAGAGGAGTAGAAACTTTGGGAATCGCACTTCCTGCCGGCAAAAACTGTTTACCTACATTTTAGATGGACCAACCGGAAAACGTAAGGCAGATATTTGATAGCTGTGCCCGGCAGTATCAGGAAAAATTCATGGACCTGCAATACTACAGGGAACCGCTTGATTTCCTCTGCAGTTTTTTGGAAGAAAATGACCGGATCTTCGATATTGGTTGCGGACCGGGAAACGTCTCCCGTTATCTTTTGCAGAAGAAACCCGGCCTCCGGATTTTGGGGATCGATCTCTCCCCTAAAATGATAGAACTGGCCAAAGTGAATAATCCCACGGCTAGTTTCCAGGTAATGGATTGCAGGAAAATTGACCGGCTTGATCAAAGTTTTGACGCTGTGGTCTGCGGTTTTTGCCTTCCTTATCTTTCCCCGGAAGAAGTTGAAGATCTGATCCTTAAGATTGCCGGAATCCTGAAAAATTCAGGGCTGTGTTATTTGAGCACAATGGTAGCTGAGAATTACAGGCAGCAGTGGGTTGAATCCAGTCAAGGGGGAAGCATGAAGCTATTGACCCACTTCCATGAATCAGAATTATTACTACACACCATGCGGAAGAATGGATTCCGCCTTACTAAGAGCGATCTTATAGACCCACCCGCAGAGGAAAACCGGAATTGGAAGGACCTCGTTATGGTATCCCGGCTACAGAAGGATCTTCAATAGCAGAATGTATTCCACTAAGGAACGCATTCATATCAAATTCGGGATGTTCTATGAGCCCTAACCTTACCACCACCAAATCTTTGGAGGGAATGATGAATACATGCTGCCCCTGGAAACCATTGGCTGAAAAAAGGTCTTTTGGGACATCGGGATAGAACCCGCCGGCATTGAGCCAGAAGTGCGCACCATAAACCCCTTCAGATCCTTTGGCGGGCGTGACGGTATAATCTACCCAGGATTCGTTAAGGATCTGTTCCCCGTTCCATTTGCCCCTGTTGAGGTACAGGAGTCCGAATTTAGCCCAATCCCGGGCAGTCGCCCATGAATAGGAAGAGCCCACGTAATTTCCTGAAAAGTCGGTTTCAAGGGTCATGGAATGCATGCCTATGGCGTCGATCACGTTAGAATACCAAAAGTCCAGGTACTCTTGATGGGAATCGAAATTGTTCCGAATATACCGGGACAATAAGTTGGAAATACCCGAAGAATAGTTAAAGCTGTTTCCGGGAGTGCCGGTAAGTTCTTTTTCAAGCTGCACCTTTCCCATATCCCGGGCCAGGAATAGCATTTTGGTGACATCAGAAATTTTAGTGTAATCTTCCTCCCATTCCAGGCCGCTATTCATTTGAATTAGTTGGTTCAGGGTGATTTCGGATCTGCGGTCATTTTCCCATTCAGGAAAAAGATGGGTTTCGTCCAAAGAGAGTTTTCCCTGTCTTTCCAAGGCCCCCAGCACGGCACTGGTGATGCTTTTGGTCATGGACCAGCCCTGCATCTTGGTTTCTGCTGAAAAGCCTTCAGCATATTTTTCGAAGATCAAATGATCCCGGTAAAGCACGAGGACGGCCCGGGTGCGGTGTGCCGGCTCAAATGCAAAGTTTACAGCCTCCTGCAGCTTATGTTCATCAACCTCTGCAAAGACAGTGTCTGTAGGCTCGCCCTCCCCTCCCGGGTATGGTGCCGGGTTAGGAGTGAAATTGCGTTGAGGGGCCACTGGGGAAAGGTCATCTGAAGACGCATTTTCGGGCAACAAGGTGCAGCCCAGGCCTTCCCGGTAAACCGCTTTTCGTTTCTTGAGTCCAAAAACTTTCGCAGAGGCTGACCTTTCGGAATGATCCACTTCGGTTTTAGCGTAAGACACCGGCTCAAAATCATTGTCCCCGGCTTCTACAGATTCGAGCGTCCTGTCGGCTTCAAAAAGGCAGGAACACACATTCTTTGCCGCGAAGCCGGTGATGAGGTTGAGGCGGGGATAGTAGATAATGAACGTAATGGTACCCGCTATTAAAATGAGGAGCAGACCGTAGGTGAGAAATTTTTTCATGGAGTTGAGGACATAGCTCTAAAATAGAAAATTTCGGAATAAGAAAGAATGTTTAGTGTAACTGTGCCGTAAGAGGAACGAAAATGCTGAAAATTTCGATAAATTTGCCGCAGGAAAAAATACCGGGTAATGTCAGAAAACAATGATCTTCAGGAAAAGGAAACTATGGAATTCGAACAGGAAAAGCCCATTCCCCGTCTTTATTCCAAAATCCTGATCCTTGCTTTTGCCATTCTTTTCTCGGTCATCTTTGCCGCGGTGCTGCTCATGTCAAACCTGCGTTCCCTGGGAAAACAGAAGGCTGCACTCGGGGTACTTGCATTTGCAGTGCTCTATTTGATCGCTACCGCCCTGGTAATGCAGGCATTTGATCTGCAGCCGGGACTTACCCTGGTCGCCAATGTGATAGGTGCCGCCATCCTCAATGAATTCTTCTGGAACAAATACATAGGCAGTGACTTCGTCTTTGAAAAGAAAAGCTGGATGAAACCCACTCTGATCGCCCTGGCCATTGCCATGTTATTCTTCTTTCTGCTGGTGGGTGTGGGTGGTATGTAAGTCTCTTAGACGAAAAGCCCCCATTAAAATCCCCGGCTTCTCCTTTTTTTCTTCGGAAGGATTTCGGAATTAAAGTGTCTGTTCATTTCACCGCTGGAAAAGGCATTTTTTGCACACTGCTACCTACACCGGCCTTTTACGGAATCCCGTAATTCTCTTTAACAAAATTTTAATAGATTTACGGAGACCTTGGTTTATATCCCGAAATCTTAAGAATTAAAAGATAAGATTTATTAAATATTAAATTTTGGGAAGAATTTTTAAAAATAACCTAAATTCATACGATGAGTTATCTAGAAAAAATGGAAATAAATTCCATTACGAATTATTTGGAATGTTTGGACTTATATTCCGCCAATATTAAAGATGAAATTTCCTTTAATACCAATACACCCATATTCTTAGACACCAATATTTTACTAAGATATTACAGTATATCTTTTACTGCCAGAGAAAAATTATATGAATTTATAGAGGAAAACAAACAAAGAATTGTTTTGACTAGTCAGGTTCAATATGAGTTCTTAAAAAATAGAGAAAATGTTATTCAAAGTTTTTTTGAGCAAGTCACAAACAGAATTCCTAAAGACTTTAATTCAGAGATCGTTAATAAAATGAAAGCATTTCTTGATAATCATAAAATAGTGCTTAAAGACTATCCATTTGTAGAGACAGAAATAAATAAACATAAACAGAAGCTAGAAATTTTACTAGAAAAGTTGAATGAAACTTCTGAAGAAAAAAGGATAAATTATAATGACTTAATAATCAAAGACAAGTTCCTAAAGCTTTTAGAATCTTGTATTATTTACGACGACTTAACAGAGGAGGAAATAGAAAAGATAAAAAAAGATTTTGACACATTATCCAATAATTTCTCTAAGGAAGGTTTAGACTCTGCTTATAACAAACCAAATTTTGTTTTTCCAGGGATGGGAGATATAAAGCTGAAACCCGAAGATCCATATGGCGACTATATAATCTTTCATGAAATCATGAAATATTCTAAAGAAAAAGAAACTAACACTGTATTTCTAACATTTGATAATACAAAAGGAGACTGGATGACAAAAACAAAAAAACCTCTCCTACATTACGTTCAAAACATGTTCGCTAATACTGGTAAAATACTATATGTTTTAGACGCTGATAGGTCCCTCGGTGAAAGACTGAAAATTGATATTGATTCCTTGGTTCAGATAACATCAACTTCAGAAAATGAGAATTTGATTAATGTTGAATCATTAAAAGAATTGTTATTAAACCATCCCGCCTTTGACGCTAGTCAATACGATGAACCTGATATTAATATTGTCAAAGAATTAAATTTAGCTGGATACACTAAGATAAGTGAAATAATTAAAGATTTAGAATTTGCCGCTAATGCTTTTAAACAATATCAATCAGATAAAACTACCCAATTTAACTCAATAGGAGTCCTAAGAATATCATTGCGAATTGCTAATAACAGATATGAATTTCATGTGGACAAGTATGGTAACACAAAAAATATTCTAGGACTGGATAACTATGCGGATTATAGGAAATTTCTTGGGAAATAAATGTCTATCAACGGTTAACAAGCAAATTGCGGCAGAGCCTCTAAAAATGATATTTTTGACTACTTTTAAAGGATAACTTAACCTACAAATAATCGTTTTCCAGTCCGCTACTTGCGTTAACCGGAGACGTTGGCAGCAATTTGATTATAAATTTATCCATATAAATATTAAAAAGATGAATACAAATGTCAGTGATCCACCAGTTCTAGGAAGAACAGAAACTTTCTCCTTCGAAAATTTTGATAATAATATTAAGTTTTACCTTGCTTATGATTATTTACCATTGAAGGATATTGCTTTATTAATAAGGGGTGTTGATGATCTTTATGAGCTAGTTTACAAAGCCCTAAATGAAGAAAGAGTTCCAGATAGTTTGAAGTTAGTTTTAGATACAGCCCATACTGGAAATTCGATTGAATGGGTAACCGAATTACTAGAAAAAGCTGCTCCTTCAAAAAAAGCACTAAGAGCTCTTTATTTAACTGGAGCATTAATTTATTTCCCTGCCACTATTCAAAATACGCAAGCTGATACAAATAAAACTAAAGCTGATACGGAAAAAATAAAAGCTGAAATTCAGAATTTAGAAGCAGAAAGAGAATTGCTTAAGGTCCAAAAAAAGAGAGAGGAATCTGAAATAGAATTAATTGAGGCGAAAAAAAAGAGAGAGGAAGCTGAGGCAAGGAAGGCAGACAAAGAAGCTGAGAAATTAGATGTGGAAATACAGCAAAAAAAATCACAAGTAGAAAAATTAGAAAAGTTAGAATTCGAAAATTTTCTAAGAAAAAATCAGTTTAATGATGAATTGATTAATAAAATTCTTCAAGAAGAAAATTGGAAGAAACTAAACAAAAAAAGTAATAAGATTCTAGAAACTATAAATAAAGGTCCAATTTATCATTGTACTATTAATGACTTCCCTTTAATAAAAAAATAATTTTGTTCTATCAAACGGCTTCCATGGCCAAGAGACGGCAGCTTTAGAAAGAAAATAATTAACTTGATCAACAAACCAATACTTAACCGACAAATTCGCGTTCCTACTCCCGCAACTTGCGATAACCGTAACCGTCACAACCTCCTTAATGCAATCTCAAAAAATAATAAGACCCGCTTTAATCTGGTTACCCTCTGTATTGGTCTCCATGATCTTCATTTAGAACGGCTTAGGAAAAATACTTCAGCCCAATCAAGTAGAAAAGATCATTACGAACGAAGCGATCATGATAAGCACAGGAGTATTTTTATTGGTCGCTACGGCTTTGTTCCTGGTGAAAAAACAGTGATCTGGGGAACGGCCTGTTGTCATTATATATAACCTTTATTGTTTTCATTCATCTCTCTAAAGAGAAGCCGTTTGAAGTGGCAGCCCTTATTGTGCTGGGGACCCTTTTTGCGGCCTTTATTAGGAAACCACAATTATTCGATAAAGCACAACTCTAAAGCTTTTCCCAGTCAAGATCTTTCAACTTCGCCTACAGCCTGTTTCTCAGGCTCACACCTCTCTTCTTCACTCCAAAAGATCCTTCAAAAATATCGTTTTAAGAGGTGACGCATATCATTTGTTTTTTCACTAAAAAAAGACACCTTTAAAGGTCCCCCTACCCTAAATCTTCACAAACAGCACATTTAACACTTGGTAACAAAGGTTACTGACCACGGCTCCCTGAGAGAGTACTTTTGTGCCAGTAAAATTTAAGAAATGAAGAGAAATACTTATTACCTGTTCTTTTTGGTCATACTGTTCGGCTTGACACTGCAGGCCCAGGAAACCAGGACCGTTGCCAAGGATGATGTACTGGAGGAGGTTGTAAAGAACAACCGCAGCCTTAAGATCTCTCAACAGGAGTTCCTGGCGGCAAGGGCACAATATCGCCAAACCAACGCGATCTTTCTACCTAAGATCACTGCCTCCCATACGGGCATGACCACCAATAACCCTTTAATGGTATTCGGGTCCAAACTTAACCAGGAGGTCGTAGCACAAAGTGATTTCGATCCTGCAAGGCTGAACGACCCCGACCGGTTTGATAATTTCGCTACCAAACTGGAGGTGCAACAACCTTTGATCAATGTAGACGGGATCTATCAACGTGGGGCAGCCAGGAGCAAAATGCAGGCCACAGAGTTGCAAGGCGAACGTACCACAGATCATATGATGCTCGAGGTGGAGAAATCCTATATGCAGCTGCAGCTTGCCCATAAAGCCGTTGCGGTACTTGAACAAGCCCGCGAAACTGCTCTTGCCAATAAAAGACTCGCCGATAATAATTTCAAACAGGGATACCTGCAACGATCTGATGTTCTTTCTGTAGATGTTCGCGTGACCGAAGTCGAAAATCAGCTGCAATATGCCCGGTCAAATGTTCGCAATGCTTCAGATTACCTTATGTTCCTTATGGGAACTGAGGAGGATGTGATCCTGTTGCCAACAGATTCCCTGAGTGTTCAACTTGCCTCTGGAGAAATGATGGGGTTATCCCGTGAACGTGCAGATATAAAAGCCATGGATCTTGCTACAGATGCCCGCAAGAAAATGTACCAGGCAGATAAGATGTCCTTTCTGCCACGCCTGAATGCCTTTGGAAGCTACGAACTTTATGACGATGAGATCTTCCAGGGAGATGCCAATGGTTATATGGCCGGAATAGCCCTTACCTGGGACATCTTTGATGGAAGCAAACGCTTCGGAAAAGCCCAGGAAAGCAAAGCCGAATATGAAAAAGCAAGACTGGAACTGGATCAATACATTTCGCAGAACGAACTGGAACTAAACAGGGCCAGGAGGGCCTTAAAGGATGCTGAGAACAAGCTTCACCTTACCCAACTGGCCCTGGAACAATCTGAAGAAGCCCTGCGTATAAGGAACAATCGCTACGAGCAGGGACTGGAAAAAACAACAGATCTGCTAATGGCTGAAACCCAGTATTCTGAAAAACAACTGGAGTATTACCAGACCGTATATGAATATAATTATGCAGTGGCCTATCTGGAATTCCTTATGAGTAGTAGTGAGTAGTTAGCAATGAGTATTGAGTACTGAGTATTGAGACCTGGAAGCATCAAATTCTAATAACTAATGTCACCTCGAGCGGAGTCGAGAGGTCAACAAACAAGAAACAACAACATTGAACCATAGAAAAATGAAAAGAACAATTTACACTCTAGCCATAACTGCCCTGGGATTATTTGCTACAAGCTGTGGCAGCGATGATAAAAAACAGGCAGTGAATGACGCGCCGGCAATTTCGGTGAGGGTTGAAACTCCCTCGGGAGCGGGAGATCGTTTCCTTACCGCAAGCGGAAAGATCGAGGCCGTGAACAGCGCCAACCTGAGCACCCGCATGATGGGGTTCATCAATGACATCCATGTAAATGTGGGAGACAAGGTGAACAAAGGCCAGTTACTGGTCTCCATCAACAACACAGACCTGCAGGCGAAACGCGCCCAGGTGAACGCAGGGATCACAGAGGCTGAAGCAGCATTCAACAACGCGAAGAAAGATTATGAGCGTTTTAAGGCTCTTTACGAGCAGGAATCGGCTTCGCAGAAGGAGATGGATGATCAGACAGCTCGTTTTAAAATGGCACAGGCAAGACTGGAAGCCGCAAAACAAATGAAGAATGAAGTGAATTCCCAGTTCGCATATGTAAATATACGTGCCCCTTTTAGCGGAGTGATCACCAATAAATTTGCTGAAGAAGGCACAATGGCGAACCCCGGGCAGCCGCTTTTATCTCTTGAGGCACCAGGCAAGTTCGAAGTGACTGCAAGGGTTCCCGAATCTGACATTTCACAGGTAGAGAATGGAACGAAGGTAGACGTTATGGTAAAATCAATTGACAAATCTTTACCCGGTACGGTGACCGAAGTTAGCTCATCTGCCAGAAATACCGGGGGACAATACATGGTGAAAGTGGTCCTGGATGATACTGAAGATGTTGAAATCTTTTCGGGCATGTATGCCACTGTACGCTTTCCTGTAGAAAAATCTGAAGAAACCATGAACAGTTCTGTCATGATCCCTCAGGAGGCGATCATATCACGGGGAGACCTTAAAGGAATTTATACCGTGAGCCAGCAAAACACCGCTATGTTAAGGTGGTTGCGCTTAGGCCGTACCTACGGTGACCGGGTGGAAGTACTTAGCGGTCTGAATTCAGACGAACCTTATATAGTTTCGGCAGACGGAAAATTGTTCAACGGAGCAAAAGTGAGCATTCAGGAGTAAAAAAAATACCGCGTGAGGGATAGAGGCAGTTATCCTCCCGGCCACAGGCAGGGAGATAGCGCCGAAAGCCCGACCGAAGCCTGCCTTAGCAGGATGAGGGCACGCCAAAACAACAACTAAATATATGAAAGAAGGATTAGCAGGCAAGATCGCCAAAGGCTTTATAAGTTCGAAACTTACGGTGCTGCTCATGATCGTGTTCATGGTCATTGGGGTTTACAGTTCTTTTCTGATCCCCCGTGAGGAGGAGCCACAGATCGACGTACCCATGGCAGACATTTTTGTGGGTTACCCGGGTGCCAGCCCCAGTGAGGTTGAGTCACGCATCATCAAGCCACTGGAAAAAATGGTCTCCAATATCAAGGGGGTGGAATTTGTCTACTCCACTTCTATGGAGGGACAGGGGATGTTGATCGTTCAGTTCTACGTGGGGGAAGATATTGAACGTTCGTATGTAAAACTCTACAACGAGTTAATGAAACATATGGACGAAATGCCTCAAAACGTGACGCAACCCCTCGTGAAAACACGGGCTATTGACGACGTGCCGGTATTGGGGCTCACCTTATGGAGCGAGAATTATGACGATTACCAGCTGCGTCAAATGGCCAACGAGCTTAGGAATGAGATCGAAAAAGTGGAGGATGTCTCCATTGTAAATACCATTGGGGGCCGTAACAGGCAGCTGCGCGTGGTTCTTGACAAAGACAGGATGGCGGCAAGCGGCGTGGATATTCTTGGCATAACCGAAAAGATCCAGGCCAGTAACCAGCAGCTTTCATCGGGTAGTTTTGACCGGGGAGATTCAGAGATACTTGTAAAGACCGGAAGCTTCCTGGAGTCGGCGGCAGATGTGGAAAACCTCATCGTAGGGGTGCAGGACCAGCAGCCCGTTTACCTTAGACAGGTTGCAACGGTACAGGACGGGGCCGAACTTCCTAAGGAATATGTTTCTTTTGGTTATGGACAGGCCGGCAGCGAGGTAGCCGCACAGTTTCCTTCTGAATATCCGGCAGTGACCTTATCGGTTGCAAAACGAAAAGGTGCCGATGCCATGAAGATCGCAGATGTGATCCTGGCAAAAGTAGACCACCTGCAAAACAATTTAATTCCCGAAGATGTTCATGTAGAGGTGACCCGTAACTACGGGGAGACCGCTTCACACAAAGTTGGGGAACTTCTATTGCACCTTATTGGTGCGATCATAGCAGTAACCCTGGTGGTTATGCTGGCTATGGGATGGCGTGGCGGACTGGTAGTATTCCTTTCTGTGCCTATCACCTTTGCCCTTACCCTGCTAAGTTATTACATGCTGGATTATACCCTGAACAGGATCACCCTTTTCGCCCTTGTATTTGTCACGGGTATCGTGGTAGATGATTCTATCATCATCGCAGAGAACATGCACCGGCATTTCAAGATGAAACGCCTGCCATTCAAACAGGCTGCGCTCTATGCCATAAATGAGGTGGGGAACCCAACGATCCTGGCGACCTTTACGGTAATTGCCTCGGTATTGCCAATGGCTTTTGTAAGCGGTCTTATGGGACCTTATATGAGCCCTATGCCAATTGGAGCTTCTATAGCGATGATCCTTTCACTGTTCGTTGCCCTTACCATTACGCCATACCTGGGTTATATTTTCTTAAGGGAGAAAACGAAAAAAGGAGAACCTGTCAAGGAATCTGAGGAGAAGATCGAAGACGGTATGATCTATCGTATCTACAAGCGCTTTGAGGAACCTCTTATTGATAACAAGAAAATACGATGGACCTTCCTGGGAATTACTGCCTTCCTGCTTTTGGGATCTGTAGCCCTGTTCTTTACAAAGACCGTAGCGGTAAAAATGCTGCCGTTTGACAATAAGAACGAATTCCAGGTCGTGATCGATATGCCTGAGGGAACCACCCTGGAAAGAACAGCCGTAGTGACCAGGGAAATAGGACAGTACCTTTCCCAAAGCAATGAGGTAGTGAACTACCAGAACTATATTGGTACCTCTGCCCCTATTACCTTTAACGGATTGGTGAGACACTACGACCTTCGTGGTGCCAGCAACACCGCCGATATCCAGGTAAACCTAAGGCCAAAAGGAGACCGAAGCCTGCAGAGCCATGATATCGCCAAGCTGTTGCGTCCTGATATTCAGAAGATCGCTGCAAAGTATGATGCAAACGTAAAGTTGGTGGAAGTGCCACCGGGACCTCCAGTACTATCCACTATTGTGGCAGAGGTATACGGACCCGATTACGATACCCAGATAGCGATCGCAGATAGTATCCAGACCATTCTTCACAATACGGCTGATGTGGTGGATATTGACTGGATGGTGGAAGCAGATCAAACCAAATTTGAGTTGGAGATAGACAAGGAAAAAGCCATGTTGTATGGTATTGCTCCGCAGCAAATCGTCTACACCCTGAATGCCGCACTTGGAGAGAGAGCTATCACTAACCTGTACGATGAAGATGCTACCCATAGGGTTGGGATCGTGCTGGCACTTGATGAAAAGGAAAAGTCATCTATAAATGATATTTCACAGATCCAGATCGCTTCCCAAAACGGGCAGATGATCCCTGTAGGTGACCTGGTAACTGCGAAAGAAGTGACCAGCTCCAAGAGCATCTATAGAAAGAACCAGAAACGTGTGGTCTATGTCCTTGCAGATATGGCCGGGGAACTGGAAAGCCCTGTATACGCCATTCTTGGAATGGAGGAAAAACTGAAGGAGATCGACATGCCTGCGGGTTACGAGATTGGAGAACTGTATATGGGACAGCCTGAATATGAAGATGACTATACCGTTAAGTGGGATGGGGAATGGCAGATCACCCTGGAAGTGTTCAGGGATCTGGGTATTGCTTTCCTTGGAGTTATCGTGATTATCTATATCCTGATTGTGGGTTGGTTCCAGAACTTTAAAGCACCAATCGTAATGATGGTGGCAATACCACTTTCCCTTGTAGGGATCGTTTTGGGCCACTGGGTCATGGGTGCGTTTTTTACTGCCACTTCCTTCATTGGAATGATCGCCCTCGCGGGTATCATGGTGCGAAACTCGGTGTTGCTCATTGACTTTGTGAACCTGAGGCTGGAAGACGGAATTCCGTTAAAGCAGGCTGTTATAGAGGCCGGTGCCGTAAGGACCACACCAATTTTGTTAACTGCCGGTACGGTAGTGATTGGAGCTTTTGTGATCCTGTTTGACCCTATTTTCCAGGGACTTGCTATCTCCCTCATGGGTGGAACCATTGTATCGACCTTCCTTACCCTGCTGGTAGTGCCATTGGTGTACTATATGATCGAACGGAAGAAGTATGAGGACCGGGAGGAAAAGAATGATGTTGTGGAGAAACGAGAAACTGAGCGGTCTGGTTCAGAGTTATAAGTTATGAGTTATGACTTTTCAGTTGCGGGTTGCGGGTTTGGAAAAACACCAAATTTTTATCGCAATCCGACAACCGAGAACTGAGAACTGAGAACCTTGAACATTAAACCTTGAACATTAAACTTAAGATCATGAAATTATTAATCGTTACGACAGTTTCAGAATTCCAGAAAGAAATCCTGAAACTCTTTAAAAAAGCGAATATCGAGGCCTTTAGCAGTTCGGAGATCGATGGCTACAAGAACACCAATTCGCTTATTGCTACCCAAAGCTGGTTTCCCGGGGAGAAGGGTGGTAATGAATCCCTTATGTTCTTCTCCTTTACCGAGGAAGAAAAGATCACTGAATTTTTCAGCTTCATAAGGGAATTCAACAATAATCTGGAGACCAATAACCCGGTAAGGGCGGTTGTGCTCCCTATAGAAGAATCTATTTAATAACCTAAATCAAATAATTATGCTTAACAGAGTAATACGTGGAGTTGCAGGAACATTTATCCTTATAAGTCTGCTGCTGGCAGTTTATGTGAACATTAACTGGCTGTGGTTTACTGCCTTCGTAGGAGTTAATTTACTACAATCCTCCCTAACACAGTGGTGTTTGATGGAAGATATCCTAAAGAAATTCGGTATACGAAACGAAAAGAAACCGGTGAAAAGCTAATTTGCTTTCTACAGGTATTTTAACCAAAACAATACCCTCAATTGCCCCCCGTGAAGAATGAATTGTGAACGAAGAACTAATGCCGAATGGAACCCAGTGAGGGTATTCAAAATGGTCCTGATACTATTACTGCTCCCTGTGAATATGATAGCACAGGAAAAAGGAACAGAAGAATTACCAACCCGGTTGGAATTATTAAAGTATGATGGTTTAAGCGCCTTGGGCGGAGTAAAGAAAACCTACACCCAGCCCTTCCATTGGGAAAAGGATGATTACCTGGTAGCAGGTACGATCATTTTGGGAACAGGAGCCCTTTATCTTTTTGATGAAGAATCTACAGAATGGTTCTACAATCAAAGGGAAGATATTCCGGGAGTGGTGAAAGACTTCGGCTGGTATTACGGAAGTCCGCAAAACAATTATGCCGTCAATGGTGCGGTATATCTCTACGGATTGTTTACCAGGAACGAGGAGATAAGGAAGACCGGAGTGCTGTTGATCTCCGCCGCTTCGGCAGCAGGGATCCTTCAGTCCTTCAGTAAAACAATTACCGGCAGGGCCAGACCGGGTACGGGAGAGGGCAAAGGCAGTTTTAAACCCTTCAGCAGTGAAGGGAAATATCACAGCTTTCCCTCGGGTCATACCATTTTGTCCTTTACCACGGCTTATGCCATAGGGAAACAATTTGACAATCCCTTTGTAAAAGGGGGGATCTATGCCCTGGGAATGGTGGCCCCGGTATCGCGGTTGTGGGCAGGAGCCCATTGGTTCTCAGATGTAGCCTTATCTGTAGCCATTAGCGTTGTGGTGGTTGATGTTATTGACAAATACCTGGATGAAGAAAGAAATTACGGAGACCCCAGGAAAGACAAGATCAGCTGGAATTTCCAGGTGGGACTTGGCAGGGCCGGTATCATTGGTACTTTTTAGAATCCGGGTATTAAAAACTTATAAAAATCGACTATGAATATAAAACTACCCCATTCCCCAGGCAGGATAAGAAGTAAAATCTCTGTCCATAACGACTCCTACGGACTTGTAGTTGAGAAGGCAAATCTGCTCATTCCTGATATTAGCGGCTTTACACGATTTGTACATACTACAGACGAGGTAACCGGCAATATGATCATTTACAGGCTGCTCTCAGCAATCATGAAAAGTAATATTCTGAATTTAAAAGTGGCCGAGATCGAAGGAGATGCTATTTTGTTCTTTAAAAAAGGAAAAAAATTTACTCCTGAAGAAATTCTTAAACAGTACGATCTTATGCAAAAGAACTTTAATTGGGAAGTAAGCCGGTTAAGTGAGGAGATTGGAGAAAAAATTGACCTCTCCCTGAAGCTTATAGCCCATTACGGTCCTACAGCTGATTATAAATTGTCAGGATTCCATAAGCTTTACGGAAAAACTGTGATCGCCGCCCACAGATTACTGAAAAATTCAATTAAAAGCAATGTCTACGTTTTAATCACTGACGAATTACTTGAGGATCCCGAATTGTTCCTTCAAAACCATCCGGGTTTTGAGCGAGGTAGTAAGAACTGCAAGATCCATGGAGGTTTAAGGAATATTTCATTCGTATATTTTGACTATGAAAAGGGAGTTATCCCCTCATCGCTCCTCGATCATCCCGGTAAGGATATGATCAAGGTATAAAAATTTCTCATTACCTTAATTTAACCGGCTTCACTGCCATTTCCGGATTTTTGAACATTTCTGAAAATGGTCTCGCGGCAGCCTCTTAATCCCGTTTTCACCGGGACAGCACAGTCCGCGAATTTCTGAAAGTCGGCAATCCAGTACTTCCTGTAGGGTCCATTAAAATAATTCTTCCCAAGCAGAAACCGTCAACAGGAACCAGGAAACGATCTATTTTGCAACGCTTCAATTTCTCTCTCGTCTTTAAGTTAAGAAATCATCAATCAATCAAAAAACAGAACAATGAGAAAACTTGCATTTATTTTATTGGTATTCATCGGTTTCACCGCACAGGCACAAAGAAATATTGAAAAAGAAGTCCCTTATAAGGGTCAGCCTGTAACTGTGGAATTGGCTTTTGCTTCAGATATTGAAATGAAGACCTGGAACAAATCTTCCATAAGGATCGAAGCTTCAGTAGATACAGAAGACCAAAAATACACTGATCAATACGAGCTGGAAGTTAACAGCAGCGACTCAAAAATTGAGATCAGTTCAAATATGAAGAAGCTCATAAAGGCTTATCATGACGAATTTGGACAGCGAAATGATATAAAGCAGACGATCAATTATACCCTTT
This sequence comes from Salinimicrobium flavum, assembly GCF_042684505.1. Taxonomy (NCBI): domain Bacteria; kingdom Pseudomonadati; phylum Bacteroidota; class Flavobacteriia; order Flavobacteriales; family Flavobacteriaceae; genus Salinimicrobium; species Salinimicrobium flavum. The sequence continues at coordinate 96,516 of NZ_JBHULT010000013.1, forward strand.
TTGTACCCGAAGGTGTGGACCTTGAATTGTCCAGTGTCACCGGAAGTGTGGCTTCAGAATTTCTCAAGGGGGATTTTAAAATCGACCTGGTAGTGGGGAATATTGATATAAAAAAATTCGAAGGTTACCTCGAACTGAATTCTGTCACCGGAAAATTAAAACTGCCGGTAAAAAACAGCTCCTACTCCGCAAAGACGGTCATGGGTGATATCCACGGAAATGATCCTGAAGCCGAAAAAAAGAAAGGCTTTGTTGGACAGGAAATGATCAAAGAGCTACATAACTCCAAAAGTAAACTTACCTTATCTACAGTAACAGGAGATATTTATTTGAATTAAAATGAAAACCGTCTTTAGATAAATAAAAAAACCCGCTCAATAACGAGCGGGTTTTAACATTAAGGAGACATGGCAGCACCAGTCCAGAAATTAATTCTCCCTGATTATTCTTTCACGAACCGGCCGTCATAAACAGTACCATCTGCAGTATGAAGTTTCAGAACATATACTCCGTTGATCAATCCTTCCACAGAGATCTGTTCTTCACTTCCGCCTGTAGGATAGGTACTCATCCTTAACAGCTTTCCGTTGTAATTATAGATTGCAAGTTTCCTTATAAGCTTATCGTCTATACGTACGTTAAGCACACTTACCGCAGGGTTTGGATACATTTCGAACTCTGAAGCAGTATCCTGCTCGGTGGTGGTAGTTTCCTGTTCAAGCGTTAACTGCTGTTCCGCCGTTTGCACAGTACCACTTACACTAACCTCTTCAAATTTCGCTACCGTAGAAGAACCGGTAGTTGCAGAGGTTGATGCAATTCCCACATACAGAGTATCGGAAAGGTTCATTTTCAAACTACCTATTAGATTCCAGTTTCCGTTCACATCAGACACATAAGAAGAAACATCCTTGCCGTTTCTCACGATCCTGATGTATTCAGGAATGGCAGCTGAGTTTCCGTTGGCCACGGAAGCTTTGGCGCCAACAGTTTTTCTGTACCTGAAAGCTGCGTTATATCCGGAAAGCAGACTTCCTGCATTAATACTTGTTAGCGCGAATTTAGCATCAGGATTAAGGCTTTCCCTTAGCACAACAGCCGCCTGTGCATTAACATTGGTGTTCTCCAGGCCGGTAATACGTGCAATAACTTCTGTATCTCCGGAAATTTCCTGGTAGGTGAAATAAAAATTATCGCTTCTTCCGGAAAGGTCATTCCCCTGGGCGGTAAGTTCAAAAGCGCCTTCGGAATAGCACAGCTCTCCCGGAATGTTCACGGTTCCAACATCTACAGTCTTCCATGGTTCGGGAATGGCTTCGCAATATTCAAAGTCGGTCGCAACACTTAAACTTCCGGAGCCGCTGAAGGTACCGGTATAGGCATGATATTTATCTTCTGCATTTACATCGGTAAGCACTCCGTTAAGCTGGAAATTCCCCTGCTTCTCATCGGCATCATCGATATTACTGCTATTCACCTTCAGCGGGATCAAATCCGCAGGAACAGCGAAGGCAGAGAGTTCCTCATCTGTAAAATATAAGGTAAGATCGTAAGTCGCATCTGCATTGGAAGTCGTGATGTTGAAAGACTTTGAAGGTCTTTGGGAAGCAATTCCTGTGAAATTCACAGAACCTGTTCCGGCTTCAGTAACCGAAAGCGTCACGCAACCAAGATCGGCTGAAGCATTTTCGATCTTACCTATGAGAGCTTTATCTGTATTGCTGAGGAAGTAAACCGTATTGCCAACATTTACTGCAGCTGTTGCCTGCTCATTAGCCTGTGTTTCAATTCCGGCAGGTAAGGCAGTTACCTTCACGTTATCTATGGCAAAACTGAACTGGCTCCCGGCATTTGTATCGTTGAACCATCTCCAGCCCAGGTAAAAGGACTTACCGTCTAACTCTTCAAAAATAGCATTAAAGCTGCCACTTGCTGTCTCTGTTCCAACAACACCTCCTCCTACAAATTTTTGTACAGGAGTGTAATTCGTACCATCTAAGGAATAAATGAATTCCCCATGGTCAAAGATCACCGAAGGATCAACAGCATCTGTTTCTCCCCCGGCTTCCCATTCAAAGCTTACCGTTACCTGCGTCGCACCTGCGGCATTAAGCAGCGGAGATCTAAGGATGGTATGAGAAGGAGAATTCTGGTCATAGAAAGGAGTCTCTAAAATCCCATCTGTGATGTAAGCCCTACCGGCAGCAGAAAGGTTCCCGTTTGCACGCCAAACGTTCACCCCGTCTGCCAGTGAAACGGTGGTCCATCCCGGTGCAAATCCGGCTCCCGAAAAGTCTTCAGCAAGAAGTTCAAAAGGTTCTGTACCGGTACGTGGCACGAAATCATCATCAGAAATGGCATATTCCTGTTTCATAAGTTCGCCATTATATACAAAAGACAGCACGATGGTTTCACTACCCTCAATCACCGCATCATCATAAACATTTACGGTAATGGTTTTGGATTCGGTACCTGTGAAAGTCAGCTCGGTTGCAGAAAGATCAAAATCCTCCCCATAGGTCGCTGTACTGCCCGCGGTGCTGATGGAAATATTTGCTGCAGGATCTATCTCCACACCCTCAATGAGAAGTGTATAGGTATTTAGATCTTCGCAACCGGTAAGCTCATTGTTTTCTTCAAACAATTGTACATTTTTGGTGCTGAAGCTAATGGTATTAGGGTCTCCTGTTTTGTAAGCTTCACCTACATCAACTGCGTGCCAGGCATTAGTAGTGGACTGCTCCTCGGGAGATGAGATTCCATAAAGGGTTTGAGCAACCAGAATAGAAGTCGCCCTCATTTCTGCAAACTTAGCGTTTGGAGAAAGCATGGTTTCCGCAAGATATGCGATCTGAGAAGCTTTTTCGAAACCAATTCCTTCTACGGAATAAGTATTTCCGGCATCGGTAACCTTGTCATCTGCCGATTGTTTTTGATATCCCGGAGAAAAAGCCTGTCCACTTCCGGTTACCAGGAAGTAATACCATTTATTAAGTACTCCGCTATTGGTATGAACACCACACTGATCGTTTGCAAGAGAAGGGGTATCACACTCGGGATCTTTCCAGTTTTCCCCTCCGTAAGAATCGGGAGCACCTTCAGCTTTAGGATCATCCATCCAACGCAGCGCCCGGGAATCTGAACTTCCGGCAGGCAGACCGCCATCCCTCTCGTCTATTTGTTCTCCAATACCCCAGGGATCATATTCCAAAGAACCGTCGATTTCGGTAAGTACATAGTATTCTGCTGCAGCTGCCCAAATGTCTGAAAAACCTTCGTTCATCGCACCGGACTCTCTTGCATACACAAGGTCTGCGGTAAATTCACATACCCCGTGACCAATTTCATGCGCACACACATCCATCGAAGTGAGCGGAGCGAAAGATCCGTTGGGGTTGGTTCCACCCTGGTAGCTTCCGTCACCATAGGTCATCGCAGTTCCATTCCAGAAAGCATTATCGTAGGCATCACCATAGTGTACATAGTTAAAGATCTTTGTTCCCTTATTGTCATAGCTTAAGCGGTTGTGCTTTTGCTTCCAGTAATCCAGGACCACTTCTGCACCCCAATGAGCATCAAGGGCTATATCGTCGTTATTTCTTTCGTTGGCCACGGGATAGATACTAAGAGTAGAGAATTCATCTCTTCTGTGCTCCCCGGCATTCCAAACATTATCTGCCGTTTCGGGATTTAGCAGGTCCCCATCACCATCTTTTATTGGGGTAGCAAGTGAGGCTAAAGCGGGAATACTAAGGGGAAGCCCGCCCACTCCGTCATAAGACAGAGTTTCATTTTCAACCCCGCTGGGGGTCACTCCTTTAAGTAAATAATTACCATCTGCATCCCGGGAAGTATCGAAACTACGGGTGCCGGCATATCTGGTATCTCCATTACCTCCTAAAATAGCAGGAGGGGAATTTGTTTTTTTTGATAACGCCTTTCTGTTTTCTTTTGCAGTGGAAATCACTTCTCTGGCAGAATGATTTCCATTAGCATGCTTTATAATAGCATCTTTCAAAAGGATCTCTCCGGAATTTGCATCAACATAAACATCATCCCGCGAGAGAGGTTCTGCCGCATAAATATTAAATTTGTAGGCCAGCCTTAAGTCGATTTCGCGGGTGGAATAATTGTCAACAAAGACCAACTCCCCTTTAGGATAAACTTCTTCAAGGGCGGCCGTCTTTTCCGGAGATTCCGCAAGAGTTTCTACCAGCTCCCAGGCATAGGTAGTTGCTCCTATAAAATCCATGGCTTTCTGAAGGGCAGCAGTTTCACTCAGTCCGGCCGAAAATGTTATGGAAGCAGGAAGGGCATAGTACTCTGCCGTAATAGCCTGTACAACATCATTTTTGGCAATCACTTTAAAGACACCATGTTCTACTTTAATACCGTTCACATACTGCTGGAATTTATATACTTGTAGTCCGTTATTGGAAAGGGAGCTTTCATTATTAAAAGAAGTTTCCTGCCCTGCCCCTAATACTTCCGCTAGAAAAGTTGGGATCTCGTTCACCGAAAGGGGCTCTTTAGGGTTCAGTTTAATTAATGAAGGTGTGCCCCTAAGGGAGTCCATTGTATATTCTGAAACCCGCGGATCATTATCTAAATTTTCTGATATGGTTCCGGGGGAGGTCTGGGAGTAAGAGATCGCACTGAAATGCAACAATGCGAGACTCAGGAGTAGTAATTTTTTCATAGTTTTTACTGAGTTAATAGGGGTTAAGGTTAAACGAAAAAAGGTTTTATTGAACTCAATAAAACCAGCAGAAATCAACATTATTCTTACTTTTTGAAGTGAAATGATGCTGAATTCATAAAATAATCACCAATATACCCGACTGAACTATACACATTTCAAAAAAGGATGTGAAATTGTCGTTAATTAACTCTTAAACAAAATCACCAAACGTTAAAGGTGTCAAATCAAATAGTTGACAGCAAATCCTTTGGCTTAGTTCAGTTTGGAACAAAAAAATATCCCGCAATTGCGGGATATTTTTTAATAAGATCTGCTCTCCCTATAATTTAGGAGGCAATTCGTCAATATACATTTTTTGATAGGTAGGCTTATACATATCCCCCTGTCCTATCTTTTCGAATTTTTCTTCTGCTTTCTTTGCGGCCTTGCTTTTAGTTTCCTGAGGTTTTCCCTGAAGGTGATTTAAAGCAGCCTGCAACAATGGTTCTGATGTTTCTCCCAGGATCCCCAAATTGTTGAGGTCTTCGTTATAGCTCACATCTGGAGCCAGACCATTCACATAATCAGATCTTCCAGCAGAATTAGCCGATTTAAAGATAAGAGGCTGAATTGCATAAGTATGGTTCTCATTAACCCCCTCACGCTGAAAATCGGGACTGTCATAAAGTGTGACAGAAGCCTGGAATTTCCCTGTGGTAGCCTCCCCTATCTGTACTACATCAATATATGGATCAAGACCATTGATCACCAGCTCACTCGCAGATGCGGTAGCTGAGGTAGTAAGAATATAAACTCTTGAGAGATTCAGACTATTGATCATTTCATTGGTCCTGATCTTTGGATTGAACCTGTTAAGCAACCTTTCAGGATCATTAGATTCAAAATATTCCTGGTATTTCTGGTTCCACAATTCCTTCATGAACACCTGTCCTTCAAATTGACCGGTGATCATACTGGCAAGGTCTACTGCAGATTCGACAGATCCCCCTCCGTTATATCGAAGGTCAAGGATAAGTTCCTGTACACCACCGGCTTTTAACTCCCCAAATGCAGCGTTGAGTTCATCATCAAAATCAGCAATGAAACTGTTGTACATCAGGTATCCAACATTAATTCCGTCAACATTTAAGACCTTTGAAATAAGCACAGGATTTTCTGTGTAAGAGGTATGGCTCAGGGTTACAGTTTCATCTGTCATGACCAGAGTCCCATTCTCTACTTTACCTATATTGATGGTAAAAGAACCTGAACCAAGAAGGTCTGCGTAATTATTCATCGTAAGTTTTTGCCCGTTCACTTCCGTGAAAACGGTTCCTCTTTCCAGTCCGGCCTCAGCAGCTGAAGTTCCTGGAATGATATATTGAAGATATCCAAAAAGGTTATTGGTATTACTTATTCTTCCAAGCCCAAACTCCATACCGGCGGTGCTACTGCTTATTCCCTTAAAACTTTCTTCAAGGGCAATATAGTCGTCTGTAATAAAACTGAAGCGGTCCTGAGAAGATAATAGTGCATCAAAAAGATCCTCTGGCGAACCAAAATCGGCTAAAAATTCATCCTTCTGGATTTCTGAAGAAAAATAATTATCCTCCAGTTCGGGAACATCAGATTTATAGAGATAAATATCGTTCATTCCCCTGTAAACGAATTTTTCAACTTCAATATCACCTATCTCTGTGGTAGTCTTATCTTTCTCCTCACTTGTGGTGAGGTTGCTGTTGAGCGCCTCATCATCTTTCTCACAGGAGGTAAGAACCAGACCAAAGACCAGCATCAGCATCATTATTCTTTTTATATTCATGTAGTTGGGTTTTTAATTAGTTGTTCCTCGAAACCTAAAGGTTCCGGCAGACAAGGATTTAACGTTGCCCTATTTCTTTTAGTTCATCAATTATGCCAAAATACTATAGTTGAGACTGTTAAATAAACAACCGGTAAGAGGAAAGAATTCCAGGAATTAAAAAAATCGAAAGTAGGATGACAAATCGCATTTTTACCGGGTGGAGAATTCATTAGATTTATTCAAATTTCCCATCTTATGAAAAATTATATTTTACTCACCTCAGTCCTGCTCCTTCTAAGCGGCTGCAAAGACGCCAATTCTGAATATGAGGCCACCCCCGTAGCTCAATCAGGAGAAATCACAACCCTGCAGCATCCAGGCAAAAAACTACTTGAGAACAATTGTTACGTTTGTCACAGTCCAACCGCAGGAATGGCAGATCTCATAGCACCCCCCATGGCTGCCGTCAAGGCCCACTACCTGATGAATGACCCCTCAAAGGATGAATTTGTGAATTCTATAGTTTCCTTTGTAAAGGATCCTTCGGAACAAAAATCACAAATGCCCGGGGCGATTGGAAAGTTTGGATTAATGCCTAAGCAGAAATTTCCTGATGGAGCGGTAGAAAAGATCGCTGAATATATGTTTGAATACCAGATCGAGGAACCCGAATGGTTCGCCGAACACTGGAAGGCCGGCATGGGAAGCGGAATGTACCGGCAACAGGGACGACGTATGGGACCGGGCATGGGCACACAACACAGGCAAGGCCAACGTGAACAATATGAGAAAAAAGGCATTGAGATCGCCATGGCGGCGCAGAAACTTCTTGGACAGAACCTGATGAGGGAGGTCCAGGATAATGGAACGCTGGAGGCACTGGAATTCTGTAATGTACAGGCAATCCCGTTGACAGACAGTGTTGCCAAAAAATATAATGCTACCGTACAGAGGGTTACTGACAGGAACAGGAATCCGGAAAATGAAGCCAATTCAGAAGAAAAAGCTTTGATCGAGGTATTTCAAAGAGAAATGGCAGCAGGTAAGGATCCCCGACCAATTGTGCATCCAAAGGCTGACAGCGTTAGGTTCTATTATCCGCTTATGACTAATTCCCTGTGCCTGGAGTGCCATGGGAAAAAAGAAGATATTGAACCTGCTGTGCATGAAAGGATCATGAAATTGTACCCTCAGGATAAAGCTATAGGATATTCAGAAAATGAGGTGCGGGGAATCTGGAAGATCGGGTTCAAAAAATAGTATCTTTCCATATTGTATAAGTATTTAACCTTTTTATAAAGCTCAGTTTATTATTAAGAAGTGTTTATATTCCGGTCCGTTTTAACATGACCATAATCATAAACCACCGGGCTGGGGAAGTGTAACTTTGTATTTACATTAATTAAACTATGAAGATCATGCGTATTTCAATTTATATTCTGTTCCTGGCTTTCTTCATAACCGGGTGTAAAGAAAAGCAGGAACCGGAAACCACTCCTCAGGCTGAGACCACTATTGAAACATCAGAAGTAACATCAGAAGCCCCGGATATGGCCATCTGGAAAAAGGACATTCAGCTTGACAACGGTACACAATGGCATGCCAACCGGGAAACAACAGAAGGGATCTTAAAAATGTCCCGAATGATAGAGAATTCCTCTGCTGCAACCGTAGAAGATTATCGCCGATTGGGAGAGGAACTCAACAAAGAAAAGAACCTGGTGATAAAACGATGCACCATGAAAGGGCCGTCCCATGACAATCTTCATATTTACCTGCAGCCCTTAATTGGGCAAATTGGGGAATTACAGCAAGTTGATTCCGCAGATGAAGGAGAGGAATTACTAGATGAGATCAGGGAGCATTTACAGGCATATCACAGTTATTTTATCTAAGTTACTGATCCTGGTCATAAATTAAGGACAAAAGAGTCTTTAATTTTGCTTTGAACCTGTAGAATTCAAAGATGTTTTCAAAAGCTTGTGAATACGCGATCAGGGCAACGATTTTTATTGCCTCAGAATCAGAAAAAGGAAATAGGTCCAGCCTTAAGGACATTTCAAGAGAGATTGGATCCCCTGAAGCCTTTACTGCAAAGACCCTTCAAAAATTATCCCGTAGCGGGATCATCACGTCCACTAAAGGCGCCCATGGAGGTTTCCAGATCCCTGCTGAAAAAATGGCCCTGATAAAAGTTGCCGAGATCGTCCTTGCCATTGACGGGGATACCGTATACAAGCGATGCAGCCTTGGTCTTCATGATTGCAATGAGGAACACCCCTGCCCCTTCCATTCCCGTTTTAAACCGGTAAGACAGGAACTGCAGTTCATAGTTGAGAACACCAGTCTAAAGGATCTCACATCGGGATTAATATCAGGGGATACATTTTTAAAAATTTAAAAACAGTTTTCCAAAATCGATGGAGAAAACGGTAAACAATAAAGTCAACCTGCAGGAGCAGGTGAGAAAATTAAAAGAACAAAAAAATGCGGTAATCCTGGCGCATTACTATCAGGAACCCGAAATTCAGGAGGTAGCCGATTTTATTGGCGACAGCCTGGAACTGGCTAAAAAGGCAGCTCAGACCACTGCAGATATCATTGTTTTTGCGGGGGTCCATTTTATGGCAGAAACAGCTAAGATCCTGAACCCTTCCAAAAAGGTACTTTTGCCTGACCTCAAAGCAGGTTGTTCTCTGGCTGACAGTTGTCCGCCGGATGCCTTCCGAAAACTGAAAGAAAAATACCCTGATCACGCCGTGGTTACCTACATCAATTGTTCGGCTGAGATCAAAACCCTGAGCGACATTGTCTGTACCTCATCCAATGCTGAAAGGATCATAAACTCGATCCCCAAAGAAAAGCCAATAATCTTTGCTCCCGACAAAAACCTGGGAAGATATCTCATGGAAAAAACGGGAAGGAAAATGCTTCTTTGGGATGGGGCATGTATTGTACATGAGGCCTTTTCACTGGACAAACTTCTGGAAGTATATAAGCAGCACCCCTCAGCAATGATCATAGCACACCCTGAGTCTGAAGATCATATCCTCAAGGTCGCTAATTACGTAGGTTCCACTTCGGGCATGCTCCATTATGTCAAATCCAGTGAACATGATACTTTTATAGTGGCCACAGAAGCCGGGATCCTCTACCAGATGCAAAAAGATGTTCCGCATAAAACCTTAATTCCTGCTCCTGCCAAAGAAGATAACACCTGTGCCTGCAGCGAATGCGCTTTCATGAAAATGAACACTTTACAAAAGTTGTATAACTGTCTTAAGAATGAAGATCCCGAGATCATTCTCGAAAAAGAGCTGATGGAAAAAGCCCATAAACCAATCAAAAAAATGATGGAACTATCATAGTTATGAACACAGATGTACTGGTAATAGGGGCAGGAATTGCAGGTTTGTCTTTTGCTATAAAAGTAGCAAAGGCCAGGCCAGATGTGGAGGTGATGGTCCTTACCAAAAGCAGCAATGATGTTTGTAACACTGCCCATGCACAGGGCGGTATTGCCGTGGTGCTTGACAGGGTGAGAGACAGTTTTGAGCAGCACATTGAAGATACGATCAAGGCAGGTAAAGGCCTTAATGATAAAAAAGTGGTGGAAATGGTCATTTCCCAGGCTCCTGAAAGATTGTCTGAACTTATTGAATGGGGCACTTCATTTGACGCCAACGACGAAGGAGAATTTGAGCTTGGCCTGGAGGGCGGGCATTCCCAGCGCAGGATAGTCCACCACCGGGACCTTACCGGTTTGGAACTCGCCCGTAAACTTCTCAAAAAGGCTTTTTCCTTTCCAAATATCCGGTTTTACGATCACTTCTTCGTGACAGATCTTCTCATTGCAGAAGGTGAACCCGCAGCCTGCACCGGAATAAAAGTTCTGGATAAAGAAACCCGGCAACTTATTAATATCTCTTCCAGGATCACATTTTTAGCATCGGGAGGAAGCGGTATGGTCTTTCAGAACACCACTAATCCTTCTGTAGCTACAGGTGACGGAGTTGCCATGGCTTTACGCGCTGGAGTACAAGTGAGCAATATGAATTTCATCCAATTCCACCCCACTGCTTTATATGAGGAGAATAAGCATCCTTTATTTCTCATTTCCGAAGCAGTAAGAGGATTTGGAGCTTATATAGTGAACCACAACGGGAACCGTTTCCTTTTCAAATCTGATACCCGCGGGGAACTGGCAACCCGTGATATTGTTTCTGAGGCTATCGTTAAAGAGTTGAAGAAATCCGGGGAACCTGCGGTATATTTGGATTGCCGGCATTTGAATTTTGAATATTTTCAAAACGAGTTTCCTACTATCGTTGCATATTGTCTGTCCATAGGTATCGACCTCAAAACAGATCTTATCCCCGTAGTTCCAGCTTCTCACTACCAATGTGGTGGCATAGATGTCGATCCTGAAGCCAAAACGTCCCTTAAGAATTTATATGCTTCGGGAGAATGTGCCCATACCGGTTTGCATGGTGCAAACAGGCTGGCATCAAACTCCCTGCTTGAAGCCCTGGTGTATTCCCATGAGGCATCTGGGGCTGTACTCCTGGAACTTGATAAGGTCCCCGTTCCTGAAATTGAACCCCAACCTGAAATTTTGCATCATGATCAGGAAGCAGATGATGAAATTATTGCAAGCCTGAGAAAACGACTTAACGAGATCATGACCTATGATCTTATCCATGCCTCCGGAAAAAGGGAAATGAGAGAAGGGCTTGAAATGTTGCACGAACTTAAAGATATTCTTGACCATTATCCTCCATTCAACACCGGTACTGTTGCTTTCTATGAGCTCAGGAATATGGTAGAGACAGCACTGGCCGTACTTGAACATGCTCACGAATTTTCTGAAATGACAAAGAAGAACCTGCCCGGGGTACATTATTCCTGAAAACCATCCTTATCTTGTGTTCTTCGGAAAAGTATTATACTTGTGCTTTTAATATTTAAGCTCCTCAACCCTCATGCCTGTCGTAAAAAGAAAAACCGCTTCCAAAATAAGGAAAACCCACCGCTATCTGGGAATTTTTATAGGCATCCAGTTTCTCCTGTGGACCATTAGCGGGATGTACTTCAGCTGGACAGACATTGACGAAATACATGGAGACCAGTACAGGAATCCTGAAATGGTGCAAACCAATTTCGATGAGCTGTTAAGTCCCTCGGAAGCAACCGAAATGGATATTCATGCTGTAGAACTGAAGGAGATTGCCGGAAAACCTTACTATTGGATCAATCACTCCATGCTACATGACGCCCGTACCGGGGAAATGAAAAATGAGCTCACCGAAGCCGAGGCACTTGCCATTGCCGAAAAGAATATGATCCCGGGTTTGGAAGTCTCAGGGATCGAAAAGATCACTTCCACAGGTAAGCATCATGAATATAGGGGCAGCCCGCTTCCGGCATATGTTATTTCATATGCCACTCCAAATGATATAAGGGCTTATGTCTCTATCGCAGACGGGACTTTCAGAACCCTGAGGCACAGGGACTGGCGCTGGTTTGACTTCTTATGGATGACACACACCATGGATTACGAGGGCAGGGATGATTTCAATACCTTTGTTTTAAGAGCATTTTCACTACTGGGTCTTATTACCGTAATGAGTGGATTCCTCCTGTGGTTCATCTCCTCACCTACCGTCCTGAAATTGATCGGAACTACGAAGAAGAAGAAGAAGAACTGAGGCTAAAGGTCCTCCTCCTTCACTTTGATTGTATGGTATTTCCTGATATGTCTTCGCACATAAAGAAAGCGGGATAAACCTATTATAAAAATAAACGGGGCTATTATGAGAAGAAAAATACCCAGATCATACATTTCCTGCAAAACTTCCACCCGAAGAATTGCCACCCCCGAACTCAGTATCACAATAAAAGTTCTGAGGTAAGCCAGGAACGTTCGTTCATTGGCCATTCGGGTACGGTCAATGGCCAGCCAGTCCCGGGTGATGAGACCTTCCTTTTTTTTTCTAACTTTCTTACTCTTTATCAATTTTTTCGGGGCTTTAAAACTTCCTTCAAGGCAATTATGGTTTCGAATCCCAAACTTAAAATCATTAATACTTTTCCCGGAATATGGAATGTAAAAGTTACAATAAAATCTTTTTTCAACGAAAGTAAAAAGAATATGTCCCAGATCTAGGGAACGACGTGCTGATAAATGGCCATGTAATGACAAAGACTCCCCCCAAGCACAAAGAGATGAAAAAGCGCATGATTATAGTCGATCCTGTTGATACTGTAAAACACAGCTCCCACAGTATAGGAGACCCCCCCACTGAAAAGCCACCACAGCCCGGCTTCAGAAAGATTTTCCACCAGCGGCTTAATGGCAAAGATTATGATCCACCCCATGACAACATACATTATGGTAGAAAGGATCTTATACTTCCCTGTAAAAAAGATCTTTAGAATGGTACCGGTCAAAGCTATGCCCCAGGTGACCCCAAAGATGATCCAGCCGGTGGTGCCGCCAAGGGTGATAAGGGCAAAAGGAGTGTAACTGCCGGCTATGAGTATAAAAATAGCAATATGATCCAGGATCTTGAGCCTGTATCTTAGGACAGGATCTTTTGCACTGTGATAGAAAGTCGAAGCGGCATAAAGGAGAATAAGTCCAAGGGCAAAAGCAAGGAAGCTCAACGTAAGCCTTAAACTGTCATATTCATAAGCCTTGAGGAGTAAAAGGATAAGACCTGCAATACTCAGGGCCAGGCCTGCAGCATGTGTTAATATATTCCAACGTTCCTCTTTGGGAGGATAAAATTTGGCAGGTCCCTCTCTTTCCATTCCAGAATTTTTAAGGAATAAAAATAATGACATTTTAAATTACAGGTACCCGGAAATCATGTTTTTTCTTAAGCAAATTGTGCTATATCCTTTTTTAATGTGAGACCTCAACAATTTGGTCCCGGATACCCCGTGTGAGAAGATAAAAATACAGGTATTCCCCTATAGGAAATGAATTGCTTCACCCATTAAATTTCAGGATCGAAACAATAATTCCTTAAAGTTGAAAACCGGAGTCACTAAAGATAATGTGATCTACACAGGGAACCGGTTGGAACAGCCGGAGGTAAAGTTATGGCTTGATTCCTACGATGATCTTTTTTCAGATTTTGATCCCCGGCCTTATTCCAAAAGGACCCTTTCTGATGATTTTATCTCCCAGGCCAAAAAGGTGACCAGAGAGCAATCCGGGCAACATTTTATCCTGCAGTTGCTTTTACCTGCTTCATTAAGGGAAAGAAAACAGGAGGAAATCATCGCACAACGACTTCCGTTATTCTTTAAACGAATATATTCCCAATTAAAAGATGAGCGAAGGCGTACCAAAAAAAAAGGTTTTAAACTGGTAGCAGCCGGAATCGTTTTTATGGTGTTGGGAGGTTATATCTCCTTCAGTAATCCCGAAGGATTCCATATACACCTGTTACTTATTGTTTTTGAACCCGCAGGATGGTTTCTCTTCTGGAGCGGACTGGACCTTTTGCTTGAATTTTCAGAAAAAACAAAACCTGATCTCAGGTTCTATTCAGAGATGGCTCAAACGAAGATCATTTTTGGGTCGTACTAAAGCAATTTCTGTGCTTTTTTGAAATTTAGTTCTCTCATTTATTTTTTTCTCCCATTGAAAAATGCTTGAGAACCACCAGGCAGAAATATTAAGGTACAACTGAATCAGCTATTTCCTGGATATACCGACTATCTTCTGATTTTATTCCCAAATTTACTTAACACCAGTTCATTAGAAAATAGTATTTTCGTGCAATCCAAATGACCTTCATTCATCAGGTTTCCTATTTATGCGGTTTACAATCTTTGTTTTTCCTTTCTATTATAGAATAACAGCCATTTATTTACTGATCTTATTGGGGTCAAACTTACACTTATCGGGACAGGAAGTCTTACTTGAAGAGCTCAGAACAACTGTTGAGAAATCTTCTGAATATGATCAGGTCAAGATCAGAAAGATCGAAGATCTGCGAAAAGAGCTGCAAAGAACGAACAAAAGCAACTTGGTTGACCGATACCGGTTAAATTTTGAATTATTTCAGGAATACAAGGTATTTAATCAGGACTCGGCCTATTCCTATGGTCTTAACACCCGTGATCTTGCTACTCAACTGGATAGTTTACCTCTTATTACCGCCGCGGTAATAAACCTTGCTGATGTAAGTGTTTCTGCAGGAATGTATAAGGAAACGCTTGACCTCCTCGAAACCGTAGATCCTGATAAGATTCCTGCAAACCAAAGATCTCTTTATTACGGTTTAAGAGGCAGGGTTTATAGTGAAATGGCAGAATACAGTAATCTGAATTACTATTCTTCCCAGTACAATGAACTCGCTTCTCAATTCAGGCAAAAGGCGCTGGAACTTACTGAAGAAGGCACTTTTTTTCACTCCTTTCTCAGGGCATTCATAAAATACAATCGGGGGGATACCCCGCAAGCCTTGATTGATTTCAAATCATTACTGGATGCCCCCCTTTTACCGCGGGAGAAGGCTCTTGTACATTACATGCTTGGCGATATTTACGATAAAAGAGGAGAGAAAGAAGAAGCTATTGTTCATTTTACCATGGCATCTTTATTAGACGTCAAAACCTCCACGAAGGAAACTCTCGCGATCATAAGATTATCAGAGTTGCTTTTTGAAACCGACAGATTAAAAGAGGCCTCTTTTTTTATCCAGAAAGCCAACGAGGATGCCAGCTTTTACGGAGCCCAACACCGAAAAATCCAGGTGGGCGCCATCCTTCCTTTAATAGAAGAAAAAGTGATTAGCCGTGTAGAGCAGCAAAGGCGTAGACTTTACATACAAAACATCATTGTATCCTTTCTCCTTTTACTGGCTACAGTTCTGGCTGTCGTTATCTATTTGCAGGTAAGACGTTTAAAATCGGCCAGAAGGAGTTTAATGACCGCCCACCATGATCTCCAGACAGTTAACCAACAAATGCAACTCGTTAACAAAGAGATCCAAAGTAAAAACCAACAGCTTAAGAAAGTTAACGACCAGCTCCTTGAAGCTAATAAGATCAAGGAGGAGTATATTGGTTTCTTCTTTAGTCGGGATGCCGATCTTTTTGAAAAATTCAGGGAGTTTAAGTCCCGTATCGAAAAGGATCTTAAATCTGAAGATCTGGAAAAGGTGAAATTCAGGGTAAAACATTATGATCTTAAAAAAGAAAAAGAAAAACTACTGCAGAATTTTGATGAAGCCTTTATTAGATTGTTTCCAAAATTTATCGAAGAATTTAATTCTCTGTTAAAAGAAGAAGAACAAATCAAGCTGAAAAAAGGACAGATTTTAAACAAGGAACTTCGAATTTTTGCACTTATTCGCCTTGGAATTTCCCATAATGAGATCATCGCACAGATCCTGGGATATTCTGTCAACTCAATTTATGCCTATAAAACCAAGATCAGAAAAAGGTCTATACTTCACAAAAAGGAATTCGACCAAAAATTGATCGAAAACACCACTTTAAGGTTTTAGAAGTCGAATTTTACCACATTTTTTCTATACTATTTCACCTTGTGCAAACATGATAAGTAATTAATTATCAATATTTTAATCATAATTCAGGGCTCTTTTTTTCTATACAAAAATTTTCAGGTGTAATATGAGGCTTATAATTTTCGAAGTTTGAAGTGTCCTAATTTTTTGCGGACAAAACTTTATGAGCTCTTTATTTCATTTTCAATTAAATACTTAATAAATGCAGAATCAAACTCAAGGAAAGATTTTCCCCGGTTTCAAGGGAATTTTTCTTTTACTCATTTTTTTCAGCTTCAGCTCCATTGCAGTTGCCCAGGATAAGGTAACAGTCCGGGGAACTGTGGTGGATGATACCGGAATTCCATTACCGGGTGCAACTATCCTGGAAACAGGGACCACCAACGGGGTGGTAACTGATTTTGACGGAAATTTCAATATTGAAATTTCTTCTCTTTCTTCTACGTTAACCATCAGTTATATTGGTTATGAGACGAAAACGATTGAAGCATCGGCAAATATCAATACCATAACACTTAATCTGGATACTGCAGCCCTTGACGAAGTGGTGGTCATTGGGTATGGGCAATCCCGCCAGAGAGATCTTACCGGGTCTGTTTCCGCAATCGATTTAGACGACATTGAATCCCAGCCGGCTTCCAACATTGGTGATGCCTTGCAGGGACGAGCCGCAGGGGTGCAGGTGATCACTTCGGGACAACCAGGAAATAACCCTACCATAAGGATCAGGGGTATCGGGACCATTGGAAACAATGACCCTTTAATTGTTGTAGACGGGGTACCGTTGAACGGAGGTCTCAACCAGGTGAACATGCAGGATGTTGCCTCCATGCAGATCCTTAAGGATGCTTCGGCTACAGCTATCTATGGATCACGCGGTGCGAATGGAGTTGTCATTATTACTACCAAAAGAGGAAAAGACGGTGTAGGACAATTGACCCTGGATATTTTCTCAGGAATTCAGGAACCTACCAATATGATAGATGTATTGAATGCACAACAATTCGGGCAACTTAGCAACGAGATGCTGGCAGCAGGTGGATTTCCAACAAATCCCGATTTTGCAGATCCTATTGCTCTGGGGGCAGGTACAGACTGGCTGGATGCGCTATTTACCACAGGTCATCAAAACAATGTGACTCTTGCTTACAGCAACAGGAACGAAGCTTCAAATGTCTATACCTCGCTCAACGTTTTTGATCAGTCCGGGATCATCATTAATAATAACTACAGAAGGTATATTTTCCAGCTAAACAGTGATACCGATGTAAACGAGCGTCTACGCTTCGGAAATTCACTTAAGGTGAACCACGATATTAAGGAGCAGGGAGAAATGAACATTACCGGAGCCATACTTTCGCTTCCAACGCAACCGATCTACAGGGAAGACGGAGATTTTTCCGGACCAATTGGTCAACCTATCTATTCAGGAGATGTTGAGAATCCTATTGGTAAAGCAAACATTGTAGATAATACCACGAAGGGTTATAATCTCCAGGGGAATGTGTTTGGAGAGCTGGATATATTCAAAAATTTCACTTATAAATCCCTTTTTGGGGCCGAAGCAAACTTCTGGTTTGGTAGAACCTGGAGCCCTGCCTACAGTTGGGATACGGATATTGCACCAAATGCTTATCTTTTTGAATCTTCAAATCGAAGTGTAACCCTTCTTTGGGACAACACGCTAACATATAACAAGGAATTCGACAACGGTTCTTCTGTAACAGCTGTAGTTGGAACAAGTGCCCAGGAAAATGAATTTAAATTTCTCAGTGGGTCTGTTCAAAATTTTCCAAGCGAATCCACCCAACAGATCAATAACGGAATTGAACTACCAACCATCAACGGAAGCGGATCTGAATGGGCGATTTTCTCATATTTTGCGAGGGTTCAGCTTGACTATCTTGACAAGTACTACCTAACCGGAACCGTTAGAAGAGACGGATCTTCCAGGTTTGGAGAGGGTAATAAGTACGGAACCTTTCCTTCAGCTTCGGCTGCATGGAGAATTTCAGATGAGGATTTCCTTAAAGACTCTAATAGCATTAGCGAACTGAAGTTGAGACTGGGTTACGGAATTACCGGAAACCAGGAAATTGGTAATTATGCTTTTGCCTCAGCGTACAACACTAACGTCTATAACTTCAACGACAATTTTGTAACTGCCGCTGTCCCAACCACCCTACCTAACACCAATGTTCAATGGGAATCACAGAAACAATATAATATTGGTCTTGATGCCACTCTTTTCAACAGGGCTGTGGACTTTAAAGTAGATGTTTATCGCAAAGACACCGAAGATATGCTGGTGCCGCAATCTGTGCCAGTGACTTCGGGTTATTCTGATATCTATGTGCCTTACATTAATGCAGGAGCAATTAGAAACCAGGGTGTGGAAGCCATAGTTACTACCTATAACTTTGCAAGAGAGGATTTTAGCTGGAGTACAGATTACGTATTCACCTACAATGATAACGAGGTGATCAATATCAACAGTGATACCCCTCTTACCACAGGTGGAATTGGATTGAACTATAACCTGGCACGCATTCAGCCGGGATATCCAGTCAACGTTTTCTACGGATTTGTTCAGGAGGGAATTTTCCAGACGCAGGCCGAAGTGGATAATGCGGCAGTACAATCTCCGGGAACGAATCCCGCGACCAGTACAGCACCGGGAGATATCAGGTTTAAGGATCTCAATAACGACGGAAGAATCACTGATGATGACCGTACATTTATAGGAAATCCTAACCCTGATTTTACTTTCTCTCTTAACAACACCCTGAGGTATAAAAACTTTGACCTTAGCATCTTCTTCCAGGGAGTCTACGGAAACGATATTTTCAATGCTAACAGACTGTACACCGAAAGTATGTCGGTTACCACCAACCAATCTGTGGCTGTGCTTGATCGATGGAGAGGACCGGGAACAAGCAATACGATGCCAAGGGCTGTATTTGGTGACCCTAATAATAATACCCGACCGTCTACCCGATACATCGAAGATGGCTCTTACCTAAGGCTAAGGAACGTCAATCTTGGTTATAACTTACCAGTAGAGAGCTTTGGAGACAATATATTTAGTTCTGCAAAAATTTATCTCGCCGGACAGAACCTCTTTACAATTACCGATTATTCAGGATTTGATCCTGAAGTAGGACCAAACGGAATTGACAACAATATATATCCTGTGACCCGCAACTTCACAGTAGGAATTAATTTAGGATTTTAAAAAATAACGATGAGACACTTTAGAATATACATCACGTCCCTGGTTACCCTGCTCCTTATGAGCTGTAGTGACGACTTTCTTGACAGGCAACCGCTGGACACCATAAACACGGAGAATTATCCCACTACCGCCGAAGAGTTGGTGACTGTGGTGAATGGAGCTTACCAGCCATTACAATGGCCAAAGCTTTACAATTTGAGGATGTGGAGTACAGATATTATGGCCGGGAACAGTATTGTTGGTGCCGGAGGAGGATCTGACGGAATCGAGACCCAGGATATGGCAAACTTTGTAACCAATACAGATAACGCCGGAGTACTGGATCTATGGAGAGGACCATGGCCGGGGATCCTTATGTCAAACATCGTTCTCGATGCAGCTCCACAAATGGACATTGATGAAGATATCAGGAAAAGAAGTATGGGAGAAGCACATTTTCTAAGAGCTCATTACTATTTCATTCTTGCAAGATTTTTCGGAGATGTGCCTTTGATCACCGAGCCGCAAAGCTCTGACAGTGATCTTTTTCCACCGCGCGATCCGGTTGCACTGGTTTATGAGCAGATCATCAGCGACCTTAATGCTGCCGCCGAACTCTTACCGCGAAAAAGTGAATATGGTTCCGAAAACAAGGGGCGGGCATCAAAAGGTGCTGCCTACGGAATGCTGGCAAAAGTTCATTTGACCCTCGGAAATTACCAGAAGGTCGTGGAATATGCCACACAGGTAAAAAATCTGGGATATGATCTTAATGAGAATTATGCCGATAACTTTTCAATTACAAATGAGAACTCTATAGAATCACTTTTTGAAGTACAATATGCTTCAAACGGGGGATACGATTTTTGGAGTAATGAGAATCAGGCGTCCTGGACTAGTCCATTTATGGGTCCCAGAGGTGCCAATTTTGTCGCCGGGGGGTTTGGCTGGAACCAACCAACACAGGAATTTGTTGAAGCTTATGAAGAAGGAGATGTTCGAAAAGATGCCACAGTACTTTATGAAGGAGGTCCGGAATTTGACGGTAAGGAATATGAGAGCCGCTTCTCCTTCACAGGTTATAACACAAGAAAGTTTTTGGTGCCATTGAGCCAGGTCTCTGCATATGATAATAGTCCGCTTAATTTTCCTATTCTAAGATATGCCGATGTTTTGCTTATGAGAGCCGAAGCATTGAATGAACTGGGACAGACTACTGCTGCTGAAGAATACCTGAATGAGGTACGTGAACGTGCCGGGCTTGATGATATCGAAGGCCTTAACCAGGCCGATTTTAGAAATGCCGTTCTCCATGAACGCAGAATGGAGCTGGCCTTTGAAGGACAAAGATGGTTCGACCTTATTCGTGTGAACAATGGCGAATACGGACTTAATTTCCTTAGATCAATTGGCAGGAACAATGCTTCACAAAAGCACCTCCTGTTCCCAATCCCACAAATAGAATTAGACAGGAACCCGAACCTGGTTCAGAACCCCGGTTACTAAAAAATGAGAAATATGAATTCAATTTTAAACCTGAAGCGATTTTACGCAATAAGCCTGGCTCTTGTTCTGGGAATGATGATAGGGTCCTGCGATACAGACGAGCTGGATGATCCTTCTCTAGAAAATGTTGATAATGAACTTATTCTAAATGTTTCTGATGAGAACCTCGAGTTGGAAGAACGTTTTATTGGGAATGAACTCGGTTTTACCTGGTCCAGCGGTACCAATCGTGGCACAGGGGCTGCTATAAAGTACACTCTTGAAATAGATCTTGCAGGAAGCGACTTTTCAGATCCTTTAATTAGCCTTGTGGAAGGTGAGAAGAATAGATATTTTGCTTCTATAGATCATGGGACCCTCAATCACAGGCTGCTTAACAGCAGACTTGATGCGGGAACGGTATACGATCTTGAAGCGAGATTAACGGCAGAAGTAACAGATCCTGCTGTAGAAGATCAGGTGTCAACAAAGGCATTTTCGGTAGCTACCTATAAGCCGGTATCCAGCAGGTTGTTTATTGTAGGAGACGCTACACCGAATGGATGGGATATCTCGAATGCTACCGAACTTTCCGGAGCCGGACAGCGCGGGGTGTTTGTTTACGAAGGAAAACTGACCGAAGGGAATTTCAAGTTCCCAGTGAGCAGGAATGACTGCTGGTGTCAGGATTTTTACACTAAAGATCCCGACAACGATGGGGTTATCGTCTATAATGAAGGCGGTAGCGGGGAAGATGTACAATGGACAATTTCTGAAGAAGGTAATTACAGACTAAGAGTAGATCTTATTAATAAAACCATTGACATTGCACCGGTAGAAGACGCCCCTTTCTCTGAATTATTCATAGTTGGGGAAGCAACCGAAAGCGGTCTGAATATAGATGCCCCTGCAGCTTTTACTCAGAGCGAGCTGGATCCTTTTGTCTTTAACTATGAAGGGAATTTTGCACCGGGTGAATTCAAGATCTTCGCCGGCCCAATGGGCGACTGGTGCGGAGAGTGGTACCGTCCACAAGTGGATGATAAAGCACTTGAAAACGGTGACGTAATTCAGGCTGCAGGTTGTGAGCCGGACCATACCTGGCTGGTTACTGAAGAGACCGCCGGCCGCTACAGGATTAGTCTAAACACGGCAACAAATACGATAAGGTTTAACAGGATCAACCTGCACATCGTTGGAAATGCAGGGCCAAATGATTGGAATATCAACAATCCTGCACCAATGGAGTATGTCAACGGGGATTTTGTTTACACAGGACCCCTTAAGGCAGGAGAATTGAAGTTTTCCAAATACCAGGGAGACTGGTGTGATGGAGAATGGATAAATGCTGAAGAGAACGGGCAGGCTATTACCAATACAGAATTCATAACCACTTTTGGTTGTGAGGGACCGGATAACAAATGGAAGCTTTCTGCCGATGATGCAGGAGATTATGAGATCAGGATCAATCTTGACACCGAAACCATGACCGTTACCGCTCTTTAAAGCTAAAAAACAAAAAAATGAAAAGAAACAGCATATATTTATTGATGATGCTACTTGTGCTAAGCGCCTGTAGTAACGACGATGATACCCTTTTAGACCCCATAGAAGAAGGGATGGATATGAGCTATAATGAAGTTCTTGGTTTTAAAAAGGACAAAGCAAAATACAATCCGGGGGAAGAGGTGAATTTCAGTGTGAACGGAACTCACCAGAATACCACCGTCAGGTATAAGTACCTTGGACAGGTGATTGCGGAAGAGCCGCTAACCGGCACCTCCTGGACCTGGGAACCTCCTTCCGAAGACTTTAGAGGCTACATGGTGGAACTTGTAAAAGAAACCGGAGGAGAAGAAACTGTGATAGGAACTGTTGCAGTAGATGTCTCTTCAGACTGGACAAAATTCCCACGTTACGGTTTTCTTTCGAAGTTCGGAGAGACCACAGCTGCTCAAAGAGCAAGTGTTCTCAACAACCTGAAGGACTATCATATAAATGGGTTGCAGTATTATGACTGGCACTTTGAGCACCACAGGCCTCTGCCTCTCGACGAGAATGGTGCGCCGGCCGAAAGCTGGAACGATCTTTTTAACAGGGAGATATATTTTGCGACAGTTGAAGGGTATATAGAACAGGCGCAGGAGCGTAATATGGCTTCTATGTTTTATAATCTACTTTTTGGAGCCTGGAAAAAGGATGAAGTACAGCCCGTGCCTGTAGAGTGGTTAATGTATAACGACCGCAATCACAAGGATATTAATCGTCATATACTTTCAGGGTTTGGAGACATTCAGTTGACAGATCCTGCTAATAATGAATGGCAGGAGCACATTTTTGGAGAGACAGCTACTGTCTATGAAAATCTGGAATTTGACGGCTGGCACCTTGATCAACTAGGAAACCGCGGTACGGTTTACAATTACGAAGGTTATAAGATTGACCTGGGAGAGGCTTATAAGGATTTCCTTATTTCTTTAGAGAATCGTTTCCCAAACAAAAAGCTTGTTCTAAATGCAGTTGATCAGTACGAACAAAAGGAGATCCTGGAAGCTCCGGTAGATTTTGCCTACTCAGAGATCTGGAGCAGGTATCAATATCAGGACCTCGCACAGGTGATCCTGGAGAATTACAATTATTCCAACGGCGAACTCAATACCGTTTTGGCCGCTTATATGAACTACAATTCTCAGGATGGAAACTTCAATACACCTTCTGTACTGATGACAGATGCTGTGATCTTCGCCTTTGGTGGTGCGCACCTTGAATTGGGAGAACACATGTTGTCCAGCGAATATTTTCCGAATGACAAATTGGATATGAGCGTGGAACTGCGAAATACTGTTAGAGAATACTATGATTTCCATACCGCTTACCAGAACCTTTTAAGAGATGGCGGAAGCTTTAATTTTCCCGCACTACAATCTCAGGATCCCGATGTGAAACTGAACAACTGGCCTCCGGTTGTGGGGCAGGCTGCTGTTGTTGGTAAACAACTTGAAGACCGGCAGGTGCTTCACATACTCAATTACGACGGAGCTGCCACTTTGCAATGGAGAGATGACAGCAAGGTCCAGAGAGAACCATTAGTAAAAGACAACTTCAGAATTACCGTTGAGGCAGAAAGAAATATTTCAAAAGTGTGGTTTGCCTCTCCAGATATTAACGGGGGAGCCTCACAGCAAGTCGAATTTACTCAAAGTGGAAACCAGCTCACTCTTGAAGTGCCTTACCTAAAATTCTGGAGCATGCTCGTGCTCGAATACTAACCAGGACAAACGAACATCATGAAAAATATTAAAGTCTTATCAACTCTTTTCCTTTTTATCTTTGGGTTTGCATCATGCAGTTCTGATGACGATTTCACGGAAGTTTTCCCGGAGCCTACAGCCGACTTCTCTTTTGAAGCGGTAGCCGATAATCCGCAACTCATCAGCTTTACCAATCTGAGCGTTGATGCCGAAGAGTTTATGTGGGATTTTGGTGATGAAACAGGAGCTTCAACCCAGAAGCATCCTTCCTATCAATACGCTTCAGCAGGGAACTACACTGTAAAACTTACCGCGATGATTGGTGACAATACAAGCACCTATTCTCAGGAGATTAGTGTGGTGGGTATTCCTTCCGCAGTATTTTCTTATGAAGTTGATGAGGAAGACCCACTCACTATCCATTTTGAAAACCAGAGCCAGAATGTAACTCAGTACACCTGGGATTTTGGGGATGGATCTGAAATTTCTTCGGAAGCCGCTCCTTCCCATACTTATGCTGAAACGGGAACCTACACGGTGACACTCACAGCAACCGGTGATGGTGGAACTGATGAGGCTTCAGTGGAAGTAGAAGTAAAAGATGCCCAACCGGAATTCAGCAATATTTATATTGTAGGTGATGCTTCTGAAAGTGGGTGGAACATTGGATCTCCGGCAGCTTTTACGCAAAGCGATTCCAATCCGTTCATTTTTGTATATGAAGGCGTGCTTAAAACCGGAAACCTGAAATTTTCGACCTTCACAGGAGAAACCTTCTGTGACGGACAGTGGATAAATGCTCCCGAAGCAGATATTTCTACAGAAGGGACAACAGGTTTTATGGTGACCAACGGCTGCGATGGACCTGATAACAAATGGACGGTGACAGATGAAACCAAGGGGCGTTATATTATTACTATTGACCTTGAGCAGGAGACGGTAAAATTTGAAAAACTCAATGTACCATATTCGGAGCTTTATGCAATAGGTGACGCCGCTCCTAACGGCTGGGCTCCTCAAAACCCTTCGGAGGCCTTTAATCAGGATGCAGTCGATCCTTTCATTTTTACTTATGAAGCCTATTTGAGCCCCGGAGAGCTGAAGTTTTCAACCTTCAAGGGGGAATGGTGTGATGGCGTCTGGATCAACGCGCCACAGGCTGATGCAGATATTGTTAATGCTTCTGAATATTATGTCAGGAAGAGTTGTGATGACCCCGACAATAAGTGGAGGGTGACTTCAGAAACCGAAGGTAATTATCTGATTACAGTGGATTTTTACAATGAAACTATACTTTTCGAAGCTAAGTAAAAAAAGAAAAATTAATAATTATTAGCCCAGGGGCCTTTCAGTTAAAAAAGAAAGGCCCGGATAATCTACTGCCAAAATAATGCTTACAAAAACAATCAACTAAAGGGTTTTAATAGCTTCCACTGGATTTTTTCAAATAGGATTTTGCTATTGGACCTTTCATATTACCAACAACCAATACCATATATTATGAAAGAAAAACTACTCAAGATCTTATTTGTAATTCTTTGCATAAGCAGTATTACAACCCTTCAGGCTCAGTCATTCGACTACCTCGCTCTGGTTGGAGACGGGACTTCTGCCGGCTTTACTCCTCAGGGGAATATTGATACAAGAATGGAGATGATCTCTCCCGGGATCTGGAACTGGGAAGGTTCCCTTAAAGCCGGAGAATTTAAAATAAATACCGTGGAAGGCGGCTGGTGTGATGGTCAATGGTTAATGCCTTTAAATAATGGAGATGCTTTGCCTACTACTCCAACTTCATACGATGTAATTGACGGATGTGGATCAATTGATTACAAATGGAAAATTCCAGCAGATGGATTATATTCTATCACCGTTGACACCAATGCCGGTACGATCGTTAGTGAAGAATTGAACCATTATCCGAATTTATATCTTATAGGTTCCGCCACAGTGAGTGACTGGAGTGCAGATCTTGCCAGGGAAATGACTCAGGATCCTCAAAATCCGGCCATCTTCACCTGGGAAGGAACCCTGGACCAGAATTATGATTCAGGATTTAATGATGCTGAGTTCAAGATTCTAAGTGTTCGAACT
>NZ_JBHULT010000014.1:0-1704 GCF_042684505.1 Salinimicrobium flavum
ATTTTAGAAGGAATCCCCGATACGCTGCCTGCAGCAAAGAATTATGATCCTAATGCTAATCATGCTCCAAAACGCAAGGAGATCTTAAATCCTGAAGAAAAAAAACTCGCCCTGCGCAATGCCCTGAGGTATTTTGAGCCGAAGCACCACGCAGAATTGCTGCCTGAATTTCGCAAGGAACTGGACACCTACGGAAGGATCTATATGTACCGGCTGCGCCCCGATTATGAAATGTATGCGAGGTCAATAGAAGATTATCCCGGAAAGTGTGAGCAGGCCAAAGCCATTATGCTCATGATCCAGAACAACCTGGACCCGAAGGTGGCACAGCATCCGCATGAATTGATCACTTACGGGGGGAACGGGGCCGTTTTTCAGAACTGGGCCCAGTACCGGTTGGTAATGAAATACCTCGCTGAAATGGATAATGACCAGACGCTGGCGGTGTATTCCGGGCACCCGATGGGGCTATTTCCTTCTCATCCCGATGCGCCAAGAGTGGTGGTCACTAACGGAATGATGATCCCCAACTACTCCAAACCCGATGACTGGGAGAAGTTCAATGCACTTGGGGTCACCCAGTACGGACAAATGACTGCGGGAAGCTATATGTATATAGGGCCGCAGGGAATTGTTCACGGCACCACCATCACCGTGCTTAACGCCCTGAGAAAGATCGCTGAAAAGTTCAGTTTACCAACGGGAGAGCAATTAGGAGAAGGCTCTCTTTTTGTCACTTCAGGGCTTGGAGGTATGAGTGGGGCGCAACCAAAGGCCGGGAACATAGCCGGCTGCATCACGGTGTGTGCCGAGGTAAATCCAAAAGCTGTAGAAACCCGTCACTCCCAGGGGTGGGTAGACGAAGTGGTTACCGATATCACGGAACTTGTCAAAAAAGTAAAACAAGCCAAAGCAGGGAAAAAGACCATTTCCTTTGCCTACCAGGGGAACGTGGTCGAGGTATGGGAAGAATTCGATAAGCAGGATCTTCATATTGATCTTGGAAGCGACCAGACTTCCCTGCACAATCCCTGGGCGGGAGGGTATTATCCTGTGGGGCTTTCTTTTGAAGAGTCGAATGAGTTGATGGCAAATGACCCTGAAGCCTTTAGACAGAAGGTGCAAGAAAGCCTTCGCAGACAAACCGAAGCGATCAACCGCCATACTCAAAAGGGAACGTATTTCTTTGACTACGGAAATGCCTTTTTACTGGAAGCTTCCAGAGCGGGTGCTAAAATATTCAGGGATGAACAGGGCAATTTCGTGACCGCCGAAAAAGCAAAAGACAAAGAAAATTTTGCTTACCCCAGTTATGTGCAGGACATTATGGGACCTATGTGTTTTGATTACGGATTTGGACCTTTCCGCTGGGTGTGTGCTTCCGGGAAACAGGAAGATCTCGACAAAACAGACAAGATCGCCACAGAGGTGTTGCAACGCCTTAAAGAAAATTCTCCTGAAGAAATTCAGCAACAAATGCAGGACAATATAAAATGGATACAAGGTGCGAGAGAGAACAAACTGGTAGTGGGAAGCCAGGCACGCATCCTTTATGCCGATGCCGAAGGCCGCATGGAAATTGCAAAAGCCTTTAATGACGCTATTGCAAAAGGGGAAATTGGAACGATAGTCTTGGGACGGGACCACCACGATGTTTCGGGAACCGATTCCCCCTACCGGGAAACCTCTAATATCTATGACGGC
>NZ_JBHULT010000015.1:0-1904 GCF_042684505.1 Salinimicrobium flavum
ATGCTACAGCTAAAGGCTGGAACCCATGGTCTGAAGACCTGAAATTCACTCAGGACGAGACAAATCCCGAACTTTTTAGCTTTAGAGGGAACTTTGTACCGGGAAGCTTTAAGATCCACAACTATGTTGGGGATTGGAATTGGGGAGACTACATTGTGCCTACAGCAGCAGACCAGGATATTTCCGCAACAGATTATGAAATAAACAGGCAGGGCCAGGGAAATGATTATAACTGGTCCATTGCTGAGGAAGGTATGTATACGATTACCTTAGACCAATCTGCCAATACAATAAACATTATTCTGGATACCGATGGGGACGGCACTAAAGACAGTGAAGATGCTTTTCCTGAGGATCCGTCAGAAGATACTGATACAGATAATGACGGTACAGGAAATAATGCAGATACAGATGATGACGGCGACGGACAAACCGATGAACATGAACTCGCCTGTGGTTCAGATCCTTTAGATTCCTCTTCAATGTCTGTGGATACTGATGGAGACGGGGTGCCAGACTGTGTGGATCCCGATGATGACGGGGATGGTGTTCCTGATGAAGAAGATGCTTTTCCTCTTGATCGAACAGAAGATACCGATACAGATAGCGATGGAATAGGAAATAATGCTGACCCTGATGATGACGGGGATGGACAAACAGATGAACATGAGCTCACTTGTGGTTCAGACCCTTTGGATCCCTCTTCAATGTCTGCTGATACTGATGCTGACGGAACACCAGACTGTGTAGATTCAAATGACGATACAGATACAGATTCAGATGGTATTCCTGATGTAACTGATCCCGATGATGACGGTGACGGCCAAACCGATGAGGATGAGCTCGCCTGTGGTTCAGATCCCTTAGATCCTTCTTCAACTTCGACTGATACTGATAGCGACGGGATACCCGACTGTGTGGACACCGATGATGACGGGGATGGCGTGAAGGACGAAGAAGATGCATTTCCTCTTGACAAAAATGAAGATACTGATACCGATAATGATGGGATAGGTAATTATGACGATCCCGATGATGACGGTGACGGACAGACAGATGAACATGAAACTAGCTGTGGTTCAGATCCCTTAGATACTTCTTCAATTTCTGCTGATGCTGATAACGACGGAATACCAAATTGCGTGGACACAGACGATGACGGCGATGGAGTGATCGATGAAGAAGATGCATTTCCTCTTGATCCGACAGAAGATACTGACACGGACAATGATGGTATAGGCAATAATACCGATCCTGATGATGACGGTGACGGCCAGACAGATGAAGATGAGTTCGCATGTGGCTCAGATCCTATGGATGCTTCCTCAATGGCTATTGATAGCGATGGAGACGGTACACCAGATTGTAAGGAAGAATCTGCTTACCAGTATCTCGCTCTTGTTGGAGATGCGACTTCTGCCGGCTGGACTCCGCAGGGGAAAATTGATACTAAAATGGAAATGATTTCTTCGGGAGTATGGAATTGGGAAGGAACCCTTAAAGGTTCCGGAGTATTTAAGATACATACTTTCGAAGGTGACTGGTGCGATGGCCAATGGTTAGTTCCTGTAAATGACGGGGATGTTATGCCTACAACTGCATATTCCTATGATGTTACATTTGGCTGTGAACCAAATGACTATAAATGGGAGGTACCGGCAGATGGATTTTATTCTGTAACTGTAAATACCAATACAGGTACGATCATAAGTAAGGAATTATCTTATCACCCAAATTTATATATAATTGGTTCTGCCACAGTGAGTGACTGGAGTGCCGATCTTGCCAGGGAAATGACGCAGGATCCTCAAAATCCGGCCATCTTCACCTGGGAAGGAACCCTGGACCAGAATTATGATTCAGGATTTAATGATGCTGAGTTCAAGATTCTAAGTGTTCGAACT
>NZ_JBHULT010000016.1:0-2766 GCF_042684505.1 Salinimicrobium flavum
AACTATAGTGTGAACATTTGGCTGGGTACAGACAATACAGGTACTCCACTTTATACCAATGAATCTCCTGTAACAAGTGTAAATGCTGACGGAGATTATACAGCAACCACTACATGTTTTGCTCTTCCTGTGAATAATGATCTAGACGAACCATACCTGTATTATGAAGTTACTCTTCTTGACTGGCCAGGAAACTATGGTACTGTAGCTCCTAATACAGTTAAATCTGGTGTGTTAACCGCTCAGGATGTGATGGATAACTTTGTCGGAGACGACAGAGTTAAATACGAGCACTTAAGATTCAACTGTGATGGGGAAACTCCTCCTGGAGATGACGATGGTGACGGTGTACCTAACGAAGATGACATCTGCCCAGGTTTCGACGACAATGCTGATGCCGACGGTGATGGAATCCCTGATGGTTGTGATGAATGTCCAAATACACCAACAGATATGGACGATGATGGCGATTGTATCCCAAACGATGATGATGATTGTCCTTACGATCCAAACAATGACTGTGATGACAACGGTGTAGGTGAAGGTTGTGAAACTGCTTATATGTTCGGTGATGTTGAATTAAACAGTCTTGATTATCCAGGAAATAACTGGGGTTGGGGTCTTGAAATTACTGAAGCCGACATAGCAGCTGAAGCTGATGGAGTTTGGGAAATCCCATTCTATGCAGCAGCCGGTCAAAATGACTGGGAAAACAAAGGCTATCAAGCCGGTCATGTTGTACTTACTTTAGACGGAGATAATCTCGAAGTAGAAATTGTACTGAATGCAGGTGTTACCATGAATGATACTCATATTTATGTGGGATCAGAATGGCCAGATAGTCGTGCACCAGGACAATTTGATATGGATGATGATGATAATGTCTTCGATGTAGGTGGAATTGAACCCATCTATGTTATAGTACACGCAGAAGTGTGTGACTAATTCTTAAAAACAACTGCACCGGGAAGTGAACCTTCCCGGGCAGTTTCTAATGCCCCGGAATACCTGTGGCTTACTAACCGAAAAAAAATTAACCATTCAATAATTATTAATCAAAACCAAATGTTATGAAAACCATTTCAAGCTACTTATGTTTTATCGCGATGTTCGCGATGCTATTCACCTCCTGTAGTAAAGAGGAAACTACAGTACAGGATGACAATTCTGAAAAAGCCGTTCTTTCTTTCGGCGCTATCGTGAATGACCTTGCAGATAAGTCTGCAGCCAAACAAACTTCTACAGATGATCTGCCACAATGTACAGACGATGCTCCCGCCTATGTGGAGATCGTACTCTCTCAGGGAGGAACCGCTGTAGTGGGATCAAATGATGCTCCTTACCGTGTTGATCTTGTTGCAGGACAGGTATTTACTGAAGAAGACCCGGAACTTGAACTTGATCCGGGTAATTACTCCCTTGACCATTTTATGGTTTACAATGAGGCGGGTGAACTAATATGGGTAGCCCCTAAAGGAGGCGTACTGGCAGAGTTCATTGACAATCCACTTCCACTTAATATCAGCCTTGGAGCCGGTGTTAAGAAATATGTGGATGTTTCCGTCCTATGTTATGATGACCGGGATGTAAGAGAATATGGATACCTGTTCTTCGATATGGATAAAAATGAGGCGATAGAGTTCTGTATCTTCGGAAACTACTGTCCTCCCTCTGAAGGTGGTCGTCACTATCCTGCAAGATTCAGTGTTGATGTGTGGATGTGGGCAGATGGTCAAAAAGGAACTCAAATCCAAAATGATGTCACCAATACTGTAGAAGTAAATAGCGATGGAGACTACGCAGGAAGTACTGCATGTTTAGCGTTACCGGACAAACCAGGTCAGGACGATTACTACGTTGAGATCACCTTATTGAATTCTGATGCTTATCCTGCACTGGAAGAACGCGTGATAAGAAGAGGAGTGGTTTCAGATGGAGAGGTGAAAGCTTTCTTTGACGGGGAGACCAATCTTGATTACTTCCACTTTAGAGAAGGTGATGACTGTGGAGAAGATGATACTCCTATTTTCGAAGATCCGGCAGATGAAGCAGTAAATTATAAGGCTTGTTTAAATGCTAAAAACGGAACCCTTGCAGGGGGATGGGCTTATTTCAGAGTTAAAGGAGATGTAGTTGAAACTACTGTTCTTGCAACAAATCTTGCAGTAAACAAGCAACATCCACAGCACGTTCATGAAGGAGCAGATTGTTCTGCTAGCGGGTCTCCAATCCTTACCCTTGATAACGAGGACGGAAGCTGGCCGACCGCTAATTCTTATGGAGATATCATATATCACAGAACCTTTACAGGAGTAACGGGTCTTGAATCTCTTGCAGACCGTACTGTAAATCTTCACGGTAAAATGGTAGGTGAAGAGTATCAAATGGGAACTGTAGTTGCCTGTGGAGAAATTGAGCTGTATAACTTCGGGGAGTAAATTATATTAACCAGGCAGAGGCTTACGGCCTCTGCTCGGTTTCTCTTTATTTTTCTTCAGGAAAAGCCTGAAGAGCATATCAATACGTATTTATTAACCATTCCAAATTATTATTAATTAAAATTTAATTACTATGAGAAATTTTAAAATTTACCTGAGTTTCCTGGCAGTGTTCGCCCTGCTTTTTACCTCATGTAGCAAAGATGATGCTGCCGGGGATAACTCCGGCGAGAAAGCTACGTTGTCTTTTGGGGCAATCGTAAATGACCTGGCAAATAAGTCTACCAACAAACAATCTGATGTTGACGACCTTCCTGTATGTTCAGAT